>NZ_BAXB01000004.1 GCF_000698145.1 Geomicrobium sp. JCM 19039
TTCAAATTGCTTTTGATGAAGATTCTCTGTCGCTCATTGAAGCCGGACAAGAGCCACCGGCTCCAACCATCCCTGATGATGACAAAGGTGGAGATGACCCAGGTATTGATGAACCAGATACAGATGACCCAGGCACAGAAGAACCAGGTACCGACGAGCCGGGTACAGATGAGTTGGATAACGGTCTTTACAGCATTGATTTCACAGTACTGAAAGACGGTACGGATGAAACGTCGGTAATGGATGATTATACGGAAAAGCCAGCCCACGTGTACGTGAACGATGGCACATTTACCTTCGACCTGACATTAACGAATAATTCCTGGTATCAGGAGATTTTGATTAACGGAGAAGAGCCGGAGATTGTTGACGAAGATGAGGCCGAAGACACTCGTGTCGTGCGGTTCTCAAATGATTCATTGCAGCCAGTTGACGCATGGGTGCACATTATCGTAACCGGTATTCCAGGTTTTACTTATGATAATGAGTATGATGTTCAAATTGCTTTTGATGAAGATTCTCTGACGTTCATTGAAGCCGATCAAGAGCCACCGGCTCCAACCATCTGATGATGAGGACGGGAATAATGATGATCCGAACAATGACGGAGGGAACAACGGCAACGACAATAATGGCAACAACGGAAACAACGGAAACAATAATGGTGGAAACAACAATAACAACAACGGAAACAATGACCTTCCTGGCGATGAACTTGTTAACGGGCAGTATGATATTAATTTTGTCGTTCTTAAAGATGGCACCGACCAAGTCTCTGTAATGGATGACTATACAAAAAAACCTGCAACTCTTTACGTGCAGGACGGTTCATATACGGTCGACCTGACATTAACCAATAGTACTTGGTACCAAGACCTTACCATTGAGGGTAGCGGTCCGACTGTTATTTCTGAAGACAGTGAAGCTGACGAGCGTGTGGTACGCTTTGCCGTCGACTCCTTGGAAGAACGTATAGACGCCTGGGTTCATATTATCGTAACCGGCATTCCGGGCTTTAATTACGATAATGAGTATGATGTGCAGATTTTGTTTGATCCGGATTCTGTCAATCTTGTAAATACCGACGGAGAGATCCCTCAACCGAATCCTTCGAACGGCGGTTCTAACAACGGTGGAAACCAAAACAACAATCAAGGCAATAATACCCAGAACAACCATGGCAACGGCAACGGTGTACAAACGATTCTGACGACGATGGCTTGACATTTACCCGCGGATCCGGCCAGAACAACAGCGAATACGGCGGAGGGCAGCAGGAAGTTAACGCCAAGACTTCAGATTCATCATCCTTGGTCCTCTATACGCTGCTGGCTGCCAGCTCAGCACTTATCCTAGCTTGGCAATTTATGCGAAGGCGTGCTCTGCGACTTTAATGGTTGACGAATGCAAGCAGAACAAGCCCCGGCAGCTTGTCGGGGCTTGTTCCCCAGTTTATGATTAATTCTTTCATTGAGCAAAGGAAGTGAAAGCATGAAAACAGTTCTGTTGATCGGATGCCTGATTCCCCCTCTTATTCTTGCGGCCTGTCAGCCGATCAGCGAAAATGTGGTTTCAAACCTCTCTACTAATGCAGGCGACGAGGATGAAATTGGCGAAGAAGTAAGCCTTACTGCTGAAGAGATACCAGAAGTCGCAACCGAAGAAGAAATTGAACCTGAACGCATTGTTTCTACGACCGTTGCAGCCACAGAAATTGCTGATGCCTTGAACCTTGATCTTCTCGGTATACCAACAAGCTATAAAGAGTTGCCGGAACGTTATGAAGGGGTCACTGAAATTGGCAATCCAATGGGCCCGGATATGGAACAAATCCGCCAGCTGAATCCAGAAGAAGTCTGGTCGGTCACTACGCTTTTCGATGATTTGGAGGAACCGTTTGAACAAGCACAGCTGGATGCACGCTTTCTTGATTTTCAAAGCGTAGATGCAATGATTGAAGAAATTAAAACATTAGGCCGGGATTTTGACCGTGAAACAGAGGCTGCGACCTTGGTCGAAACGTTTGACGAGGCCGTGCGAGAAAATGCGGACCGCACTTCCGGTCTCGCGCCTCCTTCTGTGCTGATTTTAATGGGCGTTCCCGGAAGTTATTTAGTCGCGACAGAAGAGTCGTACATCGGCGATCTCGTTCGTCTGGCCGGTGGTGAAAATGTTATTGAGAGCGAAGAAGGCGTGGAGTACCTGGCTTCCAATACCGAACACCTTCACCAAGCCAATCCTGACGTCATCCTACGGGCTGCACACGGTATGCCGGAGGAAGTCGTAGAAATGTTTGATGAAGAATTCCAGACGAACGATATTTGGCAGCATTTTACCGCTGTACAGGGTGACCGTGTTTATGATCTTGAAGAGCTGCTCTTCGGCACGACTGGAAGCATTGCTGTCCCAGAAGCGCTGGAAGAATTGGAACCGATGCTCTATCCTGAATTGGAGACGGTTCAGTGAAGGGTTCACGCAATCTTACTGTATACGCAGTTACCATCGTCCTTCTATTTCTCTGTATTTACTGGTCTATAATGAGCGGCAGCATTCAAGTTCCCTTTTTCGAACTAGTTCAAGGTATTATCCAACAGAACCATGAAGAGGCTGCGGTCGTTTATGACCTTCGGTTTCCACGAGTTCTCATTGCCGGCTTTGCCGGAGCAGCATTAGCCGTATCTGGCGCGTTGCTGCAGGCCGTCATGCGCAACCCGCTGGCGGATGCGAGCATCATCGGAATTTCTTCCGGTGCCAACTTAATCGCTATGGTAGCGGTCACCATTATGCCTACATGGTTCTATTTTATGCCATTGTTCGCGTTTCTTGGAGGGCTTCTTGCTTGTTTCCTTGTCTACTCATTGAGCTGGCGGGGTGGGCTTAGCCCTCTCCGACTTATTCTGGTCGGTATTGCTCTTCATGCTACGTTTACTGGACTTTCCGAAGCATTTAACTATCGTGGGAGTTATTCTGTTACAAGTATTTCTTCTGCGACGACATCAACCTTGTCTATGAAAACGTGGGGAGATGCCAACATCATGATGATTTATGGCGGGGTGGCTCTAATCATTGCAGTTGCACTCTTCTCCTGGTGTAACCTGCTTGCCTTGGATGACCGCACGACGCAGACGATTGGCCTGCCTGTCAAAAGAACGAGGATTATCGTCTCCATCGTTGCTGTTATTCTCGCGTCCACAGCTACCGCCATTGCCGGGTTGATTGCATTTCTAGGATTACTCATCCCCCACATCGGCAGGCAGTTGCTCGGAACCGATTACAAAACGCTGCTGCCATTCAGTGCCCTAGCCGGTGCGCTGCTGCTCATCAGCGCGGATACATTCGGTCGAACGCTGATCGCGCCGAACGAAATCCCCGCTTCCATTGTTATGATGGTCATCGGCGGACCGTTTCTCATTTTTCTATTAAGAAAGAGTGAACGCATCCATGGACATTCGTAATTTATCTTTTGCTCATCAAAAGGGCGGTCCCCTCTTTTTGGAGGAGATTTCAACAAACATTCCTCAGGGAAAAATAACTACGATTATTGGCCCGAATGGAAGCGGGAAGTCGACTTTGTTGGAATTAATGGCAGGAAACCGGAAGCCGAATGCCGGCACGCTTCAACTCGATGAGAAAGAACTTAACAGTTACTCAGCTAAGGCACTCGGAAAAAAACTTGCGGTCGTCTATCAACAGCAAGTCGCCCCTGCCGATTTAACTGTTGAAAAGCTCGTCCGCTACGGACGTCAGCCCCACCGTAAATGGCTAGAAGGGTGGTCAAAAGAAGATGAAGGCGCTGTGGAGAAGCATTGGATGCTACAGAAATGGCTGCGAAGCGCGACAAGCCGCTCGCAACCTTGTCTGGCGGCGAGCGACAGCGGGCATGGATTGCAATGGCTCTTGCCCAGAAGACCGCACTGCTTTTTCTCGATGAGCCGACAACGTTTCTTGATCTGTACCATCAATATGAAGTGCTCGACCTCCTCGCCCGATTGAACCGGTCACAGGGGCTGACCATCGTCATGGTGCTACATGATCTAAATCAGGCGCTACGCTACAGTCATCACCTTATCGTCATGAACGATGGGGCAATCAAGGCAGAAGGCAGCCGTCTTCAATTTTGACACCCAACCTTGTCCATTCTGTATACGGTCTTCATATGACTGTGCATGAAGATCCAAATGCCGGTTTGTTCATGCTACCTGTCGGAATTTCCAGAGGAGGAGGACTATGAAGAAAACCATTAGCCGAAGCCTTACCGCGCTTTGCACAGGTGTCCTGCTGTACGCTCTCGTTGCTCTTGGCTTCATTGGGTATGATTATCTTAATAACCGTCATGTCTTGGCAGAAGCTCAGAAATTGTACACTGTTGAACGGGAAATACCGGGAGAAGAAGTGTATACAGAGACTTTGTCAGGCGAAGAGGCTTTCGTCGGGCTTCACGAGATCAACGAAGACATTGCTGGTTGGCTGACGATTGATGGCACAGCGATCGATTATCCGATTATGCAGGCGGAAGATAACGATTTCTATTTAGATCGAAACTATAAAAAAGAACAGACACGGGCGGGAAGCTTATTCTTTGATTATCGGAACGAGTTGGACGGCACAGACCGAAATGTCATCGTCTACGGGCATCGCATGAAAGACGGATCTATGTTTGCCCCTCTTACCGATTTTCTGGATGACTCTTTTTTCGAAAGCGACTCCGATATTTTATTTGATACCGTTGATGGAAAATATACCGTTGAAGTTTTCTCTGTGTACAATACGATGACCGATTTTTACTATATTGAAACCGAGTTTAAAGACGATCATGATTTTACTGAGTTTGTCGGGGAATTAAAAAGTCGCTCTCACTTCAAGAGCGATGTAGACGTGACCGCCGCCGACCAGATTATTACACTTTCTACCTGTGATTACGTGCTTGACCCGAGTGAAGGACGACTCGTCGTACATGGTAAAATTGTGGAACGAAGATAAGCCAAGAAGTATGTAAAAATAAACGACCGGTCACAGCATAGGTTATTCCATTGCTAAGACCGGTCGTTTCATTAGGATTGGACAACATCTTTCTTATGGTTGATTTTTGAATTGGCAATGTTGATAATGAGCGATTCAGGCTGATTTAAATCGGAGTTTCCTCGCGTTTTACCGCTCTAGTTGAAATGCTCTGTGTTTTAGTACAATAATTCTGTCTTGCAGCGACGCGATGAAGAGAAAGCCTGGGGCCTTCCACCTCTGCACCTTCCCGTACTTCTGCTGATGCTAGCGTTTCATTGCCAAATACGTTTCGTCCTCGCGCACAGAATTCCACTTCTTTTCAATAATCCGCAAGGCATCTGCTTTTCTGTTCATCAATCTTTCGCTCGCTGAGCTCGATGTCTTTATCGTACTTTTTGCGGTCGGGATCGTTGGCGTAGCGGCGGGCGCGGTGAAATGTGCGCGCAAGTTTTGCAAAATTAGCACCGCTATCGTTAAACTAGCGCGCAAGATGGTCTCCGCACCCGACCCCGCGCTATGCCCTCGGCTGAAGAACGAAAATGCTGTCGGCGCGGGTCGCGCTGAATCGGGACCGGTTTCGTTTAAGCCTTCATCGGGGTTGACACGTCGTTGGGTACTATGATTTGGTTACGCCGAGAAGCTGTTACCTAGTTGGGTCCACATGTGCCCTAGTATGCTTCATTTCCCTGCTCTACGGAAAATGAGCGCCAACTGGAGTACAGATTTCTTACACTCGGTAACAGATTGAGTCCTTGCTCGCACTAAAAACCGCCACATTCCGTCTGCGCAGCTCGCGCTGATTTGCGTTCCTCCCCCGCGTCACAATTAACTCAAGTTTGACTCAATTAACTCAAATGTGAATTGCCAAGCCGAAGAACGGACGGATAGCATTGTTGTTCTTGGCTTGGCATCTTTTTGCACGTTCTTAATGTATGTAGGTGTCGATGTGAAGCGCTGCAGGCTGTGGTTATCAAAGGAAGAGGTTGATCGTGATCGACTGCGAGGGAAGATGGTGATCATTATTGATGCGTTGCTTGCGACGACGACGCTAATTACGATGATGGAGCGCGGGGCTAAACGTGTGTACCCGGTTGATTCAATAGAGGAGGCCGAGCGAGTCCGAACGTCGCTAGCTCCTTCGATTCAGGCAATCCGTGGTGGAGAACAAGGTGGAATTCCTGTGAACGGATTTGAGCTCGGTCATCTTCCAACAGAATATCCCGAAGATGTGGTCGCGGATGCACACATTATTTTTTTATCAACGAATGGTACGAAAGCGATTCGTAGGACGGACGCGGCATCCAAGCGGTTGCTTTGCAGTTTCCGGAATGTGCATAAGGTGGCGGAGTATGTGCAGGCGGTGGACCCGGAAGAGGTGGTGATCGTCTGTTCTGGCGCGAGCGGTCATTTCTCGATGGAGGATTATTTGTGCGCTGCCAGGTTTCTCGAGCTGTTAGACCTTGAACGTGTGAAGCTAGATGATGCGAGTATTCTTGCGACGCACACTCTCTATACCGATCAGGAGATTGCCGCACTCGTTTCGAAGAGTCGCATCGGTCGTTCGATGGTGAGAGAAAATCTTCAGGAATTGCTCGATTTCGTGCTCGGCTTTCGGACGCAGTCGCTACTCGTTGATGTAAACAATGAGGGGATACTGTCTGTTTTAGAAGAGGGAGGAATTGTACATGAGTGCGCAGAATGAGACGATTGCGGTTCGCCCGGGAGAAGGGTTGAACGTGTCGGCGTTATCCAACTTTCTTACAGGTGCATTCGACAAACTTCCGGCGGATGAACCGCTCGTAGTGACACAGTTTCCGGCAGGGGCTTCAAACCTTACGTACTTGCTCGCGTGCGGTTCGTTTGAAGCAGTGCTCAGGCGACCGCCGTTCGGCCCATTGCCAGCAAAAGGGCACGATATGAAACGTGAATACCAGTTTTTGAAAGCGCTATCACCGGTCTTTTCTTATGCGCCTAAACCGTTTGTTCTAGGGGAAGAAACAGAGGTGATGGATGCGACCTTTTATGTGATGGAACGAAAGCGCGGTGTTGTCGTTGACCAGAGAACATCAGGTGTGCAGCCAACGGCGGAACAAGCGCGGAACATATCGGAAATGTTTGTACGGCTGTTAGCGGAGTTGCATCGGGTTGATCCAACTTCAGCTGGTTTGGATGTTTTCGGTCATCCGGAAGGCTTTATGGAACGTCAAGTGAAGAGGTGGATCCAACGGTTTGAGCGAGTGAAACCGAGGATGAACCGGGATATGAGAGGCTGAAGGAATGGATGTTCGCAAACATCACAACGAGCGGTGAAGCGACGGTCATTCACAATGATTTCAAGCTGAACAATTTGCTCTTTTCTACGGATTTGAGTGGCATCGAGGCTGTCGTTGATTGGGAAATGGCGACCGTGGGTGACCCGCTATTTGACCTTGGGGTAGCGCTTAGTTACTGGACAGAGGCGGGGGACTCGCCTCGGTTGCAAAATGGGTTTAAGTCGGTCACGACGAATGAAGGGTTTTTCACTCGAAATGAATTGATTGAGCGATACGAGCAGTTAACAGGCAGAAATTGCGATGATATTTTATTTTATCAAGTGTTTGCGTACTTCAAGCTAGCAGTTATCGTTCAGCAGATCTATTATCGTTGGAAAGTGGGCCAAACCGAGGATGAGCGTTTTAAGATGTACGGTCCGATGGCAGGTGAACTGATCAAGCAAGCGGTCCACATGATGGAAGGGGAGAAGAGGCGTGAATTTTGAGTATAGTGACAACGTCCAAAGGCTACAAAGCGATGTGCGGACATTCATTGAACACTACGTGTTGCCTAATGAAAAGGTGTATGCCAAGCAGCTAAACGAGGCTTCGTCCCGTTGGTCGGTACCGCCGGTCATTGAAGAATTGAAGAAAGAAGCACAATCAACACGGCTTTGGAATTTGTTCCTTCCTGAATCTGAATACGGTGCGGGTCTTACAAATGTTGAATATGCGCCTTTATGCGAAGAGATGGGGAGAACGAGTATCGGGCCAGAAGTGTTTAATTGTTCGGCACCGGACACAGGCAATATGGAGACGCTTGTCCGTTATGGAAATCAAACGCAAAAGGAGCAGTGGCTTCAACCGCTCTTAGCCGGTGAGATTCGTTCAGCATTTGCGATGACTGAACCCGACGTGGCGTCCTCGGATGCGACGAACATTGAGACGCGTATGGAGCGTGTTGGTGATGAGTATGTGATTAACGGGCGGAAGTGGTGGACGTCTGGCATTATGGATCCGCGCTGTGATGTCCTTATCGTGATGGGGAAAACCGATCCGTTCGGTCCGACGTACACGTCACAGTCGATGATTTTAGTCCCTAGGAATACACCGGGCATTACCGTTCAGCGACATCTGCCGGTGTTTGGTTACGACGATGCTCCCCACGGACACGGGGAAGTGACGTTTGACAATGTGCGCGTGCCTAAAGAGAACGTGCTATGGGATGTGGGCAAAGGATTTGCGATTGCCCAAGGTCGTCTCGGACCCGGTCGAATTCATCATTGCATGCGTCTCATCGGTTTGGCGGAACGGTCGTTGGAATACATGTGCGATCGTGTGTATGAGAGGTCTCCGTTTGGAAAGTCACTCGCAGAGCAAGGTGTCGTACAAGAGTGGATTGCTGATTCACGCATAGAGATTGAGCAGGCTCGATTGCTCACACTAAAAGCGGCGCACATGATGGATACGGTTGGAAACAAACAAGGGAAAAAAGAGATTAGCATGATTAAGGTCGTTGCACCGAACATGGCACTGCATGTCATTGATCGGGCGATTCAAACGCACGGAGGTGCAGGTGTGAGCGATGACTTCCCGCTGGCAAAAGCGTGGGCAGGAGCAAGAACGCTTCGTTTAGCTGATGGTCCTGATGAAGTGCATCGACGCGCCATTGCCCGCCAAGAATTAAAACCATATCGCGTTAAGGAGGAGGCAGAAAAATGAGTGTGATGAACTTGTTTGACCTTAAAGGAAAAGTGGCAATCATTACTGGCGGTGGTCGTGGACTCGGTGAAGGAATGGCAGAAGCATTATCTGAAGCTGGTGCGACGGTTGTACTTTGTTCTCGCAAGGTAGAAGCTTGCGAAGAAGTGAAAAAACGAATCGAAGAAAAGGGCGGGAAAGCAAAGGCGCACGCTTTAGACGTCACCGACGCGGAACAAGTGGAGCGTGTCGTCGCGGCTGTTCAGGAAGACTACGGGCACATCGATATTCTCGTCAATAACAGCGGCACATCTTGGGGTGGCTATCCCCCTGAAGAAATGGCGATCGACAAGTTCCAAAAGGTTGTAAACGTCAATTTAGTCGGTGCGTTCATCATGACACAAGCAGTTGGAAAACGAATGATCGCCGCTGGGACGAAAGGGCGAATTGTAAACATTGCCTCAATTGCAGGTTTTCGTGGCTCGAAGCCTGAAGTGATGCAGGCGATTGGGTATAACAGCAGCAAAGGCGGATTAATTACGATGACGAAAGACTTCGCTGTTAACTGGGGCAAATACGGCATTACCGTCAACGGCATCGCCCCTGGGTTTATTCCGACGAAGATGACGAAAGACGTGATCGCGCCAATTGAAGACAAAATGATTGCAAACGTACCGGTCGGCCGTCTCGGCCAAATCCAAGATATGCAAGGGACTGTCTTATATTTGGCATCCGACGCCGCCTCATTCATGACGGGCCAGATGTTGATACTTGACGGTGGTGTCCTCTCACAATAAAGGTTTATCACGCAAAAAAGGCGGCGTTGTTCATGACAATCGCCGCCTAAGCTCCACTGAACAAACCTCTTTCCTCCCCTCTGATTTCTCATATGTGCAGGAATTCCATGTGTAAGGGGAGTAAAATACATAGACGGGGAGGCGATTAATGATGAAGACAAACCATTACATAGTCGTTATTTTGGCGATGCTTTTGACAGGGTGCGGGATGGGCGGTGCGGAGAGTGGGCCAGCGGAGCCTGATGTGGAGATTACCGCTTCGGTTGAAGATCAGACGTATACGCTTGAAGACACGCTCACGATCCACACCCGAGTAGAGAACGTTTCAGATGAGCCAATTGAATATACGAGCGGCAGTTGTGATCATCATCCGACGTTAGAGATGGGGGACTTGGGGTATTTCTTTGAAGTTGATTACGGGGAAGAAGGCATGCCGGTCTGTACGATGGAGCTCCGCTATCTCGAATTGGCGAGTGGGGAAGTACTGGAACATACATACACATTTAACGGGCGACAATTTTTAGATGATCCGCGGATTTATCAAGACGATGAGCTATCGTTTACTGTCGCATTTAACGACGAATCGATTCGTGAACTGATTGACTTGGATATCAACCCGACCGATTTGGGCCGGGTATCACTCACACGTACCTTTCAAATGATTGAAGAGCATAAAACCTTTCAAGCGTACCTTGACGAACACGACCTACCTGCTCCCGTTGAAGAAAACTTGACGGTCGCAAACCAACACTATGACCATACCCACGTTGTTTATGAGCTTCAGTTGGATGAACAGACTTCATTTATCATCCGTGTAAATGCTGATGAACATGAGATTCACCACATCTCATATGAACATTCTGATGGGGAAACCGTTTCATTTGGCGACGTGTACACGACAACCTTGACGAAAGAAATGGAGAACACGTATATGTCGAAAGGAGATGAACGCCTGACTGCGCACGTAGAGCTTTACGAAGACGCACAAGACGAATGGGAAGAATTCATTGATGAATATGATGCAAAAGCGGACCATGGAATGGTGAGCGTAACCGCTGTGAATTACGTTAAGATGTCCCAAGACGAGCGCGTGCAACACATGCAGTCGATGGAGCACTCAGGCTTAGTCGTACCTTATACAGAGGGGGATGAATGAGGTGGAGCGTTGCTTTGCTCATGTTGTGACCGATATGAACGGTAAAATTGTCCAAGCGAACGACGTGTTCTATGAATGGTTCGACGTTGCTGAGCCTTCTGTGCGAGACGAACTCCTGTTGCACTTATATGCTACCCGGTCGCGTGAACAACCTGTACAGTTCGATGGCACACGCTATCGCACTTTGACGTTTCTTGAAGACGAGGACGGTCTGTTTTCTCACCTCATATTTCAAGATGATTTGTTCTTTGATTTGTACAATGTGGTGGAGCGGTCGTATGATGGCATTTCTATGACGGATGTCCACGGGGTGACGAAGCTGGTGAATGGTGCGGTGGAACGATATACCGGCATTCCGCGTGAGTATTTTCTCGGGAAAAGTGCGGATCGCTTGGTGACGCGAGGGTTCTTGCAGGAGTCGGTCACGGCAAAAGTGTTGGCTGAGCGCAAGCCGGTTACGGTTTTTCAAGGTGGGACGAATGATCAACAAATTGTGATGACAGGCTCTCCGCTGTTTAATGACACAGGTGAGATTCAGCAGGTGGTCATTAATTTTCGTGACATTAGTGAGTTGGTGTATTTGTACCAGCAACATTTGCAAGAGAAGCAAGTGAATGATTATAGTGGTGAACGTGCGGAGCATCAAGATGTGGAAATGCAGCAAATTTCTTCGATGGTGAAACGTGTCGCGAATGTGGATGCGACGGTGTTGTTTATGGGAGAGACTGGCGTTGGAAAAGATGTGTTTGCAACGGAACTTTATGAAAGAAGCCGCCGTTCTGCACATGGTGATTTTATTAAGGTGAATTGTGGAGCGATTCCGATGGACCTTTTGGAGTCTGAACTGTTTGGCTATGAAGATGGTGCATTTTCAGGGGCGAAGCGTAAAGGTAAGCCAGGCATGTTTGAGTTGGCGGACAAGGGTGTGTTATTTCTAGATGAAGTAGGGGAGTTGCCGAGCGCGTTACAAGTGAAGTTGTTGCGTGTGTTGCAGGATGGAGAAATTCGTAGAATTGGTGGCACGAAAACGAAGTTTGTGGATGTGCGCATTGTCTCGGCAAGAACCAGAATTTACGAGAGATGGTGAAAGACGGTACGTTTCGAGAAGATTTATATTACCGGTTAAATGTGTTGCCGATTAAGATTCCACCGCTTAGGGAGCGAAAGAATGATATTGATTGGTTCGCTCAACATTTTATGGAGCAATACAGCCGGAAATATCGGGTAGAAAAGACGTATTCAGAAGACTTCAAAATATGGATGCGAGCGTACCATTGGCCGGGCAATATTCGTGAATTGGCGAATCTGATTCAGCGCCTTGTCATTACGGTGCCAGACATGATGATCGATGTTCGTCATTTGCCAGCGGACTACGCTAAGCCTGTTCAAGATGGCGGGGATAACTTATTAAAGAAAGCGGCGGAAAATGCTGAGCGGGAGTTGCTAGAAAGGGCGTTCGCGGAGCATAAGACGACGTATGAGGTCGCCCGCGCTTTAAATTCAAGTCAGGCTACGGTCGCGCGCAAAATGAAAAACTACGGCATTAACGTATAACAAGACGTACCTATACGAAGATGGGTGCGTTTTTGTTTTGCACGCTTCATCATTCCCTGCAACTCATACTTGGATTCGCATAACTCATACTTGAATTGGTACCTTGGCGGGATGTCCGAACCGCGGGAGTTTCAGGTTGGCATAAGTGTTGCAATATAAAAAGTAAGCGCTTACAAAAATGATTGGAGGTTTTTGTATGGGAAATGAGTTTGTGTACGAAGACATCACGATTCCTGAGATGTCGATGCCTGAGCTTTTGCATGAAAGCGTGGCGAAGCATAATGGAAAACCGGCGATGACCTTTGCCGGAGTCGAGACGACGTATTCAGAGCTGCTGGACCGGGTCCAGCGTGTCGCAAAAGGGTTAAAAATTCGAGGTGTATCCCGCGGTGACCACGTCGCACTCATGTTGCCGAACTGCCCACAATATCCAATCAGTTATTATGCGACATTGTATCTCGGTGCTGTCGTTGTGCAAGTAAACCCGATGTATCAGCCCGATGAGTTGCAACACGTGCTTTCAGACGCGGATGTGAAATTGCTCATCGTTCTCGACGATTTGCAGCCAGTGTATGAAGCGATTAAAAGTGAGACTGGAGTAAAAGAAGTGATCTCTGTGTCACTGACAACAGCTTCTTTCTTTGATGAGTTGGCCCAAGAAGAACTGATAGAAGACGGCCCCGTCATTATTAACCCGAAACAGGATGCCGCGGTTATTCAATATACTGGTGGGACGACAGGGCGTTCAAAGGGTGCTGTCCTCACCCACTTCAACATCGTTGCCAATACGTTGCAATCTTCTGCCACCCAAACCGATCAACAAAATGTAGGGAACGAAAAGGTGTTGACTGTGATCCCGCTCTTCCACGTCTACGGCATGACGAGTGCAATGAGTCTGACGTTCTATCGCGGCGCCAACATGCTCTTACTTCCGCGTTTCGATGTAGAGCAAGTCGTGGCCATGATTGAGACCGAGAAACCGACGAGTTTTCCAGGCGTGCCGACGATGTATATGGCATTGCTTCAGTATTTTCAAAGGAAACCGTTTGATCTCTCTTCCTTATCGGTGTTTACGAGTGGCTCGGCGCCGCTGCCGGTTGAGGTGATCAAGAAAGTGAATGGATTAACGACATCGCCGGTGCTAGAAGGGTTTGGTTTATCAGAGGCGTCGCCAGTTACGCATCGAAATCCGCTGGACGGGATGCAAAAGACGGGGAGTATCGGGGTGCCGATTCCGAATACGAAATCGAAAATCGTTGACATCGCTACGGGTGACGTTGACTTGCCGGTGGGTGAGGTCGGAGAGCTTGTTGTTGCGGGTCCACAAATTATGAAAGGATACTATAAACTGCCTGACGAGACGAGGAATGCGATTCGTGATGGCTGGTTGTATACCGGGGACTTAGCGAAGGTGGACGAGGACGGCTATTTCTTCATTGTCGGTCGTAAGAAAGAGATGATTATTGCGAGTGGTTTTAATGTGTATCCGATTGAGGTGGAGGGTGTGATCTACAAGATTCCGGGTGTGCAGGAAGCGGCTGTGATTGGTGTGCCTGATGCATACCGGGGCGAGACGGTGAAGGCTTTTGTTGTTAAGGATAAGGATGCGTTGCTTCGTGAGGAAGATATTGAATCGTACTGCAAAGAGAAGCTTGCGTCGTATAAAGTTCCAAGGGCGATTGAATTTCTAGAGGAGCTCCCGAAAACGGCCGTCGGCAAAATTTTGAAGCGGGAATTGGTCCGCACAGAAAAGACGAAATAGTGAGGTGAGCGAATGGATGTTTTAGCTCAGCAACTGTTTAATGGACTAACGGTTGGAAGCGTATACAGTTTAGTCGCGCTTGGATTGACGCTTGTTTACGGCATTCTGCACATTCCAAACTTCGCTCACGGGGCATTGTATATGGTTGGCGGATACGTAACGCTCATGGCCATGGCGTTGTTAGGCATGCCGTATTTCGTCGCGATGGCGGTCTCGATCGTCGTCGTCGGAGCGATTGCAATGTTGATGGAGCGAATCGTCTTTCACCCACTCAGGCATTCCCCTCCGATTCATGACAAGATTGCAGCCATCGGGATTTTATTATTTTTGGAGGCGCTCGTACAGTTCATATGGGGCGCTGAGTATCGGGCGATGTCGACGCCGTTTGCCGATACGGTTTCATTTTTAGGCATTACCGTGACGTGGCAGCGGGTGATGATTATCGTTGCGGCTGTCATTGCGATGCTATTGCTACAACTCTTCTTAAAGAAAACGATGGTCGGTTCAGCTATTGTTGCGATGTCGCAAAATCGTGAGGGCGCCTTTCTTGTTGGCATCAATGCAAATCGGGTAGCGATGCTTACGTTCTTCATTTCCGGAGCACTAGCCGCAATCGCTGCGTCGATTGCTTCACCGATAAACCTCGTGTACCCGGGGATGGGGCATCTCGTCATTTTGAAAGCTTTTGTCATTATTATCATTGGCGGGATGGGAAGTGTGCCTGGGGCCATTGTTGGTGGTTATATTTTAGGCTTCTCAGAAAGTCTCGGGGCGACGTTCATATCGAGCGCATACAGTGATCTGATTGCCTTCTTGCTGCTCGTCATTATTTTGACGATCAGACCTCAAGGGTTGTTTGTGAAAAAGGGGGCGCATTAAATGAAGACCGCACTGAAGAAACAGCGATTGCCTCTTTTCTTTCTAGGTGTTGCGTTGCTTTTCCCTTTATTTACAGATAATCAGTATTTCATTTATGTGGTAGGACTTTCGTTCATTTATGCAATTGCCGTGTTTGGGCTGAACTTAATTGGAGGTTATACTGGGCAACTGTCGCTTGCCCATGCTGGATTTTTCGCGATTGGGGCCTATTCACTCGGGTTGCTTACTGTTGATGGAGGCGTTCCGTATTGGCTCGCTTTTCTACTCGCTCTAATCATTACGACGGTTGCAGGTACCTTGTCGGGCTCATCGCTCTGCGCACGAAAGAGCATTTTTTCGCGATTTATACGCTCTGTGTTGGTTATATTATTTACCTCGTTATTTATGAATGGGACGCGCTCACTGGTGGGGTGCGTGGCTTAATCGGCATAGAAGGGTTTGCTCCAATTGGCATGCTCACCTTTAACAGCAGTACATCGTCGTACTATCTCGTGCTCGTCTTTCTTGTTTTGACCGTCGTATGTATGAAGTTCTTAACCGAATCGATTGTCGGTAGGACGTATGTGGCGATTCGTAATTCTGAGGAATTGGCGCAAACGATTGGCATTAATACGATGAAGCAAAAGTTAATTTCCTTCGTGTTATCTACATTTCTAGCGGGACTTGCCGGGGCGCTATATGCTTCATTCACACGTTTTATCGGCCCCGACATTTCGTACACGATGATGATGTTTGACATGCTTACATTTGCGCTCGTAGGCGGGCTCGGTACATTATTCGGTCCGGTCGTTGGTACGCTCTTAATCGTAATTTTGACGCAATCACTTCAATTTATGGAAGATTATCGGATGCTCATTTTCGGTCCGTTACTCGTTATGATTGTGATCTTCTATCCGCGTGGTCTTGTCGGTGGCTATCTCGTATGGAAGGCGAAGCGCGCGTATAAAAAGCAGCAACACGAGTTCGAGGATAAAGGTTCCACATATGAGGGGGGAGATTAATGCTCATTGAAACGAATGGACTGACAAAACAGTTTGGAGGGCTCACAGCTGTTAATGATGTGAACGTACGTATTGAAAAAGGGAAAATCACAGCTATTATCGGACCGAATGGCGCAGGGAAGTCAACGTTATTTAACGTCATTAGCGGTTATCATGCAGCGACCGGAGGCACGATCCGATTCAACGGGGAGGACATTACGAAAAAGCGCCCGTACTCAATTGCCAAGCTCGGCGTCGCAAGAACGTTTCAAACGACCCATCTGTTTGAGACGGCATCGGTACTGGACAATGTCATTGTCGGACACCGCCTGCGCACGCGTTCAACGGTATTTGATGCCATATTTCAGACACGAAGGCTCAGGCGTGAAGAAGAGAAGTGTCGCCAAATCGCTGAAGAAGTGTTGGACTTTGTTGAGCTGTCGGGGCAAGCCGACCGCCTCGTCCAAGATATTTCTCAAGAAGCCAAAAAGCGGGTTGCTGTTGCGCTTGCTCTTGTGACGGATCCTGAAATTGTGTTTCTGGATGAGCCAGCGGCTGGCATCAATCCTGATGAGACAGATGGTCTCGCAATGTTAATCCGAAAAATGGTCGATCGTGGGCTGACTGTCTGTCTAATTGAACATAAAATGCAGATGATTATGGGGCTTGCCGATCATATCGTTGTGCTAAACTACGGCAAAAAAAATTGCGGAAGGGACGCCGGTAGAAATTCAGAATAATGAAACGGTCATTGAGGCGTACTTGGGAGGAGGTGCGTCTAATGCTGAAGCTACGTGATGTGTCGGTGCGTTACGGCATGTATGAAGCACTTGCTGACGTTTCGCTTTCCGTAGCTGAAGGAGAGCTCGTTGTGTTGCTTGGCGCAAATGGGGCGGGAAAGAGTACGATTTTCAGAACCATTAGTGGTTTGAATAAGCCGACGCAAGGAGAGGTGACGCTTCACAAAAAATCGATTGGTGGTCGTTCGGCAAGTCGCCTCGTGAAGATGGGTATTGGGCACTGTCCAGAAGGCAGAAAGCTCTTTCCACAAATGAGTGTGTTTGAAAATCTAAAAATGGGTGCATACGCCGTTCGCAGGAACAAAAAAGCAACGAGTGATGTGCTCGCACAAGTGTATGAGCTCTTTCCAATCCTAAAAGATAAGCAAAAAGAGAACGCAGGATCACTTAGCGGTGGGCAGCAGCAAATGCTTGCGATTGGACGGTCACTCATGTCCCGGCCAAAAGTAGTGTTATTTGATGAACCGTCGATCGGACTTGCGCCATTAATTACAAAACAAGTGTTTGACGTGATTGAAGAGATCAACAAACAAGGAACGACGGTGTTGCTTGCTGAGCAGAATGCGAATGCTGCACTTCGGATCGCCGACCGTGGTTATGTCATTGAGAATGGTCGAATTGTGATTGAAGCACTCGGGAACAGTTGCTGGAAAATGATGAAGTTCGAAAAGCCTATATTGGTGCGTAATTAAACGTTAAGGGGGCTGTTCAAAATGAAAAAAATCATGATGAGTGTAGGAGTGACAACGCTTCTAATTGCAAGTGCTTGTGACGCTGACGAGACGATTGTATCTAATGGTGGTGAGGGCGATACGCCAGAAGCGGATGTAAACCCAGACGAGGAAGTGGAGCCTGAGGAAGTTATAGAAGCACAAGGAACCGAAGTGGTCAACATTGGCTACTCTGGCCCTTTGTCAGGTGCGGCTGCTTTTTATGGAGACAACACATTGAGTGGGTTATCGGTCGCTGTGAATGAGGTAAACGAAGCTGGAGGGTTTGAAGTAGGTGGAGAGATGTACTCGTTCAATCTCATTAGCTCGATGATCAATATTTGCCGAACGAAGCGGGTGTGAATGCACGACGGTTATCGCAAGAGTACGACACACCGATTGTTATATTCCACATAGTGGTGGGATCTACGCCTCACAAGTATTTAATGAAGATGAACAGTTCATGATTGGCGCTTACTCGAGTGAACCAGACCTTACTGACCAAGGAAATGATCTGACGTGGCGGATTCCCCCGACCTATGACCTCTACGCTCGACCCTTCTCTGAATATGCGATGGAGCGGTTTGGGACGCAACTGGCAATGCTGCCCCCAAGTACCCAGTATGGAATGGACTGGGCAGAGGAGTTGGGACCGTTATGGGAAGAGATGGGCGGGGAAATCGTTTATGACGGTAGCATTGATTTCAGTCGCGAAACAGACTTCTTTACAACGATCACGAACGCGTTGAGTGATGATCCTGATGTGTTATTTGTTGGAGGATCTTCGGAGCCAACGGCTCAAGTAATGCAGCAAGCGAGAGAGCTCGGTTTTGAAGGTGGATTTATCGTCATGGACCAAGCAAAAATTGATGAAATTGAGCGAATTATTGGAGAGGGAAGTGAAGAAGTCATTGAAGGTGCAGTTGGCGTTCCTCCGCTCATCTATGACGTTCATGACGGCAATCAAATTTTCATCGACGATTATCAAGAGGAAATCGGAAGAGAGCCTGGTTCTGAGGCAGGTTATCATTATCTTTCGATCATGATTCTTAAAGAAGCGATGATTGCTGCAGGAACGGTTGAAGATTCCACCGAAATCATGGCTTCACTTAATGACGGGTTAAATAACGTACCGGCAGAACAGCTCGTTTATCGTGTAACCGACATTGACGAGCTAGGTGGAATGAATACAGAGTTACGTTTCTCATATGTAGAAGATGGTGAGATTCTTATTGTCGATCCTGAATAGTTACTGCAGAGGCTTTTAGATAGAAAAAGGGGAGATGAGTATGGAGAAACACAGTCCATTTTACGAACAGCTCGGTTTTCGTAGTGGGGTTTGTGATCCTGAAGGCGTCTATATGGAATTGACCATCAGTAATGAACATCTAAATAGAAATGGCTCACTACATGGAGCGTACATGCCACGATGCTAGACAACGTTTTTGGCGCGACCATCCATCACTTAACGGGCTGCAAAAACGTAACGGTCACGTTGAACATTCACTATCTATCTCCAGTAAACAGCGGAACAATAACGGCTCGTTGTCAAGTGCTGCACATGGGTTACAAGCTAGCAGCGCTTGATGGCTTTATCTATGACGAAGATGGAAGCCAAATTGCGAAGAGTAGCGGCACATTTAAGTTGCTAAGGGGGAATGCAAATGTCTGAAATTGTGATCGTTTCGGCAGTTCGCACGGCAATTGGTAAAAAAGGTGGTGCGCTTTCCGAACTCGAACCTGCCGTGTACGGAGGCGCAGTCATTCAAGAGGCGCTCAATCGTGCAAAAGTAGAAGGGGAAGATGTTGATGACGTCATCTTTGGGAACTGTTTAAGCGGCGGTGGAAATCAAGCCCGTGTTTCAGCGCTAGAAGCGGGGCTTCCTTACACCGTTCCTGGATTAACGATCGATCGTCAATGCGGTTCGGGCATTAACAGTGTGACACTCGCTGCGGAACGAATTGCTAGTGGGCACGGTGAGATCGTTGTAGCCGGTGGAACGGAAAGCATGTCATTGCGACCGCACTTGCTGAGTGTTCACGGTCGCGAACCGACATTCTTTAAGCCGCGCCTCGCGCCAGAACAAATCGGAAACCCACCGATGGGAATTACTGCAGAAAACTTAGCATTGATGTATCGGATCAGCCGAGCAGAACAAGATGAGTTCGCGATCCGAAGTCAAGAGCGGATGGGCGAAGCACAGAAAAAAGGATGTTTCAACAGTCAGATCATAGCAATCGAGAATTTCAGCGTCGACGAACATCCACGACCGGACGTGTCGCCAGCTAAGTTGTCGACGTTGCCTTCTGTGTTTAAAAAAGAGGGAACCGTGACGGCAGGCAACAGTTCAGGTGTGAATGACGGGGCTTCAGCACTCGTATTGATGAGCGGAAAGGAGGCGCGCCGTCGTGGCCTTAAGCCAATGGCTACCGTCAAGAATTGGGCGGTTGCCGGCGTTGATCCGAATATTATGGGCATCGGCCAGTGCCTGCTGTCCAAAAAGTGTTAAAGCGATCCGGAAAGTCGCTCGCCGACATGGACCTCATTGAATGCAATGAAGCTTTCGCAGCCCAGACCCTTGCCGTTGACCGCGAGCTGGAATTTAATCACTCAAAGCTGAACGTGAACGGCGGAGCCATTGCTCACGGACACCCAATTGCCGCCACTGGAGGAATGCTTATCACGAAGATGATCTATGAGTTGGAACGAAGGGAAGCGCGTCAAGGGCTGATTACGGCATGCATTGGCGGTGGTCAAGGCATTGCTTTGCTCGTCGAAAGACAATAAAAATAAGGAGTGGGTACAGATGGATTTACGCCTGACGGAAGAACAGCGGATGGTGCAGTCAACGATTCGTAGGTTTGTGGAGAAAGAGCTCATGCCGCTAGAGAATGACGTTTTGAGAAACGAATTAGAAGGGAAACCCAGCCTCTCTATTGAAAAGGTTAATGAGCTGCAGAACAAAGCGAAAGATGCAGGATTTTGGGGAATTAATACACCTGCCGAGTACGGTGGAGCTAACCTTGGGCAAATGATGCTTGCGATCGTCTTAATGGAAGTGTCGAAGACGTTTGTGCCATTCAGTTTCGGTGGGTCGGCAGATATCATTTTGTATCGCGCCAATGACGCGCAAAAGGAGAAGTACTTACTCCCAACAATCGCAGGGGACAAAAAATCGTGTTTTGCTATAACCGAACCGGGTGCAGGATCTGATACACAAAACATTAAGATGACGGCGTTCAAAGACGGAGATGAGTGGGTACTAAACGGTGAAAAGACGTTCATTACCGGCGGAAACGAAGCAGACTTCGTCATGGTAATTGCTATCACCGATCGCCAGTTGCACGAGCGTACCGGTCGGGAAGGCGTGACGTGCTTTATTGCAGATCGCACGATGGTTGGACGTCCGAATACATCCACACGATGGGTGAATGGGGACCGGCCTCTCTCTTCTTTGATGATGTGCGCGTACCCGAGGAGAATATTCTTGGTGACATTCATAAAGGGTATGACCTTGGGCTCGAGTGGATTGGTTTTGCCCGCTGGATCGTCGGAGCAAGAGCCGTCGGTTCGGCGGAGCGATTGCTGAACATGGCCATTGATTACGCGAAAGAACGGGAGACATTTGGCCGACCGATTGCTGATCGCCAAGCCATTCAATGGCAAATCGCTGATTCTGCAGTTGAACTAGAAGCAGCGCGCTGGCTCGTTCTGAACGCCGCATTTAGCTTGGATAACGGTGAAGATAACCGACACCTTGCGTCAATGGCGAAGCTATACGGTGCAACGAAAGGCAACGACATTATCGACCGTGTCCTACAAATTCACGGTGGAATGGGGTATACGAAAGAGCTGCCGATTGAACGTTGGTACCGAGAAGCAAGGCTATGGAGGATTTATGACGGAACAGACGAAATTCAGCGTCTCATTATTAGCCGAAACTTGCTCAAAGGTCACGTGAAACTCGGACAATTCATCTAATTCAATCATGTATTAAGCGATTCAAATCTGCATCGAAGACCCGCTCAGCGTACCCAACGACTAGACATACGAACTGGCATTATTCTTGCATTACGTAACGGTGAAACGGAGGAATTGACATGGGAAACTTAACGGGAAGAACCGCACTCATCACGGGTGGCAGCCACGGCATCGGACTCGCCATCGCCAAACGCTTTGCCGATGACGGGGCGAATGTAGCGATTGTGGACATTAACGAAGACCATCTGTCCACTGCGAGCGCCTATTTTGCCGACAGGGACCAAGCAGCGATGACACTGCAAGCCGATGTGACCGATAAACAACAAGTGGAAGCGGCAGTGAAAGAAATCGTTGAGAGCTATGGCCAATTGGACATCCTGGTGAACAATGCTGGGGTCATCCGCGATAATATGTTCTTTAAGATGTCGGATGATGATTGGGATATGGTGATGAACGTTCATTTGAAAGGGGCGTTTCTTGCGACAAAAGCGGCACAGAAATACATGGTCGAACAGAAGTATGGCCGGATCGTCAACATTTCGTCAACATCCGCACTTGGAAACCGCGGCCAAGCAAACTATTCCACCGCGAAGGCTGGTTTACAAGGGTTCACGAAGACGCTGGCGATCGAGCTAGGTAAATTCAACATTACGGCAAATGCAATTGCCCCAGGCTTTATCGAAACGAACATGACGCGGGCGACGGCAGAGCGAATTGGCGTTGATTTTGACGACTTTGTGCAAGCGCGGGCGAAAGAGATCCCGGTTTCCCGTAGCGGCAAGCCTGAAGACATTGCGAACACGGCAGCGTTCTTTGCCGATGAGCGGTCATCGTTTGTGAGCGGGCAAGTAATCTATGTGGCTGGCGGACCGAAGGCGTAAAGGAGGGATCAAATGTTTGAACAGTCGATTGGAAAACGATCTGAAAAGGTGAAGAACACGGTCGAGCGCGGAGCAGTGAAGAAGTTTGCAGAGGCGATTGGTGACTTGCACCCGCTCTACATCGACGAGGCATATGGTCAGCGCTCTCGCTTCGGTGAAAACATCGCACCGCCAACGTTTCCCCGCGTATTCGCGTATGGCGCGATCGAAGGGTTGGTGCTCCCGCCAAAGGGCTTAATTCACGGTGAACAAAGGTATCATTATACACGCCCTCTTCTTGTAGGAGAAGACGTCTACTGTTTTCTCGAAGTGAAGAATTATGAAGAAAAAGCGGGCAAAAGTGGGCAGATGGGCATTCTTACGCTCGGTGGCCATGGGCTTGATGATGCGGGTGAAGCGATTTTTACTTCCGAGCAAGTGATTATTATTTCGGCGGCGGTCAGGAGGATGATGCGTGTATGACGATGCGCACAATGCAGCCGGGCGAGGAGCTGAAATCGGTGACGCTTCCGCCGGTATCGCGACTGGATTTAATTAAGTATGCGGGTGCTTCAGGTGATTTTAATCCGATTCATACGATTGATGAGGAGGCAGAGAATGCGGGGCTTCCAGGCATTATCGCCCACGGGATGTGGACGATGGGCAACTTGACCCAGTTGTTTACCCCGTATCTTGAGGACGGTCTCGTCACTGACTACCACATCCGGTTTCGCGGCATGGTATTTCTAGACGACGTGCTAACGCTCACTGCCACGTTGACTGAGCGAGACGGGAAGCATTTGACGTTTGATATTGGCACAGTAAAAACGAATGGAGACACCGTTCTTGCTGGGCAGGCGGTCTATGAACTTTATGAATGAGGGTAAGGGTCCGGTTCGGTGAACCGGGCTTTTTTTGTGCGGAAAAAAGGAGATCTTCTTTACTTCTCGAATGTTCCAGCAACTGGAGGTGAGGATATGGGAGACATGACGCTTTTGCTCGTTTTTTGCCTAGTGCCTGTCGTGCTTTCTTTTGTGCTTGGCGGCTATTGGCTCAAGCATGAACGTTTTCCGTGGGAGAAAAAGTAGGAGGTGAATGCGTTGATCTATGTAGGAGTAGCGATTGTGTTCGTGATCATGATTGTTACAGGTGTGAACTCGTACTTGCAGTCTAAAGGCCTCACGTCTTTTTATGTGGCCGCACGGAGCGGTCGTTGGTATTTGCTAACGGGATCGTTATTTGCCTCCGGGGTGAGCGGGGCGACGTTTCTTGCATGATGGCCTGGTTTTATGATTTTGGGGCAGGAACGATGTGGATTCCAGCAGGTATTGCGTGGAGTTATTTCATTTTGTGCTTCCTAATCGGTCCGAAATTACGACGTTTCGGTGAGTTAACGATTTCTGATTACCTCGCGGCACGGTTTGATAGCCCGTTGCTCCGTCCGGTATTTTCCATCATTGTCTCGGTCTGGATGGTCATCCTGCTCGGGTCCTTATACGTGCAAGGCGGCCTGTTGTTCGGAGAGATGTTTGGCTTTACGTATGCACAAAGCACGCTTATGACCGCAGCGATTGTCGTCATCTTTACCGTGTTTGGCGGGATGGTCATCATCTTAAAGACCGACTTTATTGGAACGTTTATTATCATCGGTTCCCTCGTCGTGACGATGCCGTTTCTCATCTCCGCCAGTGACGGTTGGACGTCGGTCGTTACGACCATTCAAAGCGAATCCCCCGACTATTTCACCTCGAGCGGTGAACTGTCAGCAATGATGGCTTTTTCATGGTTTTTTATTTGGTTGTTCGGATACTTAGGCAATCCTGGGTATTTGACCCGATTCTACTCAGCTGTGAATGAACGAGAAATCATTAAAGCGGGGATTGCCATTGCTGTCATCTATTTGCCTGCCCTCACCCTATTTTTCATTTCGGCAATGTATGCGCGCACATTATTTCCGAACATTGCGACCCAGAAATGCTCTGGATTGCATACACGTATGAGTATGCGCCACCGATTATCATCGGCATCGCCATGGCCGGTATGTTCATGGCCGTCCTCACCTCCGCCACTTCTTGGCTGCTCGCCGGTGCATCTAGTTTAGGTCGAGACATTTACCAAAAAATGATTCATCGGGACGTTTCTGAAGCTCGGATGCTCGTCGTGACGAAGCTGATCGTTCTCGGCTTAGCGGCGTTATCTGTACCCATTGGAATTGCTCGTCCCGGATATATCATGGAAATGATGAATCTCGCCTATTTGATTGCCGGAAGCGCCGGTGGGCTTGTCATTTTACTTAGCATGTTCTACCGGAACATGACGCGAGCGGGCGCTTGGGCGGGCATTCTCTCTGGTGGAGTCATCGCCATCGGTGCCACGGTTTTGCAATATGTTGGTGTTTGGCCGGAAGAGATCGACGCGATGATTCCGACGGTTGCAACTGCATTTCTCATCATTCTTCTCGTTAGCCGATTTACGCGTCCAAACGATAAAATGCTTGAGGTCTATGACCGGATGAATCAGCGTTCAAGTGAAGGGATTTCAAATGATGTGTCGAATAAGCAAGACGAGGTGATATGAGATGAAGAACTTTCATGATATTGAATATGTCGGGATTGATGTTGAGAACGTGAATGTGCGCACGAAAGAAATTACAGACGCTTTTAATGACGCGGAATCTTTTGAGCGACAAGTAGAGCTATTTGACAAGATGACTGTATTGAAAAGCGATGTGTATACACAAGGAACCTTGGCGATGATTCGTCATTCGATGGATACGACAGATGCTTTCTATAAAAAGGAAAAAGCGATTCTAGATGAGCAGATGCCGCAATTGGGCGAGGCGTTTAATCTGTTTTCGAGAGCGCTCGTAGATGCGAAGTTCCGTCCACAGTTGGAGGAGAAGTACGGCCCGCAATTGTTCCATTTGAAGGATTTGGAGTTGCGTACGTTTTCCCCGGAGATTGTGGGTGATTTACAGGAAGAAAATCGGTTAACGACGGCATATTCGCAGCTAATTGCGTCTGCTAAGATTCGTTTTGACGGAAAGGAATATACTTTGGCGCAGCTGCAACCGTTCGAGCAGGATCCAAACCGAAGTGTGCGCGAACGGGCGGTGAACGCGCGCACGTCTTTTATGCATGAAAATGAAGCGGAACTAGATCGTATTTACGATGAGTTGGTGGCGGTGCGGACAAAGATAGCTAAGAAACTTGGGTTTGATAATTTTATTGGGCTTGCGTATGCACGGATGAGTCGGACAGATTATGGTCCGGATGAAGTAATTCAGTTCAGGAAACAAGTAAGAGATCATATTGTGCCGCTTGCATCAAAGTTGTGGGAAGAGCAGCGCGAGCGCATCGGTGTGGATTCGCTCATGTATTATGACGAAGGGTTTCAGTTTACTGACGGTAATCCGAAGCCAAAGGGCGATGATGATTGGGTGCTCGAGCAAGGGCGCGTCATGTATGATGAATTGTCCGCCGAAACGAAAGATTTCTACCGGTTAATGCTAGACCAAGATCTGATGGACGTGCAGAGCCGCGACGGAAAGGAAAGCGGCGGGTACTGCACATTTTTGCCGAATGAAAACGTGCCATTCGTCTTTGCTAATTTTAACGGAACCGCAGGAGATGTCGGCGTGTTAACCCATGAAATTGGACATGCTCTCCAAAACTATGAAAGCCGCGACCTCGGCGTAATGGAATACTTAGTGCCAACGATGGAAGCTGGTGAAATTCATTCGATGAGCATGGAGTACTTCACGTATCCGTGGATGAAGAACATCTTCAAGGAAGACACAGACAAATATTTATACAGCCATATTGCTGGAGAAGTGCAGGCATTGCCGTACATCGTTGCTGTCGATGAATTCCAGCACATCGTGTACGCCAATCCAGAAATGACCCCAGCTGAGCGGAAACTCACGTGGAAGAGCCTAGAAGAAACGTACTTGCCGCACAAGAATTATGCCGGCAACGATTACTTGGACGGCGGCGCCCTTTGGCAGCGACAGCTCCATATCTACGGCGCACCGTTCTATTATATCGACTACAGCCTTGCGCAAATTTGTGCCATGCAGTTTTGGAAGCGTATGAACGAAGACCGGGAGGCCGCTTGGAACGATTACCTCGCTCTCTGCAAATTAGGCGGTTCAAAATCCTTCACTGAACTCGTCACGAGCGCAGGCCTCACCCTTCCATTCGAAGACGGTTGCGTCAAAGACGTTGTCGAGGAAGTCGAGAGTTGGCTCGAGACGAATCGCATGTAGTGCGGTTTGCGCGCATGGTGGGGTGGGCGAATTTCTCCGAAGTGCGAGCAAGCTGTCGGCGCGGGTCGCGCCGAGAGGAGGGCGGCTTTGGTTCGCCCCCCTGATGGGGGGCGACGTGTCGTAGGTTGTTGGGATGATGAGGAAACTGTTCTCAAGTTGGAGAAAAACGCAGGAAAAGTGGCCAATTCTCATAAACTAGGTAACAGAATGAGTGAACTTGGTAACAGACGGCGCGGTCACGTTTGTAGCCTGGGCTGAAATCCCCAAAATGCTAACGCCCGTACTCCCCACTCGAAAAATACTGGATGCTGCATCCACAAACCGCCAACCCCACCCGCACTTTATGCCAAATGATGTCAAAGAACGGGAATGCGGCATTGTTCTACACAAATCGACAAGAACTGGGCTGATTTCTTTCGGAATCGACAGGTTTTGTCATGACAATAGGCGGGCGGGAGGCTATATCGTTATGCCTAGATCCAGACGTGTGTTCGACGATTTTGTGTAGGATAGCTACAACGTTCGACCTAAGACTGGAAAAATAGGAAAGTGGTTTATTCTCATTTTTTTAAATATTAAATCTAGTAATATGATAGGACACCACAGACTTAAGGCTCTCGAACATACTGCTCACGAGGAGGTGACGTTCGGTTCTGTTCCCTTGTACATAGGGGTTGAAAGACCGATAAAAATTTTAAGGAGGAAACAGATGGGAAAAAAGGTGACGTATCGTCGGAATGTCGCTGTGATGATGATCGGTGCTCTTGTGATGTCTCCGTACGCT
This sequence comes from Geomicrobium sp. JCM 19039, assembly GCF_000698145.1. Taxonomy (GTDB): domain Bacteria; phylum Bacillota; class Bacilli; order Bacillales; family Marinococcaceae; genus Geomicrobium_A. The sequence continues at coordinate 27,486 of NZ_BAXB01000004.1, forward strand.
GGAGTGTTTGGGTCGGGTACGGCTCAAGCTGCTGAGCGTTCGAATGTGACGGACTTGCAGCGTGAGAATGCGGAAAGAGCGAACGAGAAAATTGATGATGAGGTCGCACAGGCATTCCGGAACAATGACCACGTTTCTGTACTCATCGAGATGTCTGATCAAGTGGATACGTCGGCAGCTGCCCAGCAAGGGTTGCAAAGTGTTGGCAGTGACGCCACGCCGCACCAACAGCGTCGCGCAATGAGTAACAGTGTATACAATGAGCTTCGCAGTACGGCCATCGACACGCAAGCGACACCGCTTGCGATGTTGGAGCGAGCACAAGCAGATGGCAAGGTGCTAGAGTATGAGAGTCTTTATATTATGAACGTCATTGCGGCAGAGGTGGACCGTGATACAGCACGGGCGCTATCCTTCCGCCCAGAAATTAGCCGCATTAAAATGGATGAATTTATTGAACTCGATCTGCCGGAAATGTCGCCAGAGAATATGGAATTGGCTGATAACAGTGTCGAGTGGAACATCGACCGTGTGAACGCTCCCGATGTATGGATGATCTCGGCATTACGGGCGAAGGGGTAACAGTCGGGATTATTGACTCGGGCACAGACTGGACGCACGAAGCGCTACAACAAAATTGGCGTGGTTACAATCCTGATGATCCAGAAAATTCCGACCCATACGGCAACTGGTTTGATGCCGTTGAAGGGCAAGATATGCCTTATGACTTAGCTTCTCAGCCTCATGGTACACACGTAATGGGAACGATTCTAGGACAAGACCCTGACGGCGATAACAAGATTGGGGTTGCACCGGATACCGAATGGATCTCTGCCCGTGCATTCTCGGCACTCGGAGGTACAGAATCTGACCTGCTTGCCTCTGGGCAATACATGTTAGCGCCTGAAGATGATCCTAGCTTAGCGCCGGACATTGTGAACAACTCTTGGGGCGGGCAACCAGGCGTGGATGATTGGTACCGACCGATGGTTCAAGCGTGGCAAGACTCCGGGATTGTTGGCGTCTTCTCTGCGGGGAACTCAGGTCCTGGATCTGAGACGGTAACGCCGCCTGCGAATTATCCGGAAAGTTATGCCGTTGCAGCGGTGGATATTAATGATGCGGTCGCAAGCTTCTCAAGCCGCGGGCCTTCACAATACGAAGACGATCTGAAGCCAAACATCTCCGCGCCAGGCGTGAACATACGTTCATCCGTGCCCGGTGGTTATGAAGCAGGATGGAACGGAACGTCGATGGCCGCACCACATATCGCAGGGGCAGCCGCATTGCTGCTATCTGTAGACAGTGGACTGTCGCCAAACGAAGTGTACGACATCTTAGACGAGACGGCTGAGCCACTAACTGATAGTCAATACACAACCGTTCCAAATGATGCGTACGGACTTGGGATGCTGAACGCATACGAAGCCGTCGCTTCGATTTCAGGAGATCTTGGAACGTTAGAAGGACAAGTTTTACAAGAAGGCAGTGACGATCTTCCGCCGGAAATCGAGCACTCGCCAGTTGATTCCGTTTTTGCTGGGTATGACGTACCAGTAACAGCGACAATTAGTGACGATGTGTCGGTCATTGATGCTGAAGTGTGGATGACAAACGACAACATTAACCACTATTATGTGTTCTCGATGGAGCAAGTTTCAGGGGACCATGAAGAAGGCACATATCGCGCAGTGCTTCCAGCAAACTTAATCGATGAAGATGGATTTGAATACTACGTTCAAGCACGTGACTACGGACGAAATATCGCTCAAACCGACACATACAATGTGGATGTCGACTTTGGTGTCGAGCCAGGCGAGTATAGCGAGGACTTCAGCTCTGAGCCTGTCGGCTGGACATTTGACGGCGACTGGGCGTGGGGTGAACCTGAATCAGGCCCTGAGCCTGTGAGTGGTGACAACCTCGTCGGTACAAACCTTTCTGGCAATTATTCTGACGATACGCACGTACTGTATAGCGTGCCACTAGACCTTCGCGACAGCGATACCGCTTCCCTACGTACGAACCATTGGTATGACGTCGTTGGTGGTGTTGACTATGCGAATGTACTCGTATCCGATGATTATGGTGACAGTTGGGACATCGCACAAGAGTTCACAGGCACAAGTGATGGTTGGGACTCACTCTATGTCGATTTAGACGACTATGCAGGTTCAAGCGAACCGGTACTCGTTTCCTTCGTCCTAGAGTCAAATAGCTCAACGACAGCTGAAGGCTGGTACTTGGACAATGTGAACCTCGTCGGTGAAGATACAACCGCACCAAACGCACCGGAAAGCTTGGACGTGCAATCAAGCACGGCAGGACTTCAACTTAGCTGGGATGCACCGGCGGATGAAGATCTTGATTTGAACAACTACTCGGTATACCGTTCGGTTGGTGACGGGTTTGATGAAATTGGCAACGCGACGTCCACAACATTCCAAGACATGGACGTTGAAGGGGGTACAGAGTATACGTACGCCGTAACAGCGAACGATTATGATGGCAACGAAAGTGAAACATCCAATGAAGCGACAGCCGTCGCACCGAACATTTCGGTGTTCTACCATAGCAACTTCCAAGATGATGATGGTGAATTTGAAAGTGGTGGAACGAACAGTTCATGGGAATGGGGAGAGCCAACCTCAGGCCCGAACGGGGCACTCACTGGCGACAATGTGTGGGCCACAAGCTTGTCAGAGAACTACAACAATGCTGAAGACAGCTATATCGGCAGCCCGGTTTTAGACTTGTCAGACGTTGAGCTAGCGGAGCTGCACTTCAACTACTGGCAAGATATCGAGAACAACTGGGATTACGGCTTGGTTCAAGTGTCTTCAGATGGTGGCGATACGTGGGATGAACTTGCAGAGTTCACGGGTCGTGACCAAGAATGGGCACAAGCTGAAATTTCGCTAAATGATTATTTAGGTGAATCGATTCAACTCCGCTTCGCTTTTGATTCTGACAGCATCATTACGTATGCTGGCTGGTACATCGACGATGTAACCGTCGTTGGAACGAGTGAATCGGTCGATCATGTTGCTGAAAACGAAGGCGTATCCATCGAGCGTCCAGATGTGGAACGCGTGGAACGTGATCTCGATGCGGTCACGAGCATTCCAGCACCAGACGGGACGTCTGATTATGAAGAATCTGACGTTCGGGAAGAAACGAACGCCCAGCGTCCAACCATCGCCGGTCTCCCGGTCGATGCGGACGTAACCATTTTAGAAACGAACCGTTCGACGAGCACGAATCCTGCAACAGGCGCGTACAGCTTAAACCATAGTGAAGGTACATTCACTGCGGTTGCTGAAGCTTACGGATTCTATGCAGAAGAACAAGAAGTCACCATTAGCTCAGGTGAAAGTACGACAGCGAATTTCATGCTCAATGAAATTCCGACCGGAGAAATTAGCGGTACGGTCGTCAATGAACGTAACGATGAGCCAATTGAAGATGCAACCGTACGTGTGCTAGAAGATCCTTCACTCGTTGACGGTGTGACCGATGAAGACGGCACATTCCTCATTGAAGATGTGCTAGAAGGAAGCTACACGTTGGCGGTTTCTGCACCGAGCTATCACAGTACGCAAGTGAGCGGTATTGAAGTCGTTGGTGGCGAAGTGACCGAAGTATCGGTTGAGTTGCGCCCATTCATCGGCTTCGATGATGAAATCGCTTATGACAATGGAAACCCAGAAAATGCACTCGTATTGAATGCCGCAAACAACGGGATGGCCGTTCAATTTACACCGGCGGAAGCTGCCATTGTCAACGGGGTGAACGTGTATGTGTGGGGAGATGACTTCCCAGTACCCGGCGGTACAGAAACGCAGTTTGCCGTCTATGATACCGATGGAAACGGCAACCCGACGGACCGACTCGTTGAACCATTTGTCGTGGACGTCGAGCGGGATGCATGGAACTACATCGACCTATCAGAACATGGCATTGTGACCGATCGTGATTTCTTCATCACTTCCATTCAGACAGAAATTGGTGACTTGTCACCAGCGATTGGTACGGACATGGCAACAGGTGATGCTCAAGCTGAACGTTCGTACTTGTACGTCGGTGGAAGCTTCCAGCAAGAACTTGCTTACGGAAACTTTATGATCCGTGCAGACGTTTCTTATGAACTTGAAGCACCAGTTATTGAAACGCCTGAAGATATGACGCATACGAACGAAGATACGATTTTAGTTGAAGGTACGTTGAATGAAAATGCAGATGCAGAAGTAATCATTTACAACAATGAAGAAGAAGCAGCGGTAACAGAAGCCGATGCTGGATCATTCAGTGTTGAAGTGCCTCTCGATGAAGGTGAGAACGAACTTGTTGCACGGCAGAAGTTGAAGATGGTCTAAGTGACCCATCAGCGCCTGTAACGGTCATTAAAGATACTGTTGCACCGAACGTAACGATTGAATCACCAGAAGATGGTGACATCACAAACCGTGAAACAGTCACCGTAACGGGCTCAGTGGAAGAAGAGAATCTTGATGAGCTCACTGTCAATGGTACTGCGGTTGAAGTAGACGATGACGGTAACTTTAGCCACCGTGTCCTCCTTGACCTTGGTGAAAATGAAATTGTTGTTGAAGCAACAGACCTTGCAGGAAACACGACAACGGAAAGTGTAACAATCCGTGCAGGTTTTGAAGCGCCAACGATTGAAAATGTACAACCTAGTGAAGATCGACATCTTGATGCAGGAGAAACGGTAACGATTTCTTTTGATTCAGTGTCTGGATTGGACGCGTCCTTCTCCATTCGGATGCCACTCATCAATGACCCGAGTAATGTCGTTGAGTTGCCGATGAGAGAGACGTCTGACGGTCATTACGTCGGCTACTGGACGGCGATCTCAAACGCTGTTGCTGAAGGCGCACAAATTGAAATTCGTGCCACAGATGAATTCGGCAATGAAGTTCGTGAAACCGCGGATGGCAAGCTGTACATCAACACGCCTAGTGATGATGAGCCAACACCAAGTGAGCCGAGAGCGGTCATCGACATGCGTCATCGATTGATTCTGGCAAGAGCTTCGTATTAGATGCGAGCTCGTCTGAAGCCGATGGCGAAATTGTTGATTACTCCTGGTCATTCGGCGACGGCACGCGTGCTTCAGGTGAATCGGTCTACCATACGTACCACCGTTCTGGCACGTACACGGTAACGCTCGGCATTACCGATGAGTATGGCCAAACCGATCAAGTGACGCAACGTATCCAAGCAGTTGGAGAAGCGTCCGTCATCCTTCCGGTCCCACGCCCGGGACACGGAGATGTACGCACACCATTCTCTTTCTAAAATAGCCCCCCCTGGCTAAATGAAAACCAACCAAAACCAACATCTATTATGGATGTTGGGTTTTGGCGTGAGTGGAAGGTGAAGCGAACCCAGACCCAACTTGCTGTCGGCGCGGCTCGCGCCAACAGCAAGTTGGTAGTTTGTGCTTTGCGGGAAGCACGAAACCTGATTCTGTTACGTAGCTTAGGTATTCTGTACTCAAATTGGGGAAAAGTTTCCGTTCTGCGGAATAATTGGACCGGCTTGGGCTCAGATGGAACAACTAGATTACAGTTTTTAGCCAAGAAACGCGAGTACCACCCCGCACGCCAAATACTTGTAGAGCGGCACGGTCAATGCCTATAATAACGCGTTAATTGATGGATTGTTGGGTGGTTTTTCTCGTTGGACTGGCGCTATGCTTGCTAGGGAGATTGTCATTTTGTAAGGAATGGATTATCGTAGTCTTATAGCATGACATTCGCTTGGTGGTGAGCCAAGCGTTTTATATGTATAAGGAGCGGATGATCATCGAACATGTAGGAAGAAATGAACCTTGCCCTTGTGGAAGCGGGAAAAAATACAAGAAATGCCACGGAAAAGAACCGGCGATGCCGATTGCACAAACGGTTAATGAAAATTTAAAGACGTTGCAAGAGGAGTTTTTGCAACAAACGATGAAAAAAGATGCGAAGAGAATTGATCGAGTCATTCGGAGTGTATATGACTTGGACAAACTCGATCGGCAAGGTCGAGATTATGCGTACTTTTTTGCGGGGTTGTGGGTCATCACGAAACATCCGTTCGACGGTCATACGATGATGGAGCGTTTTGTCGAACATAAACAAAAAAGTATTTGGAGACCTTCTGTTGAGGAAAGTTTCAAACGCTGGCCAGCCGTCGGTCCTTCGGTCTATCGTGTGTTAGAAGCCGAATCAAAGGACCTCATCTTTGTGGAAGATTTGTTTTCCAATGAGAAAAGTCAGCTTATCTTAAATCCTGAGGAGCGTTCGGAAGATCGTGCACCGGAACGTGGTGAAATTTTGCTTGCGGTATTACTGCCAGCAGGGGACAGTTACCAATCGCTTGCCGCTCCGTTGCACTTACTCGGAACGGTTGCAAAGGATCGAGAACAACTGATCATTGAAGCCTTTGAAGCGAGTGGTCGATCTGAGACGTTTATGGATGACCATTTCATGCATGTGCTCATGCTTAGTTTATACGGAAAAAAAGAAGAGCAAACGAGTGAAACCCGCACTGAGCGTTATGACTCAAAAGAACAACAAGTCGTGGCGAACGAGTATAATAGCTACATTGAAGCCCATGGCAAGCCCGAGTATAAAGAAGTGGGAGAGTTGTTGTGGCAGCGGTATACCGAGCGTGAAAACCCGCGCATTCAAAAGCCTGAAAGCTATGCGGCAGCACTTACGTACTTGATTGAAACAAACATCGCAGGTGAAAAGGTGACAAAGAAATCCATTGCTGAACACTTCTCTATTTCTACGAGCACATTATCCAACAGGCATAAACAGATGGAGACTGTTCTGGAAGAAGATATTCAAGAAGTGAATACGGCTCTGGAACAACTCGAAGCAACTGAATCGATGTGAAAAAACGAGCGTTAGGATCGACAAAGATCCGGACGCTCGTTTTTATTTATCGTCAAGCATAGCTTGGTTTCGGTATTAATGACCCGTGACAAAAGACATATAGAAGCGTCAGTTTCACTTCAAGAAGTGGCGGGATTTAGTTGTAGGTTAGATTAGTAATATAGAATCTTCATATGTTGAATAATTCATAAACTATATGTTTATCGTGTTAGATTGAAGTGAAATTCATAGATGAAAACACAAAAAACAGACCATAGATGTATTTTCATAGAAAAAGCCATGAATTCGAGAAATGGGCAAAACGTAGGTTTAAAATAAGAGAGATGAGTGATATGGTAGGTTACGGAATATACTAGTAATGTTTTCCTGTAAAACTATTTTTTGGACTTGTTAGTCCTAGAAATTATTAGTGTGAAAGGTTTAAAACCCATGAAAGCGCTATATTTCCAGGATTAATATTCAGAATATCCAGTGATGACAGGAAAAATAGTACATGGGAAATATATGAAAATATTATTTGACATACGAATTTCATAGTTTATATAATATTTCATGTTAGTATCTTCCAAAAATGATCTTAGGGTCCTGATCCTAAAAACTCAGTACGATAATTTGCTAGGAGGCAATATGAATGGCTTATAATCCGAAGTCTTATCGCAAAGTAATTGCAGGTACAATGACTGCAGCAATGGCGGCGTCTGCATTCGCAGTAACGACACCACAGCAGGTGGCGGATGCTCAAGAGCAAACATTTGTTGATGTTCCACCAACGGATACACACTTTGAAAATATTGAACGTGCAGCGGAGCGCGGCATTATCACGGGCTATAGCTCAGACAACACATTTCGTCCATCTGATAACATTATTCGTGGACAAGCAGCGACAATGATGGCGCGTGCCCTCGATCTTGATGTTCCTGAAACAGTAGAAGAAGATCTTTACCCAGATGTTTCAGCTACGCATACGTTTGCACCCGTTGTTAAAGCGGTAACAGAGGCAGGCGTTATGACTGGACGTCTTGGCAACACGCAATTTGACACAGGTCTTGATGTATCTAGAGAGCAAGTTGCATCCATGATCGTTCGTGCGTTCGATCTTCAACCAATTGAAGGTTCTGACGCAGTTGTTGAAGATATCGATGATGCATACTCTGCACACCGTGAAAACATTGAAATTCTCGCTCAATACAACATCACATCAACGAGTGACAATCACTTTAATCCACAAGCGTCTGTAACACGTGGACAAATGGCAACATTCTTAGAGCGCACGTTCGACGTTGTGCACACACAAGATTCTGGTCTTGTAAGTGTAACGGCTGTAGACCAAAACACTGTTGAAGTGGCGTTTGATCACGAAGTTAATGCAGAAGACATCACAGCTGATTTCTTTACATTCAACAACGACCTTGATGTCTTAGATGCTGAATCTACAGACGACAATGTAATCACGCTTACGACGAGTGACCAAGTTGAAGATACAGCGTACACGCTTAGCTTCGACGGCGAGCGCACAACGCTTTCATTTATCGGTAGCGGCGAAGCTGGTGACGTTGAAGAAGTGGCGATTGAAAATGCTGCAGCAAACGTTGAAGGCTCAACAGCTACAGTTACAGCCGACGTAACAGGCGCAGCTGAAGATGCAGAAGCACATGTCGCGATCGTTGATGCTGACGGTGAAACGGTTCAAGAAGCAGACGTAGCGGTTGAAGACGAAGCAATTTCAGCAGAATTTGCTGGATTCCTTCCAGGCGAATACACAGCTGAAATCACAGTTGGCGACGCTGAAGCAAGCGTTGACTTCGAAATTACAGAGCTCCTCCTTCCACTTGAAGAAGCAGCGGCTACAACAACAACGATCCGCACCGAAGAAGGCCAAGCGCTTGAATTCACTGTTGACGGATATGCACTTTCGACTGCTGAGCTTGAAGAAGCTGGGTATGAGGTGGAGTACGTATTCAACGACAACAACTTCGAATTGAATGAAGAAGGATTGTTCGATGCAAGTGGATTCAGCCATGAGGACACAATTTCTTACGCTGTTGAAATTACTGATGGTGAAACGACAGTTCGTACAGATCGCCAAGACGTGAATATTTTTGATGCAAACGTAGCGACAGAAGTTACAGAAGCTGCACTATTCATCGGTGACGATCAGCTTGAGAACAACCAAGCGCCAATCAACCATGACGATGAAGTTGAAGTGAAAGCTGTTGGAGCGGTAAATGCATTCGGTGAAGAGTTGGATGAAGAAATTGTTGAAGAACTTACAGTAGAAGACATTCGTTCTAGCGTTTCTTCAGTAGCGAACTACAACAACGATCGTTTAAACCTTGTTAATGAAGGAACGACAACACTTACTGTTTCTTTTGACGGTATTGAAGAAGCGGTAACATTGGATATTGAAGTGATCGGTGCGGAAGAGCTTTCAGCAATTGAAGAAGCTGGTGAAACGAAGCGCTTCGTTCGCAATGCTGATGGAGTTGTAGGAAACCTTACTGTAAATGCATTGAACCAATACGGTGGTGTTTGGACGGGTGACGAGAGCGTTGATGTTGAGATCACTGATGCTGAAGGCGAAACTGTGATAGTTGATCAGTCGATTATTGACGAAGGTCAAATTATCGTTAACCTTAATGAAGTAACTGAAGGTGGTCTTGAAGCAGGTACGTACACTGTAGACTTCACTCATGATGATGTTGAACTTGGTTCCGTCACTGTTGAAATCATCGAGCATGACAGCAACGATGTTGATAGCTATTTCTTTGACATTGAAGAAGATGTTCTTGACCTATTCGTTGAAGATGCAGAGACGCCTGAAGGAGAAGTCATTGCTCCATCAGATGTAGTTGTTACAGAAGATTTAACGGTTAATGGTTCTTATGAGGGTGTACAAGTAGATCAAGATGTTGTTTCTAGTGCACTGGAAGCATTGCCAGGAAATATTGAAGTAACGTCTTCAAACCTTGATGTTGTTGACATCAATGATAGTGACGATAACACTGAATACGAAGTTGTCGCTAAAGGTGCAGGTACAGCGACACTTACGCTTGTACAAGTGGAAGGTGGATTCACAACTCAACTTGCTTCTGTTGAAGTAACAGTAGAGAACAGTGCGCCACAAGTAACAGAGCTTACTGTTAAAGAAGATGAAGAGCTCGTTGTAAACGCTGAAGGTACGATGATTTCAAACCTTGAAGCTCTTGAGTCAAATGTAGAAACAATCACTGCAGATATGATTGAAGAAATTATCTTCTCAAGCAGCGATGAAGAAGTAACGATCGTTATTGCTGACCTCTACGGCGGTGGAACATTCGTTCTTCCTGCAACTCGCTAATAAATTTACTGACGAAAGACCGGGCAGGATGCCCGGTCTTTTTTTATGAAAACGACTAGATTTTAAAATGCTAGTCAAGTGATTTACTAGAAGGAAGCGCTAGATTTTAACATCTGGTAAGCTCGGTAAAGTAGAAACTGTGCTCGAGTTGGGGAAAATCGCAGGAAAAGCGGTAGATTCTCATAAACTAGGGAACAGATGACAAGGTCACGTGTGCATCCCCGCGCCGAACCTAGTCCGATTTGGCTTCGGCCTGCTGGGGCCGACAGGTTGCTTGCTTATGGGTAGTGAATCTGCGCTCCAGTTGGAACAAACTGCGCGCAAGTTTAGCGGAATGAGCGTCGAAATCGTTAAACGAGGCAAACTTGCGCGCAGAAACCGTAAACTAGCGCGCAAAATGGCACCAAGCACCGCGCTATTCCTCCAATCCAACAACCAACAGGGCAGATCAGGAAAATCTTATGTTCATTCTATATAGATCGTTTTGGGTGCGATCTATATAAGTTGAACGAAAGAATTTCACTGAATCAGATGACCGAGATCGGTCTTTACAGGCAAACGCCTACCTATCGTCTGTTGAAGATCATCTCACTTCGATGTCGATCGTTGTTCGTTGCTGCAAGGATTGTGGGCAACACGGAAGACGTTTGCTGAATGATAAAAAGACGTGACCGATGGTCACCATCTGGCGCAAGCGTGTGATGACCTGGCACTTATGTGACAATCCAGTCTTTAAACCATGCACTTTCGACCCTCAACGGTCACATATATCCCGATTTGTGACCGTTGACTCCGTTTATGTGCCCACCCACGTTTAAAATGAAAATTTTTCTTTCCCAAGTGTCACAAAAATGAATATATGGGGTATTTGGGCTTCTTTCCACACTGTGACCAGTAGACCAGAAACGTGAACCGTATTGCTCTTATGCTCTGAAGTGCAAGCATCCGCTTGGCGTGGGAAGCAACAACGAACTGTGCAACTAGGAAAATGTTAAGTTCATTCTATATAGATCATATTTTACTAGTATTTACCAATTAAATCGATTTGATGCTATTACTATAAATCGCTGATTTTTTGCGTAAAAGGTGGGCTTTTACGAAGTTACCTTCAAAATGAAGCTACTTGTCGGCAACCGACGTGTCGAAGTAACACCTCAGTTTACAAGAATTCGAGCAGTACCGAGACAGGGAGGGTGTTGTCGGCAAAATATATAATAAATATGTTCCTTTGAATACTAGCGTTGTCTTTCTAATTAACTGTAATCTATGAAATAAATTTAAATTATTTGAAATGTGTGTGTAAAAACAAGATACATAGGGTAGTAGAACTATAGTCTGAATTTATAATTGATAAAGGAGAGGTTCCATGAGCTACAAACCGAGATCATATCGTAAGTTTTTAGCCGGAACAGTTACGGCCGCAATGGCGGCGACGGCGTTCACGGTGACTACCCCAGCACAGGTAGCCGATGCAGAAGAAGGTGTGGTGTTTAGTGACGTCACACCGAGCACGTTTGGCTACACCGAAATTCTTCGCAATGCGGAGCGCGGCGTCATTAGTGGTTATTCTGATGGCACGTTTCGCCCAGGTGAAACGATTAACCGCGGGCAAACGGCGAACTTGCTCGTTGATGCGCTAGGGTTTGACCGAGGCGATGTAGGCGACGTGCCGTTCGATGATCTTTCGGATGATCATGTGTACGCAGAAGCAGCGACGATCATGCAAGAAGAGGGCATTATGGTCGGACGTTTCGGCGGCACGATGTTTGACGCAGGCAACGGCATTAGCGTGAACAGATGGCGTCTGTGCTCGTGCGTGCGTTTGGGCTTGAGAACACAGGTGAAGATACGAACCTCGTCGACTTGGATGACGCATACGCCGCCCACCGTGAGAACATCGAGATTCTGACGCAACACGGAATTAGTACTGTAGAGAGCGGAGAATTCCGCCCGGGCGAGACGGTGACCCGTTCTGCTTTTGCCGTATTTCTAGACCGTGCACTTATTCATCAATATACAGAAGCGAGCGACATTACCGGCATCGAAGCGGTAAACAATACGACGGTTGATGTTCACTTTGATGTGGCGCAAACGGAAGCGGATACGATGAATTTCACGTTTGACGGGTTGGAGACGCTCGATGTGGACATTATCGACGACGGTTATACGGTTCGTGTAACGACGAGCGAGCAAGAGGAAGGAAAGGAGTATTCGTTCTGGTACGGGGAATCGCCAACGACGCTCACGTTTACCGGTGTCGCCGAAGCGGACGAGCCAGATCCGGAACCAGAACCGGAGCCAGAACCAGAACCGGGCACGATTGAAGCAGCAATTGCCGATCTACAAGCAGCGTACGCTGATGAGGACGAAGCGGATTTCTTATCTGCCTCAATGATTTGTATGACTTTGATCATGATGATCTGTCGTCAGAGGTGTTCTCTGAGTACGTGAGTTCCTACATGGACGGTTATGATGGCGAGTCGACCGTACTGGATATCGACCGTTTCGTCGCAAGCGTGAACCTTGAGACGACACTTGTAACCATTCAAGGCGCGGATGAAGACGACATCTTGCCTGCACTCAATCGCTTGGAATTGGTAAGTGATGATTTTGAGTATGTGGTCGGTGGTATTGTTGAAGGCCAAGTGTATGTGGATGCGGTGAGCGAGCTAGATTTTGATGCTGATGATATTATCGATCAGCTACAAGCAATGGTGGAACGCATTGCCATTGAGAGTGCACTAGAGCAATTGAATGAGATGGATGAAGAAGACGCTGAGCTGATGGTTATCTCCAATCTCCATAACTTACGAGAAGTTACCGGTGCGTTTGATGCCAATATGGTGTTGCCGTACCGAGCAGAAGCTTATGCAGCAGCATTCTCAGATGATGATTATCCGACAGGTACGGTTGAAGAAGTGGTCGCGATGCTAGAAGACGTCAACGACGGCGAAACGATGCCTGAGATCGAAGTGACGATCGATTCAATCGGAGATTATGATTACGTTGAAGAACAGATGGAATTGACGGGCGAAATTGACCCGTATGATTCAGAATGGATGGTCAATGTCACACCGACCGTCGTTGATGAAGATGGCGATATTGTCGGTGTTGGGGTAACGATGGAAACGGATGAAAACGGTGAGTTTGAAGCAATCATCATGATGGACTTGGCTGAAGAGTCTGGAGAGTACTATATTGAGTTCTCAACGCTATACGTGGATGAAGAGATTGTAAGCGTACCGTTTTATTTCCATGTCGAGCCTAGACAAATTAATGAGTTAGAAAGTCCATCAGATGCAACAGCTGAACATTTTGCATGGTTGATCGAACACGCTGAGGAACTTGGTGTGAATGTGGAAGCTTATGAAGCGCTAAGTGAGGAAGAGCGTCAAGCAGCTTATGAAATGGTTGTTGAGCGTAAGCCAGAAGGTGGTTTCGCATCAGTACAGCAAGTCGTTGATCTCTTTAATGCAGCAACAGCTGACCCATCATAAATGATCGAGAAGATCCGGGTTTCGCCCGGGTCTTTTTTTGTGTTTTCAGTTCTCAAACGACTGGTCTCGCGTTTCATGAGTATGGCTCCAGTATTTGCATACGGCTGTGGAGGGAGGCAAACGCTACCGGTGTCGCGAAGGCGTTAAGGTACGATCCGCCCCCCATCCAAGCTCACGAGGCATATATATAGATGCTCGACTCGTCACAGAAACTGATATTTGTGGCGGTTGGTAAAGGGAAATTCATCCTTCATCATACGAATGCTCACATAAACGTCACCAACTGTCACTATAAGAGATCTAAGAGGCAGTTGACCCCTTAAAAGACCCTATGTGAAGAGCGAATTGTCACATGAAAAGTCGATTTGAGTGCTGGTCGTTTTCCTCCATAATATGAACACAGTTGGCGTCTTTTTACAGGGGGACGTTTGCCCGTAACAATATCGGGACTAGCAACAACTGGCACCGAAATCATCAGGAACATCCCATTCCGTGATTTATGCTACACTGGTCTTCAGGTTGGATATTGGAGGTAAAGACGTGAGTCGTTCAGATGAGAATATGCAATTTGTTTGTGAACATTGTGGGGTTCAAGTCGTTCCTTTAAGTAATGGCAGCTATCGTAATCATTGCCCGTTTTGCTTGTACTCAAAGCACGTTGATATCGTGCCAGGGGACAGGGCATCGTCGTGTCATGGCTTGATGGAACCCATTGATGTAAAGTCTCACTCAAAAAAGGGGTATCAACTCCTGCATAAATGTTTAGTTTGCTCACACGAGCAATACAATAAGGTGGCGGATGATACGGAGCAAAGTGACGATCTGATTGGATTTATGAAACGTCTTCACCCGTAGCGTTGCACCGAATCCCTTTTCTCGCATAGGCTGATGTATCAGTTAATAGAAAGGGGTGTTACGTGCAATGAATAGTGAAACTGAATACCCGTATGAAGGGCAAGAATTTAATTACGATGAAGAGGATGTACGGCAGTTCGGACATGGACACGGTGGAGGTGGGCATCACCATCATCACCATCATCATGGACCGCCTCGCCCACCTCGCCCGGGGTATGGTTTTGGTGGAGGATTTATTCCTGGACTCATCGTTGGAGGAATTGCTGGCAATACAATTGGAGGTCCGGGGTATTACCCTCCATATCCACCCCCATATCCACCATACTACCCGCCGTATTATCCGTATTAAATACTCAGCGCATGCTCCGATTGGGGCGTGCGCTTTCTTAAAATAAATTATTTTTAAAAAACATCATTCGACAAATTGCGCTAAAAACCGCGGTAAATGTCGATTTTTGCGACTCAAAGCAAGTGGAAGCGGTATCAATTTAACGAAAAAGTTTGAAAATAACATATACAATAAAAACGCTTAGTGATATGATGAGTGTAGATGTTATAAAGTCAAGGGTACATGTAATGGTTTCTGAATGATCCGTCTCTTTGACCGAATAACAATATATAAAAACAAATACACAAAAAAGGATGAGTGCAAATGAACGTGAAGGAGATGGATTCAAGGTTTCTTCGGCCCGTTACTGAACAAGAAATACTATTTGCTAGTGAAGCAGCATCATATCTCGGTGTGACCCCGCAAAGGCTGAATCAGCTTGTGCATACAGGCAAGGTGAAGCCGGTCCGGACGAGTCCGAGTGGAAATTTATATATGCGTACCGATCTGGAGGAACGCAGAAAGCGAATGGATGGGAATCAGATGATGTTCATCACTGCGCTCTTCCATAAAAACGAGCCGGAAGTCGTGTATGAAGCGATAAATTATTTCACAATTCAAACGATATTTAATGGATCAGATAAGAAAACGGTTCCGATGTATGAGCGCTTGTATGACAAGTGGCCAATGACAGAGAACTCACGCCACACATTCGAGAGATTAGTGAGGATTTAGGCGTTGAGCAAGAGGCGTTAGAGAAAGCGTACTCTACCGTAGTTGGTGGTTTTCAACAGTTAGGCGAAGAGGATCTCATTGTGAAAAAAGGCGGTGTCCATTATCCACCGCAGTTGAATACACTATCAGATGCCCCGTTATTTCTTTTCATGAGAGGCAATCCGGACTTGCTGGAAGAGCATTTGGTTACCGTCGTTGGGAGCCGTAAGCCTTCAAAGGAAGGAGAGGAAACGGCTTATCAGTTATCCAAAGAGATCGGAAAACAAGGGTATGTCATCATTTCAGGTTTATCCAAAGGCATCGATTCGATTGTTCAACAAGCGACCGTTGATGAAGATATTCCAACGATTGCCATTCTTGGCACGCCAATAACACATTTTCATCCTCGTGAACACCAGTCATTGCAAGGCAAGCTGGAGAACAAAGGATTGGTGATTTCCCAATTCCCGCCGTCAGTCAAAGTGCAGCGCTGGCATTTCCCGATGCGCTATGCACTCATGAGCGGAATGGCAGCAGCAAATGTCATTATTGAAGCGAGTGATAAGAGCGAAGTGTTGCAACAAGCGGATTATGCAATGGAGCATAAACGTCAAATATTGCTACCGCAATCTGCACTCAACAACAGAGGTCTGCAATGGCCAAATCGCTACATTGATTACAAGCACATGTACGCATACCGTAAGTTGAGCGACGTGATTAAGCGAATGAACATTATTACAGAAGGCGAGCACGATGCAGAAGCTAAGCGAGTAACGCAGACTGTATAAAAGGAGTACGTATCGTATGGAGAAGCCGATGATCGGCATTACCTCAAGCATTAAGGAAGACGGCACCCACATGATTTCTAAAGATAATATTCGTAGTATTGTCGATCATGGAGGGGTACCGTTCATCTTGCCGAATGTGACGAGCGACGGGGCGGCAGCATTGATGAGTGACAAACTCGACGGTTTGCTCGTTACGGGGGGCGGAGACATTGATCCTACGTTGTTCGGGGAAGAGCCGCACCCGAATTTAGGAACGATTCACCCAGACCGCGATACGTTTGAAATGCGGATTATTGAGGAATTCTTAAAGAGGGACCTTCCGATTTTGTCGATATGCCGTGGCTGTCAAGTGGTGAACATTGCAGCTGGAGGCGATATGTATCAAGATATATATGCGCAGAAGGATGAAGAGCTTCTGCAGCATCAACAAAAAGCACCGAGGTTTCATACGTCCCATTATATTGATGTCGTACAAAACACGAAGCTCGCTGAATTGTCTGGAAGCACCCGTTACCGGGTGAACAGCTATCATCATCAAGCGGTTAGAGAGATGGCTCCAGGCTTTCGTGTGAGTGCAACTTCAACAGACGGAGTCATTGAAGCGTTTGAAAGTGATGCTCACCGTTTTGTTTTGAATGTTCAATGGCATCCGGAAAATTTATCCGAAGATGTATATGCCAATCGTTTATTTGCGGCATTTATTGAGGCGACGAAACATTAATGAGAAAAGCCCGTGAGGTCAGTGACCGTTACGGGTTTTTTACGTACTAAAGAGGTGAACAGATTGAAGATACTCGTGGATGCTGACGCAAGCCCCGTGCAAACAGAGGTTATTGAAATGGCGCAGCGATTTGCCATTCAGGTGGTGCTCGTTAAGAGTTATGCGCATTTTTCGATTGTAGAAGAAGAAGGTGTCGAAACGGTTTATGTTGATCAAGGGCTGATGCGGCTGATTACAAGATCATCCAGCTTAGTACGCCAGGTGATGTGGTTGTGACCGGTGATTATGGGCTTGCGGCTCTTGGACTTGAAAAGCAATGCATTGTCATGCACCATACCGGATTTTTCTTTTCAAAAGAGAGCATTGATCGTTTGCTCATGCAACGTCATGAAGGTGCGATGCGGCGGAAAAGTGGGCAGCGTACAAAGGGGCCAAAGCCCTTTACGAGCGAAGAAAGAGAACATTTTCGCATACAATTAGAAAAGGTGTTGATCGGTCTTGAATGATACGTTGGCAATTGAACATTTAAAAGAAATATTACAAATAGACACGACGAACCCGCCTGGGAATGAACGACTCGTTGCGGACAAGCTCCAAAGTATATTTGCAGCGTATGGAATTCCTACCGAGGAAGTGGTGTATGAGGAAGATAGGGTAAACGTGATTGCGACGTTACGTGGCGACGGCTCTTCAACAGAGGTGATCGGTCTGTCGGGTCATATGGATGTGGTCCCACCAGGGGAACAGCCTTGGGATTACCCACCATTTTCTGCTACAGAGCAGGACGGTAAGATCTATGCCCGGGGTGCGTGTGACATGAAAAGTGGCTTGATGGCGATTGTAGCGACGATGTGCCGATTGAAACAGTCCAGGAAAGAGCTTCCGTTTGATGTGAAATGCTTTGCTTCTGTCGGAGAAGAAGCCGGTGCCGTTGGTGCAAAGCAACTTGCAGAAGGCGGTTATACCGACGATGTGAGTGCGATGATCGTTACGGAGCCGACGAGCGGAAACGTCATCATTACACATAAAGGGGCACTGTGGCTGGAACTTACGACAAGGGGGCGCACCGCTCACGGATCGCGGCCTGATCGCGGTGTGAATGCGTTGATGCACATGGTTGCAATTATGAATGAGTTAAATCGTTCTGAGTTTCAATTGTCCCATGAAACGGATCCACGGCTCGGTGGTCCAACAATGAGTATGAACGTGTTATCGGCGGGTAGCAATACGAACGTCGTCCCTGATCTGTGCCGACTACAGCTCGATATCCGCACGGTCCCGTCGATGCAGCATGAAGATGTGATTCGTGCTGTACAAGATCGGATTGATTCGGTCAATAAAACGATTCCTGAATTGGATGCACATATTTCGGTATTAAACGATTTGCCTCCGATGCAAACCGAAGAAGATCACCCTTTCGCACAGTTTGTACTAGAACATTTCCAGCGCCCGGCGAAAGGGATGACAGGTTATACAGATGGCTCACAATTCATGAGGGCGCAGTCAAAGTACCCGATAATTATTTGGAGTGCAATTCGAGGTGAGACAGCACACCAACCGAATGAGTGGGTCGCTATCGATGATTACGTGCAGACAATCGAGCAGCTCGAGGGGCTGCTTTGGCACTACGGAAGTCGTTAAGTCGTTGTTAGCGCTTCCAAATAAGCCGCACCTCTCGCTCGTTCTGCTGCACTAATTTCAGCAATGACCGCATGCATCTCTGAAATCTCTCCAGACTTCATGACGGTAAGCAATTGCTCGTGCTCTTCTAACATTGTATGTATCGCATTTTGACTTGGTCCAATCGCGTAAATGGATAGTGGTGAATACGTAGATTGGACGAGCTGTGAGAGACGTTGGTTTTTGCACACCGTGAAAAAATGCGCATACATAAAATGCAATGTTTGCATGCTCTCATCTGCTGTGTTGTCAACCGCTTGACGTGCGGACGCCAACCGATTTCTCCATTCATCAATCTCAAGGTCGGTAAGTGACATTCGTACATCCGCAATAAAATCTTTTTCCAAGATCATGCGACAGTCAAATAGCTGCTCAAAATCGGACAAGCTCAAACTCATCACTTTCAATGTGCCGTTGCGGTCGACGGTCACAAGTTGATCCTTCAATAATTGTCTAAATGCCTCGCGCAGCGGGGTACGGCTAATTTGTAGTTGTTCTGCCAACTGTGCGACGACAATCGTTTGGCCCGGTGCAATATCACCGTGCATAATTAACCTTTTCACAAGTTCATAGGCTTGTTCGTACAAAGGCTTTACATGACTGAAAGTTGTGTTCATGCACGGTCTCCCCTTCTTCTGCTGCTTTTTATGATTTCCGAAATGCTGGAATAATTATAATGTTAAGTAGGACGAGCGAATCTGTCAAATTTTGATTAAAAATAGAAGAATTTTATATAGAATTATAAAGGAAGAAATGGCTGGGGTTTTGGCACAGGTTGTAAGTATAGACACGTTGAGACGTCATTTTATACGGCTCATAAAGACAGATGTTAGGGGTGTCAGTTAGAGCTAATGCTGTTCCCGAATTGGCCGTGAGTTTGCGCTCATTGGAAACATGAGACGCGAACTTTGAATGGTTCGGCGTAAGCATGCTCAATACCGATCAACATGTCGGCCCTGCGGGGCCGAAGCGAAACTGGCCTTGCTTCGGCGCGGCTCGCGCCGACAGGATGCTAGGTTATTGGCTAGGAAATGCAAAGGGTGGTTCTCTGAACCCGTTGCGGCAGGGGATGGCGGCACATGCGGGCAAGACGAACGATCGTTCTGCGCGCTAGTTTCCTCCATCTGCGCGCAAGTTTGCTCTTTTCACTGGCTTTAGCGCCAATTTCGCCAAACTTTGCGCGCAGTTTGTTCCAACTTGCGTGCAGATTCAATGCTCATAAGCGAGCCCCCTGTTGGCCCCAGCGAGGCCGAAGCCAAATCGAATTCGGTTCGACGCGGCTCGCGCCGACGTCTTGTGGGTACTTCGGGGCGGGGATTGTACACGTGACCCGGTAATCTGTTCCTTAGTTTATGAGAATAGACCGCTTTTTCTGCGATTTCCCTAAACTTGAGAACCGTTCGGCCGCAACTCGAGCACAGTTTCCACTTTACCAAGCTTACCATTGGTTCTTGATGTAATTCTTTCGTTCAACTTATCTAGATCACGCCATAAACGATTTTGATCGTTTATACACCAATAAGAATTGCCCCAACCTACGCGAGGCTGGGGCGATTGATTTTACGTGTCTCGTTTTACAGGTGCGAGATTTCCTGAGTATCTGATTTCTTCTGCAGTTTTGGGGCGGAAAGTAGCCAACTGAGTACGATGATGAGTGCCATGATTCCCCAGAAGAAAAGTTTCCATACAGTGCTTTCAGGAAAGTGTTCAGGCAAGATGGCAAGGCTTGGGTGAGCGAGAGTAAATACGGCGAGTTTGACACCGACCCAGCCGACGATTAAATACGCGCCGTTCTCAAGTCCGGGGCGGTTTTCCAATACCCGAATGAAAATGCCCGCGGCAAAGCGCATAATGATAACACCTGTAAGACCACCGATAAACACGACAACAAACTGTGCTCCGTCAAGTGGACCTACTGTAAACCACCCCGTTGGGGTGAGCGTCATCGCCAAGGCGACAGCCGCTAGAATGGAGTCGACGGCGAAGGCAATATCGGCAAGTTCTACCTTTAATACGGTCATCCAGAAACCTGACTGTTTGGGTTGTTTTTTGACCTTTTTCACGTTCGTTTTATTGCGCACGTACTTTTTCACAAAATGATTGATGGCGATGAACAACAAGTATAGCGCACCGATGGCTTGCACTTGCCACACTTCAATGAGAATGGCGACGAACGCAAGAGCAGCTAATCGGAAAATAAAGGCACCAGCTAGCCCGTAAAATAACGCTCTTTTTCGTTGCTTTTCTGGAAGGTGTTTTACCATCATCGCTAACACAACTGCATTATCAGCTGCGAGTATTCCTTCCAAAATAATGAGAATGATGAGAACCCAACCGTACTCTAAGAGAAGTGTCCATTCCATTTAAAGTCGCTCCTTTTTTTGTCCATTCAACGAAAAAAGACCTTCACCACGGGATTGGTGAAGGTCTTTTTGAACATATAAATAGACCTCACCTATGATGGCAAAGGTCTTGCTACAATCGGTCTGATTGCACTAAAGCCGGGGCAAAAATAGGCCCGTCATGACGACTTTAATGAGGAGCTACTCCCCTTTGTTAATCTAAATGTACGCTTTTCAGAAAGAAAAGTCAATAGAGAAAGTTCTCTAAAGGAATTTCGACAACTGTGCAGAAATATAGTAAATAGACTAACGATATAAAGGGATGATCCGATGACAACGATCAGAGCGGGTGTTGATATTGGTGGTACGTTCACGGATTTGGTGTTTATTACAAGTGACGGAGAGCGGTTTTTCGGCAAGACGTTAACGACGTATCCAGATCCTTCGGAAGGATTTATTAAAGGGCTCGATGAAAATATGAAAAAACACGGTTGGTCGTATGATCAGCTGGAGAGTATCATTCACGGGACGACACTCGTCGTGAACGCGTTAATTGAGCGAAACGGCGCAAAGACAGCGCTCATTACGACGGAAGGGTTTCGAGATCAATTGGAAATTGCGTCAGAAAGCAGGTATGACTTGTATGACTTGATGGTCGATAACCCGGCGCCACTCGTTCCCCGGCACTTACGGTTTACCGTGCCAGAGCGTTTGACGAGTGATGGCAGCGTTTACAAACCTGTTGATGAAGCAAAAGTAGAAGAAGTGTTTCAGGAAATCGTTGCATCTGGCGTTGAGGCCGTTGCCGTTTGCTTGCTACATAGCTATCGAAATGCTGCCCATGAGCAACAAGTGAGAGAGGTTGCTAAGCGCGTCGCTCCAGAGTTGCATCTATCAATTTCATCAGAGGTGTCACCAGAAATACGCGAGTATCAACGATCGTCAACGACCGTCGCCAACGTGTTCGTCAAACCACTCGTCGAGCGATACTTAACCCAGTTGGAACAGACGTTAATCGAGAGAGGCTTTCGCGGCACGTTTCTCATGATGCTTTCTGGAGGGGGCACATGCACCGTCGAGACAGCTATCCAGTTTCCGATTCGTATATTAGAATCTGGACCTGTCGGTGGGACGATTGCCGGTGCGCATTACAGCAAACAAGCCGATGAAGACCACGTACTCGTCTTTGATATGGGCGGGACGACGGCAAAGGCAAGTCTTGTTGATCAAGGCGTACCCCTTACGACGACAGAATTTGAAGTCGGTCGTGCTGACCGATTTTTGAAGGGGAGCGGCATGCCAGTCAAAGTGCCGGTCGTTGAGATGATTGAAATCGGTGCCGGTGGGGGCAGTATTGCCGGTGTTAACCGACTCGGCTTATTGAAAGTCGGTCCAAAGAGTGCGAGCAGTGTGCCCGGTCCGGCAAGTTACGGGCAAGGGGGAACGGAGCCGACGGTAACGGATGCTGATCTGGTACTCGGGTATTTGAACCCGGATTATTTTCTTGGTGGAGATATGCGATTGGACGTCGAAAAAGCGAAGGAAGTCATTCATGAAAAAGTCGCGAAGCCATTAGGGTTAGACCCAGTTGAAGCGGCGTGGGGCATTCATCAAGTCGTGAACGAAAATATGGCAAGTGCTGCCCGCATTCATGCGGTTGAAAAAGGAAAAGATGTGCGCAATTACTCCTTATATGCTTCGGGTGGTGCAGGCCCAGTTCATGTAGGCAATGTTGCGAATATTCTCGGGGTGAATACGATTGTGTTGCCAGTTGGGGCAGGAGTGAACTCTGCGTTTGGGTTCCTCACGTCGTCGTTGGCGTTTGACTTTGTGCGAAGCTTTTACGGGCGATTGCATGAACTGAATTGGGCACATGTGATGACACTCGTTACCGAAATGGAAGAAGAAGGTAAGCAGTTACTTGCACGAGCTGGTGTGGTTGAAGGCATCACCGTCATTCGGAAAGTGGATATGAAATACCGGGGGCAGACCCATGAGATTACCGTATCGTTACCACTCGGAAACATAGGTGATCAAGAAGAGGAGATTGTGAACCGTTTTAAAGACGCGTACCGAGAATTATATGCGGAAGCAAATGAAGAGATGGAAATTGAAACACTTAACTGGAGGGTAATCGTTCAAGCCCAGAGCCGGTGTTACAACTGAAAAGCACTGAAGAAATCGGCCTCAACCCGACCGAGAAAGCGACGCGGAACGTCTATTTCGGAGAATGGATCGACACCCCTGTGTATGAGCGTGATCAATTATTTGCTGGCGTCCAGCTCAAAGGGCCTGCCATTATCGAGGAAAGAGAGTCGACCGTCGTTGTGCCACCGGCGTTTCTTGTCACACTCGATCGTTCTCATAACATTATCCTAGAGCGCAAAGTTACAGATCAGGAGGTCTCAACAGATGCAAAACAATCCACAACACGCATTTGATCCCATCCAGCTGGAAGTCATTTGGAATCGTCTCGTTACACTTCTTGAAGAACAGGCGAAAACGCTCATCCGCACGTCGTTTACAAGCATCCTTTCGGACGCGAATGATCTGTCTGCTGGTTTGTTCAACAAACGAGGTGACATGATCGCTCAAGCGAACACTGGCACCCCTGGGCATATCAATTCAATGGCAACAGGCGTGCGTCACTTTTTAAAGAACGTGGACACCGAAACGTTGAAACAAGGAGACGTACTCATTGGCAATAATCCGTATGAAATTTCGGGTCATCTGTTAGATGTGACGATCGTTACTCCTATATTTTTTGACGAGAATCTCATCGGTTATTTTGCATCGACGTGTCACGTTTCAGATGTGGGAGGTCGTGGGTTTAGTCCAGAAGGAGAGAGTATTTATGAAGAAGGGCTACATATCCCTTACATGAAGTTCTACTCTCAAGGAAAAGTGAATGAGACGTTACTCACCCTTATCCGCACGAATGTGCGAGCACCGTACCAAGTCGTTGGTGACTTGCGCGCGCAAGTTGTTGCTCAAGAAGTCGCGATCGCTCGCTTAATTGAAACACTCGAGGAGTTTGATTTGCCAGATGTTGAAGAGGTCGGGGCAGAAATTATTCGCTTATCAGAAGAAGCGATGAGAAACGCCATTCGCGAGCTGCCTGATGGCACGTACGAGAATGAGCTATGGAGTGACGGCAGCGAAAAGCCGATCCGTTTAAAGTGTGCACTTACCGTAAAAGGCGACCGAGTGTACGTCGATTTTGCAGGCACGTCAGAAGGAAGTAAAAAAGCGATTAACGTTTGTTTGAACTATACATTAGCGTACGTAAATTATGTGCTAAAAGCCACCGTGGCTCCTGATATACCGAGCAATGAAGGTAGTTTTCGACCGGTTTCCATTTCTGCACCTGAAGGCTGTGTACTCAATGCCGTGCACCCGATGCCGACAGCATCCCGGCACATTATCGGTCATCTCGCGCCAATTTGTGTGCTCGGCGCGCTTCACGAAATTCTCCCAGACCGAGTGCCTGCTGAAGGAGCTGCGGCAATTTTCGCTCTGCAAGTGCACGGTGTTGACTTTGAGGGAGAGCCTTTCTCAAATGTGGTGTTCAACGCCGGTGGAGCCGGTGCGAGACCTGGGAAAGATGGTTTGAATGCGACAACGTTTCCGTCCGGTGTGAAAGGGACGCCAGTAGAAATTATTGAAAGCACTTCGTCAGTGTTTATACATGAAAAAAAATTACGCGAAGGTTCTGGTGGCGACGGTGAGTTTCGAGGCGGATTAGGCCAAACGATTACATTTGGGGTTAGAAGCGACCAAGCTTATCACGTACCGCTCATGTTTGAGCGCACGCAATTTGCCCCGAAAGGTTTTCCGGAGGTGCAGATGGGGCGAAAGCTAGAGTGTTCATTAATGAGCAAGAAGTACAAGAAACGAAAAAGCTCTACACGTTAGCAGCCGATGACGTGATGACACTTCACCTGCCTGGTGGGGGAGGGTTTGGTGATCCGAAACAGCGCTCAGCAGAATCAAAAGCTTATGACGAGCGAAATGGGTATGTGTTAAGATAAGATAAATAGAAAAGGAGATTGCGAGAATGGAAGGATTCCATTTGATTGTAATCTTTTGCGTGGCGCCGATTTTTCTGTCCATTTTACTCGGTGCTACTGGCTTAAATATGAACGATTTCCTTGGCAGAAGCGATAATAAAGGAGGATTCCGATGAGGTTAGAAGGGAAAGTAGCCGTGATCACAGGTGGCGGTCAAGGCATTGGCGCAGGAATTGCTCGAACGTTTGGCAAAGAAGGCGCGCGCATTGTCATTGCGGAAGTGAATGAAGAAGCGGGCCGTGACACCGTTCAAGAACTGCAAAATGATGGGGTAGATGCCATCGTACTGCAAACCGATGTGGGTGACGAAGAGAGCGTCCAAGCGCTTATGAAACGTGCAGTAAGTGAATACGGAAAGGTTGATATTCTCGTAAATAATGCTGCGATTAATATTCGAAAAAGTGTTACCGATACAAGTTTCGAAGAATGGCAAAATGTGATGAATGTCAATTTAAACGGTCCGTTCCTCTGCTCAAAGTACGCGATCCCTGAAATGCAACGCTCAGGCGGGGGGTCCATCATTAACATCGCATCATGGCATGCAGAGAAGACCATTACCCGTCTTGCTGCGTATGCGAGTGCGAAAGGCGGACTCACAGCTCTCACACGTCAGATGGCACTCGACTACGGGAAAGATGAAATCCGTGTAAATGCTGTTGGGCCGAGCACTGTAGATACACCGCTATTACAGAATACATTTGCTTCTTTGGAAGACCCTGAAGGGGCATTTCGGGATACACTGAAATTTCAACCGATGGGCAGAATTGGCACAGTTGAAGATATTGCCAACGCTTGTCTTTTCCTCGCATCTGATGAGTCAACATATGTGAGTGGTCAGACGATTATGGTTGATGGCGGCGCGATAAACAAAATCGCCCGCCCGATTGAATTTGATTAATGATAACCTTTAAAGCGACCCCAAAAGTTAGCGAGAACAATCCGCTTTTGGGGCGTTTTCATTAAGTCAGCCTTGGTGTTTACGTAAGAAAGAAGGTTAATTTATGCAGTTGCTCCTCGTGTTTAGTATCATTCTTCTTGGCCTCACGATCGGTAGGGTGCTCCGCGTGTATGCCGATCGACAGCGACTGCTGGATGGTTTCCCCTTGCCAAGTTCCTCCGGTTTCTTACGTTGTTTGTGCTACTCGGAATGATGCCAATTATCCTCGTTGGTGCATTCTGGAACGCCGATCTTACGAATCAAACGTTTCTCGTCTTACCGGTACTCGGTGTTTTTACGATATTTCTTGGTGGCGTGCTCGCCGTACTTTCGGCTAAATGGATGAAGATGAGTAGAGAGCAAACCGGTTCTATGTTCGTGACCGGGGCTTTCTTGAATCTTGGCAGTTTTGGTGGACTGTTTGTTGTATTTTTTATTGGACTTGAAGCACTTCCGTTCGTGGCGCTATTTCGTTTGTTCGAAGAACTCGTCTATTATACGATCTGTTATCCAATTGCTAGGAAATTCGGCGCTCAACGTACAGAGGATTCCCAGCCGAGATGGAAGCGGATCTTGAAAGATCCGTTCATTATGGTCATCTTCTCTGCAATTTGTGTAGGGGCGCTCCTGAACGTCTCGAGCATTCCTTACGCCACCGTTTATGATCAAGTGAACGAATTGTTCGTGCCGCTGACGGTGATCTTCTTGCTCATCCCGGTTGGATTTTCAATGCGAATTGGAGCTGTTGGAGAAAATAGTAAAGCGGTTACGGTGATAATCACCATTAAACACCTGATTGTTCCTGTGACGGTTACAGGTGTTGCTTACTTGCTTGGTTTAGGTGCTTATGCCGATGGGATGTTACTCAAAGTGATCCTCATCTTATCTGCATGCCGCCAGCTGTCTCAGCGCTTGTTCCACCCCAGCTGTTTGGGTTGGATGAAGACTTGGCAAACGCGAACTGGATTGTGAGTACCGTAGGGTTGGTCGTCACATTACCGATTTTGTATATACTTACAGGAATGATGTAAAAGAGGCCCAGGAGGGCCTCTATTTCTTTCGCCAATACACGCTCATGCTGTCGATTGGAATGAGTGGTTCGGTAATGTTGTGTTCAGCTCGGTAGTCCATAATGGCAGCATTGCACCCAGGAAGTATGAAATCATCAATGATAATATAGCCGCCAGGGCTTACTTTATCGTACAAATTGTTTAAACTGTCCATCGTTGACTCGTACAAATCACCGTCTAGACGTAAAATGGCTAATTGATCGATCGGTGCGCCGGGCAATGTATCCTTAAACCAGCCTTTAAGAAAATGAACATTATCATTGAGTAGGTCATATTTGTTGAAGTTGTGCTTCACGTCCTCAAGAGATACCCGTAAATAGTCAACGGTATGATGCGTATCCCCTTTGTCTTTTGGGTATTTTTCTTCGTTTGGTTTTGGCAAGCCTTCAAAGGAGTCAGCGACCCAGACGTTACGATTTGTCATTCCCATCACATCAAGAAAACCGCTCATGAAGATGCAAGCCCCACCTCGCCAGACGCCGGTTTCGATAAAATCGCCTGGAATGTTGTCATTGACGACAGACGTCATGCAGTCTTGCAAATTGTTCATCCGATAGCGACCGATCATGCTATGAGCAATTTGTGGCCAAATCTCCCCTTTTTGGTGACGTTCCCGATCAAACCCATGATTCCACCAAGCAAGGTCGGTTTCGTATTCTTGCCAAATCTCAAAAAGAATCGCCCTTTTAAGCAACTCCAAATACTTTTCATGTGCATGTTCAATGATCATTGTATACCTCCCCGTATAATCCTTCTACACACTATGTAATGGAACAGATTTTGATACATATGCCTACCCATCTCTCCATAAATTGTGGTGTGGAGGTGTTTTATGGATCCGAAAAAATTCGCGTTTATTTGTTGTGTGAATGATTGGGAAGAGTATGAGGAAAGCTGTCGGCACATTGGAGCGCTAGCCATTCCCGACGGATATACGGTAGAGAGAATACCAATGGAAGGTCAACCAAGCATGACTGCGGGGTATAACCGAGCCATGCAAGAAACAGATGCAAAGTACAAAATTTATCATCATCAAGACACGATGGTCATTGATCAGCTCTTTTTGTTTCATGTGCTGTATGTTTTTAATCATCCGTCAATTGGCATGATTGGTGTTGCAGGATCGGAGCACATACCGGAAAGTGGCATCTGGTGGGAAGCGCCTGCTGCCGCTCTTTATGGTATGACGGTACAGTACCGCGAAACGATGAGCGTGCTTACATTTACGAATCCAACCGACACGTACGTGCCGGTCGCGTCAATTGATGGACTCATTATGGTGACACAACATGATCTCCTATGGGTAGAGCAGTTTGATGGCTGGCATTTTTATGATGTGAGTCAATCTGTTCAATTTGCACGAGCAGGATATCAAGTTGTCGTTCCACACCAAACGATGCCGTGGACGTTTCATAACTGTGGTACAGGTTTTGATGCATTGGCATATGACCATTATTTGCGCTTGTTTTTGAATTGGTATTCACGTCATCCCGATGAAATAAAACGTGTAGAAAATAACCCAAAAACCTAGCCATAAAAAGACTTTGACTGTTTTGGACTGGCGCCTTAAGAGCGTCTGGCTGATGAATGATACGAGCAGACCGGCAAGCAGAAAGCGAATGACACGAGCAGGGACAGAAATGAGTAAAAATAACCATAAGGACACATCAGCATGATAAGCGTTAAGGGCAAAAATTTTATACGGTATGCCTTGTGTCGGTCCGAGGAGCATGGCAATGAGCCACTCTCAATCAGAGATTGCTGGACATCTGCCACAAGCTGGGCATCAATAGCTGGAATATGAGTGAGTAGCTCATTACCTTCTTTTACGAAACCGATGCCCAAAGCATACATTAATGTCCCTCCGACAAGCGCCCCAATCAGCGTATATAAGCATAACCAGACGATGAACGTGCGTGTTTTCGTAAGTGCGGCATACGTAATGAGCACATCAGGGACGATGAAAAAGACGGTCGCTTCAGCAAATCCCCATATCGCGCCCCATCGTTTTACTCCCATTCTGCGTTGGCTCCTACTTGTCTCATTTGATTAAACTGTTCTTCTACATGCTCCATAAAAAGCTTCCGTTCTCCGTTCCAATACAATGGGGTGCCAATGCGAATGGTAGCAACGAAAGGAACGAGTAACGGATCCCCTTTCGGCAATGCTTTGCCGAGTCCATGCGTAAAGACTGGGACGACCGGCACATCGGGATGGCGACTTATAAGATGTGCTAACCCACTTTTTAATTGGGTCATCTGTTCAGGCTCTCCTCGTGAACCTTCTGGAAAGAAAATAAGAATTTCCCCTCGTTCAAGTGCATCAGAAAGAGGTTGGAGAACGTCTTCTCCTTTGGATTTGCCACTGCGTTTGATCGGAATCGTGTTCATAATTCGGGTCGCAAACCAAGCGCGGGTTTTGTTCGTGAAAAAGTAATCAAATGCGGCAACCGGCCGAAGCAAGTGTAGCTTTTTTAGCGGGAAGAGGTTCATCATTAACGGAGTGTCCAGATGGCTGTTATGGTTTGCGATCATGACAGCGGGTCCGTTTTTGGGCAGGCGATCAATGTCGTGAATATTCATGCCGAGAACGATGAGGAGAACGGGTTTTACAACGAGCAAGAAAAATAACTTTTGCATACCGGTAATCTTCCTTCCCGTTAGAAATAAAAGTAACTCGTAAAGTGGA
This sequence comes from Geomicrobium sp. JCM 19039, assembly GCF_000698145.1. Lineage (GTDB taxonomy): Bacteria > Bacillota > Bacilli > Bacillales > Marinococcaceae > Geomicrobium_A. Next base: position 57,424 of record NZ_BAXB01000004.1, read on the forward strand.
ATACGAGAGGAGCTGTATACGTTAAACTGTCAATTCGATCAAGGATGCCGCCGTGACCAGGTAACGCTTGACCGCTATCTTTGACGCCGAGATCTCGTTTTAATGCCGACACGTTCACATCGCCGATAAATCCAAAGATGCTAATGATGAGTCCAGCAAAGAGAGCAAACGGCCATGTGTACGGGGTGAGCAGTGGAAAGAGTAACAAGGCCAAACCGGTTGTCACGAACACACCGCCGAGAAAACCCGCCCACGTCTTATTCGGGCTCACAGCCGGTACAATTTTACGCTTGCCAAATGCTTTCCCGAACAAAAATTGGCTCACGTCATTTAGTTGGGTAAGTACGACGACAAACACAATCATTGCGGCTCCCCCTGCTCCAGGTACAGCGAGAAAGTAAGCCAAATGGCTTAAACCAAATACCATGAGCATCATGCCCCAATGAATTGAGCCGATCGACTTTAAGAAACCTGAAGTTTTTCCGATGAGCACCATGATGATTGGCAAGAATAAGAACATATAGATTGGAATGAATATAATAAACATCCCGTACCATTCCATATAGATCCATAGAAACTGAATCGGTATAGCGAGGTAGGCGAAGAACAACACACGACGATCAGCCGCCGAGTTGGAATCATTGAAAAGTATTCTTTTAATGCTAAGTACGTTAGAAAGGCAAAGAATAAAAGCGAAATGGTTTCATGGATAAGTGTGGCAAACGTAAATATAATCGCCATAAACCACCATGAACGAATCCGGTCTTTTACTTCGCCTAGTTCGTGACCGCGCACGGTAAGTGTTTTTGTGACGATGGTAGCAACGATCAGAAGCGCAAATATTCCGAGCAGCACAACGACTAATGGGTTTTGAATAATTTGATAAAAAGGTTGTGCCTCAATCCAATCTGGAAACATTAGGAATCCCCCTCTCGAAGTGCAGCGCGTAATCGGTTAACAACTGTCGCAACACTGAGTATAAATGCGAAAATAAGCAGAATTAAATAAGCGTTTGAATGAAACGTAAAGAAATAGAGCGCTAACGCTAGGACACTGAAGAAAAAGGCACGGTCACTCTTACCAAATGGTCCGTCATAACGCCTCTTAGAACCGACGGCTATAGCGAGAATGCCTGCAGCTTCTCCGACGAGTGCGATGACGACGATGCCAATGATGAGCTCGACAGGCGCATCGATCCAGAGAGCGAGGGGCAAATAAAGAGCGGCATCGGAAACCATGTCTCCGAGTTCGTTTAGAAACATTCCGAGCCTGGTTTGTTTATCGTGCTCTTTTGCGAGCATTCCGTCAATCGCATTCATCATCATGCGCAGGAGTAGGAATGCCGGCAGCAGTAACAATAATACGGAATGGAGCTGTATGTATAGAAGCACTCCAAACAGAATAGAGAGCAGTGCTGCGCTGACTGTCACCCCGTTTGGTGTGACGTTCCACTCATGGAGCTTCACGACCAACGGGCGCAACATTGCCTGGAATTTCGGTTTGATATCATAGATCGTTGCCATTGTAATCACCGCCGAACAATTGGATTTAAAAACGTTTTGCGAGCTGTTCTTTGCGGTAAGAGAAGATGTCTTGCAACCGTTTCTCGACGATGGCTCCATGGGCGACTCGTCCGAGGGGGCCAAAAGGTAGCACGTAATGGACGATATCTTCAATTTCTACACCGTCTGGATGGTCATGGAAATGATGCTGGTGGTGCCAAAAGCGAAACGGTCCGAAGCGCTGTTCGTCCACAAATAGCTCGCCTTCAACGACGTGCGTAATTTCTGTCACCCATTGAACCGGAAACGCGGGCAGAGGTTTCAAATCATAATGAACAATCATTCCCGGATGCATGCGATCCTTAATGTCATTTCTCACATCAAACTTCATATCGCCGGGTGTGATGGAAGAAAGCTGACCGGGATTAGAAAAGAAGTCCCAAGCTTCTTCTCTTGATATCGGTAAAACTTGAGTTTCTTTTAATGTGTATAAGCGCATAGAATTCCTCCTTGGCATTCTATACCCGAAGACGTTCAAAAACGAACACTGACTTCTATGTAATATTATGAAATGAATGGCGTTTGTTTTGTCAATCTCTCTTTTGTCCGATATACTTTGGGTAGATTTTGAAATGGAGAGTGAGTATAGATGTGGAGACCTTTTCGACTTGCAGCGACTGCTGGACTGCTGTCGGTAGTACTTGTTGCCTGTGGAGATGACTCGGAAGAAGTAGATGTGGACGAGGAGCCGGTTGAAGATTCAGAAGAGGAAACGTCTGATGAGGCGGCCGTTCATGAAGGCAATGTTGTAGACGAGGATTCAGAAGATGCGCTTGCCAACCTTGATGATGTCGAGGGAGCGATGGTTTCCCATACCGATGACGGAGTAAATATTGACTTAACGTTATCTATTAGTGAAGACGATGCGACAGACGAACTGTTTGAAGAGATGGAGCAAGAAGTCGCTTCTATTGTTGAGGAGCGTCCGGTCGACCTGATTATCATCGTTGATGGTGTGCAAATGCACAATGCATTTATTGAAGACTAGAGGACAAGCTACTGCGTATTCGTATTGATTGAGGAGTGAACACGATGTATCGTAATGTTTCAGATTTTATTCAAGAGTGGACGCAAGAGTCCCATGGCACGGCGAGCGTCATTGAAGCCATGTCTGATGAGAAATTGGACGTAGCCATTGCTAAGGATCATAATTCACTCGGCTGGCTCGGTTGGCACCTCGCGACTTCACCGGCGTTCTTCGGAAGTCTTGTCGGCATAAATGTTACACCAGCTGGTGATGCCGGGGAAGTACCGGAAAAGGCAGAAGACATCCACAAAGCTTACGAGCAGATGGCCGAAGACTTTCGCCAAGAAGCTGAGCGCGTCCTCACCGATGTTTCATTAGAAGAAACGGTTGAAGCAATGGGTGGGCAAGTTCAACGCGGCGCGTTGCTAAGCAAGCTTGTGAACCATCAAACCCACCACCGTGGGCAAATGACCGTCCTTCTCCGCCAAGCTGGACTGTCTGTACCGGGTGTAATGGGCCCGACAAAAGAACAATCGTAATTTGAAGAAAGCTGCACCCTTTTGGGTGCAGCTTTTTGTTTGGGTGCTCTGCTGCTATCAAGCTGTCTGCTCATAGCAGGACCGACAAGTCGTAGGGGGTTGGGACTTGGTACAATGTGCGCGCAAGTTGGTATCATCTGCGATCAAGTTAGAGGAATTGAGCACTAAAATCGCAAAAATAAGCAAACTTGCGCGCAGAAAGCGTAAACTAGAGAGCAGAATGGCGCCGACTCACTGAACCGAAGTGCCAGCGAGCTGTCGGCGCGAGCCGCGCCGAACGGAGACCGGTTTTGTTTCGGCCCCCAGAAGGGGGCCGAAAGGTCGTTAGGGGAGTGGTTGAAGAGGAAACTGTGCTCGAGTTGCGGCTCAACTGTTCTCAAGTTGAGTAAAATCGCAGTAAAAACCGCCCAATCTCATAAACTAGGTAACAGAATCGGCCAACTTGGTAACAGTTACGACTACATACCGTCGGTGGGAATTGCAGATGGTCTAATCTGCGATCAAGTTAGAGTAAACTGCGATCAAGTTTCGCGAAATCAACGCTAAATTCATTAAAAACAGCAAACTTGCGCGCAGAAAGCGTGAACTAGAGCGCAGAATGGCGCCGACTCACTGAACCGAAGTGCCAGCGAGCCCTCGGCGCAAAATGAAGTGCCCCGCCCCGAACAGCAACCTATCTGCATTTTGCATCCTCCCCAAAACCCGCTCCTACGAGTGAAGTTTCTGCTTGCTAATTTGTCGCGCGATTGCAACAATGAGAATACCGATAGATGAAAAGAGGGGAAATGATGGGTTTTCAATCCGCTGTAACGTGGCGCCCACTCAGTGAACAGGCAGTGATGATGACACTTGGAAACCGTATGGACCCGAGTATTCAGCAACACGTCCAACGTGTGAAACAATTAGTTGAACGAAATCCGTTTCCGGGCTTTGTTGAAGCTGTGCCAAGCTATACAGGACTGGTGCTTTTCTATGATCCTATGAACGTGCGTCAGCAAATGGACGTTGAAGGCTCGATGCAAGACCAAGTACGCATATGGGTTGACCAGTTGCTCACAACGGTTGAAGATGAAGATGACCAGCAACCCGACGGACGTATCGTGGAAATCCCCGTCTGCTACGGGGGAGAATATGGTCCGGATCTTTCCTATGTTGCTAACTATCACAGTTGTGGCGAAGATCAAGTCATCGCTCATCATCAACAAGGGGAATATCTCATTTATATGATTGGCTTTGCACCGGGGTTTCCGTTTGTTGGTGGCATGTCAGAAGAGATTGCGACACCTCGGCGGGACACACCGAGGGAACGAGTGCCAGCAGGATCGGTTGGGATTGCTGGGGCACAGACAGGCATTTACCCGTTTGCGACACCTGGTGGATGGCAATTGATCGGACAGACGCCGCTCACCCTCTTTGATGAGACGAAAACAGAGCCAAGCTTGCTACGGTCAGGAGACCGAATTCAATTCGTGCCGATCAATGAACAGCAGTTTCAGAAGTTGAAAGAGGTGCGCTCATGAATATAGAAGTTGTGAAACCAGGCATGCTCACGACTGTGCAAGATGCGGGCCGCTACGGATATTTGGATCAAGGTGTCGTGCAAAGTGGAGCGATGGACCAAATCGCTTTAAGAACGGCAAACTTGCTCGTCGGTAATGATGAAAAGGATGCCGCATTGGAGCTTACTGTTACCGGGCCAGTGCTTCGTTTCCATCAGCCAGCTCTTATAGCTGTTACCGGCGGTGGCATGACGCCACACGTAGATGGACAGGCGTTTTCTCTAGGTGTTCCAATTTATTTACCCGAGCAGAGCATTTTGACATTTCGAGCAGATCGAACGGGCATGCGAGCGTATGTAGCCATTGCGGGCGGTTTCGACATCCCCGAAGTATTGAATAGCCAAAGTACATATTTACGTGCCGGGTTTGGCGGCTACGAAGGACGAGCGCTAAAAGAAGGCGATCAGTTAGACAGCAACCCTTTAAGCCAAAAAGCTAAACAATATATGGAAAGCGTCGAGGGAGAGACACCTTTCGCACCGAAATGGGGAGCAAATCTTCTCTGGTTGGATGTTGAAGAAACAGACGTTTTACGCGCGTTCCCTGGTGCACATTACACGGGGTTTACGCCAGAAAGCCAGTACCGGTTTACCGAGCAGCCGTTCACATTGTCCTCGCAGTCCGACCGGATGGGATATCTTCTCGAAGGAGACGAACCTTTGCAAATGGGGAAAACCGAATCGATCTTATCAGAGGCGATAGCGTTTGGGACCGTGCAAGTCCCGCCAGATGGGAATCCTAGAATTCTCATGGCCGACCGGCAAACGACAGGTGGGTACCCGAAAATTGCCCAAGTTGCCGTCGTTGACCAGTACAAACTCGCACAATTGCGCCCGCAGGAACATGTATATTTTCAGATGATCTCCTTCCAAGAGGCAGAAACACTCTACATCTTGCAAGCAAAAGCAATGAAGCAGCGAGCGTCTGCAATTTTACTATTCTGGAAAGAAACAATAAGGGTGATTCTCTTGCGTCACGTTGACTTTAATGCCGATTGTGGGGAAAGTTTTGGCGTGTATACGTTAGGAAACGATTCGGAGATTTTGACAGAAGTGACAAGTGCCAACATCGCTTGCGGCTATCATGCAGGAGATCCGAAAACGATGCGGGAGACGGTTCGGCTTGCACTACGAAACGGTGTGCAAATTGGTGCGCACCCCGGACTTTTAGATCCCGTCGGATTTGGCAGGAGAAACATGGACATCAGCCCCGAAGAAGCGTACGACCTCGTACAATATCAAGTTGGTGCGTTGATGGCCATTGCTCATGCTGAAGGGGGAGAAGTGAAGCATGTGAAAGCACACGGCGCTTTGTATACGATGGCGGCGAAAAGTGAAGCGCTAGCGCACGCCATTGCCCGTGCAGTTTATGACACGGATGCACGCCTCGTGCTATACGGCCTCGCAGGAAGCGAGTGGATAAGGGCGGGGGAGCGGGTCGGCATTCAGACAGCAAGCGAAGTATTTGCCGACCGTACATATGAGCCTAGTGGCTCGCTCACCCTCGAAAACAACCCGACGCACTCATCACCGACGCTACCATCGCCGCACAGCAAGTCATTGACATGGTCGTTCAAGGCCAGGTGACGGCGACGGATGGAAGTACGGTGGCGATGCAGGCAGATACGATTTGTATTCACGGGGACGGTCCTGGAGCGGTATCGTTTGCCCGTGTGGTCCGGGGTGCGCTAACGGACGCCGGGGTTAGCATCCACGCCTTTTCGTAAAATGATCTCATCTTGAATGAGAATGCCGTTGCCCGCGATGAGGGGAATCGTTGGTTTTCGCTTGCGCGCGTAACCTACAGCGCCTGTTACAATGCGATCAAAGCGGAACCCTTTCTTTTGATAAAACAAAAGTGCATGTGTATTATCGTTCGTTGTGATTACACGTATGTATTCACAATGGTCGTCAACGGCACGCCGCTCTACGCGTTCAACGAGTCGGGTGCCAATTCCAATTCCAATTCCTTCATCGAGGGCATCCAATGATATGATTTCGCACGCGGGACCACGTAACGTGTACGTAATAAGTCCACGAATTTGCTCATCGCCGTCGAGGTACACGTACCCATCAAGCGTTATGCAGTCGTACTCACCACTTGAGACGATCATCTTCGAACTCCCCCAATGAGTTTCAAAAAACTGCTGTATTTCGGCGTCAGCAATATCAGATCGTGGAACAATCATAAATCGGCTCCTTTACATTTTTGTCGGCGCTGTAACGCCAAGTAGGTACAAGCCAGATTGAAGCTTGCTTCGCACAGCGTCGACGATTAGAAGGCGTGAACCTTGCCCAGCATCATCGTTCACAATCTTCACTTGGCTGTAATAGCGGTTAAATGATTGGGCGAGATCGAGAACGTATCGAGCGATGAGCGACGGATTCTTTTGACGCACAGCGATGCGGACGGTTTCTTCGAATCGATAGATGAACATGACCATTTCCCACTCTAAGTCGCTTGACACCGAAGGCTCGCCTGGTGTCCCATGTTTAAGAATTGAGCACGTTCTTGCGTGCGTGTATTGCACGTACGGCCCGGTTTCTCCTTCAAATCGCAAGCTGTTCTCCAATGAAAAATCGATATCTAATATGCGATCATTTTTCAAGTCATTGAAGATGATGGCACCGACGCCGATTTGCTCAGCAACGTCGTTTGCATTCGGAAGCTCAGGATTTTTTTCTTGGATGGTCTTTTTGGCGAGTGCCACCGCTTCATCGAGCACATCTTCGAGTAAAATGACCGTCCCTTTTCGTGTAGACATCTTTTTACCTTCTGAGCGAATGAGCCCAAACGGTACGTGTTCCATATCGTCTGGCCAATCAAACCCAGCCTTATTGAGCACAGCCTTTATTTGTGTGAAATGGAGCGATTGTTCATGACCAACCACATACAACGATTGGGTGAACGCGTACGTTTCTTTTCGATAGATGGCCGCGGCAAGGTCTCTCGTTGCATAGAGCGTAGCGCCGTCGTTTTTCTGGATGAGGCACGGTGGTAAATTCTGATCTTCTAAAAGAACGACTTGGGCGTCGTCGGATTCAATGAGTAGACGTTTCTCTTTGAGTACATCCACAACCGCACCCATGAGATCATTATAAAATGACTCCCCGGTGATGGCGTCGAAGCGAACACCGAGACGGTGATAGATTTTTTCGAACTCTTTTAACGATTCACTTTTGAACCATGTCCACAATTGAACAGCCTCGTCGTCGCCATCTTCAAGCAGTTTAAACCAACGTCTGCCCGCCTTTTCATCGCCTTCCTCATGAAAACGAACGTACAACGTTAACAGTTCCGGTATCGGATTATTTTCAATCTCTTCTTTCACACCCCACGTTTTATACGCGCTGATGAGCTTACCGAACTGTGTTCCCCAATCGCCAAGATGATTAATTTTAACCGTTCGGAAGCCGACATGTTCATACATGCGAGCGAGCGACTCGCCAATAATTGTAGAGCGTAAATGTCCCATTGAAAAAGGTTTGGCGATGTTCGGGGAGGACATATCAATCGTCACTGTCCCTTGGTACGGTTGGGTTACAGGTTTGGCGAGAAGAATGCTCGCCGCCAGCTTCTCGCGATGAAAGAAGAAGTTCACGTATCCGCCAACGACCTCAATTTTCGCGTACAGCTCATCGGCTTGTAATGCTTGTTGAATGGACTGGGCGATCTGGTGAGGTGACGTTTTTAGCGCTTTCGCGAAACGAAAACACGGGAGAGCAAGGTCTCCATGTTCGAGCTGTTTTGGGTATTCAAATTGTTCGGTCGTTACCGGAAGGTTGAGCGTTTCGGCAATTTTCGTTTCGGTTAGTTGTTTTACGTCCATAATGTCTCCTTTCAATACAAAACACCCCCGTCCTCTCTAAAAAGAGGCGGGGGTGTCCGCGGTACCACTCTTGTTGTGACTCGAGATAACGGGTCGATCTTACCCGGCGCTGTCCTACTAATCGTTCAGACAGGCTTCTAAGAAGTCCGGTTCACGTTGCAGACGCTACCGGCTCTCACCCGTCCCGGCTCGCTGACATTGTCTTGCAACGCTACTCTCTTCCTCATTGAATGAATGATTTTCATTAGTATACATGATGGTTAAGCGTTTGTCACTTGGAAAGCAGGTCCGGCTTTCATAACCATGCCTGGCAATGTTTTCTCCATTACATTTTCCAACCAAATCGCGGCGTCAATCATCTTCTGAACGTCCACGCCTGTTGGCACGCCCATCTCTTCAAACATATGAATCACATCTTCACTCGCAACGTTCCCGACCGCATTCGGTGCAAATGGACAACCGCCAAGTCCACCAATCGCCGCATCAAAGTGGGTAACACCAGCGGCATACCCGGCGGCGACATTGGCGAGTCCGAGCCCACGCGTATTATGAAAATGGAGACCAAGTGGCGTGTCCCCGCCAAATGTTTCTTTAAACAAGTCCACCATTCGCGTCACTTTCGCAGGATTTGCCATGCCGGTCGTGTCCGCCAGAACAATCTCTTGTGCGCCTGCATCAAGAAAGCGCTCGGCAACGCGCATGACGCGGTTTTCATCAACCACGCCTTCGTACGGGCAACCGAAGCTCGTAGCAAGAATCGCTGTAGAAGGGCGTTCCGCTGTTGCAGCATCCTCAATAACTGAGCTAATTTCATCCACGCCTTCTTGAACCGATCGACGGGCGTTTTTCGTATTAAATGTATCACTCGTCGCAACGACGACGTGCAAAAGGTCGACCGACGTTGCCAATGCGCGGTCAAGACCGGAACGGCTCAATACAAGCCCGGCATACGTAACGTCATCACGTTTTGGTAGGCGTTCCATCACCTCTTCTGCATCCGCCATCTGTGGCACAACACGAGGATTAACAAAAGAAACGGCTTCGATTTTTTTCACACCAGCATCAATCGCTTGTTGAATGAGGGTGACTTTTTGTTCTGCGGACACGGGTTTCGATTCATTTTGCAGACCATCTCTCGGTCCGACTTCACATAATTGAATCACAAGGGCACCTCCAGGTGGATAGAAAGAATTGTCTGTCATTTTTATATGTTTAGTCTATCATAATTCGATTAAGTTGTTTATATATAGCTACGTTCGGGAAAAACATTGTTGAAACTTTTTGCGGATCGCGATCGTAAATACGAGTAAGGAGCTGATTGCATGAATGAGATCCAAAAACGTCCAGACCGTGATGCGGAAGAAAACATGGGTTTAGGTATTGTTGCATACATTTTATTTTTCGTGCCACTTCTCGCTGCGAAGGATTCAGCGTTTGCGCGGCACCATGCGAACCAAGGTCTATTGTTACTGTTGCTCGTCATTGCCGTTAATGTTGTTGGTAATATTCCTTTGATCGGCTGGTTGATTTATCCGGTCGGGATGTTGCTCGTGCTCGCGCTTTTCGTTGTGGGTATTGTCAATGCAACGCAGAAGACGAAGAAGTCGCTACCCATTATCGGTGGCATTAATTTAATCAAGTAAAGATTAGGCATGCTCTCGTTGGATAACGGGGGCATGTTTTTTGTGTGAGTTGACGTGCGGGGTTCGATTGATACAATGAAGAGAATAACAATGTATCCGAAGGAGAGGCTCTTGATGAAGTACGAACGTGTTCGTTCCAAAAAGATCTATGAAGAGGTGGCAGACTCCTTAAAGGGCGCGATTGAAAAAGGGGATCTGAAACCTGGGGATCGGTTGGAATCGGTAGAAAAGCTTGCCGAACGATTCGCTGTTGGGCGCTCAGCCATTCGCGAGGCGTTAAGTGCGCTACGGGCGACGGGTCTCGTTGATATTCGGCACGGTGAAGGCACGTTCGTCCGTTCGTATGAGTCCATTGACTTAAAAATCCCATACTCCTCGTTGTTACTCGTGAATCCGAAAGAAATTAAAGAGTTGCTTGAAGTACGAAAAATATTAGAGGTCGGCTCTGTGCAAGCGCTGCGAAGCAGCGGACGGAAGAGGATTTACAACAACTGAAGGAAGCTCTTCATTTGATGAACATTCATATGGACGATGAGAAGCTTGGAGAGAAAGCAGATTGGGCGTTTCATATGCATGTGGCTCGTGCCTCCAAAAACGATATGCTCGTGCGCCTATTGCAAAGCGTCGCCGACCTCACCGTCGAAACGATGCTCGAAACGAGAAGGATCTGGCTGTATTCAGAAAAAGTCCGAGCCGAGCAGTTACACGAAGAGCATATGGCGATTTATACCGCGATCGAAAAACAACAAGTGGCTCGCGCTGGAGAACTGATGATGGATCACTTGCAAAGCGTGGAACGTTTGCTAAGCCAATATATTAATTAGGCTAATATCGTTCTCAGGTTGAATCAATGTGGGGATTCCTGTAAAAAAGGGGTCTTCATTAACGAAAATCCCATCAAAGACAAACGTCTATGAGGGATCTTCTTTTTATAAAAAGAAAAACAATCGCATCCGTGTTTAAATTTCCCTCTTCCAGCACCGAACATGGCGCAGATCGAAAATCTTACCATAGAGCTCCCTATGGTAAGATTTCTTTTCTTTTCCGCGTTTCGTTGTTGCAAATCCTACCATAGAAACTGAAAATCCCACCATAGACGAAACAATGGTAAGATTTCAGCTAAATCGGCTTCCTAATTGAAAGAAATCCTACCATAGCCAGACGAGCCACTCATAAATACCCGTAAGTAAAAGTGCGAGAACGCTGAAAAAAGCGTTTCATTTTCTAAGCCACTCGTTAATGCGAACCCTCCGATCGATTTGCGAGTTTCAATTTCGCTTTTTCAGTGACCCCTCAAACTTATTCGATAGTTTTTGCACTTTGTTTGGGGGGATGATTGCTAGGCCTCCGGTCTGTCTGTCGATCCACGTTAAGCGTGTGACCAGATAAATCTCAACGACGAATTACCATCGGCACCTAAGGTGCCGAAGTGAAACCGAACTGCCTTCGGCGTGGTTCATGCCGAAGTCTCGTAAGTCTTTGACGCTAGAGGGTCTTCGGTTGGGCAATTCCACAAAACGAGTCGCTAGTTGTGTAGGTGAAGAGAAGACAAGAGCCGCTTATGCTCGGCTCCCGACGAAGCAAGTATGATTCAAACAATCTCTCACCGGTACGCTTTCCAAAGTGTGAACGCTAACTGCGTGGTCCTCACACATTTTTTTGTGACAATCCTCCCCTCAAATGGGTCACTTTATGGCACCAACTGCCTCATATATTTGGATTTGTGACAATTTGAGACGCTTAAGTGACAATCGACGTTAATAATGTTGGCTTTCCGAAATGAAGTGTCACACAATCGGATAGTTGTGACACTTCAAGCACTTCTAAAAACCACTAGCTGTTTTGCACGCCAGACGATAAGAACAAACCGATATTGCCCCGATCGTCTGAAGCCACACCATTCATTCCCCCTGCCACAAAGCCCTATTCTTCCAAACTTTGAAAACCTTTTCTTGTACTATGAAAGCGTTTCACTTATAATGGTCTGCATATAGACATAAGGTCATCTGATGACTTAGGGGTAGGGAGCGTTTATAATGAGTGAAGGGTTATTAAGTTTGATTGCTATCTTGCCGATCGTTACGGTATTTTTCTTTCTTGTTATTTTACGTTGGCCGGCGAAAGTTGCGATGCCAATCGCGTTCGTTGTCACTGTGATCATCTCTCTATTTGTTTGGGATGTTCCCGGTTCGCAAGTCGCCGCTGCAGCTACAAATGGTCTAGTTACAGCACTTGAAGTTGCCATCATTGTGTTCGGCGCGTTGCTTTTATTGAATACACTCAAAGAGAGTGGAGCGGTTCAGACGATCCGTAATGGATTTACGCAAATTTCTCCGGACAGAAGAATTCAAGTCGTTATCATTTGTTGGTTGTTCGGTACGTTTCTTGAAGGTGCTGCCGGTTGGGGGGCGCCAGCGACAATTATCGGTCCGTTACTCATTGCTGTAGGTTTCCCGGCGATGGCCGCGGTGATGGTTGCCCTCATGTTGCAATCTACACCTGTTTCTTTCGGTGCGATTGGAACGCCGATTCTTGTCGGTGTAGGTTCAGGGCTTGAAGGAAATGATATCGTCACGAACTTTATATCAAATTCTACATATTCGGATTACAACGCATTCATTACCGATGTCGGTGCGCAAGTGGCAATTTTCCACGGAATCATCGGTACATTTATTCCACTTTTTATGGTGGCGATGCTCACGTTCTTCTTCGGTGAAAATCGATCGTTTAAAGAAGGGTTGGCCATCTGGAAATTCGCGATTTTCGGAGGAGTGGCATTCACCGTTCCATCCGTCCTTGTGGCGAATCTATTAGGGCCTGAATTCCCAGCGCTATTAGGAGGCCTCATCGGACTTGCAATCGTCATCCCTGCAGCAAGAAAAGGGTTGTTTATGCCAAAGCATCATTGGGACTTCCCTGAGAGAAAGTATTGGGAGCCTGAATGGTTAAGCAATATGAAGTTATCAATGGATCGTGCCCCTTCAGGCGGATGACAAGTCTCAGAGCATGGATGCCGTATGCACTTGTTGCTCTCATCTTAATTGTCATAAAAGTTGATTGGCTTCCATTCCAAGACTGGGTTGCTCGTACAGAAGTAGCAGTTTCTTCACTATTTGGCACAGACATTGAAATTAGCAGTGTGATTTTAGACATTCCGGGCATGACGCTTATTGCAGTTTCGATCATTTGCATCTGGTTACATCAATTATCATTTATACAATATTGGTCAGCTGTGAAAACGTCATTTAAGACGGTTTCTGGTGCAATTATTGCACTCTTGTTCTCAGTGCCGCTCGTCCAAGTATTCATCAATACTGACGTGAATCTCTCAGGGCTCGAAAGTATGCCGCTCACAATGGCAAATTGGCTCGCGAATTTCACCGGTGATTTGTATCCGTTATTTGCCCCAATTGTTGGTGCGTTAGGCGCTTTCGTTGCGGGTAGTAACACGGTAAGTAACATGATGTTTTCACTATTTCAGTTTGGTGTAGCGGATGAATTAATGATGAGCCCGCTCATCATTGTCGCATTGCAAGCTGTCGGAGGAGCTGCAGGAAACCTCATTTGCGTGCATAACGTCGTCGCTGCTTCAGCTGCCGCGGGGATCTCTGGCAAAGAAGGAACATTTATTCGAAGAATGATGATTCCGCTCGCGTATTACCTGTTGTTTGCAGGGGGGCTTGGTATGATCGCCATTCACGGCTCTGGAATTGGAACAGCCATTCTCGGTGTGGTAGCCCTTTTCATTATTGCGATGATTATCATTGGACAAAAAAAGAAACAAGAACTGGACGGTTTGCATTACAATAAGGTAAATACATTCCATCAATAACGTAAAAGGAGTGAATGGGCATGAACGTTTCCTTGTTTATCACGTGTCTTGGGGACCATTTCTATCCGAATGCAGGTCGTGCGACAGTTGAACTGTTGGAACGATTTGACTGTGATGTTGATTTCCCAGCTACACAAACATGTTGTGGTCAGCCGGCGTTTAATAGCGGCTATCATAAGGATGCGAAAAAGGCGGCAAAGCAGACCATCACCGCCTTTCAAGAATCGGAATACGTCGTCACGCCTTCTGGCTCATGTGCAGCCATGCTCCATGAATACTCACATCTTCTGAGCGACGACAAGGAGTGGGAACAAAAGGCAGAAGCGTTGGCAGAAAAGACATTTGAAGTGACGGAGTTTCTTGTAAATGTACTTGGAGTCGAAGATACAGGCGCGCGTTTTCAAGGAACGGCAACGTACCACACGTCTTGCCATATGACGAGACTTCTCGGTGTGAAAGATGCACCGATGAAGTTGCTAGAAAACGTAAAAGGGTTAGAGATGATTGACTTACCAAACAAGCATGATTGCTGTGGGTTTGGCGGTACGTTTGCCGTGAAAATGCCACAGATTTCCACAGAGATGGTACAAGAGAAAGCCGATTGTGTAAGAGAAACGAATGCAGACATTTTAATCGGAGCGGATGCGGGTTGTTTAATGAACATCGGAGGGAAGTTGTCACGGGAAAAAAGCGGTGTTCGCGTAATGCACATTACCGAAGTCTTGAATCATCAATAATACGTAGAGGAGGACGATTCCGTGCCATTACGAGTAGGTAGCGATGCATTTGCCGAGCGAGTTGACACAGGCCTGGAAGATGCGTTCATGCGAGGGGCGGTACGCTCAGCGCAAGAGCGTTTGCGGGAGCGTAAACATACATCCTCAGAGCAGCTCGGAGATTGGGAAGCGTGGCGTGATCACGGAGAGGAAATCCGTACACATACGCTCAATCATTTAGACTATTACCTGGAACAGCTGAGCGACAACATTGCTGAAATGGGTGGGCACGTATTCTTCGCAGAAACGGCGGAAGAAGCGAATGCATACGTGCGTGAAGTTGCCAGGAAAAAAGAAGCGAAGAAGATTGTTAAATCAAAGTCGATGGTCACCGAAGAAATCTCATTAAACGAAGTTCTCGAAGCCGATGGTCGAGAAGTGATCGAGACAGACCTAGGTGAGTACATTCTCCAAATTGATGATCATGACCCACCTTCTCACATTGTCGCGCCTGCACTTCATAAAAACCGCTCCCAAATTCGAGATGTGTTTACAGAGCGAAAAGGGTACAGCAAAACAGATGATCCGGATGAACTCACACGTTTCGCGCGTGAACAGCTTCGCCAAGAGTTTTTGGATGCTGACCTTGGCATTACCGGTTGCAACTTTGCGGTCGCAGAATCAGGTTCAATTTCACTTGTGACGAATGAAGGAAACGCGAGACTTGTAAGTGCATTGCCAAAAACCCAAGTGACCGTAATGGGGATGGAGCGGATCGTTCCGACGTGGGAAGAGCTCGACGTATTGGTCAGTCTGCTTTGTCGCAGTGCCGTTGGCCAAAAGCTAACGTCATACATTACAGGTCTCACTGGACCGAAAACCGAGGGCGAGGTGGACGGTCCAGAAGAATTTCACCTCGTCATCGTCGATAACGGACGCTCCAAAATCTTAGGAACACAATTTCAATCCGCATTGCACTGTATCCGTTGTGCTGCTTGTGTGAACGTGTGCCCAGTCTATCGTCACGTCGGTGGTCATGCGTACGGGTCCATTTATAACGGGCCGATTGGCGCGGTCCTTACACCGCTTCTCGATGGGTATGAGAACAATAAAGACTTGCCATATGCTTCGTCATTATGCGCAGCGTGTACAGAAGCTTGTCCAGTAAAAATTCCGTTGCATGAACATTTGATTGCTCACCGCCAAATCATTACCGAAAAAGAAAAGTTAGGCTCTATGCCTGAGCGTTGGTCAATGAGACTATTTGGTACCGGTGTGAGTCGTTCGAAACTTTATCGTCTCGCTTCCAAGAATGCTCACCTTGCCTTAAAGCCTTGGACAAAAGGGGATCGCATATCTTCGGGACCGAGCTTAATTAAAGAATGGACACGTTCACGTGATCTACCTGCGCCTTCTCGCGACCGTTTTCGCGATTGGTGGATGCGTCGCGGCAAAGGAGAGGGTCAAGATGAGTAGAGGTACGGTTCAAAATCGGACATCATTTCTGAACAACATTGCAGAAAAGATGGGTAGAGCGCGTGTCGATCACGTGGAACGCCCAGTTTATAAGCACCGCCCTCAATGGGAGGTATACGCAGATGCGACGGCAGATGAGCTTCTAGACGTATTTAAAGAGCAGTGCCAGCACATTCATACAGATGTAATTGAAGTTGAAAAAAGTGGTGTCGCCAGAGCGGTAGCGGAAACCTTCGGTCGTTATCAAGCCGAGTCGTATCTCATGTGGGACGATCCGCGCCTTAAAGATGTGGGTCTAGATGATCGTTTTCAAGAGCAGATGAAGCAACTGGACGTGGACACATTTATTTGGAACCCGGTAAGTGATGACAACATTCGTGTTGCCGAACAGGCAACGGTCGGGATTACGTACAGCGACATGACACTTGCGGAGTCTGGGACCGTCGTATTGTTCAGTTCAAGTGAGAAAGGCAGAGCGGTAAGCCTCTTACCCGAGACGTATATTGCCATTATCCCGAAAAGCTCTCTCGTACCGAGAATGACACAAGCGACTTACGAGATTCATCAACGGGTAGAAAATGGTGAACGCTTGCCGTCTTGCATCAATTTCATATCCGGACCCTCTAACAGCGCAGATATTGAAATGAGCCTTGTCGTTGGCGTGCACGGACCGGTAAAAGCAACGTACATCGTGTTTGATGATGAGTAATTCGCTCATAAAGAAAAACTTCCCGATCTTTTTGATCGGGAAGTTTTTCTATTCTCGTATGTCGGTTTGGGAAACAAATTGGCTCCAATCAGTCACTTTCGTTTGAATCTGTTGCCAATGGGCTGTCTTTGGAAACAAATATCCAATGGCATTCCTTAGCCTATCTTATAAATGGAATAGACAGCGGGTATTTGTACAATTCGCCGTTCGATGCTTTGACGGTCGCGATGATAACGAATACGATCCAGGCAATGCTGACGATAAATACGAGCACGAAGCCAATAAATACGAATATGAGAATAGATGAGACGATCGCATAAATGAAATAAGAAATCTGAAAATTGACGGCGGCTTTTCCGTGCGCATCCACATATTCAGACTCATGACGTTTGATGAGCCAAAGAATGAGAGGAGCGAAAAGTGTGGCCAACGGAATGATGAAGCCAGAAAATGCACTCAAATGCACAAATAACCCATACGTTCGTTCTGTTGTAGCATCCATTGTATACCACTCCTGAAAACTACGTGATTATTCAGTGTATTCATGATACGTTGGCATTATGTTAAGGGGTGTGGACACATGAGAATCAGAAACATACTCGTCGTTATCGTAGCTGTATTTTTAGCCGTTATCAGTTTGCTATATTTTCTTCAAGAGCAGATCATTTTTCACCCAACCGCTGTGGATGAGGCACAAACGGCACGGTTAGACGATTCGGTCGGTGTGGAAGAGATGATCGTACAAACGCCGGATGGCACGCTGTTACACGGTTGGTTCGTTGGGGATTCAACAGAGGACGTGATCTTTTATTACGGTGGCAATGCCGAAAATGTGTCAACCAAAGCGGCCGAAGTGAACGAGCGCTGGCCAGAAAGAAATGTCGTACTCATGAATTACCGGGGCTACGGTGCAAGCGAGGGTACGCCAGGTGAAGAAGAACTATTTTCGGATGCGCTCTACGTGTATGATGCAGTGGCCGAGAACGCTGAACAAATCACGGTGATGGGCAGGAGCTTAGGAACGGCTGTTGCCGCGTATGTGGCGGACAACCGAGACGTTGACCGTGCGATTTTCGTGACACCATTTGATCGGCTAGCAAGCGTAGGTGCCGCGCAGTTCCCGTTTTTACCGGTCGATATGTTGTTGCGCCATTCGTTTGAGACGAAGAAGCATTTGCACGACGTAAACATCCCGATGCTCATGATCGTTGCCGGTGACGATGAAGTTGTCCCCTTCGATCGTAGCCGTGCCTTATACGAATCACAAGACACAGCTGAATGGATCGTCATTGACGAACACGGGCACAACACGATTCATGCAGACCCAACGTATTGGGAGGTGATTGAACGCTTCTTAGAATCGGAGTGATAAACAAGTGAGGCTTCCGTCTTGTTTTTCGAACTCAGACATGTCTAGTTCAATAATGGGTAGGCCGAGTTTTTGCAATTGTTCACGAGTCTGTGGATAACCTTTTGGCATGATTAAGTGATCGTTGATCCGTAGGCAGTTGGCCGCATACGCTTCCTCATCCGGCACAACGATTCGATCAAACGTTGTAAACGCTGGGTCTTGGACAAATTCCCCTGCGACGAGCATGTAGTTGTCTCCCATGTACGTACAGCCCGTTTTAAGGTGAAGAATGTGCTGCACCGGAACGGTCGAACTACTCACATTAAACGCGTAAGGATCTCCATTAACTGCGTGGCGCCTTTTTCATTCGTACGATCTGATATGCCGATGTAAACATGGTTTTCCACACGAAGCACGTCGCCGCCTTCAAGTGTTCCAGGGGGAACGATCGTTTCAGTTGTGTTAAATAACGGCGTGAGCGTGTCTCTCATAAGAGCCGTTTCTTCGATTCGCTCAGGTGTGCCCGGTCGAGTCAAAATGGCGCAATCCGGCAACACGACAGCGGGGTCTTCCACAAAAGTCGAATCAGGAAAACGATCATCAGCAGGTAGAACGGTTACTTGAACTCCGCAGTCTTTAAGCGCTTGAACGTAGTTGGCATGTTGCTCACGGGCGCGGGTAAGATCAGGTTTTCCAAGGGTGGCTTCGGTGAGGCCTGAGCTAAAATTTTCACTAACTTCTTTCACGATGGCATGGGTAATCTTCATGATCGGTTCACCTCATTGATTGTTATGTAAGCAGTTTGTAGAAATAGATTTCATCATGGTAGACGTCGTCAATGCAAAGGGATGCGTAGCGAATGCCTTCTCGTTCATAACCGAGTGATGAATACAGGGATATGGCGGCGTGATTGTGGACAAGTGTGGTCAGCTCTAATCGGTGCACGCCGGCGTTTTCTGCCCACGTCTCTGCATGATGTATGAGCTGTGAACCTACACCTTGCCCTCTTGCCCGCTCTTCAACACCGATGACGACAGACGCTCGGTGCCGGGTTCTTTGTAAGTCATTTCCCATGATAAATACATAGCCACATCGTGTTTCATTAGCAGCTACTGCAACAAACCAGCGGCTATGCGGAGTGTGTTGAATGTTTTGAATGTGCTTTTCTAATCCTTCCAGGCTTATTTTTCGCTCACCAGGGTGAAACAGCATGACATTCGATGCGTCAACGTGCTTTAATAGGCGAGCGAGTGGTGCTGCGTCATCTCGGGTGACCTCTCTCACGAACATACAAAAAACTCCTATCATTTTTACTTATCCCTACCTATTCGACATTGTTAGTCGTGTTTTCCTTCAAGCTACCGTAAACTATTTTATAAAAGGAGTGATGAGTTTGAGTAACTTTAAAAAAACCGTTCAACAAACGTTTTCCTCTGCCTCTGCCAATTATGTCACGAGTCAACTTCATGCCAAAGGTGAGGATTTGGGTCTGCTCGTGGCCGAGTTGGAGCATAACCAGTATGAGCGTTTGTTAGACATTGCGACCGGTGCGGGTCACGTGAGTTTAGCCGCAGCCCCCCATGTGAATGAAGTAACAGCGATGGACTTAACGAAAGAAATGCTCGAGACGGCCGAGGCGTTTATTACAAAGAACGGTTTTGAGAATGTATCCTTCGTTGAAGGGGACGCAGAAAAGCTAGATTTTCCCGATTCATCGTACGATGTTGCTGTATGCCGCATTGCGGCTCACCACTTTGAACGGCCAGATCGATTTCTTGAAGGTGCGCACCGTGTTATCCAACCTGGAGGTAGTTTATACATCTTGGACAACACTGCACCTGATTGATGATTGGGACACGTTTTATAATACGGTTGAAAAGAAGCGTGACCCGAGTCATTTCCGTGCGTGGAAGAAAAGCGAGTGGGTGCAGATGGTCGAACGTGCAGGCTTTACTGTAGAGCGTGTCCAGCGCTTTACGAAAACGTTTCTCTTTACGGATTGGTGCGATCGTTTGGACGTGCCGAACGAAACGAGAAAAGAATTGACCGATTTGTTGTTAGCATCACCAGACGACCATAAACAGAAATTCAACATCATCACAAAAAGAGATGAACTGCAATCGTTTGCTGGGGAGTCCATCCTTTTGCACGCGGTGAAAAACTAGAGAAATGCGGGGGAATTTGTCCCCGCATTTCTCTATACAAACAGTAAACCGATCGCTATCGGAATGAATGACCAGATGAGAATAATGACACAAAAGCCCATGATGTCACGTACTTTAAGTCCAGCAATCGCGAGAAGTGGCAACGTCCAAAACGGCTGAATCATGTTCGTCCACGCATCTCCCCAAGCGACCGCCATCGCAATTCTTGCGGGTTCTGCACCGATTTCATAGGCAGCACTCATCATAATCGGTCCTTGAACGGCCCACTGACCACCACCAGAAGGGACGAAGAAGTTCACAATGGCAGCGCTAATAAATGTGAAAAGGGGAAACGTTGCTTCATTGGAAATGAGAATGAACATTTCCGACATCATATCCGATAAACCTGATTCGACCATCATGCCCATGATCCTGCGTAAAAGGGAAACTGAATAATAATGCCACCGGCGTTACGCACCGCGTCACTCACTGTTTTTAGAAACCTTCGGGGCGTTTTGTGCAACAAGATACCTAGAAACAGAAACGTGAAATTAACGATGTTTAAGTTAAGATCCAGACCGTTTTGCACGAAATGCATGACGACGAATATGAGTCCGAGGCCCCCGATCACGAGCGAGATGATCTGACTGTTTTCTAATCGATCAGCTGGTGTTTTTGGCTTGTCATCTGTCGTTTCTTCCTTAGCCGCGGCATGTTCGGTAAAGACGGGTTCAATTTTTTGTGATGAGTCTGCAGCTCTCATGAGCAATCGGTTCATAATTGGCAGTAAGATGACCATTGTAATGACGATGAACAGGTTAAATGGTGAAAACAACGTCTCCCCGATGGGGATTGTCCCCATCATATCTTCGAGAAAGTGACCGGGGGTGGCGATGGTGAGTGGGATGGAGCCAGATAGTCCGCCGTGCCAGACGAGCATCCCACTGTAAGCGGAGGCGACGAGCAAGCGGAAGTTCACTTTGGGCACTTGTTGGACGACGTGACGTGCGAACAGTGCCCCGATGACTAAGCCAAACCCATAGTTAATGAGGCAGGCAAGGGTTGCGACGAGGGTGACGAGCATGATCGCTTGTCCAGGTGTATTGGCGAACAATGCTAAGCGGGCAAGGATGCTTTTTACGACGGAGCTATTGGCGAGTATGTAGCCGGTCACGACGACTAAAGACATTTGCATCGCGAACTCTAATAAGTCCCAAAACCCTTCTCCAAAACTGTACCATGGCAATGGGTGAACTGTCGGTGATGAAAATGCCGAGTAAAAAGACGATAAAAGTTAAAATGAGGGCGAAAAGAAAGGCATCAGGCAAATAGCGTTGGACGAGTCGGTCGCAAAAACGTGTTACGTGCGTAAACATGAGCTAGTCACCTCTTTTGTTATATTGTTTGAATAATCATACCATTTAATCTTTTTTGTTGTGGAAAGAATTTTGTGATCTAAGGTACACTAATAACAGAAGCTTAGGAGGTGGACGGTTTGGGAACAAACCCGCATGATTTTTTGTATGAAATGCTACGTACGCCCTCACCATCAGGACGAGAAGACGAGCTTCAAGAGAAATGGTTGGAATACGTGAAGTCATCGGCTGATGAGCTACGTACAGACGGGGCAGGAAACGCGTATGCGATTTTACAGCCTGAAGCACCGTTTCGCGTATTGCTTGCTGGGCATAGTGATGAGATTGGATTTATGATTAAGCATATTGATGAGTCTGGCTTTTTGCGAGTGGAACCTCTTGGCGGCATTAGTCCGTTGCCAGCGCTAGGCATGCGTGTGACCGTACTCGGAACAAACGGAACAATTACTGGAATCTTTGGCACAAATGCTGAACATCATGGCGGGGCAAATGAGAAAATGACGACCGATGATCTGTACATTGACTGCGGCGTCACGACGAAAGCAGAAATTGAGAGATACATACAAATTGGGGATCCTGCAGTGTATGATATCGAGCCGCAGCTGTTATTAAATGAAAGTTTAAGTGGAAGAGGGCTTGATAATCGCACGGGATCGTATATCGTTGCAGAAGTTATCCGCAGATTAAAGGATGAAACCCTCTCTGTAGGTGTGTATGGCGTGAGTACGGTCAATGAAGAAACAAATATGGGGGGTGCGTTTTTTGCAGGTGCGATGACGAAGCCGACGATCGCGATCGCGCTGGATGTGACGTTTGCTACTGATTTCCCAAGTGCTAGTCCCCAGAAAAATGGGGATGTTCGCTTACAAAAGGGTCCTGTATTAGCAAAAGGAGCGCCGATTAACCGAAAGGTGAATGAACTGCTTGAACGTGCGGCCAAGGATGAAGGCATTTCTCTTCAGTATGAATTGACACCAAAAACAACAGGGACGGATGCTGACCAGTTGCGTTTAACCGGTTCTGGCGTACCGGTGGCGGTGTTGTCATTGCCGCTTCGGTATATGCATGCGCCCCAAGAAATGATTGCTCTACAAGACATTGAGCAAGAAATCACACTGTTAACACGTTTCATTTTAAACTTAACGGGAAAAGAGGATATAAAACCTGTTCACGTTCCGAACTAAAGGGTAAAGGAGAGAATTGAGCATGGCGAAGATTCTTATTCTTACAGGTGACGCAGTAGAAGCGTTAGAAGTATTTTATCCGTACTATCGTTTTCTCGAAGCAGGCATGGAAGCGGACATCGCGTCTCCGTCTGTGAAATCGCTGTATACCGTCAACCATGATTTCATTGAAGGATACGAGACGTTTGTGGAAAAGCTTCGTATGAACTCCAAAGTCATATTGCATTTGCGGACGTTCGGCCCGAAGAGTATGATGGATTGATTTTGCCTGGAGGACGCGCCCCTGAGTACATTCGCATGCATGAACGCACCCCGGCGATTGTGAATCACTTTCTAGATGAGAACAAACCGGTCGGTGCAATCTGTCACGCGGTACAAGTGTTTGCAGCGGTTGCTGGAGAACGTCTGAAAGGCCGGGAGTTGACCGCGTACGCTGCGTGTAAACCTGAAGTTGAGGCTGTTGGTGCGACGTTTCGATCAGAGAAAGTGTATGTCGACGGCAACCTCGTATCTGGCCATGCGTGGGATGATTTACCCGGCTTCATGAGAGAGTTTATGAAACTCGTCCAGTAGAGGAGGCTTCTATGAACGGAAAAGCGATTGCGTCACTCATATTAGGGATCGCATCTTTCTTTATTTCTTGGTTTGGCTTTTTAACCGCCGTGGTTGGTATCGTGCTCGGTCTGATGGCCCGAAGAGAAATTGGTTCCGGAGCGAAGGAGCCGGAGTAGCGATTTCAGGAATTATTATTAACGGTCTTTCTATCTTGCTAAATGTGTTGCTTTTAGTGTTAGGTATTGCCTTTTTAGGCATGTTTTTGTAACTTTGTTGGAGCTTGCAACGTACATCTGTTGCAAGCTTTATTTTGGGGTGAGAAATGTTGAAAAGAACTGGGGAATTGGTGTTAAGCATTATTGGGCTAAGTGTGCATGGATTTATGAGTTTCATCGCTTTAGTCTTCGCGTTACAAATTCATTTTCTCTTTGGAGTAGGAAGAAACTTTGCAGAAGCAGATCCATTAGTAACTCCTGAAGACCTGTATGCGTTTGATCTCGTCCTCGGTGTTCTTGTCCCTTTTACGTGGTTCGTTACGATTTTGCAATTTTTAGCCATCGTTCCCGTAGCAATGGCACTCTATTGGTATCGAAGCAAATCAAAACGAGCGGGCATTATATTTATTGTTGTCGGTGCTTTAAGCATTATCATCACAGTTGGATTGGGAATGTTATACGGTGGGTTATACGTAGCAGCGGGCATCATGTTGCTCGTTAGAAAGCCTCCACTGAGAGAAGATAGACCGGTAGAGAACATTTACGGAGCTGACAAGCGCTTGCGAGAAATTGAGGAAGAGCAGATGGAGCGAAAAGAACGGTTTGAGGAACAAGAAAAAACGGACGAACGCACGTAACAATACGTGTGCTCGTCCGTTTTTCCTATTTTTATTGTTCATGAACTTCTAAGCGTAAATCGGTAAGCTCTTCTGAGAAACCACCCAGTTTATCAAAAGAAGCCATCAGTTCGTGAAAGCTGGATTGGAACTGTTCAACAGTTGTCGTAAATCCTTCAATCGCAGCAAAGTTCTCTCCGGCTGCTTCGGTAGAGTCTGCTAAACGCTTTTTAATCGTGTTCGTTACATCGTTCATGTGATTCGCTTTGTTACTCAAAGCTTCAATGCTTTCGTGAAATTCACTCACATGATTTTGTGTCTCTTCAATCTGACTTCGAATCGTTTCTAGTGCATGTTGCGTGTTGGCAGCAAGTGTTCCCACTTCATTAGCAACGACCGCAAATCCACGTCCGTACTCTCCAGCTCGAGAAGCCTCAATACTCGCATTTAATGAGAGCACTTTCGTCTTCTTCGCAATCTCCCAAATGGTTTGTGTCACTTTACCAATATTCATTGAGCTTTCTTTCAACAAAGAGAGCTTATCTCGGGACCTTTCCACGTCTGATACCATCGCTTCCAGATTGGTCATCGACTCGCTAATATCAGATTGTGCTTCTAGCATATTGCTTTGCATGTGCTGAGAATCTTGATACAACGATTGCAATCCGGTCGTCACGCGTTCAGTATCGGACCTTTGATTGCTTACATGGGCTTTCATGTCACTAGAATGTTTAGCAAGATCATTTGCTGCTTTTGTGAGTTGTTCATTTTGAGAAAGGCGAGCTTCGTTGTATTGTGTAAGCGAGTCTGCGTAAGTCCCGATGTATGTGCCAATCGCGATTTGCATATCTAGAGAACAAAGCCGCTGGAAAGACTGAAGTATCGGCAAGGCATCCTTTTTTGGAAACTCATTTATTACGAGCGATAGCACTTCATTTTGAATTCGCGTATAGGCAGCGATATACCATTGTTCACTTAGCCCAATTCGGTAATGAATTGCACCGACGACGTGACGGTGTTTCAAATATTCAGCGCCAATCTTTCCAGAAAACATATCCAAAAGATAACTTGAAAACGTGCGTTTTAGACGATCAACAGATGAGTGATTGTCAATGATTGACCGAAGATGAGGGTCTTTAACAATGGGTTCATAAAACCGATCAACGAGTGACTCTACATGCTGATTAATGAACGATTGAATGCTGTGCAAGCGTTCCATATCTTCAGCTGTAAACCCTGTAAATCCAATTAAGTCGCGCTCGTTGCCCTGAATCAATTCTTGATAGTAATCGGAATACGTGAATGTTTGTGTACTCGTCGTCATCAAACCACCTCTATCTGTTATTTCGGCACATAGAGTGAATTGTTTATTTCTAATCTGATCAAAGAGCGTCTCGATTTAAAGATTCATTAAAGTTCTTCGCTAGTCGACGATAATACAAATAAAAACCTGTCCAATGAAGGGCATAGAAGAGTGTGAAGAGCGCAACAGCTAGCAGTAGCGGTAATGGTCGAAGCGGAACCCAACTTACAATCAAAGCAATGGAAAAATAAACGATGATGGAAGTCGCATAATGAACAATGGTCGCTTTTAACGTGCTCCATTTCTCAAAATCAAAGACGAAAGACGACAGAGAGAAGTATACACCGACGAGCATGCCACCGAGCATATTTCTCCATATTTCCGCGACAGGAGGGTTGAGGTCAATGATCATGAGATACGTCAAAAACACAAATGTGACAATGCCGCCAGCCCCAATTCCAGCAAATAAGCGGTAAATAATTTCTTTTGCCATGAACGTTACCCTCCTGTCAAAATATTGCGCAATGTTTTCACATATTTACGCGATACGTATTCTTTATTTCCTGATTTGAAAAACACACAAAGATTGCCGTTAAAAGAAACTTCAAATCGATCAATCTGGTCGATGTTTCCGATTACGGACTTAGAAAACCGCACAAACGGGAAGTCAGTAAGAAGTTCTTCAAGTTCGTACAATTTGTGCTTCATTTCATAACGCTTTTCTTCAACGGCTGCAAACACTTTTCGGTCTTCGGCATACAAATAGTCAACCTCCGCAGGTGAGACAACAAACGAAGTATCCCCATCTTCTGCGAGTAGACGAAATGGACTACTAGATGGTTGGTTGTGTTCATTTAATGACCGCATTAATTGCTCTAACTCTTGACTCCATTCTGCTGCGTGGATCGTGATCGACGTTTCCGAATGATTTTCATTAATGTCGATATGAATTCTCATTACCAGCAGCCTCCTCGTTTATAAGTATACGATACACGTCGTTATGTAGAGTTCATCGTGTGTAAGATGCGTTCCAGAAGGAATATCATGCACTTTTTAGTTCCTAACAAACAGCTACGTATTCATTATAGAGAAGGATGTATAAAAACAAAATAACAAAGAAACAAAAATCATTGCTCCATCCATCTAGTTAGGTATAAAATACTAACTTTTATCAATGAGAAGATATAATCATCGACCATATGGTTCAAAATTCTATGATTTTTAAGGGTTTATATTGAATAGTTTATTCATTTTGTACAATAGTCGCATGTCAAAACTCTTGAGGTAGTAACAAATTAATGGTAAATTAGTAATAATGATCGTGATTAGAAGAGGTGGAAATAGTGGCAGTCCAATTTATCATCGCAGACCAGGACCAAAATAATCATATCGGATTAAAGTGGGCCATTGAAGCTATGGACACCCATTACCAAGTCCAAAGTTTCGTGGCTACTAGCGGAGAACTACAAGAAATCCTTAGGCACCCGTTTCCTCACATATTAATACTAGAGATTGATTTATTTGATGATGAGAAATTTTCTGATTTGACTAGAGCGCTACAACACTTTTCCGGAAAATTAATTGTTTTTGTTAATGATGAGAATTTTAAAACGATCCAACGAACCGTTGAGCTCCAAGCAAATGGCGTCATAAGAAAACCTGTCGATACGGAAGATTTGAAAAAGTGCATTGAGTACGTTATGCAAAATGAAGGACGTAAGCACACGTCTTATCAAGACGCAATACATATGTCTGAAAGCGAACAGTTATCAAGACAACTTCTTTCACTTGAAACACAACTTGAGCAGGAATTTAGTATGCTCATGTTTCGGCCTAGAAATCGGGACCCGATTGCCTTATTCCAGTATCTTCAAGAACTGGAGTCATTACATAATTTTGAATATACATTAACTATGATGGATGACTGTGTAGTCGTTGTTATTCACCAGCATTCCACGAGGACGTACAATGTTCCGAGTGAATGTTTAAACCAATGGCAACATAAAGAAGAGAACCCACTCGTTGTTGCTTACTTTGTATCTACAGGCAAAAGCACCTATCGTCAAGCATACCTGGCTTGTCGCCAAGCATTTTCAAACACATACTTCAGTGGCGCAGGGAAGGTACTCATTGCCAATCGGGTAAGTAATTCCAACGCCATTGATTTCCCATATTTGACGCATTTAGAAAAAAAACGGTTGTTGGACTTCCTGCAATATACCGACGATGGAGGGTTCTTAGAATGGGTGAAAAATTGGTTGTATGAGTGTGAATCATCTTACCGTGGGATAATATACACGAGAAATCGCTCAACTTCGGTCATTGAGAGCCTTTATCATGAGCTTGATCATTCAATTGATAAAGAAGAGGAAACTATGCAGCGTCTTAGCACGTTACTTAGACGTGTGCACTATGCCGACCATGCTGAGGAAGTACTGGACATATTGCAAACGGGGTTCTCACTCATGTTGGAACTTCAAGAAAGTGAAAAGTCTACCGTATCGGTAGAAATTGTGAAGACAGCAATGAATTATATGAAGAGCCAATATGACAATCCTTATCTTACGCTAAGAGATGTTGCCCTCGTCGTCGACCGCAACCCTTCATATCTGGGCCAGTTGTTTGTTCAGCATGAAGGAGGAACGTTTCGTCAAGTGTTACGAGATATGAGGTTGATTGCTGCTATGAAGAAGCTATCCATGACTCGCCAGTCTGTTAAACACTTAGCCTTTGATGTCGGCTATCGTGATCCGAACTATTTCAGTCGTCAGTTTAAAGATAAAACTGGTTTATCTCCTCGTGCTTACCGTGATGAATATAAAGAAGTCCGTCCCTGAATTGGCAGTTTTACGTTCAGGGACGGTGTACGAGCAGATGTGAAAATATGCCCACCAAGCTTCCGTGTAAGCGCTTTTCATTAACGTTATTCACATGTCGTACGAGTATTTGGGGGATAAATCTTGATGGAAGGTCTTGCTGTTTGAGAGAGTCGTTGTGGGTTTCTAGTATCGGTCGTGGTAATACAATAGTGTGCAGTGTGGTCTTTATGAAGGTGTTGGTGTACTGGTTGCATCGTTCGTGGAGTGTTCAGTGCTCGAGCTCGTCGTAGCAGCCTGTAATTTGAGGAATCGAACATCATCTCCAATAATTTCAGTTACATACGTCCGCTCGTTTTGGTCGTTGAGATAGTAGCGTGTTTGAATTCTTCCGGTGATTGACACCAACGCCCCTTTGTGACAATAATTTGCAGTTGACTCAGCTTGTTTTCGCCAGATGATACATGGAACAAAGTCTGCATCAAATTCTCCTTGCGTATTTCGATAGCGGCGTTGAATGGCGAGGTGAAGTTTTACATAAGCAACTCCAGAGTTTGTGAAGCGTAGTTGAGGATCTTTTGTAATCCTCCCAATGAGAGAGACTTGATTTAGCATATTGGCTGCACCTCCTTTCATGGAAGTGAGTTATAAGTGAGAAGCAAGGAATCAGACTGTGAAGTGTACCACCAAATCATGATTAATGCTCTAAATATCCGGCATGCGAACCCTCCTTTCTGTATAATAGTACTGTATCATAAGACCTAAGTATTATCTATCTAAATATTAAAATAATATAAAATATAATTC
The DNA here is from genome assembly GCF_000698145.1 of Geomicrobium sp. JCM 19039. Lineage (GTDB taxonomy): Bacteria > Bacillota > Bacilli > Bacillales > Marinococcaceae > Geomicrobium_A. Next base: position 86,624 of record NZ_BAXB01000004.1, read on the forward strand.
GACAATCACAGGCTGAATTAATAATCTCCGCATGTTGCACAAGTCATGCATATGATATACTGAAGGTAATAGATGTTTGTTTTTGGAAGGAGAATAATCTTGAAAGTAAAAAAGGCAGTCATTCCTGCAGCAGGTCTAGGAACGAGGTTTTTACCTGCAACGAAAGCACTTCCGAAAGAAATGCTACCCGTCGTTGATAAACCGACCATCCAATACATTGTAGAAGAAGCAATTGCTTCTGGAATTGAAGACATATTAATCATCAGTGGCCGTGGCAAACGTGCAATTGAAGACCACTTTGATGTTTCATACGAACTAGAACAGACACTAGAGCGAACAGAGAAATGGGACCGTTTGGAAGAAGTCAAGAAAATATCTAACATGGCTTCCATTCATTATGTACGTCAGAAAGAACCGAGAGGCTTAGGACACGCGATTGCCTGTGCAAGTACGTTTATTGGCAACGAGCCATTTGCTGTCATGTTAGGCGATGATATCGTTCGCTCCGATGTGCCATGCCTCAAGCAGTTAATGAACATTTACGAGGAAGAAGAGCGTTCTGTACTCGGTGTTCAACAAGTTCCCGAGCACCGCGTTTCAAGCTATGGGATTGTATCTCCACAGTCCGATATCGATGAGTCAGGAACAGTGCCCGTTCGTGATCTCGTTGAAAAGCCGGGATTAGAAGAAGCACCTTCTAACTTAGCGATCATGGGTCGCTACGTCCTTACGCCTGAGATCATGCCAATTCTAAAGACATTGCCACCTGGTGCGGGTAATGAAATTCAATTAACCGATGGCATTCGCAAGCTCATCAATGACCAAGACGTACTCGCGTATCACTTTGAAGGAACACGCTATGATGTTGGTGATAAGTTTGGGTTTCTACAAGCGACGATTGACTTCGCCCTTGAAAGAGAAGACTATCGTTCCGACTTAACGTCGTATATACGTGAATTGAATCTATAACAAAGAAGCAGGTGAGGGAATCTATATCCTCAGCCTGCTTTTTTCTTCCAATGTAGTGTGAGGAATCGGTAGAATTTCTATTATGGCATGGTTACGGGTGATATCAATTTGATTTCACTATAAGAGGTGAGCGGATGAATGTTGATTATGCCATTACGGTTTTGGGAGGATGTCTGTACGCTCAATATAGAGTGAACTAAAGAAGTTCTTCAAGAAGAAATGATATATAGACTTTTAACGACTGTCACATTGATTGCCTATGTGTACGGTTATTGAGTACATCTAGTGCAACATTGTCACCTATTTAATACTGTTGATTGTAAAAAAAGGTGGTGACGTCTGCGGAAGAAGGGTTGAGACGGGATCCTTCTTCCGCAGGAGAAATTTCTAAAAAGAGCGATCCGTTCTTATATAAAGAAAAAGAAATAAATACTGCAGTTACTCATCAATACAAACAATCTCGATATAATTAAGTAGTCATTCGCTATGGAAGGATTTTATCAAATGTAATAGCGTACTCGGCTGAAATTGCACCATTAGTCATTCTATGGTTCGATTTCTCGTTTCTATGGATGGATTCTCAACAATACGCCTCGTAAAACAATAAAAATCTTACCATAAAGCCATCTATGGTAAGATATCCGTCCCATGCCCCGCGCTATAACTCGGTCTGGGGATGTTCTTGAATTAGCTTCACTAGCTGCTGCTAAATTCCAAAGCTACAAACGTTTATCCACTATACACTTATCCGTATAACATGAAGCTGTTGTGTTAAAACCGGATGTCCTTTAGGCCGTTCTAAGTAGTAAGGGTAGATATACGAAAACATTCCCCGCGCATAGCACGTACAATAAAAGCGAAGTCTGAAAAGACTTCGCTTTTTACCATCAATCGGGATTCGCCATGCCAATTGATACTTTAAGATTGGCGTTTAATTGACGGATTGCATCAATTAAGTCTTTGTCGGATACATTGTCGTTTGTCGTAATCATATACGTCAATTGGTACATCGTACCGAGGTTCGTCGTTTCGACATTTGTTAGCTTATAATCGTGCAAGTATTCATTAAAGGTTTCATCAAATACATTTTCGTAATGCATATTTTCTGGAATCGTAATTCTCATGCGCTTTTGAACGGATTGACCACCACCGTAGTCAATGACGTAAAGGAAGTAAATAATAATGCTCACTGTAATCGTAAACAATATGGCTAGCAAATAAAAGCCGAGCCCTGAAGCGATACCGGCTGCCATTCCGAAGAAAATGAAGGCAATGTCCTTTGGATCATTCATCGCAGATCGGAAGCGAATAATGGAGAATGCGCCGACAAGACCAAATGCGACAGCTATGTTATTTCCAATCACGATCATAATTACAGAAACAACCATCGACATAATTACAATTGTATGTATAAATGATTGTGCGTACCGTGCGCCTTTATGTGTTTTTTGGTAAAGGAATGTAATAATCATTGAAAGAACAAACGTCAATGATATAGCTAAAAAGCCGTCAACAATGGACGATTGTGTCGTCATATCGGTGAAGTTACGTAGTTCATCTAAAAAGCCTTCCATCTTCATTCTCCTTGATTTGTAGGATTACCATTAAATGCAAATAGCTGGATGACTAGAAGCCAGAGCCAGCAGCGCTTGCAACTTGTGGGTTTATTGGTTGATAAGGTTTTATGAGTCCGTTCGCCATATCAATGCATGTGCAAAACTTGGACACAGATTTGCGCTCGCATTCATAATCACTTAGCATCCGTGAGAGCCAGTACGGAACGCTGTTCGAGACTTTGACTTCCATGATGACCATATTTTGGTCTACAAACAAATTACCGTCTGGACCATCTTCAATGCTCAAGTTATCATTTCTCGTCATGAGATTGAAATCAAATGTAACGCGTAAGTCAGGCTCATCGATTCCGGCGAGAGCTTGACGGTCGTAACTGACAACGACAGATGGTTCTAACTCATACAACGAACTAAACGCATTTACCTCTCCAAGAATTTGGCGGTTAGAAACGTTGTAATGGGCTTCATTTTTGGCGTTGTTATAAAAGAAATCGTACGCATCATTTAAAGTAATCAACGTTCGACGCTTATTCACAACTCGGTTGTATTTCTGCTTAATCTCTAGAAAAGATGTACTGTTCAAGTCAGATTTACCGTATACTCGCAGTCGAAGTTTTTGTCTGAAGTTTAAGTTGTTGCGGGTTTCATTGTATATCTTATCGTCTTTTGAATCAAAATACAGACTGACAATATTGTAGCACCCGTTTTCATCTCCATAAGGATCGAACTTCATTCGCTTCTGAAGTTGCTCGGTAACCTGCTCGTAAACATCGTAAGGAATTAAATATTTAAGCTCATAGCGTTGAAAGATTTCTAAAGCTTCCATCGTTCTTTACACCACCTTGCTACGCATACGTGTATAACCTTAAGCATTTTAATATTATATCATTTCTTATATACTGTGTCTTAAAAATGATGAAATTAAGTGGCAATCAATAGCCCCTTCACTCGTTGATAAATAGCAAAGGGGCATACCTTTGTTTCACAAATGAGTATCGCTTACCTTCGTGTTATATTATCTCCGATCTTCGTGAAGAATTTCATAAATGGCCGATATTCCTTGCTCACGAGACCGACTTTTTCAGCAAATATTTCAATGCAGGTGAGTAACGCTAATACGACGAGTACCGTTACCCAAAGCTCAGAGAGCGTTAACACGATGGCTGCAATGCCAAACAGTGCACTCATCGCGTAAATAATTAACACGGTTTGCTTATGGCTGTAACCTAAGTTTAATAAGCAATGATGCAGGTGAGACTTATCGGCAATTGACAACGGCTTCTTGTTAACAATCCGGCGGATGATGGCAAAAAGCGTGTCCGAAATCGGCACGGCTAGCAAAATTGCTGGAATGAGCAAGGAGAACACCGTAATGTTTTTAAAGCCGAGCAGTGAAATTACTGATATCATAAAACCGAGAAATAAAGCACCAGTGTCACCCATAAATATCTTGGCAGGGTTAAAGTTATGCACTAAAAACCCGAGCGTACTTCCGAGCATTACCGCTCCGAGTGCCATGACAAAAACGTTAGAGTCAATGATGGCAACAATCGTAATGGTCGCGAGTACGATCGAGGATACACCGGCTGCCAGACCATCAAGCCCGTCGATGAGATTAATGGCGTTTGTTACCCCGATAATCCAAAGCATTGTAAGCGGTATGCTCAGCCAACCGAGCTGCCATTGCATATCAAACGGCAAGTTAATAAATTCAACATGAATGCCGCCAATAACAACCGCAGAAGCGGCAGCTATTTGTCCGAGTAGTTTCCATTTAGCAGATAGTTCAAACAGGTCATCTAAAAATCCAGTAAGTGTAATAATAAACGCACCGATTAATATCGGATAGAAAAATTCGTGTGTATGTGCTTGAGGTATAAAAATTCCGGCAATAAAAGCGATAAAGATTGCCAAACCACCGATTCTAGCCATCACCTTTTGGTGTACTTTTCGGTCATTTGGCTGATCAGTTGCGCCAATTTTGATAGCAAACTTTTTTATGATGGGTGTCATTACAAGTGCAATAATAAAACAGACGACCAAAGAAATAGCTGTGATCATGGTTTGACCCTCCCTTATTACCTTTTCCCAAACCACAAGGCAACATATATAGTAAAAAACGGTATTTGTTTCGTTTGGTTACAACTGACAGACCCTTTCGAAATTATAGCATAGAATCTAAATTTACATGGTTGTTTTCACCAATTTACACAATACAGACACAATAACAAATCACGCTATGAAAATATGAAACTATCTAACAGATAGGAAATTTGGTATAATTTTCATATCATTTAAGTTGGGGGTTTGTGACATGTTTAAGAAATTAGTTATCACCGCTGGCATCTTTGTCGCTGTGATCGCTTCTTCAGGACTACTATTAAAGAACGAATCGATTGCACAAGCACAACCTGTAGTCGCAAGTGTGGATTGGGTATTGGAGCAATTGGCGCCCTACTCTGATCGTATTTCAAGCCTTGAAGATGAAATTGATCGTCTTGAATCCGAAGTGAATGAATTGAAAAATCGTTAGAAATGAGTGAAAGGAATCGATGAAAATGAAAGCCATATATCAATCATTGTTCGCGGTTTTATTCATTGTCTCTGGATTCATTCTGCTTGAGACGAATGGCGCAGATGCAGCTGAATATCGTGATCCGATCAATGTCCGACTCGTCCTGATGATACATTCACATTGACACCGGCAGGCTCTTATCGACTCGTTAATTTGGGAAATGGTCAATCGGTCTCTTACAGCGGTCCACTGCAGTTTCGCTATGCCAATTCTTCTGGGCAGGTTGGGGTACGTGATGCAAGAAGTGACAGTTACATATACTCGAGTAGAGGGTTTCGTCTAGAAGAACGCTCACCAGGGTCTAGCAGTAATGATGTCACCGTAAATCGTGTACGCGCAGCAGGTAGCTCCTCTTATACGCAGAATACATACAGAGGAACAATGGAGGTTACTTCTCCTGGGAGTCATCGTGGTTTGCGGTTACACAATATCTTAGGGATCGATGACTATTTAAAGGGAGTTGTTCCACGTGAAATGAGTGGTGGCTGGCCTCTTGAGGCACTTAAGGCCCAATCTGTCGCTGCTCGTAATTATGCGAAGTCAAATATGAACAGTAATGATTTCCTCGTTGATACAACAGTTCATCAAGTGTATGTAGGGAAAACCGGTGAACACCCGAATAGCAACCGTGCAGTGGACGAAACGAGAGGGATCTATGCCACCCATAACGGTTCATTAATCAACGCATTTTATCATTCAAGTTCAGGTGGTTATACAGACGACAGTGAAAATGTATGGCTAACTACAGTTCCGTACATCCGCGCCGTTGAAGACCCATACGATAATAATCCTGGGAATAGTAGACATACGTGGACGACGACGATGACTCGTTCAGATATTGGTGCCCATGTGTTTGGTAATGGCTGGACGGTAAGTGACTTAGAAGTTAATGAAAGAAGTGAAGCAGGAAGAGTGCAGAAACTTACGGTCGTTGGAGTGAACAACAATGGTCAAACCCGTACAAAAACGTTTCCTGAACGTGGGGGGCCAGACTCGATTCGAAGCGCACTTGGCCAATCATTAAACAGCACGAAGTTTGACATTCGTTTTCCTGATCAAGATGCCCAAGTTAGATTGCCTGGTGGCGACACAACATCCATTGATCTAAATGGTGCAAGTATGGCTTTGCCTAACAATGAGCAGATTAACTTGCATACGAACCACCTATCTGTCCGGACAGCAAATGGCAGCCAAACGATTCAACCAAGTGGAGAGACGATTACATTTGAAGGTGGCGGTTGGGGCCATGGGCTCGGAATGAGTCAGTGGGGAGCATTAACAATGGCACAACAAGGCTATTCATACGAAGATATCTTGCATCATTACTACACGAATATAAGAATCGAACGAAGATAGAGAATTAATAAAAGCAGAACTTTTAGCGGGATCATCCCTCTAAAAGTTCTGCTTTTTACGTTCGTTAATTTCTGAATTCCTCATTGATTGTCCGTGCAATAAATACAGAGAATTGTGCCCGGTTTGTCGGGTGGTTTGGTCTGAAGTCTGTGTTCACTTGTGTCGTAATGCCACTGTCAGCAAGCTGGTTCACTTCTTCATACCCTGACGTGTTCTCGTTCATGTCTGTAAATGTATGACGAGTATCTGTCTTTGGAATTTCATCTGGGTATGCGCGCACGAGGACACGTGCCATTTGCGAACGGGTGAGTGGGTTGCCAGGCTCATGATTCCGTCGTTACCCATCATAATCTCGTTATATTCTACAATTCGGAGCGCTTCAAAGTTCTGGTGACTGGAACGAACATCGGTCGCTTGGAGTTCGTAATCATCTGGAGCTGTGAGGTCGAGTTGGCGTACGAGCATCGTAGCCGTTTGGCCACGTGTAATCTGGTTATACGGACGGAATGTGCCATCGGAGTAACCATTGATAACGGACAAGCCGGTTAAGTATTCAATTTCTTCAAAGGCAAATAGGTCTGTTCGCACATCTGGGAACGAACGCCCCTCACTGAGTAATTCGATGTCTAACGCCAGTCGTTCGGCACGGTCCTCAGCTCCTGTAAGTTTTTCATCTAGTTCGTTAATTTCCGATTCAACCCAGTCATCTCCCGCGGCTTGAGGTTGCTCATCAGCGGTTGCAGTTTCTCCCGAGCAACCACTAACGAGTAGCAATCCACCGGCAAAAAGTGTAAGTAAGCTCGTATAGCTTTTCATAGATTTCCCCTCCCACAAATATGTAGCAGGACAGCTGACTAGCTACGGCCTATGCCGTAGTAGTCAAACCCTGCGTCTTTATAAGCTGCAAAGTCTAAAGCGTTTCTTCCATCAATGAGTACATTGCCTTGCATATGTGCGGTTAGTTGTGCGGGAGTGAGCGCTTTGTATTCATCCCATTCTGTAACGATAATAACAGCATCTGCACCCGTATAGGCATCCTGAGCTGATGTGGCCAAGTGTACGGATCGTGGCAACAGCGGAGCCGCTGCTTCACTGGCAATCGGATCATGAGCACGAATGTGCGCCCCTCGCTTCGTTAGGTCATGAATAATATCAATGCTCGGTGCGTCCCTCATATCATCAGTGTTAGGCTTAAAGGCAAGTCCTAAAACAGCGACCGTTTTTCCTTCAAGTTCCTCGTTAAAATGCGTATCTAAATGTTGAATCGGACGATGGCGTTGTCGGACATTCACTTCGTCTGCAGCTTGCAACATGACAGGAACATAATCTCTTGCTCCGGCCATGTTCATCAATGCACGAACATCTTTTGGAAAACATGAACCTCCGTAACCAAGACCGGCATTGAGGAAATGAGGCTAATTCTTCGATCTGACCCGATGCCTCGGACGACATCGTCAATATTCGCTCCGAGATGTTCGCTAATATTTGCCATCTCATTAATGAAGGAAATCTTCGTCGCTAGAAATGAATTTGCGGCATACTTAATCATTTCTGCACTCGGTTCATCTGTTCGTACAATCTTGTCTCCAGATGCGAGTGGGAAGTGTATCGTCTCAAGAAGATCTGTCGCCCACTGCGAGGAAGATCCAATGACGATTCGGTCTGGGTTCATTGTATCATAGACTGCTGAACCTTCTCTAAGAAATTCAGGAACAGAACAGACGGCTATATCCACGTCGGCATTTTGTTCTAAGATGATCGTTTTGACCGATTGTGCTGTGCCGACAGGAACGGTTGATTTGTTTACGATGACGAACCGAGAATTGGTCGGGAGTGCTTCTCCAATTTCTTTCGCAACTTGGTGAACATAAGTTAAATCTGCAGAACCGTCTTCGGATTGAGGTGTACCGACAGCGATGATAATGATGTCACTGTCTTGGATGTTTTCTTTTAAATCGGTCGTGAAAGAGAGGTTGCCACTCTGTATGTTTTTTTGTAATAATTCTTCAAGCCCTGGCTCGTAAATCGGGCTTTTGCCTGCTTGTAATTGTTGAACCTTTGTTTCCAGTTTGTCTACACAAACGACAGTGTTGCCAAGTTCTGCAAAACAAACGCCCGAAACGAGCCCTACATATCCGGTACCGATTATCGTTAGTTTCATCGGTCATCTCCTACTTTCCGTTGCAATAACTGTTGTAGCTCTTTTCGCTCACTAAATCGAAGGATGAAAAGGAGGGCGAGGAACAGCAGTACTGAACCGATCCCACCAACGATGAGTGAAACGAAAGGAAGGTCAAATGAGTATAGTTGCCTTAATCCGTAGAGAGCGCCGGCAATGAAGAGGGTCATTAGCATCAACCGCATGAAACCTAAGCCTTGGTCTTTCCATTGCTCTTTGGATTTCTTCTGCCATTTTAGCACATAGCCAACACCGGCTAAAAGCAGAAGGAAATTCACCGCTGCACTGAGTGTCATCGCCCAGGCTAACCCTTCAGCCCCGTACGGTTCAATCAGCAAAAAGCTTAGCGAAATATTCAAGCCTAGTACTGAGATAAGGCTGACAACAAGCGGATAGATTGAGCGCTCATATGCGTAATAAAATCGGGTAATATACACATTTGCAGCGTGGAAGAACATACCGATGACGAATATTTGTAGCAAAGGTACAGCGATGAGCGTGTTTTCCCGAGTGAAATCTTGGTATTCGAAAAACGTGATGAGAATTTCCTCTGCATAAAATACGATAAAGACGGAGGCAGGTATGATGCAAGCGCCATAAGACGTAACCCTTGTCCATGAATCTTTGAAACACTTTCATGCTCACTTGCGGCCACTTTTCGCGCAAGCATCGGAAAGATGACTGCCGTGACGGCCATCATTAACACGGTTTGTGGTAATTGGACGAACTTTGACGTGATATTTAAAGCGGTTATGGTTCCTTCATCTAAATGGGCACCAAAGATTCGGTAGATCAGGAAATAAAGTTGTAACGTGGCACCGCCGAGCATGATCGGCACAGTAAGACGAAAGGTTCGCCACACTTCAGGAGAGTGACCGAGTGTCGGCTTGAAGGTGAAGAAACCTTTTCGATAATTGTAAACGACAAGAAAGATAAACATAAGAATGGCACTGACGAGGGCCCCGTACGCATGGGCGTAAGAGCCAGCCATCGGAAAGAAAATAAACGCGATCAATACAAATGACCCGTTCATGATCAGTGTTGACATTGCTGCAATTGAGAAGCGATCGTTTACATTTAGAAGCCCTTGCAGCCACATGGAAAGAATAAGGAAGATTGTGGCGGGCGCCATGATCGCAAATAGTGACACCGTAAGATCAATCGTCTCTGGCGCATCTCGGAATATGAACGGAATGATATCATTTGAGAAAAATACAAAGACGAGTGTCAAGATGATCATGGCAATCGATAACCAGCCGAACAAGTTTTGTAAGTACGTTTTCTTTTTTTCGGGGTCTTCGATTTTGCTATAAACAGAGACGAACGCACTCGTCAATGCTCCGCCGAGAACAATGTATAGAAAGTTAGGGATTGTATAGGCAGTCACGATGCTGTCCGCTTGAAAGCTAAAGCCGAATTGAAAACCGACGAGCATTTCACGGAAGTAACCAATCATACGTGATATGAGATTGATAACCGTTACTGCACCGATGATTGCTAAAAAGTGCTTTCCTTTCATTATTCTCAGCCTTTCCAGGTAAACTTATGCTTTGTTTTGGATGAAGGTACGAATCATATCAGCGATATGATCACGACCACTCGTAAAAGGTGCCGGTGTAAATCCTTCATTTGCCGTTTGTACGTCTTGGTGCAAATCACCGCTTCCGATCACATGACCGGTAGAAACGAATTGCTCAACAATTTCTAGTTGATGATTGTCATTATGTTCGCCATGTTCATGTCGTCGTGGCACAGCAATAACCGGCTTTTGTTTCTTTACACCTGTAATAATCGAGCCTGTTCCACCATGAGAGATGATCAACTTTGCTTCATCATAGAGCTTGTCCATTTCATCGTAACTAAAGAATGCCTGAGCATCTAAGTGTTGAAATGCCTGTGCAGGTGTATGGCCATTTTGGACGATGACCTTTTCATTGATGTCACCCGCTTCAACCATCTGATTTACATCATTCAGAAGTCGTGTGAATGGGAGTTCTTGTGTACCTAAAACAACGAGTATCAATAGATGGACCCCCGTATACCGCTTTAGGATAGTGTTTGAGCATCGATTCCCACTGAACGATAAATAAATCGGACACAGGGTAAATCATTCGACCAGCAAGGGTTGGAGAACTTGTCTTTGCGAAGCTTTCGATATAAATGATCCGTTTTCGAAAAAGCTTTGCAATGTAACACATCGGTACAGCCGTATGTGTTCCTGTCGTCACGACTGCATCAGGTCGGATTTTCAGGAAGAGCACGAGCGACTTGACGACGTTATACGAAAACTTAAATAAGTAACGAACAGGATAATTTCTCGCTCCATACACAAGGTAGGACATGTTTTTGTGTTCCTGTTGTAACGGCTTCGTAACTTCAGTTTTTTCCGTGATTACATGATAATCGTATTCTTTCATGAGTGGTTTTAACTGCATGAGCTGCGTTAAATGACCGCCTACTGAAGATATAAAAAGAACCTTTTTCATTTTGATTTCCCCTCAGCAGTATCGTGATAGATGCGCGCGATCTGTTGAATGATCGCTTCTGAGTCATGTTGCTCTGCTTTTTTATACCCTGCAGTAATGATGGCTTTACGTTCAGGTGAATCCATTAAAGCTGAAGTAATCGCTGTACCAAGCTGTTCGGGTTGCTTCGCTTCGACTAGAATACCAGCCCCCTCTGATAATAAAGAAGGTAGGCCTCCGACACGGCTAGCAACGACAGGTGTACCTGTTGCCATCGCTTCCAACGCAACGAGTCCAAATCCTTCAATGTGAGAAGCAGTACAAACACGTCAGCGTGCGTCATGAAATTGGCTAGTTCATCTTGCGTTTTTGTGCCGTGAAACGTTATCGCTTCAGTCGGTGCATCGGTTTGTTCTACAAGTGAATGCAAGTGGTTCTTATAGCTCTCTGTCCCATACGCACCGAGAGGTGGAGTCGAACAGAAGGGTCGTTTTTGTATAGCAAATCAAAGCTTTTAATCAGTTCTTCTACTCCTTTTGCCGGATTAAGTTCCCTGCAAAAGGAGATGTTTATGATCTGAGTCAAATGGAGACGCTTCATTTGTTCGAGGGTAGAACGTATGGCGATTCACACCCATGTTAAGAAGAGAGACTTTCGCGTCTCTTACTTCATACTCGTTCACAATTTCATCATATAAAGCGGGACCAACCGCAATCACATGGGCAGCATCTTGCAAAATCTTTTTCGTTTGCTTTTTGTAGAAGGGGCCTTTTTTAGCCATCTTGTTTAAGTCCCCACCGTGAACGGTCACAATGTAGGGTACTTTTCGAAGACGATAATACAGGCGAGCAAGCCACCTGAAGGGAACGCGTAATGGGCGTGAACAAGATCATAGCGGGTCGTAAAACGGCTCACTGTGCCTAAACCCCAGCGCAAGTATTTTTTTAATACGTTCTTCTTGCCCGTTCGCGGATCCCGAATGGCTGCAACGGTGAACTCCATCTCCTCCGCTTGCAGTTGTTCAACTTGGTTGCGAACAAAGATCCCAAAAGTAGGTGCGTGTTGACTCGGATACATATTGCTAATGAGAAGCACGCGCATCCGCATTACACCTCCTCGGGTTGTTCGTGTTTGTTATTTTGATGCCAATTTAGAACAATACCTAAAAATAGCCAAAAGAAAATCGACAACGGATGGTTTTCCCAAGCTGTGGACAGTGTCCCCATTAGCAAGAAAGCAATTCCGTACGTAATGACAAATACGGAGAGCCAACGTACAGCTGGGCTTGTGCTATCCGACAACGAGAACATGAACCTGAAAATCTTCCAAAATAGGAAGAGGAACAGTACGGTACCAATTACGCCATACTCCACGAAAACCGCAAGTGCATTATTATCAACCGTCGTCATTAACACTGGCAGCATGTCATACATAAATGCGTGAAACGGGCTGTCAAAAACAAATGCGGCGTTGCTACCAAACATTCCCGGTCCGACCCCAATTAGTGGCTGAACATAAAGACTTGCAAACCTGCAAGCATCATAAGTACACGGTAGTTTCTCGAAAAATCGAACGTGTAGAAATTTCGTTGAGCAAACCCTTCTAAAAATAGGAGAGCAAGACCATAACCAACAACAAATAATACGCCGAGACCGATGGAGACGATGAGCATAATGCGGAACGTTTTGTTGTGCCTGAATAAAAGTCCAATCAGCCCAAGACAACCGATGAGAGCTAGGAAAGCTTGTCTTGAGAATGTCAACGTAAGCGCAATAGCCATAATGGCAATCATACCAATGAAGATGGCTTTATGTTTTTTCGGTATTCCTGATCGATACATAAATAGGTAAAGGGCGATTAAGAGAATCGCAACAATTAGAAAACCAGCAAGGGTGTTACTGGAATCCATAAACCCAAATGCGCGAATTTCCTCGCCTATGGCGACACTTCTTCGTTCTTCCATATTATGTAGTGGAAGTGGAATCCCTGCAATGACTTGAATAATCCCAACGATTGCTTGAATGAGTGCCATACCAATAATGGCGTAAAACAACGTTTTGACCCAGCGAAAAGGCACATCCAATAGTAGAATGATAATGACGAGCAAAACGAATTGAAAAAGAGCACGTAACCCGAAAATACCTTGAGCAAACGGTACGTTGTTCATAAACATACTTAAAAACGCAAACCCGACAAATAATAGGAAGCTAAAATTTATTGGGTTTTTTAATTTATGCCAGATGTTTTTGCGACCAAGTTCAGGGTGGAATAAGACGTACCCGAGAATAAGGACGAGTAACCCTTCACCTAAATAACCAACGATGCCTGGAAAGATGGACCATACTCTAGTGAATAAAAGGTTAATGGTTGTCCAAAGTACAAGGATCAGCACTCCGGTAAGTGCGAGCTGATTCGCTTTTTCTTTAGGGTATGCAAAGATGTTCATGAAGGTTGTCCACCATCACTTTCTTGACGATTTTTCTGGACTGGACCGGATGGTTGCAGCACTTCAATATTCTCTAGGCTTCGGAAAGCTTCGTGGTGAAGTTCTGCTGATTTCCTCGCAATTCTTGCTTGCGTGTCAGGCCATTGTTTTTGAAAGGTGTTAACGGCCTGTACAATTCCGTCTCCATGTTTACCAATCTGTAAACTGAAAGCTTCTTCATTAATGGCCTCCATAAAGTGCTTCACTTTATGATGGTATTCGATACCAATGACGGGCGTACCTACCGTTACTGACAAGATCAATGAGTGTAGGCGTGTGCCAATGACGATGTCTTGTTCTGACGATACGCGCATAATGTCGTCGGGGAGCAATTGGCGGTCAATAATTTTCGCTTTTTCACTATGAGCCATTAATGCCTGGATGTCCTTACTCACTTCAGTATCTTGTGGATATTTTGTTGAGAAGAACGTCACTTCTGCTCGATGTTGTTCAATCAGTTGATCTGCTGCATTAGCCATACCTCGAATGTATTGTTGGTATTTCTGTTCATCGTGAACAGGCCAATATTGTTTGCTGTAATAAGGGGCAGCTGTAATCCCCACTTTAATAAGCTGTTCTGTTTGTTGACGCTTCGGTGGCATCGGAATTGCGAATGCAGGGTCAGAAACCACTTCGATATCACGTCTTCCTGAGACTTTTTCAATCAGTTGTTTGGACACATTATCTCGAACACTCACCGCATCTGCCGCTTTTACGAGTCGACGCAAGAAAAACGTACCCACACGTGTTCGAATTGGACCAGCACCGACTGAATGGATAATTAATCGACACCCACACCGCTTTGCCATCGTTCCAAGAGAACTGTAGAGCGGAGCATCACGACGATACATGTCCATAAGTAGGCCGCCGCCACCGATAATGACAAGGTCGAGCTCTTTCATCACTTTCTTTGCTTGCTTTAAAGTAGCACGTGCAGAGGGAAGAGCACTTCCTTTTTTAATGACTAAAGGAACGGCGCGAATATTATATTGTTTAGCAGTTTTGTTTGGATAATTACTAAAAACGACAACATTCTCCTTAGGTATGCCGATCACTTGCAATTGCGCTAAGATCCCTAATAGAATGGCTTCATCACCGTTGTTGTTATGTCCGTAATTTCCGATAATCCCGACTCTCATATATGGAAGCAGCGTCTCTATGTATAGAGAAGCACGCCTTTCACCTCACATAAACCAATCTCCATACTTGTTTAAGAAAACAAGCACAATGCTTTCATTATACACCGACACGCACAAAATCGATAGATGCATTTTTAAACGACATTTAGACCCTTATGATGTAGTACGCTGTTATGAAAGAACCGTTACATTTATATAAAGAATGTAGTACGAACTTTCTCACGAGTAGACTGTCTATATAGAATGAACTTTAAGATTTTCCTAATTTGCGCTGTTGAGTGTTGGGTTAGGGGGAGCGCGGTGCTGGGTGCCATTTTGCGCGCTAGTTTACACTTTCTGCGCGCAAGTTTGCCTAGTTTAATGATTTCGGCGCTCATTCCGTTAAACTCCTGCGCATTTTCTTCCAACTGGAGCGCAGATTCAATGCCCATAAGCGAGCAACCTGTCGGCCCCAGCGGGACCGAAGCTAAACCGGTCTCCGTTCGGCGAGGCTCGCGCCGACAGCATGTTGGTACTTCGGGGTGGGTGTAGGCCAAAGAATCAACATAGCCGGAAGCCGATCACTGGAATTCCTAAGGAAAAGCGCATTACTTTCTAGTTTAGTCGTTCACGCAAATTTGTTCTGACCGATATGGGGTTTTCAGTTGCTTTATTTCAGTGCCTTCTTCCGGCGCACGGCGTCTCATGGCGGCCCTTCTTCCGCAGCCGTCACCGCCTTTTGGCGCAATCAACGGTATTGTATAGACGACGTTGTTGAACAAGTGGTTCTCAATAAGGGGAGTGACGGCTATAGAACTAGTCATTGCTACATCTGCTATGAATCATGAACATACGTCTTCTATAATGCGTAATTTAGGACTTTAACGGTCGGTTTACCACTCGTTTTGAAGAAATTCTTTAGTTCAACTTATATAGAAGCTACGTTAAATACGCTCTTCTTAGGGGAGAGTACATTTTCGACACGTGTTGAACTTTAGTTTTTCCTAATTTGCGCTGTTCTTGCTCGTTCTCCAAACATAAGGTCGATATCATCTGTCGAAGATTACTAAATAAGGTAAATTAAAAACCGTATATCTCTGTTTCGCTCACTACAAATTGAAAATCCCACATAGCCCATGTCTATGATGGGATTTTCATGAATGAGGAACCCTTTTTTGATGGAATTCCCACATAGAAAGGCTTTATCCCCGCATAGACCGTTCAATGATGGAATCATTAACAATTGCAACGCTTGATGTTGTTGGAATCCCCACATAGATCGGATCGAGCCCGATAGTTCACATGTAATTTAGAGAGTGGGTCTTTTATAAAGATAATCCGATTGTCTAGAAAACGGACTTTTGTGATGATTGGTGGAGTTAGAGTCATCATACTTAACGTGAATTGTCATCATAACGTCGCCAACGGTCACTAAAAGAAATATAGGAGGCACTTGAGACCGTAAAGGATCAGGTTGAGGGGGCGATTGTCACATAAAAGAGTCACTGAGGAAGAGTCTAGGTGATCGCAGCTCGTGCACATCTTTTTACATATTCGCAAAAAAGACGTGCATTTTCCTGCGATGTGAGAATAGGTGGAAGTCAAAGCTGCACAATAAAATTAGGAAATTTAATGGCAAGCTTCTTTGGTTCGAAAATATTGTCGGAGTATTCTCCAAGTATTGACAGTTTGTGACATTTCACTTACGCTACTTCTATAAAACTATGAAAAAGGAAGGTGGAAAAGTGTGAGGTCTAAATTTTTTCGATCTTTAGGAGTATTTGCACTTGCTGCTCCACTTCTTGTGGCAGAAGCGAATGCGCAATCACTTTCACCAGGGGTTGAACATCACTCTAGCGGAAATAATCATCATCTAAAAGTAGATTTGAATAATCCCGATACACAGATGGGTGTATCGTATTCAGAGCCGATCAACCGCTTGAAAACGACGTTGCAACATGCAAAAGATTCATCTAGAGAGGGATTTGCAGTCATTGGCGGAGTCAATGCCTCTTTTTTTGAAATGAATGATACGAATCGTTTGCCGTTCAGTCTCATCACAGAACATAACCGAATTATTAATTATGGTACCGATTCTCCAGATAGTAGCCATTATCGACAGCACCCAATTGTTTTTGGCGTTACGGAAGACGGACAAGCAAGAATTGATCGTTTTGATAGCACCCTATCAGGAGAAGGTGCAGGAAGGTCACTTACAATACATAATATGAACGCGCAGCGTGCTGCAAATACATTAACGATGTACACTCCGCAGTTTGTTACAGAACGGAGCGGGACAAACGAGTATGGTGTGGATGTCGTCATTCGCGGAGCCAATCGAGACACGCTGAACACGTTCGGATTTGGCGACCAAATTGAGGGTACAGTCGAAAGCATTCACTCTTATGGAGAACCTGGAAATCAACGGATTCCAAGCTCAGGCTTTATTTTGTCTGGCCATGGAAATGCTGCAGATCAGCTTCGTCATCTGGAGCCAGGGGATACAGTCTCTGTTGAAGCAACTGTTAATTCTACATGGAGAAATGCCGAACTGTTACTCGGTAGTGGTCCGCAACTCGTGCGAAACGGTCAAGTTGACATTAGTATGGATACGAATTCATGGAGAGCAAGAACTGCGACGCAACGCTCAGCTGTCGGTGTCAGTCGTGACGGTGACGAAGTATTTATGGTTACTGTTGACAATATGAATCTCATGGATCTTGCGCGGCATATGAGAGATCTCGGTGCTCACTCAGCCTTAATTTTGATGGTGGAGGTTCTACGACGCTTGTAGGTCTTGAGCAAGGGGATTTACGCGTGCTAAATTCATTGCCTGGTAGCCAGCGTTCGGTTCCGTCTACATTGCAAGTTGGGTATACTGGGGATCGCAACACTCCTATTCAAGGAACAATTGACTTTGGTAGTGGGAATCAATTTTTAATTGGGTCATCATTTACACCAGACGTATCTCTTCTTAATGCGCTTGGTGAAGCAGTATCCACCCAAGCAGACTTGAATGTAAGCTCATCAATTGGAACAGTAGAAGGCAATACAGTTCATGTTAGTTCTGTAGCTAGCAGCGCGCGATTATTTGTTGAACATGGTGGCGAGGAATTGGTTGGAAGAACGGTTCGTTCAACGGATACTATTCGTGATTGGGGAGTCCCAGCAGAAATCACTGCCGGAGTGGATGAGCGTGTCGCATTAGATGTATCTCCAAAAGATGGTGAAGGAACAAGAATTCGTCATGATGGTCTGGATGTTCAAAAAGAAGTTGTAGGGAATATCGGGAGAATTGATAGTCGTGGTAGATTTGCTGCAACGAGACCGGGAGAAGGAGAAGTCATTATTACGATTGGAGAAGTTTCAACGACGATTCCGGTCGTTGTTGAAGAACCCCCAGCTTTTGAATTCACAGATGTAAGCTCAAGTCACCCAAACCGAGAAGCCATATATTTCGGGGTAGATAGAGGCTTCTTCCAAGGACATTCAGACGGCACATTCCGTCCGAGTAATGATGTGGCCAGACAACAAATTGCCGCTGTGCTCGTGCGAGAGTTTGGCTTAGTCGGTGAAGCAGCTCCGAACCCTGGGTATGTGGATGTGCGTGAAAGTCATCCATCTTTTGACGTGATTGCCATCGCTACGGAACAAGGATGGATCCAAGGCCGGTCTTCGACAAATGAGTTTAATCCTGGCAACAATTTGACTCGTGGACAGATGGCGTTAATTTTAACGCGTGCATATGGTCTGGAGGCCGATGATACTGCGCAAGATTTCACAGACGTATCAAGCCGAGATCCTGAGCAACTGGAAGCCATTCGCGCCTTGTCATCAGCAGGTATTACTACGGGCTATAGCGACGGTACATTCCGCCCAGGAGAGCCAATCTCTCGAGGTCACTTCGCTGAATTTATGAAGCGGTTGCTCGATTATCAAGCAGAGTAAACAGTGTATAAGATGTTCGCAAACAAAAAGCTGCACAATCCACCTGGATGTGCAGCTTTTTGGGCTATTTGTCAATTGTAATTTGGCTCAAATAAATATTTCGATCGTGAGAAGCCGAGTTGTTCTCTTCATTAATTTCAATGGTAACAGTGTAGGTGTCGAATTCGAGATCCGACAGCTCATACAGTTGCACATTCGTTTCGGTAGAACCGTACGTATCAACGTATCGATTTCCTCGCCGTTTAAATAGATGGTAGCTAATCCTGTGTATTGATCACGAACCCCATACCATTGAAAGCCTGTCCCTTGAAATTGAAAACGAACGGAATCTCCAGGTTGTCTGGACGTGAACGCAACATGATCGGTAATATCGTCACGGTCTGCCCTCTCCCAGTAAGAACTAAACTGCAAGTAGTTGCTCGTTGCTGGTAACTCATTGCCAGGTTGGGCAATGCCAGTAACTGAATACTCATAAATGGCTACGAGTTGTTCATTTTCATCATAAGCCATAAGTGTTGTATCCCCTGGTTCTAAAGCATTGAATGAACCTTCATCATCCACTTCAATGATGTCGGGTGATGAACTTATCCATGTGCTTGCGTTCGATTGCTCAATCGTTCCACTTGTTTCTGTATCAATCGTTTCGTTGTCATAGGTTTCATAATGATTCACGGTAAATGATAAAACGAGAAGCTCATTGTCGTTATCATCAAAAAAGGATACCTCAGCCGGTCCTTCATCTATCAAAATGATCTCTTGGTCGTCTGTCACAGACGCAATACTTTCATCACTTGACCTTGCATAAGCGGTATCATCAGGAAAATGAACAGGTAGTTTTGTATTAGTAAAGTATTGACCGTCCAACCTTCTTGAAGTTCTCCGCCGTATTGTCCAGCGATTGACCAGTGCTCTATGTTGCTGCTTTCTACTGTCATTTGTGCATCGCCTTGTAGATCAAAATAGCTAATGAGATGCGAGCGCACATACTCAGGACGTACGTCTTGGAAGTTTCTCAAACGTTCGACATGCAGCTCCCACTCTTCGAGCGATGCGGCTCGCCCCAACGGTCAATGTGTGCTTGCATTTCTGGTTCAAGCTCAGCTTGCATCTCTTCAATGGTTGAAAGAACTCTGTTATCAGAGAAAACCGTGTTTGTATAATGTGCAAAACGCTGGATGAATTCATCTCTAAAAGATGGATTGTCAAGCAAAGAGATGAACAATGAGGTCGACCATTCAGGCGCTCCTTCCGTTGCCCAGTGCAGTGTATTATGAGCGAATGTATGTCCGGTAGCGGGTAAACCGAAACCAGAATCTGTGTCATACAATGCCCACCGCCATTTCCCTTCAGCGCTCGCGCCACATGTTCACATTATTTTGTGGCCAGTCCATATTACCAAAATAAATTTGGGCAATATAGTAATCCAAAAAGTTATCCATGTCCATTTGGGTAGAGACGACGTCAAAGTGTTCATCGTTTTCCATATCGTTCGCATCAACGTAATCGATGAGTGCCCGATAATCTCGGTTATCCCCTTCAACAACTTCCCCATTTCCTTCCAATAGGTCGAGGTCTTCTTCTTCGACATTGTGAGCGAAGCGGAAGTAGTGATTATCAAAACGTTCACGTATGTTGAAAATACCCCAGTTTTCGCCATTCACGTACAGGTTGGTAGGCTGAGAGAGCTGGGTTTCCATGTTTAGGTCGCTGACAAGCTCTTGCATCATTGCGTCACGGAAAAGCGTACGATTCCAATCTTGTCCTGAGTTGCGTAAAATGAATCGATTAAAAACGCCACGTTCATCTTCACCGAACAGTTCGTGGTTAAATCGTGCATTGCCGTAATCTTCCCGAGCATAAAATCGTAGCGATTTGCGATCTACCGAACGTGAATGACCACCGTGAATACGGATACCTGCGTGTTGGGACAAAACGGTTTCATCGTCTTCAAACATTTGCATAAAGACCGGTCGTTCCCATTCGCGACCGCTTTGCATATAATTGCCGGTCGGCTCGAGTGAGTCTGGATTGTAATAAACCCCTGGTGTGTAGATTCCGTACTCTTCATCGTATAAATTAGCTTGGTCAGTAGAAATGGATATGATCGGTAATGTTGGCGAATCACGAATAATGTACGATTGCCCATACTCTAGAGTCGTGTCTTCATTGTTCGTGAACAACTGGGCACGAATCGTTGTACTATTTGCTACAGGTATTGGTGAGTGATACTCTTGATCTTCTGCCGTTACTTCGCTTCCGTCAGTAGTGTAGCGGATTGTTCCGTCGGCCTCTCCTCGAGTGGACAGTTCTATATCTTGACGATCCTCATATACGCCACCCGCTTCTGAAAAAATGATGTCATATTCAGGTCGAGGAATGTCAATATCTAGAATAAGATCATAAACCTCTGATAATAGCATCACATCTTCGAGTGGGTTGCCATTCACATACAAACGTTGTCGTAACGCCGGAAGATGGATAATGGGTTGAAT
Organism: Geomicrobium sp. JCM 19039; assembly: GCF_000698145.1. GTDB lineage: Bacteria > Bacillota > Bacilli > Bacillales > Marinococcaceae > Geomicrobium_A. Next base: position 107,785 of record NZ_BAXB01000004.1, read on the forward strand.
AGAAGTAATTTCGTTATATCGAGCATTCAGGTCTTCTAATAACTCCATTTCTGAAAGAGGGCTCAAGTCTACAATTTGATTTTCGCGAATATTTATGTTCACTAAATTCTCTAGCCCAGCTAATGGTTCAAGAGTTTGTATGTTGTTTTCCCTCAAGTTAATGGTGTGTAGTTGTGATAACTCTTCAAGGGGTGAGAGATCATGTACTTGGTTGTTCCGTATATCTACTTGTTCTAGCGTGTCGATGGAACGAATAGATTCTAAATCACTAATCTTATTATCTGATAAATCAATTGTGGTTAGACGATCTAACTGTTCAATCCCTTCGATGCTTTCAATTTGCATTCCAGAAGCATCTAGGCTCGTTAACGTCTGAATCCTATCAACAGTCAGAGTTTCATGTTCCTCCAACTGTAGTTCTTGCTGAACAGCATGCAATAAGTTTGGATCTTTAATTGCGGTGTTTTGGCTTTCTGCTAGAAAGTAAGCAAACATCCATAACCCAAGTGAAAAAACAAGTAACAACATAATAAAAAATATAGATTTTACGCGCATTTTTCCTCCTGATAGAACACAAGGATGACGATTCATATCAGCCTTGTGTTGGATCATAGATCGGGTGGCTGTTTAAGAAGATTTCGGCATGTACACTTTCCACTGATCAATTGAATAGTCTTCTTTCTTTATCATCTTCTCAGGAAAAATAAAGACCCATGGCTTACTTGTGTTCGCCTTTACTTTCAAGTCTTTTGGAGAAAAAACAGCTTTCGCTAATTCATCACCCGCAGCATCTTCTAACACGAGAGGAACCTTTTCTAAGTTGACGGTTTTTTCCGAACCATTCCGAATGAGAATGATGAGTTGGATGTCTCCATTGTCTCGTTTGGCCGCCTTTAACCCGAGTAAGTTAACTTCAGTCGTTTTTGGTTTGTCTAAACGCTCGACAAGTGATTCTAGATCTTGAATATCCTTGCTCGGCAATGTTTTTTGCCACTTTTCGTCGAGGTCCAATGAGTGTTTACGGGCAGATGGCTTTAACTGAAAGACGACTTTCCATCCGTCTTCAGGTTTTTCCTCGATGTTTAGCTCATCTTTTGTAAACGAAATGACCCACGGTCGGCTGCTTTTGGGTGGGAGTTTACCGACTTCTTTTAGGCTCATTGTTTTTCGTCCAAGAACTTGATCATTCTGATCCAGAAGGGCGAGGGTAGTTTCTCCAAGCTCAATCGTTTTATTCATGCTATGACGAAAGAAAACAGTCGCATCAAGCCCCCACTCTTCACTGTCCTTTTCGTCAAGTTTAATTCCAGCAATAGATAGTTGATTTGGGAGTAGTGAATCACATTCAATGTTTAAAAACCGGAATGAATACACGTCTTCTTGGGGGAGTTTCCAATCTGGGTGAATGGATAACTCTGTGTCAACGTGCGCGGTTGTTGTGTGTTCACCAGAAGCGTCTCCAGAAAAATAATCACCAGAAGCTACAGGTGTTTCACTGCCTTCCATTTTCATATCTGCATTTTTCTTAGAAAAAAAATTACGCATGGTTCTTCACTCCTTTAGTTACGGATGTTAGCGGTCGTAAAATGCGTGCCAGATACATGGAGGCATCGCGCTCAATTTGGTCATACATTCGTGTAAACAATTCAAAGCCTTCTTTGTTATACGTGCGCAATGGGTCTTCTTGACCGTAAGATCGTAAGTTTATGCCTTCCTTTAGCTTGGCCATGTCTTCTAACTGTTTTAACCAATAGGCGTCGATGACACTTAGTAGCACTTTCCGAGCTTGTGCCTGAACACCACTTTTCTCTTTCAGAGGTTCTAAGATTTCTAGATAACGATCAAGCGCTTCGTGTGTGGTCCGGTGAATGTCTTTCGCCTCTTCTACACCAGCGAAGGTGTACTCAGACATGACGGGCACCATAACGGAAATCGTTTCTTTTAACTGATCAAGGTGCCAGTTTTCAGGAACGTCATCTTCTGGTGTATGTTCAATAATCAGTTTATCGGTGGCTGATATCAAACTTTCAATCCATAGAGAAAGGGGATCATCAGACGCCATTACTTTATCGCGCCACTCGTAAATAACTTTACGTTGATCGTAAATGACATTATCCAATTTCAAGTTGTATTCACGAATCGAGAAGTTTCCTTGTTCGCTCATTTCTTGTGCTTTATCAATGATGATTTTTGCTTCTTTGTTTTTAACAACGCCGTCGTCATCCATCTCGAGCGATGGGTATAGTCTTCAATGTCTTCGCGGGAAAAGCGTTGCACCATATCGTCTTCTAATGAAATGTACAGTTGTGTTTCCCCAGGGTCACCTTGCCTGCCAGAACGGCCTTTAAGTTGGTTGTCAATACGTCGCTGTCGTGACGTTCCGTTCCAAGAATAAACAGGCCGCCGAGTTCTGCCACGCCTTCACCGAGCATTATGTCGGTACCACGTCCGGCCATGTTTGTTGCGATGGTCACTTGTTCTTTTTGGCCAGCAAGAGAAATGAGTTGTACTTCATTTTCCACGCTTTTCGCGTTGAGGAGTTCATATGGAATTTCTGCTTCATCCAGGTAGGTAGCTACCGTCTCCGATTGAATGATGGAAGCTGTTCCTACAATGACAGGCTGGCCCTTCTTATGAAGGGTTGTTACTTTTTCAGCGACTGCTCGGTATTTTTGGTCAACGGTTGAAAACACAATGTCTTCGTGATCTTCCCGGATACGTAGACGATTTGGTGGGATTTGGATTACATCCATACCGTACAATTGTTGCATTTCTTCCTCTTCCGTTTTCGCGGTCCCGGTCATTCCTGACAAGGTAGGGTACATCCGGAAGTAGTTTTGAACGGTAATCGTCGCTTGGGTTTTGTTCTCTTGCGTAATTTCCAAATCTTCTTTCGCTTCAATCGCTTGGTGAAGTCCTTCACCGAGACTTCTACCTTCCATGATTCTTCCGGTAAACATATCGACGAGCTTGATTGCGCCCTCGTCAATAATGTAGTCAACATCTTTATGGAACATGACTTTTGCACGCAGTGCTTGAAGGACGAAATGGTAAAGCACATGGTGATCAAGGTCATACAGATTATCAATACCAAATGCGCGTTCGACTTTCGTAATGCCTTGATCCGTAAGGTTTACTGAGCGAGCAATCCGATCATAGGAATAGTCCTTATCCTCTTTGAAAGAGCGTGCCATCTTGGCGCACACATAGTAAAGGTTCGGATGAACAATCGTTTTTCCAGCAATGACGAGTGGTGTTTTCGCTTCATCAATCAACACCGAGTCAATCTCGTCAATAATCGCATAGTGGAAGGGACGCTGCACGCGCTCACTCGCTGAAGTCGCCATATTATCTCTTAAGTAATCAAAGCCGAATTCGCTTCCTACCCCGTACGTAATGTCGGCATTGTACGCCTCTTGTTTCCCTTCTGGTGCAAGTTGAGCATAATTTAGACCGACGGTCAGTCCGAGAAATTCATGAACTTGCCCGATCGTTTCAAAGTCACGTTTGGCTAAATAGTCATTTACGGTAATGACGTGTACGCCTTTGCCTTCAAGTGCACGTAAGTAGCTAGGAAGTGCCGCGACGAGCGTCTTCCCCTCACCTGTGCCCATCTCCGCGATATCGCCTTGACTAATGGCAATGCTCCGAAAAGTTGTACGTCAAAAGGGCGCATGCGAGAACGCGGTGGGCAGCTTCCCTTACGAGTGCAAATGCTTCAGCTGTCACATCTTCAATCGATGCCCCTTCTTGAACTCGATATTTAAGGTCATGACTCTTTTCCTTGAGTTCATCGTCGGTTAACGTTTGAAGACCCTCTTCCCGTGCATTAACATCTTCAGTAATCCGTTCGTATTTCTTTAATTGTTTTTGTTGATGGTCTGGCATGAATTTCTTGACGGTCTTAAACATATGAGGTCTCCCTTCATTCCGTGCTTTCAGCTAAGAATTGTAGATAAAAATCGTACGTATCGTCACCATAGTTAGCAATCAAGTTGCGTGTTGGGGAGAAGGCCATGTCCATCGCATCTTGTGCACTTTCTTCGTCACCCATTTCTCGGTATGCTTGGCTTTGTAAGTAGTAGACTAATGCATCATCTGGAGAAAGTGCAGCGATCTGATCATAAATGGCTACACTTTCTTCATACTCACCAATGAGGTGATGGGCACGTGCAATCGAGAACATTCCTTCGCTACCCAGTTCCTCTTGAGGGACAGTCTCCTGCCATTTAAAGATCAACTCGGCTCCTTGTTCAACATTATATCCTGATTCCATTAATGAACGCGCGTAGCGAAGAAGGCGGGTAGCGTCTTCTTGATCAGCGTTGTATTGAGATTCAAATGTTGCAATCGCATCAGGAATTAATTGTTCAGAAGAAGGGAACGGGCTTTCAATGTGTGCTAACAGAGAGTCATAATAGTGGTTGGTGAAAGGTGCGGCTTCTTCAGGTTCTTCTTCTCGCCAATCGCGAAAAAACACAATAAATTCATTATAATTACCTGCCTCAATTTCGTCGGTAAAGATGCTTTGCAAGTTACTTGTAGATAAATGCTCCGTACGACTCATGTCGGCAATGTGATACATGACAGATTCATTGAGTAAAAAGTCCTCATCCTCTTCATAACCGTATTTTTCAATATCAATTTCTTGTTCATTGGCTACGTGACGTTCCATGCCCATGGTTGAACAACCAGTTAATAATATCGCCGTAAAAAATAGCGGGGTAAGTTTCTTCATGGCGGACTCCTTTTATGTTCAAGTAGAAGTTTTGCAACGGGTGCATCTCATCCATTTTAAAAGAATAGAAGAAAAAAGAAAAGAGTGTACCAAGAGTTGTTCATGAATGGTCGACGTATTTCGCAAACATAGTGATTTTATCACTAGAAATTCTACAATCTTTCGACATAATTGTAATCTAATTGTTATGTTATGACATGTTTTACCATGATATGCTATATTTCAGGGTCAAAAAATATAGTAATAAGGAAGGAGTGTAATTGGAAAACGACTAAATTGAATAAAGGAGTTTTGGCACAAATGCGTCGTAAAGCTTCCATACTGGCTCTGTTAGCAGTATTTGTATGTGCATCATGGTTCACTGACATCCATGGAGGAGTTTTTGGGGAGGCATCAATTGCAGAAGCAGCTGTTGAAGAAGTGCCTTTTGAGGGAACGGTTGTCGTTTCTTCAACTCTAAATGTTAGATCAGGTCCTGGTACATCAAATGCGGCTATTGGCCAGTTAAGAAACGGTCAAGTTGTAAATGTCATTGATATTCATGAAGAGGGTACATGGTATGAAATAGAATATCAATCTAGTACGGGTTATGTACATAGTTCTTATATTGTTCAAGCAAACAATGAACCAGAAGATGAAGATATAGATGAAGAAATAGATGAGGAAATTGAGGAACGAGAAGTTGTTGATCGTGCCATCGTGGACCACCATGCCCTTGCGGTAAGAGCGTCGGCGAGTGGAACGTCTGAACGTGTTGGAACGTTGTACGAAGGCAACGAGATAAACATCTATGATTATGAGGAAGGTAGCTCATGGGTGCTTATTCAATTTGATGGGCAGTTTGCCTATACCCATTTAGATCACCTTCGAATCATCGATGAAGATGAGGGCACAGAACCAGAACAACCAGAACAACCAGCCGAAGACACTCTTGAAGTGATTGAACGTGCGGTGGTGAATCACCATACGTTAGCAGTTCGAGCATCAGCGAGTGGTTCGTCTGAGCGTGTAGGTAGTCTTCAAGAAGGCGACCAAATTGAGATTTATGAATATGTGAACGGTGGCCCTTGGGTGAAGTTCGATTTTAATGGAACGGTTGCGTACACAAGTGCAGATTACCTAAATATTTTGCCTCCTTTAGATGAGGGAGATTATGAAGTGATTGAACAAGCGGTCGTTAACCACCATACGTTAGCGGTTCGTGATGCAGCAAGTGGTTCAGCTAACCGTGTTGGATCCTTAACTGAAGGTGACCGTGTCGATATTTATGAATATGTGAATGGTGGCCCTTGGGTGAAGTTTAATTTCAACGGAGCTGTAGCCTACACGAGTGCAGATTATTTGCGCACCGTTACAAATGATCCAAACCCAACTCCTCCTGAAGAAGAGGAAGAGCTTGGCGAGAAGATAGCAACAGGTGTTGTAGATGCTTCTACAAGGCTTGCTGTCCGGGAACAGCCAAATGGTTCAAGTAATATTATCGTAAAGCTTAGCAACGGCACAATGGTCGACATTTACGAGTATGTAAATGGTGGCCCATGGGTGAAAATTACGTATGATGGTGAAGTCGCCTACACGCATTCTGATTATTTAAATGTCATCAATGCGGGTGAAGTTATTGATACAGGCACTGTAACCTTCGATGGACTTGTCGTAAGGGATCGTCCAAGCGGGTCGTCATCAAATATTGGCCGCCTTGCTAGAGGAACACAAGTTGATATTTACGACTTTGTAAATGGTGGTCCGTGGGTTGAAATTAGTTACCGTGGGGGTACCGCATATACTCACATGGATCATTTAAACTTAGCCTCTAATGGCACAGGTCCTTTGGCTGGTCGGACAATCGTTGTTGACGCAGGTCACGGTGGAAGAGACTCAGGTGCTGTAGGCAACGGACTTGTTGAGAAGACGATTAACCTGCAAGTATCCCGTGAATACGCACAACGTTTAGAAAATGGCGGCGCAAACGTCATTATGACGAGAACAAACGATACATTTATCGAATTGCTTGAACGAGCGAGAATTGCGAACCGTGCAAATGCAGACCTCTTCGTTAGTGTGCATGCGAACGCATTTAACTCAAGTGCTAGAGGAGCGGAAACGTTCTATCACCCTAATGATGGTGCTGATAGCCGTAGATTAGCAACAGTCATGCAAAACCGTCTCGTTCGTGACACAGGTATGCACCATCGTCGTGTGGATAGTGCAAACTTCTCGGTTTTACGTAATACGAATATGACTTCAACATTGGTAGAGCTTGGGTTTGTTACAAATAGTGGAGATGCAGCGATCATGCGTCAACCAGGTTACCCGGCTAGAGCAGGTGAAGCACTCTATCAAGGCACGTTAGACTTTTATCGCTAGAAAAAACCACACCATCTCGGTGTGGTTTTTACGTGATATGAAACGTTTAATAAATGAATACGTACATTTATATAAGGGAATCTTACCTAATTTCTAGAAATCTTTGTTATTATTAAACTAACAATTGCATAGGAGGACTATTTGTGAAGAAGACATTTGTTGCTCTATTATCTACTTCGCTTTTGTTTGTGTCAATTTCAGTAGCTGATGCACAAACGTTTCATGACGTTTCAGAAGGTTATTGGGCAGAAGAAGAAATTCATTACATAAGTGATGAAGGGATTATCCGTGGTTTCAGTGATGGGAATTTCCGTCCAGGCCAAGAAATTACACGATCACAGACTGCTGTTATGTTGTCTAGAGCGCTTAATCTTGAAGGTTCTGGCTCGGCTAATTTTAATGATGTGGATGAATCTCATGGCAACTATGAAGCCATCCAGCAAGTAAATGAAGCGGGAATTATGACAGGAAGAAGTAACGGTGATTTTAATCCTGGGGAGCCACTAAATCGTGCGCAAATGAGTGCTGTGCTAACGAGAGCTTTTGAACTTGAAGCAGACCGTTCCGTACAGTTTAGAGATTTGAGTCCCTTGCATTATGCATACGATGAAATTGCCCCTGTCGTCACGAATTTCATTTCAACGGGTAAAGGTGATGGAAGTTATGCACCTCAGGAACACGTCAGCCGTGCGCAATTCAGTGTGTTTATGGCAAGGGCAATAAATGAAGAATACCGCCCTGAACATACGAATGAAACGTTTTATGGAGATGAAGGATCGTTTGCAGGAGTTCAGCTAGGAGATTCAGAACAAAGGCTCGTAAATTTACACGGTCATCCCGAGAAAACAATGCAAAGTGTTTATGGTTTTGAGTGCACGTTTACCATGATGATTATTCCAATTACATGCAATACGGCGTGAGTAATGGAGAAGTGGTTGCTGCGCTGACACCACAAGGAAATTGGCGAGCGGACAACGATATTACGAAAGGGACAGATCGTTCCGCTGTAGAAAGCGAATACGGTCAACCTGAAACATTTATCGTAAAAGGGAATACGCGTTATCGAATTACAAACGAAAATAAAGGTCTGTATAACATTGATGGAAACTATGTGACATTTTATTATGACAGTCATACAGAAAACACCATTTCTAGCGTATTTGCCATTGACCAAGCAGTAGAAGATGCTTATGACCAGTATTATCCAGATTCAACAGGGCATGTGCGGGACCTCTTTGAAGAAGAATTGTTCGCACTTGTGAACGCGATGAGAGTAGGGCATGAATTAGGTGTACTCGAAAATCATGTAGGAGCAGCTGAAACGGCTTTGGCACATAGTAGAGATATGGCAAGTAATCAATACTTTAGTCACTATGACCCTAACGGTGTCGGACCGTTTGATCGAATGGAAAACAATAGTATTGAATTTAGATCTGCAGCGGAGAATTTGGCTCGAGGTCAAGTAGTGCCAATTGATGTTGTGGAAGGCTGGATGAATTCAGAACATGGGCATCGAGAAGCGATGTTAGGGCATTATACTCACACAGGTATCGGCATCGCATTTGATGAAGAGAATGCAAACCGTCCGTACTTTACACAGCTATATTTTACAAGACCGAATTAAAAAGAGTGCCCTTCGTTTATTTTTCGAGGGGCACTCTTTTCTTTTAATCTAAAATGTCAACCTGATCAATGTGAATGCGCTCATTCTCATCTAATTGGCCAACTTGTATTGTAACTGTGTGCTGCCCTTCTTCAAGGTCTGAAATTTCATAGATAAGGTCTTCGGTAGCGTCTCCTTGTTCAATAGTGTCAAACAGTTCACCATTTAAATAGAGGTTTGCCGACCATGCGCCTCATCGGGAATTCCGAACCATCGAAAGCCAGTTCCAGTAAATGTGAACTCAGCAGATGCATTGACTTCTCTAGCATGCCTGCTTAAATGTCCACCACTTGATTCACCTGTGGACCAGCCACCAATATAATCAATAACTTCCTCCTGATCAGCAAGTATTGTTGATCCAGGTTCAGCAATATCAACGACGTGAGTGTGATGAATCTCTACGATATCATTCATTTCATTTAAACCAAACAGGGTAGCTGTTCCGAGTTGGTTCGATGTGTACGTCTCGTCTTCATGGACGGTAATGTGACGATCATTGCTGCTAACCCAGTGCTCGACACCTTCAGATTGTGGAAGTTCTCCATTGCTATCCACCTCAATGAAGTGTTCCTCTTGGTTGAAGTGTCTTGTGTTGAACGTAACAGTCAATACCTCTTGATCACCGCTTCGAAATGTTACGCTTGCTTCGCCAGGGTTATGCAATTCCACTGACAGATCATCATTAATAGATGCTACATCGTCATTTGTAGACACAGCTTCAATCTGATCGTCATCGAAGTCAAAAGCGATGGGTGTATTCGTGAAATATTCCCCGGACCACCCTTCTTGGAGTGAGGAAGCATCCTGAGTGGCAATTGACCAGTTGCTTGTTTCTATATTATCAATCGTTAATTCACTCGTACCGTCAAGATCAAAGTGATTTGCGATATGCGCTCGGTTATATGCGGGGCGCTCCATGGCAAACTCTCTTAAAATCTCAACCTGGTACTCCCATTCTTCAATGGATTCAGGCTCATTCCATTTTTCGATATGCCCTGGTATCTCAGGAGCAATTTCCGCTTGCATATCATCAATTCGCTGAACAACATGCTCCTCTTCAAAGCGTGTATTCAGATAGTGGGCAAAGCGATTAATAAATTCGGTTTGCATGTCTTCGCTTTCTAACACTTTTCTTAGCATAAATGTTGACCAACCGACGGATTGATTGGTAGCGTGATCCATTGCATTATGCATTGAAGAAGACTCTGTAGTTGGGAGAGCGAAGCCGAAATCGGTATCAAACATCGCCCATCGCCATTGACCGTTTGGTCTTTCTCTCCATATGTTGACATTGTTGTTTGGCCAATCAATGTTATCAAAGTATATTTGAGAGATGTGGTAGTCTAGGAAATTATCGAGATCAATTTCGCCATCCAGGTGGTTAATGGCCTCGGGATCATTAAGGTCAAGAGATGCCATCGTATGAACGAGCTGTCTATATTCACGGTCTGTACCTTCTACAACTTCTGCGTTGTTCTCGAGTAAATCAAGGTCTTCTTGATTTATATCGTGAGCAAACCGGAAATAATGATGGTCATATCGCTCCCGGATGTTAAATACGCCCCAGTTCTCACCATTCATATAAAGCTTTGCAGGTCTGGATAACTGTGTTTCCATATTGAGATCTTCAACGAGAGATTGCATCATTGCATCTCGAAAAAGTGTACGATTCCAATCTTGGCCTGAATTCCTCAGTATAAATCTATTGAAAATATCTCGTTCTTCTTCTCCGAAAAGTTCATGTCTAAATCGATTTTCTCCATAGTCCGAACGGGCATAAAAGCGTAAAGATTTACGATCTAATGCACGAGAAGCACCGCCGTGAATGCGTATACCTGCATGCTGTGATAAGGCAATTTCGTTATCCGTTTCAAACATTTGCATGAAGACTGGACGTTCCCAGTGTTGACCGCTCTGAAAATAATTGCCTGTGCGATCTGGATCATCCGCATCAGGGTTGTAATAAACGCCTGGTGTATAAATGCCATATTCATCGTTAAATAAGTTACCTTCCTCTGTAGCGAGTGCTAGAACAGGTAAATGGGTGTCCTCGTCAATAATGTACGCATTTCCAACTTCGGGGCTAGTGTCCCCGTTTTCTGCGAAAAACTGCGCACGGATGGTTTGGCTTTCTGTGACTTCAATGGGCCTTCATAAACAGGGGAATCCTCGTCAACAGTAGTGCCGTCCACAGTGTAATGAATAACTCCTGCAGCGTTACCCAATGTATTAATTTCTACTGTTTGTGCTTGTTGATAAACTGCCCCATCGGCAGAAAAGTCGATATGGTATTCCGGTCGACTGACATCAATGTCTTGAACCTCATCGTATAAATCTGTCAACACCGTGATGTTTTCTATTGGATTCCCCTCAATGTAGAGTCGTTCCCTTAACATCGGTAAATCCAAGACGGGCTCAATATCAATGATGTTATTGTACCTTGCATTCAAATCTTCCAGTTGTTCCATCGCCAAAAGTGGCTGAAGTGACTCGATACGATTCTCTCGGATATTCAATTCGGTCAAATGAATTAGCTCTGCAATAGGTTCCAAAGTTTCAATATAATTTTCTCGCACATTTAGAGAAGTCAACGTTGAAAGTCCAGCGATAGGCTCTAGGTCTGTTATGCGGTTCCCTGTGAGGGTGAGTGTGTCCAATCGCTCTAAATCAGCTAGCGGAGAAAGGTCTTCAATTTTGTTCTCTGACAAATCAAGTGCAGTTAGGCGGTTAAATACTCCTAGACCCGTAACATTACTAATTTGTTGATTGGAAAGGTCCAATGTTGTTGTTGCTTGTACATGATCGTGTGTAATCGGTTCGCTATCTGGCAGTTGTAGTTCTTCTCGTACAGCGTGCTCTAAATTAGGGTCATCAAATGTTATGTTTTGAGTTTGGGCAATGATGTATGCCCCGCCCCAAGCGGTGCCAGCTATAAGAAGAAGAATAACAAGAATCAACGATTGTTTGATTTTCATCTTGTCCTCCATGCTTACAATGTTCTTTTAAGTTTATTACATATATACATGTGTTGACCAGCTGTTATGAACATTCCTTTTTTCGCAACAAAACGACGAAGGATTTTGCCATCGTCGTTTTGTTCATGTGCTCCTATAGAGCACTAGTCATTTCCTTGATTTTCACCAGCGGTTTCTGTTCGATTCATCGGATTTTCATCATCGAGTTCGAGGTGACCTCTTAACATGTTCCGTGAATTAGCAAGGGATGTGTCGTCAACATCAAAATAGAATACGCCGTTCACATACGTACCTTCACCTTCAAGTTGGTAACGCTCAATATCACTGACCGCAGACGCATAATTATGGAAGGACATAATATTCTCAAAGGACTCGAAGTTATGGTTCATGTTGTTTTGTAAGTCTAGAAATACTTGGTTGTAGTTTGAGATGTTTGAGATGGATGTCGCTTCCTCAATTAACGCCTCAATCACTTCCGTTTGACGTTCACCCCTGGCTAGGTCACCGTCGCTCTTGCGGTGGCGTACGTATGCAAGAGCTTCTTCGCCAGATAACGTTTGCTCACCGGCTTGAATCTGGTGAACATTGTGGTTGCCATCGGCATCTTGCTCAGTGAAGGCGTGGCTTGCTTCCACATCAACGCCATCAAACGTATTCACAATGTCGATAAACGCTTGGAAATTTAATGTCACATAGTAATCAACAGGTATGTCCAAAAAGTTCTCCACAGTTTCAACAGCCAAATCGGTTCCGCCGAATGAATGGGCGTGGTTAATCTTATCGTTAGAAGCCTGCCAGGGATACTAACGTAAGAGTCGCGTGGGATGCTTAGCATCTTCACAGATCCTCGCTGTGATTAAATGTAGCGAGTATCATTGCGTCAGAGATGCCTGCGACTTCACCACTACGGTCATCCACACCTAAAAACAGGACAGAGATGTTGTCTACAGCAGGATCAACCGCAGCTTCACGCTGTTTTGATACGCTCCCACGATCCAGCTGTATATCGGTATCACTCACAAACTGATCTGTTTTCCAAGTCGCATAGCCCAGCCCGGCGCCGATAGCTATAAGTGCCACAGAAGCAAGGGTGATTAGTGTGGCGATCACTCTTTTTCTTCGGCGTCTCTTTTTTTGTAAACGTAACGATCGCGTCGTTGCTCTTGCCATACAGTGGGCCCCTTCCGAGCTTACTTCATTCCGTAAATACACATAATATCTATTTTACATGATTCAAAGAATAAAAGTAAATATCCATTTGCAGGAAATGTCAGATTATGTTTGTTCGTCTTCCGATGGTGCTGCATGATCTTGAATGGCGGATGGATCATAATCCAGGTCTAAATGGCGTCTTAGCATGTTTGATGCGTGTGCGATTGACTGGTCATCCACAACGATGTATTCGGATCCTTCGATTCTTGTTGGTTCTCCTTCTAATTGAAACCGTTCCAACTCATCGAGTGATGACGCGTACGAATGGAATGCTGTGAGTTGTTGAAACGACTCGAAATTATGACGCATATTGTTTTGGAGGTTATCAAACACTTGATTATAATTTCCGATGTTTGAGATGGAAGCGGCTTCTTGGATTAAAGCGACCATCACTTCCGTGTGACGTTCTCCTCTTGCAAGGACCCCGTCGGTTTGGCGGTGTCTCGCATACGCGAGCGCCTCCTCTCCGGAAAGGGTTTGTTCTCCTTGCTCGATGTAAATTTGATCGTGGTTACCATCGGCGTCTTGTTCACTAAAGGAAATATCAGAATCAATATCAATGCCTCCGAAAGTGTCAACAATATCTATGAATGCTTGAAAGTTTACCGTTACATAATAATCAATCGGAACATCTAGAAAGTTCTCAACCGTTTCAATGGCGAGGTTGTGACCGCCGTATGCATGGGCATGGTTGATCTTTTCATGACCAGGACGTTCTGGGATGTCAACATAGGAGTCGCGTGGGATGCTTAGCATTTTGACTGACTGTTCTTCTTGATTAAATGTTGTCAAAATCATCGCATCACTAATTCCAGAAACTTCTCCGTCTCGATTGTCAACACCGAGAAATAAAACCGAAACGTTGTCGTCGGCGATGCTTCCTTCTTCTTGACCGTTCGGGTTATTTGATCGCTCAATTCGTTCAAATGTATCACCCATGAGACCGGTTGTTTGCTGCCACATCCATAACAATCCGAGACCTGCGGTCGCAAAGATCATAAATGCGCTAAGGAGGAGGAAGATGGCGAGTCGCTTCCTCCTCCGCTTCTTGCGCATCCTTATTCTAGATTTATGGGAACGCTCTTCCATGCTTCTCCTCCTTCAAGACCGATATTTCATCATTTATTTCCCGGGAAATTTGTCAGATTGCGTCGAGCAGTTATCGATCTTCTTCTAAATAAGACGTTCCTTCTGCCTGAAAGGTTACGCGATCATTTGAAACTTCTACCAACCAGCTTTCAAAGGTGGACCTTTCTTCGAAAGGAACAGCGATGTGAAACGTGACTTGTTCATTATATTCAATGTCTGTCAGTAAATAGCTCGATTGCCGAATTTCATTTTCTAACTTACCGAGCAACTCATACGTACATTCTACACGATAATTTTGCATCAATCGACGATTAACGACACCAATTTCTTCTGTTCCGAGTGAGACTGAACTTCCATAAGCGCGAATGAGCCTCCGGCACCAAGTTTGATGCCACCAAAGTAGCGGGTAACAACGACGACAGTATCTTTTAGGTTTTGCTTAAGGAGGACGTTAAGCATAGGGACACCGGCGGTGCCAGATGGCTCGCCATCATCATTTGCTTTTTGGATATCGTCGTTCTCACCAATCACATACGCAGAGCAATTATGAGCTGCGTTCCAATGGTCTTTCTTAATCGCTTCAATAAATTCTTTCGCAGCATCTTCTGTTGACACACGCTTCATATGGGTAATGAAACGTGATTTTTGGATAGTCTGTTCGGCTGAGCCTGTTTTCTTGATCGTATAGTACGAATTGAGCATAAAGTGGAAATTCCCCTTTCGAGACTGTAACTGCATTATAATCTTTTTGTAACACACGAAAAGCGATAAAAATGATACTGTCAGACATGTCAGCAGTTTGTATTAGAACTGTCGCAGATTATGGTATTTCTTGAACTTTTCTTCTTATTAGCCGTTTAGACCCTGAAGAATGTGCTAAAATAATCATATCGAATCGTAGCAAGCTGTCAATTTTATCGATTCGAAAGACTGGTGGGTTTGGATTGAGTTCAAAGAAATCGCTCGACCAAATCATCGAGCAAATGATGGAAACTGTTAGAGACAGTAAAGAGCAAATCTTCGAGATTTGCGAGAAAACACGTAAGGAATATGCGGGGCTGGAAGTCGAATTAAAGGATCTTCGACTCAAAGTAGCGAGATTATTCGACAAACAGACTATAAGGAAATGCATGCACGATTAGCCCGCAATCGTCTTGCAGAAGTAAGTAAGGAATTCGGTAAGTATAGTAATGAGGAAGTTCGCAAAGCTTATGAGCATGCTAACGAACATCAAATACAACTCGCAGTACTGAACCAAGAAGAAAAGCAACATCGAGAACGAAGGGACCACATTGAGCGAAGGTTGCTTGAATTAGAAGATACAATTTCACGAGCTGAGTTGCTTGTTGGACAAGTTTCAGTCGTTCATAACTTTCTCATCGGTGATTTGCGAGAAGTAGGAGAAATTGTTGAGGATGCGAAAGAAAAGCAAGAGTTTGGATTAAAGATTATTGAAGCTCAAGAAGCGGAACGAAAACGGGTCGCTAGAGATATTCATGACGGCCCTGCCCAATTACTTGCGAATGTTTTACTTCGCGCCGAGCTCATCGAACGGGCATATAATGATCAAGGAATTGAAAGCGCACTGAAAGAAGTGAAAGATGTTCGACATGCGATTAAAGCGAGTCTCGCTGATGTGCGCCGGATCATATATGATTTAAGACCGATGGCTCTTGATGACCTTGGGCTCATTCCCACATTAAAGAAATATTTAAGTTCTGTATCCGAGCGTGTCGAGGATAAGACAGAAGTGCGCTTTATTGTGATCGGTAATGAGACGCGTATGGAACCAAATTTAGAAGTTGCTCTTTTTCGCCTCGTACAAGAAGCGGTCCAGAATGGTTTGAAACATGCAGAAGCCAATCAAATCTTAGTGAAGGTTCAAGTAACAACAGACCGAATCATGCTGATCATTTCAGATGACGGCAAAGGATTTGATCATACAGAAAAGAAAGATGACAGCTTTGGAATCATGGGCATGAAAGAACGTGTAAACATGCTTAAAGGTGAATTTGCGATCGAATCAGTGATGGGTCGAGGAACTAAACTCGTCATCACAGTGCCAACGAGCGATGATTAGGAGAGAAGTTTGGCTTATAGTTTAACGCGATAAAAGGGTAAAGTGAATTTACCTGAAATGCGGAGAGGTGAGTTGAGTAATGATAGAACAACAACAAGATCAAATTAAACTACTATTAATTGATGATCATAAGTTATTCCGTGAAGGGGTTAAGCGGATATTAACGATGGAGCACGACTTTGATGTTGTAGCCGAAGGGGACGACGGTGGTGAAGCTGCTGACCTTGTTGCGAGACACCGTCCTGACGTTGTGCTCATGGACATTAATATGCCAGGAGTTAATGGGGTTGAAGCGACAAAGCAATTAATTGAACGTTTTCCAGAAATTAAAGTGCTTATTCTGTCCATTCACGATGACGAAACGTACGTGACACATGTTCTAAAGACAGGGCTGCCGGCTACTTGTTAAAAGAAATGGATGCAGATGCTTTAATTGAAGCTGTGAAAGTTGTCGGCTCTGGTGGGGCGTACATTCACCCTAAGGTGACGCATAACTTAATTAAAGAGTACAGAAGGTTAGCGTCTGGAAACGGTGCAAATGCGAACCATGACAGCCATGAAGTTGGGTTTCGAGAGGTCGAATACAGGAAACCTCTTCATATCTTAACGAGGCGTGAATGTGAAGTGTTGCAACTAATGACAGATGGCTTTAGCAACCGGATGATCGGTGAGGATCTGTATATTAGTGAGAAGACCGTGAAGAACCACGTAAGTAACATTTTGCAGAAGATGAACGTGAACGACCGTACTCAAGCAGTTGTTGAATCAATTAAAAAAGGCTGGGTAAAGGTCCGGTAAATGAAAATGTCGAAGCATAATTATCTGCTTCGACATTTTTTTATGTAATAACTTTCAATTCAATTCAAAAGGCCTTATAGTTAACATAGGAACAAAACTGAGAAGTGAGGTCCAGCATGTCTAAAATAGCGATTGTTACCGACAGCACAGCGTACCTAGACGAAGATACCATTGAACGTTACAATATTACGGTTTTGCCTCTAAGTGTGAATTTTGGTGAGGAAACAATTGAAGAGACGGAGTTAACACCGGAAGCATTTTATGACAAAATGCGCAACGCTCCGGATCTACCAACAACGTCCCAACCTGCATTGGGTCATTTCATCGAGAAGTTTGAGCAACTGTCAGAAGATCATGATGCGATTCTTTCTTTTCACCTATCGAGTGGGATTAGTGGCACATACCAGACGGCAGTGAGCGCTGCGCGTTCCATTGAGTCTGCGAAAGTGTATCCATTTGATAGTGAAATTAGTTGTGAGCCGCAAGCTTTTTACGTGAAACGAGCCGCAGAAATGGCCGAGCATGGTGACGATATTGACCAGATTTTTGCCAATTTGACAGAATTAAAACAAACAATGCGAGCGTACTTTATCGTTGACGACCTTAATCATCTTCATCGCGGAGGCCGGTTAAGCAGTGCCAGCGCTTGATTGGTAGTGCATTGAAGATCAAGCCAATCCTAGCTTTTGAGAATAAAGTTATTGTTCCATACGAGAAGGTAAGGACATACAAGAAGGCGTTAAATCGTGTGCTTGAGATGTTAGATGAAACTGCGAAAAAAGGGCGGAAAATGAAAGCATGTGTCATTCATGCAAATGCCCCTGAAGAAGCGGAAAGAATAAAAGCGACGTTAGCGTCGAAGTACGATCAAATTGAAGTGTCTATTTCATACTTCGGCCCGGTCATTGGCACGCATCTTGGTGAGAAGTCCATTGGTCTTACGTGGTATGATTATGAATAAAGGCAGTGTAAGCTGTCTCAGTTTATAAATCAGAATATTCTTTAATTGGAGGTGTCAGATGATTTGTGCTTGGATTCGTTCTAGCCTACATGATCAACCGTTTATTGTGCCTGTAGATTGGATAGAAGCGGATGATGAGCGACAATCATCACAAGGGTGTATCGCTGAACTTGAAGAACCAGACAAGTATACTTACACGGGACGCGTTCTGCTCATGAACGAATTAGAACACACACAAACTGAAATTAGAGAACGTGTCCGATCTGGGGAATACATGCTTGTCCAAGGAATCTCCGTCCAAAAAGGGAGACGCCCGGAATGTCGTCGGTGTGGCAACCATAACCGAAAACGTTTTGCTACGAATCGATGTAGTTGGTGTAAATCAAATGAATGTCTGTACTGTCGTGAGTGCATCGGAATGGGCAAAGTGACCCGTTGCACCCCGCTCGTGGCAGAAACCCATCGCCCAGCATTCCCCGAACAACAACTTCACTGGTCAGGAGCATTAACCCCCATGCAAATGAAAGCATCAGAACGGATGGTCCGGTCTTTAAAAGGCATAGCACATCGAGAACAGCTCATCTGGGCAGTTTGTGGAGCTGGGAAGACAGAAATGTTATTCCCTGCCTTAATCGAAGCGGTTCGCCAACAAAAGATCATTCTAATTGCAACACCGAGAACAGACGTCGTTTTAGAGTTAATTCCTCGTTTGAAGAAAGCTTTTCCCACTCTCCAGATTGCTGGGCTTTATGGCGGCAGTGATCAACGTTTCCACAACGCACAGCTCTTTATTTCCACTACCCACCAAACACGACGGTTTCACAATTATTTTGATGTCGTTATTGTCGATGAAGTCGATGCTTTTCCTTATAGTTATGACTCTACACTTGCCTTCGCTGTTCAAAAATCCTCCACGCGCACAGCACATACATTCTATTTAAGTGCAACACCAGACAAAAAGTTAGCGAAGCGCCTCGGATCGACAGGGCAAATTGTGAAAGTGAAACGTAGGTTTCACGGCTATCCATTACCGACCCCGAGATTTTGCTGGATCGGAAATTGGAAACGAGAATATGAAAAGACGAAGACGAGTCGGTATGTACTCAATTGGATTTCAAAAAAAGATGAGGCACGGAGGAGAACATTAATCTTTGTCCCTAATCGGTCGATGGCAGAGAAACTAGCTGAGTTCATCGGTCGTTCGGACATCACTTCCGTGCATAGTGAAGACCCTAGCCGTAAAGAAATTGTTGAACAGTTTCGCCGAGGAGAGTATCAACATTTATTTACGACGACGATTCTAGAGCGAGGTGTGACGTTTCCGTCGATTGACGTCGCTGTGTTCGGTGCAGAAGATGATATCTTTACAACAGCAGCACTTGTACAAATTGCAGGAAGAGCAGGCAGGAGCTCCGCTGACCCAACCGGCGATGTCGTGTTTTTTCATTACGGCAAAACGAAGGCAATGGTGAGTGCTGCGAGAATGATCAAGGAGATGAATCGCTCATGATTGCATGTGCCTATTGTGGAAAAGTTGATTCTCCGCTTCCAAGTTGGGCAACATTTTTTGTCGTAAACGACAACAACCTTTGTGGTCGATGTGCAGAACATCTAGAAAAGCTCGAATCACCGTGGTGTGAAGTGTGTAGTAGACCGATGAAAGAAAACGGCATTTGCAGTGATTGCAACCGTTGGGAATCGAGTGCGAAGTGGGCTGGGTTAATCCAAAGGAATCGGTCGGTTTTTCAGTATAATGAGTGGATGCAAGGATATTTGGCGCAGCTCAAATATCGGGGAGATGCTGCACTTGCTGATGTGTTTGCCCGTAACCTGCAACGTATCTACCGTCAACAATTCGACCGATGTTTACTCGTCCCGATCCCGTTAAGTGAACAACGAATGAGCGAAAGAGGTTCAATCAGAGTGAGGCTCTAGCAAATTTTTTCCCTGAGAAAGTAGCGGATGTTTTAGCACGAACCGTCCATGAAGATAAAATGAGTAAACAAGGTCGTAAGGGTAGGCTTTCAGGAAATGCCCGACCTTTCGTTGTCGTGAATGCTAACCCAATTCTGAATCAACATGTTCTACTCATCGATGACGTATATACGACGGGAAGCACCGTTAGAAAAGCCGCAAAGCCATTGCTTGAAAAAGGAGCGATCAGTGTTTCTTCATTAACATTAGTGCGTAGTTAATTTCTGTTTCTTTTGTCCTATTATTGCCCTAGTTACTAAACCGCAACCCGAAGATGACCGATAGTAATAGTAGAAGAGTGCTTTTGGAGGTGCCGAGCATGGCAGAGTTGATGAATTGCAAATCGTGTGGCAATCTGTACGTAAAGACGATTCGAGATGTTTGTGATTCATGCTGGGGTGAGGCAGAAAAGCGATTTGAACGTGTCTACCAATTTGTAAAGAAGAGAGAAAACCGTAAAGCGACCATACAAGAGACATCAGACCATACGAATGTAACAGAAAGCGAGATCTTGGATTATGTGCGCACTGGACGAATTCAACTAACAGACTTACCTGGATTTAATTGGCCATGTCACTTTTGTGGCAACCCAACTCGAAGCGGCCAACTGTGCCCTGCGTGTGAAAAACGGTTGTCTGAAGATCTTCATAAAAGCATGTCCCCAGTCGAAGGTTCAGGGGAGCGAGCTTACTGGGTAAAAAACGAGCATCACGAAAGGAGAAAATCATGAAAATCCCTTCTTTTGGATCAATTAATCAATACTATAAACAATCGCAAGTGAAATCAACACCCGCAAGTAAAGGGGAAGCTAAACAAGATCGTGTAGAAATTTCTCAAGCGGCAAAAGAGATGCAATCAGGGAAAGTAGACCCGGCAAGAGAGCAGAGAATACAAGAGCTGCAAGCGAAAATTGATGCGGGTGAGTACCGGTAGATGAGCGAGCGGTAGCAAAGAAATTTTATGATTATTGGAATGAAGAACGATGAGTAGCAGAGAGGAAGTTACCGTGAGTGTCGTAAACGAATTAGCTAACGCATTCGAACAGCTTGAACAACGGCATCTTTATCTTTTGGAGTTAGCTGAGCGTAAAACGGAAGAAATAAAGCAAGCCAATGTAAAGGCAATCCAAGAGGTTGTGAAGTTTGAACGTGAGCAAGTAAAAAATGTTCGGCGACTTGAACGTGATCGTCAACAAATGACAGCGCGTGTTATGAAAGAATTTGTGCCACACGAGCCTTCGGAAGCACCGATGAGCGAGTGGGTGAACAAGTTGCCTCACGAGGAACAATCTCTGCTTGCGCAACGTTCATCCACGCTTCTTGCAGCCATCGAACTATTGAAAGAGCGCAATGAATTGAACCAAGAATTGCTGTCCGATAGCTTAGCTGTCGTTCAATCGACACTACAAATGATTCAGCCTGATGAAGAGGCGATTGCTTATGCACCTGCAGGGTCTTCGGCGAAAGGGAAAAACGATTATCAACGATATTCAGCCTTTGATTCAAAGGCGTAGAAAGGGGAGGTTGTGATGGGTTCTACATTCCATGGGTTGCACACCGCATACAAAGGATTAATGGCACAACAACAAGCATTAAAGACGACTGGACATAATATTGCAAATGCCAATACCCCAGGCTATTCACGTCAACGTGTGAATTTTTCAGCCTCACAAGCATTCCCGGCACCGGGTATGAATGCACCCTCGATTCCAGGTCAAATTGGCACGGGTGTAGACGTGGATTCTGTACAACGGATTCGCAATGAATTTCTTGATCAGCAATTTCGCGGAGAACACGGCAAAGCTGGGTATTGGGAGAAGGTTCACGAATCGTACATACGAATGGAAGACATTATGAACGAACCAACTGATCATGGACTTAGCAGCGTGATGGACGAGTTTTGGCAGGCGTTGCAAGTGCTCGCTGATAATCCGAACGATAACAGTGCGAGAGAAGTCGTTCGTCAACAAGGAGAAGCGCTCGCAGATACGTACAACTATATGCAAAGTTCATTACGGACTGTTCAAAATGAACTAGATAAAGAACTTGAAGCATCAGTGCAAAAAGTGAACAACTTGATGCAACAAATTCAAGATTTGAGCAACGATATTAACCGGATGGAACCTCACGGGTATGTTCCGAATGATTTATACGATCAACGAGACCGGCTCATTGATGAACTTTCGGAGTACTTGCCTATTGAAGTTGAGCGGGTAGAGGGAGCCGGTGGGAACAGCCATCCAATTGCGATGGGACCGATTCAGATTCACCTTACTGATGCGAATGGTGACCGTATCGGAAATGGGCCGATTGTTGGTGGCGAAGATGGGTATGTAGCTATTGAATACCCAGAAGTTGCAGATGGTGAACCTCGTGAGATTACGATTGCTGGGGTCACAGACTTAGGAAACTTAGGGAAGATTAGCGCATTGCACCAAAGCGTTCACGATACGTACCCGAATATGATGGGTGATCTTCAGGACATGATGAGTTCGTTTGTTGATGCGTTTAACGGTGTACACAATGATGGAAGTGAGGAACCAGTCGATTTCTTTAATTTCTCAGGTGATACCCTTGAGCTCAGTGAAGCGATTCGTGAAAATATTCAAAACATCAATGCAGGTTCTTCCGGCAGTAGTGACGGCTCGAACGCTTTATTGCTTGCAGCTGAGATTGATGAACTTGCAGAAGGATACCGTACGATCATCGGACAGATGGCGGTAAAGACGAGCAATGCTGCTCGAAATGACTATAACAGCCAATCTAGACTATCAACAATTGATGGCAATCGGATGGCGATGAGTGCGGTTAGTTTAGACGAAGAGATGGTCAACATGATTACTTTTCAGCATGCGTACAACGCAGCTGCGCGCCAAATTACAGTCATTGATGAAATGCTCGATACGATTATTAACCGTATGGGTGTGGTCGGACGATAATGGAAAGTGAGGGAGAACGATGCGGGTAACGCAAACGATGATTGCCAATCAGACGCTTCGCCACATTCAGAGCAACTATTCACAGATCTCAAAATACCAAGATCAACTTGCGACAGGTAAGAAGATTAGCCGTGCGTCACAGGACCGGTTGCTGCGACAAGTGGGATGTTTTATCGCACGCAAGTCCGGGAGATCGAACAGTTTCAGAGAAACATTTCTTCGGCGCAAACGTGGGTAGAGACGAGTGATCAGGCTGTTTATGACGTGAACCTTGCAATGCAGCGGGTACGAGAACTGACTGTACAAGCGTCTAATGATACATACGATGAGACGCAACGAGCGGCTGTTGCTGAAGAGATCGCACAAATTATCGACCATATTGCTGATGTCGGTAATACGCAAGTAAATAAGAAATATATTTTCAACGGTACGAATGCAGGAGATAAGCCTGTCGATCAAGCTGAATTCGACATAAGTATTGAACAATTTACGGAAATGGAAGACCGGAACGGTGCGGTGCTTTATTACGAAGGCAACGTTTATGTTTGGAGTGATGGTGTCTTCTCCTCAGACAATGAAGATCTTCCCGACATAAGCATTGAAGATTTCGGTGAAAGTGTCGATCCCGAACAGGCGGTTCTATTTGGACCGAATGCAATTCAGATGAACGGCGAAAACGTTAATCTTGAACTCATGAAAGATGTAGAAATTCCAGTGAATGTAAACGGGAATGACGTGTTTAGTCATGAGATGTTTGGGGATCTCATTCTATTGCAGCGAGCGATGACCGATGAAGGGGCAGATATTGGCAGTCACCTGCAAACGGTGGACCGGCATATGGACGATATTCTTACGGTAGAAGCACAAATTGGTGCGAAACAAAACCGTATCGACCTCACCGAGGCGCGTATGGACCAGCAATTTGTTACGGCGACAAGAATTATGTCTGATAATGAGGATGCAGATATATCAGCTGCGATCATAAACCTCGTTATACACGAAAGTGTCTTGAACGCTTCTTTAGGTGCAGGTGCAAGAATTATGCAACCGAGCCTTATGGATTTTCTACGCTAAAAGAACCGTAACAGGATTTCAATAATCCTTGTTACGGTTCTTTTATTTGTGGTGAATCATGATTCCTGTGTAAGCGATGTCAAGTCTCTTGAAGTACGGGAAGTGCTATTTCGCCTTTCGAACGAACCGTAAATCAGTTAGAATAGAGGAAAGTTTATCCAATAAAGTGAAGGTGATGTTGCGTTGAAAGTAAGTACAAAATATTTTGGAGAAGTGGAAAGCAATCTTACAGAAGTTATACAATTTCCATATGGATTGCCAGGATTTGAACGAGAGAAGCAGTTTATCCTCCTGCCATTTGGGACAGACACTGACTCTCCTTTTCACGTGTTGCAGTCGATCACCCGAGCGGAAGTCGCGTTTATCGTTGCGGATGTGTTTCAATTTTTCCCAGAATACGAAGTGGAAATTTCAGAAAGCGACGTACTCGCGCTAGAATTGGAAAATGAATACCGGACAGCGCTTTGGGGGTTGATTACCATTAAAGAGCCTTTTGCTGAGTCAACAATGAATTTGGTTGCTCCTGTTGTCATAAATGTGGATAAAAAGCTAGCAAAGCAGTCATTTAAAGATCAAACTACGTATACACGCAAGGAACGTCTTTTCCGACAGGTGAAGGAGGGGTAACCATATGCTCGTTTTGACGCGTAAAGCCGACGAAGCCATCAAAATTGGCGATCAAGTCGAAATTAAGATTATTGGCATTGATAACGATCAAGTAAAAATAGGCATTGAAGCTCCTAAGCATATTGATATTCATAGAAAAGAAATTTATATAGAAATTCAAGAAGAAAATAAAGCAGCTGCGATGATTTCTGAGGAACTTTTTTCCCAGATTCGTAATCTGAAAAACTAGCATAAATAATAGATATATAGATTAAATAATGAAATATAAGTCCAAACGCATATATTTGTGAAATTTTCTGTGTGAAACCTGTATGTTGAATATGATGTTTTGTCTTAAAAATAATTCCAAAACACTAGTTCTATTCTCCGTGCCAGCCTGTTCCCTAATTTTGTCATGATTATTGCACCTTGCCCAGGTTGATGATCATTGTTAATCTTTCAACGAGAAGGTGTTAACTATCTGTTTGTTCTCTTGGTTTTATCACGAATTATGGTTCTTAAGTCTTAATTATAAAATAAGCAAACGTTTGATTAAGGATCGATGATGAAGGAGGGATCATTCATGCAAATCTCTGCCCGACCCCGCCCAGGGAAGAAGGCGGAACCCTCTCGCCCTTTTCTTTGGCTACAACTAGGTGGAAAAAGGAATGATGAATACTTACTCACAGCATTAAAGGCAATCGGATTTGATGCTGAATATTTCGAACATACACCAGTTCGAGCCGATGAACTCCGAACACGAGTTACTTTGCTCGCAAAGGAAGAGAGTTTTCGCATATTAGAAAGTAGTGAGTTGCGAAAATTAATGAGAGACTACCGGATCCTTGCGGCAATTCCCGCTGATACCCCGGACCTATTGAGAAAAGCCGTTCATTCGGATATTTCAACACTCATTTGTATTAATCAAACCTCTAGACAAATTGCGCAACATTTTGCCGTTGCCAATGATTATTCGTCATACGTTGATCCACTTCTACAGATGGAACTCGTCGAAGTTCTTCGTCTGAATCGTGGTTCACTGCGAGATGAGAAACCGTTTAAGATCACGAAAAACGATGAAGACAATGACGCGCTCAAGCTTGACCACGCGAAGGCGTCAATGAGACTGACGGCTTCAGAGTGCAGAGTATTAGACTCGATTTTAAAAGGTAAAAGTAACCGAAAGATTGCTGAAGATGACTTTTTGAGCGTTTCAACAGTAAATAATCATGTGAGTCAATTAACGAAAAAGATCAATGCAAATGATCGTACCCACGCCATTAAGCGCGTGATTCAGCTCGGTTGGCTTCGGTCAGGCTGACTCCGTTCGCTAAACAAATCTTGAAAAGCTCCGATACTATAAGTAACACAACGAGCGAAGTGAGGAGCTAGCTCGCTCGTTGCAGACTTTCGAACACGCGGAGATGGTCAATGGTGTATGAACGGGAATTAGTGAAACAGCTAGAAATTGTAAGCGGTCGAATTGTTTTTACAATGGAACATAGTTTATACTTAATTGAGAACCAGTCAAGGAAAGCGACAATTATTAGTGAGCTCAAGCAAGTTCTAGATTTTTATAAAGAGCTTGATTCTTACATTCCAAGGACTGGAGACAACAGTGAAATTGGGAACGTAAAAGCGAGATTAACCCGCGCACGACGTGGAATTGAAGAAGTGATTAGCATTGTAGAACTTGGTTATTACAGTCGTGCGCAAGACGTGCTGGCCAATCATCTGCTCCCTGCCAGCAAAAGGTTTCTTGAACATTTGCCGATGGCATTTTCTTTAGAACCGAATGCATAAAGGAGGACAATGGTTTGGATATTGCCGGACTATCAATGCTACAATCTCAACATATCGCTGGTGTAGAGTTGAACACTGCACTACTAAAGAAAGTAAAAGAAACGGCTGATGAGCATGGGCAGAGAATGAATCAAATGCTAGAAGGAGTTCATCAAGCCGAAAGAATTGCTGAACCACATAAAGGAACGGCAATTAATATTCGCGCGTAATGTGGGGAGTAGCTCGTTAGCTACTCTTTTTTAATTTCTAAAATTTGTCATTTGAACGTATCCTTAGCCTTATCTTCAGTGAAAGAGCTGTACTTTTCGGTAATTCAGCCGATATTAGAAAAAACTGAATAAGGGCAGGGATGAATATGGAAACGAATGATATTACTGTGCGCCCCTCAACGATCGCACAAGCTTCACTGCCACGAGTGCCAAAGAATGAAGGGGGCGACCTGCAAAACAAGGAAAAGCCGATGGATTTGGCGCTAGTTAAAATTCATGTGGATGAAGCGAATGAAAGGCTGCAGTCGGTGCATACAAATTTACGATTTAAGATTCATGAAGACTTATCAAGAGTGTATGTACAAGTCGTTGATCGCTTCTCTGACGAAGTCGTAAGAGAAGTTCCGCCAGAGAAATTGCTAGACATGAGTGCAGCTTTGCTTAGGCAAGTCGGTTTGATTGTTGATGAAAGAAGTTAGAGCGGCTGTCGTAGCCGCTTTTTTTCGTTGACGCAGACCGACCTTCGACCTATCTTTATGATGATCGGTAAATGATCAATGATATTGGTCGATAAAAGGAATAACAAGGAAATTGAGCGGGGTGAAGGAATGAGAATTTCAGGGTTTGCATCAGGAATGGATATCGATCAGATGGTGCGGGATCTCATGCGGGCGGAGCGGGCACCGATGGACAAGTTTATGCAACAACAAACATTTAAGAACTGGCAAGTTGAAGCATATCGAGAATTAAACACAAAGATTCGCTCCTTCGAGCAATCGGTGTTCGATCGTTTGTTAACACCGAGTAAATTTCTCGGGCGCACAGGTACGTCAACAAATGACAGTCTCGTGAGCGTCACTTCATCGTCAGGTACGGGTAATGCACAGTATACGATCAATTCTGTATCCCAACTTGCAACCGCCGCATCTGCGTTTAGTAAAGAACGAGTCGGGGGAGAAGATTTTGATGTGCGTTCGCCTCTTGTAGACCAATATGATGATTGGAGCACGGGTAAAGTCGTCACGGATACGGCAGTGCACGAAGGAGATGGGCAGTTTTCATTCGGCAGTGAGCATGACAACATCAAAGCCGACTCCGAAACGATCGTTCGTGTGAACGGGCGCACCTATCAAGTAGTGAATGATGAGCCTGAGGCAGGCCAAGTCCGAATTGACGGAAATACGCTTCAGTTTGAGGACGGAGCTGTAGGCGAGAATGATCGGGTGGAAGTCGAGTTTATTACTGATGCTGAGGGACAGTACAAGAAGGCAAGCATGTCGACGTTCAATGAGCGCGGAGAAGAAGTGATGCACAGCATCTTCATTAAGCCAGAGGAATCTCTCCAGACGGTGATGAACAAGTTTAACAATAGTGGTGTGGGCGTGAACATGTTCTATGATGACCATCAGGGACAAGTCGTCGTCTCACGTACTGATACTGGCGTGTTCAATGAAGACGGCCCTGAAATTCGATTTGACCCCCATCTTGGTTCAGAAAATTCGGGGGCTAATACTTTCTTTGGAGGGTTTCTTAATCTCGAAGAAACGAACGATCAAGGGGCAAAAAATGCCAAGTTTGAAATTAACGGTTTATCAACAGAACGCAGATCGAACACGTTTTCAGTTGGGAATTTGACGATGACGCTTGGAGGAATATTTGATTCGCCAGTGACGGTCTCTTCTTCTGTAGATACCGATAAAATTGTGGATAACATTACAGCATTCGTTGATGAATACAACGCCTTAATCGATGAAATTCATGGAAACGTAAACGAACGACAAAATCGCGACTTTCCACCGCTTACGGATGAACAACGTCGTGAGATGAGCGAATATGAAGTGGAAATGTGGGAAGAGAAAGCACGCAGTGGCTTAATGAGTCGGGATCGGCAATTGAGTGCATTTTTAAGCGACATGAGAATGACGATGTATCAAACCGTTGAAAACGGACAGTCTGACATCCGTCATTTGAGTGACCTTGGTATTACGACTTCGAATGACTATCTTGAAAACGGGAAGCTTGAAATTGATCAAGCAAAACTGAGGGCAGCGGTTCAGGATGATCCTGAAGGTGCTTACAATTTCTTTGCACAAACGGGTGAAAACCCTGGATTGGCTAGGCAATTGCGGAGCGATTTGAACGGTGCGAGTGATATGGTTTCAAGAAAAGCAGGAGGGTCAAGCGGGCGTCACCAAAACCATCAATTCTCTTTAGGGAGAGAGTTAAATAATCTTGATACGAGAATTAGCAATTTTGAACGTCGCCTTGAACAAAAAGAACAACGGTATTGGCGCCAGTTTACAGCGATGGAACAAGCCATTGCCCGTGCAAACTCTCAAGGGGATATGTTGTACAACTTCATGTTCGGGAACGGAAATATGATGTAGGAGGTCAAGGCAATGACATTTACCGGTGCAAATGCTCAATATGCGTATCAACAGAATCAATTTCAGACAGCATCTCCTGGGGAGTTGACACTTATGCTCTTTAATGGTTGTTTGAAATTTATCAAACTAGCGGAGAAGGCAATGGATGCAAATGATCACGAAAATAAAAATGTCAACATTTCTAAGGCCCAAAACATTATTCGTGAACTGATGGTTACGCTTCGAGTGAGTGACGAAACGACCGAACAGATGATGAAAATGTATGACTTCATTTATGATCAGCTTGTACAAGCAAATGTTCAAAGTGATCGTGAAGCGTTAAAAACAGCCAATACGTTCGTAGCCGAATTTCGCGATACGTGGAAACAAGTCGTGCAACTCGATCGCAAAGAGCGGCATGCAAGTGGAGCGAGACTACAATGACAATGATTACGATTCTCCATGAGCTAACGGAGAAGCTGTACAACCATATCCAAAAGCCTTTGCCATCGGGTGATGATGAGCGCGAACGGTACTTAGCAATGATCGATGTGTATTTGGAAAAACGGGAGAAAAGAATGAATGCTGCTGATCAACCTGGCGAGGCGGTGAAGGGCGACCGAGAAGCCTTAGAGATTGTCCGTATGAACGAAGTGATTCAAGAACGGATGACCGAAATCAAAAACCTTATTGGTCAAGACCTCCATCAAGCCCGAATGCAAAAATCAATTCAGACTCGTTATGAACGTGCTGACCAAGGAGTTGTCGGAGAAGGGTATTATTTTGATCGTAAAAATTAATGCTTTCTCTTAGTATATCTCAATAAGTTTGAACAACACTCAGACGGTTTGAGTTAGTCAATTTTATAAATGTGAAAACTTTCCATTTACGCCCGTTCCGCTCGATTAGGAAAGGGCTTTTTCCATTTATATGGATGAATTCTTCGCCCGTTGTGCAACTTAGCAACGGATAACATCGTTGATTTTGTTGAACATGGCACTCTTTAGAAATGCCTTGATAGAAAGTAGTGTTCTCGCATGTATAAGGAATAGATGACGTTTTACTTTTTTCGGTCTATTCCATTCCTCTCGTTTGCAAAGGTTCTTTGATATAGTGTGAGTGAGGTGATTAGATGAATGCAGGTTTGAATCAACAAATTCAATTCTTAAACAATTATAGAGAGTACGTTGATACGGTAGTGGATGGATTGCAGTTGGCTGTACAATTTTTTCGTGAGGAACAGCATCCATCTGGTGAGCGATTGTTACAAGACTTTATGGCGGGGTTTGAGCGATTTGGTGAGGACAATATGACGATGTATGCACTGTTTGGGACGGATGAGTGGCTCGCGAGCGAATGGCGCACATTTCAGGAAGAATGCGAAAATGTTCGACATACGTTAGCAACGAATGACAAGAAAAATTGGACAGAAGTTATTACACAACAGACGATCCCCGTTTTCCAACGTTGGAAGTTAACGGTTGATCAACTAATCCAAGAAAAGCAAGGCAACTAAAGGGAGCGCTTATTCGACTTCGTCGGTAGAGCTCCCTTCCAATTCTTGAAAAGCTTCAATGTCAATTTGGACTTGTTCCGCATTTTCAACGACATCGTCAGGGATGTCAATCGATTCTATGTCGTTGTAGTCACTATAAGTGAGTTGCAACGACTGTTGTGCACTGATTTGTGCGCTCTGTCCACTGCTAATCATCATATCAATGGTCGTCGTAAACGCGCGCATATGCATCGTATCCTTATCAATAATAATTTCAAACGTATACGATTCGACATTGAGCAAACGGTCGAGGTCTTCCATCATTAAACGGAACCCTCCTTGCAAGGCAGGGAACAACTCTTCTTCTGCTTCTTCTAACCCTTCTAAATCGCCATCGGCTGTAATCGTATAATGATCGTCTCCTTCAACGAGCGTGATCGAGGTTGGATCAACCTGTTGCTCGAATAGGTTGAATTGATTTTCTTGATTAAATTGTTGAAGTGCATACAATGAATCGGCAGTTTCTTCCGGCAGCTGAATCCACGTATTTAATGAACTCTCATGAACAAAAAATCCGATATCTTCATGAAAATAGGTTTCAATGACCGATTGCTCATCGGCCGAGTCATTATCTTCTTCGAGTGTGGCGATTTCGTGGTAAGCGAACGGATCTTGGGTTAGTTGTTGAGTCGTCTCGGTAATGATACGTGCTGTCGCTAAATTTCTGCGATTGGATTGTTCCGCTCTCATATTAACTTCGTAACTGTCCAGAGCGCCATCGTCGTCATGGATTGTTCAAGTAAAGCCAGTGCTTCCTCCTCGGCGCTTTCTTCTTCACTTCAGGAGCAGGACGCTCTTCGGGTGGTTCAGGTTCTGTGCTGCCTGAACATGCGCTGAGCAAAATTAAGAGACATGCAAACAATAACCAGTGTGGTCTGATTGGGATCCCCCCTAAATAACCTTCATTGACCTTATTTTACCATATCTCTAGTTGCCGAATGTATGGAATTGGAATTGCGTAGATTATGAATTCTTGACAAAAATGTAAACGAATAACAATTTAACTGAAGATTGATAAAAGAAGACGTTTTTCGACATCGAGCAGTTCTTCTAATTGGCTAGCTCCCACATAGGATAAAACATTACAGCTGTCACACACCTGTAAATATTTTGTCGTTTTGGCAGGGATTTAATAAGGGTATAGAGAAATTGTATACATCCTGAAAGGAGGAGTCTGATGATGAATTACAATATCCGTGGAGAAAACATGGAGGTAACACCATCATTAAGAGACTATGTAGAAAAGAAAGTAGGGAAAGTAGAGAGGTATTTTGATTCACCTCCAGTTGCCGATGTGCACGTCAAAATGCAGGTGCAAAATACCAATGAAAACGATATAGAAGTAACCATCCCTATGTCTCAACTTCTTCTGCGAGCTGAAGAAACGCATCCAGATATGTATGCCGCCATCGACCTTGTGGTTGAGAAACTTGAGCGACAAATACGCAAATACAAAACGAAAGTCAATCGCAAATTCAGGCAAAGTGGAACGAAAGACATTTTTAAAAATGAAATTGGTGTCACCGAGTTATCGAACGGTTATACCCCAGAAGACGATGAGGAAGGTTTTGACCTCGTTCGGACGAAGCGGTTTAATTTGAAACCGATGGATGCTGAGGAAGCCGTGTTACAAATGGATATGCTCGGTCACTCATTCTTTGTATTTTCAAATGCAGAGAATGGCGATACGAATGTCGTATACAGACGTAAAGACGGCAGATACGGGCTTATTGAGCCTGAGGCTTGATCGTCGTAATAAGGCCGCTCCGATACGGAGCGGCTTTTCATTTTGG
The DNA here is from genome assembly GCF_000698145.1 of Geomicrobium sp. JCM 19039. Taxonomy (GTDB): domain Bacteria; phylum Bacillota; class Bacilli; order Bacillales; family Marinococcaceae; genus Geomicrobium_A. The sequence continues at coordinate 139,983 of NZ_BAXB01000004.1, forward strand.
TTAATGACACGTTACATACGAAGGAAACTTCTTCTTTTGCACGTCATCATTAACGTTTCTGATAGGTTTGTCAAAACAGGTTGAGAACCCTGCATTGTAACAGATCAAACAAATTGTTAAAATAGTGAATGGAGACTATTTGAAGATAGGGAACGAAGGAAGTTCCTCATGAGTATACAATACACATCAACAACATGACGTTTGAGAGGAAGTTGATTACATGATCGGATTACTGAAGAAAGTAATTGGCGATACGGATGAGAAAAAGTTAAAAAAGCTAGAGAAACTTGTAAACGAAGTGAACAGCTTAAGTGATGAAATGTCAGGGTTGTCAGACCACGACTTGGCTGGGAAAACGGAGAATCTTAAATCACGTTACCAAGCAGGCGAGTCGCTCGATGATCTCTTGCCAGAAGCATTTGCTGTTGTTCGAGAAGGTGCGGACCGTGTGTTAGGTCTTCGCCCGTATGATGTTCAGGTCGTGGGTGGCATTGTGTTGCACCGCGGAGACACTGCGGAAATGAAAACGGGTGAAGGTAAGACGTTGGTCGCGACGATGCCCGTGTATTTGAATGCAATCAGCGGTGACGGCGTGCACGTCGTCACGGTGAACGATTACCTCGCTCGACGAGATAGTGAGCAAATGGGTGAATTGTACCGTTTTCTCGGTCTGACTGTTGGCTGAATGAAAAGGGAATGACGAAAGACGAGAAGCGTGAAGCGTATGCAAATGACGTAATTTACGGGACGAATAATGAGTTTGGCTTTGATTATTTGCGCGACAATATGGTGCTTTACAAAGAGCAGATGGTGCAGCGCAAGCTAAACTTCGCGGTTGTCGATGAAGTCGACTCAATTTTAATTGATGAGGCGAGAACCCCGCTCATTATTTCTGGTTCTGTTGAACAGTCCACCGATCTGTACGTAAAAGCAGATGGGTTTGTTCGGATGCTGCGTGAAGATGAGGACTACAATTACGAGGAAAAATCGAAGAATGTGCGTCTGACAGAGGAAGGTGTCAACAAAGCTGAGAATTATTTTGGCTTGGACAACCTGTTTGATGCGGGCAACGTGCAATTGACTCACCATATTAACCAGTCGATGAAAGCGCACCGAGCGATGTTTAGAGACGATGACTATGTGGTTGAAGAAGGAGAAGTTGTGATTGTAGACTCCTTTACAGGACGTCTCATGAAAGGACGTCGCTACGGAGATGGACTTCATCAGGCGATTGAAGCGAAAGAAAGCCTCGCCATCCAGAAGGAGAGCATGACGCTTGCTTCCATTACATTCCAAAACTATTTCCGGATGTACAAGAAATTATCTGGAATGACAGGTACGGCGAAAACGGAAGAAGAAGAATTCCAAAACATCTACAATATGAACGTCATTTCTGTGCCTACGAATGTGCCAATTCAACGTACAGACAAGTCGGATTTGATCTACAGGAAAATGGACTTCAAATTCCAAGCTGTCGCTGATCGAATTGAAGAAATTCATGGCACCGGACAGCTATTCTTGTGGGTACGGCTAATGTGGACACGTCTGAGCTCGTTTCCAAGATGTTAAAAAAGAAACGGATTGAACACAACGTTCTAAACGCGAAGAATCATGCGAACGAAGCGAAAATCATCGAAAAAGCCGGTCAAAAAAATGCGGTCACGATTGCGACGAACATGGCGGGTCGTGGAACCGACATTAAGTTAGGTGAAGGCGTACCTGAGCTTGGCGGATTGTTTGTTTTAGGTACAGAGAGAAATGAAAGCCGTCGGATCGATAACCAGCTGCGCGGACGTTCGGGTCGTCAAGGGGACCCGGGCATGTCACAGTTCTTCCTATCAATGGAAGACACGCTCATGCGCAGATTTGCAAAGGAACAGATGCAAAATACATTGCAAAAAATGGGTATGGAAGATGATGAGCCACTGGAAAGTAAAGTCGTAACGCGTATTGTTGAGTACTCGCAAAAGCGTGTTGAAGGTCATAACTTTGATGCCCGTAAGCAGATCTTGCAGTACGATGATGTAATGCGTGAACAGCGTGACATCATTTACAAGCAGCGCATGGACGTGCTCGAGTCAGACAACCTTTCAGAAGTTGTTGAGGGCATGATGAAGAGCGTGTTGGACCGTACCGTTGCTCAATACACTCCTGAAGCAGAAGTGCCTGAAGACTGGGATATTGAAGGGCTTATCGCCGAATTGAACAACACCGTATTGTATCGCGGTGATGTGACAGTGAATGACTTATACGGGAAAGAACCAGAAGAAATCATTGAGTTCTTAGACGGTAAAGTAAAAGCGAATTACAAGGCGAAAGAAGCGGAAATTGGCGAAGAGAAAATGCGGGAATTTGAGAAAGTGATCATGCTTCGCGCGGTTGACCGCAAATGGATGAATCACATTGACCAGATGGAGCAATTGCGTCAAGGCATTCACTTACGTGCGTATGCTCAAAATGACCCGCTTCGTGAATATCGTCAAGAAGGCTACACAATGTTTGAAATTATGGTTTCAGATATTGAAGAGGAAGTCACTCGCTACGTCATGAAAGCGCGAATCCGCAACAACATGGAGCGCCAGGAAGTAGCGGAACAAAAAGAAGCGACTCATGGCGAGAAGAAGCAAGAAGAAAAAAAGAAACAACCGATAAAAAAAGGCACGGAAGTGGGCCGTAACGAACCATGCCCATGTGGAAGCGGGAAGAAATATAAGCATTGCCACGGTGCTTAAAATAAAGGGTGATGAAAGATGGACAGTGTAGAAATTCGGAATGAAATCTCAGCGATGCAAAAGCGCCTCGCGGACTTTAGGGGGTCTCTTTGACTTAGAGACCAAAGAGGCACGGATTGCTGAGCTGGAATTAAAAATGACGGAACCTGGATTTTGGGATGATCAAAACGAGTCAAAAAAAGTCATCGATGAATCCAACGGATTAAAAGAAATTACGGTAACGTTTAGCGAGCTTGCCGAAGAGCTCGAGAATCAAGAAGTGAGCTATGAATTGTTGCAAGAAGAAGAGGACGACGACCTGCAGCAAGACTTGGAGAAAAGCTTAAAACTACTCGGTGAACGCATTAACCAATTCGAGCTGCAAATGTTGCTCAGTGAACCCCATGACCGAAAAAATGCGATATTGGAGTTGCACCCTGGCGCAGGCGGGACAGAGTCGCAAGACTGGGCAGAGATGCTGTTGCGGATGTACACACGTTGGGCGGAAAAACGGAAGTTTTCTGTAGAGACGATGGACTACTTGCCTGGTGATGAAGCAGGTGTCAAGAGTGTTACGTTGCTTATTAAAGGACTCAACGCTTATGGATACCTGAAAGCGGAAAAAGGTGTTCATCGACTCGTTAGAATTTCGCCATTTGATTCATCCGGGAGAAGACATACGTCATTTGTTTCGTGCGATGTGATGCCAGAGATGGATGATGATGTCGCCGTTGACATTAATACGGAAGACTTGAAGATTGATACGTACCGTGCGAGTGGTGCGGGTGGGCAACACGTCAATACGACGGACTCGGCGGTTCGCATTACTCACTTGCCAACAAACACGGTTGTGCAATGTCAAAACGAACGGTCCCAGATTAAAAACCGTGAGCAAGCGATGAAGATGCTAAAAGCTCGCCTTTATCAGTTGGAAATTGAAAAACAACAAAAAGAAATCGATGAGCTTCGTGGCGACCAGGGAGACATCGGTTGGGGAAACCAAATTCGTTCTTACGTATTCCATCCATATAACATGGTGAAAGACCACCGGACGAATTTTGAGGTTGGGAATACAGGTGGAGTGATGGATGGTGGCATTGATCCATTCATTGATGAATATTTACGATCCACTTTAGAGAATAAATAAGCAAAAGGAATGAAAGCTGCCTCGCATTTGGCAGCTTCATTTTTTGCGTGCAACAGATGAGGAGACGGTTTTTTCATGCTTTCTATTCAAAGAAGACGGGGCAGACAACCGGTGGAAGGGAAACTAAGAATCATTTCCAATTTGTTTTTCGTGCTCGGCGGTTCTGCTTTAGTTGCGATATCATACAACTTATTTTTATTACCGAACCAGATTGCGTCTGGTGGGGTAAGTGGTCTTGCGACGATTGTTTATGAAACGATTGGCATTGCTCCCCACCTGATTTATGGGCGCTGAACATACCCTTATTTATTTTGGGAATGCTACTTTTAGGTGGTTGGAATTACGGCGCAAAAACGATCGTAGGGACGTTATTTTTGCCATTTGTCGTATTTTTAACACAAGATTGGGCGCCGCTTACGAATGACCCGCTGTTAGCTTCGTTGTTTGGTGGGATTGGTGTTGGCGCCGGACTTGGTCTTGTGTTCCGTTCCGGAGCGTCAACAGGCGGAACGGACCTTGCTGCGCAAATTATTAATAAGTACACGGGTCTCTCCCTCGGTGCTTGTGTATTTTTTATGGATGGATTAATCGTGACCATCTCTGCATTTGCTTTTAGTATTGAACTGGCGTTATTCGCCTCATCGGATTATTTGTCACCGGGAAAACGATTGATATTGTTCAGACCGGTTTAGGGTACGACAAAATGGCCTTTATCATTACAGCGAATGAAGAGCGGGTAAAAGAAGCGATTTTGACAGATGTAGATCGAGGCGTTACGAAATTACAAGCATCTGGCGGCTTTACAGACGATGAGCGTCCCGTTTTAATGGTTGTCGTTAACCGAAATGAAGTTTCGAAATTAAAATACACGGTCCAAAAGATTGACCATCATGCCTTTGTTGTCGTCACCAATGCAACAGAAGTTTTAGGTCAAGGTTTTAAAATGGACTAAATTAGGAACACTAATGCTCACGAGCATGACCTCATGCTCAGACTCTACTACGAGAATGAACATCGCTGATGAGGAAGGAGGGTATGAGGTTGAAAAAGTTCCTAATGACGTGTAGTGTTGCAATGCTTATTCTAGGCGGCTGTGGTGGTGGTGACGATGCCCCGGCTGATGACAATGGGAATGGCGAGCAAGCGATAGTGTAAGCGCTGAAGAGGGTATGGCGCTATACGAAGAAAACTGTATGTCTTGCCACGGTGGCGATCTTGAAGGTGCATCTGCGCCTGCATTGGAAGGGTATAGTGAAGAAGAAGTATATGATGCGATTGAACAAGGACCTGGTTCAATGCCAGCAGGACTTGTCTCTGGTGAAGATGCAGAAGCCGTCGCTAAGTATGTTGCACAAGAAGGGTAATAGAAGAAGCTTCGAGCGTCTGCTCGAAGCTTTTTTAAATGTAAAAAGGTAAACAATGTTGAAACCATTTCAGCATATACTTGCCGTCTCACTCTTACTGATGAGTGCTGGCTGTGGAGATGACCGCGAACCAGTCAGTGATGATGGCGGATGACCGACCAAGAAGCGGAAGTTGGTGACTCTTACGACGGTGCAGAAGCTTTTCATTTATATGAGCAGAATTAGCATGAGTTGCCACGATAACATTGAGGGTGGAGGGGGCGATTCCGCCGGTCCTGCCTTGCAAGGGTATGGTGCAGAACAAGTGCTAGATGCCATTTTTGAAGGGCCAGGAAGTATGTCGGCCAATTTACTTGATGGGCAAGAAGCCGAATCGATCGCGAATTATATAGCTGAGCACGGGTAATGAAGTGTTTTGAAGCCGCAGGTCGTAAGTCCGAGGAGGCTCAGTCGGTCCTTCGCGGTCATGTAGACACAGCGAAAACAAGTGGCAGCGCAGGGTGAGGTGATGTCGCACTTGTGCTCTGGAGTGTCAAGAAAACACGGTGGTCGTCTTTTGGCCGCCGATGTTGCCCTTATACTCCGGAGTACAAGCATCCGCCTGCAGTGGAAAGCAACAACAAACTGCGCAATTAGGAAAATGTTACGTTCATTCTATTTAGAACGGAAAATACTGAGAAATATACGTTTGTGCCTTCTGTTATATACAGAAGGCTTTTTTGATACAAAATTGTAACAGTCGAATTGTTACATGTCGAATGGGCACAGCAGAACGCTTCTGTTGTTTGTCGGATTGTTTGTTATTGAGATGAAATCAAACTGTAACACAAAAAGTTGGGGGGAATTGATATAATAATTTTCGTAGATTATGACAAGAGGTTTCAAACGTCTACATATTTCGTCAAGAGTTTTTAATTTTGGGTGTGATCAGTAAGATGATAACAATGAAACGAGTGCGCAAGCAGTATCCTAATGGGGTTCAGGCGCTAAATGGGATGGATATACACATTGATAAAGGTGAATTTGTTTATGTCGTTGGACCGAGTGGTGCCGGCAAAACAACCTTTATTAAGCTGATGATTCGGGAATTAAAACCGACTGAAGGAACCATCCATATTAATGGGAAGAATCTTGGAGATTTGTCAAACAAGCAAATTCCTTTCTTACGAAGAAAGATTGGCGTTGTATTTCAAGACTTCAAGCTTTTTAATAAGCTATCGGTATATGAGAACATTGCTTTTGCTCTTGAAGTGATCGAAGAATCACCAGAGAAGATTAAGTCACAAGTGATGGATGTATTAGAGATTGTTGGTTTGAAGTCGAAGGCCCGGTTTAATCCAACGGAATTATCAGGTGGAGAGAAGCAACGTATTGCGATTGCACGAGCAATGGTTAACCAACCTGCAATTCTTATTGCGGATGAGCCGACAGGAAACCTCGATCCCGAGACTGCGTGGAGCATTATGGGCACGCTTGAAGAGATTAATAACCGAGGGACAACCATTGTTATGGCCACACACAACAGTCACATCGTTAACACGTTGAAAAAACGAGTCATCGCCATTGAAAGCGGCAAAGTCGTTCGGGATGAAGCGGGAGGAGCATACGGCTATGAAGCGTAGAACACTCGCACGCCACGGACGGGAAGGTATAAAGAACATTCGACGCAACGGCTGGATGAGCTTCGCTTCGATTAGTGCAGTTGCAATCATGCTGTTTGTTGTCGGTGTGTTCGGTTTCCTCATTATTAATACGAACAGTCTTGTCGATACGATCGAAAATGATGTGGAGATTCGTGCATTCTTTGAACAAGATGTTGAATCTAGTCAGCAAGAAAACTTGATGGAGGATATTGAGCAAAATGCCTCGGTTGAATCCGTCATCTACCGAGACCGAGATGAGGGCTTGGATTATTTTCTTGATAGCTTAGGCTCTGAAGGAGCTGTGTTTGAAAACTTGCGGGATGAGAACCCGTTAAACGATGCATTGATTATACAGGCAACCGATCCACAAATGACAGAACCGTTAGCAGAAGAGATTCGCTCACAGCCTGAAGTTGAAACGGTTGAATACGGAGAAACGATTCTCTCTGAATTGTTCACCGTTACGAACTACATTCGGGTCATCGGCGGGGCGCTCGTCATTGGATTAATCTTTACATCTATATTCCTCATTTCAAACACAATTAAACTTACAATTATCTCACGTAAAGATGAGATTCAAATTATGAAACTTGTCGGAGCTACGAACAGTTTCGTTCGCTATCCGTTCTTCATAGAAGGTATGCTCATTGGAATCTTTGGAGCAATCATACCGATTGCGGGTCTCACCGCAGGATATTACTACTTGCATAGTTTTATGTATGATCAAATTCCTTTCTTCACACTTGTCGATCCGAATCCGATGATCTGGCAAGTGTCAGCCATACTGCTTTTCATTAGTGTTATTGTTGGGGCCTTTGGTAGTCAGATGTCTGTGCGGAAGTTTTTACGAGTATAGAAAAACAGAACTTTGGGAGGAACGCTAAGCATGCAGGGGAAAAAGCTATTCATGTTCGGAGCATCGCTCTTAGTAGCTGTAGCGGGCTGGACGGGTTACACCAGCTCAGCTTCAGCATCAGAGCTTGAGCAAGAGTTAAGTGAACTTCAGAGTGATCGTCAAGAGGTAGAGAACCGTACAGAAGATAAGATGAGCGAGCTTGATGGCGTCGAAAACGACTTGAACGCCATTAGCGAAGAAATTCGTGAACTCGACGAAGAAATTAGCGAAACATCTTCTGAAATGAACCATTTAGAAACGGAAATCACGGAAATTGAAGAGGAAATTGAAGCGTTAGAAGCAGAAATTGAAGAAATTGAAGCAAGAATTGCGGAGCGTGATGAACTCATTAAAGACCGGGCAGCTCGATGTATAAAAACGGTGGCGGTACGGTTGAATATTTAGAAGTTCTGCTTGGCGCGCAAAGCTTCGGTGACTTTATTGAGCGTGTACATACTCTTTCCACAATCGCTGAGCAAGATCGCGACATTTTAGAAGAGCATCAAGCTGACCATGAATTGTTGGAAGAGAAGAAAGCACAAGTTGAAGATAATCTATCAACCTTGGAAAATCACTTAGAACAATTAGAAGAGTTACGTGCAGAGCTTGAAGATATGATGGCGGTGAAAAACGACGTCATGTCAGGGCTTGAAGATGATGAAATGCAACTTTTAGATGAGATAGATGCACTTGCCAATGAGCAGCAGCTACTTGAAGATCAAGAAGATGCGAAAAGAGATCAAATCGCAAAAGCGGAAGCAGCGGCCGAAGCTGAGCGTCAAGCACAAGAAGACGCACGCGTAGCAGCGGCGGCAGAAGCAGAAACTGCAGCAGAGACAGCGGCGGCGACAACGTCATCTCCATCCACTTCAAACAGCTCAGGAGGTGGCGGCAGCTCTAGCGACTCAGGCTCCAGTGTAGGCGGAGGATCGTCCTCTGTGAGTGACACAGGTGGTACGCTAGCACGTCCAGCAACAGGGAACATTAACTCTCATTACGGTATGAGAAATGGTAGAATGCACCACGGTGTCGATATTCCACAAGCAGGTCGTTCAAACGTTCCAATCGTTGCTTCTGAATCAGGTACTGTGCAAGCCGCAAGATATATGGATGGGTATGGAAATACGGTCATTATCCGTCACAACATCGGCGGAAGAACAGTCGAGACGTTGTATGCACACCTTGAATCCATCCACGTATCGGTCGGTCAATCCGTAAGCCGGACGCAACAGATCGGCATTATGGGCAACACCGGACGCTCTACAGGGCCTCACCTTCACTTTGAAGTGCATGAAGGCACATGGAACGGAGCAAAGAGTAATTCAGTGAACCCAGTCAATTACCTCTAAATATAATAGACGAAAAGCCACAAGGGGCCTGGCCGCTTGTGGCTTTTTTGCGGGTTTGTCTACAGCTCATTCATACGGGAATTGCAAAATGTATAACAATGTTTCACTTTAGGTAAATTTAAAATCCCCCGAAGATCACGCTTATGATGGGAGTTCATTGAATGGGGGAACCATTTTCTGCAGGAATTCCCACATAGGAAGGTTATATCCCCACATAGACGTTTCTATGATTGGATTGTTAACGATTGCAACGCTCCAAGTTGTTGAAATCCCCACACGGGTCGGATGCGAGGGTTCTCGCTAAAGGATAACGAGGTAAGGGAGACGGTATTTATCATCACACGCTGTTATCTGCCGGCTAGGGTTTATAGAAAGGCTCCGATCGTCAGAGAAAAGACATTATAGCTCACCTAAATGGCCACACAAACTTCGGCAACTTGCATATGATTTCACCTTTTTCTCAATGGCAAAAACGATCTGTTTGCCGGGAAATCGCAACTGAGTTTTCTGCGCCGAGTGTAACAATGGAATCGCTCTGAACTCCGACGCTATTCTCAATCGGAACTTCTTTGTTTCAACTTATCTAAAAGGCTGTTATAGGGGTGGATTTTCATTCTATCGTCAAAAAACTTCCGCCTATATTCCTTTGTCTTGATACAGAAAATGTGTTTAAATGGTGGGAAGAGAGGTTCACATCATAAGCAATACAAGCGTTTCATATGCTCTTAAAAGGCAAGTCATGTCGTTTTGATAAATAGAGGTGGAGCAATGATGAGTGGAAGTGGCAAATGGATTGCGGCTCTCGTAGCTGCTGTTCTTGTCGCAGGTGCCGGAGGAATGTATGCAGGTGCAAGTTTGGACCAAGGTGGTTATGATGCACCGCTGAGTCAAGGTGACTCAAATTCTGATGGTGAAGGTAGCGGCTGGGATAAGGTGCACAGAGCTTTTGACGTTATTTCAGAAGGATACGTAGAAGAAGTAAATGAAGATGAGCTCTATGAAGGGGCCATTCGCGGCATGCTAGAAGAGTTGGAAGATCCCTACTCGGTCTACATGGATCGTGACACAGCTGAGCAATTTACACAATCACTCGGCAATGAGTTTGAAGGTATTGGCGCCGAAGTAAATATGGTAAATGGCAACGTGACGATTGTTTCTCCTATTCAAGGATCACCTGCAGAAGAGGCAGGTCTAATGCCTGATGATCAAATTCTTGAAGTTGATGGTAATCCGACGGAAGGTCAAACGTTAAATGAAGCGCTCATGCAAATTCGTGGTGAAAAAGGCACGAATGTTGTGCTTACAATCGGCAGAGCATCGGCTTCTGAACCATTTGAAGTAGAGATTGAGCGAGATTCAATCCCGGTCGAAACGGTGCATGCGCACCATTATGAAAGAGATGGTCAAGATATTGGTGTTCTGGAAATCACATCGTTTTCTATTGATACAGCCGATGAGTTTAGAGAAGGCCTCGATGAGCTTGAGAATGAAGGCATTGATGGTTAATTGTAGATGTGCGAGCAAACCCTGGTGGTTATTTGAATAGTGTTCAAGAAATTGGTAGCTTGCTGTTACCTAAAGGTGAAACGATTGTTCAAGTAGAGGAGCCAGACGGTACGGTTACTGAGACGCTTCTACTTTAGAAGAGAATAAGTCTTATCCGATTGTTGGACTCATTAACGGGGGCAGCGCTTCTGCTTCGGAAATTCTCGCCGCTGCATTGAATGAGGCTGGAGGTTACGAGCTCGTTGGTGAGACGACGTTTGGAAAAGGCACGGTGCAACAGTCATATGATTTTGGTGATGGAAGTGAAATGAATTTGTCGATGTTCCGCTGGCTTACTTCGGCTGGAAATGACATTCATGAGGAAGGTGTAGAGCCAACCATTGAACAGACACAACCTGACTATTTCTATGCGACGGCATTGGCGATTGATGAACCATTAGAGCCAAACGATAACAGCGATCAAGTACGCAGTGCTCAGGAGATCTTACTCGGTCTTGGTTATGAGCCAGGAAGAACAGACGGGTATTTCGACGAACAAACAGAGAACGCAGTTATTGCATTTCAAGAGATGGCGGACGACCTCGATGTGAACGGTACGATCAACGAAGAGACCGCTCAAGCGCTTCATACAAGCATTGTTGAACAAATTCGTGAGCCAAGTAATGATCGGCAATTGAATCGAGCCATTGAAGTGATCTTGGAACAAGCATCGTAATGAAGCAGGCCATGCATTCGTCTCTTTGGATACGCGAATGCATGGTTCTTTTTATGGAAGCTATTTTCTGACGACTCAGTTATAATAAGGGAAATACCTAGAAATGAGGGATGCGCGATGCCAACGTGGCTGAACGAGTTGCTGACAGGAATTGGTTTGTTTTTTGTGCACCCACTTACATATATCGCACTTCTTTTTATGGCTTGGTTAGGGTATCGCCGCGTCAAAAGGGAACGAAAAATGTTTCATACTGGGATCGGGGCTTGGACGAATGAATTGTTTTACCCGCTCATCCCAGGTGTGTTAGCAGGCATTGTGCTTTCATCTGTCGTTCTGCTGCTCGGTTTGGTGTTCACACTTCGTACATTCTGCTGGCTGCCATAGTGTATGCATTGCTTCTCATCGTGTTCGGTGCGCGTTTTTTATCATCTGCATATGCACTGTTAATTGCGTACTTATTGGATGTTGGCTTCGCCTTTTTCAATGTGGAACTGCCATTTGTGCAAGTCGGACAAGCGGAGGCGTTTCCCGTGCTCGTTCTCGTCGGGCTGCTCCTCATTGTGGAAGCCATCCTTTTAAGTAGGTTGAAGAAACCCACACACTTTTCACCGCTTCGGACAAAGAGCAAGCGAGGAAAGTGGATTGGTGGACAAATGGTGGAACGAGCTTGGCTCATTCCCATCTTCATATTCATTCCAGGAAGTGGATTTTCTGACATCGGCTGGTGGCCGGTATTTTCGTTCGGAAATGAAGTTTCGCTCGTGCTTTTGCCTGTTCTCATTGGACTTCGAGCGCGCTCACAAACTGAATTACTGTACAAGCAAATACAACGTACGGCGATCCGGACGATTTGGTTGGCTGTACTGACAAGTGCCGGTGCAACAATCGTTTACTTTGACGTTTTCTCACCACTCGGTACGGCCTCAGTGTTGTTCGTCTTCGTAGTGTTCGTCCATATATTGCGGGTATCAAGGGAAGGTCGTCAAATTCCATACTTCACGCCACGGTCTGATGGCGTGATGATTCTTGCAGTTATAACGGATTCGCCTGCAGACAAGATGGGCTTAAAACCAGGGGAAATCATTACAAAAGTGCACCGAGAACCGGTCAATAGCGAATGGAGTTTCTACCAAAAGCTGCAAATTAACCCTGCCTATGGACGGGTAGAAGTTGTTGATGCTCAAGGTGAAAAACGGATCGAACAAGCCGCCCTTTACGATAATCAGCATCATGAATTAGGCATTATCTTTTTGAAGCCCGAAAGCCGCGAAGAGTGGCATAGTTACGACTCACACGGATAATTAAAACAAAGTTGTTATAAGACATTCCCGATTGAGGCATTCTATGAATAATCATGCCAAAAACGGGAATGTCTTTTTATGGACATTGGAAAAGAAAAAGCGAAAATATGTTCGCTTTTTCTTTCGCTATGGTATACTTACACAAAGAAGATGATCGTTGTTGATAGAAGGAGGAACGTGTTTTGAGCCGAGATTTTGAGTTAGTATCGGAATACGAACCGCAAGGGGATCAACCGAATGCAATCAAAGAGATTGTGAAAGGGGTTCGTGATGGGAAACGTCACCAAGTGTTGCTTGGAGCGACGGGAACAGGCAAGACATTTACGATGTCGAACGTCATTAAAGAAGTTAAGAAACCGACGTTAATTATTGCACACAATAAGACACTTGCTGGTCAGCTATACAATGAGTTCAAAGCATTTTTTCCTAACAATGCTGTGGAATACTTTGTTAGTTACTACGATTATTATCAACCGGAGGCGTATGTGCCTCAGTCGGACACCTTTATAGAGAAAGATGCAAGCATTAACGATGAGATTGATAAATTACGGCACTCGGCAACGAGCGCGCTTTTTGAACGTGATGATGTCATCATTATTGCGAGTGTAAGTTGCATTTATGGTTTAGGGTCACCGGAAGAATACCGTGATCTTGTCGTTTCCCTACGCACGGATATGGAAAAAGGACGCGATGAGCTACTCAATGATTTGGTAGACATTCAATATACACGCAATGATATTAACTTTATTCGTGGAACGTTTCGCGTACGTGGAGATGTTGTGGAAATCTTTCCGGCATCTCGTGATGAGCAATGTTTTCGCGTAGAGTTTTTTGGTGATGAGATTGACCGAATCACTGAGGTAGATGCGTTAACAGGAGAAGTCATCGGAGATCGTAATCACGTCGCTATTTTCCCAGCTTCGCACTTTGTGACGCGTGAAGAAAAGATGAAGAAAGCGATTGTAAATATCGAGAAAGAATTAGAGGAACAGCTTGACGTCTTGCACGGTCGCAACAAATTGCTTGAAGCGCAGCGACTAGAACAGCGGACGCGTTATGATATTGAAATGATGCATGAAATGGGCTTTTGTTCAGGAATCGAAAACTATTCAAGACACCTCACGTTCCGGAACCCTGGTGAATCTCCGTACACGTTAATTGATTTCTTTCCAAAAGATTTTCTTTTAATCGTAGATGAATCGCACGTTACATTACCGCAAGTACGGGGAATGTATAACGGAGACCAAGCGAGAAAGCAAGTGCTCGTTGATCACGGCTTTCGCCTGCCATCAGCAATGGACAACCGACCATTAAAGTTCGATGAATTTGAGGGAAGGGTATCGCAAGCGGTATATGTCTCCGCAACACCTGGACCTTATGAAGAGGAACAGTCTCCGGAAATGGTTGAACAGATTATTCGGCCGACGGGGCTGCTTGATCCACTTGTTGATGTGCGTCCGATTGAAGGCCAAATTGATGACCTTATCGGTGAGATTAATGAACGTGCAGAAAAAGGTGAACGAGTACTCATTACGACGCTTACGAAGAAAATGTCGGAAGACTTGAGCACATATTTAACGGAAATTGGCATTAAAGTAAAATACCTTCATTCTGACATTAAGACGCTAGAAAGGCTGGAGATTATCCGGCAGTTACGCCTCGGTGAATTTGATTGTCTCGTCGGCATTAACTTGTTGCGTGAAGGGTTGGATATACCTGAAGTTTCCCTTGTTGCAATTTTAGACGCTGACAAGGAAGGTTTTCTACGAGCGGAGCGCTCGCTCATTCAGACGATGGGTCGTGCGGCACGAAACGCAGCTGGTCAAGTCATCATGTATGCGGACAAAATGACGGGCTCGATGAGGGTCGCTATTGATGAAACTGAGCGTCGGCGTGCCATCCAGCAGAAGCACAATGAAGAGCACGGCATCGAACCGAAGACGATCCAAAAAGCGGTCCCACAGACGGTGCAAGCGACGGTGTCTTCTGACGAAACAGACAGCGCGATCGTAAAGAAACCAAAGCAAATGACCAAAGAAGAACGAGAGAAGACGATCGAGAAGATCGAAACAGATATGAAAGAAGCTGCGCGCTTATTGGATTTCGAACGGGCAGCTGAGTTACGAGATGTGCTCATCGAACTAAAAGGCAGCTAATCGACTATGGATGGAAGGGAAGACCCGACTTATGGCATTAGAGAATATTCAAGTTAAAGGTGCAAGGTCACACAATCTAAAGAATGTAGATCTGACCATTCCTCGCGATCAACTTATTGTGTTTACAGGGTTGTCGGGGTCAGGTAAGTCATCCCTTGCGTTTGACACGATTTATGCTGAGGGGCAGCGCCGATATGTGGAATCTTTGTCTGCGTATGCAAGGCAGTTTTTAGGACAGATGGATAAGCCAGATGTAGACAGTATTGAAGGCTTATCGCCTGCGATTTCCATCGATCAGAAGACGACGAGCCAAAATCCGAGATCAACTGTTGGCACCGTTACTGAAATATATGATTATTTACGATTGTTATTTGCCCGTATTGGTATGCCTTATTGCCCGCGACACCACATCCCCATTACGTCCCAAAGTGTTCAGCAAATGATTGACCAGTTGCTCACGTATCCAGAACGAACGAAAATGCAAATCCTTGCGCCAGTGGTTTCAGGGAGAAAAGGCACGCACGTTAAAGTATTTGAAGACTTAAAGAAACAAGGGTTTGTCCGTGTTCGTGTTGACGATACGATTGTTGACTTGTCTGAAGAGATTACGCTGGAGAAGAATAAAAAGCATAATATTGAAGTGGTTGTAGACCGCATCGTGATTAAAGAAGGGATTGAGGCCCGCCTTTCAGGTTCTCTAGAAACGGGGCTTGAACTATCTGGTGGGCGCATTCTTATTGATGTTGTCGGTGAGGAAGAAGTGTTGTTTAATCAACATCATTCCTGCCCTCATTGTGGATTCTCCATCGGTGAACTAGAACCGCGTCTTTTCTCTTTTAACAATCCTTTTGGCGCTTGTCCGACGTGTGATGGTATCGGCGCGAAACTGGAAACCGATGAAGAATTGGTTGTTCCTGACGCGGGTCTGACGTTAAATGATCATGCGATTTTGCCGTGGAAGCCAACGAGTTCTAACTATTATCCGCATCTCTTGCAAGCTGTGTGCTCTCATTTTGGTATTGATATGGATGTGCCGTTCGAGCATCTTCCGAAAGAACACGTGAATATTTTGTTTTATGGCGGTGGGAAAGAGAAAGTGTTGTTTCGCCATGAGAATGAGTTTGGTGGCGTCCGGGAACGACTCATTCAATTTGAAGGGGTGTTAAACAACATCTCCCGTCGTTACCACGAAACGTCGTCAGATTATGTGCGTGAGCAGATGGAGCAATACATGATTAGCAAGGCATGTAAAACGTGTAATGGCCATCGCTTAAAAGACGAAAGTCTCGCCGTCTGGATTGATGGGAAGCATATCGGTCAAGTGACGGACTTGCCTATTTTGCAAACAAAGTCATGGATCGAGCAGCTCGACTTGTCTGAGAAAGATCGTCAAATTGCCCGTCTCATTTTGAATGAAATCTCTGAGCGTCTAGGGTTTCTAGGGAACGTCGGCCTCGGATATTTAACACTTAGTCGTACAGCTGGCACGTTGTCTGGTGGGGAAGCCCAACGAATTCGTCTTGCGACCCAAATTGGCTCGGCATTGATGGGGGTTCTATACATTTTGGATGAGCCGAGCATCGGCTTGCACCAACGAGACAACATGCGCCTTATCCGAACGTTGGAGAGGATGCGTGATCTTGGCAATACGCTAATCGTCGTTGAACATGATGAAGATACGATGCTTGCTGCCGACTACATCGTTGATATTGGTCCCGGTGCCGGATTAAATGGTGGGTATATTACGTCCGAAGGAACACCAGATCAAGTAATGGAAGATCCAGAATCATTAACCGGTCAATACTTGTCAGGGAAGCGGTATATCCCATTGCCAAAAGATAGAAGAGATCGTACAGATCGAAAGATCTCAATAAAAGGGGCAAGCGCTAATAACTTAAAAAACGTGTCCGTCGATATTCCGCTCGGGGTGTTCAATGCGGTTACCGGGGTATCAGGTTCGGGGAAGAGTACACTCATCAATGACATTCTCCGAAAAGCACTTTCCCAAAAGTTGCACCGTGCCCGTGAAAAGCCAGCGAAACACCGAGAGATTAAAGGGATTGAAGAGCTGGATTACGTCGTGAACATTGACCAGTCTCCAATCGGGCGAACGCCAAGGTCAAATCCGGCAACGTACACAGGTGTATTTGATTATATTCGCGAAGTGTTTGCGATGACGAACGAAGCGAAAGTACGAGGGTATCAAAAGGGGCGGTTCAGTTTTAATGTAAAAGGCGGTCGTTGCGAGACATGCCGAGGAGACGGTATCATTAAGATTGAGATGCATTTTCTTCCTGATGTATATGTGCCTTGTGAAGAATGCGACGGGAAGCGGTATAATCGCGAGACGCTCGACATTACGTACAAAAATAAGAACATTGCAGATGTGCTTGAGATGACGGTTGATGAAGCGATTGTTTTCTATGAGAACATCCCAAGAATCTACCGCAAAATTAAAACGTTACAAGATGTCGGATTAGGGTATATAAAATTAGGGCAATCTGCCACCACACTGTCAGGTGGGGAGGCTCAGCGTGTGAAGCTTGCATCACAACTCCACAGGCGTAGCAGTGGTCGTTCTTTGTATATCCTGGATGAGCCGACAACGGGATTACACGTCGATGACATCAAGCGGTTATTGCAAGTGTTGCAGCGCCTCGTTGACCATGGTGACACCGTACTTGTTATTGAACACAATCTAGATGTCATCAAAACCGTCGACTATATGATTGATCTCGGACCAGAAGGTGGAGATGGCGGTGGTGAAATTGTCGCTACCGGTACACCAGAGCAAATTGCTGCTAACGATCGGTCACACACAGGCGTCTTCTTAAAGCCAATTCTTGAACGAGAGAACAAACGCATGGACGAAGAAGCATCAGTAAATTCGTAGATCAATTGAAACCGATTTTTCCTATTAAACGTATATGTATCAATCGCAAATCATTAATCTGAAAGTGGGGGATATATTGTGGAAGAACGCAAAATGATTCTAAAGATGATTGATGAAGGCAAGATTAGTGCAGAAGATGGCGAGAAGCTCATGAAGGCGATTGGCAACCAAGAGAAAAAGCAATCAACGGTGAGCAGTTCCACAACTCGTGAAACGTCAGAGTTAAGTACTCAAGTGAATTGGGACGAAGGAAATAAACGATTTGATGAACGAGAGAACGAGCGTCAAAACGGATCGGATGAAAGCAGTCGCTGGAGCGAAGGTGCCCGTTGGTTCTCAGATTTTGTTGAGTCAGCAGTGACGAAAATTAAAGAACTTGATCTTGATTTCAACTTCGGCAATGCAGTGGAAGTAAACCATATCTTTCAACATACGAATATGACCGAAGAGTTGTTTGAAGTGTCGTTAGAGAACGGCACGATTGATGTCGTTGTTTGGGATGAAGAAGACGTGAAAGTCGACTGCAAGGCGAAGGTGTATAAGGCGGATGGTGAAGAAGAAGCGCGCGATGCATTTCTAGAAAACACCGTGTTAGAATCCGTCGGTGGAGAACTACACTTGTACACGAAATCCAAACGTTTGAAAGTTAACGCGACAATCTACGTCCCGAAGAAGAAGCTAGATAAGTTGAAGTTGTACACGTTTAACGGCAAGATTTCGTTGCGAGATGTGGACAGCACGTACGTGACGGTCAAATCGGTGAATGGGAGCTTGGAACTTGAAGATCTTAAAGCCGATGTTTTGGAAGCCGAAGCGATGAATGGAACGATTCATATTAAAGGCGGTCAAAGCGAAAGAATTGATCTGCGCACAGCGAACGGTACGATAGATATAGAAGGAAGTTTCGACGACATTGACGCAGAATCACTGAATGGCACGATTAACTGTCGTTTGCGTGATGTAAAGGAAGGCAGAGCGTCATTGAATGCAACAACAGGTTCAATTTATGTCGTTGTACCTGACGAGATTGGCACGAAGGCGAAACTCAAAACTAACGTCGGCAATTATCATTGGAAGTTGCCGAATGTCGATGTACTTGAGGAGAAACGAGACTTTATTCAAAAGACGCTTTCCTTAGTCTCTAACCCAAGCTACGAACAACAGCTTCGCATTGAAGCGAGTACGAAAACAGGCTCAGTATCATTGAAATCAGAAGGAAGAGAATAGGGGGTAGCGAATATGGGATCTTTACGCCGTTCAGATACGGACCGTTGGTTCACAGGAGTTTGTGGTGGTTTGGCGAACGTTTTACCGATTGACGTGAAACTGATCCGGATCATTGCTGTTCTTAGTCTCATATTCGCTTTTCCTTTCACTTCTCTCGTTTATTTGGCAATGACGATACTTGTGCTTCAGAAGGAGACAGACAAACGTGATCGGGTGTTTTTTCTATATTGCGGTGAATGCAGCAGTGCTCTTAATTACAGGTTTACTATTTGATGGGTTTGAACTAAGCGGTTGGGGTGCAGCGATTCTAGCTGCTGTTTTGCTTGGCTTGGCGAACACACTCGTAAAGCCAATCATTGTCGTCTTGACCTTACCTGTCACCATCGTAACGCTTGGTATCTTTATTTTCGTCATAAACGCTCTGCTCTTGTACGTGATCTCTTGGGTAATGGGCGATCTATTCATGATTGAGAATTTCGGTACCGCGATTCTAGCTGCTGTTGTTATGGCAGTGATTAATGCATTGCTTAACTTGCTGTCAAAACCGTTCACATCATAATTTAAGAGCGCCCGGAATCCATCACGGGCGCTCTTTGTCGTTCATTTGCGCTTTCAAACATGCTACAATAGTAAAGATCTGCGAACGGCTTGATCGTGGAATGCATGGAGGTGTTACGATGTCAAAAGTAACTGCGAAAGACTTGATCGATCGCTTCTCGTTAGAACTTCTCGGTGGAGAGGATGGCATTTACCGTCCGATTACAACGAGTGATATTTCTAGGCCGGGTATGGAAATGGCTGGTTTCTTTACATATTATCCTCGTCGGCGATTGCAATTGTTAGGTAGAACGGAGCTAACGTTTTTAGAACGACTCACGGCCGACCAGAAAGCAGAAAGAATGGACAAACTGTGTACAGCCAATACACCTGGTGTCATTATTTCCAGAGGTCTTGAAGCGCCGGAAGAATTAAAAAAAGCGTCTGAACGCTCAGGTGTACCGATTATGCGAGCAGATATGACGACGACCCGACTCATTAGTATGGTGACGAACTTCCTTGAAGCACAACTAGCGGACACAACGGCTGTTCATGGTGTGTTAGTCGATATATACGGAATCGGCGTTCTTATTACTGGTGCAAGTGGTGTTGGTAAGAGTGAGACGGCTCTTGATCTCGTGCGTAGAGGGCATCGACTCGTTGCCGATGATTCGGTAGAAATTAGTCAACAGCATGCGGATACACTCATGGGGAGAGCGCCTGACCTTATTCGCCATCTATTGGAAATCCGTGGACTTGGCATCATTGACGTTATGACACTATTTGGCGCCGGCGCCGTCCGACCGTTTAAACGAATTACGTTAAATGTGCACTTAGAAATTTGGGATGAGACAAAAGCGTATGATCGTCTTGGCATTGATGAAGATAAGTTACAAATTTTAGAAAGTGAAATTCCTAAATATACAATTCCAGTTCGCCCAGGGCGAAACTTAGCGGTTATCGTTGAAGTAGCTGCCATGAACTTCCGTCTGAAGCGTATGGGCATTAATGCAGCACAGGAATTCTCGAACAAGTTGATGGACGTTATTGAAGACTACGATAAAGATGAATAAAAATAATTAAGAGGTGAGTGTATGCTGTTTTATTCGGTTCAGCCACTAAATCCGGTAGCCATTGAAATATTTGGATGGCCCATTTATTGGTATGGGTTGATCATTATGCTCGGTGGACTTCTCGCATTTTTACTTGCGAATCATGAAGCGAAACGAAGAGGACTCCATTCAGAGCTACTTTTAGACTTGTTAATTTGGGCAGTCCCTATTTCCATTGTGAGTGCCCGCTTGTACTATGTACTTTTTCGACTGGATTATTACTTGGAAAACCCTGGGCAAATTATTGCCATTTGGAAGGCGGTCTCGCCATTCACGGTGCTCTCATCGGTGCCGTTATTACAGCCATCGTCTTCGCGAAGAAACGAGGAGTATCGTTTTGGAAACTTGCCGATATTACCGCGCCAAGTATCCTTTTAGGCCAAGCAATTGGACGTTGGGGTAACTTTATGAATCAAGAAGCACATGGTGGGGAAGTGTCACGCCAGTTTCTTGAGAACCTCATGTTGCCTGAGTTCATCATTAACCAGATGTACATCGATGGCACGTATTACCACCCGACGTTCTTATACGAATCACTTTGGAGTTTGATCGGTGTTGCCATACTCTTGTACTTACGCCGTGTGAACTTACGTCGTGGTGAGCTGTTCCTCACTTATGTGATCTGGTATTCCTTTGGGCGACTATTTATAGAAGGTTTGCGGACCGACAGTCTGATGATCTTTGATTTATTGCGCACAGCCCAAGTGTTATCGATTGTGCTCATTATTGGTGCTGTTGCCGTCTTAATCTATCGAAGAAAAGCAGGCCTTTCGGATGTTCGCTACAAAGATGATGACGAGAAAACGAACAAGAAGAATAATCATAAAAAGAAATAAATGAATTGAGGAAGCGGATGAAAACGTTAAAACACGGTCTGATGTCTGGACTGAAGACAACTTGGATGCTCGCAAAAATCATCTTTCCGATCACGTTTCTCATCACGGTTCTATCTCATACACCGGTTTTGGACTGGATTGCCCGGCAAATCGCTCCAGTGATGGGGTGGCTTGGATTGCCTGGAGAAGCCGCCATCCCTCTCGTACTTGGGAACTTTCTTAATTTGTACGCAGGGATCGGTGCGATCCTTTCACTGGAACTCACCGTAAAAGAAGTCTTTATTCTAGCGGTTATGTTGTCATTTAGTCATAACCTCATCGTTGAATCGGCAGTAGCAACGAAACTCGGAGTGAGAATTTCTGTCATTTTGCTCGTTCGTATTGGATTGGCGCTGTTTGCTGCAGTCATGATCAACTGGCTTTGGCAAGGTGGGCAAGAAATCGCACAATACGGCATGTTGCAAGCACCTGAAACGGTTGAGCCTACAAGTGTTGCAGGAATAGCATTCGAGGGCTTAACAGCAGCTACGATGGGAATTTTACAGCTCGCTGTTTTCGTCTTTCCGATTATGCTTCTTATTCAAGTGATGCGAGACCTTAAGTTACTGGAGTGGTTCTCTCATAAGATGCTTCCTTTCACACGATTACTCGGTATCGCTCCGAATACATCGACAACGCTTGCTTCTGGATTGTTTTTCGGACTTGCTCTTGGAGCAGGGGTGATGATTGAGGAAGTGAAGAAAAACGGTGTAAAAAAGAAAGATGTATATCTCGTCGTCATCTTTCTCGTCGCTTGTCACGCCATTGTAGAGGATACGCTCATATTCATACCGCTCGGCATTCCAGTCCTGCCGTTACTAGCCATTCGTTTAGTAACAGCCATCCTTCTGACGATGGTCGTTGCCTATCTTTGGAATCGCTCGGAAAAGAAAAATGAACAAAAGGAGGCTGTTGCTCATGAGAACAGTCGATACGGTGCTTTTTGATTTGGACGGCACACTCGTAGACAGCAATGAATTGATTATTTCTTCGTTCGAACATACGTTAGGGCATTATTATCCAGGGGAGTACTCGAGAACTGAAATCCTTCCGTTTATCGGGCCTTCTCTCAATGATACGTTCCAACGCCTTGATGCCGGACGTGCAGAAGAGATGGTTGCAATGTACATTGAACATAACCACGAACACCATGACGAACTATTAAAAGAATACGAAGGGGTTCGCGAAGCCATATCAAGGTTATTTGAATCGGGGTTTAAGCTAGGCGTTGTGACGACAAAAAGGAAAACAACGACGGAGCGAGGTTTGGAGATTACCGGTTTGAAGCCGTATTTTTCGACGATTGTAACATTTGATGATGTTGAGCATGTAAAACCACATCCAGAACCATTAAAGAAAGCGATGCAAGCGCTTGGCAGTCAGCCTGCACAAACGCTTATGGTTGGCGACAATACGCATGATATTGATGGTGGAAAGCGAGCGGGAACAGCGACAGCTGCTGTAAGTTGGGCAGTACGTGGGTTGGATGAAGTGAAGGCACTGCACCCTGACTACGTATTGAATGACATGCGGGATCTACTGAATATTTTAGGAGTCGAATAACATGGGACGAAACACACAACGTTACCCGGTAGAAAAAGACAACTCACTTTGGCATATGTATAAAACGGTGTCTTTTTGGAAGGTCGTCAAAAACTTCATCGTCATTGAGGTGAGTCGGGTAACGCCATTTTTACGTGTGAAAAATTGGATGTATCGTCACCTGCTAAAAATGAACGTCGGTGAGCGCACATCGTTTGCGCTAAAAGTAACTCCTGATGTAATGTACCCGGAGCGAATCTCTGTCGGGAGCAATACAATTATCGGTTTTTCGACGACAATTTTGGCGCATGAGTATTTGATTGATGAATACCGGTTAGGAGACGTCGTCATTGGCAGCAATGTGATGATTGGTGCAAATTCTCTCATCTTACCTGGCGTAACGATTGGGGATGGAGCGATAGTGTCGGCAGCAACACTCGTTCATAAAGATGTCGCACCCGGAGCATTTGTTGGGGGAATCCGATGCAAATCATTACTCCTAAATAACAATTAGAAAGGAGGTGTTCGTATGACGGCTGAAGAAAGCTTTATTCTCGGCATTCTTTGCGTTTTTAGGTGTGTTCATTGTTGTAATATTTATAATGGCGATCGTACTGTATTTATTCCTTGCTTTTGGTCTATTTAAAATGGGGCAACGGGAAGGCATCGATTATGCATGGCTCGCATTTATTCCTTACGCACAGTACTACTTACTTGCAGTGTTAGTTAAAGATCGTGTAGGTTCAGGGATGCGCGAAGCGCTACCGTGGATATTAGTTGGGCTCATGGCTGCAAACTTCATGTTTGGATTCATTAGTTCTTTCATTCCATTCGCATTCATTATTACGATTCCGTTAGGGTTAGCATTAACCGGTTTCACACTGTTTGCATTTTTCCACCTGTTTAAAAAATACAGCGACAGCTACGTTGTTTTGTTCGTATTTACCATCTTAACGTTAGGCGCACTCGGCTCCATCTTTACGTTTGTTATTCGCAATAACGAAAAAAGATTGGACGGAGCGGCGGTCTAAAAAAAGCTTGCTGTTGTACATAAACAACAGCAAGCTTTTTGTGTACGTTCATTGACGAAATTCACGAATAAGTGTAAACTCTACATTATCTTTAATGTGTTATCGCTCTAACAAACTAAAGTGAAAAATCCTGTAACTGGGGGATATCTCCATGTCGAATCCATTTATGTTTGAGAAACCGCTTGGAATGAATGATACGCTGCCTCCACTTTTTAATCGGACGAGAGACATCGAGGAAGCGATAGATGCAGAAGTGCGCCTTTGGGGGTACAACATGCTACATACGCCTGCTCTTGAATACTATGAAACCGTTGGTGCTGCGTCTGCCATCCATGATGCAAAGTTGTTTAAGCTATTGGATAAAGAGGGGCGTACGTTAGTGCTGCGCCCAGATATGACCGCACCGATTGCGCGTGTGGCAAGTTCTGGTCTGCAAGAAATGCCATTTCCATTACGACTTTCCTACAATACGTACTTGTATCGGGCTCAAGTGAATGAAGGAGGGCGTCCGGCTGAATTCCAACAGTACGGGGTCGAGCTCATTGGAGACCGGACGATGAATGCCGACGGAGAAGCGATGGCGCTCATGGCATCCTCTTTAAAGCGAACCGGACTTGATGATTTTCGCATTGCATTTGGTCATATCGGCTTTATGAATGCACTATTTAAAGAAATTGTCGGTCAAGGGCAAGGTGTAGCAGAATTAAAGCAATACTTATACGAAAAAAATTACGTAGGATTTAAACATCGTGTAGAGCAATTGTCCATATCCTCGTTGGATAAAAATCGTTTGTTGAAATTGTTATCGTTGCGCGGTGGGCTAGAAGTATTGGATACGGCGAAAACGCTCGTAACGAGTCCAGAAGCATTGCGCTCATTAGAAGAAATTAAAGACGTTTGGCATGTGTTAGAGAGCTACGGCGTCTCGGAGTATATGAATATTGATTTGAACCTCGTCATGCACATTGATTATTACACAGGTGTTGTGTTTGAAAGCTATGCGTTTGATCTCGGGTTTCCACTCGGGAGCGGGGGACGTTATGATGAATTGCTACCAAAATTCGGGAGAGAGGCAAGTGCAACTGGCTTTGGCTTGCGACTGGACCGTCTCGTCGAAGCACTCGATCATGTCGATCCGCCAACTAGCGAAAAAACGACGCTTATTTTGTTTAGCAAAGAAAGACAACAAGAAGCTTTCCAGCAAGCACAATCATTGCGGAAAACCGGTCAGAGGGTCGTTCTACAAAACGTGGCTGGGGTCATGGACCTCGATCAGTTTACGTCGCAATATACCGATACGCTGCAGTTGATTGGAGGGCGTTCCTCGTGAATAAAGACTGGATTACAATTGCAATGCCGAAAGGAAGAATCTTTGAAGAAGCGGCGGACCTATTAAGAAAAGCAGGTTATTCATTGCCCGATGAATTGTCAGCTGGTCGCAAACTCATCGTTGAAGCAAAAGAAGCAGGTATGAAGTTTTTTCTCGCAAAACCGATGGATGTACCGACCTATGTAGAACATGGCGTCGCCGACATTGGGGTTGCCGGAAAAGATGTGTTGCTCGAAGAGCAAAGAGACGTATATGAAGTTCTAGATTTAAAAATTAGCAGCTGCTATCTCGCGGTTGCAGGTTTACCTGGAACGCGCGGGGGGAAGTCGCCCCGAAAGTAGCGACGAAGTATCCGAACGTTGCAACACAATACTTTAAAGAGCAAGGGGAACAAGTTGAAGTGATACGGTTAAACGGGTCAATCGAACTGGCCCCGCTCGTCGGACTCGCTGAACGAATTGTTGATATTGTATCTACGGGAAGAACACTGAAAGAAAACGGGCTATTAGAATTGGAAACAATGGAGCAGTCACTTCACGTCTCATTGTAAACCCTGTCAGCTACCGCATGAAAGATCAGCAGATTGATGACATTATCCATCGGTTGCAACAGATCATCGAGGAGGGGCAGAAATGAAGATTGAACACGTAGCCAGGGACCGCCCGTTAACATTAAAACGATACGGTGAAGACGAAAACCAAGCCTTCGTAACGGAGTCTGTGAGGAATATCATTCAGGACGTACGCCAGCGAGGAGACGAGGCGGTGTTCGCGTATACGAAAACGTTTGATGGTGCTGATTTGACTGATCTATTCGTATCAGCGGACGAAGTTCGGTCTGCTTATGAACGTGTTGACTGTGATGTGGTCACGGCCATTCAAAAAGCAGCAAAAAACATTCGTGAATACCATGGACACCAACAACAAAAGTCATGGATGATGACGCGAGAAGACGGTACGATGCTCGGCCAAAAAGTGACACCTCTCGACTCCGCAGGAATTTATGTTCCAGGTGGAACGGCGGCGTACCCGTCAACGATCCTCATGGATACCATCCCAGCACTCGTCGCCGGGGTAGAGAGAATTGTAATGGCGTCACCTCCAGACGAAAACGGACAGCTCCACCCCGCTGTTCTCGTCGCAGCAGCCGAACTCGGCATTCGAACGATTGTCAAAGCCGGTGGGGCGCAAGCCATTGCTGTTTTAGCGTATGGTACCGAAAGCATCGAACCGGTGGATAAGATTGTTGGGCCAGGGAATCAATTCGTCGCTGCGGCGAAGCGAGAAGTATACGGTCACGTCGATATTGACATGATTGCTGGGCCGAGTGAGATTGTCGTGCTTGCTGATGAATCGGCACGCGCCGATTATATTGCCGCGGACTTGTTATCTCAAGCCGAGCATGATGTTCAGGCGAGTGCCATTCTTGTGACGAATTCCGAAGCGCTCGCTACACAAGTAAGCGAGCAAGTAGAAAGACAACTTCAAGGTTTGCCTCGCGAAACGATTGCAAGACAAGCGATTTCTAATTATGGTGCCATTTACGTGACTGACTCGATAGAAGAAGCAGTAGCCGTCGTGAACACGCTTGCGCCTGAACATTTGGAGGTGCTCACAGAGCAGCCGTTCGAATGGTTAGGAAGTATCAAACATGCAGGCGCTATTTTTCTCGGTGAGTATAGTGCAGAAGCGGTTGGGGATTATTTTGCCGGGACGAACCATGTGTTGCCAACGAATGGCACTGCGCGGTTTTCGAGCCCGCTATCGGTCGATGATTTTCTGAAAAAATCAAGTGTCATTCATTATAGTAATAAGGCGCTCGTAGATAACAGTCAGCACATTACTGCACTGGCGCGAGTTGAAGGGTTTGAAGCCCATGCCCGAGCGGTAGAGATTCGAAAACGTAAGGAGCGGGATGACGATGAGTGAACGAAAAGCCGAAGTCACACGAAAAACCGGTGAGACAAACATTGACCTCCACCTTCAGCTTGATGGGCAAGGAGAAGGGAACATCCAGACACCCGTCCCGTTTCTTAGCCATATGCTCGATCTTTTTCAAAAGCATGGTCATGTGAACCTTACGATTGAAGCGGCTGGAGATACGGAAGTGGACGATCATCATACGACCGAGGACATCGGCATCTGCTTAGGGATGGCTCTTAAAGACGCTCTTGGAGATAAACAAGGCATTCGCCGTTATGGCAGTGCGTTCGTCCCGATGGATGACGCCCTTGCCCACGTTGTTGTTGACTTGAGCAACCGGCCGCACTTGGAGCTTCGAGGAGAAATCGGTGCGGCAAAGGTTGGAACGTTTGATACCGAACTTGTGCGAGAGTTTCTTTGGAAGTTGGCAATTGAAGCGCGAATGAATGTGCATGTGAATGTTCATTACGGTTGGAACACGCACCACATTATTGAAGCGATCTTTAAGGCGCTCGCACGGGCGCTTGCAGAAGCGACAAGTTATGACGAGCGGGTAAAAGGCATTCCATCGACGAAAGGGATGTTGTAAATGATCGGCATTGTCGACTACGGGATGGGCAATTTGCACAGTGTGTCCAAAGCGCTTGAGCGGCTCAACGTGCCGTATGTATTAAGTGGAGACCGTGAAGAACTCGCCAAGTGTGCAGGTCTTATTTTGCCTGGTGTCGGAGCATTTGCAGATGCGATGAAAATATTGAATGAACGACGCTTAACCCCGTGGTTAAAGAGGTGGGTTGCCGATGAAAAACCACTGCTCGGCATTTGCTTAGGCATGCAACTGCTCTTTGAGGAAAGTGAAGAACATGGACATACAGCTGGACTTAGCCTCTTGCCAGGTCAAGCGGTTCGATTTCGTGGCAAAACACGTGCAGGCAGGCGGTACAAAGTTCCGCACATGGGTTGGAACAAGCTCAACTACACCCAACCCGAGCATCCGCTCGTTCGAGACACCGAACGAGGGCATGTATACTTTGTCCACTCTTATGTCGTTGAAGCGACGACGAGTGAAGTCGTCATCGCCACTGCCGAGTACGATGGCGATGTGCCAGCAATCGTCGGTAGAAATCACGTGTTTGGCACCCAATTTCACCCTGAGAAAAGCAGCCACCTCGGCATGCAACTGTTACGCAACTACGTGACCTATGTCCAAGAAAGGCAGGCGAGCGACCAATGAGCTTTGACATCTATCCCGCCATCGACGTCCGCGGCGGCAACTGCGTACGCTTGAAACAAGGAAACTATGACGACGAAACCATCTATCATGACTCCCCGCTAACCGTCGCTCGAGAATTCGAGCAAGCAGGTGCAACGTGGGTGCATATCGTCGATCTCGATGGTGCGCGTGAAAAGAAACCAGTAAATCATGAGAAAATTATTGAAGTGATCCGCCATACAAACCTTTCTGTACAAATTGGCGGCGGCATTCGAACGGCTTCGGATATTGAAGATTACTTACAAGCGGGCGCTGCCCGCGTGATTCTCGGATCCGTCGCCATCTCAAATCCAGCATTCGCGAAAGAGATGCTTTCCAAGTACCCCGGTCGAATTGTGATTGGTCTTGACGCCCGAGATGGGCATGTCGCCGTCAATGGTTGGCTGGAATCGTCAGAGGCGATGGTTGAAGATGTCGCACGCGAGATGCACGAAGCAGGAGCTCTCACCTTTATTTTTACAGATATACAAAAAGACGGCATGATGGAAGGGCCGAACATTGAAGCGAATGAGCAGCTTGCCCGGGCGAGTGGGGCGGGTGTGATTACTTCTGGAGGTGTGTCCACGCTCAGTGACGTAAGGGAGCTGTTGACGTTGCAAGGTGCAGGAGTTGTTGGTGCAATTATCGGAAAGGCGCTGTATACTGGGGCCATTGATCTTGAGGATGCGTTGAAAGAGGTGGCCGAGTCGTGCTCACCAAGCGATTGATTCCGTGTTTGGATGTGAAGGATGGCCGCGTCGTGAAAGGGGTACAATTTGTTGATTTGCGTGACGCGGGTGACCCGGTTGAGCTCGCTGCGTTCTACGATGAGCAAAGTGCGGATGAGCTCGTGTTTCTTGACATTTCAGCGTCTCATGAAGGTCGAAAAACGATGGTGGATGTCGTGCGTGAAGTTGCCGGCACACTCGCCATTCCGTTCACCGTTGGTGGGGGAATCAATAGCGTCGACGATATGCGGGTCATTTTACGCGCAGGTGCTGATAAAGTGTCGTTAAACACAGCAGCGGTTCTTCGACCGGCGTTGATTCGTGAAGGCGCTAATTTCTTTGGGTCGCAATGCATCGTCGTCGCGATCGATGCCAAGTGGGATGAAGGATTGTCCTCTTGGCGTGTGTATACGCACGGCGGAAGGAAGCCGACCGAATGGGAAGTGACAGATTGGGTGAAAGAAGCGGTAGGGCAAGGGGCTGGAGAAATTCTCTTAACGAGCATGGACCAAGACGGGGCGAAAACTGGCTTTGACATTGCGCTCACGCGAGCGGTGAACAGTGTTGTGACGGTTCCTGTCATTGCCTCCGGTGGCGCTGGGAAGCGCGAAGACTTTGCTGACGTTTTTTTACAGGCAGATGCGGATGCAGCGCTTGCCGCCTCGGTGTTTCATTATAAAGAGACGTCGGTTGCTGAAGTGAAAGAAACGTTGCGGGAAAAAGGGGTGAATGTGCGATGAACATTGCCGATCTTCGGTGGGGAGAAGATGGATTAATTCCAGTGGTTGTGCAAGATGAATTGACGAAAGACGTGCTCACACTCGCCTATATGAGCGAGGAATCGTTGAAGAAAACACTGGACACAAAAGAGACGTGGTTTTGGAGTCGTAGCCGCCAAGAGCTTTGGCATAAGGGGGCGACGTCAGGGAACGTGCAATCCGTCCGAGACGTGCGCTATGATTGTGACGCAGATAGTCTCATCGTTCTCGTAAGTCCATCAGGCCCTGCTTGTCATACGGGTTCATACAGTTGTTTTAACGACTCGTTGTTATTTAATGAACCGTCCACAACGAATGATTTTTCCATATTGAGAGAACTCAAGCAAACGATCAAAGAGCGTCAAAAAACACGGCCAGAAGGGTCATACACAACGTATCTGTTCGATGAAGGCGTGGATAAGATTTTAAAGAAAGTCGGCGAAGAAGCGGCTGAGATCATTATCGCTGCCAAAAATCGGGATGCAAAAGAGCTCCGATGGGAAAGTGCCGACTTCTTATTCCATTGGCTCGTCTTATTAGAGGAACAAGGGGTAAAAGTAGAAGAAATCTTGGAAACGTTGAAAGAACGTCATAAATAAACGTTTGATTCATGCCAATTGACAACATAAAGAACGAATGATAAGATTTTGGCAATCAAGTAAATATGGAACACATGTGACTAATTCGATTAGGCATGGTGGAACATTTGCTCAGGCTTTTTGGGTCTGGCTAATTCCACCATGCCTTCTTTCGTAGGAGGAGAGTTGAAAATGTTCAAGAAGCTATTCAAAAAATCGAATGACTTCGCCGTTTTTTCGCCGATGAATGGCCGTATCGTACCGATTGAAGACGTTCCTGACCCTGTGTTTAGTGAAAAGATGATGGGCGATGGCGTTGCGATTTGGCCCAAGGACGGCCGGGTCGTCGCACCGGTCACTGGTGTTGTGCTACACGTACCTGACTCCAAACATGCCATTGGCATAAAAACAGAAGATGGCACAGAAGTACTCATTCATGTAGGTCTTGAAACGGTGGCACTAGCAGGAAAAGGATTTACTGTGCATGCGAGTGTCGGCGATCAGGTAGAGGTGGGGGCGCTCTTACTAGAGTGTGACTTAGCGTACATTGAGGAACATGCAAGCAGTATGATTACCCCCGTCGTCATCACGGAAAAAGCAAATGAGAAGGATGAGTTTGTCATGAGTGAGCATGCAGAGGCTAAAGGTGGGGAAACGACAATCATGACGCGGGCGTAATGGCTAAACAGAGAAGTGAGGAGGTGATGCAGACGATGAAAATTATAAAAGTGTTGAATAACAACGCTGTTATTATTCTTGACGAAGACGAGCAGGAGCAGATCGCCATTGGCAACGGTGTTGGTTTTAATAAACGAAAACACGATCCCATCTCTGAAGAGAAAATCGAGAAACGATTTGTGCTAAAAGGACATGAAAAATTACAAGAATTGCTCGTTCAAATCCCCCAAGAACATTTTCATATTTCGAAAGAAATTATTGCGCATGCAGAGAAGCAGTTGAAAACAACATTACACGATCAAATCTTGCTTGCATTGACGGATCACATCTCTTTTGCCATT
This sequence comes from Geomicrobium sp. JCM 19039, assembly GCF_000698145.1. Classification (GTDB taxonomy): domain Bacteria; phylum Bacillota; class Bacilli; order Bacillales; family Marinococcaceae; genus Geomicrobium_A. Next base: position 171,574 of record NZ_BAXB01000004.1, read on the forward strand.
GAACGTGAAGCCCAAGGCATTCACCTAAAAAATAAACTGTTAAACGAGATTAAAATCTTATACAAAGCCGAGTATGAAATTGGTTTATGGGCGATTGGATTTATAAAAGATGAGATCAACGTCCAGATGCCGATTGATGAAGCGGCATTTATCGCGTTACACATCCACACGATGAAATTCAAAGCGGGGAATGTGCAAGAAACCGTTCGGCAAACGTCAATGCTAAGAGATATGGTTGAAATTATCAAATCCAATTTACACCTCTCTTTTGCTGAGGACGCGATATCGTATGAACGGCTGATTACACACTTACGGTTTGCATTAGCACGAACGTATGACCAGACAGCACACGCGATGGATAAAGAAATGCAACAAATGATTAAACGAAAATTTAAAGTTTCGCATCAATGTGCCGAAGAGGTTGCGAAAACGTTAGCAAGCAAATACGATATCACGTTGCCTGGAGACGAGTTGTGCTATATTGCGTTGCACATTGAGCGACTCAGAAATACAGAGTAAAACCATGTAGTAGTTTTCTGAATTTTACTCATATTAGTAAGGGGGATTTACAATGATGAAAAAGGTTCAGAGCCTCGGTCGTTCGTTAATGCTGCCGGTTGCTGTTCTTCCGGCAGCGGCAATACTCGCCGGGGTCGGAAACTGGATTGATGGGATTTGGGAAGGAAACGTTGCTGGTGCTTTTTTATTATCTGCAGGTACGGCCATTTTGGATCACTTAGGCATATTATTTGCGGTAGGGATTGCCATCGGCCTTTCAAAAGATAAGCACGGGGCTGCTGCACTGAGCGGGCTCGTCGGATACTTAGTCATTACACAACTGCTATCGACCGACGTCGTTGCAGATTTGCAAGGGGTCGGCATCGAGAGCGTTAATGCCGCCTTTGAAAACAGCGATAATGTGTTTATCGGGATTATAACCGGTATTGTTTCCGCATCGATGTACAACCGATTCAGTGAAGTGAAGCTCCACGCCGCGCTTTCCTTTTTCAGTGGAAAAAGGTTGGCACCAATCATGTCAGCTGCCGCAATGGTCGCCGTGGCCGGTGTCATGTTCTTCGTTTGGCCGGTCGTTTACACGTGGCTCGTTGCGTTAGGAACAGGAATAAGTAATCTTGGGGCAACAGGCGCTGGCTTGTACGGATTCTTCAACCGTTTGCTCATCCCAACAGGTTTGCACCACGCATTAAATTCCGTTTTCTGGTTTGATGTCGCAAGCATTAACGATATAGGTAGGTTTTTAGCAAGTGAAGGTGTTCAAGGCATCACCGGTCGATACCAAGCTGGGTTCTTTCCGATTATGATGTTCGGTTTACCAGCAGCGGCGCTTGCGATGTATCATACCGCTGATACTGCACGAAAGAAGCAAGCCGCTTCACTTTTAATGGCATTGGCGTTCACCTCTTTCTTTACAGGAGTGACCGAGCCATTAGAATTTTCATTTATGTTTTTAGCGCCGTTGTTATATGTCGTTCACGCCGCATTAACAGGCTTTTCTTTATTCATTGCCGCCTCGTTTGAGTGGACGTCAGGGTTTGGCTTTAGCGCTGGATTCTTGGATTATGTACTTTCCTTTACGAACCCGATTGCTAGTCAGCCGTATATGCTGCTTCTTCAAGGGTTGTTCTTCGCCGTATTGTATTATGTCATATTCCGTTTCTTAATCGTCAAGTTGAACTTAAAGACACCAGGTCGTGACGAAGCTGCTTTGGAAGGGCAAGCTGAATCTGTTCAAGACACAACGACCGAAGATAATCCTCATGCTACGTTGGCAGCTAGCATTTACAGTGGACTCGGTGGGGCGGAAAACGTTGATAGCATTGACTATTGCACCACTCGCCTGAGAGTCGAAGTGAAAGATATGGCCAACGTCAATCAAGACCGAATCAAAGCAACAGGTGTACCAGGCGTCAATGTTGTCGGCAAGCATAGCATTCAAGTCATTGTCGGAACCGATGTCCAATTCGTTGCCGATGAAGTAAATCGTTTGAGAGAAAAGGAGTAATTACGAGAGAATGTGCGAGAGCGTCTTGCTGTGCTCTTTTTATTAGACGGAGTACCCATCTGTATTAATGATTAAGATTGTATGTGTAAGTAATTTATATGAATTGAACAATAACCACTACAGGAAGATTCCTGTAGTGGTTATTGTTAATTTTGAACATATAATCAAAAAAACATTGACATTGATGTTATAAATGAACAATAATTGTGTTAGAAATTAACTTTCAGAGGTGTATATATGCATGCCGATGAGCGCAAAAGACAAATTATTAGTCTGACAAACAATAAGGAAAAGGTAGAAATTGAGGACCTAGCTCTGAAATTAAATGTTTCTGCCATGACAATTCGTAGAGACTTAACTGAATTAGAAAAACAAGGACAGCTTATAAGAGTGCACGGCGGAGCAGTTCCTGTTAAAGAGTTAGTGTCAGAGGTTCCTTACATGAACAAAGCATCAAAACATTTAGAGGAGAAGAGTCAAATCGCTTCTCTGGCTGTGCAATATATTCCTGATCACGCTCGTATTATCATGGATTCCGGTACAACGACTCTAGAGATTATTCGACGAATTAAGCACAGAGGGGATTTAACCGTCATTACAAATGATATTACATCAGCGATGGAATGTATGAATGAGCCACTAGAAGTCATTTTAACTGGTGGGGTGTTACAGCAAGGAGTAGGTGCATGCACGGGTCCGGCTGCCGAGAGGTTTCTAGAAGATGTACATGCAGACATCTTCTTCTTAGGTGCCCATGCGGTACATCCTAAAGCAGGAATTACTGCCCCTACTTTGGAGAAGGCAAGTATTAAAAAGAAAATGATTAATGCTGCGGAGTTAACGATTCTAGTAGCAGATTCAACTAAATTTGATCAAAAATCATTTGCTAGTGTATGTCCTCTCAATATCATCAGTCAAGCGATTACGGATAAACAGCTATCGGAAATGAAGGTGGATGAATATTCCAAGAGAATGAATATGGAGGTAGCGTCGGAGGAGATCTGATATGGAGCTAGTAGTTATTGCTGACGATTTAACAGGGGCAAACGCGTGTGGGGCATTGTTTGCAGAGAATGGATTTACGGTGGAAACGAAATTCCACTGGTCTGAGCATAGTCGAAATTCTAGTGTTGACGTAACGATGGTTGATACAAACAGTCGACAGAGTTCGCCTGTTGTTGCTAGAAGTAAATTACAAGAAATAATTCGCACATACCGAGCAAATGAGATCTCCTACTTCGCTAATCGTATTGACAGTACAATGCGTGGAAATGTGGGCGCCGAAGCAGCGGAGTGGCTAAAACAGTTTGGAGAGCAGTCAATTGTTGTCATCGTTCCAAGCTTTCCCGACTCGGGTAGGACAGTTCGGGATGGATTACTGTATGTGCATGGTCAATTAATGCATCAAACAAGCGTAGGTGATGACCCAACAACGCCGATTAAAGATTCAAGCATTTCATCAATTATCCACGCTCAAACAGTTGAGGCGACAGCCCATGTCCAGTTAGAAGAAGTTGAAAAAGGGGCTGAAAGTCTCGCAAATCAGTTTCAAAAATTGCCAGAGAAAGAGCAGAGAATTGTTATTATTGACGCGGTTACAAATGAACACATTACAATCATAGCTAAAGCAATGACATTGTGTGAACTACCCATGTATCCCTTCGATCCTGGCCCATTAACGTACCATTTCATGAAATCAAAGTTGCTAGTGAAAACTGGAAAACCTTCAAAACAAATGGTGTGTATAGGCAGTGCAAATCAGTTAATTGAAGCCCAAATGAACAAATTTTGTAACGATCGAAAACTAGAGCCTATTGTTGTAAACCCGAAGTGGTTTTTGGAACCGTATGAACACGAGTGTATATCAAAACAAGCTGAACGCATCCATCACTTGTTAGTAACTCAAGATATTGTTGTTACTACAACGATTGTACCAGGTGAACAACGACTATCACTACAAGAGTATGCTAAACAGCACCAGCAAAGTGTTGAACATATTTCTAAAATAATTACAAATGGGTTTGCCATGTTTGTATCCAATCTATTGAGTAAAAACCCTTCGATACGAGGTTGTTTTACAAGTGGTGGAGACTTTACTGCAGCACTATGCAAAATATCAGGTGCGGATGGGTTGAGACTGCAACAACAAATCGCTCCTCTCACTGCCCTTGCACTGCTTACTGGTGGAGATTTAGATGGACTAAGAGTCATTACTAAGGGTGGTTCAGTAGGGGAGTTAGACGTTATCGATACTTGTGTAAGAAGACTCGAAATTGAAGCGAATAAAGAAAAGGATATGGAGGTTATCGAATGAATTTACCAATTATTGTGATACCTATGGGTGATGCAGCGGGTATAGGTCCCGAAATAACGGCTAAAGCCGTGAAGAGTCCCGAAGTACAAACAGTATGTAGACCAGTAGTTGTCGGACATCGTCAAGTGATGGAACAAGCCATCAAACAAACGAATGTAAACCTCAACATTCACCAGATTGAAACAATCGAAGATGGAAAGTTTGAAGATCAATACTTAAATATTATCCATATTGAAAATTTGGATTTCTCAACGTTGGTCCAGGGAGAAGTACAAGCACAATGTGGGCAGGCTGCCTATGAATACATCGAAAAATCTGTACGACTAACAAAAGAAGGTAAAGCAGCAGCTCTAGCAACAACCCCGATTAACAAAGAATCTTTAAAAGCAGCAGGCGTCCCTTATATCGGCCATACTGAAATGCTCGGGGCAATGGCGGATATTGACGATCCACTAACGATGTTTGAAGTCCTGTCATTAAGAATTTTCTTTTTAACCCGACATGTATCGTTGAAAGAATCGATTGAACAGATGACGAGTGATCGGGTATTTGATTACTTGAAGAGATGTGACGAGGCGATGCAACATTTAGGGATTCAAGAACGCAAGCTTGCTGTAGCAGGACTCAACCCACATAGTGGTGAAAATGGATTGTTTGGTGATGAAGAAGTTGTTGAAATAGGCCCTGGGATTGAACGAGCAAGAAATTATGGGTTAGATGTTTCTGGTCCAGTACCTGCAGACTCAGTCTTTCATCAAGCATTGCATGGAAAGTATGATGCCGTTCTATCTCTTTACCACGATCAAGGACATATTGCTGCCAAAATGACTGATTTTGAACGAACGGTTTCAATTACAAATGGTCTCCCTTTTCTTAGAACCTCTGTCGATCATGGAACAGCGTTTGATATTGCAGGGACAGGAGTCGCAAGTGAAGTAAGTATGGTCGAGTGTTTAAAGGTAGCTGCTCAATATGCTCCGTACTTTAAACATGCAAATGTATAACGATAAGGAGATGATCAACGAGATGAATGAACGAATAGGGATTACGCTAGGCGATGCTGCAGGTATAGGCCCAGAGTTAGTTGTCAAAGCATTTCAACATAAAGGAATCCGAGAAAAAGCGACATGGATTGTTGCAGGTGACCGTGCCGTTTTAGAACGAGCAGAGGCAATTACAGGTAAGCATCTTAATGTGACTTTTATCCAAGATATTCACGATGCCAAAACGAAAGCAGGCACGATCTACTTCATTGAGATGGCTCCTTTAGATGCCGGGTCATACAAATTAGGGGAATTGTCACCTGATGCAGGCGATGCGGCCGGGGAATGCCTAAAGTACCTCATCCGCATTGCTAAGGAGGGGTTCATTTCAAGCATTATGTATGCGCCATTAAATAAAGAAGCGTTACATCGAGGTGGTCACGAATTTAAAGATGAGCTACACTTCTTTGCGACATTATTTGGCGTAACAAGTGGATTTAGTGAAATTAATAAAATGGACGATCTATGGGTCACGCGAGTAACATCGCATGTTTCTTTAAAAGAAGTATCAGACCTTGTAACAAAAGAAAAAGTGGCATGGACGATACGTTTTGCAAATGAAACATTGGAAAAGGCAGGGTATACAAACCCTAAGATTGCAGTTGCTGCATTAAATCCTCATGCTGGCGATGGCGGCATGCTAGGTCAAGAGGAGATTGAAGTCATACAACCTGAAGTGGATCGGGCAAAAAGCGAAGGATTAAATGTCAGAGGCGCCTATCCAGCGGACACCCTTTTCGTGCGAAGGAGAAAAGACCCGTTTGATTGCCTCGTAGCGATGTATCATGATCAAGCACAAACAGGAATGAAGCTTCTCGGGTTTAATAAAGGAGTAACAATAAGTGTTGGGTTGCCTGTTCCTTTAACGACACCAGCTCATGGAACGGCATTTGATATCGCTGGAAAAGGTGAGGCGGATGAAGGCGCTACAATTGAAGCGTTAAAGATGGCTGTTCAGCTATAGTTAGGGGGGCTTTCCGTGTCAGAAAAAGGTAAAAAATTCTTTTTACTCGTATCAGTATTTTCCATTATATTGATCGCCAGTGCTTTTGTGCATGAAACGGTGACCCCTGATGCAAGTGATCGAGATATTGAGAACTATCCGAATCGTGACATTGATGTGTACGTCGGTCACGGTCCAGGTGGGGGCACCGACATATTTACGAGAACGATAACAAATGAGATGAGCGAACTGATGGGTGTGAACTTCAATATTATTAACCAAGAAGGTGGCTCAGGTGTTATTGCTAAACAAAGTGCTGCGAACCAACCTGCAGACGGATACACACTCATTGGGATGTCTGCCTTTGCTGTAACGACTGCTGCAGGTATTAACCAAAATGATTTGTCAACCTTGAAGCCAATTGGAAGAGTGGAAAGTGACATCTATTCATTGCAAGTGAGAGAGGGTACATTTGGGACTATTGAAGAGTTGGTTGACTATGCCGATGAAAACCCTGGAGAACTTCAATTTGCATCTGTTGGGACAATGGGAATGGATGAAGTAAACGCCAGGCGTTTTATGGAGGCAGCGGACATTGAAATGACTTATGTTCCAATGGATGGGGCAGGGTCCATGCATTCCAATCTACTTGGTGGGCATGTGGATGTCATTTTAGAAGAACTAGGACCTGCGTACTCTTATATTGAGAGTGAACAAGTAAAGCCACTAATTATCTTTGCTGATGAGCGAGTCGAGGAGTTCTCAGAAATACCAACGACAGTTGAATATGGATGGAACCTAACTGATGGGATTGAACGTGGATTAATGATCCATCGAGATACCCCGGAGGAAATTGTTACTTATCTTGAAGAGGTCTTATATGAAGCGCAGAAAACAAGGACTTTTGAACAATATAAAGAAAACGCTTTCTTGAATTTTCGAGAAGGATGGCTTAATAGTGAACAGTATGAACAGAAGCTCATACAAGATATGGAGCTCTACGAAAGAATACTTGAAGACTTGTAAATGGAGGGATGCATTGTGAAATATAACGGCATTTTATCAATCATAGTCATTTCTTTGTCGATATTTTTTCTTGTGATGACCTTCAACCTTCCGGATACAGAATCTGCTGGAACAATTAATGCTAGTGTATGGCCAATGATGATTCTTTTCGTCATGCTATTAATGGGTATATTACTAGCTTTAAGGACGTATCGAGAAAGAGCGAAGGGGCATATCAAAGAACCTAAAGAGTCTGAATCTAAACCAGAAAACCCCCAATATCACTGGCTTGTGATGGCAGTTCTTGCAGGGTACACACTTGCGATGCCGCTCATCGGTTTTTTGGTGGCAACTCCGCTATTTATCGTTTTACTGGCACTTGTGCTTGGAATGACAAAGATACGATCTTTGTTACTTACCTCATTTATTAGTCACGGTGCTGCTGTACTTTTGTTTTTATACGGGTTTAATATTCCGCTTCCTAGAGGAATTGGTTTTTTCAGGTCATTTAGTTTCTTAATCTATTAAGTACGTATGCACGGGCCATAGAAAGGAGTCAGCAATGCTAGAAGGTTTAATGCTTGGCTTACAATCAATAGTTGAACCCCAGCATTTTCTCGTGTTACTCATTGGGGTATTCGTTGGGTTTATCGGTGGAGCTTTGCCTGGTGTAAGCGGAACAATGTTAATTATAATCGTTTTGCCGATTACATATGGGATGGAGCCCATCTCGGCTTTTATCCTTTTAACAACAATTTATGTGGCATGTGTATTCTCTGGTATGATTACAGCGATTTTGTTCCGAACTCCTGGAACGCCTGAGTCAGTAGCTACAGTATTTGATGGGTATCCAATGACCCAACAAGGTAAAGCAGGACAGGCTCTAGGTATTGCTGTACTCAGTTCTGCAACAGGTGGGATGGTAGGTGCGATATTTCTTATATTTTTAGCTCCGGTGCTAGCAACATTCGCTTTGCAATTTTCAGCTCCCGAATATTTTGCCTTAGCTATATTAGGACTTACGGTTGTAGCAACGCTAAGCGGAGGGGATTTAATACGTGGTGTTATTGGCGTAACAATTGGGCTATTTATAGCAACAATCGGGATGGACCCTTTATCTGGAATTCCAAGATTCACTTTTGAAAGCGCTCCCTTATTGAGCGGTGTAGATTTCATTCCAATACTTGCTGGTTTGTTTGCCGTTTCTGAGGTGTTACGCCGAAGCCGAGATGATCATTCAATTAAGGATACTTTCCAAAAATTTAAAACGAAAATCTTTGATTTTCCCATTATCAAAAAAATACTAACAACCCTCACTCGTTCATCTTTGTTAGGGTCAGCAATAGGAGTATTGCCAGGTGTAGGGGCGACAACAGCAGCGATGCTGAGTTACAGTGAGGCGGTTCGTTGGTCGAAACACCCTGAAAAATTTGGCAAAGGAGCACCAGAAGGAATTGCTGCTCCAGAATCTGCAAACAATAGTGCGGCGGTAAGTGCAATGGTTCCATTGTTGTCATTAGGTCTGCCTGGAGGAGCTACAACAGCCGTAATACTCGGGGCATTCGTCATGCATGGACTGCAACCTGGACCGATGTTGTTTACAAATGAGCCGCAACTCGTATACACAATCATCATTAGCATGTTAGTTATTAACCTCCTTATGATTATTTTTGCAAAACCATTTATTACGATCTTTTCAAAGATCATGAACATCCCTTATTCAGTAATGGGGCCAGTCATTCTATTATTGTGTGTTATTGGCACATTTGCAGTGAGAAATTCCATGTTTGATGTATGGATTATGTTGTTGTTTGGTATTATTGGGTTTTATTTCGATCGAATTAAATTCCCACTTGCAACCATTATATTAGGCGTCGTACTAGGTCCAATCGCAGAGGAAGAGTTTAGAAGAGGGTTACTTATGGCTGGAGGGGACTTATCCATATTTATAAACAGACCTATAAGTGCAACTTTACTAGGGTTTGCCTTACTAGCCTTAACCTTACCGCTCTTAAAAAAGGTGTTTTCTAAGAAGACTCAACCACCTCCAGTAAGCGGATAAATTATGATCGAGTATTAATAGAAAATATACACGCTAATGATATGGAATAGATCTGATTACAAAAATGAGAGCGCGGTAATTTTGCACCGCGTTCTCATTTTTATAGGTAGTGTTTCATCATCTTCATTTTCTCGGGATCAATGGGGAGGTGCATGTTTCCACCTTGTCTTACTCCGGTTCCGAGATGGTATTCTTCTGCACACAGTTCCCTGTGAAGGTTTGGGAGCTCTTCGGGTTTGATTCCGCTACCGACGAGGATGGTAGGGCCATTTAATTGTTTTGACTTGGCAATCAATTGTTGGAGTTGGGGGATGGCATCTTTTGCTTTATGCTCTCCTCCAGACGTGAGAATTCTAGAGATTTGGTTTTTGTATTTATTTAAAAGTACGTATCCTTCTTGTTGAGAGCGAAGGGAGTCAAAGGCACGGTGAAAGGTAATATCAAATCCATCAGCCGTTTCCAACATTTTATTTAATAGGGCTTCATCGATTTGTCCATCTTCAGTCGTGCAGCCAAAGACGATACGGCGTCCGCCTAATGAGCGGACCATGTCGATGTCTTCTCGTATGATGTCCCAATCGGTTTTCGTATACACAAATCCGTAGCTGTGTGGTCGAATCATTACTTGAACAGGAATGGTGGCTGTCGTTAATACACGTGTCAGTGTCCCGTAGCTCGGCGTCAATCCTCCTTCAGCCATTGCGCTAACGAGCTCAACACGGTCTGCTCCCAACTGGGCGGCTTGTTTCGTATCTTGATGATTGAGTGTAATGACTTCAAATCGCATTCAAGGTCCCCCTTTTCATGTCTACTTTATCAGAAACAGAGGAAAGGAAAATCAAACTGCAATTTTGTTGTAATTTTCTGTTAAAATAAACAAAAAGAAGAGGTGAACGTATGGAGATGTTCGGACTGCCGTTGGCAACTGCGTTATGGTTAGTCATACCAATGCCACTCACCATTGTGCTATCTGCGATTAGTTATTTTCTTTGGAAAAGGGGTGAAGCTTAATGGATGGTATTGAAATTCCTACACTGATTACGTTTATGGTTTACCTTATTGGGATGGCGATCTGTGGCATCATCTTTTACCGCCTTACGTCCAACATGAGTGATTATGTTCTTGGAGGTCGTAGTTTAAATGGTTGGGTCGCTGCATTAAGTGCTGGGGCATCCGATATGAGTAGCTGGATTCTCATTGCATTACCCGGAACGATTTATTTGAATGGACTTAGTGAAATATGGTTGCCCATTGGATTGACGATCGGTGCCTATTTGAATTGGCAATTTCTAGCGAAACGACTTCGAAGATATACACATATTGCTGGTGACGCGATTACACTTCCTGATTTCTTAGAGAACCGTTTTCGTGATCATACACGTATTCTCCGTATCGTCTCTGCGTTTTTCATTTTATTATTTTTTACTTTTTATACTTCATCAGGTTTAGTTGGAGGGGCGGTATTGTTCTCTGGAACATTTAATTGGGATTATGAAGTAGCGCTAATTATCGGCACGATTGCCATTGTTTCGTATACATTTCTCGGAGGTTTTTAGCGATTAGTTATACGGACTTCTTTCAAGGCACGCTCATGCTACTCGCACTTGTTATTGTGCCGATTGTAGCGGTTTATGAGATTGGAAGTTGGGACGCGGCAGTCACTTCTGTCGCGGAGATTAATCCAGAGTATTTGGATGCTTTTGCCGGAACGTCGGTAATTGCGATCATTTCTTTGCTCGGCTGGGGGCTTGGTTACTTCGGTCAACCTCACATCATTACAAGGTTTATGGCGATTCGCTCGGAGCGTGATGTACCTACGGGCCGCCTCGTCGGAATGACGTGGATGGTCATTTCCCTTTTTGGGGCAATCTTTGTTGGTGTTCTTGGTATTGCCTATTTTGATGGAATCGGGCCTGGAACACCTCTAGATAACCACGAGACTGTATTCATTATTTTTAGCCAAGTGCTTTTTAACCCTTGGGTTGCTGGATTTCTGCTTGCGGCAATTCTTTCGGCAATTATGAGTACGGTAGACTCGCAACTGCTAGTCTCTTCAAGTGCGCTTGCTGAAGATTTCTATAAAGGTTCATTCGCCCAAAAGCGTCTCAAAAAGAACTTGTTTGGATTGGTAGGTTTGGGGTTGTCCTCATTGCACTCGTGGCCATGGTACTCGGGTTCGACTCAGATAATACCGTGTTGGAACTTGTAGAGTATGCATGGGGAGGGTTTGGAGCTGCATTCGGACCCGTGATGCTGTTTTGTTTATTTTGGAAGCGGATGACGGTATGGGGAGCGGTAGCGGGTATTACAACCGGTGGGCTCACAGTAATCATTTGGTCACAGTTCCAAGGGGGTCTGTTTGATTTGTATGAACTTGTACCTGGGTTTCTGCTTGGTAGTTTGGCCATTGTCATCGTTAGCTTGCTAGGCAAGAAACCATCCCAAGAAATTATTGATGAATTTGCGTTTGTTGAAGAGGCAGAATATGATGAAACGAAACGAGTGTATTATAGACGTTAGAATGGTGAAGCTATACGAGGAATAATGAGCGTTTGATCACATACATTGCAAAAGATGGCAGGAAACGAATTTCCAGATAAAGTAGATTCTGAACACGTTTTCGTATAGAATCAAGTTGATAATGCTCAGACGAGGCAGGTGAACGAGCAAGTGAAACGCTTTCTACTATTGATGGGTTGTGCAGCCACGCTTGCTGCCTGTACCGTTGAGGAAGAACAATTTGAACCTGAAGAGCAGGAAGAAATTGATGAACATTCATATGATTTTGGCTCATTTGATCGCTTTACGAGCACATCTCCTGCAGAATGGATGCAGGCAGAACCTGGTAATTATCATACAGAAGATTTTGATGATGAAGAAGTGCTTGAAATACTAAGAGAGTCTGCGGAATTAGGAGTGTCGGACGAAGAACTATTCTATCAGATGCTGGACCTTGCAGCTTTTGATTACCGGGACGATTACACGTATTTCATGCAATTTGATGAAATTCAATCAGAAATTACATCTGTAGGGGCAAACTTGATGGATGAAGGCATGCAAGTGAACATCCACTTGCTTTATGATGCCAACATCGGCACAGATGCTGACGTTGAAGTGTTAGGGCTTTTACAAGATTTCATGCAGGACATGCCGGACGATACGAATGTATCGCTCTTGAGCTACGGTGCGGAGGCAGAGAGTGGCGAACGTTCATGTGACAGCATTCATGAGATTCATCCGCTTGACCGTTACGATGAGCGTCTACTTCAGGAGGGCAATGCCATTGAGCCTGGAGCATCGATTCCACTCTCCAGTGCACTGAATGAAGTTGAAGTTCATTACAGTGATCATGAAACAACAATCGTGTATGTGATTGCTTCTGGAGCGGATACGTGTGGTGGCGATCCGGCTCATGCAGCTGAAATGTTAGATGCTGTCGTCCATGTAATTGGGTACAACGTCGACCCGAATGAACGGGAGGCTCTTGAGAGCGTTGCATCTAGCAGTGAAGGTACATTTACACACGTGGAGGAAGTCGAAGGTTTCCAGCGCGTGATTCAAGAAGCGTCGATCTACACGATTCAAGCGTGGAGAGATTGGCAAGTTGAATTCATTGAAGACAAGCGGGCACAGCAAATGGAACATATCGATGAATCTAGGGAACGGCAAGATGAGATGAATGAACGAACGAGAGAAGAACAAGATCGCCTTCGCCATTTAACCGATCAGCTCGAAGAAGAAGGCTATCGTGTCAATGGGGCATACATTCGCTCCATGATCAATGAGCGAGCCGTGTCCCTTCGAACGTACATGTTTGAAACAGCAATTGAATTTCGAGACGAAGCGTTTCAAGCAAGCTTAGATCCGATTGAAGAAGATCAAGAATAGACGTGAACAAAAAACTAAATCGTTTTTCACGATTTTCAGCTCCGAGAGCGACGACGAGCGCATAATTTTGGTGGTTTATAGGAGATCGGCGATCTAGATCGTACCCGAAATGATCTATATAGAATGAACTTAACATTTTCTTGACTTGCACTGTTGGGTTGGAGGGGTAGCGCGGTGCTAGGTGCCATTCTGCGCGCTAGTTTCCCCCATCTGCGCGCATGTTTGCGCTTTTCACCGATTTTAGCGCCGATTTCACCAAACTTGCGCGCAGATTCCAGGCTGAAGTGCCAACGACACGTCGGCCCCAGCGGGGCCGAAACGAAACCACACTCGGTTCGGCGTGGCTCGCGTCGACGTCCTGTGGGTACTTCGACTCGGGGATGTACACGTGACCCGGTAATCTGTTACCGAGTTCGCTCATTCTGTTCCCTAGTTTATGTGAATAGTCCACTTTTCCTGGGATTTCCTCCAACTTGAGAACAGATCGGCCGCAACTCGAGTACAGTTCCCATTTGACTAAGCCGACACCGGTTCTTTAGGAGATGCTTTCGTTCAACATATACAGATCACTTCAGATCGTTATAGAGCACTGCTTCCCTCACTCTGTGCGATCTATGAACGTTTGTTTCTATATAGACTTATTGACCCTGTGTATCCATCTAAACCTCAAGAGTTAACAACCATCGGCACCTCTGGTGCCGAAGATAATCCGAACGAGACGTCGGCATGACTCATGCTGACGTCTCGTTTGCCTTTATGACAAAAAAGGTCGTAGAACTTCTTACGCCGAGCGGAAAGAACGGAGGTTTGATGCAGGTTCAACCTCAAGAACTAGTGAATTTAATTATTGCAACCCATCTAGGTATGCGTATGATGGGTTTTTTGTCCCTCATAATCGTAAATCTAACGGCCTGGAAACATTATATCTTCCTAAAAATTGACTATTTTTTTCTACTTGCTAGGGAAGAATACCTGTTATAGTATGCCTATATAGGAAGTAATCATCAATTTATGGAAGGTATTGGAGGGTTTTGATGAAACGACGACATCAAAAGTGGGGAAGTTTAGTATTACTCGGCGGTGTGATGGGTGCCACGCTTGGAGTGGATTACGGGCTTGCAAACAGCCCCCATGAAATGTCAGGCTTTGGTGGGGCGGTATCTTCTGAAGACGAGCATGCGAGTCAAGCGGGGATGGATATGTTAAACAACGGCGGCAATGCTGTAGATGCAGCGATTGCAGTTGCAGCCATGCAAGGGGTTACCCGCCCGTACTCTGGAGGTATTGGTGGAGGCGGAGTGATGAACCTATACTTAAAAGAGACAGATGAACATATTATGATTAATAGTTTGCCAGTTACGCCAGCGTCTTTTCATGATCGTACATATTTTAATGAGCAAACCGGTAGTTTGTACAATCAAGCGACTCGTACGAGTAGTGGAGCGGCTTTCTCAATCCCGGGTACGGTCAAGCATTGGGAGCATGTGATTGAGGAATACGGTTCTTTTCCAATGGAAGATGTGCTAAGTCCGGCCATTGAAGTGGCGAGGTCGGGGTTCATTGCAGATGCGAATTATGTGAGTGAAACGAATCGACATGCGGATCGATTTCAATTGTTCACCTCTTCTAGAGATTTATTTTTAGACAATGGTTCGGTTCCAGCAGCCGGAGATACGATCACGAACCGTGACTTGGCTCGTACATATGAATTAATTGCGGAGCACGGGGCAAACGTTTTTTATGATGGAGAGATTGCGGATGCTATGAGACATACCATCAATGAACCTCCGACGGTATCTAATCCGAGTTTGAACGTATTAGCGGGAGATGTGACGAGCGCTGATTTTTCAAATTATGAAATTATTGAAGAGGAGCCGATTCACTCTACCTATCGTGAATATGATGTATACGGCGCACCACCTGCTTCTAGTGGTGGTGTGACGATTGCTTCAATGTTGAACATGTTAGAAAATGAAAACCTATCAAACATGTCCAAAGAGGACGCATATCATTATTATTTGGAGTCCAGTCGGTATGCGTTTGCGGACCGAAGAGCTTATTTAGGGGACCCGGAGTTGTCAGATGTCCCTGTCAATGAGCTTCTCTCGGACTGGTATACGCAATTTCGCCACAGCCAACTAGGTGAGCGAGCTGCGATCGGTCAAGTGCCGCCAGGTAACCCACGAGGTGCTTTAGAAAGCTCACCGAACTTGGCGTATGATTTTGATGAGGAAAACGGACAAGAATGGTCGAAAGAAGCGTTCTATCGATTAGATTATGGTCCGGCGAACAGTCCATTTGATGCCGCGTTCAACGTGCGAAATGGGAAAGGGGAGATTTCTCTATCAGAGCGTTTGCCGACACGCGGCAGTGCGTATGGAAGGGCAGCGGCGAATGTAGAGCCTTCGTATGAGCAAGAGGTTCGCTTAACCGTAAATGCCGACCATACCGATAGCGACCAGCGATTGCGGCTATTTTTAGCAGGTGACGTTTGGCAGTCTGGAGGCAGTCAACCTGAGAATGGTTACGGACTAGAACTGCGTCTGGACCGGGATGAAATCCGTCTGTTTAGCATTGTTGATGGGACGAGCCATACATTGCAAACGACTTCTTATGCTTTAGAGGATCGCGAGCATGAGCTGGCGTTCGTTCACACGAACAATCACTTGTATGCAAAAGCTTGGGCATCAGAGGAAGAAGAGCCTCGGGATTGGACATTGTCTTCGATGTTGAGTGGGCCAATGACGATAAACCAGCCAGGAAGATTTATGCTGAGTGCCATTAACTTTAGTTACGATAATACGCAGCAGTTTTCCCTAGATCGTGTGAATGTCCGCTCATTAAACAATGACCGTGCCCACACGCTTCGCTCTGAAGAAGAAGCCGAACCGGCAGAGCGTCAAGAGTTACCAGATGAAGATGCGGATGGGTTTGAAATTGAAGAAGAACGAAGCATGAATCGACCATTCATTTAGCCACATCTGACGCTGAAGGAAATGTCGTCAGTTATACGAATACGATCGTGTCGATTGGCGGCAACGGCATGGTTGTGCCTGGGTACGGGTTTCTATTAAACAACGACGCGTACAACCGCATCCCTACTGAACACCCAACTCACCCGAACTACCCGCAGCCAGGGATGAGAACGCTCAGTAGCATGAGCAACGATTGGGATGAAAGACGGGAACCCTGTCGTCACCGTCGGCGCACCGGGGAGCGACACGATCATCACGGCGGTCGCCCAAATCTTAATGAATTACTTAGATCGAGACCTGTCGCTCACCGAAGCAATTGAAGAACCGAGAATTACGCAAAGAAATAATTTTAACGCGCACACTGAATTCGAAGGACGATATGAAAGTGAGACCTCTGACCTTAGAAGGGCGTTAGAAGAGCGGGGTCATATCGTTCGCGAAGGTCTGCACGAAATCGGAGCGGCGACAGGCATTGCTTTTCATGAAGATGGTCGGGTGAGTGCAGCAGCAGAGGCCGAGCGTCGTGGCGGTGGTTCTGCACTCGTGCAACAACTGTTTTCGGATGTGCCTCCGGATACATTTGCGTACGATGCCATTATGAATTTAACTGCGCAGGGCATTCTAACCGGGTATTCTGACGGCACGTATCGACGGTCGCAAGCCGTGAATCGTGGGCAATCGGCTCGCATTATTGCCCGAGCACTCGAGCTGCCATCCCAGAAGAGGTGACCGAGTCACCGTTCGCTGACGTACCTGCGAGCAATGTGTATGCCGATGTAGCGACTGTCATGAAAGAAACAGGCATTATGGTTGGTCAACAAAACAATACGATTTTTAACGCTGGCGAAGGTTTGACGAGAGAGCAAATGGCGAGTGTTCTCGTCAGAGCCTTTGATTTGGAGTCGCTCGGAGGGGATCCAGAAGTGATTGACTTGAACGACAGCTCAGATGTACACCGAGAAAACATTTTAATTTTAACCGAGCATGGAATTACACAAACCGAAGACCAGCGCTTCCGTCCACGGGAAGTTGTGAACCGTGGTCAAATGGCATTGTTTATTGATCGGATACTGACAAACGTACATGCAGAATAACCGTTGTGGTCACACACCCAAGATCGGTGTGTGGCCGTTTCGCATTATAATCAGAAGGTTATGATATGATATCAGAAGACATTCACAAGGTGGTTAGCGGATGACGAACAGCGGAGGAAAGCCAAATGTACAGGTTGCGTATGAGATCGGCATGTTCTTTCTTGCTGCTTTTTCGGTCTCGACGCTTTGGGTAAATACGGGCGTGGACGATTATATTGTGTGGGGAACGTGGGCGGTGTTTTTTGTTGATTTCCTCGTGCGTATTATAAAAAGTGAAGATCGTGTGGAGTTCCTGAAGGCAAACCCGCTTATTGTTGTGGCTGCCATACCGCTAGATGCTGTTTTTCAACTGGCAAGGTTCGCAAGAATCTTGCATCTTCTGCGACTGAAAACCATTACGAAATACTACACAATGCCACTTATTAAGTTTTTGAAAAAGCAAAAACTGTACGTTGTGTTAGGAGGGGCGACACTCTTCATCTTATTGCTCGTCATTCCCCTTTACGTTGCGGAAAGTGAGCTTTCCTCATTCTTTGAAACGATCTACGTGAGCTTCTTTTCCGTTGTTGTCTTCTATGCGGCTGGCTTTGAACCTGAAACGCTCATCGGCATTATTATCACCGTCATCTATTCAATTCTCGGTGTCATGCTACACGGGCTTATCATTAGTACGGTGTTTGACCGCGTGTTCAATTCTGATTGGTTCCAAACGTACTGGCAAAAAGCGAAGAAAAAGAAGGAAGATATTGCGTCGTGAACCAACGGTTGTCACGGGCAACGAACGGTTCATCGCTTAAAGCAACAACTTGCCGTAAGGTGGTGGAGAAGGAGGAGAGAGCTAATGAAATTACATGAACACATTCGTCGATTAAGAATGGAACATGGCCTTTCTCAAGAGCAATTAGCGTTAAAGCTCCACGTCACGAGGCAAGCGGTCTACAAGTGGGAGAACGAAAAGGCTTATCCCGATATTGAGAGGCTTGTGGAGTTAAGTCGCATTTTCGATGTGACGATTGATGAGTTGGTAAAGGGAGACGCGCAGTTTCGAGAACGAATCAAGGTGAGGAACCCTCTTCTGAAAAATACGTCCTTTCTTTCCTCGTTGCCGTATTTTAGCATTACAATTCTTCCTGTGATTGGTCCGGTCGTTGCCATGGCTGTTGGAGAGGAAGAAATCAAGCGGCATGGCAAGCGCGCGTTGTTGCCGCAAGTCATATTCCTCGTGCTCATCGTTGTGTTTGCGGTGTTTATATTGACTGGACCGTTGTTTTCTTTTTCTGATTCGATGTTTATGACGATTGCATTGATCTGTTTTAGTTTGTTGTTCGTATACACGGTTTCTGCAATCGTTTGGTCGTGGTTGCAAGGGATCGCGGTTTTGCGAGTGCGGGATTAAACCGTTGATGAACGGCGCGTTACAGGGGATAATGAAGATACTGACCGGGAAGGGGGTGTGTTCTTATGCAGCGTCTGACAGGTTTGATCTTATTGATGAGTGCACTTTATATTTTCATTATTCCTTTACTAAATGTATCCACACATGTTGTCGTTCTGTTCAAAATTATTCCTATGGTCCTTATTATTATTTATGGTCTTAACATTCGCACAAAAGGCTCGGGTGTGCTCGTCATGATTGGCGTCACGGTCTGCACAGTGGCAGATGTGGCGATCGCGTATTCATTCATCGCTGGACTTGTCATCTTTTTGATCGGCCATTTATTTTATATTCCTGCGTTTTGGCATGCACGAAAAAGAGAGGCCAATCGTGTATTCGCTGTCGGAATTATTATTATTTATATCGTATTGATTGGCTTTTTTATTATTCGTGCTTTAGTAGAATCAGGGGACATGAATATGGTTGTTCCTGTCGTATTATACATAGGAGTCATTGGTTCAATGGGAATTACGGCAATGCTTACGAGAAACCGTTTGGCGATTTTCGGGGCAGCTTTGTTTATTATTTCCGATAGTTTCTTGGCGTGGAACCGCTTCGTAGAACCTTTGGAACCGTCGCATGTTCTTATTATGGCAACGTATTATAGTGCACAGTATTTTATCGTAAAGAGCAGATTGTAGGAGGGTTTGGATGTTTACACAAAAAGAGTATGTGGAGATTGACGGACATGAGCATGGGATGATTATTGAAGGAACGGATAAAGAAAATCCATTATTATTGTTTGTACATGGGGGGCCAGGGTTTCCTGAATATCCATTAATGGCCGCTGAAAAACTAGCTTGGCTTGAAGATGTGACGGTCTGTTATTGGGACCAACCAGGTGCGGGCATGTCTTATAATCCGAAAACACAAGGAGAGCTTTCGATTGATCGTTACGTGAACGATTGTTTAGCAATCACGAAACATTTAAAACAGCAATGGAAACGCGAGAAGATTTATTTGTTCGGGCATTCATGGGGAAGTATGATTGCCTGTTTAACCGCCCATGCACATCCCGAGCATTTTCGTGCGTTGATTACATCGGGGCAGATGGGTAGACATCGTGAATCAACGAAAGATACGCTCAAGTTTTTGGAACGAAGTGCAGCGGTTCGTGGAGAACATGGGGTAGTAAAGCGCGTCAAAAAAGTGAAAATAGATGACACGTTACATGAAAATGCCGATTACCGAATGCTGCTTGGAAAAGTGAATAAGTACGGCGGCGGGATGAAGAAAAACGGCTACTCAAACACGAACAGCCTCGTTGATATTATGAAATGTCGTGCGTACACGTTGCGGGAACGAATGAACATTTTGCCTGGTGCGGCGCTTACGTATAAACAAGTCGGGAAAGAAATGATGGACGTAGACGTGGCCGAACGAACGAAACGTTTTGAAATGCCTGTTTATATTATGCACGGACGGTATGATTACCAGACGAGTCTTTTGGAAGCCGAGCGCTTCTTTGAAAAGATTGATGCCCCGCATAAGGATTTCAATGTGTTTGAGAATAGTGCGCATACGCCGTTTATAGAGGAACAAGATAAGTTCATACAACTTTTTCAACAGATCTTGCAAAATGATGGAGTGACGTCGTGAAACCTTACGTGTTTGTCGGACATCCGATTGAACGAGAGACCCGAGACTACCTCGAGCAACATTGCGAGCTGGCGGTTTGGAATGAGCCCAACAAAAAAGTACCCGCGGAACGTTTGCGTGATGAGTTGCAACGAGCAGAAGGAGCGATGCTCACGTCGACACGAGTTGATGCTCAGCTGTTAGCCGATGCTAAGAAGCTAAAAGTCGTCAGCACGGTTAGTGTCGGTTATGATGCGTTTGATGTCGCCGCGTTTCAAGAGTACGGGGTGCTCGCGACCCATACGCCTTATGTGCTCGATGAAACAGTGGCTGACTCGTGCTTGGCTTGATGATTTCTTCGAGTCGTCGCATTGCGGAGTTACATGAGTATATTAAAAAAGGTGAGTGGCAGCCGGAACCAGACAGTACGTTCTTTGGCCAAGATCTGCATCATCGTACACTCGGCATCATCGGCATGGGGCGCATTGGCGAAAAAGTTGTCAGACGTGCCCGCCTCGGATTTGAGATGGATGTCGTGTACCATAACCGCAGTCGTCAACCGGAAGTGGAGCAAAATTACGAGGCGCAGTATATGGAATTCGATGACCTGCTCCAACATGCTGATATTGTCGTTGTGATGGTTCCGTTAACAGAAGAGACTACTGGGCTCATTAGTACACGGGAATTTGGGCTTATGAAGCCGACGAGTATACTCGTCAATGCCGCACGCGGTCCAGTCGTAGATGAAGATGCGCTCGTTACCGCGTTACGAGAGAAACAAATCTTTGCAGCGGGTCTAGATGTCTTTGATCAGGAGCCACTGCCGGCGAATCATTCGCTTATGAGATTGGATAACGTCACACTAACTCCGCACATCGGGTCGAGCACATATGCAACGACGAGAGAGATGGAGATGTGTGCGGCGAAAAACCTTGTGCAAGCGTTACAAGGAGACACACCCCAGGACTTGATTAAAGAATTGAAAGACTGAGCCCGATAAGAAAACCGACGACGGATCCGAGTAAAGTTAGGCTCACGTAAATGAGTAAAGGGAGGTAGCGACGTTGCTCGAGGAGCTCCAGTGCTTCCACACTGAATGTCGAGAACGTCGTGAACCCTCCGAAAAATCCGATGGCAATGAGTGCGTGTACAATACTTTCGTCTGTTGTTGACCATGCATACCACGCGCCGAGGCCGAAAGAACCTAGAATGTTTACGATAATCATCGCAAGAGGGACCGGTGTGCGGGGTGTTTGGCGTTGAATGGCATTGCCAAGGATCAGCGCAAAACCGCACCGGCAGCTCCTCCGATAAACACAGCGAATACGGTCATTGATTTGCCCCTCCTGCCCATTTTTGTCCACACACCAACCCGCAAAATGAGAAGCAGATGCCTCCAACGAGTGACACGATCATATAGACGCCAGCGAAAACCAGGTGCTGGTCTGTGATGAGAAACACCCCATCCGCAGCAAAGGCGGACATTGTTGAGAGCCCCCCACAAAAACCAACGCCAAACCCAGCGCGCAACCATTCGGGAAACGAGCGGTTGAGCACCGCACCTACGAGTGCCCCGAGCAAGAAGCTCGCAATGAGATTTACGATGAGCGTGCCTAACGGACCGTGCGTGATCGGACTCATCATATGGATGCCATAACGCAAGCTACTGCCGAGCCCGCCACCAATCGCAACCGCACCGATCAAGATGGATTGTTGTTTCATTGTTGAGCCCCTTCTTTTTTGCCGTTTGCTTCATTTTAGGAAGAAATGAACGCTCGTACGAACGTAAATTAATTGTAAAAATTCTGAATATATGTTAATTTTAGTTGCGAGTGAATGACTCTAGATGATGCTTTTGCAATGGAGTGGTAACGAATGTTCTCAAGAAATTTTAACATATTATTATCAGGTGTATTCATTAAAAGTTTTGGTAACGGGATTTATGCCATAGGGGGGATGCTACTCGTATTTTTGCTGACGAACGATCCGCTTTACAGTGGAATTACGTTTTTTCTCGTAAATATCCCTTCTGCATTAGGGTTCTTAATATCCCCTTTAGCCAACCTAGTGAACTATAAAGTGGCGTTGTTCACTTGTGAACTTGTGAAAGCCGTTTTATTAGCATCCATTCCTTTATTGTTCTTTTTTGATGCTTTACACGTTTTTTTACTCATGTTTATTATGTTCATTGTGTCAGCCATTTCCCAATTTACATATCCGATTGATAGTACACTTGTGCCAAATATCGTTGGTGGCGAGAATGTCGTAAAAGCGAATTCCGTTGTTAATATGATTAGGGAAAGTATGGATATTATTTTTTTAGGGATTGCCGGTGTGATTATTTCAGTAGCAGGTTCAGCAATCGCCCTACTCATTACAGCGATTTGCCATTTCATTGTTGCGGTCGTCTATCTGTTTTTTAAGGATATTAATTTTAATGAAACAGTCGAAAAAACAACCGGAAAAATGTCGTATAACCTCAAACGGTATACACAAGATCTGCGGGAAGGCTTTACATGTGTGAAAGACACCGTGCTCATTCACATTTCAATTAGCGCATCGATGGCGAACTTCTTTGTCGGCGTGATGTTGGCCAGTTTACCTGCCTTTTCACTCATTCATGGGGGTACGGAAGCGTTCTATGGCTATTATATGATGGCAATGATGTTAGGCTTTTTAATCGGTTCTCTAGTAGTCAATAAACTTTCGAGATTCAAAATGGGTACGCTAACGATCGTATGTTTTAGTCTGTCGTCGCTCAGTTGGATGGGAGCAAGTGTATTGCCAGTCTGGTTCTCGATTATTTCTTATGGAGTAGGATTTATTTCTTTAAGTATCATTAACATCCTATTCTTTTCTGTTATCCAACAAAAGATTCCTTCTAACTTAATTGGTAGAGTGATTACCGTCGTTACGAGTGGAGCCGCAATATGTATGCCTTTAGGTGGGATGCTAGGCGGCCTTATCGCATCCCAATTTGTACCCGCCTATGCCATGTTTATTGGCGGAGGGGGATTCTGCTCTTTTCGCTATATTGGTTGCTATACAAAGGATTACGCAACTTACATACAGTGAATGATATTGAACTGGTCGTTGATGAAGAGGATAACAAGCTTGCTGTAAATGAGTAAATTGAATAATTGTGCGATGGGATTTTATTGGGTACTTCCCCTTAGTTGACGTTGCTTACTGAAAAACGTATCTCCGTGTTTCGCTTGGTATAAATAAAGAATTCCATCATAGGCAGGATCTATGATGGAATTCTCATAAATATCGAGCCGTTTTTTGCAGGAACCCCCGCATAGAAAGGCGATATTCCCACATCAGTGGTTCTATGTGGGAATAATTGACGAATTTACCGCTCCATGTTGTTGGAATCCCCACATAGGCAGGACCCGAGGGTTCGCGTTAACGAGTGATCCGCTTATTTTTCAGCACCTATTATTGGTCGCTGTTTATAAAGCGTAAAAAACCCATTTCTAAAAAATGCAGAAATGGGTAGGGTAGAAAAGTTATCGACTAGCTGTTGCCGCTTGTTGCAAACGATACAACCGCTCGTAATGGGGAGACAAGCTCCGAATCAGTTCTAAATATAGCGAGCTATAGTCGCGGTAGGTGGTTGCAGTTGTTGCATCTGGAACAACCGTCTCTTCTTGAGTTTTTCGATCTTTAAAATGAGAGAGCTGCTCAATGTCCCGAGTGTGTACATGCTCAAGATCACAGCGCCGAATGCCGAGCTTTCATAAGAGGGTGAGAAATGAAGCGGTTGATCAAAAATATCCGCTGCCATCTGTTTCCACGTCTCTGAGCGGGAGAACCCCCCGGAAGCGTAAATGGCGTTTGGAACTCCGATCAATTCTTGCAGGGCAAGCAAGACGCTATAAATGTTGAACGTGACCCCTTCTAACGCAGCCCGAATCATATCTTCGCGCGTATGGGTGCGGGTGAGTCCAATATAAGATGCGGTCGCCTCCGGGTTCCAAAGAGGCGCACGTTCACCGGTCAAAAACGGCAAAAAGAGTAAACCATTTGACCCTGCCGGTACACGTTCGGCGAGTGATAGCGCCGCCACTGTCGCGTTCTCGCTCGTCATGGTGTCATCTTTAATGAGTTCTTCGACAACCCATTGAAGGGCAATGCCACCATTGTTAATCGGACCGCCAATAATCCATAGGTCGTCGGTCAGCAAGTAGCAGAATGTCCTGCCTTTGGCGTCCACGCGCGGCGCGCTAGATGCACTTCGAATCGCCGCACTCGTTCCGATTGTTAGCGCTACTTCCCCTTCATCAATGGCGCCAACGCCTAAGTTGGACAGAACACCGTCGCTTGCTCCGATAATGTATGGAATCTCTTCTCTATAGAACGTATACGAGGTCGAGACAAGCTTGGGAAGTTGATCGAGTGAAATGCCTGCATAGGCGACAATGTCTTCATCCCACGCGCGTGTGTGAATGTTCATCAGTCCGGTAGCGCTTGCAATCGACTCGTCCATCACAAATTCCCCGAAAAGTTTAAAGAGGATATATTCTTTAATCCCAACGATTTTTGCGGTTTTTTCAAGCAATGGTGCTTGATGATCATTCATCACACGAGCTTGGCGAACGGAGACATCGGGTGAATCGGTGTCCCCGTACGTTCATAAAAATCCTGCCCCCGCTCCGTCTGTTGCAGCGCTTTCGTTTCTTTTGCGCTTCGTTTGTCCGCCCATGTGATCAACTGTGTCAGAGGTTCTCCTGACTCATCGACACACATCATACTGTGCATAGCAGAACTAAAACTCACCGCACGCATACGCGTCCCTTCGTCTGCCCGAAACGCAAGTGCTTGCTCGAGTACGCCCATCGTTTTCTCATAGATGAGGTTTGCATCTTGTTCGGCGGCGTCCGGAGTCGGGCTTCGCATCGGGTATGTCTCGTACGCTTTGAATCTCTCCGCCCCTTGTTGATCGAATACAACGCTTTGACGCCGGTTGTTCCAATGTCCACGCCGATATAATGATTGTCCACGTCAATCACCTGCTTCCACTACTCTTTTTTCTCAATCGCATGACCGCCAAACTGATGGCGTAATGCAGCGACTACCTTTCCGTGAAACGGGTCGTCATCTAGTGAGCGGTAGCGCATCAACTGCGACATTGCAATGACAGGGGCACTAGCTTGATAGTCTAGCGCCGCTTCTACTGTCCATTTGCCTTCTCCGGAAGAATGCATCACGCCTTTAATACTCTCTAGTTTTGGCTCGTCTTTAAATGCTTCTGCGGTTAATTCCATTAACCATCCGCGAATAACAGAGCCGTGATTCCACATGTCGGCAACGCTCTCGTAATGATATTCAAATGGCCCTTTTTCGAGTAGCTCAAACCCTTCGCCAATGCTTTGCATCATTCCGTATTCGATGCCATTGTGAATCATTTTTAAATAGTGTCCGCTACCGACTTCCCCAGTGAGTAAAAATCCATTCTCAATTGTAATGGCTTCAAAGACCAATTTGACGCGATCGGCTGCCTTCTCATCCGCGCCTACCATTGCACAGAGCCCATTTCTAGCACCAGAAATACCCCCAGACGTCCCACTATCTGCAAACAGAATTCCTGTGTTTTTAAGCTGTTCATGACGACGCAACGTATCGCGGTAATGGGCGTTTCCAGCGTCGATAATGAGGTCATCGGGTGCTAGTTTTCCGCGTAATTCCTGAAATACGTCTTCGGTAATATCTCCAGCAGGCACGAGCAAAATGAGGGTGCGCGGGGTCTCAAGAGCGTTCAGGAGATCATCAATCGTTTCCGCGGTCCCGCCACCAGCTGCCTGCAATGTGCTCCTTGCTTCCGGTTGTTGGTCCAATCCAACAACATCGATGTTACGATCCATAAGCTGTAAAGATAGAGGCAGTCCCATCTTTCCAAGCCCAACAATGCCTACCTTCATAAAAACGCCTCCAAAGTAATGGTGTTGTTTGTATCTTATTAAAATAATTTTCATTTGTAAATGAAATAAAGAAAATATATTTCATTTTTAGCCACATAGTGGTAAGATGCACTCAATCGTGTTGAAAAATAAGCAGAAATAAAATGATAGGTGAAACTGTTTTAATAATTTCAGATCGAGAAGATGAATTTCTGAAAGCGTAACCACGAATGGAGAAAGGAAGTGACGAACGATGAAAATCGTAAACTATGAATTGTTTCAAGTACCCCCACGTTGGTTGTTTCTAAAGATCGAGACAGACGAGGGGATTACCGGTTGGGGGGAGCCAATCGTTGAAGGACGTGCGGCAACCGTAAAAGCTGCCGTTCATGAATTGATGGAATACGTCATGGACAAAAACCCACTTCATATAGAAGATCATTGGAATGTGATGTATCGCTCTGGCTTTTATCGTGGAGGTCCGATTCTCATGAGTGCAATTTCTGGAATTGATCAAGCGCTCTGGGACATTAAGGGCAAATACTATGGTGCACCGGTCCATGAATTGCTCGGCGGTAAAGCAAGGGATTCCATTAAAGTATATTCCTGGATTGGCGGAGATCGCCCTGCAGATGTTGGGCAAGAGGCGAAGCGTGTCGTTGATCGTGGGTTCACAGCGGTAAAAATGAATGGAACGAACGAATTGCAATACGTCGATTCCTACGAAAAAATCGATCGTGTTTTGGAAAATGTCGCTGCCATTCGTGAAGCGGTGGGTCCTTATATTGGTATTGGCATCGATTTTCACGGGAGAGTCCACAAACCGATGGCGAAAATCCTTGCAAAAGAGCTTGAACCGTTCCGACCAATGTTCATTGAGGAGCCCGTTCTCCCTGAAAATAGCGAAGCGTTGCGAGAGATTGCAAACCATACCGCCATTCCGATTGCGACTGGCGAAAGAATGTATTCAAAATGGGATTTCAAGACCCTTTTGCAAGACGGTTACGTAGACATTATTCAGCCAGACCTTTCGCATGCCGGTGGCATTACGGAAAATAAGAAAATCTTGTCGATGGCAGAAGCGTTTGACGTCGCCGCCGCACCGCATTGCCCGTTAGGGCCGATTGCACTTGCTGCGTGCTTACAAGTGGACGCAACGTGCCACAATGCGTTTATTCAGGAGCAAAGCCTAGGTATTCATTATAACCAAGGGTCCGATTTACTGGACTATTTGGCCGATACGAGCGTTTTTAACTATAAAGATGGGTATGTTGATATTCCGAATCGTCCAGGTTTGGGGATTGAAATCAATGAAGCGCATGTAAGGAAAATGAGTGAACAAGGTCACAACTGGCGAAATCCGGTCTGGAGACACACAGATGGCAGTGTTGCCGAATGGTAAGGAGTATTAATACGAAAACAAAGGGTAATTCTCCATGTCAGGCGTAAGCTTAATAATTATTACAATTTTAGGTATCGGCTTACTTTTATACTTAATCATTCGTTCCAAAATGCAAGCGTTTTTGGCGCTGTTATTGGCGAGTATCTTCATTGGACTAATGACCGGTATGGATCCGTTAGCACTGCTTGAAACGATCGAAGAAGGAATGGGGGGTGCACTCGGATTTATCGCCATTGTCGTCGGTCTTGGCGCCATGTTTGGTGAAGTGCTCAGGACATCCGGAGGAGCTGAACGGCTGGCGTTCACCCTCATTGATACATTTGGCGAGAAACGGGCGCAGTGGGCCCTCGGGTTTACAGGCTGATCGTCGCCATTCCAGTATTCCTTGACGTTGCCCTCGTCATTTTAATTCCAATCGTCTACAGTTTGGCGATGCGTACCGGCAAGTCGTTGCTTTTTTATGCGATCCCGCTGCTCGCTGGATTGGCGGTGGCACATAGCTTTGTGCCACCAACGCCAGGGCCGATTGCGATTGCATCAATGTTAGGTGTTGACTTAGCTTGGATGCTCCTTTTCGGGTTTATTGCAGGAATACCTGCCATGATCGTCGCAGGGCCACTATTCGGTCGCTTTATCGGCAACCGTATTCACGTGCCTGTGCCTGAACACATTCGCGAACGTGCAGAAGCAGAAGAACAAGCAACCGGTGACCTTCCTTCGTTTAAGTTAATCCTATTTATTATCTTGCTGCCACTCATCCTTATTTTAACGAATACAGCCGGAGAGCAAATCTTAAATGAAGGTGTGTTCCAACAAGTGTTAATGTTCATTGGACACCCGTTCGTCGCTTTAATCATCGCAACGCTTTTCGCTCTGCATTTCTTAGGTCGCAAACGTGGCCTTACTAAGCAACAGCTACAGGATATGTCAACGAAAGCGTTGGAGCCGGCAGGGATCGTGATCCTTATTACCGGAGCGGGTGGGGTATTTAGTGAAGTGCTCATCCAAAGCGGTGTCGGTGACGTCATGGGAGACATGATGGCCGCATCTGGGTTCCCGCTCGTGTTGCTCGCCTTCTTAATCGCAACCGGGGTACGCGTTGCCCAAGGTTCAGCAACCGTCGCCATGCTAACTGCGGCGGGACTCATCTCGCCAATCGTTGGCCTTGTTGACTTATCACAACCATCGCTCGCGCTCATCGCCGTTGCCATCGCCTGTGGTGCGACCGTATTATCTCACGTGAACGACTCAGGTTTCTGGCTTGTTAACCGTTTCCTCGGCATGTCAGAAAAAGACACACTCAAGTCTTGGACCGTAATGGAAACCATTATCGGGGTCGT
Source organism: Geomicrobium sp. JCM 19039 (assembly GCF_000698145.1). Classification (GTDB taxonomy): domain Bacteria; phylum Bacillota; class Bacilli; order Bacillales; family Marinococcaceae; genus Geomicrobium_A. The sequence continues at coordinate 200,579 of NZ_BAXB01000004.1, forward strand.
CGGATTCCTTGTCGTATTCGCACTCAGTTTTTTCTTTAACTAAGTACACATACAAACCCCATCATAGCGTGGCTATGATGGGGTTTGATATTTTTAAGCCTCATGATGATGTTGGGATTGGGTATGGGTTTTGTCGAAAACGTGCACATACGTGTCGATTAGAGGTCATCAAAGTTGCTCGTGATCAATGATCAATACCTCTTCGTCGCGATCGACTCACGAATCTTGTCTAAGTTTGTCAGTGTTGTATCTTTTAGTTGCAGTGCGGCGAGTACATACAAAACATCGATTAAAGCGAGTTGTACCATACGGGATGCCATCGCTTCAGAACGAAAAAGCGATTCCCGCGCGCTCGTCGGTAACGTGTAATCCGCAGTTTTTGTTAAAGGTGACGAAGTGTGCCCTGATATCGCAATCGTCGTTGCGCCAGCGGTTTTGGCGGTCTTTAATGCATCAACAACATCGCGGTTACTGCCGCTATTTGAAATGCCAATGGCGGTACTGCCTTTTGAAAGCAAAGACGCGCTCATCATCTGCTGATGACTGTCGCTAAACGCTTGGATCGGAATGCCAAACCGCATGAATTTGTGGTATGCATCTTCGGCAACGACGCCGGAGCCACCGGAACCGTACAAGTCAATGCGCTCGCTTTTCGTAATCACTACAGCTACTTGTTGCAACGTTTCTTCATTTAAAAGGGCAAGTGTGTCATCCATGGCTCGTTTATGTTCAGTGAATATTTTCGAGGCGAGTGTGCCGACGTCATCTTGTAATGAGATGGATTCGTGAATATTCGCCTCCTCTTTCACAATCTGCCTAGCTAAAGATATTTTCAAATCTTGAAAACCTTTATACCCAAGCCGTTTACTGAATCTAGAAACTGTGGCATCAGCAACACCACTTGCTTCTGCCAGTTCCGAAATTGAAAAATAAACCGCTTGATCTGGAGCGGAAAGAATGTAATCTGCAACCTTTTTTTCTTTGTCCGATAAAGAAGAATAATAAGAGCGTATCGTTTGTAGAGAGGCATTTGCAGTCAAAATATTCCCTGCTTTCATTCATGTAGTGTACCGCAGTATAGCATAATTGAAGATTAAGGGACAAAATCAGCGCGAAATCGCATAGAAATCTGTTGCTTTTTGGTAGAAAAGAAAAATTCCGCTCACATCAACTAGGAATATTTACTCAATTATATTGAAAAATTCTTACTTTATAGTAAAATAGATATTAATTCTAGGATTTTAAGTAGATTAAGTTTTAAAGGGGGACATAACAGAATGAGCTCATATGTATCCCCTGCTGACCTCGTGTCAACCATTGGAAACTGGTACCATGCGATCATTCGACGAGACGTAGAAGCAGCCACACGATTAAAGAAAGTTGTAGAGGAGTTGCTTATCAAAGAGAGTGTGGAAGATGAAATATCACTTTATTATGAGCTAACAGACTTTAGACATATGCTGATCTCTGAAAATTATTCAGAGGGTGATTATTTCAACAAAATTCAAGTAATAAATAGTTTGTCTACTGTAGAAAATTCATCATTAAATTGTTTAACGAATTTTCTTTATGGTCAGTATGAATTTTTGCAAGGGAGCTATGCTAGAGCAATTCGTTACTATCAGGCTACAGAAAGTGAACTTGATCAACTTGTTGACCCTTATGAAAAAGCAGATTTTTATCATAGGATGGGTGAGACTTACTACAGAATTGACCAGTATGTAAGTGCAATTCATTATTTAGAACTTGCTTACAAGACTTTTAAAGAAAATCCATTGTTTACGGAACGTGCTTTGAACAGTCTTATGTTACTTGGGTGTGTGTACGCAGAGATGAGAGAATTTACTGAAGCAGAAAGTTTGTTTAGTAAAGTATTGCAAGATTCTAGTCATTTCCCTACTACGCATGCTTTTGCCCTTCGTAACTTCGGTCTTAGCTTGTTACAATCAAATAAGCTAGAAGGGGCACTAGATTACTTTACTCAAGCACTAAAAACCGGAAATCATTGGAATACCTTTGAGGGTACGAAGACAAAGTATAATCTGGCACTTGTGTACTTCAGGTTGCACCAACTTGAGGATGCAAAAAATTATTTGAAGGTTGCCATGACCGAAGCCGAGAAATATGGTAACACGGAATATATTGCAAGATGTAAGATTGTTAAAGGGCTATATTTAGAAAGTAATATGGAACTGGTTATGTCAGGATTTAAGATTTTAGAGAATGGTAACTTTTATTTTGAATGTGCAGAAATGGCAAATGAGGTTTCTGTTTATATGGAAAGAACTGGTGAGAATCAACAGGCATTTAGTTTCTTAAAAAAGGCCCTTGAGTACCGTAACTTTCAATTAAAATCTAGGAGTGATATATCATGAAAAAACTTATAATTACTTTTGCTTTTGCGCTAGTTGTTAGTTCATCTGCATTTACACTTGAAGCCAGTGCAGACAAGTTCATCAGTATTCTCAGAAGTATCACCACAAGATAAAGGGTCATCAGTATTTTCAGAAGTATCACCACAAGATAAAGGGTCATCAGTATTCTCAGAAGTATCACCACAAGATAAAGGGTCATCAGTATTCTCAAAAGTATCACCACAAGATAAGGGATCATCAGTATTTTCAGAAATATCACCACAAGACAAAGGATCATCGGTTTTTAGATAATTGTATGACTAAAAACCCCTACCGCATCTACTGCGGTAGGGGTTTTTCAGGCTCTGCGTGCTCGGACGTTAATGACTGTTCCGAACAATCCTTTGCCTATTAGAATAAAACTCATTGCTGAGAAGAGCGCTGCGATAAATGGAAGGCTAAACCCGATGACTTGGCCCGGGACGCCAGCGATCAGTGTGGACGACTCGTGTAAAGAGGCGCTGAGTACAAATCCTGACATGTAGGCGGACGTTAATAACAGAATTGGAGATGCTGTGAGTAGTCCTAATCCATAAAGCAGCGTCTTATTGGCACGCTTGATCATTGCATAGGTGAGCAATAAGGAGGCGAGGATTGTAAAAGTAATAAGTGCAATAAACATGAATATCCCCCTTAAAAGACACTCTGTACATCGTAGTATGAAAGTGCTGTTTTGAAAAGAGGTTCAGGGAAATAATCTGAACGTTTCGATAAACGTGATCCTTTTTACATTATAGTCACAGCGTGAAGGGATTATGATTTTGTATACGACTCATAAAAGATGTTTGCTCATATTGAAGAGCAAGCGTAGCGAAAAATCTAAAGCTGTTTGTTCGGGATGATTGGGGTGTGGTGAATCGATTGGTTTTGTGGCGCATGTAAGGTAAATCTCTACATTGCCGGAAGCCATGCTAGATTGGCAGTTAAAAGCAAAAAGCATGAAGACATTTCAGGATGAATGGTTCGAAGGATGACACGCTCATAATGGAGTGGGCACTTTAGTTTCGGAAGTTTCATAGACCTTTCTTACCTTAACCACGAATGGGGCGTTGAAGTCGTCCGTAGCTTGGGAAACGGTTCTAAATGTTGACAACGTACACCTATGCTTCATCACTTTGAAAGGGATCTTTTGATTCCAATAGATTATATGGTATAATTAGTTCGTTATGCTTTTGTTCGGAGAGTTAGCTTGTGGCAAAAGCGAATTTGCTATGGTCAAAACCGGAGAGTGAGGGTTTGTTCAATGGGTCAAGTTGTCCCTTTTATACAGAATCCGGAATACTTCTTTAAACAAGGTGTTATTGCTTATCAAAAGAAGGACTGGCACCGTGCGACGCGATTGCTGCAACGAGCCATTGACTTACGCCCCTCGAAGGGGTTTTTCACTGTCAGTTGGCAGCTGTGTTATCGGACATGGGTCAGTATGAGCGTTCCAACGAGATTCTGTTACACGTAGTCGAGCATATTGATTACCAATTATACGATTGTTATTATTTTCTAGCAAATAATTATGCCTATTTAGGGTTGTTTGATAAAGCAAGAGAAGCTGCGAATAATTATTTGAAGCTCATGCCATATGGCGAGTTTCGTGCAGATACAGAAGAACTGCTTGAGCTACTAAACCTTGAGGATCTTGATGCGGGAGTAGAAAATGATGAACTTGTCGATCACCCTGTCCCCGATCAAGTCATTTTGCAGTATGAAGAAGCGTGGCGCTATATTAAAGAAGGCAATTACCGTCAAGCCGAACGAAACTTGCGTGAGATGATTGAGGATCAGCCAAGTTATTTGGCTTCATATAACCAACTGGCGCGAGTGCTTCACTTGCAAGGAAGAACGGAAGAAGCGATTTTCGTGTTGCAGGAACTGATTGAGGAGCAGCCGTATGTGCCGGCACTTTGCCAAATTGCGCTTTTGCTGTTTGAGGCAGGTCACAAGGAAGAAGCGTCCTATTGGACCGAGAGATTAAAAGATGTTGTACCGATTGATAAAGGCCATATGTATAAGGTGGCAACGACGTTATGTAGGCTCGGAGAGTACGAGGCTGCGTTTCCTGTTTTTCGTTATCTGCAAAAGCATATGCCACAAGAAAAGGCGTCATTTTTCTACCGGTACGGTGTTGTCGCATATCACCTAGGGTATAATAACCGCACAAGAAAAGCGTGGTCCATCGCCAAAAGGTGGGGGCATGAACATGCGGCTAATTTACTGGCGACGTGGGAGAAACGATCCCTCGACGATGAAGAAGTGCGTTGCGAAGACTTACGCGATCTAGCTTTTGGAATCGAGTAACACTCAAGCAAATTTATGGACGCTGACTAGCGACATTTCATATACTTTGGGAACAGGATAAAATAATGAACTTCAATCCAGAATAAACAAAAAGGAGTGTTGGAGATGTCAGGGGATACAGAAAAAATCTATGATGTGATTATCGCAGGTGCAGGTCCAGCTGGAATGACGGCAGCTGTGTACACGTCAAGAGCTGAAATGTCGACGCTTATGATCGAGCGCGGTGTTCCAGGTGGCCAAATGGCAAATACCGAAGATGTTGAGAATTACCCAGGGTATGACCATATTCTCGGTCCCGACCTTTCGAATAAAATGTTCGACCATGCCAAAAAATTTGGTGCCGAATATGCGTATGGCGACATCAAGTCTATTGAAGAAGGTAAAGAATATAAAACCGTTCACGCAGGGAACAAATCATACAAAGCGAGAGCCGTCATCGTCACGACCGGTGCAGAGTATAAACAACTGGGCATTCCAGGAGAGAAAGAACTCGGTGGCCGTGGCGTATCTTATTGTGCGGTATGTGATGGCGCATTTTTCCGTCAGCGTGAAATCATCGTTGTTGGTGGTGGAGATTCTGCAGTAGAGGAAGCTGTCTACTTGACTCGATTTGCCGATAAAGTAACGATTGTGCACCGTAGGGATCAGCTTCGCGCCCAGAAGATTCTTCAACAACGCGCATTTGTTAACGACAAGATTGATTTTAAGTGGAATACGGTTGTTAAAGAAATTCATAGTGACAACGGCAAAGTAGGCAGTGTAACACTTGTGGATGTAGAAGATGGTACGGAGTATGAACACAAAACCGAAGGTGTGTTTATTTATATCGGGATGTTGCCATTAAATGATGCCGTGAAAGACTTAGGGATCACAAATGATGAAGGTTATATTGAAACGAACGAAGAGATGGAAACGGCCATTCCTGGGCTATATGCAGCTGGTGACATTCGTGAAAAGAGCCTTCGCCAAATTGTTACGGCAACAGGTGACGGTAGTTTAGCTGCTCAAAATGCACAGCATTATGTCGAAGAACTGCTCACGCAAGTAGGATCGAAGTAACAATTGAAATGACGATGTTAACATTTCTTTATAAATTCGTTATTCGCTTTTAACGGGTTTGTAACCACAGTGCAACACTCATGCGCTATGATGGGGTTAGTTAATTGACCCCCCTTTTATATATCTTGAAGCGCAAGGCGACATCGCCTTGCGCCTTTTTTGGGAATCGAGCCTTGAATGATGTATAATGGAAAGAAGAACAGAACGGTACAGGTGGACTAAAAGGGGAGAAGGATATGAACGAAGATATCCAAATTGTTGTTATAACCGGAATGTCCGGAGCAGGGAAAACGGTAACGGTCCAAAGTTTGGAGGACCTTGGTTATTTTTGTATTGATAATTTGCCTCCAGCCTTATTCCCAAATTGTTAGACCTCATTGAATCGGGTTCCATGAATCGTGTAGCCCTTGTGATGGACCTGCGTGGTCGTGAGTTTTTTGACCAAGTGTTTTCAGCTGTTAGTATGCTTGGTGACAAGCCGAATTTGCATACACACATTTTATTTTTGGATGCAGACAATGAAAAGCTCGTTCAACGATATAAAGAAACGAGACGTTCCCATCCGTTAGCGCCAAACGGTTCGCTGTTAGAAGGCATTGAAAAAGAACGGAAGATTTTAGAAGAAATCAAAGGCCGTGCAAGGCATCGGATTGATACGACAAGCCTCAAACCAAAAGAGTTGCGAGAGGAGATCAATCGCTTATTTAAGAAGCCTGAAGAACAGACATTTACGGTTCATTTTATGTCGTTTGGCTTTAAACATGGAGTTCCGATTGATGCCGACCTTGTCTTTGATGTGCGCTTTCTTCCAAACCCGCATTACATTGACCGACTTCGCCCGATGACCGGTCTTGATAAAGATGTGTCTGACTATGTTCTAAAATGGGATGACACGAAAGTTTTCATAGAGAAACTTGAAGACTTGTTAACGTTCATGTTGCCGCTATACAAACAAGAAGGAAAGTCACAGCTCATTGTTGCGATTGGTTGTACAGGCGGGCAGCATCGCTCCGTTACGCTTGTCGAGTACTTTGCGAATTTGTATGAGAGTGCCTATCCGGTTCATCGCAGTCATCGCGATCGGAAAGTCGGAGGCGAACGTAGCTAGTGGGTGTGCAGAAAGTTGCAGTCATTGGTGGCGGAACAGGTCTCGCGGTTTTACTCAGAGGTTTAAAGAAATATGACGTTGATATTTCTGCAATCGTAACGGTTGCAGATGATGGCGGTAGTTCAGGACGGTTACGTAAAGAATTGAACATCCCTCCTCCTGGTGATGTACGCAATGTGTTAGCGGCATTGGCCGAGGTGGAGCCTTTAATTGAACAACTCTTTCAACATCGTTTTAAAGATGGGGAAGGGTTAACGGGTCATACGCTTGGCAACTTGCTATTGGCTGGAATGACATCAATCACAGGGGACTTTGCCCGCGGGATTACGGAACTTAGTAAAGTGCTCAATGTTGGGGGCAAGGTGTTGCCAGTGTCCAATGATAGTTTGGAATTGGCCGCAGAGATGAAGGATGGGTCAATTGTTTACGGTGAATCCAGCATCCCTCACGCGGAACAAACGATTGATCGCGTTTTTATAGAGCCGAGCAACCCCGCCGCTTTACCTGAGACGATCCAAGCCATCCGGGAAGCGGATAAAATTGTGATCGGTCCAGGTAGTTTGTTTACGAGTGTGCTCCCGAACTTACTTGTGCCCGAAATTACAGAGGAAATTAAGCAATCAACAGCGAAGAAGCTTTATATATGCAATGTAATGACGCAGTACGGGGAGACCGAACAGTTTTCGGCTTCAGACCATGTGAAAGCGATTCAAAGGCACGTCGGTAACGACGTATTCGACCATGTGCTAGTGAACGAAGCACCGATCCCTAAAGAAATGACAAACCGTTACTTGGAAGAAGGAGCAGAGGCTGTCGTGTGCGACACGAAAAACCTACAAGCGCTTGGTTTACGAGTGATACAAGATAACTTCATACGCATCGAAAGCAGCCATCTGCGTCACCACGCGGAGAAGCTGTCAGAGATTATTATAGAATTATAAAGGTGGTGAACGCTCATGTCGTCTTTTGCAGCGATGACTAAAAAAGAATTAACGCAAATTGAAACCGATTCATGCTGTGAGAAGGCTGAGCTAGCTGCACTCATACGAATGAACGGAGCGCTGTCATTTGGCAATGGCAAACTATCCCTGGATATATCCACCGAGAATGCTGCGATTGCTAGGCGAATCTACACGTTGCTGAAACGTTCATATGATAACATGAAAGCAGAACTCGTCGTCAGAAAGAAAATGCGTTTAAAGAAAAATAACGTGTATATCGTTCGACTATATGAACATGTTCGTGAAATTCTTGCAGACACAGAGATTATGGGCGAAGGGTATTCATTCACACGAGACATCTCTCATCGGTTGATTGAGAAGCAATGTTGTAAGCGCGCTTACTTGCGCGGAGCCTTTTTAGCAGGAGGATCGGTGAACCACCCAGATACGTCTTCGTATCACTTAGAGATCTTTTCACTATATGAACAACATAATCGCTCACTCCAAAAGCTGATGGCGGAGTTTGATTTGCAGGCAAAAGTGCTAGAGCGTAAAAAAGGGTTTATTTTGTACGTGAAAGAGAGCGAGCGAATTACCGAGTTTCTAAATATCATTGGCGCTCACCAAGCTTTGCTTTATTTTGAGGACGTACGAATCATGAAAGACATGAGAAATTCCGTCAACCGGTTGGTGAATTGTGAAACTGCCAACTTGAACAAGACCGTCGGAGCGGCATTACGTCAAGTTGAGAATATCGAGTTTATTGAGCAACAGATTGGTTTGAATAAATTACCACAAAAGCTTAGAGAAATCGCAGAGATAAGAGTGAAACATCAAGAAGTTACGCTGAAAGAGCTCGGTGAAATGGTTCCTTCAGGTAAAGTGAGCAAGTCAGGTGTGAACCACCGACTAAGAAAACTCGATGAGATGGCTGAGAAGTTACGTAATCACGAAAACATTGAATTGCCGCAAGCTTAAACGATTGTGAAGGGAAGGGAAGCCATGGTTACAAGAGAAGTGACAGTCACTTTAAAATCTGGATTGCAGGCACGCCCTGCAGCGTTGTTCGTTCAAGAAGCAAATCGATTCGGTTCTCATGTCACCATCCAAAAAAATCATCAAGAAGTGAATGCGAAAAGCATTATGGGTGTTATGAGCTTGGCCATTCGTAAAGATACGGCAATTGTAATAAAGGCTGAGGGAAATGATGCTGAAGACGCAGTGAATGCGTTGGAAGCATTCGTGACTGAACATTAAAAAGGTTGAGCGGGTTCGATCCGCTCAACCTTTTTTCGTTATTCGCTTACGTTCTTCCAAACGTCCCACTGTCCAGAATTGTTCGGGTTTTCCCCTTGTGTCCACCATTTGGCTTCAAATAATTGGCCGTCATGGAGTACACGGTCTCCGCCGACGTAAATGTCAGATGTTGACCAAGCAGGGTAACCGTCATCTTCATCTGGCTCGGTGCAGTCTGAAGCGATTTTCCAAACATCCCATTGTCCAGATTGTTCTGGGTCTTCCCCTTGCGTCCACCATTTGGCTTCGTAGAAGTTATCGTTGTGCTCAACTCGGTCTCCTCCTACATAAATGGAAGAGCTTGACCACGCGCTGTGTTCACAAAGCGGTGGGTTTTCTGGGTCTGGAGTTGGTTCTGGCTGCGAAGCATCTTCGTCATTTTCGACGACTGTAAACACGTCACTTTGAGCGGTATTCGTTTGTTCGAGATATTCAGCATACCCAATCATCACGTAATCACCAGCGTCAAGATGAGTCGCATCATATGTTTCCTCAAACGTACCACCAGCAACATCAGTATACGAGTCAGCAAGTCCTAAATAGTTGCCTGTTTCTGCGTCATAGAGCCAGAATCCAAGTTCCTCTGCACCACGAGGTACATTTGCAACAAGATCAAACTCATTTGGCTTCTCTGTATCAAGAACATCTAGAGAAGTAATTCGTGGATAGTCAGGCTCGTCGACAAATAGAATTGTAGGTACCTCGATTGTATCGGTGAGGCTTTCAACAGTAATCATACCTTCATAATAACCACTGTCTAAAAGGTCAGGGTTCACTTGAATGTTCAGGCGGACTTCACCAGTTTGCCCTGGCTGAAGCGCAATGTCACTACTCGTCATCGCACTAATACCAGAAGGATTACCGTCAAATTCAATCGAGAAGCCGTACGCTTGCCTTTGATCAGAAACGTTATTAATCGTAAACGAGCTTCGCTTCGTTTGTACACCCTCATCTTCATTGAAGATACCAAACGAATGAGTGCCAGGCATGACTGTAGAGTCTACGTTAATGGCATCTGGAATGCGAATGCTACCTGTTCCTTGCGTATTATGCGGGTACGTATTCCCATCAGCGTCGACGAGCGTTTCTGCAGTATTCATTAATGCTGCACGTACGTGTTCAACACTTGCATCCGGATCTGCATCCAAAAGAATAGCTGCTGCACCAGCGACGTGTGGTGCTGACATGCTCGTCCCTTGTTTGGAAGAATATCCGTGTGGGTTGCTGCTATCGTGTGTTGGCACAGTACTTACAATCGATACCCCTGGTGCAGACACATCTGGTTTGATCATCCAGTTAAACATGACCGGTCCGCGAGAAGAGAAGTCTGCAACCGTTTCTCCAACTTCACGGTCAAAAGCAAAGTCAAATGAAACAGTGTTGTCCCCGTTAGCGAGCGCATCTAGCATTGCTTGTCCGTCATTAAGCGACAATTTTACCGTCGGGATGTCTAAACCTGGAACGTCAGGTTGAGATCCTTCGACGTTGTTGTAAATAATGGCACCGACAGCTCCAGCATCTGCTGCATTCTCTGCTTTTTCAACGAATGGTAAGTCCCCTCGAATCATCAGTGCAATGTTGCCTTCTGCGTCAACACCTTCAAAGTCTTCAGGTGCACCAATGCCTGCGTCAAAGAATTCATACTCTCCTTCGTTTAGACGAAGTAAATCCAACTCGTTAGAGAAGCCCATTACCTCAGCAGATGGATAGCTGCCAGTTTCTGTTTGCATTGCTGCAGTGTACTCAGCGAAAGGCAATTGTGTTGCACCGACTGAAATGGCTTCGCGTGACGTACCTGGCGAGCCGACAGTCCAGTTCTCTGGCCCCGAGTTCCCGTTAGACGTAACGGCAACAACACCGTCTTCCATTGCCACATCAAGGGCAATGCTCGTCGCAAAGTCTGGGTCGTTCAGCGAATTCCCTAGCGACAAGTTCATCACGTCGGCGCCATCGAGAACCGCTTGCTCAATCCCAGCGATAACATTGGCTGTCGTGCCTGAACCACCGGGTCCGAGTACACGGTAGGCAAGAAGGTTCGCGTCCGGGGCAATCCCAGTAACAAGACCACTACCGGCAACCGTTCCCGCTACATGAGTACCGTGGTCAGTGGAACCACCACGAGGGTCTCCTGGAGGTGTCTCTTGTGGATCTTCATTATTATCAACAAAGTCATACCCTTTATAACTCCCAAAAGCTGGGGCCAAGTCAGGGTGTGTATAATCGACACCGGTATCAATAACAGCGACGGTTACACCCTCCCCGGTATACCCCATATCAAACGCTTCTTGATTCCCGATGAATGGTCCACTGTCAAGCATGTCTGGGCTAAACTCTTCTTCGGCAATGGCAATGTCTTCACCAATTGTGTCCACTTCGTATTCCACATCTGGATAAACGGCTTTAATGCCGTCGATGGTTAGAAGCTGTGGAATTTCATCTTCTGGAAGCTCGATGGAAAATCCAGAAAAGACATACCCATATTCTTGAACCACATCAACAGAGCTGACGTTCACTTCAATGTCATTAAGTACACGGTTACGCTCGTCTGTTAGTACGGAGCGGGATTGGCGTTCACCTGATTGTCTTGCGTCTAGTTCAGACTTTTCTTCAAGTTCAACGATGACCGTCTTAGTCTGCGAAGACGTGAAATCATGAACACCAAAAATTTGTGCTTCAATCGCTTTTTCTGCTTCCTCGGCAGTTGCCGCGTATGGAAGTGCAGATGAAGCTAACAGAAAGAAAATACTAGATAGTGCGAATGTTTTAAATTTCTTCATAAAATCCTCCCTTTTTATCCCGTTAATCGACTCCCTTAAATGCTACAATCCTCCTTTTTCCTACAGTAAATTATTTCGGTATGCTTAATAAAAATCCTGTAGAATCGTGGAAAGACAGGCGTTTAGACCTTTATGCGAAAAATACTTACGTCTTTTGTCCTTTCTTTTCTTTGAATTTCATAGTCTTTAAGTCAAGAAATTGAAGCCGTTTTCTGCCGAAGAACGAGCATCCATAGGAAAGTCTTAATCATAAAGAGGATGTGAAGGGGAGAATTCAACAAAACTGAAAAAAATTCAAGTAATTACTTCATGCACCACTACTATTCGATATAAATTTCAAACGTGAAAAAAGGATATGCCTTGTAACATGTTCATACACCAGAAAAGGCTCAAGTGGTACGACCGATCATTTTGTAACGTAGTGATACGTATTCTCTGTATATCAAAATCTAGTGTTGACAATACGAGCAGATTTGTTTAACCTGTAAATCGTAACCGTTACGATCGTAATGATTACGATTTATGATATTGAAGGAGGGGTGTGTATGGGCGAAAACTTCGAAGAATGCAAAAAAACGAAAGCGTCATGAGTTGGTAGTGAAGTATGCTGAACTTCGAAAAGAGCTAAAAGAAAAGGGTGATTATGAGGTCGTCCTAGAGTCTCCATGCGTACATTTGGAAGGTCTCGTATTGCCTTTCGCAAACATGCGCATAAACGACAAATACTTGGACTTAAAAATCAAGTAGGTAATTGAGGGAGGATAAATGAAAATTTTATATGTTTTCTTCTTTGGATTTGCTGTAATACTTACGGCGTGTATGGATCATCAGCAGCAACCAACAGAAGGAGGCAACGATATATTAGAGGTTTCAACCACACTTTTTGCACTGGAGGACTTTGCAAATAAAATTGGCGGAGAATTCGTAGAAGCAGAAAGTATATATCCTCCAAATGCGGATGCACATACGTTTGAACCTTCATCCACTGACTTTGTAAAACTTGCAGAACAAGATGTATTTATATATTCCGGTGTTGGATTAGAACCATTTGCAGATACAGTGGAAGATGTTCTATATGATGAAAATGTTTACGTAATAGCAGCGGGAGAGCACATTCCTTTACGAGGTGAACGCAGCGATGAGGATAGTGTCGATAATCCTGATGTCGAGAGCCACCCGTATGGTGATGATATTCCAGAAGAAATAGCTGTGGAAGGCGTTGCTGATCATTATCATACGGGAGACACGGTGGTTATTACAGCAGAAATTGAAGAAGCACTCCAGTCTAATCACTGGCAATGGTATACCCGAAAACATACGCATCACCAATGGGAGCCAGCAAAGGGTCAGGATCGGACAAATTTCGAAGCCGAAGCTAGAGACGGTCAGGAAATTATGCTCGTTATTTATGATGATAATCTAGACCCGTATGTCCAATCTTCACCTGTAGAAATTGTGATTGATGATCATGATGGTACGAGTGGGATGGGTGACCCCCATGTGTTTTTAGATCCAATTCTAAGCATAGAAATTGCTGAAAATATTAAAGAGGTGTTCATTGAATTACTTCCTGAAGAGAGTGAAACATTCGAACAAAATTTTGAAAAAGTGAAAACTGAATTAGAAAAGATTGATGAAGAATTTCGCCAGACGTTTGCGGAAGCAGATCACCATCAAATTATTGTCTCCCATGCCGCGTATGGCTATTGGGAAGAACGTTACGGGCTTGAGCAGCTTAGCGTTCATGGATTATCCACGACACAAGAACCTTCACAGGCCGACCTTGTGGAAATTGTAGAAGTAGCATCAGAGAACAATATTCAATACGTAACATTTGAAAATAATGTTAGCAGTACGATTAGTGAAGTCATACAATCAGAGATTGGGGCTGAGAGCCTCATTCTACGTAATATGGAAAGCATCTCTGAGGAAGATCTCGAGAATGAAGAAGATTATTTCAGTATGATGAGAATGAACATTGATACGCTAGAAATTGCGCTAAACGATGATGAATAAGCTTATCTACGTTGAATGAAAGAAATACCTCAAATTTAAAATTAATAGGTAATCAAATAAGGAGATATGAATAATGAATAAAAAACTACTTAAAGGATGGAGCATTGTACTCGCATCAGCGTTTTTTGTAGCTTGTGATTCCGATGATACTTCAGATGTAGGTTCGAGTGCTTCTAGTGTAGATGAGCAAGTAGAAGAAACAGGAGGAGAGGATCATTCTGACCATGATGAAGACCCTGGTCAGAATTCTCCAGAAGATGTTGATATTGAGGGATTAGCAGATCATTACCACACAGGTGATTCAATAGAATTGGTAGCGAGCTTCGATGAAGATGTAGATTATGATCATTGGCACTGGTACACGAGAGCTGATCATGATTCGGAGTGGCAATCAGTACCTGACCATGGTACCGAACACTATTCAGGAGAAGCTACACATGATGGACAAGAGATTAAAGCAGTACTTTTTGATGCTGATCATGAAGCATATGTCCAGTCCTCTTCAGTAGAAGTTGTCATAGATGATCACGACCACGACCATGCACATAGTCATGCTCACGATGAAGAAAGCCAAAGAATCTATGATGGCTTCTTTTATAATGACGATGTAGAAGATCGCACATTATCCGATTGGAATGGTGATTGGCAGTCCGTTTATCCCTATTTGGTAGATGGTACATTAGACGAGGTGTTTGAGCATAAAGCCGATGAAGAGGGCAGTGATATGTCTGCTGAAGAGTATAAAGATTACTATGAAGTAGGGTATGAAACAGATGTTGATCAAATTGTTATTGGAGATGACAGCTTCACTTTTTATGAAAATGATGAGGAAAGTACAGCGAATTATGAATACGATGGATATGAAATTTTGACATATGATGCAGGGAATCGAGGGGTTCGCTTTATCTTTGAAAAGGTCGATGGAGACGAAGCCATGCCTGAATATATTCAATTTAGTGATCACGAAATTGCTCCAACCAGCTCCCACCATTTCCATTTGTACTGGGGCGATGACAGAGAGGATCTATTAGATGAAGTAACGAATTGGCCAACATATTATCCTACAGAACTTAACGAAGAGGATATTGTGCATGAGATGATTGCTCACTAACAGATCGATAAGTGCGTTTAACAAACCATCAACGTATGCTACAATGCGGGCTATTAGTGAGGTGAGACGCATGAAATCATTTAAACTTAATCTTACAGGTGAAGACGCAGCAAACATTATTTGCGACGAGCACCCAGATGCCGTTCATATTAAACGAATTGATATGGGTGAACGAAGCAGCGTGTATCAATTTGAAACCGCTACTGCTCAGTATGTTGCTCATTTTAGGCCCGACAGTGAAAGCATAGATAAAGCGAGACAAGTCTATCATAAATATGGAGCAACACTTCCAATACCCGTAGTGCATCGTACGAATGTCGTTAATGGCATTCACTACATGTTTAGCGAAAGAGCAACGGGTAAGCCAATTGTTTCGTATGAAAAAAGTACCCAAGGCCACATCTTAATAAACTTAACGCTCGTTTATTCTAAAATCGCAAATACGAAAACGAATGGAAAATTTGGATGGATCGACCCTAAAGGGCATGCAAAGCTGACCTCCTGGCCAGAAGTGCTCGAAAGTTTCTTTATCGAAGAGGCCGACGGATTTTATGGGAATTGGAAAACACTATTTGAAGATGAGATACTAGAAAGGGAACCCTTTGATCAAGGGTTCAAAAAAATGATGGAGCTCGCGTCATATGCGCCAAAAACATCATTCTTAGTTCACGGCGACTTTCATCTCGGCAACATGTTATCAGATGGGGAGAAAGTTACTGGGATTGTCGACTGGGAAATGGCTATGCAAGGTGACTTCATGTTCGACTTAGCAGGCCTTCATTTTTGGTCACCAGAGATGAACTTTCCTAAAATGATGAAAGAGATTTGGAAAGAACAGGGCATTGAAATACCCCACTTCAAAGAAAGGCTGTATGCGAATCTACTATTTAAAGCAACAGATGGCTTGCGTTTCTATGCAAAACAGGAACATAAGGAAGGATACGAGTATATAAAAACAAAACTTTACCAGTTGTTAAATGACGTTTGAATCGACGAAACCCCTCTATCGCTAAGCATTAGAGGGGTTGTCGTAGCTAAGGCAATTCGCGGTTTCACTAACACACACAGAAATTGTACACATGGAACATGGGATAGGGGCGGATTTTTTAACAATCGGTCTTAGACGCCCGAGGCTTTCAAATCCTAAGTCGGATGAGTTAAGCACGAACTGCTCATGCTGGGCAGAGGGTTCTGCTGCACAAAAATAGAGCCCTGCGCAATTCTGTTCCGGACGAGCGGTTCTGTCCGGCCCAAATGAGAGCCCCGCACATTTTGTTCCGGGCAAGGGTTCTGTCCGGCCCAAAAATAGAGCCCTGCGCAATTCTGTTCCGGGCAACGGTTCTGTCCGGCCCAAAATGAGAGCCCCGCACATTTCTATTCCGGACAGCGGTTCTATGCGGCACGAACCCCCCCCCCCAAACCTATAGGCAACGTGTCTGTTTTCCGATGCTACACTTTGCTTCTTTTAGATAAACGTCTATGGATTTGGTGCACATAAAAAAACACGCACGGCGTGTGCCGTGCGTGAGAATGCTTTATTTACCTGGTTGGCCGTTCTTTTCAAAGATTTGATCGACAAGACCGTAGTCTTTCGCAGCATCTGCTGTCATGAAGTTATCACGATCGGTATCTTTTTGAATGACTTCAAGAGGTTGACCTGTACGCTCAGAAAGAATGGTGTTGAGTTTTTCACGCATTTCAATAATGCGACGAGCATGAATCTCGATATCAGAAGCTTGACCTTGTGTACCACCGAGTGGTTGGTGAATCATGATTTCACTGTTTGGCAGTGCAAAGCGTTGGCCTTTTTCTCCAGCAGCAAGCAAGAATGCACCCATTGAAGCAGCCATACCGATGCAAATTGTGGATACTTTCGGCGTAATGTATTGCATTGTATCGTAAATGGCCATACCGGCTGTAATTGAGCCACCGGGACTGTTAATGTATAAAGAGATGTCTTTATCTGGGTCCTCAGCTTGTAGGAAAAGCATTTGCGCAACGATCGAGTTTGCTACGTTATCATCAACGCCAGACCCAAGCATAATAATGCGGTCTTTCAACAAGCGCGAATAAATATCATACGCACGCTCTCCGCGATTTGTTTGTTCAATAACTGTAGGAATTAAGTTCATCATCAAACCTCCCTTGGAATATCTGCATATATCTTACCGCATTGGTCAATAAAGGTCAAATGAAAATGTCCGATTCAACACATGCACTCTTATATGATTTCCGAAATGCAGGTGATTCAAACGCATCTAGCGTGATTTCTTAATGTAGCGTATAATAATTGTAACGTTCATTATTTAGACATATTTTCGTAGAGGGGGCGGCGTGTAGTGAACCTGGAGATGGGTTTGTTTCAACAACAGACAATGAAACTTGTCATGACACAGCAACTTCGCCAAGCCATCTCGCTGTTGCAGTACTCATCGCTCGAATTGTCAGAATACATTGAGGAGCAGGCATTAGAGAATCCACTACTCGAAGTAATTGACTCCAAAAGAGACGAGCCAATCGCTTACGATGCACCCGTCATGTGGCAAGACCGGGAAGACGGTGGTGGCGAAGCGAGGGAAAAAGATTCTTATCTTGAACAAATTAAAGCAAGTGGTGAAGAACTCACGACGATGTTGTTTGATCAGCTTCAGCACCAAGATGTGTCCACACAAGTATACGATCAGGTAACATACTTGATATACAATGTAGATGAACAAGGATATTTACGGATTGGAGATTGGAACGGCGCTTCAGAAGTTGGTATGAGCGAGGCAGATTATGCGAATGCTCTCTACATCTTGCAAGGGTTTGAACCTGTAGGTATTGGCGCAAGATCACTTGCGGAATCGTTGCTTTTGCAACTGCAATCACTTCCTGAAGAGCATACGCTAGCTGAAGTGATTGTCGAGCATCATTTGCAAACGTTTGCTGAAAAGAAATGGAAGCGGTTAAGTGAAGAACTTGGCGTGACGCTACAAGAGCTACAAAGCGTTCAGGACTGCATTTCAAGCCTTAAACCTTGGCCGGCCCAAGGGGTAGGTGGAGAGAGCCCGAAGTTTATCTCACCCGACGTATATGTAGAGTGGCAAGATGGACAGTGGGCAGTTCAGCTTAATGATGAGTCGTTGCCTCGCATTCGGATGAACAAGCAGTACCGTAACCTTCTTGAAAAGAAAAATCAGTCTGATCATGAAGCGGTGGAATACGCCCATCAGAAATATAAGCAACTCGTTTGGCTACTAAAAAGCATTGATCAACGTCAGCAGACGGTTCGACTTGTGACAGAGGCGATTGTTGATTTCCAGCAGGAGTTTCTATCTTCAGGCAACTTAAAGCCGATGACGCTTCGTGATGTTGCGGAACGAGCGGACGTGCATGAATCGACAGTGTCGAGGACAACAACAGCCAAGTACATGCAAACTCCGAAAGGGTGCTTTGAGTTAAAGGCATTTTTTAGTAAAGGATTGGCAAACACCGGTGGCGATGAAACGTCTTCAACAGTTCTTAAGCAAGCGATTAGACAATGGATTAATGATGAAGATAAAATGAAACCATTATCCGATCAAAAGATTACGGACCGGTTTCATACAGAACAAGGTGTGAAAGTTTCTAGACGCGCAGTAGCGAAATATCGCGACGAGCTAAAGATTCCCGCATCATCAAAAAGAAAGCGATTTGCGTAAAGGTCGGTGCTTGCACGACTTTTGCGCGGAAAAGGAGTCTTGCAACATGAAAAACATACTCGTGCACACACTTCTACTCATCGTATTTACACTTATGCTAGTCGGAGATTCCTTTCCAGAGATGCCGATCATCGGAGGCGTTTCCATTGTAATTTGGTTCATCGCAATTATTATCATCTACTTCATCATATTCAAAGTTAAAGCGATTGACACGAGTGATCCGTTATACCGATTTAAGACGCAGCTTGTGTTAACGGTATACGTCGTGGGACTTATTTTTTTCCTCGATGTGATCGGCGGTCAATCACAAATAGGCATTTCACCAGAAAATGAAATTTTTTGGCTCATCGTTTTTGTGTCTGTCATTGACCTCGTTTTCCAATGGCGCCGGGTTAAACGGTTAAACGAGCAAACTGAAAAATAAGCTTACAGATTGAGCACCGATGCGAGCCATTCATCAGCAACAACCGAAAGAATAGCGACAACAATTGAGAGCGTAATGACAGCAGCACTTACGTAATACGTTGCAGCTGCCTTTGAGTCCTCAAAGGATACAATGGCGGTTGCGGTTAATTGACTGCTAAGGAGGGTGGAGCCTAACCACGAAAGGCCAGCCACGCCGTACCGGTCGTAGAATTTCTTGAACTTCGGATTTCGTTTTTTAGGTGGCAGGTCAGGGTTCTTAAATCGGTTGATGAACCGCCGGATTTGGCTTCCGAGAAAAACAAACACGACAACACTTAATAGGTTGCCAGCAATGGCAACCGCTGTTGAGATAATCGGGTTTAGATTAAAGATGATAATGCCTGTTGGGACTGAAATGATAAATTCCGAAAATGGAATTGTACTTAAGGCAAAAACGATAATATATTCAATCAAGGTTGACATAAGAACTACCTTTTTCGGTCATTTGACTTATAATAATTATTTTAATACATTTGTATTAATAAAATCAAGAGGATGGATTTGTTGTGCCGAAAGTAGTAGACCACTATGAACGTAAGAAAACAATTGCTGAAACGTGCATTCGCATGATCTACAAAACAGGAATTGAGAAAACGACGTTAAGGGCAATTGCACATGAAGTCGGTTATTCTCTCGGTTCTGTTCAATATTACTTTCCAAAGCAAGCGGACTTGTTTTCGTTCACAATCCAAATGCTTTACGAGAAAACGGATGAACGGGTGAACAATGTTGTATTGGAAAGGAAATCGACGATTGAGAATGCTGTAAGCATGCTTACCCAATACGTGCAAATTGAAAACGAGGAGCAACGTATTGAGAATAATGTATGGGTAAAGTTCGTACTCATGTCTGAAAAGCAACCGGAGTTTAAAGAAATGAAGGAACGGTATGCAACGATGTGTTACCGGTTTGTCGAGGACGTTTTAACTATGTTAGAAGCAGATGGTCGCCTTGCTGAAGGAAAAACGGGGCAGTCTGAATTAGAAAACTTAACGACTTTTATGAATGGCATCGTATTTCATACGATTATTTTCCCTGAAAGTTACGATGAGGACGACGTAAAAAAGCAGATTCGGTCCTATTTGGACAGAATCTGCCTACCGTAAAAATAATACATTGAAAGCGGCCACCAGATGAACACGAAGATGGGATATACCGCCCACAATTGTTGAGGTGTAGTGACGAGATTCACTACGATAAAGAAGAGAGCTAATAAGCCTGACATGACGAATGCGTACAGGACCGGGCGCCAAACGAGCTGAACGGTCATCGGCCACCAGAGTAACGCAAATACGGGAAAGATTGCCCACGGGAAGCGGTCCTCCCACCAGATGTTGAGCCCGATGTAATAGAGCGAAATGACAAAGAAACAGGTCCAAGCCATGAACGGTTTTTTAAATGTACGTGGAAACCAAGCGGAAAGTGGCCATACGAATATCGGCAGCGTGAACAGAACCATGCGTAGTGCGGGGTTTCGATGCTGTTAATTAACGCTAAAGTAATGAATATGAGCGTACTGCCGGTGATGCTATACGTGCGATATGGCAAGTGGCTGAGTGGCCAAAGAAGTAGTAGCAACAACAAAAACGGTGACCAAGTGAGTGAAGGCGAGAGAAGTAGATCTAAAGCGACTGCCACGCACGCAATGATTGCAGTCGCTAACATGACTGGAAGCCATTCAGAGCGCCGCATCGGTTACTCCTCTCCTGTTCGTTTATACACAAACGTCATGGCTAGTGGCCACCAAAGAATGGCGAACGTCGGAAAGATGAACCAAATCGTGTTCGGTGTGTAATAGAAATTGATAAAGATGAAAAGCAAAATGATTAACGCACTTCCCCATAATGAAAAGTATAAGTTTAACTTTGCTCGGTGCTTTCTTGTCGTCTCTTTAGATTCAGGATGTTTCATGCGCAAGTCCTCTTTTAACTCTTCAGCGTCACCGAACTCGACAATCGCTTTATTAACTGCGTCCTCCCTCGATTTACCTGTTTGCACAAGATCGTGCACTTTTTCAGTCAAATTCTCCGTAATTTCCTCAATCAGAATCTCTTTTTCCTCTGAGTGGTGAATATCACGAAACAATGACTCGACGTGTGCTCGAATACGGTTCATCTCGATCCCTCCATGAATTGATCCACAATTTCTTTCATTTCAACCCATTCCTTTTGCATTTCTGTTCGATAGGCTTTCCCTAGTGGGGTAATTCGATAATACTTTCGTTTTCCTCCGTGAGACTCTGTCCCTAAGTAAGATTCAATCAGTTCTTTTTTTTCAAGACGTTGAAATGCTGCATAGAGTGTCGCTTCTTTTATTACGAAACGTTCTGACGTGCGCGTGCGAATTTCTTTGGAGATTTCATACCCGTATCGGTCATGCTCAGCGATCAAGGTCAGAATAATGCTGTCGAGGTGTCCCCGCAGTAGATCGCTTCGTACCATGCATAACACTCCTTTCATGTCCTCTATCTGATAGAGTAATCATACGCAATATTACTCTGCCTGTCAAAGTAATATTTTTAAAACAGAATCATTTGTCAAAACGGGCGAGGTTCGTTATAATATAATTATCGACTTAGCGGGAACGAAAATGTCGACGCGGGACATAATCGATCCCGATTAGGAAGAGTGAAACAGTATGAATATGTTAACGATGCTAGAATGGCAACAAAAGCTTCAACCTGACTTGATTGAGTCACTCGTTCACCGGTATGATTTGCTGCGATTCATTCAAATTAGCCAACCTGTCGGTCGAAGAGCACTCGGTGCTGAGATGAACGTGTCTGAACGAATCTTAAGACGAGAAGTGGATTTGCTCAAGGAGCAACGACTTCTCAATGTAGAGTCTTCAGGTATGCGTTTGACAGAAGAAGGGAATTCTTTGTTGCATGCTTTAGAGCCAAGCATTCAGGCGTTAACGGGTCGAGCAGCGTTGCAAGAACAGCTTGAGCGAGCGTTGAACGTTCGTCGAGTAATTGTCACTTCTGGAGATAGTGATCAGCAATCTTGGGTGAAAAAAGAGATGAGCCGTGCATGTGTGGAAGAGATGATTCACACGTTACGTGATGGGGATGTTGTTGCAGTCGCTGGAGGAACAACGCTTGCGACGTTAGCGGCTTCAGTTTTTCCGCATGAACGTTTGAAAGGTGTCACATTTGTCCCTGCACGAGGTGGGTTAGGTGAAAATGTTGAGCTTCAAGCGAATACGATTAGTGCTGAACTTGCAAAACAAGCAGAAGCGAACTACCGCTTGTTGCACGTGCCTGACCAACTTAGTGAGACCGCTTATGATTCACTCATTGAAGAACCGGGTATACGAGAGTTGCTACAGTTAATTCGTTCGCCGCGAATGGTTATTCATAGTGTGGGGGATGCCATGACGATGGCAACGAGAAGAAGTGCAGACCCGGGTAAGCTTACTGGTCTCGCTGAGCAACATGCACAATCTGAAGCTTTTGGGTATTACTTTGATCAAGAAGGACAGATTGTTCATAAAGAACGAACAATTGGTCTACAACTTCAAGATTTGAATAAAGACCAACAGGTCATAACGATTGCCGGCGGTCAGTCAAAGGCGAGAGCAATTGCCTCCTATATGACACACCGGCCAAGTGATTTGCTTATTACCGATGAAGGTGCAGCGAAAGCTGTACTGCAAACATTAGAGGAGGAATTATAGATGACAACGAAAATTGGAATTAACGGATTTGGTCGTATTGGACGTTTGGTTTTCAGAGCTTCACTCAATAATCCTGATGTAGAAGTGGTGGCCATTAACGATCTCACGGATGCCGATATGCTTCGCCATCTCTTAAAGTACGACACCGTGCACGGAACATTCGCTTCAGAAGTAGAAGTGGACGGAGACAGCCTCGTCGTAGGTGGCAAATCCATTGCAATTTCTTCTGAAAAAGATCCTGCTCAAATCGGTTGGGACAAGTATGGTGTTGATGTTGTTGTGGAATCAACAGGGCGCTTTACGTCGAAAGAAGATGCGAATAAGCATATCGAAGGTGGCGCTAAGCGTGTCGTCATTTCGGCACCAGGAAAAGATGTTGACGCGACGTTTGTACTTGGGGTGAATCATGAAACGTACAATCCAGAAGAACACTATGTCGTTTCTAATGCGTCGTGTACAACAAACTGTCTCGCTCCTTTAGCGAAAGCACTTCACGATAAGTTCGGCATTCGTCGCGGGATCATGAACACGGTCCACTCGTATACGAACGATCAGCAAATCCTTGATTTACCACACAAAGACTATCGTCGTGCTCGTGCAGCAGCAGAGAACATTATTCCGACATCAACGGGAGCTGCGAAAGCTGTAGCGCTCGTGCTACCTGAACTTGAAGGGAAACTTAACGGAGCGGCGATGCGTGTGCCGACGCCGAATGTTTCTCTCGTTGACCTCGTTGCAGAATTGAATGAAGATGTGACGGAAGAACAAGTGAATGCAGCACTAAAAGAACTCTCTGAAGGAGAACTTAAAGGTATTCTTGGTTACAGTGAAGAAGAGCTTGTATCCAGTGACTATAACGGCAGTACGCTTTCTTCAACCGTTGATGCACAGTCTACGATGGTGATGGAAGGCAACATGGTAAAGGTTATTTCGTGGTATGACAATGAATACGGGTATTCCAATCGTGTGATTGATCTAGTCGCTCATATGGCCAAGATTGGGTTATAATAATACAGGTAAAGGGAAAAGGGAGAAACGGATGCGTTTGCTCCCTTATTTCTCGTTTGAAGGAGGCCATATCAAATGAACAAAAAAACCATAAGTGATCATGATCTGCAAGGAAAAACCGTGTTTTGCCGCGTAGATTTTAACGTCCCATTGGACGGGACAACCATTACGGATGACACGAGAATTCGTGCTGCACTTCCTACGATTGAAGCGCTTCAAAAAGCCGGAGCGAAAATTATTTTGGCAAGCCACCTCGGTCGTCCGAAAGGTGAAGTGGTTGAAGGGTTAAGAATGAACCCCGTTGCAGAGCGTTTGAATGAACTGGTAGAGGGCGGTGTACAAAAGGTCGATCACGTCGTCGGTGAATCGGTGAAAGAGGCAGCGTCAGCGCTCTCTGAAGGTGAAGTGTTACTCATTGAGAACGTACGCTTTGAGCCAGGTGAAGAGAAGAACGATGCGGAGCTCTCGAAAGCTTTTGCACAACTTGCTGATGTATATGTGAATGACGCATTTGGTGCGGCCCACCGAGCGCACGCTTCTACAGCGGGAATTGCCCATCATTTACCGTCGGCTGCCGGATTACTCCTTGAAAAAGAGTTGGATGTGTTAGGGAAAGCACTTGAAAATCCGAGCCGCCCGTTTGTGGCGATCATCGGTGGCGCGAAAGTGAAAGATAAAATTGACGTGATTGATCATTTGCTCGATAAAGTGGACACCCTCATTCTTGGCGGAGGTCTTGCGTACACATTCGTTCGCGCGCAAGGTCATGGTGTAGGCCAGTCTTTATTAGAAGAAGACAAGATTGAAACCGCCAAATCATTCATGAAAAAAGCTGAAGACAATGGCGTGGAACTACTTCTGCCAACGGACGTGAAAGTCGCTGCTGAATTTAGTGAAGAAGCAGACAAGAAGATTGTCCCGATCAGTGAAATCCCTGACGACTGGCAAGCGCTAGATATTGGTCCGGAGACGGTTCAAAGGTTTGCGAAAGCCATTCGTGAGTCCAAACTTGCTGTTTGGAACGGGCCGATGGGCGTATTTGAAATGGATCCGTATGCCGATGGTACAAAAGGTGTTGCTGCGGCAATGGCAGGTAGTGACACGTACACGATCATTGGTGGAGGAGACTCAGCAGCTGCGGTTCAGAAGTTTGGCGTCAACCGAGCGATGAGCCATGTATCCACTGGTGGAGGCGCTTCATTAGAATTTATGGAAGGCAAAACGCTACCAGGTGTAATGGCGTTGCAAGATAAATAAGAGGTGATCAAAATGAGAAAGCCATTTATTGCTGGAAATTGGAAAATGAATCTGACGGATGAAGATGCACTCAAGTTTGTTGACCAAGTCGTCGAGCGTGTTCCGTCGATTGAATCGGTGGAATATGCCGTTTGTGGCCAGGCGGTCTCTTTGAAAGGTATGAAAGAGCGAGCGGTCGGTACGAATCTTCAAATCGGTGCCCAAAATGTACATGAAGAAGAAAAAGGTGCATTTACCGGAGAAATTAGCGCAAGTGCACTTACTTCGGTCGGTGTAAAACTTGCCATTATTGGTCACTCTGAGCGTCGTGAGCATTATAACGATACCGATGAGCGGATCAACTTGAAAGTGAAAACTGCATTAAACCATGGAATCACGCCGATTTTGTGTGTAGGTGAGCAATTGGAAGAACGTGAAGCTGGACGAGCAGAGCCGGTTGTAAGAAAGCAATTAGAAGATGCGCTGGATGGTATTGAATCTGGAAGAGCAGCAGACATTGTCATTGCGTATGAACCCGTATGGGCGATTGGAACAGGAAAATCATCCTCACCAGAAGATGCCGGAGCGATGTGCACAACCATTCGCCGCTTTCTCTTTGACACATACGGTCCGGAGACGGCAGAATCGATTCGCATTCAATACGGTGGAAGTGTCAAACCGGAGAACATTCGCAGTTATATGGCAGAAGAAGACATTGACGGCGCGCTCGTAGGCGGAGCGAGCTTAGATGTGGATTCTTATCTTTCTCTCATTGAGGAAACCGCTAAATGAGGCACAAGAAACCGGTCGCGCTCATTATCCTTGACGGCTTCGCGATGCGAGAGGAGACGTTAGGAAATGCCGTAGCGCAAGCAAATACGCCTCATTTTGATCAACTTTGGGAGAAATACCCACACGCGACATTGTCGGCATCAGGTGAAGATGTTGGATTACCGAAAGGACAGATGGGCAACTCAGAAGTCGGCCATATGAACATCGGTGCGGGCCGGGTCATTCATCAAAACTTATCGTTAATTAACAAAGGCATTGCCGCTGGAACGTTTTTTGAGAATGCGGTGTTTGCTGAAGCAATCCAACATGCAAAGCGGAACAAATCGGCCTTCATTTGTATGGTTTACTATCTGATGGTGGGGTTCATAGCCATCAAAATCATTTGTACGCCTTGCTTCAGCATGCGAAACGCCATGATTTCTATAACGTGTACGTACATGCGTTTTTAGACGGTCGAGATGTCGGTCAACAATCGGCGAAGACGTATATTGAATCGTTGCAAGAAAACATGGCAAAGATCGGTGTCGGCAAGCTAGCAACGATGCACGGGCGCTACTTTGCTATGGATCGAGACAACCGTTGGGAGCGGGTAGAGAAATCGTACCGAGCTTTAGTTGATGGTGAAGGTGTCGTTGCCGAAGATCCAATTGCTGCGATTCGTGAGTCGTATGAGAAGGGCGTCTATGATGAATTTATCGAGCGACCATCCTCCCAGCTGCACAAAGCATTCAGACGGGAGACGCCATCATTAGTTTCAACTATCGTCCTGACCGAATGATCCAATTATCGAAAACGATGACCGATGAGCAGTTTACCGACTTTGAACGTGGGGACAGGCATCCTTTGAACCTCTTTTATGCAACGATGACGCAATATGATACGAGTATAAAAGCAGAGATTGCCTTCCCGCCAACGAGGCCTGTGAACACGTTAGGTGAAGTATTGTCAGAAGCGGGATTAAGACAACTAAGAATCGCTGAAACCGAAAAATACCCCCACGTGACGTTTTTCTTGAACGGTGGTCAAAATAATGTATTTCCAGGTGAAGAACGAATCCTCATCGATTCTCCAAAAGTAGCAACGTACGATCTTCAGCCGGAGATGAGCGCGATCAAAGTGACAGATGCACTACTAGACACGATCGCGGGTGATCAGCACGATGCGATTATCTTAAACTTTGCAAACCCAGATATGGTTGGCCATTCGGGTATGTTAGAGCCAACGATTCAAGCGGTTGAAACGGTGGACGAACAACTTGGTCGCATTGCG
This sequence comes from Geomicrobium sp. JCM 19039, assembly GCF_000698145.1. GTDB lineage: Bacteria > Bacillota > Bacilli > Bacillales > Marinococcaceae > Geomicrobium_A. The sequence continues at coordinate 227,724 of NZ_BAXB01000004.1, forward strand.
GAAGCCGTATTTGCGAAAGGCGGAAAGTTGATCGTTACCGCTGATCACGGGAATGCCGATGAGGTCACTTCAGAAGCCGGCGATGCGATGACTGCGCATACGACAAACCCTGTGCCTGTCATTGTCACAGACGAAACGGTACACTTAAGAACAGATGGCATTTTAGCCGATCTCGCTCCGACGATGCTCGGATTATTAGATGTGAAACAACCGAAAGAAATGACGGGCAAAAGCCTAATTAAATAGCTGTCGAAAGGACGAAGTACACATGTCAATGATTGCAGATATTCTAGCACGAGAAGTATTGGATTCAAGAGGAAACCCAACGGTCGAAGTTGAGGTTGTTACAGAAGACGGTACACTCGGTCGCGCCCTAGTCCCAAGTGGCGCTTCCACGGGTGAGCACGAAGCAGTAGAACTGCGTGATGGCGGTTCGCGCTATATGGGTAAAGGAGTGCTCAAAGCAGTCGAAAACATTAACGAAACGATCGCGCCGCAACTCGTAGGGGTAGACGTTTCCGATCAACTTGGCATTGATCAACTTCTCATTGAGCTTGACGGTACACCGAACAAAGGAAACCTCGGAGCGAATGCGATTCTTGGCGTATCCATCGCTTGCGCGTATGCAGCTGCTCACGATCAAGGGGTTGAGCTATATGAATACCTTGGCGGTATTAATGCGAAAACACTTCCCGTCCCAATGATGAACATTCTAAACGGCGGGGAGCATGCCGATAACAGCGTCGACTTGCAAGAATTCATGGTTATGCCTGTCGGAGCTGATGACTTCCGTTCAGCAATGATGATCGGAACAGAGATCTTCCACACCTTGAAGAAAGTGTTGAAGGAAAAAGGCTTAAATACTGCTGTTGGTGATGAAGGCGGGTTTGCGCCCGACCTCGATTCTAATGAGCAAGCCCTGAGTACAATTATGGAGGCAATTGAAAGAGCCGGCTACAAGCCAGGTGAAGATGTGATGCTCGCCATGGACGCAGCAGCCTCCGAAATGTATGATGATGGCAAGTACAACCTAAAAGGCGAAGGGGTTGTAAAAACTGCCGATGAGATGATTGATTTCTACGAAGATCTCGTGAACAAGTATCCGATCATCTCTATTGAAGATGGCCTCGATGAGAATGATTGGACCGGTTGGAAGAAGCTCACTGAGCGAATTGGTGACCGTGTTCAACTCGTCGGTGACGACTTGTTCGTAACGAACACAGAGAAACTCGGAGAAGGCATCGAGAAAGGCATCGGAAATTCGATCTTAATTAAAGTGAATCAAATTGGAACGCTCACCGAAACGTTCGATGCGATTGAAATGGCGAAGCGTGCCGGCTATACGGCTGTCATTTCTCACCGCTCTGGAGAAACGGAAGATGCAACGATTGCTGACTTGGCGGTTGCTGTTAACGCCGGACAAATCAAAACCGGTGCCCCGTCCCGAACGGACAGAGTAGCGAAGTACAACCAATTGCTTCGTATTCATGACCAGCTTGGTGGTCGTGGGCAATACCCGGGCAAAGAGACGTTTTATAACATTAGATAAGTAAATAAACGAAGACGCCCGATCGTTTTGGGCGTCTTTTTTCATAATGATTCCAAATACGTCTGTTTGGAAGTAGAAGTCCAACCATTGGAAGAAAAACAAGGCGAATCAATCAATTTTGTGAGAATATGCTTTCCATCAGCTATATAGGATGAACTTGAGATTTTCCTGATTTGCGCTGTTGATTGTTGCTTTCCACTACAGAGGCGAATGCTTCTACTCCAGAGCACGAGGGCAACATCGGTGGCCAAAAGACGCCCACCGTGTTTTCTATGCAGTCCAGACTACAAGTGCAACATCGGTGGTCAAAGATCGCCCACCGTGTTTTCTATGTACTCCCGCAACACGCACGGTTCACGTTTCTGCCTACTGGTTACGGTGTGTGGAAAGAAGTCCAAATGCCCCATATATTCATTAATGTGACACTTGAGAAAGAAAAATCATCATTTTAAACGTGGATGGGCACATAAACGGAGTGAACGGTCACAAATTACGATATATGTGACCATTGAGGCTGGGTTGTCACATAAATGACCGGTCATCACATGCTTGCGCCAGGTGGTGACCATCGGCCCCGTCTTTGTACCATTCAGCAAACGTCTTCCGTGTTGCCCGCCACCCTCGGAGTGACGAACAACGATCGGCAACGAAGTTGTCGAAGTGAGATGAACTTCAAAAGACGATCGGCAGACATTCACCTGCAAACAGTGATCTCGATCATCGGATTCAGTGAATTTCCTTCGTTCAACTTGAAAAATACTGGTCGATCGGCATACACTTACTCATTCAACGATCACTATTCGCTAAATGTATCAGCTTTTGCGAATTACGTGTTTAGAATGATCGCAAAAACGACGGTGCTTACGACTGGCGCTTCGCTGCCCTGGCTCGTTCCGTTGATCTTCTCATGAGAAGTATGCTATTATAAGATAAGGACATTTACGGGTTACAGAAGAAATGAACGGCATTTCTTCTGTGTATGAGATAGACTGCCGTTTTTATGGAGGTGCGAACGTGATGATCACTACTGTTTTAACGATATTGTTAATTATTAACGCAATTGCATTGATTACTGTTGTACTACTTCAATCAGGACGTAGTGCTGGACTATCGGGAGCGATTTCCGGTGGGGCAGAGCAACTAATGGGGAAACAAAAGGCGCGGGGAATCGAAGCATTCTTATCGAAATCCACCGTCGTACTGGCGATTTTATTCTTTGTAATTACCGTTTTATTAGCGTATTTCATCTAAAGGCAGTAGGGGGTCACACGCTCCCTGCTGTTTTTTTGTTTTAATCACCGAAAGAACGGGAATTCTACGATCGTCAGGTAAGAACGGAGGCGCATCACGATGATCGGATGTTTATGCTTACACGGCTTCACAGGTTCCCCCGCCGAAGTCGAACCGATTGCTGAACGGTTAAGAAGGAAGAAGGGATGGCTCGTCTATACACCGGTCCTTCCAGGTCACGGTGAAGATGATGAGCTGAAAAACGGAGAAGGATCAACTTGGATATATACCGCAGATCGCGCCGCGAACGAAATGCTCAAACATGTGGATGAACTGTATGTAATCGGCTTTTCAATGGGTGGGATGTTGGCCTGTTATTTGGCGGCGAAATATCCGATCAAGAAACTGGTGCTCGTGAATGCTGCGGCTTATTACGTAAATCGTCCACAAATCATTGAAAATGTCCGAACCTCCATGCGGGAAGGGATGAACGACCCGTGGATGGCGCTCGTTAATGATAAAGCAAAGGAAACATCAATTCGTTCGGTATTTGAATTTATGAAAACCGTCCGAACCGTAAGGCCGTACGTTCGAGAAGTGACCGCCTCTGTCTTGATTGCCCAAGGAGAGAAAGACATTCTCGTTCCGGAGAAGAGTGCGGCTTATTTATATGATAATATCGGATCAAAGTATAAACGACTGTACATGTATGAGCAGTCCAACCATTTTGTGTTTCAAGATGTGGAAAAGCTTCAAGTTATACGAGATATCGAGCATTTCTTGAAAGGAAACGAGACAACATGAAAATTAAAGCTCCAAAACCGTTTACGTTTGAAGGAGAGAGTAATCGAGCCGTTCTTTTGCTCCATGGGTTTACAGGCTCTTCAAATGACGTACGCATGCTCGGAAGGTATTTACAAAAGCAAGGGTATACGAGTCATGCTCCTGTATTCCCAGGGCACGGCGTACCCCCAGAACAACTGATGCAAACGGATTGGCACGACTGGTGGGCGGCTGTTGAAGAGGGGTATCAGCATCTCGTTGACCGAGGGTTTACTACGATCGCGGTTTGCGGACTGTCCCTTGGCGGTTTGCTCAGTTTGAAAGTCGGCTATACTTTTGATGTGAATGGCATCGTGCCGATGTGTGCACCTGTCATGCAACAAGGCATGAACGACAGGCTATACCAGGGCGTTGTTGATTATGCTAAGCAATACAAACAGTTTGAAAAGAAAGATGAAGAAACGATTGAAGAAGAAATGGATGAATTTGAAACGATGCCTCTTGATACATTGGCGTCGATTGATGAACTGATCTTTGATGTGCGCGACCGGCTCGCAAACATTAAACAACCAATAAAAGTGATACAAGCCGGACAAGATGACCTCGTTCCACCTGAGAACGCGGATGTGATTTATGAAGAAGTCTCCTCGAAACATCGCGATCGAGTACTTTACGAAAATGCCCCACACGTCATTACATTGTGGGAAGAGAAAGAACGTTTACATGAAGAGATCGTTGCGTTTTTAGATTCACTAGAATGGTCATCTTAAGAGAAAGGAGAGAAAACATTGAGAGAACAAGTACTCACGTTTATTCGCGATGAAGCGAATAAACCACTAAATGTAAAAGAATTGCAAGAGGCACTCGGTCACGGAGAGAGTGCCGATGAACAAAAACAGCTCGTAAAAACACTGAATGAGCTTGAGGATGAAGGCGTACTCATCCGTACGCGCAATAATCGGTACGGATTACCGGAAAAAATGAATCTGCTCAAAGGTCGTGTACAAGCTCACGCCAAAGGGTTTGCGTTTATTATTCCTGAGAACGAAGACGAAGAAGATGTGTATGTAGCTCCTGGCGATCTTGCTGGAGCGATGCATAAAGACATCGTATTCGTACGGGTTTCTTCTCGCACGGGTGGCAATAAAGGAGACCGCGCGGAAGGTACGGTCGTACGTATTCTTGAGCGCGGGGTATCGACGGTCGTCGGCACATATCTTGATTATGAACGGTATGGCTTTGTGAAACCGGACGATAAGCATATGCAAGGCGACGTATTTATTCCAGAAGGAAGAAATCACGGTGCCGCAGAAGGCCACAAAGTTGTCGTCGAACTGACGAAGTATCCGGAGGGCCGACAAGGTGCAGAAGGTGAAATCGTACGTATTCTAGGCCATAAAAATGACCCAGGAACCGACATTTTATCGATCATCTTTAAACACGGCCTGCCTGGAGAATTTCCTGAAGAAGTTACCGAGCAAGCAGCAAACACGGCTGACACGATTGATCCAAATGAAGTAAAAAGACGACGTGACTTGCGTGAAGAAACGATTGTGACGATTGACGGTGCCGATGCGAAAGACTTAGACGATGCGGTGACGGTTGAAGAGTTGGACAACGGAAATTATAAGCTCGGCGTGCACATCGCTGACGTGAGTCACTACGTGACGGAAGGGTCTCCGATTGATGTCGAGGCTGCAGACCGTGCAACGAGTTCCTATCTTGTTGACCGTGTGATACCGATGATTCCACATCGTCTATCGAACGGGATTTGCTCGTTAAACCCACAAGTCGATCGTCTAACACTCACGTGCGAGATGGAGATCACTCCGAGTGGCGACGTCGTGAATCATGAGATTTTTGAGAGTGTTATTCGCACGAATGAACGGATGACATACACCGCTGTGAACGAGATTCTCGCTGATCGAAATGAAGAGACACGGGCGAAGTACGAAAGCCTCGTCCCCCTCTTCGAACGGATGGAGAAGCTCGCCGCCATCTTACGTAAGAAAAGATTTAAACGCGGTGCGATTGATTTTGACTTTAAAGAAGCAAAAGTGCAGATGGATGAAGAAGGGCGTCCGACGGATGTGGCGGTAATTGAACGGTCGGTGGGCGAGAAGTTGATCGAGGAGTTTATGCTTTGTGCCAACGAAACGGTCGCTGAACATTTCCACTGGTTGAAGTTGCCGTTTATTTACCGAATTCACGAGGATCCAGACGATGAAAAGCTTCAGAAGTTTTTGGAGTTCATTACGAGTTTTGGATATGTGATGAAAGGTCGCGGCGATGCGATTCATCCCGTGCGCTTCAGGAAGTATTGGAGACGGTGAAAGGGGAAGCGGAGGAAACCGTCATTAGTACAGTGTTGCTCCGTTCGATGCAACAAGCGAAGTACGACCCGACGAATGTCGGTCACTTCGGACTTGCGGCTGATTTCTACACGCACTTCACGTCCCCGATTCGTCGGTACCCTGACTTGATTGTGCACCGTTTAATTCGTACGTATCTTGTGAACGGGCAGACGGGCAAGAAGACGACCGATCATTGGCAAGGGAAATTGCCAGAGATCGCGACGCATTCATCAGAAATGGAGCGACGAGCGGTTGATGCGGAACGTGACGTTGATGATCTGAAAAAAGCGGAATATATGCGTGACAAGATTGGTGAGGAATTCACTGGTTTTGTAAGCGGAGCGGCGAACTTCGGATTGTTTATCCGGCTTGATAATACGATTGAAGGGATGGTGCACATTAGTCACCTGACCGACGATTATTATCATTACGATGAGCGGCAATACGCGCTCATTGGTGAACGTACGGGCAATATGTACCGCATCGGTGATCAAGTCGATGTGAGCGTGTTGGAAGTGAATATGGACGAGACGACGATTGATTTTGAAATCGTCGGGATGCCAAAGCGCAAGCAACGCGCACGTACTGCACCGAAAGTCATTCAAGGTGAGCGCGGAGACCGCCCTGGCGGCAAGCGTGGAGACAACACAAAGGGCAAAGGCGGAAAAGGCCAAAAGAACCCGAAAAACAAAGGCTTCCGCTCCAATCGAAAGAAAAAGAAAAAATAAGCAGAATGGACCGTCCGTGAGTGGACGGTCCTTTTTTTAGATGAACAACTACTATGATGAACAGCGCTATTCTTTCACGCTACGCCACCCGACTGTAGTCGAACAGTTATGCAAGGACCAAAGCCCCGCCCCTATATCATGCTGTGAATGGAGGCTAGCCGGCACGGAACAGGGCGAACAGCGTGAAATCATAACCCCAGCAACCGGGTTAGGTGGAACAAACCGGTGTTTCTGATTCCATAAACGCCTGTTTGGAAGCAGACGTCCATGGATTGGAATCAAAACGAGGCTAAAACGGGCATAGTGGGTGAGTCTG
>NZ_BAXB01000003.1 GCF_000698145.1 Geomicrobium sp. JCM 19039
GTTTGTTCCAACTTGCGTGCAAATTCCAGGCTGAATTGCTCCCGCCGGGGGCGAAACGAAACCGCACTCGGTTCGGCGCGGCTCGCGCCGATATCATGTGGCTACTTCAGGGCGAGGATGTACATGTGACCTTGTTATCTGTTACCGAGTTCACTCATTCTGTTACCTAGTTTATAAGAATACACCGCTTTTCCTGCGATTTTCTCCAAATTGAGAACAAGTTCAGTCCCAACTCGAACACAGTTTCCACTTTACAAAGCTTACCACTGGTTCTTGAAGAAATTCTTTGGTTCAACTTATATAGGTCACCAATCTCCTGAAAATCACCAAATGCCATCGATCTAAAGGAATATGTGAGCGAAATTCACCTTAGCCTCGGTATAGAGAAGATGCAAATGCAAGCTTCTTCGTATACTTGCATGTCCTGAGTTTTCTCTATAATTACTCGCTCAGCTGGATGCGTATGCGAGCATTCCTAATGGAGTGTCACTTCACGCCAATTACTGCAACATCAGGATATTATGCTGGAGTTGCGTATCGACGGAAGGCGAATGATTTTCTTATTTTACTGGTGGCTTTAAAGATTTTTTAAAATCGTTGCAAACGGGTATAGTAATTGCACACGATTGATTTAGAAAGGAGAGGACGATTAGTTGTTTAAAAGAATTTTTGCTTCAATTATTACGTCTGCAGGAATTTATGTCGTGAAACGTGCGGTTGATCGATGGATTATTAAAAAGCCTTAATAAGAGATATCCCTTGGATTATGAGTAGATGGTTATCACAAACTGACTCCTTGCATAGAATACAAACACACATGAAGATAAGCGGAACCGCTGAATGAGTCGGTCACGCTTGTTTTTCATTCTGAGTCGTATTCGGGGAGTTTGTCTTGGTGTTGATGACGCATTTTACTGATCCGAAAAGGGAGGACATTCGGTGGATATACTATCAAAGATGAAAGATTACCGGGATGAGCATGAGAAACTGAAGTGGGAAGGTACGTTTAGGGAATACTTGGAACTTCTGAAAGAGCGACCGGAAGTGGCGCAAACCGCACATTCAAGGTTATATAACATGATTAAGAGTCACGGAATTGAAGAAAATGAGAATGGCGAGAAGAGTTATACGTTCTTTAATGGTGCTATCTATGGGTTGGAAGACTCCATTGAGCGACTAACCGAAGAATACTTTCATTCAGCAGCAAGACGATTGGACGTACGCAAGCGTATTTTATTGTTAATGGGACCTGTGAGTGGTGGGAAGTCAACGATTGTTAATATGCTAAAAAGAGGGCTAGAACAGTACTCTTATACTGATGATGGAGCGGTTTATGCAATCAAAGGTTGTCCAATGCAGGAGGATCCTTTGCATCTCATTCCTCATCATTTGCGGGAAGACTTCAATGAAGAGTATGGCATTCGTGTAGAGGGAGCGCTTTCTCCTTTGAATACGATGCGCTTGGAAGAAGAGTACGACGGACGGGTTGAAGATGTAATGGTCGAGCGTATTTTCTTCTCAGAAGATAAGCGAACCGGGATTGGGACATTTAGTCCTTCTGACCCGAAATCGCAAGATATTGCTGATTTGACAGGCAGCATTGACTTTTCGACAATCGCTGAATATGGTTCTGAATCGGATCCGAGGGCTTATCGATTTGATGGTGAGTTAAATAAAGCGAACCGTGGTTTGATGGAATTCCAAGAGATGTTAAAGTGTGATGAAAAATTTCTATGGCACCTCTTATCGCTCACGCAAGAAGGGAATTTTAAAGCTGGACGGTTTGCGCTCATTAGTGCCGATGAATTAATTGTGGCTCATACAAATGAAGCGGAATACCGTACATTTATAAATAACAAGAAGAATGAAGCCCTTCATTCACGGATTATTGTCATGAATATCCCTTATAACTTAAAAGTATCCGAAGAAGAAAGAATATACGAGAAAATGATTAGTGAAAGTGACATGTCCCATGTACACATCGCGCCACACGCGCTGAGAACAGCGGCATACTTTACGGTATTAACACGATTAAAAGATTCCAAACACCAAGGAATTGACCTTGTGAAAAAGATGAAGCTTTATGACGGTGAAGTTGTGGAAGGTTTTAAAGAGCAAGATGTGGTTGAACTAAAAAAAGAACATCAAGATGAAGGTATGACAGGCATTGACCCACGGTATGTAATCAACCGCATTTCGTCAGCCATCATTCGCAAAAATACGCGATCGATTAATGCGCTCGATGTGTTAAGAGCGTTGAAAGATGGTCTAGCTCAACATGCATCCATCTCGAAAGAGGACCGTGAGCGTTATCAGGATTTCATTTCGGTTGCCCGGAAAGAGTACGATGAGATTGCGAAGAAAGAAGTACAAAAAGCTTTCGTCTATTCGTATGAAGAATCGGCAAAAACAATGATGAACAACTATTTAGATAATGTGGAAGCTTTTTGCAACAATCAAAAGATTTATGATCCAATTACAGGTGACGAACTCAACGCGGATGAGAAATTAATGAGGTCGATTGAAGAACAAATCGGTATTTCAGAAAATGCCAAAAAAGCATTTCGGGAAGAGATTTTGATTCGTATTTCCGCATATGCCCGCAAAGGATATAAATTTGACTACAATTCGCACGAAAGACTACGTGAAGCAATTCAAAAGAAATTGTTTGCAGATTTAAAAGATGTCGTGAAGATTACAACATCTGTCAGCACCCCAGATGAGTCGCAGCTAAAGAAAATCAACGAGGTGATTGCCAGACTTGTGGATGAACACGGCTACAATTCAACTTCAGCTAATGAGTTATTAAAGTATGTTGGAAGTTTATTAAATCGATAATAAAAAAGTGCCAGCAGATATCTGCTGGCACTTTTTTACATTTGGGTCAAACCATACTGGTGAGGGTAAGGCAGAAATGGGTGCAATGGTAAAAAGGATGAAGGAGTGGTTACTGGAGGTAACATCACTTCTTCTAGTTCGTCTTCATCGCTCTGCAATATAATATAGCTCCCGTCTTCACTTTCACTTAAGTGGATGGAGAACATATTGTCTCCTTCGCGATCGTCCTCAACAGAGCTGCGCTCGCCTTCAAATTGAAGAGCTTGTGTCTCTAACATGTTTGGCGGCAACCATTCATTAGCGGACTCATTATCATCTTGCACGTAAAAGGATTGCTTATATCCTTTTGTTAATTGTTCTCCAGACGTGTTTTCGATGCCGGCATCAATGTATAGATGGTACAACCGTCCGTCTTCATAACTGTCTGTTGGCGGTCGGATGTGCACTTCTGTTGGTGTATAAATAAATATGAAGTTTTGGACGAGCTCGTGTTCTTCATCTAATACATACAATAAATCATTACTAATGGCATCTTCTAGAAGCGGCTCCTCAAAGTTTAATTCAAAAGAATGATCTGGTTCAACGGTCACTGCTGGAAGGTGCTGGTAATAACGTTCTTCTGATTCTTCAACGAGGTTAATGACAGAATACTCCTCTGGCACGTTTGTAAATGCTTGAGGGTGGGACACAGTATCAAGCACTCCTGCCTCATTGTCTTCTGGGAAATCAAGTGTGTATAAAATGTACCATTGCTGATCTCTTTCAAAGCTGTCAACAATGGAAATACGATACCCGGTGTTTGGGTGCGGACCCAACTTAGTGTGACTGCCTCACCGTCTCGATCTAATTCGATTGTTGCTGGTTTCTCAGAACCCATATCGTGTAATTGTGTGCTATCATGAAGAAATGGTGATGAGAAAAGTGAGAATAGAAGCATCAATATGGAAAGGAACATTTGGTCACCTCAATGGTTACGCCTACTATATAGACGAAATTCCTTCTAGTAAAGTTACATACCTATACGTATTCTTTACAAAAATCTTGAAAAACGCAAGCGAATCATCAAAAAATGTGTAAAAAGTATGGTGAGTGGGAGGAGAAACAGTGAATACTGGTCTAACAAAAGAGATATGGGATTGGGTAAAGACGTTCGTTATTGTCATTCTCATCGTTTTAATTGTACGCACGTTTTTCTTTGCCAATTATATGGTGCATGGAGAATCGATGATGCCGACAATTGAAAGTGGAGAACGATTAATTATTAATAAAGTGGGATACCACATATCTGAGCCTGACCGATTTGACTTAATTGTATTTCATGCAGACGAAGAGAGTGATTACATTAAGCGAGTGATTGGCCTTCCAGGAGATCAAATAAGCTATCACAATGATACACTGTTTATCAACGATGAAGAAATTCCTGAAGATTACTTACATGAAGCCGTTGCAAGTGCCGAAGGCGGTCCTTTTACACGCGATTTTACGCTGAGTGAATTGAATCTTGGGGAAGAAGTCGTTCCAGATGACCAGCTGTTCGTGCTTGGAGATAATCGACGAAATAGTTTAGACAGCCGGCAGATTGGTTTTGTTTCTTATGATGATATTGTGGGCAAAGCGAATATTCGATATTGGCCAGTAAGCGATTTTTCTATTATACGTTAATGGTTCGCGCAAATGCGCGAGCCGTTTTTGTTCTATTCAGAAGAAATGACGATTAAAATAGTAAAATCAAAATTCAAAATGTCGATCTCTTGATTGAGTGACAATTCTTTCAATAAGCTGCATACGATGAGTGTAGTACGACGTGTCCGAAGCAGTGGGGACGTAACGACAAATTTACAAATCATCAGGTTCCTCAAGACCGATGGTTTTTCCGGGGGGTTTACTCATGAGTGATGAAAACCAAACGCCACCTTTTGTTGTTTCTGAAGAAAACTGGTCTCTTCACAGAAAAGGGTATTTGGACCAACGCAGACATGAAGAGAAAGTTAAAGATGCCATCAATCAAAACTTACCGGACTTGATTACGGATGAAAGTATTGTGATGTCAAATGGTCGTGATGTTGTACATGTGCCGATTCGATCATTAGATGAATACAAAATTCGATACAATGATGACAAGAAAAAGCATGTGGGCCAAGGGGATGGAGATAGTCAAGTCGGAGATGTGGTTGCACGCGCACCGGGCAAAGAAAAGGGGAAGGCTTCTGGCAAAGGAAATAAGCCAGGTGACACAGCGGGAGAAGATTACTATGAGGCAGAAATTTCCATAGCAGAACTTGAAGAAGCCTTGTTTCAACATTTGGAACTACCGAATTTGCAAAAGAAAGAGGAGGACCAACTTGTTGTAGAAGACATTGAATTTAATGATGTAAGAAAAAAAGGTTTGCTCGGCAACATTGATAAACGTAGAACCATTCTTACAGCGCTTAAACGAAATGCTATGGAAGGCAGGCCAGGAATTAATCCGATTTATCGTGATGATTTACGTTTTAAGACGTGGAATGAAGAAGAGAAGCGAGAGTCCAAAGCCATTATCATAGCGATGTTGGACACATCAGGCTCAATGGGAAAATGGGAAAAATATATGGCGAGAAGTTTTTTCTTTTGGATGACCCGATTTCTTCGTACGAAGTATGAAAGTGTAGAAATTGAATTTATCGCACATCATACCGAAGCGAAGGTCGTGGATGAAGAACATTTCTTCACAAAAGGAGAAAGTGGAGGGACGATTTGTTCATCCGCCTATGAGCTAGCGTTAAAGCGCATTGAAGACCATTATGATCCGAGAAGGTACAATATTTATCCATTTCATTTTTCTGATGGTGACAACTTGACCTCTGATAATAAACGGTGTTTGCACTTAATTGATCAGATTATGGAGAAAGCAAGTATGTTTGGGTACGGTGAGGTCAATGCCTACAGTCGCCACAGTACACTGATGAACGTTTACCAAAGCATTGATGACCCTAGATTCCGCCATTTTATTCTTAAAGAGAAGCAACACGTATTTCAAGCTTTGCAATGGTTCTTTAGTAATCAGGAAGCAAAAGTATAGCGGCAAGTTGAGTTTAACGTGCACGTCATACCTTGACTAATGGAATTGTAGGCGTAGAGATTATGTGAATATCTCTATGCCTACAATTCGTTACGTTGTATGCCAATAGTGTTCGATGAATTCGTCTCGCCCAGACGCTTTTCGATCCTCTTTATAGTACTCTGCATTTGTTTTATAAAACTGTTGATGTTCCTTTTCAGCTGGATAGAAAGGTCCAGCGGGCAATACTTTTGTGACGATGGGTTGTTTAAAGCGTCCACTCTTTTGCAGTTCTTGCTTGGATCGTTCTACTGCAAGTCTTTGCGATTCGCTATGATAGAAAATGGCTGTTCGGTATTGCGGACCTCGATCGTGAAATTGCCCATCAGCATCTGTAGGGTCAATTTGTGGCCAATATAAACGTAACAGCTCGTCTAAGGGAAACTTGGAAGGATCATACACAATTTCAACCGCTTCATAGTGTTCAGTCGTCCCTTGCTTCACCCGCTCGTAACTCGCATCAACGGAAGTGCCACCTGTATAACCTGAAGTCACCGCGATAATGCCAGCTAAATCTTCAAAAGGTTGGACCATACACCAAAAACAACCACCCGCAAAATAGATTCTTTCTGTATGACTCATTGAATCACCCCTTAACGATCTATTTATATTTTATCATGGACATTCGGTCAAACATAGACAGAAAGATCATGGTAAACTGAGGGTATGTGACTGAAGGAGGATATGACTATGGATCGTTTACGCAACAAGCCACTTAAAAGGTACACTGCTGGAAAAATATCCATTGCCTTCATTATTGTATACATTATTTTTATGGGATATGGCATATTCAAGCCGCTCCCAGAAGAACATTTGAGTTATAATAGTGGATTTGAGCCCGTACCAACCGCTGAAGTTTTATTTGATTATACATACGTAGATGGATCGGGCACAAGACAACAAGACCATGAGATTTTTGCAACTGTTGAGCAAATGATTCAAGAGGCAGAGGATTTTCTCGTTGTTGATATGTTTCTTTTCAATGATGAATATCCTTCAGAATTAGCTTTTCCTCCTTTGTCGAGCTGGTTGAGCGAACAGCTTATTACAAAAAAAACGACTGATCCAGATATAACGATTATTGCGATTACTGATCGAATTAACAGTTTTTATGGTAGTCGAACTCCAGAGCACTTGTCCTCGCTCGAAGAAGTAGGTATCGAGCTCGTATGGACGGATATGAGACAAATGCCAGATTCTAACCCAATTTATAGTGGGTTGTGGCGGGGGTTTATTCAATGGTTTGGTACACCCGAAGGAGGGTGGCTTCCAAGCCCATTTAGTTCGGAAGCAGAACGAGTAACGGTTCGTTCTTATTTAGATTTACTCAATTCAAAAGCGAACCACCGTAAAGTTATACTGAACGAACGTAGTGGTCTAGTTACCTCTGCGAATGCGCACGATGCTAGTGCAAACCATTCAAATGTTGCTTTTTATATTGAAGGTCCCCTCGTTCAACATCTACTTGATACTGAAACTGCTGTAGCAGAGATGTCAGGGTCAGGTGGAGCCTTTACTGGATTAGAAACCAATGTCGATCATGTGGAACAAATCGATGCGAGTCTTCAAGGCAAGGTGGTTACCGAGGGTGCGATTAAAGAAGAAATTCTAAAATCAATTGATGAAGCGAATGGTGGAACAGAAATTTGGCTGGGACTTTTTTATTTGTCAGACCGAGACGTTATCGAAAGACTAAAAGCTGCCGCTGATCGACAAGCGAGCATACGCCTTATTCTTGACGCAAATGGAGAAGCATTTGGTCATGAAAAAAATGGTGTTCCTAATCGACCAGTTGCGTATGAATTGGAACAGCACTCGTCCAATATTGAGGTGAGATGGTACAATACGTTAGGTGAACAATACCACACAAAGATGCTTTATATGACCGATGGTAGCACGGCTATAGTGAATGGTGGTTCCGCAAATTTCACGAGACGGAATTTAGATGATTTGAACTTGGAAACCAATCTTTTATTTGCTGCTTCTGCAGAGGAACCATTCATGCAATCTGTAGATGACTACTTCAACAAACTATGGGCATCAGAACAAGCCGATTATACAAATGACTTTACAGAGTACGAAGAAGGACAGACTTGGAAGTATTGGTTATATAGAATTCAAGAGCGAACAGGATTATCGGCTTTTTAAGCGATGGGGGAGGAAATGATGAAAGAGATCATTAAACATTGGACAGAGAAATTGAACCAGAATGATCCACTAAAATTAGAATTGGAGCGACTACAAACCCTTGACGACACGTCTAAGCTGCAGGAAAGTTTTTATCAGTCGCTCGCTTTTGGTACAGGTGGAATGAGAGGGGAAATAGGGGTCGGTCCTAATCGAATGAACCGTTTTACAGTAAGAAAAGCGGCAAGAGGGCTCTCGCAATACTTAGACGGGCAAGAAGGGAAGACGAAAACGGTCGTCATTGCGTACGATTCTAGACATATGTCAAAAGACTTTGCGATGGAAGCAGCGATTACGCTCGTTTATTCTGGTTACACTGTGGAAGTGTTTGAACAACTCGCACCAACCCCGATCCTTTCTTTTGCTGTTCGCGAACGCCAAGCCATAGCGGGCATTATGATTACTGCAAGCCACAATCCGCCACAATATAACGGCATAAAGATCTATAATCGTGATGGCGCACAACTGCCACCTGAAGCGTCGGATGAGTTGATCAAGTTTGTTAATCAAATTGAAGATGAACTAAGCATTCCGACGGCTGATGAGGACAAAGCAATTGAAAATGGTTCACTGAAGATGATAGGTGACGAAGTGAGCAATCGTTATCAAGAAGAACTTTCGAAACTTCTACACCATCCTAAGCTGGGACAGTCGCAAGGCAAAGATGTGACTGTCGTATTTACGCCTTTACACGGAACAGCGCATCGTCCTGTGCTAGATGCGTTCCATAGAAACGGATATACAAATGTGCACGTTGTTGAAGAACAAGCGGAGCCAGATCCGCAATTTTCAACGGTATCTTTGCCAAACCCTGAAGAAGAAGAAGCATTTGAGCTCGCTGCAAAACGAGGTCAACAAGTAGATGCAGATTTGTTAGTTGCAACAGATCCTGACGCTGATCGTGTTGGCATTGCTGTTCGAGATAAAAGCGAGCCGAATGGCTATCGACTTTTAACTGGAAATGAAACGGGTTTATTACTTTTGCATTATGTGCTGGAAGAAACGGCAAAACAAAGGCCATTAACGCAGAATGATATCATTTTAAAGACGATAGTAACTTCAGAGAGCGGAAGACAGTTAGCAGAGCATTACGGCGCAAATTGCGAAGATACATTGACGGGCTTCAAATTTATTGCAGAGAAAATCAAAGCGTACGAGTCGACGGACAAAACATTTTTGTTTGGTTATGAAGAGTCATATGGCTATTTAGCTGGTTCTTTCGTTCGTGACAAAGACGCTGTGCAGATTGCATTAATCGTTGCTGAACTTGCCCTCGTTGCACAATCAGAAGGTCAAAACTTAAAAGAGCGGTTAAATAGGCTATATGAGCAGTTTGGCTATTTCAAAGAAAAGACAAACAGCATTGAGCTGACGGGTCAAGCAGGGCAAAAGAAAATTGAGGGTTTGCTCCAGCATTATCGGCACGCGCCTCCTAAGGAATTTGCAGGAAGAAAGATTGTTCAGATTGAAGATTATGATTCGGGCAGACGAACCGATGTGTCAAAGGGAACATATTCAGGCATTGCATTACCAAAATCAAACGTTCTAAAATACTTTTTAGAGGATGACTCTTGGGTATGCATACGCCCTTCAGGTACAGAGCCAAAAGTGAAGATTTACACAGGTGCTCAAGCTAGAACGAACCACCTTGTTCAAGAGGCACTGGAAGACATTAGCCAGGCGGTCATGAACGATGTAAACGACCAACTTTCGGAATAAAAGAGTCGTATGCGGTGTAATGAATGGATGGTGAACAGTATGGCGTGGGTACATCGGTATCTTTCCTATTTACAGATTCCTTTAAGAGAGCCTTCGTTGGTATACTTAAAACAATTGTTAAAAGCACATCGACATGTGTTCCCATTTGAAAACGTGAGTAAATTACATTGGGACAAGTATGCCAAAAATCGCTTAATTCGCGTGGAGGATTTTCTCAATCGATTTGAATCTTTCCAAACAGGCGGGACGTGTTTTACGTTAAACATTCAGTTCGCAAGACTGTTAAAAGCGATTGGTTTTCGCGTGCAATACATATTGCCAGGAGGGGACCATCTAGCACTACTTGTTACATTGAACGAAGAGAAAAACCTTTGGTATGTGGATGCGGGAACACCAACACCAATGTTAGCTCCCGTCTCCCTAACGAACGGGGAAAAGCAAACACCGATTTTCGCAGGAGAACGGGTGATTGTTAAAAAGACCTCAGGCAATGGGAGGTACGAGTATGTTCGTTCAATTGGAGGAAGACAAGTGAGTAAACCGCTCCCGTTTCAAATAAATGTTCGCAACACGTTAGATGATCTCATAGATCCAATAAAGGCGTCGTTTCAAACGGATGCACCGTATATGACCCAACTACGCATTGATAAGTGGTGCAACCACCGGCAAATCATGATCTCCCTTAAAAACGATCGTCTCACATTGCGAAACAGAAATGGCGGCAAAACAGAGCGGCAAATTAAATCACTGGCCGATTTGCAAGAAGTGATGCAAAACGTATTTTATTTACCTAAATTACCGGTAAATCGAGCCGTTGAGACCTTACAACATTTGCAAATACGCTAGTCGTAGCGAATCGAAAACGTTTGGTTATGATCAATCTCGTCCGTTTCTTGGCTCGTTAGTTCTTGAATTTCAGAGAAACCGTTCCCTTGTTTAATTCGAGTAACCCACTCTGTAACCTTTTCATTTGTGCCTTCTACTTCAATGTCCACAGCACCATCATTGCGGTTTCTTACCGAGCCGTAAAGGTGGTGTTTTTTCGCTTCCTCGTAGACAAATTGTCGAAACCCGACCCCTTGAACGCGGCCACTAGCGACCATCTGTTTTTTTATGTTCATGTTTATAGCCTCCTTTGTTCTTCCTTTTCCTCATCAATTAGCAGATAAAACATCGCCATCCATTCATCACTTAGCGACTTTCACATATAATTAATAGAAGTATGGAATGGAGGGAGCGGGAATGTCTGTTGAGGAACACCGCTTGTTAGAGAAGAGAATTGAAGAAATTACAGAAATCGCAGAAGGATTTGGTCTAGATTTTTATCCGATGCGTTATGAAATATGTCCAGCCGATATTATCTATACATTTGGTGCATACGGAATGCCAACTCGGTTTTCACATTGGAGCTTTGGAAAGCAATTCCACAAAATGAAAGTTCAATATGATCTAGGTTTGAGTAAGATTTATGAGCTTGTCATTAACTCAGACCCTTGTTATGCGTTTTTACTGAATAATAACAGTCTCATTCAAAATGAACTCATTGTTGCCCATGTGCTCGGGCATTGTGATTTTTTTAAGAATAATTGTCGATTTCAAGGTACGAGGAAAGACATGGTTGAAAGTATGAGTGCAACTGCTGAGCGAATATTTCACTATGAACGAGTGCACGGTAAAAAAGAGGTCGAAGAATTTCTAGACGCAATTTTAGCTGTGCAAGAACATGTTGATCCGTATCGACTTCCACAGAGTAAGGATGAAGGAACGAGTGTTGCCGAAAAGAAAAAATCAACCCCATACGATGATCTTTGGGACGTAGATAGAGACGTTACGCACTCTGGAGTGAAAAAGAAGAAAAAAACGTTCCCAGAACAGCCTGAAAAAGACGTGCTGCTTTTCATTGAAGAACATAGCACGGAGCTTGAAGACTGGCAACGCGACATTTTAACGATGATGAGAGAAGAAATGTTATATTTCTGGCCGCAGCTTGAGACGAAAATTATGAATGAAGGCTGGGCATCGTATTGGCACGCTCGGATTATGCGGGAAATGGACTTGACGTTTTCTGAATCCATTGAATTCGCGAAGCTAAATGCAAGTGTCGTTGTACCTTCGAAAACATCAATCAATCCATATTATTTGGGTTTGAAGATCTTTGAAGACATTGAAGAGCGGTATGACCATCCAAATGAGGATTTAAAGAGAATTGGAGTGAAAGAAGGCAGTGGCAGGGAGAAAATCTTCGAAGTTCGCGAATTAGAGTCAGATGCATCGTTTCTTCGCAATTATCTTACGAAGGATTTGGTTGATCGTGAAGATATGTACGTATTTGGAAAAAAAGGAAAACAGTATGAAGTTACTGACAAAGATTGGACGCACGTTCGGGATGAACTCGTCGCTTCGAGAGTTAACGGTGGATTTCCCTATTTAACAGTAACCGATGGAAATTATTTACGAGCTGGTGAATTGTATATCACTCATCAATATGAGGGAAATGAACTAGACGTTAAAGACTTAGAACGAACCATCCCTTATTTGTATGTGTTGTGGGGCAGACCCGTACACATTGAAACAACATGTTCCGAGAAACAGACCGTTTTTACGTTTGATGGACGGCGAATTCATCGGAAAACGAAATAGTTATGCGAGACCACCTTCTGCCGAAGAAGCTCACTGAAAAAAGGAAATAGAAAAATGTATAACAGTATTTCTTTTGTTATAAATAGAAAATCCTTCATAGACACGGTCTATATCACTGAAAAATAGCGTCCCGTTCTTATATTAATGAATTGAACAACACTTCATTTATTCGTTAACACAAAGGATGTGGGCTTAAAATTAGGTAGTGATCCGCAAGGGTTGCGGGCAACACGGAAAACGTATGCCGAAAGGTAAAAAGACGTGACCGATGGTCACCACCTGGCACCAGCATGTGATGACCTGTCACGTATGTGACTATCCAGCCTTTAAACCGGGCACTTTCGGCCCTCAACGGTCACATATATCGCGATATGTGACCGTTGACTCCGTTTATGTGCGCATCCACGTTTAAAATGATGATTTTTCTTTCTCAAATGTCACGTAAATGAATATATAGGGCATTTGAACTTCTTTCCACACTCTAACCAGTAGGCAGAAACGTGAACCGTGTCGTCCTTATGCTCTGGAGTACATAGAAAATACGGTGGGCGTCGTTTGATCACAGATGTTGCAGTTGTAGTCTGGACTAAAAGCATCCGCCTGAAGTGGAAAGCAACTCCCAACAGCGCAAATCAGGAATATCTTACGTTCATTATATATTTCGGCTAAAATCTTACATAGGTCATTCTATGGTAAGATTTTCGTCCCATGGCCCGCGTCAATGCTCAGTCAACGGATGTGGCAAGTTTATGTGGTGTGTTATCGAATTAGCTTCATTAGCTGCTACTAATTTCCATTGTAAATCCCGATCTTGTAGCTGAATGAATCACTTTAATTTAACTCGTGTAGATCGCTCGCTGTATTCCAATAAAATCCAGATCAGTCCAGGAGCAAATCTCGGAAGATTAATCACTACACTCATCTAAACATGAAATTGTAATGTTAAAACGGGATGTCCCATAGAAGGTCGTACGATTTTATGCGGTCTCGACATGATCTATGGTGGGATAATTTAGGATCGCAACGCTACATGGTAATGAAATCCCCACTTAGACCGAATTCAATCGGACGCGTTAACGAGTAGCTTAGAGAGTCGTTCGCTTTTTCTATGGCCTCAAGGAGAGGTGACGTTTACATAAAAAAGGACGACCATAAAATGGTCGCCAAGGTCAAAAAATACACGCATCAAGAAGGTAATGCAAAGTAAGCAGGGTAAAACTCGATCAAACGTTGAAACGAGAAAAACCCCGTCGGCGTTAATATAGCATATAAAAATCCAATATTCCACAATTCTTAATAAAATTGTAATCAATTAATTTGAAGGAGCTTGATCTTTCGTCTCCCATTTCTTCACAGAATCATCTAGCAAATATTGTGATTCAAAGTGGTGAATGCCAGCGACATATTTAGTCGGGACTGTCGTAATGCTCTTATTGTAGCGCTTGACAGAAGCATCATATGCTTGGCTAGAAGAAGCTACAAGTGTAAGTGTTGATTGAAGGTCAGTTTCCATTTCTTGGAGAGCTTGTTCGTTCTCTGCAAGTTCAATGCTGTCAAAAATTTCCTCCAACCGTTCATGAACAATGGCATACGCATGCAGCTGTTCGCTACGCCCCAACATTGGATTGTGCATATCATCAATATGTCTTTGAATTGTTTGAGATGTGCCAGGTGCAAGCTTTCCATCGGTATCTAAAGAAATGAGGTATTCACTTGATAAACGATCAAGACGGTGAAGAAGATGCGATAACCTCCGCCATCTTGTTTCCATTTTCTTAACAAATTTAAGCAATACGTAATATCCACTAAACCATAACAATAAAGTGACAACAATGATTGATCCAAGAATCATCGGGAATACCAAATCCAAATTGTTCAGTCCTCCCCTCCATAAAATGCAACAGATTACTAATAGTATAGCATAGATGATACCACCACAAGATACTCATTTATATGATCCCCCGTTTACTGAAATTCCACCGAGTGAGAAACCGGTAATTGGAGCGAATCTCACCATCTAAATATTAAGAAAAATCGGTAGACGATTGCCGGGTGTTGTAGTAATCTAGTTGTAAGCGTTTACGTTTGTGTGCCGATTGAGCGCTTGCTCAGTTGAATTCCTGAAGTGAAGTGAGGCGATCAAATTGAATTTCGAACTAACGAAAGAGCAACGGATGGTTCGTGATATGGTGAAAGATTTTGCCGCTAGTGAGATAGCACCAAAAGCGATTGATGTTGACCGTACAGGCCGATTTCCAGAAGAAACTTTTAAGAAGATGGGAGACCTTGGTCTTTTAGGGTTGCCGATTCCAGAGCAATATGGAGGTGCCGGAGCCGATACGGTTTCTTATGCGATTGCGGTTGAAGAAGTAGGAAATGCTTGTGGAGGAACGGGACTCAGCTATGCAGCATCGGTTTCTTTAGGAGCGAGTCCGCTGTTGAACTTTGGTAACGAACAACAAAAACAAGACTTTCTTGTCCCAATATGCACCGGTGAATCGCTAGGGTCTTTTGGTTTAACAGAACCGAATGCTGGCAGTGATGCAGGTGGCACAAAAACAACAGCGGTCCTCGATGGTGAAGAGTATGTGATTAATGGCGAGAAATGTTGGATTACGAATGCTGCTTATGCGAAAGCAGTGATTATCACAGCCGTTTCAGGTAAGAAAGACAACGGTCGAAACAATATTTCGGCGTTTATCGTTCCGACACACCTCGATGGATTTACAATAACAAGTCCTTATGAAAAGATGGGTGTAAGAGGATCAAATACGACAGAGCTCATTCTAACAGACGTCCGCATTCCTAAAGAAAATATATTAGGTGACCCAGAAAAAGGGTTTGGACAGTTTTTGCATACGTTAGACGGAGGCAGGATTTCGATTGGAGCGTTAGCAGTAGGAATCGCACAAGCAGCATATGATCGTGCTCGAGAGTATGCGAAGCAAAGAAAGCAATTTGGTAAAAATATTGGTTCTTTTCAATCGATTCAATTTAAACTTGCAGATATGGCAATGGAGATTGAACTGGCAAGAACGATGGTTCACAAAGCAGCTTGGTTAAAAGACGCGAAGAAACCTTTCAAGAAAGAAGCAGCATTTGCCAAATTGTACGCATCAGAAATGGCTACACGAGTTTGCAACCAATCCATTCAAATTCATGGTGGTTCTGGATATATGCAAGAATATGAAGTCGAACGTATGCTCAGAGATGCGAAACTAATGGAAATTGGAGAAGGGACTTCAGAAATTCAGCGACTTGTCATTAGCAGAGAGATTGGCTAACGCACGATGAGTACAGAATTTAAAAAGGGTGGTCAGTATGCTAAAAACGGTACTTGTTGCGAATCGAGGAGAAATTGCTTGCAGAATCATTAAGTCGTTAAAGGAAATGAATATACGATCGGTAGCCGTCTATTCTGAAGCCGATCAAGAGAGTTTGCACGTGAAAATGGCGCATGAAGCGTACCATATCGGACCTGCAAATGCGAAAGAGAGTTACTTAAACATCGAGAAAATTCTAGAAGTTGCCCGAGGTGCTAACGTCGACGCCATTCACCCTGGATACGGATTTTTATCAGAAAACCCTAAATTTGCAAGGGCATGTCATGATAACGAAATCATCTTTATCGGACCGAGTGCACACGTCATTGAGAAAATGGGCGATAAAGTGTCAGCGCGACGCACAATGGAAGAAGCGGGTGTGCCTGTACTTCCTGGTAACCACTATGTATCCTCAGCAGATGAAGCGGTCGAACTTGGTGCAGCAATTGGCTACCCACTTATGGTAAAAGCCGCTGCAGGTGGGGGTGGTATTGGCATGGAGCTTGTGCATAACGATGAAGAATTGAGAAAAGCGTTTAGTAGCAATCAACGTCGGGCTTCCAATTATTTTGGATCTGGAACGTTGTATTTAGAAAAAGCACTAACTGCACCGCGTCACATTGAAGTACAAGTGTTGAGCGATACGTATGGCAATCACATCCATCTTGCGAACGGGATTGTTCCATCCAACGTAGACATCAGAAGGTGATTGAAGAATCACCAGCCGAAGGTCTGCCCGAAGAAACGAAAGAAAAAATGAGAGCTGCAGCTATAAAAGCAGTACAGGCGTTAAATTACGAAAATGCCGGCACGTTGGAGTTTCTCGTGGAAGACGGAGAATTTTATTTTTTGGAAATGAACACACGACTACAAGTTGAACACCCGGTAACAGAAGCGGTTACAGGTATCGATATTGTACGAGAGCAAATTCGAATTGCTAGTGGAGAAAAGCTTAGCTTTGAACAGTCGGATGTATCCTTTCACGGACATAGTATGGAGTGCCGTGTATACGCAGAAGATCCCGTCACCTTTTTTCCATCGCCAGGTACAATCACAACATTGCATATGCCTAATGATATTCGTGTGGATACTGCGATTGAAGAAGGTACAGAAGTGACACCGTTTTATGATCCGATGGTGGCAAAGATGGTCGTTTACGGCAATGATCGAGAAGACGCGATTAAAAAACTGCAAAACGCAATCGATAACACAGTCATTGAAGGTATTAAGACGAATTTACCTTTTGTTCAACAAGTGCTTTCTCACGAAGCATTCACTTCATTTAATTTCACAACAAATTTCGTAAAAGAACACATTCAACCTGTATCTAAATAAGGAGTGTTAAGAGATGGCAAACATTCAAGCATCGATGGCTGGGAATTTATGGAAAGTTCTAAAAGGTGAGGGAGACCTTGTGGAAGCGGGAGAAGAAGTTGCGATTTTGGAATCGATGAAAATGGAAATTCCAATTCAATCAGAGCAGGCAGGAACGATTAAAGCCGTGCTCAAGCAAGAAGGAGAATTCGTAAACGAAGGAGATCAATTGTTTGAAATTGAGTAAGGAGCGTGATGAATGTGACTCTCGTTGAATGGTCCGTAAATTCAGAAGGGATTGCCTTAATTGAACTGCAGCGTGAAAAGCAGGCACACAGCCTTTCTAAAGACGTTTTGCTCGGCCTTAGTGACATTGTAGAATCGCTGAAAGCAGAACAAGACGTTCGTGCGGTTGTCCTTACATCTACGGGTGATAAGGTTTTCTGTGCAGGAGCAGACTTAAAAGAACGTGCAGGCATGTCAGAATCTGAAGTTTTGCAAGCGGTAAGGCGCATTCAGTCTGTCATTCATGAAATATCCGAAATTCCGCAACCGACGATTGCAGCGCTCACAGGTAGCGCTCTCGGTGGTGGATTAGAGTTAGCATTAGCTGCGGATATTCGCATTGGTGCTGATGAAGGCAAATACGGCCTTCCAGAGACATCACTTGCCATTATCCCTGGCGCAGGGGGAACACAACGACTCAGCAGGTTGCTTGGTTCTGGAAAAGCAAAACAATTAATATTTACCGGTGAGTTGATCAGTGGTGTAGAAGCAGAGCGGATTGGACTGCTTGAAATGACTACAGCCGTAGAGAATGTAAGGCAACATGCATTCGAACTTGCAGAAAAGATCGCTAAAAACGGACCTCTCGCTCTAAGACAAGCAAAGCGAGCCGTAGATCTCGGTCAAGAAGTCGATTTGTTAACCGGACTACAAATAGAAAGAGTGTGCTACGAGCACACCGTTCCTACAGCGGACAGAAGAGAAGGCTTACTCGCTTTTAAAGAGAAGCGTAAACCACAGTATATAGGCAAATAGCGGAGGTGCACGTAATGATTGATACAACTGGCAGCCACAAACAAATGACCGAAGACATTACGAGCGGAGGAAACGAAAAGTATCATAAAAATAATGCAGATAAAGGAAAGATGTTCGTTCGTGAGCGCCTTGAGAAGTTGCTTGATGAGGGTACGATTCACCTTGAAGACGGTAAATTTGCGAATGTGATGGCAGGAGACTTACCGGCGGATGGCGTCGTGACCGGAATGGGCGATATTGGTGGTGTGTCGGTCTGCTTTATGGCGAATGATTCTACGGTTAAGGCAGGTTCATGGGTTCGAGGACCGTTGAGAAAATTATTCGTATTCAAGAAACAGCCGAACGTCTGCAAGTCCCAATGCTTTACCTCGTTGACTCAGCAGGAGCTAGGATTACGGATCAAATTGAAATGTTCCCAGGCAGAAGAGGAGCAGGTCGAATTTTTCATAACCAAATTGCATTGTCTGGCCAAATCCCACAGATTTGTTTGCTGTTTGGACCATCAGCTGCGGGTGGTGCCTATATTCCGGCATTTTGTGATTTAGTCATTATGGTCGAGGGAAATGCGTCAATGTATCTCGGCTCCCCGCGAATGGCAGAGATGGTCATTGGTGAACGTGTAAGTCTGGAAGAGATGGGCGGCGCAAGAATGCACTGCTCGGTATCTGGCTGTGGGGATGTGCTCGCTAGCAACGAGGACGAAGCCATTGAATCCGCTAAGACATATTTGAGTTATATGCCGAAGAATTTTGCGAACAAGCCAAAAAAGATTGAAACGCAGCTACCTTCAAGTAAAGAAAAAACACTCGAAGACATTATTCCTGACAATCAAAACGCGCCTTTCGACATGTATGAACTCATTGACCATATCGCAGATGCAAACAGCTTCTATGAAGTAAAAAAACTGTTTGCTCCAGAGATTATTACGGGTTTTGTCCGGATGGACGGTGC
The DNA here is from genome assembly GCF_000698145.1 of Geomicrobium sp. JCM 19039. Taxonomy (GTDB): domain Bacteria; phylum Bacillota; class Bacilli; order Bacillales; family Marinococcaceae; genus Geomicrobium_A. The sequence goes on from NZ_BAXB01000003.1 coordinate 19,111, forward strand.
TGTCGTTGGCATTGTTGCCAATCAGCCAAAGATGAAAGGCGGCGTATTGTTCCATGATTCTGCGGATAAAGCAGCTCGGTTTATGACGATTTGTGATGCGTATAACATCCCACTTCTATTCCTCGCAGATGTTCCAGGTTTTATGATCGGTACTCGCGTTGAAAAAGCAGGCATCATACGCCACGGGGCAAAAATGCTATCGGCAATGAGCAGTGCGACTGTACCGAGAATATCGGTCATCGTTAGAAAAGCATATGGTGCAGGTTTATATGCAATGTCAGGGCCAGCGTTTGAACCTGACTGTACTCTTGCATTACCAAGCGCTCAAATTGCTGTCATGGGTCCTGAAGCCGCTGTAAACGCTGTGTATGCGAACAAGATACAAGAGTTGCCTGAAGAAGAGCGGGCACAATTTGTTGCTACTAAGCGAAAAGAGTATCAACAAAATATTGATGTATACCGGTTGGCATCAGAAATGATCATTGATGACATTGTAGAGCCTGACTTATTACGGGGTGAGTTGATTAGCCGTTTTAAGCAATATGAACAAAAATCAGTGCAACCTCCACTGAAAAAACGAAGTGTTACACCGGTGTAAAGCCCCATTTTGGGGCTTTTTTTAGGTTAGAGATAAAACTGGATGAACTTACTAATTAAAAAGTGGGGATAGAGAAATCAAATCGAGTCAAACTATAGTTACACAGAGAGGGAGGTGAGATAAAACATGGCGAACAACAACAGTTCAAACCAACTTGTCGTACCTGGTGTACAACAAGCACTAGACCAAATGAAGTATGAAATCGCTTCTGAGTTCGGTGTTCAACTTGGACCAGACTCAACAGCACGCTCTAACGGTTCAGTTGGAGGGGAAATCACAAAACGCTTAGTTCAAATGGCTGAGCAACAAATGGGTGGCTATCAAAAATAACCATCAATGATCATCTAACTAAATACAGATGGCTTGAAAAGGCAGCTTTATGCTGCCTTTTCGTATATCATCTTATTGGAAATTTGGATTGTGTTCTTCAAACTCATGATAAAGCATAAGATCATGAACATGTGCTTCTACTTGTTTTATGTCTTCCTTCGGTGCATGCAACCACTTCACTTGACCTTCACCTGAATAGGTTCCTTCACAATGAACACCTTTATAAAAGAAAGAGAATTTCCATTCTTTTGCTACCCAATTATTCTTAATTGTTTCATATTGAAAATGACTAAACATTCTGATGCTCCTTTCTCACAGTTGTCATGAATTTATGGTATCATGACTAGCGAAAAGAATCTAAAACTGTCGTTTTTCAAAGGAGACGTTTGTGTGAATGCCATCCTGATCATCTTGATTTCGATGCTTATTGCCGGTGTTATTGGCTTATTTACGAATATTATTGCGATTGGCATGTTATTTCGTCCTTACGGTGCGAGGTACATAGGGAAAAAGAAGTTACCATTGACTCCAGGGCTAATCCCGAAACGACAAGCAGACATTGCAAATCATTTAGGGAAAACGGTCATGAATCATCTGTTAACCGCTGAAGGGATTGAAGAGAAGCTTACAAACCCAGAGTTTCAAAAACAGATGAAAGGGTGGATGAAAAAAGGTGTTACAGAGTGGGTCCACACCGAAGAACGATCATTGGCAGACATTGTTAAAAGCTATGATCCCACCATTGATATAGAAAAAAAACTTCGTTATCAGCTTGAAAGAAGACTCGACCATAAATTTGATGAATGGCTTTTGGAAATTGAACAACAACCACTTGCTCATCTTGTACCAGAAGAATTGATGAAAAGAACGACAGAAAAACTACCTGAAGTGAACGAATGGGTTTTCCAACGAATTGAAACGTATTTGCATTCTCATGAAGGACGAGAACAGATGCAAAATATTGTGAGACGTTTTCTAGAAAGACAAGGTTCACTTGTCCAAATGCTCGGATCTTTTGTTAAAACGGACCGAATCATTGAAAAGGTTTATCCTGAGATTGTTAAAGCAATCACTTCAGAAGATATGAGAGTGTGGGTAAATCAAAAAGTACAATCAGAGTTCGAAGACATGCTAAACGAGCCTTTCAATCGTTACGTGTCTAAAGAACAAGCCCATGGGCTGAAATCAGATCTCACTGCTTATGTGTTTGAAAGATTTTCTATTGAAAAATATACAAATCGCCCGATTTACGAGTGGGGAGCTCACGTCAACGAAGAGATCATTGACCGAATCGTTGATGCTGCAGTAAGTCGCTCAAGCCGATTGATTCAAATAAAGTTACCTGAATTTTTAAAGCTCCTCAATTTACAAGAAGTTGTGGCTGACCAGATTAACCGTTTTTCAGTGCAGCAATTGGAGGGGATCGTGCTCTCAATTGCCAATCGCGAACTACGTCTTATCAAATATTTAGGCGGGGTTTTAGGAGCGATCATCGGTTTCGTTCAAGGATTGATATTGCTCATGTTCATCTAATTATGCCGTTTCCCTTTCATTCGATGGAAAAGGTATGGTATCCTCGTGAAGATGCTTGATCGTTAAGCGATCAAAATTAGGGAGGTCATCAAGTGAGCAACTTACAAGATAAAGCGAAAGAACTAGCCAATGCAATTGCTGAAAGTGAAGAATTTAAAGCATTAGAGCGTCTCCATCAAGAAGTAGAGAGCGATGAAGTTGCGAACCGTATGCTAACAAACTTCCGTGAAATTCAACTCACTCTTCAAGAAAAGCAAATGCAAGGTGAGCAGCCAACAGAAGAAGAAATTATGCAAGCACAAAAGCAATTTGAAATGGTTCAGCAACATGAGAAAATCTCTGAGTTGATGGAACAAGAGCAACAAATGAGCAATGTGATTGGACAAGTAAACCAAACAATTACAGAACCTCTAGAAAAACTATACGGTACTCCAGAAAGTGAATAATACAAAAAAAACCGAGCTTGGTGTTTAGCACCAACTCGGTTTTTTTGTCTTCATGCTGCTAAGTGAACTGCACAACGAGCATTCGTCATTCTATGATGCAATTTTTTTCTACAATACACCCCATAAACTACCGGAGATCATTTTATAGAAGTTTCATTGGTAAAGTTTCGCTCTGTGTGTGAGCGGAATATCTATGTGGGGATATCATCGACTTAGACTCAATCGTCGGTGTTGAATCGCATCGTAAACGTGTTCACGTGGGCATTTTCCTTTTCTATGTGGGGATTTGAGCAAGGAAAGGCACAAATATTCATGGAAATTCTCACATAGGCGCTTTTATGCGGGGATCTCCACGTAGAACAAGTGGCACAGAGTTATCTGTATATCCATTTCACCTTGCTTGTGAACGATCTTACGACTTGCGAAATATCGTCGCGTTCATTCTTCCGCAAGCGTCACCGATTTTCGTTCTATTTAACGGTATTGAATAGTTGATGTTATTGAACTTTACATTTTCCTAATTGCACAGTTGGGTTGGAGGGATAGCGCGGTGCTGGTTGCCATTTTTGTGCGCGAGTTTGTTTCAACTGGAGAGCAAATTCCATGCTGAAGTGCCAAATCTGACTCGGTTCGGCGCGGCTCGCGCCGACTGGATGCTAGATTTTTGGCTTGGAAATGAAAAGAATGGTTCTCTGAATCCGTTGCCGCAGGGGATAGCGGCACATGCGGGCAAGACGAACGACGGTTCTGCGAGCGAGTTTCCCCCATCTGCGCGCAAGTTTGCCTATTTTAACAATTTTTGCGCTCATTCCGCTAAACTCCTGCGCAGTTTGTTCCAACTGGAGCGCAGATTCCAGGCTGAAGTGCCAACGACACGCGGTTCGTCGCGATCCGCGCCGACGTCTTGTGGGTACTTCGGGGCGGGGATGTACACATGACCTTGTGATCTGTTACCGAGTTTGCTCATTCTGTTACCTAGTTTAGGAGAATTTATCGCTTTTCCTGCGATTTTCCTCAACTTGAGAACAGTTCTGTCGCAACTGGAGCACAGTTTTCACTTTCCCCAGCTTACCAATGGTTCTTGAAGAAATTCTTTAGTTCAACCCATATTATCCATATAAACTTCATGAGCTATCAACCATCGGCACCCGAGGTGCCGAAGAAATACCGAACGGTTCTCCGCATGATTCGTGCTAATGGATTGTTAACCTTTGTGACTGAAAAAGTGGAGACATTTCTTACGCCAAGCGTAAGGGGAGCGGGGTTAATGCAGTTAAAACCATAGGAACCAATGAATTTCTTTAGAGCAACTTATGTAGATGAGCTTCATTCGAATACACAGGCGGTCACCGGCAGAAATAAGTTCACATTTTTCCATAAATGCAGCGCATAGTTGCAGAAAATATCAATGACTACTTCTAGTGCGAAACGATCGATCTTCGCTAGTAATTTAGCGGTGCACGAGCCGTCTCTTCAAAATGTTTAGGGGGATTCATTAATCCAACCTATAGAAAATTCTGTCTAATTTGCATTCGTATCGGCGGCTTTTATGTGTTAGGACTGGGAAACTCACGTGATTATTTATGGATGAATTGCAATTCGGACGTGTTCTAATTTCCTTTCGTCCCACATATTGTGTAGCAATGGAAACGGTACGAAGAGGAGGCAAAAATCGAATGAATTATCGGATGCTCGTATTATCAGTGGATGGGTCTGTTTTAAAGGACAATGGCCGAATTTCTAAATCAACGAAGGAAGCCATTGAGTTTGTGCAAGATAAAGGGGTATACGTTACGTTGTGTACAAATCGTACACATCAACAAGCTGAGCGGTTGGCTAAATTGCTCAAAATCAATCATGAGTATATCTCTTATGGTGGGGGAATGATTGCGGGAAGAGCAGATAAACCGTTGCATGTAGAGAGAATGCCTGTTGAGATGGCAAGGGATTTAGCAGAAGAACTTGAACGATTCTCGTGTCAATTTGTTGTCGAGCACGAAAACTTTGAGCTGACGAATCGCCAGCAACAACCACAAAATTTCTTAGGGAAAATGACGGTTAGTTTAAGTGAATCAATCTTCTCGCAAACCGTCGTTGATCATATGGGCGACCACCTTGATTTGCATCGCATTGAGCCGTTGCGAATGAAGATACAGTTCGAATCAGATGATCAATTGGAGATTGCATCTAATCATCTGTTAGAAAAAGTACCTGGCATTCAAATCTTGGAAATGGGTAAAGATCACAGCGTCCATATTATGAAGAAAGAAACGAACAAACGAGAAGCGGTATTATTCTTAGCGCATGAACTTGGAGTAAGACCAGAAGAAATTGTTGCAACAGGTGTTAAACAGGGTGATGAAGGGTTATTGTCTTCGGTTGGCATTGGGGTAGCGATGGGGCAGGCACCAATGAGCGTTCAGCAAGCAGGGAACTGGACGACACGCTCAGCCGAACAAAATGGACTCGCCTATATGATTAAGGAAGTGTTCAGAAAGCAGATGAAGGTGAGCTTATATTAAAATCGTCCGGTTGGTGAATTCACCAACCGGATTTTTCTTTAACGATAGAATAATAATAATTTGCCAGCTCGAACGAGGCGATGTGTCGTTTCTAAATAATGGTTCTCTGCGAGCATGCTCTTGCCATGAGAGATGGCTTCTTCGTCGCTTTCAAAAACGAATGATTCATTTAACAATAATTCACCGGATTTGTTGAAGACTGTAAGTGCATAGTTCATAAGAATACCACCTTCGTTATTTTGTCAAAATTATACCATATGTCAGAAAAGCGTGCAGAAACTTGTTCTTCATAGAAGGAATTGCTATAGTACAGAAACGAACATATAAAGAAGGTGAGCTTGTGTCTCTTCAGATCCAACAAGTGACGAAACAATTCGGATCAAAAACCGCTTTACATAATATATCTTTTACGATTGGACGTGGAGAAATGTTCGGTCTTCTTGGCAGTAATGGTGCAGGAAAGACGACGACATTTCGATTAATCATTGGGTTACTTAAGGCAAGTGATGGTGAGGTGCGATGGGACGGTCGACCAGTGTCTCGAATGTCTCCAAGAACGATAGGATATCTCCCAGAGGAGCGGGGTTATACCCGAAATTAAAGGTGATGGAACAGCTCATCTATTTAGGCAGGCTTCGTGGCATGACAAAGCAAGAAGTTCAAGTAGAAGCATCGAAATGGTTGTCACGCTTTCAAGCTGAACAGTACAAAAACATAAAAATTGAACAATTATCAAAAGGCAATCAGCAAAAAATACAATTTGTTGCGGCAGTCATGCACCAACCGGAATTGTTAATCTTAGATGAACCTTTCAGTGGACTAGATCCTATTAACATGAATACATTAAAAGCAGCAGTTCTTGACTTGCAAAAAGACGGGACCACGATTGTTTTTTCTAGTCATCAAATGAATCAAGTGGAGTCCCTTTGTGAGAACCTTTCCATCTTAAAGGATGGTGAGCAAGTCGTAAACGGTAGGTTAAGTGAAGTGAAGGCCAATTACAAAAACCGTAAACTTCGTGTTCGGTGTGATTTTGATATTCGTGCATTAGAAAATTTCTCAGGGGTTATTGGAATATCGGGCAGCACTGAGGAAAAAGTGATTGAGATCACATCAAGAGACATGGTACCTATCATCTTTGATTGGTTACAGGGGCGTGGGGTCGTTACGTTATTTGAATTAGAGGAACCTACTTTGCATGACATTTTTGTTGATAAAGCAGGTGGCCGATGATGCGAAATTTATGGCTTGTGTTGTCTCATACCTATTGGACAAAGGTAAAATCCAAGACTTTTTTTTATTACGACTTTTTTGATGGCTATTTTTATGATTACGATCTTGAATATGAATACCTTGATGAGTTATTTTGACGATGCCCCTGAGGAGCGGTCATTTGCGGTTGGCGTTGTTGATGAGACAGAATCGCTTGCCCAATCAATGCGGGACGTATTGGATCTCCAAGAAACGAACATACAAATCTTCGATGTAGAACTTGGGGAAGAATCTCCGACATTAGATGATATTGAAGATGCAGGGTATGATGCTTTTCTAGAACTGCATTGGGACGAGCCGTCCGAAGAGTTGACGGCTTCTTACTATGCAGCTTCGGTTAACAGCACTTATTTGCCTGCACAGTTAGAATCAACACTTCAAAGTATCATTGAAGAAAGACGTATGGAAGCGCTTGACATTTCAAGAGAAGAGTTGGAGGCAATCTATGCAGATGTAGAACTAACACAGACGGCGCTTGATGATACATCCAGATCAGAAGCGGAACTTGACCAAGCAAGGTTCTTCGTTTACATTTTGCTATTTGTGATCTACTTTACCGTATTATTTTTAGGGAACATGATTGCTTCAGAAGTAGCTGCAGAGAAATCATCACGCGTGATGGAAATTCTCATATCTAGTGTTACGCCAATTCAACAGATGTTCGGGAAAATTCTAGGGGTAGGATTAGTCGGGTTGAGCCAATATGCGATTTTGTTTATGGCAATGCTTTTAACGGCTAGTGCAGACCTGCTGTTTAATGGAGCTCCGAGTGATTTGCCTTCTGAGCCGCTGAATGTACCTGAATTTACGAGTGACACCTTGTTTTCTTTCGACCTCTTTTTGCTCGCTCTGTTGTTTTTTGTACTCGGCTATTTTCTATATGCAACGTTAGCAGCGATGCTCGGTTCAGTCGTTACAAGAGTTGAGGACGTGGGTTTGGCTGTTGGCCCATTGAATTTTCTCGTCATTCTTGCGCTTTTAATCTCAATGTTTAGTTTGAGTAATCCGTCTGCGACGATTGCCGTGGTTACATCATACATCCCGTTTTTTACACCGATGATTATGTTTTTGCGTGTCGGAATGGGAGAAGCGGGGATGTGGGAACTGATTGTATCTGTCGTCATTATGGTGGCGACGATCGTTCTTTTAGCTATGTTTGCTGCAAAGGTGTACCGCGGAGGTGTGCTTCAATATTCACAAGGCAAATTGATTCAGATGTTCAAAAATGCCATACAAAATTCTAAATCCAATTAATGGACGAATTAGGTTTTTGGCATAAACTTTGATATACTTTAAAGGCATATGAAAAGGGGGCGCTGCCCATGATTGAATTACTGTCAGATGCCCATTGGTTCTCGTATATGGTATTGTTTTCGCAGTTTGCCCTTTTAGGCATTCAAATCCATTTGATGATGGAGTTGAATGTAAGTTGGATGGGACGCAAACTGGAGCAACGCACGCGTGAATATGAGCGATATCAAATGTGTATCAATTTACCCATTCGCCTAGATTCTACGCGAATTCGTAAAGTACCTTCGCTCGATGACCATTATGCAGCTGATGATGATGAACAACCATCTCCACTCGTTTGAATCTGTCGAATTCAAAACGAGGAGGAGTAACGTTAATGAAAAACAAATCCATTGTATTACTCATAATAGCACTTATGGTCGTGTTGCTTTCAGCATGTGGGGTTGACCAAGCACCAATTACTTCAGAAAGTGAAGGCATCTGGAATCACTTCTTTGTCTTTCCGCTTTCATGGTTGATCATTCAGATTGCTGGCATTTTAAATGGAAGTTACGGCTTATCTATTGTCGTAATGACGATTATGATCCGCCTTCTTATTTTGCCGCTGTTTCTGAAGCAGCAAAAGAGTAGTAAAGCAATGCAACAACTAAGGCCAGAGCTTGAAGAGTTGAGGGGCAAATATGACCCCAAAAACCCCGACGATCAAAAGAAGATGCAACAAGATATGATCTCGCTTTATCAAAAGAGCGGTGTGAACCTGCGGCGGGATGTTTACCAGTCGTGATTCAGATGCCGATTCTGATGGCATTTTACTTCGCGATTATACGTACCGAGCAAATTGCAACACATAGTTTCCTGTGGATGAATTTAGGTGAACCTGACCCGTATATGATTATGCCAGTGGTTGCAGGTTTGCTCATGCTTGGACAAGTGCAATTAAGCAGCCGACAAATGCCTGCTGAAATGGCCGCTCAAATGAAGATGATTCAATACATCATGCCTGTGATGATTGTATTCATTGGTTTTGCATTACCTTCAGCCCTTTCGCTATACTGGGCGACAGGCAGTTTGTTTATGATTGTTCAAAGCTTCTTAATCCAAACAAGAGAAAAGAAAAAAGAAATCAATCAAGATGTTGTACCAGAGAGGTAATTAAATAAACTCTTATAGAGCCTTGAAGCGGTTGTGCACACCGCTTTAAGGCTTCTTTGAGTGAATGAACCAGTTGTTCACTCTAATTAGCGAGGTAAATGGGTACGTTTGATAGCATTGCTCCTAAGGTAGGCATGTTTGGAGAAGCAGAAGACTTTGCTGCGTGAGTGACGACGTTGAATGAATTTGTACAGCATTTACAAACAGAATCGTCGATTTTTTCATCTATATAAGTTGAACTAAAGAATATCACGCAATTATAGACCACCTTGTTCTCCACAAAACCTGTTACTCAAACTTAAAAAATGATTGAGAGAATGAAGAAGGCTTTAGAAGTAGACGATCGTTCATTTTCTGCAAACGCTCAATCTGTTTCCATTAACGTCTGTTTGGAAGCAGACGTTAATGGATTGGAAACAAAATGAAGTCAAAACGGCATCGGTGGGTAATTCTGTTTCCAATCCAAGCTCTTTGGAAGCAAAAAACCTTTTCAGCGACTTCCAACGTCGATGGGAAACCTCGACAGGTTCCCCGACTTTGGAAAGATGGTGGGAATCAAGTACCAACAGTTCAAATCAAGAAAATCTCATGCCCACACTATATAGTCGGCAAATATATGTTTACGACACCGAAGCGGACAACTTTGACAAACGAGTTGATCTTTACACCTAGTCTTCATGATTACGTGCTTTCTTCATGCACCAACTTCTGTAGTAATGAATACGCTGTTGGGTAGAAGGAGGTAGGCATTTATCATGAAGGATATGAAACAAAAATACGATCATTGCCTGCAGCATGTCGGGCATAATGTGCAAGCTCAAATGGCGGATAACCAAGTGTTTATGGGATTGTTAGAAAGTGTCGATGAAGAACATGTGTATTTGCTCGTACAAGATCATTCAGACAATGTCGACCATGACGGTATGAGCGGGTACTATGGAAGCCACCACCATCATGGAGGTCATCACGGCCATCACCAAGGCCACAACCATCACGGAGGTCACCACGGTCATCATCAAGCCACGACCATCATGGAGGCCACCACGGTCATCATCAAGCCACGACCATCATGGAGGTCACCACGGTCATCACCAAGGCCACGACCATCACGGGGGCCATCATGGCCAAGAATATCACGGTCAACACCAAGGAAACCACCACCATCATTCGGGCCAAACTTATAGCCATGGGCAAGGTATGCAGCACATGCCACAACAAGGGTATGGTCAGCAGCCTTACCCAAGTGCTGAACAGATGAATGGATGGCACGAGCAAAACGGCATGCGCTCACAGGCGCAGGAGAGAATTTTTGGCGGGTACGGCCCAGGGTTTGGATATGGCCCAGGCCCATATTATGGTGGCTATGGAGGCGGACGTTTTAGAAGAATTGCGCTTCCGTTAGCTGGTTTAGCAGCACTTTCCCTACTTTTTTAACGTAGGGAGGAGAAAAGGAACCCTCGGGATGTAGTCGAGGGTTCCTTGTTTCGTTTTTATACACCGGTGGTAGAGGCAATTTGTTTTTGCAGGAAGGATGACGGATCAAACTACACCTATCCAGAACCAGTTCTTTCTTGTGTTTGTGCTCCTTACAGGTGATAATAATGAGTAAGCATACGACGCTTGGCTTTTCTGATAAACATTGATACGATTAAACCAAATTATGTACAGAAATAGGTGGGAATTCATGAGTTACACAATCTTTCTCGTAGAAGATGAAAAAAATCTATCTGAAGCTTTAAAAGCATACATGGAACGTGAAGGTTGGACGGTTCAATTATTTCATGATGGGGACGCTGCTAGTGAAGCTGTTGTGGAGACTCCTCACCTTTGGGTACTTGATATTATGCTCCCAGGCACAGACGGATACCAGATTTTAAAAAGTATTCGTGAGCACCAAGGAGATATTCCAGTCATTTTTATTAGTGCAAGAGATCAAGATTTAGATCGAGTGCTCGGTTTAGAAATGGGTAGTGACGATTACATATCTAAACCTTTCCTTCCCCAAGAGCTCATTATCCGAGCGAAGAAATTGTTAACACGAACATACGGATCAGAAACAGAAGAAACGAAAAAAATTGATCTAAATGATTATACGATTGATCCACAAGCCCGGACCGTTATTGATGAACATGATCCGGATGCGCCAGTGGACTTGACGACGAAAGAGATGGACTTGATTTTACTGCTTACTGAACAAGTAGGAAAGGCTTTGTCTCGGGAAGATATTATTGAAGAAGTATGGGGGGAGAACTATTTCGGCTCTGAACGTGCGGTCGATGATGTTGTACGTCGCGTAAGAAAGAAAATGCCCCGCATTCATCTAGAAACTTTGTATGGTTTTGGTTATAGGATTCTCTCGTCATGATCCGCATGAATTTGACGAGAAGAATATGGCTATCGTTTTCAGCTTTATTAATTCTCGTAGCCCTTTCAATGGCGATCATCTACCCGATGTACATTCAAGGAACGCTCACCGAAGAAACGTATCGTATTATTGAACAGGCACAAAATCGCCAGGTGAATCCTTTTAGTGATCAATTTACACCTGACTTTGATGATGAAAGTGCAATTATTGATCCGGCAATGAGAGAAACCGGGCATCTAACTGTTATTGATCGTGTAATTTCTGCAAGGCAGATGAGTGTTCCTCCAGGAGCAGCCATTGATGTGATGATGGAGGAAGCAGAAGCCCAAGAGGCAGAAACGGCCCGTTATGAGCTTGTGTACGAAGGTAGGACACTCTTTTATGTCATTCAACAATACCAATCTTCGGATGAGGAAGCGTATCTGATTTCTTTCATGTGGGATTCTTACCGGGATACATTATTAAATAGCTTATGGGGCAATTTCATTTACTTACTCATTCTCACGACGGCGTTCACGCTATTGCCAGCCATTTGGTTGACCCGGTATTTGCGCAAACCACTTCGATTACTTGGCTCACACTTTGAACAAATTGCAAAGAGAAATTGGAAAGAACCGTTCCATTGGAAAGGTGACGAGGATTTCCAGAAGTTATCTGACCAATTCGAGCTTATGCGCCAGAATTTAATTCGCCATGACCGATCACAGAAGACGTTCATCCAACATGCTTCGCACGAATTAAAAACACCCATCATGGTCGTGAAAACGTACGCACAATCTGTAAAAGATGGGGTTATGCCTAAAGACACGGTGGAAGAATCGATGGATGTGATTTTGCAAGAAGCCAATCGCATGGACAAACGTGTAAAAGATATGCTTTATTTCACAAAGCTTGGGGCGATGAAAAAAGAAACGATTAACCGAGAGAAAATTGTTTTTGGTGAGCTGGCGTATCGTTTAGAAGAGCGGTATCGATTGCAAAGAACAGAATTAAACTTCATCGTCCAAGGTGCAGATGTTACGTTTTATGGTGACTTGGAACAATTGCAAATCTTACTCGAAAATCTCATCGAAAATGCGATGCGTTATGCTGAGCAGAACATTTGGATACGCGCGGAGAATGGCGTTCATGAAGTCACGCTCTTAGTAGAGAATGATGGAGAAGCTATACCTGAAGAAGACGTACATGCGATTTTTGACCCATTCCGCAAGGGGAACAAAGGCCAGTATGGTCTCGGGCTTGCGATCGTTAAGCAAATCGTCGAGCTTCATCATGGACAGCACCATGTGGAAAATAAAGATCATAAAGTGTCATTCCAGATGAGAATTCCACACAAAAAATAAGGGAGGAGGCAGCAGGGGGAGATTTCATCCCCTTGTACACCTATAATATGCAAGGAATACATTACGCAAAAGTAGGCGAAAAAATTGAACGTTATATGCTCATCCGTCAATCGGTGCGAGGAATTGCAAGTAATGGAAAACCATTTCTAACGTTACGTCTATCCGATGATAGCGGGGAAATTGAATCCAAACTTTGGGGAGTGAGCCTGATGATGAGCAAAAGTATATAGGTAAGACGGTTGTGTACGTGCAAGGAGAGGTATTTGACTACCGGGGACGATTGCAGCTAAAGATTGCAGGTATTCGAACGACGAACGAGAACGATCAAGTTCGAATGGAGGACCTCGTTCAAAGTGCTCCTGAGTCGAAGCACGACATGTTAGAGTGGATCAATCAATACATTTTTGATATTCAGAATGCCAATGTGCAACGAATTACGCGGCACTTATTCAAAAAGCATCAAGAAGAATATATGGTGTCTCCGGCTGCGACTAGAAACCATCATGAATTTATGTCAGGTCTTGCTTACCATGTTGTTAGCATGTTGGAGTTGGGAAAAGCAATTGCGAAACAGTATCCTTCGTTAAGTACGGATCTGCTCTATTCTGGTATTATACTCCATGACCTAGGAAAAGTAAGAGAATTATCTGGGCCAATTGATACAGAATATACGACAGAAGGAAAGTTAATTGGTCATATTTCAATTATCGCTGCTGAAATCCGTCAGGCCGCAAACGAACTCGGCATTGATGGGGAAGAAGTGATGCTTCTTGAGCATATCGTGCTTAGTCATCACGGCAAGGGAGAGTGGGGAAGTCCTAAAGCTCCTCTCGTTAGAGAAGCTGAAGTGATACACTATATCGATAATATTGACGCAAAAATGAACATGATGGATAGAGCCCTCGCAAAAACAGAACCTGGTGGCTTTAGCGAACGTGTCATGCCGCTAGAGAATCGAACATTCTATAAGCCTCATTCCTTTTCATAAAGAAAGACCGAAAATGACCATTCATTTTCGGTCTTTCTTTATGGATTGAACAAGCATAACTGCTCGGTTACTGACATAGAGTTTACTAGTAAAGGTGGACAAGAGTAAGGGGTGGCAAAATGGAAAGACGTTCAAAACGAATGTTAATTACACTGGCTGTATTGTTTGTTGTACTAGCAATTGTTCAACGATTTACAGCAGATACAGCAGTTACGGCGTTGCCATGGTGGGTATTCGTGCTGATCTTTGCAACGATTGCTTCGGGGTATATGTGGATAAAGGCAGTTGCAGAAAACCGTAAAGAGCAGGCAGAGTGGATTGAGCAAGAAGGCAGAGTGTACATTCGAAGGATGGAAAATGAACGGCGTGAACGAATGAATCAAGACGCATAAAACCCGGCGGGAGTCCGCCGGGTTTCTCTACTTATTCCATCGGTTCTGGAAGTTGGAACCAATCTTCATATTGACTCTCATTGATGTTAATGTCAGCTTCCTCCATTAACTCTTGAATGACTTCATTAGATGGTCTCGCTTGTTCTTCCATCAGTCGCATTTCAATCTCTTCTTGAACATCTTCAAATGAGTCATTGCGGTCGAGTACTTCAATGATATGGTACCCATAATCAGCGCTGGACTCAACGGGGTCACTCACTTCACCAACTTCTAAATCAAAAGCGGTCTCAGAAAAGTTCTCTTCCATTACACCTTCTCGAGGGAAGAAACCAACGTTACCGCCAGCTGGAATGCTGTTTGTATCTTGAGAGTACTCCTCAACAGCATCTTCAAAAGACATGCCGTCTTCTAGTTCTTGTTGTACCTCTAGTGCAGTTTCTTCATCTTCTAAGAGGATATGACGGGCTTCAACCTCAATGAGTTGGTCTTCGTTTTCTTCGTAGTAGGCTTGCATGTCCTCTTCACTAATATCGACATCTTGGTAACGCAATTCATCAATAACGACTTGAGGAACGATAAAGTCATCGACGAGTTGATCGACAGTGCTTACAGGTACTTGTTGCATTTGTAACATTTGCAAAAGCTCCTCGTCGGATTCTACGCCAAATTGCTCTTTAACATCGTCCATTTCACTTTGAATTTCTTCTTCACCGATTCCGAGGTCGTCAGCCGCTTGATCAAACACGTAGCTCTGAATCATTTGATTAAACGCCATTTCTCCATATTCATTCTTCATGTAATCTACAAATTCGCCTTCAGTAATGCTCACATCATTTACCGTAGCAACTTCATTGCCTTCGTCAACCGAAGCTGCAGAATCATTTTCGTCAGTCTCATCGTCATTACAAGCAGCAAGGACTAATGTAAGACTAAGTGCAAGAATTATGTGTTTTTTATTCAAATCATACACTCCCTAAATAAAAATTCAATCATACACTAAAGTAAATCACGTTGTCTTTTAAAGCTGCCCCCCGGCAGAAAAAAACCTTTTCATCAATGGTCATGCTTTTGCACGCATACTGACAGTATAATCCATCGAGACAACCATTACTATAACACAAAGAAGAAGAAGAAAAAATGCTTTTCTAGGTATAACGCCCAAACGTCTACACCATGAGCTACATAGTATAGCTTAGGAATGGGAGAGGGGGCGATGCCACATGCGAACAGTTAAGAAGCAGCAGTGGTTTCGCACTTGCCAGTGTCCTGTTCATCTCAATACGAATCATAGGTGCTAACATTTGGCCTAAGATTGAATAAATATCAGAAGGGGAGATATGATCATGAGTTACGGTGGATACGGTTATGGCGGAGGTTTCGCATTAGTTGTCGTGCTTTTCATCCTTCTTATCATCATCGGTGCATCTTGGGGTGGATACGGTTACTAATCCGTAATCGAAATAAAGAAGGATGGGCAAAAATGCCCATCCTTTTTTGTGTTCATTCATTGGCGTTTGTTTAGACGACCACTAGTCTGACATACGTTGACGTTAACAGAATAATGATTAAGATGTTGATCGTCGTAAAGATGCTCGGTACTTTTTCTTCAGCGATTTCTTTTTGGACAACCATTGTATTTGTCATTGAATTAATAATGAGTAGATATGTTGCTGCGAATAACATGAATAAAAACATTTCCATCCCGAGACCTCCAAACACTCTTCTGTTTTTAACTGTATCAAAAAAAGTATCAAAATGATAGCAATACATCCTACTCACGTGCAAGAGTATGTTAGAATCTGTGTAATAGATAAGGTGGTGGAGATGTGAAATGGCGTTGGGCATTTTTTATTCTGCTCGGATTACAAGCACTCGCTGTCATTGTGCTGGCAATTATGCTCACAAGTGGCTCAACGGGAGATGTAGTGCCTGAGCGTGAGCAGCTGAGTGTAGGTGAACCGTTATTTACGGTTGAAACATCCATCGCACGTATTAATGACTACATTGATGAAGCAAGTGATGATCAATTTCAATTACATGCAGATGATGGCAATTACGTATTTACAAACGAGTACGAACTGTTTGGATTAAACATTGATATTCAAATGCAATTGCAACCTGAAATAACGGAAGCTGGGAACATACGGCTTTATGAAGATGGATTATCGATCGGTTCGCTCTCCCTGCCAGCAAGCGCAGTTCTAACATTGATTAGCGAACAAGCAGACTTACCTAATTGGATTCATGTGAATCCTGATGAGGGATTTATTGACATTCGAGTGAATGAGATTGATACCGGAGAGGGATTAGGGTTACGAGCAGCTGAATTATCCGATGAAGGTACGATCACGATTGAAGCACTCGTCATCGAACCGTAAATTAAAGATAGTAGAGGTCTCTTCGTTCAGAGGAATTGTGAACGTAACGAAAGCTACGTAATAAAACTAGTTAGGGCATCGTACGGCGATAAAACTTCAAGGAATGGCGCCTGCTGAAATAAGACTTATAAACGAGAAGAAGTTCGTTCAGACGTGTAAACGTGAATCTTCTTTGAAACTGGAGTAGGTAAGTAAACGATTTTTCTTTTCACAATGAAGACCGAACCCGCAAATAGATGTTGCGGGTTCGGTTATCTCTTAACGCGTAAAGAACGTCTTGAAGACGAATGGAGTACATGTAAAGTTGCAAGGCCATTCATCGCGACTATTTATCGAGGCGAGATGGTCGTGGCTACTTCATCATCTAAATGTCCGCTCTCCTTGGATTGCAAATCCAGTGTGTCAAACTGGTTTGTAAAATCATCGCCATACATATGACGGACAACTGTTGCAATCTCTGAGAACTCCGGGTACTTGCCATATAGATTCTTTAAAGGCATCGTGCTTTGAATGGTTTCATGGTTGTTTACATTAAACTCTTCTAACGTTAACAAAAAGAGCGCTTTCCCTTTCTCTGTAAGTCGTACATACGTATGCCTACGATCTTCTTCTTGCTTACCCATTACAATTAAATCTCTTTCTTCTAACTTTTTAGAAAAATTATAAGCTGTTGATACGTGCATGACACCAAACTTTGCAATTTCTGACAAGACGGGAGAGCCAATCTGATAAGAAATCCATAAGATTTGATGTTCATTGATATTCAGACCATGAGGTTGGAGCCATCGTTGCCAATCTTTTTCGACTGATTTCCATAGCGCTTTGCTTAAGTAAGCGAGACGATGCTTGAAGGCGAGGGATTGCTCCCAAGTTTCATTCGTTACGTCCATAAAATCCTCCATCGTTGTGTCATTTTACTACATGATTCTGAAGTTTTTATAAATATTGTAAAAAAGCTTGTATGTTTAGTATAGGAAAAAAGTAATTAAAATGGAAGAGAAAACCACAATGATTTTTAAAATAACATTGTGGTTTTTAAAAAATTAGTGGTTTTTGGCAAAATCGATCATAAAATCATGCAACACTTCACAGGATTGAAGTGATACAGCGTTATAGATGGAAGCGCGACATCCACCAACAGAACGATGCCCTTTTAACCCACTAAACCGTTGCTCATTTGCTTTAGCAAGAAACTGATTGGTTAGTTCTTCTGACGGTAACGTCCACGTAACATTCATCAAAGACCTAGACTCGTGGTCACTATGACCGGAGTAAAAGCCGTGGCTCTCATCAATGGCCCGATAAATCATTGATGCTTTCTCAGCGTTACGCTCACCCATCATGGTCAATCCACCTTCGTTTTTAATCCATTGGAGCACCCGTTCCATCATGTAAATGGCAAAAGTGGGTGGAGTATTGTACAAAGAATTCGCTTTTTCATGTGTGAGATAGCGCATAATTTGTGGTAATGTCTCCGCCTGGGGACGAGATGAAGCTAAGTAGGATTTCTTAGCAATGACAATGGTCACTCCTGAAGGGCCTAAATTCTTTTGTGCACCCGCATAAATGAGGTCGAAATGAGAAACCGGAAGTGGTCGACTTAACAAATCCGAACTCATATCTGCGATCACAGGCGGGGCCCATTCGCTCACCTGATCAAAACGTTGCCACGCTGTCCCGTAAATCGTGTTGTTAGACGTTAAGTGGACGTACGCATCTTCTGGAGACGTAGAAATCTCACGAAAAGCGGGTATCTTTTGATAACCTTCAGATTTTGAAGACCCTCCAGCATAGGTTTCGCCAATCATGCTCGCTTCTTTTTGTGCTTTCTCTGACCAGGAGCCAGTTAAAATATAGTTTGCTTTTTTTTGAGCAGGCAAAAAGTTGTACGGTACCATCGCGAATTGATGACTTGCACCACCTTGTAAAAATAAGATTTCATAGTCATCCCCAATGGAAAGCAGCTCTTTTACAGATTGTTTTGCCTGCTCATGAATGTTCTCATAAATCGAACTGCGGTGACTAAGTTCCATAACCGACATTCCGGATTCGAAAAAATTCAACAACTCTTGTTGTGCAGAAATTAATACTTCCTCTGGTAGTGCTGCCGGGCCAGCATTAAAGTTATGTATTCGATTGTTAGACATCAGTGAAATCCCTTCAAAGTTGAAGGGCCTCCTCTCGTTTTAGAATTGAACCGCCTGTTGTACTCGTTCCGCTAGGGCATGCATATCTTCGTCACTCATGTCGATCTTAGGATTTTCATTCCAGTTGGCATAGATTTCATCGTTTCCATAACGAGGAATGAGGTGCATGTGAAAATGAAACACAGATTGCGATGCTTTCTCACCGTTGTTGTTGACCAAGTTCATTCCTTCACATTGCAACGTACTTTTCATTGCGCGGGCAATGGCTGGGGCTTTACTTAGTAAATGAGCGGCTGTATCTTCTTGGAGTTCATAGATGTTCTCTTCATGATTTTTAGGGATAAGAAGTGTATGCCCTTTTGTCGCTTGACTAATATCTAAAAACGCTAGGCAATGGTCGTCTTCATAAACCTTCATTGCTGGAATGTCACCATCGACAATCTTACAAAATATACAATCGTCTTTTTGTGCCACGAAATGATCCCTCCATTACAGTTAATGATTCATATTCTATCAAATTCACGGAAAAAAACATACATGCAAGGCGAGAGTCGTTTTCATTTCTTAATTGAAAGGGTACAATAAGGGTAACGTTGTTTGTGGAGGTAGATGAATGGCATCTTTACTAAAAATTGATAACCTCGCCGGTGGCTACAATGCAAATAAACCGGTCATAAAAAACATTGATTTTACTGTTGAACCGGGTGAAATTGTTGGGCTAATTGGATTGAACGGGGCAGGGAAGAGTACGACGATTAAGCATATACTAGGACTCTTGGAGCCAACTTCAGGTGAGATTCGCGTGAATAACCAAACGATTCGTGAAGATGTGGATACATACCGAAGAGCGATGAGTTTTATCCCTGAGACGCTATTCTATATGATGAATTAACGTTATGGGAGCATTTACGCTTAACGGCAATGGCTTATGATCTGGAAGGTTCCGATTGGGAAGAACGAGCTGAAGGTTTACTGGAACTCTATCGGATGAAGAAGATGAAGCACTGGTTTCCGAGTCACTTCTCTAAAGGGATGAGACAAAAAGTCATGATTATGTGTGCGTTTCTCGTGCAGCCAAAACTTTACGTCGTTGATGAGCCGTTTTTAGGATTAGATCCTGTTGGTATTCAATCGTTGCTCGATCAGATGATTCGTATGAAAAGTGAGGGCGCGGGTATTCTGATGTCTACGCATATTCTTTCAACTGCTGAGAAATATTGTGACCGATTCGTCATGTTGCACGACGGAACGATTTATATGCAAGGGACACTTGAGGAATTACGTGCGCGAAGTGGTCAGCCAAAAGCGGATTTGGACGAGATCTATGTAAACATGACAAAGGAAAATGACAATGAATATTGAGCAGCTGTTTTCCGATCGTAGACAGGCGTTTTGGAATGTAAGCATCCGCTATATTCGACTTATGGCGAACAGTGGGTTAATGGCAGCTGTCCTTGCGCTTATCCTTATTATAGGGCTGTATTATCAAAATTTCTTAGATTGGCTACCGCAAGACTTCCCGGTTTTGCTCGTACTAACGGTTTTATTCGCCTATATGCTAACAAGAAGCCCGATTCGAACGTTCTTTCAGTCTGGTGATCTTGTCTATCTGCTGCCTCTTGAAGCAAAGCTCGACCGCTACACGAGGCAAGCACAAGTGTATAGCTGGACCATTCAAAGTGCTGTATTCGTATTTGTTCTGTTCTTATTAGGGCCGTTATATATTGACCGCTTGAGTCCTGAGTTTAGTCATCTTTTAATGACGATCGCTGTCTTTCTTGTAGCGAAGGCGTGGAACATTCAAGCGCAGTGGCAGAATTACGAAGCCAATACGTTGCAAACCAATGGAAACTAAAGTGGTTGCGGTTTCTAATAAACCTAGTCTTTGCGCTGTTTGTTTTGATGGTAGAGCCTCTCTTTGTGTTAGTTCTTTTGTTGTTGATGGGATTCTTGCTTGCCTTTTACTATCGGCCAAAGATGAAAAACCATCAATTAAAATGGGATCAACTCATTGAATTAGAAGAGCAGACGTTAAATTCTTTTTATCGCTTTGCTAATGCATTTACCGATGTCCCTCACCTGAAGTCACGGGTAAGAAAGCGGAGTATGTTGGCAAACCAGTGGGAGCGTTTGCACAATAAAAGTTCGAATACGTACGTTTATTTATACGGGAAGACGTTTGCGCGCTCAGGTGATTACTTTGGAATTTTTGTGAGGTTGGCAATTGTTGGCGCATTGCTTGTTTATGCAACACCTGGAGAGTGGCAATGGTTAGCCGTTGCAATTTCTGTACTTTTTACGTATATCACCGGATCTCAACTCGTAACGATATATTATCACCATCGTACGATTGTATGGCCAGATCTATATCCTGTTCATCAACACGTTCGGGAGCAATCGGTTCAGTCATTTGTGCGAACGTTAATGGCTGCTCAAATATTTTGGCTCACGCTCATTACAGGTATTACTTCGATGAGCGTTGCTTATGCGATGATGGCATTGTTTTTAGGGCTTTTACTTGTCATCTTTTATGCACAAGTGCAAGTCCCGAAACTGTTTCGGTCAACAGCAAGCTAATTTCTTCGCAAAAGGGGAGTTGTTATGCGATCCTACGAAGCTGAGGTTAGAGACTCGCTCGATGATTGGAAACGTAAGATCACAAGAAACCCAACGATGGTAAAGACGTGGACGAAATCAGCACAAAGCCGGTTAAACAGTTATATTCCTGATAAGGTGCACCAAACGATTGGCGGGGCCGTCAGGCAGATGATTGAAACGACATTAAATGGCTCGCGGTATATGACGAAGAATGCACCCGTGCAAGGTGAATCGTTAGAAGAACGAGAGAAGCGTGTAGACCGCGCGATTGTCTCTTATAAACGCACAGCTAGTTTAGAAGGAGCAGGTACTGGAGCGGGGGGCATTTTACTCGGAATGAGTGATTTTCCGATGCTTCTAGCCATTAAAATGCGGTACTTGTTTACTACAGCGACGCTGTACGGATATGAGCCAAACTCTTTGGAGGAACGGTTGTTTTTGCTTCACATTTTTCAGATGGCGTTTTCGAGTAGTCATGCCCAGCATGAAACGTTAGCGAGGATCGAGCGTTGGGATGAGTTTCTCGCTGAGTTTGGTGACGACTTAACGACAGAAAGAGCGATCGATTGGGTCACATTTCAGTTGGAGTATCGTGATTTTATCGACGTACCAAAAACGTTGCAACTTATCCCTGGCTTCGGCTTGTTTGTCGGGGCAACCATCAATTATCAGTTGCTCGAATTGCTCGGTCAAACAGCTAAGCAGTGTTATCGCGTTCGTTGGTTCAAAGAAGAAGCATAGTCCTCGTCGAGGACTATGCTTGTTTATAATAATCAATCGTTACTTTGCCGAGTGTTTTTGCTGCGTGGAGCATCGCCCGTTCATCAAAGTCAAAGTTTGGATGGTGGTGTGGGTAATTCACCTCTCGTTCACCGAAGGCCGCCCCTGTAAAAAAGAAAGTACCTTTTATTTCGTTTAAGTAGTGGGAGAAGTCTTCTCCTGCGAGAAGTGCCTCGCGTTCATGGACGCCAGTAAGCCCAGGTACTTCTTGGGCTACACGGGCGAGGTATTCATTTTCGGTTTGATGATTGACAACAGCAGGGTATCCGCGGAAATATTGATAATCCACTTCAGCCCCTCCGGCTTTCGCAGTATGAACGGCAATTTCTTCGATGTCTCGTTCAATCTGGTTTCTTACATCTTCATTAAAAGTCCGGACCGTCCCGATTAACTTTGCATGATCAGCGATCACATTATATGCATTCTCAGCAACAAAACTACCGATGGAAACAACGGCAGAGTCAAGCGGATTTACTCGTCTTGCCACGATCGTTTGCAAATTGGACACAATCTGTGTACCAATCACAACCGC
This sequence comes from Geomicrobium sp. JCM 19039, assembly GCF_000698145.1. Classification (GTDB taxonomy): domain Bacteria; phylum Bacillota; class Bacilli; order Bacillales; family Marinococcaceae; genus Geomicrobium_A. Next base: position 41,738 of record NZ_BAXB01000003.1, read on the forward strand.
ATCTTTCGTTGTATGAGGTAAAGCACCGTGCCCGCCTTTCCCTTGGACATGAATGGAGAAGTGGTCCGAGGCAGCCATAAATGGTCCTGAGCAATGTTGGATCGTTCCTAAAGGGTCTTGAGACCATAAATGCGTGCCAAAAATGACGTCGACGCCGTCAATTGCACCGTCCTGAATCATTGGAAGAGCGCCGCCAGGCGCTTTTTCTTCGGCGTGTTGATGTATGAAAACAACGGTCCCATTTATTTCGGCTTGAATGTGTTTGAGTGCTTTTGCAAGGACGAGCAGGGTGGCTGTATGCCCGTCATGTCCACATGCGTGCATCACACCGTTCACTGTTGATTTATAGTCAACCTCTTTTTCATCTTGGATTGGCAGCGCATCAAAGTCAGCGCGTAAGGCCACTGTTGGACCTGGCTTGCCGCCGGTCATTGTTGCAACGACCCCGTTACCTCCAACATTTCTTCTAACCTCATTTCCGAGACTTTCGTGGTACTCGGCAATATAAGCAGATGTATGAACTTCTTGAAAAGATAGTTCGGGATTTTTGTGCAAATGCCTACGAATCTCTACCATCTCTTCATAAGATTGCTCGAGAAAATTATAAAGCTTTTCCTCCATCATTTCGCCTCCCTTAACATATTTTTCTATTGTATCATATTAAGAGACGATCCTTTGCCTGTGAAACTTTTTTCCGTGGATGTCGTAGAAAAGAGTAGGCAATTCTTTGTGTAACGGATCGAATGCAAGCGAATGATAGAGAAAATCTTGTGCACTTTACATGATTTTTGGTTTTTATTGTATGATAAGGAATAAACATTACGCCGCTGGATCATGTGACTGTGCGATGACAACTGTGCTTCCCTCGAGCACTGGAGGCAAATTAAATGAAACCAAAACGAATGAATCGACCGGTCTTTATAAGTATAGTTATGGTGCTATCGACACTTGTCGTTGCGGTTGGAGGATATGCAGCCGCGCTCATTACCGGCAGCATCCTTACCGATGAGGATCAACTTAATTTCGCAGAAACGTCAACCGTTGTTGATGAAGAAGGAGAAGTATTGGCGAGATTGTTTTTTGAAGATCGCTCGAATATTTCAATAGATGAAATCCCAGAACACGTGCAACAGTCGTTTATTGCTGTTGAGGATCACCGTTTTCATGAGCACCAAGGCGTAGACTTTATTGCCATTGGCCGTGCATTATATCGTGATATTCTTGCGGGTGCTGCTGTTGAGGGCGGAAGTACGATTACCCAGCAGCTTGCGAAAAACGTTTACCTAGAAAACGACAAGACACTTTTGCGTAAAACAAAAGAAGTGTTGATTAGCATGAACTTAGAGCGGAACTTTAGTAAAGACACACTTTTAGAAATGTACTTGAATCAAATTTATTTTGGGCATGGTGTGTACGGTATTGAACGAGCATCAGAACTGTATTTTGACAAAAGCGCAAAAGATTTAACGGTTGCTGAAGGAGCGTTACTTGCAGCGATCCCGAAAGCGCCGTATCACTATTCTCCTGCGTCTGACATTGAACGAGCCGAGAAGCGTCGGGGTACGGTGTTAGCATTAATGGAACGGCACGGATTTATTAATGAAGAAACGATGACTGGAGCAATGAATACCCCCATTTCATCAGATGTGCACACGGAGCCAGAAATGGATGCTTCTTTTTATACGTATGTAGATATGATGATTCAAGAAGGAATTGAAAAGCACGGCATTTCAGAGCAACAATTCTTCACCGGCGGGTATACGATTGAAGTGCCTATCCATCACGAATTGCAAAACACAGCATACAGTGAAATGGAAAACAATGAGCACTTTCCTGATGAGAGCACAGGCGTCCAAGCCGCTTATGTGATGCTAGATAACAAAACGGGTGCAGTGAAAGCCGTTCAAGGGGGAAGGGATTACGTGAGAAAAGGATTGAACCGCGTAAATATCCCAAGACAGCCTGGGTCTGCGTTTAAGCCACTATCAGTTTACGCACCTGCCCTTGAGAGTGGTCAGTACAAACCGTACTCACTTTTAAAAGACGAGCTTTTAGAATACGGTGATTACGAACCGAGCAATGTGAACGATGTATACCAAGGTTCGATTACGATGCGCGATGCGATTATCCAATCAACAAATACGAGTGCTGTGTGGCTCCTAAATGAACTAGGAACAGCAAAGGGGATTGAATGGGCAAATGAGGCAGTGCCGGAATTCCAAGATGACGGTCTCTCGGTCGCGCTTGGGGGGATGTCTGAAGGTGTGTCTCCATTGCACATGGCATCAGCGTATACAGCTTTCGCGAATGGCGGGATAAAATCTGAACCGTATTTTATAAACTCGGTTAAAGCGTCAAATGGTGAATCGATTGTCGAGGCAGAAATAGATCAGTCCCAGCTCTTATCTGAACAAAATGCATGGTATATGACGAGAATGCTCGAAAGTGCGGTGAAAGAAGGAACGGCACAGCCTGGCAATACAGATCATGCGTTGGCAGGAAAAACGGGAACGACTAATTTTGAGGGAGTAGACGGTGGGAATCGAGATGCTTGGTTTGTAGGGTACACACCGCAGTATACTGGGGCAATGTGGATGGGCTATGACTCGACGACTGAAGAACAGTACCTACAAGGTGGGAGTGCCTACCCTACACAATTGTTCAAATCGATTTTAAATTCCGTTCCTGTCACCGAGCAAGGAGTGGCCTTCCATAAACCTGAAGGTGTTTCAGAATTAGAATCACCTGTCCAATTTGCGGCAATTGAAGACTTGGATGCCGCTCTCACACTCCAAGGCGAAGGGTTTTTAAATGTGAAACTAAATTGGACAGCGGCAGAAGACGATCGGCTCGTGTATAACATCTATGAAGTGAAAGATGGAGAAGCGAGTAAAGTGGGTGAAGTAGAAGGAGAAGGGTCGTATACTGTAAACCGAGCGAATATGTTTTCGTTAGGTGACTATATGGTTGTCCCTTTTAATCCACAAACAGGCCAAGAAGGAGAACCGTCCAATGTTGCTGATGTGAGCGTGATGTCCATCTTCTAAGCGTCGCTAAGCTCATGTAGTAAGGACGCACAAAAGCGCACGATGACCATTAACATAAGCTCGCTATTATTATGAGGAGCAACAAGCACCCATTTTAAAGCGAGTTTGTGCTAAGCAAAACAAACACCCCGAAGTTCCTGTCAAAGAGGACTTCGGGGTGTTTGTATTAGGCCTCATCTAACGTTGCCTATTCTCTGTGAGGCTACACTTATGATCGGATTGATATTACAATTTGAATCGGGACATTCTTTGGTCCAAGTCGTTCGCAATTTCAGCGAGTTCGCCAGCGGCGTCACTGATGGAATCCATTGTAGCGACTTGTTCTTCCACCGTTGCAGCAATAGACGCAGTGTTCGTTGTTGCTTGCGTAGATGTGCTTTGAACGGCACCTAAGTTGTCCTTAATATGATTGCTATTTGTTGTCACTCGTTTGACGAGCTCGTCAATCGTTTCCGATTTTTCTGTAACAGCGCGAAACGCTTCAAGAATGAGCTGATACGTCTTCATCATTTCGGTGAGCATGTGCTCGCCTTTGGAGATGAGTTGCGTGCTTTCTTTCGATTGTTCCACAGATTGCTGTATGCTGGACGTCATATTCGAAATTGTTTCAGTAATAGAGGCAGCCGCATTCTCACTTTCGGCAGCGAGCTTTCTTACTTCATCGGCAACAACACCGAAGCCTTTTCCTGCTTTTCCAGCACGTGCGGCTTCGATGTTCGCGTTGAGCGCAAGTAAACTCGTTTGTCCAGAAATATCTTTAATGACCGTAATTACGTGTTCAATTTCTTTAGAAGCCTCTCCGAGCAAATGAATGGTGGAAGCCGTCGTTTCATTTTGGGTACGTATCTCTTGCATGCCTTTCAGTGACTGGTCCAATCGTTTTTGACCATTGGCTGCATGCGCATTTGACTGTTCACTTTGGGAAACAATGTCTTGTACTGCAGCATAAACATCCTCTAGCTCGCTGTCCATCGTTTGAAAAGTCTTGTTTGATTGATTAATTGATGAATTTAACGTGCTTTGTATGTCTGCGATTTCCTGCACAGACCCGGACACTTCTTCAGCACCAGCATTCACTTCTTCAGAAGATGCGACGAGTTCTTCTGACGAGGCAGCGATCGATTGACTTGCGTTAGACATTTCTGTCATAATCGTGCGCAATTGTTCGGTCATTGTATTGATTTCCTGCGACAACGCTGACAGTTCATCATTTCCATTAACATCTAAAGGTTCGGTATGCAACTGGCCTGCAGCCACTTTTTTTGCGGTTTTGGAGATTTGTTGGATTTGTTGTTGGATTCTTCTTGAGAACAAAATGAATAAAACAGAGCCAATTACTGATGCACCGATGGCAATGATGATACTCAGTAAAATTGCTTGCCCCATCGCGGCTTCCATATTTTCATTTGCAGATTCCGCATACCCTAAGAAATAACTTTCCAACTGTGCAGAGAGTTCCCGTAGCTCTGCATTAATAAATTCAAAGCCTTGGAGCGTTTGATCACCAGGGACGACTTCCATCGTTACATATTGGCCAACTCTTGAATCAAACATCTCGTTAAAGAAATGAAAACGTTCTAACGCATTTGTCGTTTCCTCATCAGAGATTTGTGTATTCAATTCGGCAAGCAGTGTCGTCATACGCTCGTCAATTTGCTCATATTGTGAGAAGTCTGGGTCATCTTGCAACCGTAAGTCTGAAACAAAGATATATTTTTGTTGAAATGTGGAAGATGTTTCTTGCGCTTTTAGGGCGTATGTATTCCAATGTTGCATCTCTTCAGCTTGTGTTTGGATATGACTCAATAAGAAGTAAATCAACACAAATCCAATAAGAAAGCAGAAGATAATAAAAGATAAAGACAATAGCATTTTTGAACGAATGGTTGAAAAGCGAGATTTCACATCCATGTTTTCTCCTCCTAGCAATAGTTCTACGATTTTATGAACGTTTCCCAAAGATTCTACACAAGACAACATAATTTCTATATGGTAGATAAGGGTAGAGTTCTAAGGTACGACGCACAAGACGCGTATCGTTTGGTGCACATTTTGAGAAAAATTGGGTATGCTACCAAAGACACGTATACATAAGTGCTATTTATAGTATCGACGCTTTACATGATGTTTGAAGAGGGCGTTTCAAAAGACCTGGAAAGTTATCTTGTGATAGGATAAGTTTGGTACCTACAAGTGTGGCGTGATAAAGTCACATACGTATTATGGATATAGAGGAGTGTATAGTTGTGGCGAATTTTAATGATCGGCTGCTTCGTGCGGCAAAAGGCGAAGGTGAACGGACAAAGCCGGTATGGTATATGAGACAAGCGGGACGCTCTCAGCCGGAGTATCGCGAAATTAAGAAAAAGTATTCATTATTTGGGATTACCCATGAGCCTGAGTTAGCAGCTTATGTCACTCGATTGCCAGTGGAACAGTACAATAACGACGCTGCTATCTTGTACAAAGACATTATGTCTCCCCTGCCAGCGATTGGTGTAGACGTAGAGATTAAAAGTGGAATCGGTCCGGTTATTCATAATCCGATTCAATCAACGAGTGACATTGAAAGGCTTGGGGAAATTGACCCAGAAAAAGATGTGCCGCACATCTTAGAAACCATTAAAATTCTGCGAAAACAATTGGATGTACCTTTGATTACCTTTGCTGGCGCACCATTTACGATGGCAAGCTATATGATTGAAGGTGGACCGTCGAAATCGTATGAAAACACAAAGGCGATGATGTACGGGAATCCAAAACAGTGGCAATTGCTTATGGACAAGCTAAGCGATATGACGATTACGTATGCTAAAGCGCAGATTGCTGCCGGCGCACAAGCTTTTCAGCTTTTTGACTCTTGGATTGGGTCCCTTAGTGCCGCAGATTATCGGACGTATGTGAAACCAACGATGATGAAGATCTTTCGTGAGCTTAAGAAAGAAGGGATTCCACTCATCACGTTTGGTGTTGGGACAAGGCATCTGTTACAAGAATGGAACGACTTAGATGTGGATGTCATTGGTCTTGATTGGCGCACATCAGTGACAGAAGCACGTGAAATGGGCATTACAAAAGCACTCCAAGGCAACTTGGATCCAGCCGTGCTTTTAGCTCCTTGGGAGACGATTGAAGAAAGAACGAGGAAGATACTTGATGAAGCCATGGACGATCCTGCCTACATTTTTAATTTAGGGCACGGAGTGACTCCGTCCATATCTCCGGACACGCTAAAGCGTTTAACGCAATTTGTCCACGATTACAGCGGGGGGATTATAAAGTGAGCAAGAAAAAAGTCGGGATTTTAGTCATGGCATATGGAACGCCGCGAAGCTTAGATGAAGTGGAATCTTATTACACACACATTCGTCGGGGAAGAAAGCCTTCAAAAGAGGCACTAGATGATCTGATCGATCGCTATAAAGCCATTGGAGGGGTGTCTCCTCTGGCAAAAATTACAAATGAGCAAATGCAAGCACTTGAAGACCGATTGAATGAACGTTCTACTACTGTCGAATTCAAAGCGTATTTAGGCTTGAAGCATATTGACCCTTTTATTGAAGATGCTGTTGAGAATATGAAGGCAGATGGGATTGAAGAAGCCATTTCAATCGTACTTGCGCCTCATTACTCAACGTTCAGCGTCAAATCATACAACGGCAGAGCCTTCAAAAGAGCGAAGAGATCGATGGACCCGTTATCCATGCAGTTGAGAGCTGGTATACAGAGCCGAAATTTATTAAATATTGGTCAGACGAACTTAGAGAGACGCTCGAAGATGTGAATCAAGACGACACCGTCGTCATTTTCTCAGCGCACAGTCTTCCAGAGAAAATCTTGACAGACAACGACCCGTACGTAGACCAATTAACAGAAACGAGTCGCCTCGTTGCCGAAGCGGCTAACGTGAAAAACTATGAGATTGGTTGGCAAAGTGAGGGCAATACTGCGGACAAGTGGCTTGGACCTGACGTTCAAGACCTTACGCGTGATTTGTATAACAAATCAAAGTATCGAACCTTTGTTTACGTGCCGCTAGGATTTGTTGCGGATCATTTGGAAGTGCTCTTTGATAATGACTATGAATGTAAAGTTGTTACGGATGAGTTAGGAGTTCAGTATGAGCGACCACAAATGCCTAACACAAATGCTCTATTTATCGATGCGCTTGCAGATGCGGTGCTTAAACAGAGAGACTTGAGCCGTTAAATGAAGACAGCAATTATTGGCGGAGGGATTACAGGGCTCTCCGCTCTTTATGAGTTGGAAAAACATGGCATTGATGCCCATCTATTTGAGGCATCAGAACAACTTGGAGGTAAGGTTCGCACGCATAGACGGGACGGATTTATTATTGAGCGAGGAGCGGATTCGTTTCTCGCACGAAAACCAGAGCTCATGGACCTCGTAAAAGAGTTGGGCATGGAAGATCGTCTCGTACCGAATGAAATTGGCCAGGCATTTATTTTTTGGGAGAACGAGTTTCACCCCATCCCGAAAGGTTCTGTAATGGGAGTACCTGGGTCACTCTCCTCTATTTCCTCGTCTTCGCTTTTAAATCCATTCGGAAAGGCAAGGGCGGCACTTGACCTATGGATTCCTAAAGATCGAGACGTTGAGCATGATCGCTCGGCCGGTGATTTCTTTAGAAAACGCTTTGGGAACCAAATGGTCGATCGTCTTTTAGAGCCGTTACTTTCAGGCATCTATGCAGGGAACTTGAAAGACTTGAGCCTCAAATCGACACTTCCGCTTTTTTATGATCTGGCAAAAGATCATAAAAGCTTGATAAAAGCGAGTGGACATCTTCAACAAAAGCGTCAAGGTTCGAGCAATAGCAAAGGTCAATTTCGCACATTCAAAAATGGGTTAAGCGAAATGATTGATGCATTGGAAAAAGCGTGTTCATTGGAGCGGATTCATAAAAATAAAGAACTGGTCACAGTCGTCAATGCAGCAGAAAAAACAAAGCTTATTTTTTCAGATGCGAGTTACGAGCTTGTCGATCACGTCATACTGACCGTCCCCCATGACCGGGTGTCGGACGTTTTGCCAAATAGTGAAATGGCGCAAGAGATGAAGGAAATGAAAGGTTCCTCCATTGCTACTGTTGCTTTAGCCTACAAAGAAGAAGATGTACGCAGTCGTGTAAACGGGACGGGATTTCTTGTTCCACGGGCGAATGGGACGAACATTAAAGCGATGACATTTGTTGATAAGAAATGGCCTCACGCTGTTCCAAAAGGATATGTACTTCTTCGGTGCTTTGTTGGACGACCGGGGGATGAACAAACTGTTCATACGAGTGATGAAGGTTTAAAGAATATGGTACAGTCAGAAATAAGTGAGATGCTAGACGTAAAGGGTTCCCCTATTTGGATCGATATTGAGCGCTGGAAAGAAGCGATGCCTAAGTATTCGGTTGGTCATGGGGAGCGGGTAAAAGATTGGAAGCGCGCGGTTCAAACCGTTTACCCTACTGTGCAACTTGCCGGTGCTTCATATGAAGGGGTCGGTCTACCTGATTGTGTTAGGCAAGGACAGATGGCTGCAAAACACGTACTTCAGCAGATTTCTGAACGTTAATTCGAGGTGTTGCTGCATTGATTACAGCACACCTTTTTTGTTTTTGTCTCGTCTCGGACTGAAATGACGAGCAATGTGTTACAATAACTACATTAATAATTGAGGTGAACCACATGTTTATAGATTATGTAACCATTTATGTGAAATCCGGCGACGGAGGAAATGGAATGGTTGGGTTTCGAAGAGAAAAGTACGTCCCTGACGGCGGACCAGCAGGGGGAGATGGTGGGAAGGGCGGAGACGTCATTTTTCGTGTCGATGAAGGATTGCGAACGCTCATGGATTTCCGTTATCAGCGACATTTTAAAGCAAGCCGTGGAGAAAATGGCCGCAGTAAAAATCAACACGGCAAAAACGCAGAGTCCTCTATAGTGCTCGTACCTCCCGGTACGGTTGTGAAAGACAAACATAGTGAAGCAGTCATTGCCGATTTAACTGAACACGGTGAAGAAGCAATGATTGCCAAAGGCGGACGTGGAGGTCGTGGGAATACTCGATTCGCTACCCCAGCAAATCCAGCTCCAGAACACGCGGAAAATGGGGAGCCAGGCATCGAGAGGGAGATCATTCTCGAGCTGAAACTTCTCGCTGATATTGGGCTGATTGGCTTTCCGAGTGTAGGGAAATCGACATTCCTCTCCATTGTTACTGCAGCAAAACCAAAGGTCGCTGATTATCCGTTTACGACGATAAAGCCAAACTTAGGTGTTGTTTCTACAAATGATGGAAGAAGTTTCGTTATGGCTGATTTGCCTGGGCTGATCGAAGGTGCTCATGAAGGAGTAGGGTTAGGTCATCAATTTTTACGTCATATTGAGCGTACGAAAGTGCTCGTTCACCTCATTGATGTGTCCGGTTTAAGCGGTCGTGATCCATACGAGGATTACTTGACGATTAATCAAGAGCTGAAAGAATATAACGAACAGCTCATGAACCGTCCGCAAATTGTTGTTGCGAATAAGATTGATATGCCAGACAGTGAAGAGACGCTTCGGACGTTTAAAGAGCAGTTAGACGACGATGTTCAAGTATATGAAATATCTACACTTCAGCGTAAAGGGGTAGACCTGCTCGTTAACCACATTGCCGATGAACTCGAACAAGCGCCGGAAGTCGATGCGTTTGAACAACCTGCAATAGAAGAAAATGTGTTGTATAAGCATCAACCAGAAGAAATATTTGTCATTACGCGTGACCCGGATGGAACGTATGTATTAAGCGGTGATGAACTTGAGCGCAGAATTCAAATGCTAGACCTAAATCGTACAGAGTCCGCACGACGATTCTCAAGAACGCTTCGGAATTTAGGTGTTGATGCAGCGCTTCGAGATCGAGGAGCGAAGGATGGAGACCTCGTAAGGCTTGCAGGCATTGAGTTTGAATTTATTGATGAATAACGTTTAAATGGTGGTGAGTACTGGTGGCAGAAGAAATTGACCAGTTTTATCTCGTTCGAGAAGACATGCTCACAGAAGCAATGCAAAAAACCGTCCAAGCGAAAATTTTATTAGAAAATAAGACCTGCTCGACGATTGGCGAAGCGTCAAACAAGTTGGTTTAAGCCGGAGTGCGTTTTATAAATACCGAGATGCCGTCCAACCTTTTCATACGATGATTCAAGAAAAGATTATTACGTTCTCGATTCATCTTGCTGACCGCTCAGGAGCCCTGTCAGGGCTCCTGACAAAAGTCGCAGAAACGGATTCAAATGTACTTACGATTAATCAAACAATTCCATTACAAGGCCGAGCAAACATTACGCTTACCGTTGATACGAGCATGTTAAATGTAGAGGTTCGACAGCTGATGGCAGACATTAAAGCGATGGAAGCTGTTGAAAAAGTGGAGATCATCGGTTCAGGTGTATCAGGCGCATAAGCAGCATTTTGAAGGCTTTTATTTGCAAGATACCATCTAAAGAGAGAGTGGAGAAGAGACCCATGAAAACCGCGTATTTAGGGCCGGAAGGAACATTTACCGAGTTGGCTGCGAAGTCATTTTTAGGTGAGACTGCCCGGGTTCCGTATAAAGATATCCCAAGCACGATGAACGCATTGGAAAACCAGGAAGTTGATGCAGCAGTTGTTCCATTAGAAAACACAATTGAAGGGTCAGTGAACGTTACGCTTGACCACCTCATTCATCGGTATCATTTTCCAATAGTAGCAGAAGTGGCGATACCGATTGCTCAACATTTACTTATCCATCCGTCGACGACGGATTATACACAGGTAGACTCAATCTATTCGCATCCTCATGCGATCGCTCAGTGTCATGAATTTATTAATGAGAAGATAACGGATGCGCAAATTGCTTACGCGACATCAACGGCAAGTGCTGCAAAAGAAGTGTCCGAGCGGCCAGAGCTCAATCGAGCAGCGATTGCCAATCGTTTAGCAGCAGAGAAATACGGGCTTACGATTGCTGAAGAGAATATTCACGATTTCCCGAATAATCATACCCGCTTCGTGTTGTTGGCAAATGATGTACCAGAGATGACGCGCCATTTCGGTTCAGCTGCTCCGCAAAAAACGAAGATTGTGATCACGCTGCCTTCCGATTACTCTGGGGCGTTGCACCAAGTATTATCTGCGTTTGCATGGCGCAAACTAAACTTGACGAAGATCGAGTCTCGTCCAACAAAAACTGGCATCGGTAATTATTATTTTATTATTGACGTTGATCATGCTTATGATTCGATTTTACTCCCGAGTACATTAGAAGAACTAAAAGCACTCGGGTGTGAGACGCGAGTTCTCGGTACGTACCCATCTGTTTTTATCGAAGAAGAGCAGGAGACGACGTTGTAACAATGAATACTTGTGCCCGGCTGTGCATATCTTCTTAAGGGAAGCATCAATGATGACGGACTGATTATATGCACAGGAGGGACGACAATTGTGAAGATCCATATTGTACAAAAAGGCGACACACTTTGGAATTTGGCGAAGAAATATGATGTCGGCTTTGAAGAGCTTAAAGCAGCGAACACGCAGCTTGCCAATCCAGATATGGTGATGCCGGGAATGAAAATAAAGATTCCTGGTAAAGGTGTTCAAGCGAAAAAAGAAGTTCAATCAAAAGCAGGCCCTGCAAAGGATTACACGAAAAAAGAGCAGCCAGTCGCAAAAGAACAGCCAGCACAGCCGAAAAAAGAAGCGCCTGCTGTGAAGCCCCCGCCGATGAAAAAGTCAGTGATGGAAGTACCGAAAAAAGAACCAACAGCATACAAACAACCAGCTAAAGCTCCTGCAAAGAAGCAAACGGTACCACCAAAAATGACAAAACCGGCACCGAAAAAGGAAAAAGAACCTGTAGCTATGAAAGAAATGCCGAAACAAAAAGCAATGCCAAAGCCGGAACAAAAACAAGAAGAAGTGCCGTATTATCCGCCGGTAATGCCGCAGTATCAACAGCAAATGGCACATCCTTGTATGGAACCGCCTCCATACTACGGAGCTACCATCAACCGATACCGCCTCATTTAATGCAGTATTGCTATCCATGTGGCCCGTACATGCCACCAACGCCTTATCAAATGATGCCACCGGCATACGCTCAACCACAAAGCAATCCTTATGAGATGCATCCTTTTAATGAAGGTTACGGGTATCATCAGCCATACGAATTCCAATACCAAGGAAGCTATGATGATGATTACGGTCATCGTGAAAACCAGCCTTATTCTGAATCGTTTGAGCAATCACGTTACGTTGCACCGGCAACATATGCACCAATGGTGGATCCGTATGGATACTATTATCCTCCACCAATGATGTACGGTGCACCGCCTGCGCCTCAACAGAGTTGGCAATTTCCAAATGAGGACAATGAGGAATAACAATGGAGGACCTTCCTCCAAATAACAGGAGTATCTTAACGCCCTTCTTCACAAAATACTTGTGAAGGGGGGATGTTTCATTTATGAAGAAATTTGCTTTGTCGGTTGCCGCTTGCACATTGTTAGCAACAAGCCTTGCAGGTTGTGGGGATGCCAATAATCAGGCAGCGAATGACCGGGCTGCTTATGATATGAACTATGTGAACGATTACCGTGGTGCCGACCAAGATTATGCGATGAACCGAAGCAACAGGGGAGACCGTGGTGAAGGACCAATTACGGATATGCTCACTGTTGATGACCGTACCACACGTACAGAACGTCATGACAGCACGCACAATGTGGATGACCGTACAGGAAGTTCTTGGGCATATAATAATGCGAGAGATGTAGTGGACAAAGACCACTATACGAACGCAGAAAGAAATGCGAACAAAGAACGTTTCCAAAAATATAACGGAGAAACTGGAAACCATCCTGGTATGGTGAATAACCGTGGTTATATGAATGGTGATAACGACGAAAACCCATATCATGTTGGGCACACAGACCGTTACAACAGTGACAATCATCATGATCTTGAAAGAACAATCGATCAAGCTGTCACGGATATGAAAGCGGTAAGTGACACGCATGTTGTTGTTGACGATGAGCAAATTGTCATTGCGATAAAAGGAAATAGCATTAGCGACTCCACAAAAGAAAAAATCAAGGATGAAGTTGAAGATTACACGAACAGAACCGTCTACGTTACCGATGATGAAGAAATGTTTACGAATGTGCGCAACATCGCAAATGATGTTCAGCGAGCAGGCGGGGAAATGATGGATGAAACGAGAGCCACATTTGACGATATGGTAAACGACCTTGGGGATATGGTAGAGCGTCCGTTTGAACGGAGCAGATAAAAATTGTAAGCGCAAGAGGAGAGTTCTCCTTTTGCGCTTTTTTGATTCGTGCTATATTTATTTATTAGAGTATGTGCAATTGGAGGGGAGCATGCGAAATGGCTGGACATTCAAAATGGAATAACATTAAACGTAGAAAAGAAGCGCAAGACTCGAAACGTGCTAAAGTGTTCACGAAAATAACGAAGGAAATCTTTGCATCTGTTCGTGCAGCTGGAGATGACCCTGATACGAATTTACGACTGAGGCAAGCCATTCAAAAAGCGAAAGCTGCGAATTTGCCTGCAGATAATATTGAACGAACGATAAAAAAAGCAGCAGGAAACCAAGAAGATGTCACGTATTACGAACTGACTTATGAAGGGTATGGACCTGGTGGGGCAGCCATTTTTGTACAAGTGCTCACTGACAATAAAAACCGAGTCGTCGCGGATTTACGGCATGCATTTTCAAGGAACGGGGGTAATCTTGGAGAGGATGGTTGTGTCGCTTTTTTGTTTCAAGATGTTGGCATTTTAGAAATTGCTGCTAATAGCGGTGAGGAAGAAGAAGTAATGCTCGATGCAATTGAAGCAGGTGCGTCAGAGTTTGAACTTGTAGACGATCAGTACATGATTACAACAGAACCTAAACATATTGAAGCGGTAAAGCTAGCTTTAGAAGCAGCGGGTTACAAAGTGGATAACAATCACCTGGCGAAGATTCCATTAACGACAACAACGTTGGATGAGGAGCAGTGGGTGATGATGGACCAACTGATTGATCGTTTAGAAGACAACGATGATGTGCAAAATGTATATTATAACGCAGACTAACCATTGGCAATGAATACGTATGTTCCCATCCTTTTCGCGATTATGCTACACTTAAACTAGCTCGAATGGAGAGGGGAACGTCTGTGATTGAATCCTTATACGGATCTGTCGTGTATCGTGACCATGAATCCGTAACGATGAATGTACACGGAGTCGGTTACCACGTCTTATGCGCAGATCCTTTAACATATCAAGTGAACGAAGCAGATTTATTTACGATTTACATTTATACGCACGTAAGAGAAGATGCCATTCGGCTGTACGGCTTTAAAACAAGAGAAGAGCGCGTGCTATTTAGCCGTTTGTTGCAAGTATCAGGTATCGGTCCAAAAGGAGCGCTAGCCGTACTTGCAGAGGGAAATGCTGCAGTTGTTGTCGGGGCCATTGAAGAAGAAAACGAAACACTGCTCACCAAATTCCCAGGTATCGGAAAGAAAACAGCAAGGCAAATGATTCTTGATCTAAAAGGTAAACTTGATTTTGTTCAGGCAGCCTCAGTGGAGCCTGACACACGTATACGTTTAACAAACGATGCATTAGACGAAGCGATGGATGCGCTCCGGGCATTAGGGTACGGTGAGCGTGAAGTAAAGAAAGCAGAGAAAGCATTAAAACACGAAGACCTTGAATCCGATGAATACGTAAGAAGAGCGCTGCGTTTATTTGTGGAGCGCTAGGAGGGATAAAATGGACGATCGTGTCATCTCTCAAGAGGCATTAAATGCAGAAGAAGAACGCGTAGACCAAGGGGTGAGACCCCTTTCGTTTGATGATTACATCGGTCAAGAGCAAGTGAAACGTAATTTACGTGTGTTCATTGAAGCGGCAAAGATGCGCGAAGAGAGTTTGGACCATGTTCTGTTATATGGTCCTCCAGGTCTTGGGAAAACGACCCTTGCTGCAATTATTGCGAATGAAATGAACGTAAATATTAAAACGACGTCAGGACCAGCGATTGAGCGTCCTGGTGATCTTGCTGCCATTCTGACGACGCTTGAACCGGGGGATGTGCTATTTATTGATGAGATCCACCGGCTAAATCGAGCGGTGGAAGAAGTGTTATATCCGGCAATGGAAGACTTCTGTTTAGATATCGTCATCGGAAAAGGAACTGAAGCCAAGTCAGTCCGGCTGGACTTGCCCCCATTTACGCTCGTTGGTGCGACGACAAGAGCAGGCATGTTAAGCGCACCGTTACGTGACCGGTTCGGTGTGTTAAGTCGTTTAGAATATTATTCATTGGATGAGTTGGCCCGTATCGTTCAGCGGAGCAGTCAATTGCTTAGTTTTGATATGGAAGAAGCGTCAGCATTTGAATTAGCGCGCCGTTCTCGTGCCACGCCGCGTATCGCCAATCGCTTGCTTCGTCGGGTCCGGGACTTTGCTCAAGTGAACGGTGTCACTTCAATTGCCGTAGATGAAACGTCAGAAGCATTGGAACAACTGCAAGTAGACCGACTAGGCCTTGACCCTAACGACGTGCGCTTATTAACGATGATCGCTAACAAATTTAATGGCGGACCTGTAGGTGTTGAGACGATGGCAGCAATGTAGGTGAAGAGACGGAAACGATCGAAGAAGTGTATGAGCTACCTTTTGCAGATCGGTTTTTTGCAACGGACACCACGGGGACGATTGTTAACGCCACTTGCGTATGAACATTTTGGGTGGCCGTCTCAAGGAGAAGTTTAGCGATGGGGCAATTTCCGAAAATGCTCATCATTGTTGGGGCGATACTTATCGGTATTGGGCTGTTGTGGCAGGTCGGTGGAAAGATTATACCGCTTGGCAAGCTGCCAGGAGATTTTCTCTTCCGAGGTGAAAATACGACGGTCTATATACCGATCGTTACATCCATCATAATAAGCATTGTGTTAAGCCTCATTTTCTTTATTGTGGGGCGTTTTCGATGACCTACAGGAACAACAGGAGTGAACATAGCGATGAGAGTTGATGACTTTGATTTTGAACTACCAGAAGAATTGATTGCGCAGACCCCTTTAAAGGAACGAGACCAATCGCGGCTTCTCGTCCTTGAGACACCGGGTGGGGCGCTTCATCATACCCATTTTACGCACATTGAAGAAGAGTTAAACGATGGGGATTGTCTCGTTTTAAATAATACAAAGGTGCTGCCGGCTCGGTTGTTTGGGACGAAGGAGAACGGTGGTGCAAACATTGAATGTTTGTTGTTAAAAGAACAAAGTGATGATACGTGGGAAGCACTCGTTAAACCAGCCAAACGGGTAAAAGAAGGCACGACCATATCGTTTGGGGACGGCCGTTTGCAAGCGGTATGTACAAACGTACTTCCACACGGCGGCAGAGAGCTCTCATTCTCCTATGATGGGATTTTTCTAGAAGTATTGGAGAGTCTCGGTGAAATGCCACTGCCACCATACATTACTGAGACGCTTGAAGAACGCGATCGTTACCAAACGGTGTATGCCACACATACGGGTGCTGCGGCAGCCCCAACCGCTGGTCTGCACTTCACCGAGGCGTTGTTAAACAGATTGCGTGCAAAAGGTGTCCAAATCTGTTATATTACTTTGCACGTCGGATTAGGTACGTTTCGTCCGGTTTCTGTGGAAAAAATTGAAGACCACGACATGCACAAAGAGTTTTATGAGATGGATGAAGACACAGCGAGACGTTTGAATGATGCAAAGCGTAATGGAAACCGAATTATCGCTTGTGGGACAACGTCAGCGCGGACGCTCGAGACAATCGCAAGTGAGCGCGGAGCGTTTGCCCCGTGCTCAGGTTGGACGAACATCTTTATTTATCCAGGGTATGAATGGAAAGCGGTAAACAGCTTGATTACAAACTTTCACCTCCCGAAGTCCACGCTAATGATGCTTGTGAGTGCTCTGGCAGGACGAGATGAAATTATGGCGGCGTACACGTCGGCCATTGAACAGCGATACCGCTTTTTTAGTTTTGGCGATGCAATGTTTATTAAGAGGAGCTAAGATCTGTATGTCAGCAGTTTATTACGAGCACATCAAGACGTGCAAACAGTCAGGGGCAAGGTTAGGAAAGGTTCATACGCCGCACGGTAGCTTTGATACACCAATGTTTATGCCGGTAGGGACACTTGCGACTGTAAAAATGATGAGCCTGATGAATTGAAAGAGATGAACGCACAAATTATCCTTTCCAATACGTATCATCTATGGTTGCGACCTGGGGAAGATCTCATAGAGGAAGCGGGTGGCTTGCATTCCTTTATGAACTGG
This sequence comes from Geomicrobium sp. JCM 19039, assembly GCF_000698145.1. Lineage (GTDB taxonomy): Bacteria > Bacillota > Bacilli > Bacillales > Marinococcaceae > Geomicrobium_A. Next base: position 59,177 of record NZ_BAXB01000003.1, read on the forward strand.
GATCGTCCAATATTAACGGATTCCGGCGGATTTCAAGTGTTTAGTTTGAGCAAGCTTCGTGACATTCAAGAAGAGGGTGTGCACTTTCGCAATCACATTAGTGGTGAGAAATTGTTTCTCTCTCCAGAGAAAGCGATGCGAATCCAGCATTCTCTTGGATCTGATATTATGATGGCATTTGACGAATGCCCACCTTATCCAGCTTCATATGAATACATGAAGCGGAGTGTAGAACGTACAAGCCGTTGGGCAGAAAGGTGCCTTACGACCCATGAAGGAAACGAAGCGCAAGGGCTTTTTGGGATTGTGCAAGGAGGAGAGTATCCGGACCTACGCGCTCAAAGTGCGAAGGACCTCGTTTCCATGGATTTTCCAGGATATGCAATTGGAGGACTTTCCGTCGGTGAACCCAAGGACGTTATGAATCGTGTTCTTGAAGAGACGATGCCTCACCTTCCAGACAATAAGCCTCGCTATTTAATGGGTGTAGGCTCAGCAGATGCACTCATAGATGGTTCCATTCGTGGGGTAGACATGTTTGATTGTGTGCTTCCAACAAGGATTGGTCGAAACGGTACGTGCATGACATCTACGGGGCGTAAAGTCATTAGAAATGCCGAATACGCGAGAGACTTTCGTCCAATCGACGAAAATTGTTCGTGTTATGCATGTAAGAATTATTCTCGAGCTTATATTCGACATTTAATTAAAAGCAAAGAAGCATTCGGGTTTCGTTTAACCTCTTACCATAACTTGCATTTCCTGCTAAACTTAATGGTGAATGTTCGTGAGGCGATTAAAGAGGACAGGCTACTTGATTTTAAAGAAGCATTCTTTGAACAATATGGGTTTAATCGTCCGGATGCGAAGAATTTCTAACAGAGGATGTTTGTATTACGAGAAGGGAGTGAATGATAATGATCGAACCAATTATTATGTTACTTTTGATGTTTGCGATTGTGTATTTCTTGCTGATTCGTCCTCAGCAAAAGCGCCAAAAGCAAGTGCGTGAAATGCATGCAAACCTTCAAAAAGGGGATGACATCGTTACAATTGGCGGACTGCACGGCACGATCGATGCGATCGATGAAGAGAAGATTGTACTGCTTGTCAATGATAACCGCAAGCTTACGTATGATCGTTCTGCTGTTCGCGAAGTGATGAACCAAAACTAAGTAAAAAAGGCCGAATTCACACAGGTGGTGAATGTCGGTCTTTTTCATTTACGCAATCGATGATCGTATCGATACGCCAATCATCCCCCCGATCAACGCCGTAACGATGCAAAGAGAAAATACGATGAGTTGGGATAGGACTACGGGTGTCCCGTATCCTAGAAACTGGATGCTAAGCGCTAGGAGTACAAAACTAACCCCTGCCAGAAGCCCGAGCAACCATCCTTTCGATCCTGCACGAATGGCGGCGACGAGCCCACCAATAAACGTAATCGTTAACGTGATGGCAATCGTTACTGCACCTAAAGATTGTTCGGTAAACGAACTAAAGCGAAGGATCGTAGCGAGAATGAGACTGCTTGCAATGACGAGCGTGAGCATCGTGAGAAAAGAACCGCCAATTGCCTTTAAATATGGGGTGTCCACTGGATCGCCTCCAATCATTAGATTCATTTTCTTCTCTACAGCTTATGTGTCATACAAGCATATAGAATAAAAAATTACGGATGCAATTCCTCCTAACGGAAAACATAATGGCAAGAAGTTGTTAAGGAGGATCACATTGGATCTGTTTTCGATTTTTTGGCGTGTATTGTTTTTTTATTTCTTTCTCTTAATTTCATTACGTGTGATGGGGAAACGAGAAGTAGGAGAGTTGACCTTACTAGATTTTGTCGTGTCGATCATGATTGCCGAATTTGCAGTGACTGGGATTGAGGAGGAATCGCTCATTGAAGGCATGTTTCCGATTATCATTCTCGCGTGTTTGCAAATTGTATTGGCCTATATATCTTTAAAAAGCAACCGGCTTCGGGATCTATTGGACGGACAGCCGACGATTGTTATTGAAAATGGTAAAGTAGACGAACAGGCGATGCGACGTTTGCGTTACAATTTTGATGATTTGATGCTGCAGTTGCGCCAACACGATTTAACGGATTTCACGCAAGTGGCTTATGCCATCCTTGAACCATCTGGGGATTTGTCTGTCATTGAGGCAACAAAAAATGCTGGGCAAGTCATTTTTCCATTTCCATTTATCGTTGATGGAGAAATGCAGATGCACCAATTACAGCACATTGGTCGAGATGAAGAGTGGTTGAGGACAGAATTGAAAAAAAGAGGGTACGACGACGTGAAAAAAATTGCGGTCTGTTCTGGGAATCGGGAAGGGAATTTTGTGATTAACATAAAAGCAGATGCATAAGCGTGGTGGGTGTGACAACGAGAAGTGCGTGAAGGCACTTCTCGCTGCTAAGCATCGAAGGTTAGGAACGAAACAAGGATTGAACGATCGGAATGCGACTGATATTCTTGATGTGAAGCAAACCGAATAAGAAAAGGGCGATAAAATAGACGGCGACGGTAATCAATATGCTCAGTAGCGTCCCAGCGAGCATTTGTTCAGCGGTAACAAACGTACGAAAGCACATGATGGCCACACCCGCAGATAAAAGCGTTACAATACCGGTGTTTGTCCAGTCACGAAAACGGATCGTAAACCCTACCGCCCGGGAAACGCTAATAAAATGAAGCAAAGTAACAAGCACCATGCTCGTACAGATCGCAAGAGCAGCGCCCATCATGCCAAGTTCTGGTTGAGATGCGAGAAAAGCAATGGCAGAAAGTTTGACGACAGCACCAATTAAACTGTTGTACATCGCCGACTTCGCAAGGTTAAGCGCTTGTAGAATGGCTTGCAGAGGCCCTTGAAAATACAGGAAGATGCAAAAAGGCGCCATCAGCTTCAAGTAAACAGCCGCTTGAGGAGCATGATACATAAGCGTAAGCACAGGAACCGCAAACACGTACAAAATAACAATGGAGATGCCCCCAGATAACAAGGCCACTTTTGTCGTTTGTTGAAGCCTTCTTTGAATGAGAGCGTAATCTTCTTTGCTATGGGCTTCGCTGATTGCAGGTACAAGCGATACAGAAAGTCCATACGTAATAAAAGAAGGTAAAAATAACAACGGGATAACAAAACCGCTCAGTTCACCGTATTGACTTGTCGCTAAAATCGTAGCGACACCGGCTGCAGCAAGACTTTGTGCAACGATGATAGCTCAAGGAATAGTGACACTGAGCCAACGAGACGGCTGCCGGTTGTTGGCAAAGCGATCGTCATTAAATCATGTAGCGTTTTTTTACCGCCAACTAAGGCTTGAGAGAAGTTTTTGCGGATTCTCATCGGTTTTTTTCTTTTGAACATGTAGATGACGTACAGTAGAGATGCAAGTTCACCGAGTACCGCCGAGATCATCGCACCGGCAGCGGCGAATTCAATTCCGTAAGGAAGCAGTGTGCTCGTACAAATGGCGACAAGCGCAATTCGTACTATCTGTTCAATCACCTGAGCGTAGGCGATCGGTTTCATATTTTGCATTCCTTGAAAATAGCCGCGTAAAACGGCAGAAAGTGCTACAATGGGAACAATTGGGATAATCGCCAGCAATGGGTATAAAGCTCTCGTGTCGGTAAGTAACCACTCAGCAAGCACCGGCGCAAGAAAAATAATTAACGTCGTAAACAAGATGCTCAACGAGCCGGTGACGACCATACTTACTGCTAGAATTCGCTTTTTACGGTCATGATCTCCTACAGCATCGGCTTCAGCAATGAGCTTTGAGATCGCAACGGGCAGACCAAGCTGTGTGAGTGTGATGACCAGTAAAAATGTTGGAATGGCCATCATGTACAAGCCCATTCCTTCAGCGCCCATAATTCTGGCGACGACAATTTTATTGACAAAACCAAGCAAACGGGTAACAAGACCGGCCATAATCAGGATAAATGCTCCTGCAAAGAAGGTTTGTTTAGACATTTACGCCTCCTTTTTGTCATCTAATCGTAAGGTTGTCCTTCTCCATATGTATGCGCATTTTGGGCAGGCATGACAAGCTCGTGACGGAAAGGAAGAAATCGAGAGGTGAACGTAGTGAACCCCCAACAATTTGAAGTGTGGAGAGATGATTTAGAACCGGTGTTAATATTGAAAGCCGATGAGTTTCACTTACTAGGGCAGAAAGAAGCGACGAAAGAAGACGTATGGCAGCTAGGGCTAGAGAAGTTGCAAAAAGAAGAAGAGTTTGTCCCTTTCTATCAATTCGTGAATGTGTTTATGCGTTTGAATGTGACGGATTATATGAACAAAGTCACAATTTCAGCGTATAAAGGTGAGGGGAAATGGTCGAAAGACACCGAAGATGAGCTAGAAGGCTTACTTCATGACGTTCTTCGGCATTGACAGTAAAAAAGTAGGGTTCGTATAATAGATATGTTGTGCAAAAGATGCTCGTAGAAGATGATCTTCAGTGAACTGTGTCTGAAGGGGCTGCGAGAGTGGATAGGTTTTTTGGTTTTTAATGAAGGAGGACATGTAATGGGTAAGAAGTGGCTGAGAATCGGTACATTTTTCGCCATCGTCATCGCTATAGGTGTGCTGATTTTTCAGACAGCTGAAGACGTTGCATCAGATACGAATTTAGGACTTGACCTTCAAGGCGGGTTTGAAGTGTTGTATCAGTTGCAACCTGAAGATGGAGAAGAGTTGACAGACGATGATATACAGTCAACAGCAACGGCTCTGAACCAACGAGTAAACGTACTCGGTGTATCCGAACCGGCAATCTCTGTAGAAGGAGAAGACAGAATTCGCGTGCAGCTGCCTGGCGTTGAGGACCAACAAGAAGCAAGGGCCACGCTCGGTACGGAAGCGGAGTTAACCTTTAGAGATGTGGACGATAACATCTTATTAACGGGCGAGGATTTAAGTCAAGGCGGGGCACAAGCGACGTTTGATCCGGAGACGAACGCCCCGATTGTCGCTTTAACGCTTCAAGATCGTGACAAGTTTGGTGACATTACTGCGGAATTATCGCAACAAACACCACCAGAAACTTACTCGTTATCTGGTTGGATTTTGAAGAAGGCATGTCATTTGCAGAAGAAGCGCAAAGCGAAGAACCAGCTTATCTTTCAGCACCGCAAGTTACTCAAATGCTTAGAGAGACAAATGTTACGATAACCGGTGACTTTTCTTTAGAAGAAACTGAGTTTCTAGCAGACATACTTAATGCGGGTGCCCTTCCTGTATCACTCGAGGAAGTGTACTCAAATGCTGTCGGTGCGTCTCTTGGTGAACAAGCATTAGAGCAGACGTTAATCGCCGGCATGATCGGTGTCGCGTTAGTGTTTATTTATATGTTGGCGTATTACCGTTTCATGGGTGTCATTGCAACGATCACGCTTTCTGTATACATCTATTTGGTAATGATTTTCTTCAATGCCATCCAAGGTGTACTTACATTGCCGGGGATTGCAGCATTAATTCTCGGTGTCGGTATGGCGGTTGATGCGAATATTCTTACCTATGAACGAATAAAAGAAGAACTAAAAGACGGTAAATCAGTGAAATCAGCATACAAAGCGGGGAGTCGTCGTGCGCTAGGTACGATCATTGACGCCAATATTACGACCATTATCGCCGCTGCTGTCATGTTCTACTTCGGAACAAGTGCCGTTCAAGGGTTTGCTGTCATGTTGATTACGAGTATCTTAACAAGCTTTATTACGGCTGTCTGGGGCTCGAGGGTTCTCCTTGGGTTATGGGTGAACAGCCGGACCTTAAACCGTAAATATTGGTTATTTGGTGTAAAGGGGCGTGACGTTCGTGGACTTTAATATGGCTAACAAGAACTGGGACCTGATTAAACACCGCAAAAAATATTTCGGTTTAACAATCATTATGACGCTCATTGGAGCGATTTTACTCTCAACCGTTGGTCTCAACCTCGGAATAGACTTTGAAAGTGGAACGCGTGTCGATGTTGTTGCTGGAGAGCCGTTAACAGAAGAAGAAGTAGCGGATCACTTTATCGCTGCCGGCGGTTTTGAACCTGATGATATTACACTTGCGGGTGACAACAATGAACAAGCATCTGCTCGATTTATCGGAGCAATGCCTCAAGAAGATGTCGGGGAGATACAGGCGTATTTCACAAATGAATTTGGCGAAGAACCAAACGTAAGTACCGTTTCTCCACAAATTGGGCGTGAGCTTGCGCAAAACGCGATTATCGCTACGTTACTCGCTGCCTTCGGAATTGTCATTTATGTGGCGTTTCGATTTGAATTCCTTTACGGTGTTGCAGCGGTTGCCGCTCTCTTGTATGATGCTGTATTCGTGCTTACCATCTTTAGCATCTTACAGCTTGAGGTGAACATCCCGTTCATTGCCGCAATCTTGACGGTTGTCGGGTATTCGATAAATGATACGATCGTTACGTTTGACCGTATCCGCGAGAACATGAAGAAAGAAGATGAAATTCGAGACTTTAACCATCTTGCTAAAGTTGTGAATGATAGTTTGTTACAGACGCTCACTCGTTCCATTAACACTGTTCTAACCGTTCTATTTGCTGCGGGTGCAATTTGGTTGTTTGGTAGTGAAGCGATTACGTCATTCGCCTTTGCGATTGTCATTGGCCTTATTGCCGGAACGTATTCGTCATTGTTCTTTGCCGCACAATTGTGGTTAGTGATGAAGCATCGTTCGTTAGAAAGAAAAAAGAATAAGCCGGTAGAAGCAGAAGAATACTAGGACAATACCCCTCCGAGAGCATTGGAGGGGTGTTTTTAACGTATCAAATCTTTGAATAATGGAGCGATCGGTATGCAAAATGGAAACAGTGAGCGTTTCAAGAAAATTAATTTCGCTGCTTGGCTCGGAATCGGGATTAATATCGTCCTCGCCGCTTTAAAATTTTTCGTCGGTTGGTTTGCGAATAGCCGGGCACTTATTGCTGATGCGCTTCACTCAGCTGCAGATGTCGTCACCTCGTTTGCTGTGCTGATTGGCGTACGTGCCGCCGAGCTCCCACCAGACGAAGATCACCCGTATGGCCACGGGAAAGCAGAATCGATTACAGCCATTATCGTTAGTGTGTTGCTGTTCGTGATCGGTTTAGATATTGCGATCAGTACGCTTGGAGACATCGGGTCTGAAAATCCTGTTCCAGGTATTGCTGCTCTGTATGTGATTATTTTTTCGATCATCGTAAAAGAAGCGTTGTTCCGTTATAAGCTTCATCTTGGGAAGAAATATAACAGTGAAGCCATCATTACGGATGCATGGCATCATCGCTCTGATGCGTATTCTTCGATCGCGGCAATGGTAGGGGTCGGTGCATCCCTTTTAGGGGCGCAATTTGGTCTGTCATGGCTCATGTATGGAGATATGATTGCTGGTGTATTTGTAGCAGCTCTCGTTATGGTGATGGCGTATAAGCTCGGTAGAGATGCGATTCATAACTCTTTGGACCATGTATTGCATGAGGAAGATACCGTTGACATGATTGAGCGTGTAAACGGAGTGGAAGGTCTCATAAAAATTGATGAATTTCATGCAAGAGAGCATGGACATTATGTGATTGTTGATATTAAAATAGTAGTGAATCCTGACATCTCTGTTCGAGAAGGGCACGACATTGCCAAACGTGTAAAGAATACACTGATGGAGGAGGATCGGGTTCGGGACGTCCTTGTCCACGTGAACCCATTAGATGTTGATGAACGAGAAACTAAACGCAGGAGTGATTTAACATGAAAGGCCAATGGACATTAATTCTCGGTTTAATCGCTGCACTTTTAATCTCAATATTTGCTGTGATAAACGTTGACTCGGTAACGGTAGACTTTATGTTTGCCACAACCCAAGTGCCACTTATTCTCATCATTTTAGGTTCTGTATTAATGGGCGGGGTGATTGTCGGCGCTGTGGGAATGTTGAAAGTGTACAAATTGCAACAAGAGATTCGTCGTTTGAAGAAAAGCCAACAGGAAGGTCGCCAAGTGAGTGATCACCCAGATCCGAAAGATCAAACTTCAGAAATAGAGCATTCGGACACAGATTAATCGATTGCTGAGCATTCAGCTGTTCTGTATAATGTATACGGTCTAGGTGAGGAGTGAAGAACGAATGTTACAAGCAAACACAAAATGGCAAATGAAAACACAGACGATGAAAGCAGATCAGTTGGCATCGGTGCTCGGCGTGTCCCCTTTGACTGCCCATCTCCTCATGAATCGCGGGTGTGAGACGAAAGAGAAAGCAGAAGCTTTTTTACATATGAACGAGGATCGTATGCACGATCCTTTTCTTTTGCATGGCATGAAAGAAGCTGTTGACCGGATTCATAAAGCGGTGATCGACAAAGAGAAGATCATTGTCTTCGGGGATTATGATGTCGACGGGGTGTCAAGTACAGCACTCATGTGTGAAACACTACAAAAGCTTGGAGCGGTGTATGACTGGTACATCCCCAACCGGTTTACCGAAGGTTACGGACCAAACGTGAACGCTTTTCAAGGTTTACGTGATGGAGGTGCGTCGCTTGTCATTACGGTGGACACAGGCATTGCGGCTGTAGAATCCGTAAGTTTTGCGAATGAAATTGGCTTAGACGTCATTGTGACTGACCACCATGAAGTGGGTCCTGAGCTGCCAGATGCAAAAAGCATCATTAATCCGAAGAAGAAAAACTGCTCGTATCCTTACAAAGACCTCGCAGGGGTCGGCGTTGTGCTGAAACTATCGCACGCACTGTTAGGTGAAGTGCCTAAAGACGGATTTGATTTGGTTGCACTTGGCACGATCAGTGACCTTGTTCCGCTAGTGGATGAAAACCGTTATTTTGCGAAGCGGGGATTAAAGCAGTTGGGGCTACAAAAGCGTGCCGGGTTACGCTCACTAGGAGAAGTGAGTGGACTAAACGGGCCTCCATTTTCTTCTCAAGATGTTGGGTTTGGCCTTGGTCCAAGGTTAAATGCGGCAGGGAGAATGGCCTCTGCTAAGCCGGCTTGTGAGTTGCTGATGGTTAAAGATACAGAGGAAGCGCTCGTTCTTGCTGAGCAAATTGATCATTTAAATCAAGATCGCCAAGAGACGGTAGAGCGGATTGCCGAAGAGGCACTTAAAAGCGTAGATCAAGAGACAGATGTGGATGCCGTTGTCGTATCTGGTGTTGGCTGGAACTCGGGTGTGACTGGCATTGTGGCCTCTCGCCTCGTTGAAAAGTTCAATCGACCGGCGATCGTCATTGCGCAAGATGAACATGGCGTCGGGAAAGGTTCGGCGCGTAGCATTCCAGGGTTTGATTTATACGATACACTTTCAGAAGTTCGTCACCTATTTACTCATTTTGGCGGACATCCGATGGCAGCAGGATTAACGATCGATACGACTCATATTGACGAGCTCCGACGTCATATGAATAAGCGTGTGAACGAAACAATGACAGAAGAAGAGTTTATTCCGGTCACTCACATTGAATTGTCATTAACGGTTTCTGATGTAACGATTGACCTTATTCGAGAAGTTGAACAGTTAGCCCCTTTTGGAATGGGCAATCCCAAGCCGTGTGTACTGATTGAAGAGTCTAAGATCATTGATAAACGCTCGATCGGCGCAAAGAAGAATCACGTGAAGATGCAACTTGCGGATGACGATGCGCAGTTGGATTGCATCGGTTTTCGCAAAAGTTATATCGATGATCAAGTGAGCATGAGCAGCAGCATATCTGTGATTGGTGAGTTGGAAACGAACGAATGGCGAGGAAAGATAAAGCCGCAACTGATTTTGAAAGATGCACAAGTAAACGGCTATCAACTGTTTGATGTGCGAGGCAAATCACTCGCTTCATTACCCGCTGATGTTGCACGTGTTGTGTTTACCGAAGAGAAAAAACAACAGCTGCAACGTTTAGACACTGAGAGTACGATTATCCGCGCAGATGAAGCAGATTCAACCATGCCTAGCACGTGTGCTCTCGTCGAACTACCAGACTCTCTTGAGGAAATCGAAGCATTGTTGACACAATCCTCAGCATCTGTAAAGAATGTGTATGTCGCTTTTCAAGAAGAAGCAGTATCTTACTTTATGACGGTACCTTCTCGAGAAGAATTTAAGTGGTACTTTGCCTTCATTAAGCAAAAGGGTCCGATCTCAAAAAATGAATTGACGCAGCTTGAAAAGTATAAAGGTTGGTCAGAGCCGATGATTAAATTCATGACAAACGTGTTTCGAGAGCTCGAATTTGTTACAATAGAGAATGGTTTGATTAATATTCATCATGCGCCATTGAAGAAAGACTTGAAAGATGCACCGACCTATATGATGCATCAAACTCGCGTAGATGCAGAAAAGACGTTGTTACTTTCAAGTTCAGAGGAGTTAAAACGCTGGTTTGACCAGCAACTGAAGCGGAAGTTACCTGAAAGAGAGGAATTACTCAGTGGATTATAAAGAACATATTACAATTATTGAGGACTACCCGACAGAAGGCATTCAATTTAAAGACATTACCCCACTTTTACAAAACGGGCCAGCTTATCGAAGTGCAATTCTTGAAATGAGTGAGTATGTCAAAGAACGAAAAGCTGACATTATCGTCGGTCCTGAAGCACGGGGATTTGTCGTTGGTTGTCCAATTGCCTTTCAATTAGAAAAAAGCTTTGTTCCTGTGAGAAAAGCTGGCAAACTTCCACGTAAAGTTGTGCAAGCCGATTACGGTTTAGAATATGGCAATGACACATTAGCGATTCATGAAGACAGCATCAAGCCTGGGGACCGCGTTATTATTACCGATGACCTGTTGGCGACAGGAGGCACCATTGAGGCAACGATTAAGCTCGTTGAAAAGCTCGGTGGCGAAGTGGTTGGCTGTGCATTTCTCATTGAACTCGCTTACATTGACAGTCGTTCAAAGATTAAAGATTATGATGTTTTTTCATTAATCTCTTACAAATAATGTGATACTTTTTTGACATGGAGGTCCTTTCTTTTAGAGGACCTTTTTATTATTGACCCCATTTGTTGTCGAAGATTTAGGTTTTAACGAGCATGACACTTTACATGCCATCATTTTTTATTGATAATAGATTAAATAGAGAACCGAGAGATTGATGAAAGGTGATTCCATGACGATTGAGCAGTTACTAGAGCGGGCAGCGAAGTATATGTCAGATGAGCACGTACAATTTATTACGAGAGCTTATCAATATGCAGAACGAGAACACGAAGGACAGTTTCGAAAATCAGGAGAACCGTATATTCACCATCCCGTACAGGTCGCAGGGATTCTTGTTGACCTTCAGCTTGAACCTGCGACAATCGCCGGTGCATTTTTACACGATGTTGTCGAAGATACAGAGACGAGCTTAGAGCAATTGAATGAACATTTCGGCGAAGAGGTAACGATGCTCGTCGACGGTGTCACAAAGCTAAAGAAGATCAAATACAAATCCAAACGTGAACAGCAAGCTGAGAACCACCGTAAAATGGTCGTGGCCATGGCACGGGATATACGGGTTATCCTCATTAAGCTCGCCGATCGTCTGCATAACATGCGGACGTTGAAGCATTTGCCTGCAGAGAAGCAAAGACGCATTTCAAACGAAACTTTAGAAATTTTTGCTCCTCTTGCTCATCGTCTAGGGATTTCAACGATTAAGTGGGAACTTGAAGATATCGCGCTTCGGTATTTAGATCCACAGCAATACTATCGGATTGTCAATCTCATGAAGCAAAAGCGTGCGCAACGTGAGCAATACATTGATGAAGTGATGACCGATATTCGTGACAATGTGAAAGAATTGAATGTAGAGGCGGACATTTCCGGACGACCAAAACATATTTATAGCATCTATCGTAAGAGACAATCCAAAAGAAACAGTTCAATGAGATTTATGATTTGTTAGCTGTACGGATCATCGTCAAAAGCATTAAAGATTGTTATGCGGTATTAGGGGTTATTCATACACAATGGAAACCGATGCCAGGTCGGTTTAAAGACTATATTGCAATGCCAAAGGCGAACATGTATCAGTCACTTCATACGACGGTTATCGGCCCGAAAGGTGAGCCGTTAGAAGTGCAAATCCGATCAGAAGAGATGCACCGTATCGCTGAATACGGTGTGGCAGCGCACTGGGCGTATAAAGAGGGTGCTGCAAGTACCGAGCAGTCGCTGGACAAGCTCGGCTGGTTTCGAGAGATTCTCGAATGGCAAAACGATGCCACGAATGCAGAAGAATTTATGGAATCGCTCAAAATTGACCTATTTTCCGATATGGTGTTTGTTTTCTCACCAAAAGGCGATGTGATTGAATTACCGCGAGGTTCGGTGCCTATTGACTTTGCATACCGGATTCATACAGAAATTGGAAATCGTACAATCGGAGCGAAAGTAAACAGCAAGATGGTTCCCCTTGATTATGAATTAAAGACTGGAGACATTATTGAAATTCTCACGTCCAAGCACTCTTATGGTCCGTCGCAAGACTGGCAAAAAATCACTCAAAGCTCCCATGCAAAAAATAAAATTAAGCAGTTTTTCAAAAAAGAACGACGAGATGAGAACGTTCAAAAAGGACGGGAAGCGATTGAACGTGAATTAAAATCCCAAGAATTTAGTCCAAAAGAAATTCTCATCGGAGATAATTTGCAAAAAGCTGCGGACAAGTTTAGCTTTGCAGGCGAAGAAGATATGTTTGCCGCGGTCGGTTATAACGGCATTAGCGCTAAACAAGTCGTTACACGCCTCACAGATAAGAAACGTCAAGAAAATGAACAACAAGAGAAGAAGACCGTCACTGAGGCAGTTAAAGAGATTAGTACGCCAGTTCGTACGCGTAAATCAGGCGCAGGTGTGAGTGTAAAAGGGTAGATAATTTACTCATTCGACTGTCGAAGTGTTGCAATCCAGTTCCAGGTGATGAGATTTTAGGATTTATTACGAAAGGTCGAGGTGTCTCCATTCACCGTTCAGATTGCCCTAATGTCGTCGGCTTAGAAGAAGACAATAGCCGGCTCGTTCCGGTTGAATGGGACCGAGATGAAGAAAAGAAGAAAAGCTATAATGTGGATATTGAAGTGACAGGTTATGATCGTAGAGGTCTCCTTAATGAAGTGTTACATGTTGTAGCGGAATCAAGAACGAATATTCATGCGGTAAATGGGCGATCTGATAAAAATAAAATGGCGGTCATTGATATGACGATCGCGATCACGAACCTTGATCATCTTTACAAAGTCGTCGACAAGATCAAAAAGCTACCAGATATCTATTCCGTACGTCGTGTGATGCATTAGGCAAAGGAGTTTTGCAAGATGAGAGTACTTTTGCAACGAAGCAAACAAGCGAGCGTAACAGTGGACGAAAAGAGAATTGCCGAGATCGACTATGGGTATGTTCTTCTCGTTGGCATCACTCATGAAGATACCGAAAAAGACGTAGAATGGTTGGCGGACAAGTGCGCCCATCTTCGTTTGTTTGAAGATGGGGATGGAAAAATGAATGACTCCATTTTAGACCGAGAAGGTAGCATTTTGTCGGTATCGCAGTTCACGCTTTACGCAGACGCAAAGAAAGGTCGGAGACCAAGTTTTACTGGGGCAGCGAACCCGACTGAGGCAGATCGTTTATATGAATTATTTAATGAAAAGCTCCGTTCCTATGGGCTAGATGTACAAACCGGTAAGTTCGGGGCGATGATGGATGTCGCTCTCGTAAATGATGGTCCAGTTACGTTAATGCTAGAATCGCCAGAAAAAAAGTAACACATACAGTTGACAACGTGCAAAGAGATATTTATGATATAAAACATAATACATCCCATTAACGGAGAAAAGTACCAGGCGGCACTATTCAAAAGAGAGGAAGCGGCATTAGCTGAAAGCCCTTCTGTTTATCCGTTTGAGAAAGACACTTCACAGGGCCTCATTCGAACCGTTTTCTACGCAGTAGGATGAGACGTAACACAGGCGTTAACTGTGATAAGCGGAAGTAATTGGATTGTACTTCAAGTTTGGGTGGCACCGCGGGTTATACTCGTCCCTCTGTTTTTACAGAGGGACGTTTTTGCGTTTTATTAGACCGAAAGGAGAATCATACTATGGATTATCGGATTCCAAGAGGAACACAAGACATTTTGCCAGGCGCATCGTCTGATTGGCAAAAGATCGAAGCCATTGCTCGGTCGGTGAGCCGAGCCTACAATTACGAAGAAATTCGCACACCAATTTTTGAGACAACAGAGGTTTTTCAACGTAGTGTTGGGGATAGCACAGATATTGTGCAAAAAGAAATGTATACGTTCCAAGACCGAGGAGGCAGACATCTGTCATTGCGCCCGGAAGGTACCGCTTCGGTCGTACGTTCATTTGTAGAAAATAAAATGTACGGCATTGTTCAGCAGCCAATCAAACTTTATTATACGGCCCAATGTTCCGCTATGAACGGCCAGAATCAGGAAGAATGCGGCAATTCCACCAGTTTGGTGTTGAAGTGCTCGGGAGTGACGACCCAGCCATTGATGCGGAAGTTATTTCTCTGGCAATGGACTTTTACAAAGCGTGCGGTCTAGACAAGTTAAAGCTCGTCATAAACAGTTTAGGAGATAAAGAAAGTCGAGGCGATCACCGTACCGCACTTGTAGATCATTTTTCAGCGCGTATTGACGAATTTTGCTCGGACTGTCAGTCACGTCTTGAAAGCAATCCGATGCGTATCCTCGATTGCAAAGTCGATCGTGACCACAAACTCGTGCAAACGGCACCGTCCATACAAGATTACTTGAATGAAACGTCAGTCGCCTATTTTGCAAAAGTGAAGCAGTTGTTAGATGCGATGAACATTCCGTACGTTATTGATCCAAACCTCGTCCGTGGCCTTGATTATTACACGAACACCGCATTTGAGATCATGCTTGACGAACCTGAGTTTGGCGCCATTACGACGCTTACAGGCGGAGGACGCTATGAAGGCCTAGTGGAAGAGTTCGGTGGACCGAAAGTGTCTGGGATTGGTTTCGGTTTAAGTATTGAGCGTGTTCTTATGGCTCTTGAAGCAAGAGGATTGCTAGAAGAGAACAACCGCACATTGGATGTGTATGTGGTTGCCGTTGGAGAAGAAGCAAGTGACTATGCAGCCGTTATGCTTCGAGAATTAAGACAATCTGGCATTATCGCTGACAAAGATTACTTGCAAAGAAAGATGAAAGCTCAATTCAAAGCGGCTGATCGCAGTGGCGCAAAGCATGTCATTGTTATCGGTGAGAATGAACTAGAAACAGGAGCTGCGAACGTAAAGAATATGGAAACGGGAGATCAACAACAAGTTCCATTTGAAGCGCTCGTATCTGAACTGTCAAAGTAGACATAAAGGAGAGAACAACATGGTAGGGTTAGGAAGAACGCATTATAGTGGAGAAATTACTGAAGGCATGATCGGAGAGAGAGTGCAACTGAAAGGGTGGGCGAGAACGAGACGCGATCTCGGTCAAGTAATCTTCATTGATCTACGAGACCGTAAAGGGATTGTACAAGTCGTTTTTAGTCCAGAAATTAATGCAGATGCACTTAAAACCGCTGAATCCATCCGTAATGAATATGTACTCGATGTAGAAGGGACGGTCGTTCTTCGAGAAGAAGAAACGATTAACGAGAAGATTCCAACGGGAAAAGTGGAAGTACATGTCGATCAGGTTCGTATTTTAAATGCATCAAAAGCACTTCCATTTGCGATTGAAGAAAATGTACAAGTATCCGAGGATGTGCGTCTTTCTAAGCGTTACTTAGATTTAAGACGACCAGATATGCAACAGGTTTTCCGACTGCGCCATCAGATTACAAAAGAAATCAGACACTTTTTAGACAATCAAGAGTTTATGGAAGCTGAGACGCCGATGCTCACAAAAAGTACGCCAGAAGGTGCTAGAGATTATCTCGTTCCAAGCCGCGTACACGAAGAGGAATTTTATGCGCTGCCGCAATCCCCGCAGTTGTTTAAACAGCTTTTTATGATTGCAGGTTTTGAACGTTACTATCAGATCGTGCGTTGTTTCCGTGATGAAGATTTGCGAGCGGACCGTCAACCAGAATTTACACAAATTGATATTGAAGCATCGTTTATGGACAGTGAAGACTTGTTCAAGATGACAGAAGAGATGATGTCGCATTTGATGGATGTTACGAAAGGTATCCAAATTCCCAAGCCGTTTCCTAGAATGACGTACGATGAAGCAATGAATCGTTACGGGTCTGACAAGCCAGATACCCGTTTTGATATGGAACTTGTCGAGCTATCGGATATTGTGCAATCAAGTGATTTTAAAGTATTCACTTCAGCCGTTGAGTCGGGTGGAAAAGTCAAGGGCTTAAATGCAAAAGGGCAAGGAGATCAGATGTCACGTAAGGAGATTGATGATCTGGCGGACTTTGCAGCCATTTACGGAGCAAAAGGTCTTGCTTGGTTGAAAGTCGACGAATCTCTGGAACTAAAAGGTCCAATTGCGAAATTCTTATCTGCAGAAATTCAAGAGCAAATGAAAACAGCAATGCAAGCAGAGAGTGGAGATTTACTCATGTTTGCCGCTGATGAAGCGGGTATTGTTTATGATGTTCTCGGCGCTTTACGGATGAAATTTGGGAAGGAATTGAAGTTGATTGATGAATCGAAGTTCAATTTCTTATGGGTTACGGATTTTCCACTCGTAGAATATGACAAAGATGCTAAACGCCACGTCGCTTTACACCATCCGTTTACACGACCCGTTGCCGAAGACATCGATAAGTTAGAGGAACGTCCTGAAGAAGTTACCGCACACGCTTATGACCTTGTGTTAAACGGCTACGAGCTCGGTGGCGGTTCACAACGTATTCATGAGCCTGACTTACAGATGCAAATGTTTAAAACGTTAGGGTTTAAAGAGGCCGATGCGTTGGATGAATTTGGCTTCTTGATTGAGGCGCTAGGCAATGGTGCACCTCCTCACGGTGGTATTGCGTTAGGCTTAGACCGGTTGGTGATGCTTTTTGCAGGGGTAGACAATTTGCGTGAAGTAATTGCCTTCCCTAAGACCGCAAGTGCAAGTTGCTTGTTAACAGGAGCACCGAGCGAAGTCAGCTCTAACCAATGGAAAGAGTTGAACATTCGCCCGAGATAACGTTTATTTCCTTTCGACAGTGCGAAAGCGTTCTATGAAAGAAGTAGGGTCTTCCTTAATGTAAAACGTTCTCACTCCTTGTGAAGTATGGAGATACAAAAATCCAATCTCACCTTGTTTGAATCGGTACGACATGTCGAAGACAGATTCAATGGTAAATGACTCGTTGTCGATTGTAATCTTTTCTTCGTATAGTACCATATCTGTATCGAAATGTTCCGTATGTTTCTCAATGGAACTGACCTTTTGTTCGATATGAGTGATAGGTATTCGGTGAAGTGCTTTTGACATATGATCCCTCCTTCTGCTAGTATACCCAACAGGCAGTCCATGTGAAACCCTTGTAAACCAAGGGTTTCACAATTTCTTTAAGAATAATTAACAGCTTGCAGAGGGAAGGTTTACGTGCTATAATTTTGCTACATAAGAAGTCCTGTGGTGTTCGTAGCACACTATACGTTTTGAGCCAACATTTTTAACTTGGGAGCCTGCCGTTTCAATAGGAAGTACACGCCTCGGAAGCTGAGGACTTTACGGAGTATTGAACAAGGCACCCACCTGTGAGAGCAGGCTTCAAAACTTGGTGTTTATATACGGCACAACGGGACGACATACATAACGAAAAAGAGTGAATGACCCGTCATGGTCATTCACTCTTTTTCGTTAATTTGTTTTGTTCTCCGCGGTCTGTGGTCCGCCGAAACGTGCACTAATTTGGCCTTTGATCATTTTCTCACGCAACGAAGCGTTTCGTTGCTTGTCCATTCGTTTAATTTCAAATGTTTGCATACCATCTGCCATCTTTTCGGCAATCTCCATAAGGCGTTCAATGTCTAAAAAAGAATATTTGCGTGTTCCGCCTTTGCTTCGTTCCGGAAAAATAAGCTGACGCTCTTCGTAATAGCGAATTTGACGCTCGCTCAGGCCGGTCAGTTCACAAACAACACCAATCGTGATGACTTTTTTCTTTTTATAGTTCATGATATCCCCGCCCATTCGTTGATGATACTCCTAATGATAGCAAAATTCACAATCGTCGTGTAATAAATTTGTTAGATAATCTATCTGTGAATTTCCAATTAGAAAGGAAGTAAATCTGACAATTGAAGAAAAAAGGGCGCTTAACTATATAAGTTGAACGAATGAATTTCACTGAATCGGATGATCGAGATGGGTCTTTGCGGGTGAGTGCTTGTATATTTTCTGTTGCAATTCATCTCGTTGCCGATCGTTGTTCGTCACTGCAAGGGTTGCGGGCAACACGAAAAACGTTTGCCGAAGGGTAAAAAGTCGTGACCGAGGCCCACCACCTGGCACAAGCAAGTGATGGCCGGTCACGTATGTGACAATCCAGCCTCAAACCGGGCACTTTCGGCACGCAACTGTCACAAATCGCACGATTTGTGACAGTTGACAACGTTTATGTGCGCATTCACGTTTAAAATCATGATTTTTCTTTCTCAAGTGTCACATTAATGAATATATGGGGCATTTGGACTTCTTTCCACACACCGTAGCCAGGAGGCAGAAACGTGAAGGTAGCTGTACCCCAAACGTTAGTTTTAGCTCTAACTTTTGGGGTGCAGCACCTGGCCGCCGATGTTGCCTTATACCCTGGAGTGTCAAGTAGACACAGCGAACACAAGCGGCAGCGCAGGGTGAGGTGATGTTGCCCTTATAGTCTGGACTGCCTAGAAAACACGGTGGTCGCCTTTTGTCCTCCGATGTTGCACTTGTACTCGGGAGTGCAAGCATCCGCCTGCAGTGGAAAGCAACAACAAACTGCAATTAGGATCATGTTAAGTTCATTCTATATAATCAAAATAAAAGCCGTAGGGTAGAACCCCTACGGCTTTTAATCTGCTTTTGAAACATGTTGAAGATTGCCGTTCTCATCCATGCGAAAGCTCGATGACATGAACGAGTCACTCATTGTTTCATCAACAAACATCATATTGCGGGCACGATTAATAATGGTGAGCAAAGATTCATGTTCTTTTTCCAGCTTTTCTAATCGCGATTTTAACTGTTCATTTTCTAATTGTACTTGTTCAACGTTCGTTTTTGTATCGGCATCAATGGTTTCTTGATGCACGTAATGGCTAAGGAACTGAACGACTCGTTCCATGTTTAAGTCATCCGTGTGTACCGGTTTCTCAATCGACCTCTGAGGATGTTTTACACCGAATGTTTTTTGCACGGCTTGTGCGGCATCGTTTCGCTGAAATGCTTTTCGTTCACGCTTTGCTTCGCTAATCTTTGTTTCGTAGCGATCACGCACGACCGCATTCCAGCGGAATCCACAAGCAGCAGCGGTGCGGTTAAGTTGATCGCCAACTTCCTCAAATGCTTTTAACTGCGTACTTCCATTTTTAATATGGTGGATGACAGTATCTGCTAATAGCACATCATCCTCATGGGACCATGCATCTTGTCTCACTTTTGTCATCGGGTTACCTTCTTCCATTAAGAGATTCAATGTAGTCTTAATATGGACGAATGTATGAATCTCTATACTCCCAATGATAGAAACAAAACAAGAATTTGTGTGCTAACGGTGTTTCGTCTTCGCACGGATGTTCTGATCAGCGTCTTTAAATGCTTTCTCAAATTTACTTGAGCCTTTCAAATGCAAGTAGCGATGATCTTTTAACTTGTCCGGCAAGTATTGTTGCGCGACGAGGGCCCCTTCATAATCGTGAGGGTACAAATAACCGACGCCTCGGTCCAATTCTTTCGCTCCAGCGTAGTGAGCGTCGCGAATTTGGTCTGGTATTGGAGGAGACCCGAATTTGCGGACGTCTGCCAGTGCGGCATCAAGGGCGCGATAAGCACTGTTTGATTTCGGAGACAGACAGAGTTCAACGACAGCGTTCGCAAGCGGAATTCTTGCCTCAGGGAAACCTAAACGTTCGGATGCTTGAATCGCAGCAAGTGTGCGAGCACCGGCTTGTGGATTCGCAAGGCCGATGTCCTCGTACGCAATGACGAGTAAGCGTCGATTAATGCTGACAAGGTCTCCGGCTTCAATTAATCGTGCTAAGTAGTGAAGTGCCGCATCCGCATCGCTGCCTCGAATGGACTTTTGGAATGCTGATAACACATCATAGTGGGCATCCCCATCACGGTCATGATTGAAATTCTTCTTCTGCATGCAAATTTCGGCTACGCTCACATCAACATGGATGATCCCGTCCTCATTTTTTGGTGTAGATAGAACGGCCAACTCTAAAGCGTTCAAAGCAGAGCGTAAGTCTCCGCCTGAAGATGAAGCGATATGTCTCGCCGCATCGTCATCAAGTTTTGTTGAGATGTGACCTAACCCTCGCTCCTGATCATCGATGGCTGCTCTTAAGCTGTTTAAGATCTCGTCTTCTTGTAAAGAAAACAATTCAAAAATATGGCAACGACTGCGAATGGCTGGATTCACGGAATGATAAGGATTGGCGGTTGTAGCACCGATGACAATGAGTTTTCCACTTTCCAAGTACGGAAGCAAAAAATCTTGTTTTCCTTTATCAAGGCGATGAAACTCATCCAAAATTAATACGAGCTGACCGTAGAGCTTCGCTTCCTCGGCAGCAATTTGCAAGTCTTTTTTGGAGTGCTCGACGGCGTTGAGCAGTTTGTAGCGCAGTTCCATACTCCCCGCAAGTGCAGTCGCAAGTGATGTTTTTCCGGTCCCAGGTGGTCCGTAAAAGATCATCGGTTGAAGTGTACCTGCAGTGACCATGCGTGAGATTAGAGCTCCTTCTCCGAGAAGGTGAACTTGTCCGACCACTTCGTCAATGGTTCTTGGGCGCATGCGAAATGCGAGTGGTTCATGGTTCATTTGGGGCCTCCATTCATACACGAATGCACGTTCTGTTTCTTCAACTAGTGTAGCACACGGCCTCTTCTAAGAACAATCCAAGCAAGAGACATGTAAATCATTGATTGTCCATGCTATAATGGCAGTTACAGCAGAAAGACAAGCGTTGCTTTTTAATAAACGTTAACCTTATGAACAGGATATAAAGGTGGCTATATAAATGAAGATATCGACAAAAGGGCGCTACGGTCTCACGATTATGATGGCGCTCGCGAAGAAATACGGTGAGGGTCCGATCTCATTGAAGTCCATTGCGAAGGAAAACAACCTGTCAGAACATTATTTGGAGCAATTGATTGCGCCACTTCGAAACGCGACATTTGTGAAGAGTGTTCGAGGAGCGTACGGGGGTTACATGCTTTCAAAAGAGCCGCATGAGATTACAGCAGGAGACATTATTCGTGTGCTTGAAGGGCCGATTACCCCTGTGGAAGTCATGGAAGATGAAGAACCAGCGAAGCGTGATTTATGGGTGAAGATCCGTGACGCGATTAAAGATGTGCTAGATTCTACGACGCTTGAGGACTTGGCGAACTACGAAGAAACCGATAAACAAGAAGACTATATGTTTTATATATAATTGTGAAGAAGGAGGCGGCATTCGTATGAACGAGATCTATTTCGATCATGCCGCAACGACCCCTGTTCGTGATGAAGTTTTTGCTGAGATGAAGCCGTATTATGATGGGACGATGATTGGCAATGCGTCAAGCATCCATCGATTTGGACGTAAGGTACGTGTCGGAATTGATGAGGCGAGAAGGGTCGTTGCCGGTCAATTAAACAGTCACCGAGATGAAATCATCTTTACGAGCGGTGGAACGGAATCCAACAACCTAGCCATTCGGGGTGCAGTGCACGCACGGAAACAAACCGGCAAGCATATTGTGACATCCCAAATCGAGCATCATGCTGTGCTGCACGTTTTAGATCAACTTGAGGATGAAGGTTTTGAAGTGACACGACTCCCTGTTGACGAGCGAGGTGTTGTCACTGTCGCTGACGTCGAGAGCGCGCTTCGTCCGGATACGATTCTCGTTTCAATCATGCACGGAAATAACGAAACAGGCATGATACAGCCGATTGAAGCGATCAGCTCCCTATTGGAAAATCACGAAGCACTATTTCATACCGATGCCGTTCAATCTTTTGGAAAGATGAGCTTTGATGTACAAGCATTGGGTGTCGATTTACTAACGGGTTCTGCTCACAAGGTCAATGGACCGAAAGGAGCGGGATTTTTGTATGTTAAGAAGGGTACAAACATCCAAGCCCTTATTTATGGCGGTGAGCAAGAAAAGAAACTACGGCCGGGCACAGAGAACGCAGCTGCAATTGCTGGTTTGAAAAAGGCTGTACAACTTCTTGGTCAAGATGGTGAACGAAATGCCGATCACAGTCGGGAATTGAAAGAAAAGCTTTTAGAAGAACTTAGAAATAGAGACGTTCCATTTGAGATCAATGGGGCACTTACGGATAGTCTGCCTCATATCATCAACATCAGTTTTCCCGGTTCACTTACCGAACCGATGCTCGCACAACTCGATATGGCCGGCATAGCGGTTAGCAGCGGGTCTGCATGTACGGCGGGTAGCTTTCAACCGTCCCATGTACTTGAAGCGATGTATGGCTCTGATGATGAGCGCGTAAAGAATTCTTTAAGATTTAGCTTTGGATATGGAAATGATGAACAACAAGTCATACATTCGGCAAAGCAACTTGAGCAGATTAGTCGATTAATACGAGAGAAACGAACTGAGGTGTAGATCATGAATGTAGATAATAAAAATATTCGTGTCGTCGTCGGCATGTCCGGAGGTGTGGATTCATCGGTGACGGCGGCGTTGCTAAAAGAAGAAGGCTATGAGTCGTAGGCGTGTTTATGAAGAACTGGGACGAAGAGGATGAGTTTGGTGTTTGTACAGCTACCGTCGATTATGAAGACGTCGCTCGGGTGGCCGATCAGTTGGACATTCCCTATTACTCGGTGAACTTTGAAAAAGAGTATTGGGATAAAGTGTTCCAATACTTTTTGGACGAGCACATGAAAGGGAGAACGCCTAATCCTGACGTCATGTGTAACAAAGAAATTAAATTTAAAGCATTTCTCGACCACGCTATGCTTTTAGGTGCGGACTACGTGGCAACCGGGCACTATGCGAGAGTTCATCGATTTGAGGACGGTTCAGTGAACATGCTTCGCGGCGTGGACAACAACAAAGATCAGACGTATTTTCTTAGTCAGCTGAGCGAAGAGCAATTGCAAAAAGTGATGTTCCACTCGGGGAATTTGAGAAGAGTGAAGTACGTAAAATGGCAGAGGAACGTGGGTTAGCAACAGCTGGGAAAAAAGATAGTACTGGCATCTGTTTCATTGGTGAACGTGACTTCAAATCGTTTTTGCAAACGTATTTGCCTGCGCAACCCGGAGCGATGAAAACGCCAGATGGTGAAAAGAAAGGTGAGCATGAAGGGCTCATGTATTACACGTTGGGCCAACGTCAAGGTCTTGGCATTGGAGGTTCTGGAGAACCTTGGTTTGTCGTTGATAAAGATTTGGAGAACAATGTGCTTGTCGTAGGCCAAGGCTCAGCCCACCCACGGTTATTAAGCGCAGGTCTATATGGTAGTGAACTGAACTGGATCAGTAACGAAACCCCAACGGCCGCTGTTCGTCTAAAGGCAAAGTTTCGGTATCGTCAACCGGACCAAGACGTCATTTTGCACGTTCAAGAAGATCAAACATTTTATGTGGAGTTTATTGAGCAGCAACGAGCAGTCACTCCAGGCCAAGCCGTCGTATTTTATGATGGGGATGTATGTTTAGGTGGAGGCATCATTGATGACATTGTACGTTCAAAGAAAGATGGGATTGCATGAAACCATCCGCTTATACGCTGGCGACCGAACAAATGAACGCAGGTCTTGATGAGTTGGCGCTTCAAAACTTTCATCTGGCGCTAGAAGAAGAACCAGATCGCCATGCTGATATATACACGAATCTGGGCACACTGCTATTGGCTTCAGGAGAAGAAGATGAAGCTTTGGCATGTTATCAACGAGCCATTCAGTTAGACGAACGTCAAGCGTCTGCTTATTATGGAGCAGGAAATGTTTGCTACCATATTGAAAAATACCCAGAGGCGTTGCGCTTTTACCAAGAAGCACAGCGTCTTGGCATGGGGAATGACCAGAGCTTACACTTTATGATGGGCATTTGTTTTTATAACCAACAACAATTTGCACGGGCGTTAGCGAGTTTGAAGACGGCTGTTGAGTTAAATGAAAACGATGCCGATGCTCACTTTTACTTCGGGCTCGTGTTGGCCCAGTTGCACATGATCGAGGAAGCCATCGTGCAATTCTCGGGTACGATAGCCATTAACTCGAGCCATGCCGATGCCTATTACAATCTTGGAGTTGCATACGCACATAAAGGTGAGCATGAGCGAGCCGAGCGCTATTACGAAGAAGCGTTGCAAATACAACCCGATCATTTACTCGCAGGCCATGGGTTGAAACAAAATAAAGAACAATGAAGTGAAGGAATGGGGGGGAACGTATGACGGAAAAAGACGAGCGGCCGTTTGTTACTGGAGAAGTGACACAATTGATCTTTCGCAATGAAGAAAATGGATATACGGTGATGATCGTTGATGTTTCAGAAGCGAGCCGGAACACAAGCGAACAAACGTTAACCGTGCTCGGACATTTTCCTACGTCCCCTGAAGGAGAGCACCTCACATTTCATGGCACGTTTAAAGAGCACCCAAAGTATGGACAACAATTCCAATCTAAATCCTTTGAGAAGCATATGCCAAAAGGGGGAGCGGCGCTTGTTCAATACCTTTCCAGTGACCGCTTTCCGTCTATTGGCCGCAAAACGGCGTCACAAATCGTAGAAACGTTAGGTGACGAGGCGCTAGATCAAATGATTCAAGATCCGACCTGCTTACAAAAAGTTCCGGGTTTAAAACGTGAACAACGCAAAGTGCTCGAAGAACAGTTAGCGTCAGAACAAGAGTCAGCGATGTTTATGAGTAAACTCATGACGTATGGTTTTGGGATGGAGCTCGCGACAAAAATCGTCCAACAATACGGTGGGGACACACTTCGAATTGTTGAGCAAAAACCGTATCAGCTTGTGAATGACATTGAAGGCATCGGCTTTCAAAAAGCCGATGAACTGGGTATGAACCTTGGCATTGAAGCGTTAGATACAGAGAGGTTGAAAGCGGGGCTTATACACGCCCTTGAAGCGACAAGCCATACTGTCGGACACGTCTACTTGCCAGAAGAAGTATGGATTGAGGAAGCGAAAACAATATTAAATTATCGTTCTCCATTTGCTGAAACTCATCACCTTGAAGAGAGTATTGTTCACCTAGCTGAAGACGGTGTAGCTGCTGTTGATGAGAACCGCTGTTACCTGCCGTCTTTATATTTCGCTGAAAAAGGCTTGTCCACTAATATTGAACGCCTAAGTGTTCGTGATGATATCGAGACGTTTTCTGAAGATCTGTTTCTACAAGAGCTTGGCAAGATGGAAGAGACGTATGCAATTTCTTATGCGGAACAACAAAAAGAAGCGGTCAAGATGGCGCTCTCCTCGCCAATCATGATTCTTACAGGTGGACCTGGGACAGGTAAGACGACAGTGATCCGGGCCATTGTCGAGATGTTTAGTCGACTCCGTGGTTGGAGTGAACGAACAGACAAAAAGTCTCCCGTCTTATTGGCAGCACCAACGGGAAGAGCAGCAAAACGCATGAGCGAAACGACAGAAAGGCCGGCCTATACAATTCACCGGTGGATTGGCTGGCGGGGGGATGAAGAGGAGTTTACAGAACGTGACGAAGATTCACCGCTTAAAGGTGAACTGCTTATCGTTGATGAAGCATCGATGATTGATTTGTGGCTCGCCAATCAACTGTTTAAAGCCATTCCTGCAAACATGCAAGTGATCATCGTTGGTGATGAAGATCAGTTGCCGTCTGTAGGTCCAGGGCAAGTACTTAGTGATTTGTTACGTTCAAATAAAATTCCAGCTGTTCGTTTATCCCTCGTTTATCGACAAGCGGAAGGATCTTCAATTACGAACCTTGCTCATACGATGAAAGAGGGGAGATTGCCAGCCGATTTTAAGACACCGCTCGCTGATCGTGCGTTTTTTCCAGGTCAGGCTGCGACAGTCCTTCCCCTCGTTGAACAAGTGTGTCGTAAAGCGCTGGAAAGGGGATACTCCCCTCTAGATTTGCAAGTCCTCGTGCCGATGTATCGAGGTGAAGCAGGAATAAATGCGTTAAATGAACGTCTACAAGCGTTATTTAACCCACCAAAACCTCGGAAATCATCGATGGATTATGGAGACCAAACGTATCGAGTAGGAGACATCGTTTTGCAGCTCGTCAATAACCCAGAAGAAAATGTTTACAACGGTGACCGTGGAGAGATTGTAGCCATCCGGCGCGCGAAAGACACCGATAACAAAAAAGATCAAGTCATTATTCGTTTTGATCAATTAGAAGTGGCTTATGAGCGTCAAGATTTAAAGCAAATTATGCTTGCGTATTGCTCCTCAATCCATAAAGCACAAGGTAGTGAATTTCCGATCGTGATCGTGCCACTGACGATGGGGTATCGGAGAATGTT
Organism: Geomicrobium sp. JCM 19039; assembly: GCF_000698145.1. Lineage (GTDB taxonomy): Bacteria > Bacillota > Bacilli > Bacillales > Marinococcaceae > Geomicrobium_A. The sequence goes on from NZ_BAXB01000003.1 coordinate 85,880, forward strand.
AAAAAGGAACCTTTTGTATACAGCAATTACTCGTGCGCGAGACTATTTGATTATGGTAGGTGAAGAGCGGGCTTTCGTGTATGCAGTCGAAAACAATGACAGACAATCCCGATACTCCAATCTGCCATCGCGACTCTCCCACCTCGAGGAAGCAACTGCCAATCATAAAAGTGAGACGAAAAGCGGAAACTAAAAATCCCGGTAGCGATGTTTACAATTGCCTTACTTTGACCATTCTTGTAAAACAAGTTGTTTTACGAGGAGGTCACTTCCTTTGCATTGCCCGAATTGCATGTGGAAAAATATAGGTAAAATCGGTACAAATCAATATTATTGTTGGAAGTGTTGTATTGAACTCGTTGTTCAAGATGAGACACTTTCTGTCTATCAAGTTGAAGAGGACGGTTCACTAAGCTCGTTAGATGACGTATTCTCTGTAGATGAAAGAAGTCGATGTCTTGAGGAACATTCAAACAGCTAAAGTATAGGCGTTATCTCATTAGCTTCCGGTAGTTTTAATAAATGGAGGTCGGCGTTCATGAATAAGAGTCATCATCATTGCTCGTGGCAGGAATTGGGACCGTAGGTGCAGCGATTTATATGATGAATACCCACGACCGGAGTCATAAGCGTTGGATGCAAAAGATGAAAAAGAACAAGCATGTGAAATCTTTGCGCAAAGCGTATCGTAACGCATTTTAAAAAGAAAAGACACAAACCATGCGGTTTGTGTCTTTTTTGTATAAACCATGGGGTTTCGTTCATCCTAATGCATTGAAGGGGTGAGCGAATGGACAGTGAAAAGAAGTGGCTTTACCGAGCTTTAGTCGCAATGATCTGTGTCGCATTCGTATACATCGTGTATCTACTCACCCCCGTTTGGAAGCCTGTAATTGTAAGCATCATCAAGGTTGCGATTCCATTTATCATAGCAGGTTTATTTGCGTATTTGCTACATCCTGTAATTGATTTTTTAGAACGAAAGGGCACCCCGAGAGTGCTTTCGGTGCTTATCATATACACCTTTTTTTTTCGGGGGTGGCGCTTGGTTACTCATCGCAACCGGTCCGGTTATTTTTAGGGAAGCAAAAGAATTTGTTGAACAATTGCCAGCCTGGATGCAGCATGTTGAAAGTGGGATCGGTTCGTTTCACCGACAAGTTGATCAGCTGCCGCCACTTCTTCACAACCAAGTTGAAAACAGTGTAGAACGATTGGAAGCGGAAGGGGCGAGTTTCGTAGAAGGATTATTTGACCGCTGGCGCTTAATCCTGGAAGGCATTGCTTTCTTGTTTTTACTACCCTTTGCTACATTTTACATACTAAAAGACCTTCGAATATTTGAGAAAGCGGCTGTTTTTCTTATTCCTAAACGGTTCCGGGAAACGGGTGTAATGATCGTCGGTGCAGCGGACCATGCTTTTGGTAGCTATATTCGTGGCCAGTTGCTCGTCTCCGTTTGCGTAGGGGTTTTATCAATTATAGGTCTGTGGCTTGTCGGTGTGCCATACCCGATTGTGCTAGGATTGTTTTTAGGGATGATGGACTTAATTCCTTATTTTGGCCCCATTTTAGGTGCCGTTCCTGCCCTTGTCATCGCGTTTACGATATCGTGGCAAACGACACTTTTTACCCTCGTTGTCATTTTAGTGATTCAACAGATTGAAGGGAATGTGCTGTCGCCTTTTATCGTTGGAAAGAGTGTTCACCTGCATCCGTTAATGATTTTGTTTGCACTTCTCATTGGCTATGAGTTCGCAGGAATCATTGGCTTGTTACTTTCGGTGCCGTTATTTGTCATCGGCTCACACGTGATACACGTGCTTCGGGAGGAGAGGAAAGTCGGGAGTTCGGAAAGCTAACCGATCGTCTGTGTCGAGTCGAAAGAAACGAAAAAGGAACTCACTGACTACTCAGAAGTTCCTTTTGACCGTTTGGCTATTATTTTGAAAGCAGACCTCTCATGGCAAAGGCAAGGTTTTGTGGGCGCTCTGCCAATCTTCTCATGAAGTAGCCATACCAGTCTTTTCCGTAAGGGACATACGTCCGGACTTGATACCCTTCTTCAACGAGTGAAAGTTGCAAGTCATTTCGAAAACCGTAAAGCATTTGAAATTCAAACTGCTCACGAGGAATGCTTTGCTCTTCGGCATATGCTTTAACATGTTCGATAATGTGATGGTCGTGAGTCGCAATCGCCGTATGCCCCCCGTTGTTGAGGTGGGTTTTTATCATATCAAGCATCTGTTTATCGATCGCTTGCTTCTCTTGGAGGGCAACATCTGCACTCTCTTTGTAAGCACCTTTAACGAAGCGTAGCTTCATCCCTTTAAGACGATCGGTATCTTCGACGCCTGTTTTAATATACGCTTGCAACACCGTTCCGATGTTATCAAATGATGTACGCAGTTCCTCGATGATTCGAATCGTTTGCTCGTAGTGCAAATAATCTTCCATATCAATGTTCACGATCGATCCGTGTTCTTTAGCTTTTTCTAGCAATTGTTTTATGTGGGATTTACAAAGATCCTCATCAACATCAAGTCCTAATTTTGTCAATTTTACTGACAAATAGCAATCAATCTCATGCTCATGTAAAAAGTCTAATGCTGCCATGCTGGATTCAAAAGCTTCAATGGCTTCAGACTCTTCAAACACAAATTCACCGAGATGGTCCAACGTAATTGAACGGTTGCTTTCATTCAATTCTTGCAATCGAGCGTGGGCATCTTCTAGGGTGAGACCAGCGACAACTTTGGAGGCACCAAGTTTAAGGCCCCAACGTTTGGCATTTTTATTGAGCAATTTGTTTTTCGATAAGTATAAGAAGAAGTCGCGGTTAAGTTTTTGCATACGTATACCCCTTTTTACTAGAGAGAGGCTCATCGTTTGACGATGAGCCTTGTGCTCTCCAATTAGAATTGATCACATACAGTTTTTGGCTCCATGAAATGGAGGATGTATCCTGGTCCGCCTGCTTTCGTATCCGTCCCTGACATTTTGAAACCGCCAAATGGCTGATACCCTACAATCGCAGCTGTACAGCCACGGTTGAAGTAAAGGTTACCGACGTGGAATTCATGACGTGCTTTCTCCAGGTGATCGCGGTTGTCAGAAATGATCGCTCCAGTTAGGCCGTAATCAGTATTGTTCGCAATGTCAATAAGTTCATCAATCGATGAGCCTTTTGAAAATGCGACGACAGGTCCAAAAATCTCTTCTTGCATAATGCGTGCATTCGGATCTGCATCTTTAAAGATTGTCGGCTTAATGAAATATCCTTTTTCTTTGTCGCCTGTACCACCAGTGACGAGGGAAGCTTCTTGTTTCCCAATTTCGATGTAGTCTAAGATCTTATCAAACGCGGACTCTTCGCAGACCGGCCCCATGTATGTGCTTGCATGTTGAGGTGCATCAACGGTTATTTCTTCAGTGAGTACTTTTACGCGCTCAATAACTTCATCATATACATCGGCATGCGCAACGACACGCGAACAAGCTGAACATTTTTGCCCACTGAAACCAAACGCAGATTGTACAATCGACTCGGCAGCGATGTCTAAATTCGCTTCACGATCAACGATGATCGTGTCTTTTCCACCCATTTCAATCGCCGTTTTCTTGAGGAAGTTTTGGCCGGGTTGAATTTTAGCAGCTTTCTCAAAAATACTCGTTCCGACTTCTTTAGATCCGGTAAAATTAATGAAACGAGTCTTCGGATGCTCAACGAGATAATCGCCAATTTCACTTCCGCTACCTGGGATGAAGTTGACGACACCGGCAGGCATGCCGGCTTCTTCTAGCACTTCCATAAATTTGTACGTAGTAACTGGCGTCAAGCTCGCTGGTTTCAATAGAATTGTATTCCCTGCAACCATTGGTCCTACAGTCGTTCCAGCCATGATCGCGAATGGTAAGTTCCAAGGTGAAACCGTTACACCGACGCCAAGTGGCAAGTACGTAAATTGGTTATGTTCAATCGGGCGGCTGTTAATTGGCGCGCCGTCTTTGTGTTCAATCATTTGACGAGCATAATACTCTAAAAAGTCAATCGCTTCAGCGGAATCGGCATCCGCTTCTTTCCAAGGTTTACCGATTTCATAAACCATCCAAGCAGAGAATTCGTGCTTACGACGACGAGAAATTGCTGCGGCACGGAACAACACATTCGCACGTGCTTCAGGTGTCCAACGGCTCCATGTTTTAAACGCTTCTTGTGCTTTTTCCATCGCTTGTTCAGCTAGATCTTTAGAAGCTTTGGATACCGTACCGATAATTTCGCTATGGTCAGCAGGATTAATTGAAGTGATCTTTTCATTTGTCGTAATGCGCTCGCCACCAATAATGAGTGGGTATTCTTTCCCGAGCTCACCTTTGACGTAACGAATCGCTTCCTCAATTGCAGCTTTATTTTCTTCTTCTTGAAAATTCGTGAATGGTTCATGTGTGTATGGAACGACCATTGTATCACTCCTCTAATGTAATTGCGTTCGCTTACTTTTAAATGCAAGAACTGTGCCAATCTTTAAAAACAGGAGATGAGGCATTTTTTTCGCGAAATTGTATGATGGACGCAAAAATATTTGCGATTTATCGAATAAAATTTTGCGTCAGCGGGCGTGGTGTTTCGATAATTTGTATTGTAAGTTTTGTCGGCTCATGCCTAGTTTGGCTGCAGCTTTAGTGATGTTGTGAGCCGATTCGTCCATCGCTTTTGCAATAAACTGTTTCTCAATGAGCGCGAGCCTTTGTTGTAATGTTTCATCACCGTCGAGCTCGGATATGACTGTCGGTATTTTTGGTTTTTGGTTTTGAAAGTGAGTAGGTAAATGGGAGGGGAGAAGTTCGTGCTCACCATTTACGACATTTAATGCCCCTTCAATAACGTGTTCGAGCTCTCGGACATTCCCTGGCCAATGGTACGCAGCTAGTGCTTCTTCAGCGGCAGGTGACAATTGATCGGTTCGAACATTAAATTGTTTGGAGAAGCGAGCGAGAAAGAAGTTCGCTAGTGTAAGGATGTCGTTGGCGCGCACATGCAATGCTGGAATAAACAAGCTTACGACGCTTAACCGGTAGTATAAATCTTTTCGGAGTCGCTCATCGGCAATCGCGTCAATCGGGTCTTCATTCATCGTACTAATGAGGCGCACGTTAATTTTTCGCTCTTTGCTTTCCCCGATTCTCATCACCTTTTGTTCTTGGATTACCCGGAGAAGCTTCGGTTGCAAATGTAGAGGTAAAGAATTAATTTCATCAAGGAGGAGCGTTCCGCCATTTGCTTGTTCAAACAAGCCGGGTCGGTCAATCGCGCCGGTGAACGCCCCTTTGCTCGTGCCAAATAAAATGCCTTCGATTAACCCGTCAGGAAGAGCGGCGCAGTTTTGTGCGATGAAGCGTTGGTCACTTCGATCACTCGCGCTATGAATACTTTGAGCAAACAATTCCTTGCCCGTCCCGGTTTCCCCAATGATCAAAACGTTTGATGACGTGCGTGCCGAACGTCTCGCTTGGTCAATGACGTGCACGAACGACTCGGAGTCGCCGATTAAGTCATCAAAAATGTACAGTCTGGAATCTTTCTTTTGATGTTGGTCTCGGAGCATCTTCTCCATACGCGTGATGTCCGTCGCGATTTCAACCGCACCGATCGTGATTGCACCGTCTTTTAATGGGTATACGTGATTCACAGTTGTAATTTCATTTCCATGAGAATTAAAGTACGTCTGTTTTTGGTTTTTTGTCCGCTCTCCATTGTTTAGCGCACGAAGGAGGCGACTTTCTTGCTCATTTTTAAATTGAAACACATCCATTAATGAGCGGCCAGAAAAGTCTGCAATCGTCATCGACTCAATATCGCGCATTTTCGCATTATAAACAATCGGCTCAGCATGCGTATTAATAATCCGGATGCCGATGTCGAGCTTTTCAAATACTTGTTCATAGAGGGAAATGTAGTTTTGCATTAGGTTCTCACTCTCTTTTTTTACATTCAGTATAGCAAATTTTGCACAAGTGAGTGTGGGAGCAAAATAATTTGCTCTCTTGTTTACGGAAGCTCGTTGAGCCTCATCTGCTCATTTTGAAATTGAATCGTGTCGACTCCTTTTACATCGGCTTTGTCCATGCCGATGACAAACGAAACCTAGAAGAGCGGGCAACGAGTAACGGATGAAAAAAGACAAGGGTTCGGGTGCTCGGTTCATATGTTCATCTCTGTTCATGATTTTGAGATCGTAGTGATTTGCCACGTGGCCAATCAATGAACGAACAAGATGATGTGGACGATCGTGTAGGAAATGAGCAGCGGCTCGTGAAGCTAGTTTGGTGAAATCTCCACATAGATTTTTAGTGTATCGGGTGAAAATTCGAACTATAGATACTCGATATCTTTCCATAGAAACACCCATGATACGATTTCAGTCGGATGCGCGATCAAATTTGAGGAAATCTACCCATAGCACATCACGCTCAATTCAAATCCAACATAAATGGTCTTGTTGCCGAGTAAAGTGGCTAAGTGTGCGACGTAAACTGGGCTATATGAGGGAGACAATAAAAAAGGGATGTTGGAAATAAACTGTCGTTCATTATTTGTAGTGGGCTCGATTTGCTTCCATAAACGCTTGTTTGGAAGGAGACGTCCATCGATTGGAATCAAAATGACGTCAAAACGCGCATAGGCAGGTAATTCTGTTTCCAATCAAGGCTCTTTTGGGAAAAGCTTAATAAAAAAACGTTTTTAGCTACCTAAAGAGTCCATAGAGAACGTCGTCCAGTTTTCCGACTGACTTAGCACACGTCACATTAAGGAAATCAAACGTTCACCATATCTACCTAAACAAATCAAGTGATGACGACGAAAAAAGCTTCATAATCATTCATTTTGTTATCCAATTACCTCATGAATCATCTTCTAAACGTGCCATTTTTGATCAATCAACCCCTTCAAGCGTCGCTGCCCTTGACATGAGGGGGAATTCGTTAAAAATAGGATCATATATGAGAACATGTCGACGGAACAAGTAAATTCATTATCTTTTCACAGAGATCCTTTCCACGGCTGAAAGAAGGGGATGGGTAATGGATTGAAAGCTACTCCTGAGTGCAAGTAAACCTTGCCGCCTTGCAGCGTTAAAAGCATTCGAGTGAAGCGTTGTTTGACGTTTAATGAGGGTGGTACCGCGAGAATATGTCTCGTCCCTTGGTGGATGGGGCTTTTTTGTGTTTAAAAATTGATTGGGGGTTTGAGTTATGAAGACGTTAACTTCTGCTGAAGTGCGCCAAATGTTTATTGATTTCTTTAAGGAGAATGGGCACGATGTTGAACCGAGTGCTTCGCTCGTTCCACACGAAGATCCTTCTTTGTTATGGATTAATAGTGGTGTAGCCACACTTAAAAAATACTTTGATGGTCGAGTCGTTCCGGAGAATCCTAGAATTGTGAATGCGCAAAAGGCCATTCGGACGAACGACATCGAAAACGTCGGAAAGACGGCACGTCACCATACGTTTTTTGAGATGCTCGGCAATTTCTCTATCGGTGATTACTTTAAAGAAGAAGCGATTGAGTTGGCTTGGGAATTTCTCACGAGTGATCGCTGGGTCGGTTTTGATGCGGGGAAACTTAGTGTGACGGTACACCCTGAAGACCAAGAGGCGTATGGCTATTGGAAAAACAATATCGGCCTACCTGTCGAGCGGATTATTCGGCTGGAAGAGAACTTCTGGGACATCGGTGAAGGGCCAAGTGGGCCGAACTCAGAAATCTTTTATGACCGAGGTCCAGCGTATGGCAATGATGAGACGGACCCAGAATTGTATCCAGGTGGGGAGAATGAACGTTATTTAGAAATTTGGAACCTTGTATTCTCCCAGTTTAACCATAATCCGGATGATACGTACACGCCGCTACCGAATCAAAACATTGATACAGGGATGGGCTTAGAACGTGTCGTGTCGGTCATTCAAGATACAAAAACGAACTTTGAAACTGATTTGTTCATGCCGATCATTCAAGAAACTGAGAAACTGTCAGGGAAAAAGTATGGAAACAACGACACGGATGATACAGCGTTTAAAGTGATTGCTGACCATGCGAGAACGGTTTCGTTTGCGGTCGGTGACCGGGCACTCCCGTCGAATGAAGGCAGAGGATATGTACTGCGCAGGTTGCTAAGAAGAGCGGTTCGATATGCGCAAACCCTCGGTTTGGACGAACCCTTTATGTACAAACTCGTCCCCGTCATTGGTGATGTCATGAAGGCTTACTACCCTGAAGTGGAAGCGAACACGCCGTTTATTCAAAAGGTCATTCAAAGTGAAGAAGAGCGTTTCCATGAAACCCTTTCGGATGGATTGAACATGTTAAATCAAGTCATTCAAACAGCAAAGAACGAAGGCAAAGCACAAGTTGACGGAGCTGATGTGTTTAAACTGTATGATACGTATGGTTTTCCGGTTGATTTAACAGAAGAATACGTAGTGGATGCGGATCTGACTGTTGATACTCTCGGTTTCGAGACAGAGATGGAGGCACAAAGATCAAGGGCGAGAGCTGCACGTAAAGAAGATGCCTCCATGCAAAGTCAAAATGAGACGCTGCGTACGTTGGACGTAGAGAGCACGTTTGTTGGTATAATCACTATGCAGCAAATACGACGGTTCGAGCGATTGTCCTCGGTCAAGATCATGTGGAACATGTTCAAGAAGGAGACACCGCAGTTGTCATTTTAGAAGAGACGCCGTTTTATGCTGAAAGCGGTGGACAAGTGGCGGACGCGGGAACGATTGCAGCTGAAGGTCTACAAGCTGAAGTGACAGGGGTGACACGGGCGCCGAACGGTCAACCTTTACATGAAGTAAACATCATTCGGGGGACGCTGACTGTTGGACAGCCTGTTCTTGCACAAATTAATGAACAGGCGCGAAAAGCGACGGAGAAAAACCACTCTGCGACTCACTTGCTACATCAAGCACTTAAAGATGTGCTCGGCGACCATGTAAATCAGGCAGGTTCTTACGTAGGTCCGGATCGTCTGCGGTTTGATTTCTCTCATTTCGGGCAAGTAACAGAGGAAGAGATGAAGCAGATTGAACAGATTGTGAACGAGCGAATCGCCGCCAATTATCGGGTTATGACTGAGGAAACAACGGTCGAAGAGGCAAAAGCAAAAGGGGCGATGGCGCTTTTCGGTGAGAAGTACGGCAGTGTCGTTCGGGTTGTACACATTGGTGAATACAGCATTGAACTTTGTGGTGGATGTCATGTGCGTAGTTCAGGTGAAGTCGGAACGTTTAAGCTCGTCTCTGAAGGCGGTATTGGAGCAGGGTTCGCAGAATTGAAGCAGTGACTGGAACCAGTGCATATGAGTATACGGTTGATCGGTTGGAATTGCTTGATCGGACCCAACAACTTCTCAAAGTAAAAACGAACGAAGATGTACCTAGACGCGTGAAACAACTGCTAGAAGAACTGAAAGATAAGGATCGAGAAATTGAATCCATGTCTGCGAAATTGGGCAACATGGATGCCAAGAAGCTTTTGGATGAAAAGAAAGAAGTTAACGGCGTGCATGTCGTCGCTGGGATTGTTCCTGAGCGTGACATGGACGGACTTCGTCAAATTGCTGATGAGTTGAAACAACAGCTCACAGAAGGTATTGTTGTGCTTGGAACGAGTAAAGATGGGAAAGTAAACCTCGTTACGACGGTCAGCAAGGAGTTAATTGCCAAAGGATACAAAGCCGGAGACATCGTCAAACAAGCGGCAGCTATTTGTGGCGGAGGCGGCGGCGGTCGCCCGGACATGGCACAAGCTGGAGGAAAGCGTCCAGAGAAGCTACAAGAAGCGATCGAGGCGGTTCCCGAGATTGTTCGCTCCATTTCATAAATAGAAAAAATCATGTACAATGTAGAAAACGATCAATACGCTCAAAGCATTGCGTTGAAATCGAGAAATGAGGTGGCCCTCCATGAGCTCTAAAGACAATACAGTTAAGTTTAACGTTCAGGATGATTCAGCGAAGGTTGATGTACAGGAGCTACTCAACACAGTCTACAACGCATTGGATGAAAAAGGGTACAACCCGATTAATCAAATCGTCGGGTATCTTCTTTCAGGTGACCCTGCATACATCCCGAGGCATAACGATGCTCGTACACTTATTCGGCGCTTGGAGAGAGACGAGCTTATTGAAGAGCTCGTTCGACACTATTTGAAGGACAACCCGTCCTCTTAATGAGAACGCTAGGACTAGACATTGGAGATCACCGGATTGGTGTAGCGGTTAGCGATCTTTTCGGCTGGACCGCGCAAGGCCTACAAACAATCCACGTGAAAAGCAAAGACGACACGATGGAAGAGGTTCGATCATTGATCATTGAACAAGAAGTGTCTAAAGTCGTCATTGGTTTGCCGAAGAATATGGACGGTTCAATAGGACCTAGAGCTGAGAAATGTCAAGAATTTGGTCGGGAGTTGGCAGAACGAATCGAAGTGGTCGTTGAATTTTGGGATGAGCGACTAACAACGAAATCTGCCGAACGAACGTTAATTGAAGCTGACATGAGCCGGCAAAAACGAAAAAAGGTTGTCGACAAAATTGCTGCAGTGTTAATATTACAAGGGTATTTAGACCATACTGCACAAAGGCAATAAAATATAGAGGTGAATGAGATGTTAGAAGATAATGAGCGAATTGTAATTCCTGATCCAGATGGTGAAGGAGAACATGTATTTGAAGTGATGTTTACGTTTGAAATCGACGATACAGAGAAGACGTACGTTGTTGTTACCCCAGTCGTTGATGATGAAGAGGAAGAAGATGAAGAAGTAGAGATCTTCGCTTTCCAATATGAAGAAAGTGCGGATGACCCTGAAGGCTACACATTGCATCAAATCGAATCGGACGAAGAGTGGGAAGTTGTTGAAGAAACCATCGCAACTCTCTTGGAAGAAGATGAGACACTGCTCGTTGACGATAAGAACGACCTGCAGTAGTATGGGATGAGATCTTCCGGTCCGATATATTGGACCGGATTTCTTTTCGCTTTAGGACTTATGGACAATGAGGAGGGGGACCCTCTTGGCGGAAGAACCACATGAAAAAGTAACGGATCCGTTAGCAAAGCGGGCTGAGACTTCAAGAAAGGTCCGTAAAATTGTACTAATTACATTAGGGGCCATGGTGTTGCTTATAGGTGGTGCAGTTTTATATGGATATTTCTACATTCAATCAGCGGTTTCACCGGTGGATGCTTCCAGTGAAGAAGTCGTTGAAGTCGAAATTCCGATTGGTTCAACAGCGACGGGTATTGGGGAAATTTTGGAAGATGAAGCTTATACAAAATGCAACAATCTTTCGATATTACGCCCGATATCAGAACTTCACCGGTTTTCAAGCTGGCAACTATGAGTTATCCAAGTCTATGGATATGGATGACATGATGCATGCCTTGCAAGACGGTGTATATATGGAAGAGTATGCCCACACATTTATTATTCCAGAAGGGCATCAACTTGAACAAATTGCCGTTCGCATTGCAGATGAGACGGACTACGATGAAGAAGACATTATGGACGTGCTCACAGATGATGAGTGGATGGAAGACTTGTATGAAGAGTATTCTTTTCTCGAAGACGATATTTTTGACAGTGATGTTCGCTACGCTCTTGAAGGGTATCTCTTCCCTGCAGCTTATGATTTTCTAGAAGAAGATACGCCAATTGAAGAAATGATTGAAAGCATGTTGCAACGAATGGCACAAGTATATGAAACTGTTCAAACGGATATTGTTGAAGAGAACGGTGACTTCGGGCCTGCAGAAGAGTTGAATGTACATGAAGTATTGACGCTCGCTTCCATTATTGAAAGAGAAGCCGCAACAGCTGAAGATCGCCGGTTAATTTCAGGTGTACTCCATAATCGTTTAGAAGAAGGCATGCGTTTGGAAGTCGACCCAACGGTAGCGTATGCCATTGGTGAACATCGGTATATGACGAGTTTGATGATTTAGAAACGGAAGACCCTTACAATACGTATCGATACGGCGGCTTACCACCAGGACCGATTGCAAGCCCAGGCGAGGATTCCATTCGTTCTGTATTCGCTCCAGAAGAGAGTGAATACCTATTCTTCTATGCTCGCTTCGGTGGTGAAGTGATTTACTCGAATACGTATGAAGAGCATAACGAAGTGCATCAACAATACCGTGATGAATGGATTGAGGGTCAAGCAGAAGAGGATGACGAAGACTCGTGAGTGCAGACCGAATTCAATATGTTAACCAGTTAAATAAATCGGTTGAACGACATGTTCCGATGATTACAGAGATGGAAGAGTACGCAAAGGAACATCACGTGCCTATACTTGATCAAGGGAGTACAAGCTTCTTAACGCAGATGATTCAACTTTCAGGTGCGAAGAGAATCCTTGAGGTGGGCACAGCGATTGGCTATTCTTCTTTACAAATGGCGAACGTTCATCAAGACATCCAAGTCGTCACCATAGAACGAGACAGTGAGCGTGCTCGTATGGCAAGAAATTTTCACTCACAGTGCGGAATGGACCGCCAAATCTCGATTTTAGAAGGAGATGCTTTTGAGTTCGAAGAGACACTCCAATCGAGCGAACCATTCGACTTTTTATTTATCGATGCATCTAAAGGGCATAATCGAGCGTTTGTAAATGCATTTTCTCCACGCTTAAAAAGTGGTGGAGTAATGGTTGTCGACAATGTATTGTTTCGTGACTATGTGACGGGTGACCTAGACATTCCGAAACGGTTTCGACAAATGGTAAAAAAATTACAAGCGTTTAATGACTGGCTAAGTAACCACCCGCAGTTCTCGACAACGTATTACACCATTGGAGATGGAATGGCGGTTTCGATCAAGCGGTCCATGACAAATAATGCCGAGAAATTATGATAGAAAATATTTGTAATTTGATGGTTACATGCGTATGATAAAAGCAGATTAGCATACGTGTAGATATGATTGTTATAAGAAGGAAAGTGCGAAAGCAATTCGTACTTTTCTTCTTACCAGTTAGAGGAGTGATTAGGAAATGGCAGAGGATAAAAAGTACTACATGACAGAAGAGGGTTTACAAAAGCTGGAAGAAGAACTTGAGTACCTAAAAACGACGAGAAGGCAAGAAGTCGTTGAACGAATTAAAACCGCTCGTGACTTTGGGGATCTCTCCGAGAACTCTGAATATGATACAGCGAAAGACGACCAAGCATTTGTTGAAGGTCGAATTAGCAGATTGAAAATATGATCCGCAATTCTGTAATCATTGAAGACGATGGAAACAATGATGAGGTTTCACTTGGAAAGTCGGTTACGTTCAAAGAATTACCTGACGGTGAAGATGAAGTCTACACGATTGTCGGAAGTGCAGAGTCGGATCCGCTTGAAGGAAAGATCTCCAATGACTCCCCGATGGCACAAAGTCTTCTAGGTAGAAAGGTTGGAGACCGAGCAAGCGTGTCAACGCCTGGTGGGGATATGGAAGTAGAAATTATCCGCATTCAATAGGGAAGAGTAAAATTCCGACAAAATAACCTTTCATCCGATCAGTAAATCCTTTAATATAAAGGGTACAAGTATAGTCTTGTATAATGAATGGATGATAATAGGTGATAACATATGGATGAAAACCAGCAGTATCAACGTGAAAGTCGTGCTCATATGCGCAAGAAACGAACCATTAATCGCATGCTCAACGTATCCATTGGCGTCGTCGTTTTGCTGATCGGTTTTTTCATGTTTACCCTGTTGTTCTCTGAATCGGAAGAAGTAGCCGATGATGAGGTTGATGAAGAAGTTGATAATGAGTCGGATGTCGAAGAAGACGAAGATCCGCTTGATATTACAGAGCCAGAAAACGACGAAGAAGATATTACCGAACCGATTGAAGAGGACGCCATTGAAGAAGATGATGAAGACAATGATTCAGAGGAATCCGATTCATCCCTTACACCTCCTGAAGACGGTGATTTCCAGCCGATTGGTACAGAGCAAGAATCATTAGATTTTACATTTACTGATGGTACTCAAAACCGTGCAGAAATGATGCAAGCGATGGAGTATGCAACAGGAATCCCTGAGGAAGATTGGGATTATCTTGAGCGTATCGAAAATAATGGTGGGCATGGATTGGCACGAGGCACGATGTATTATGAAGGAAGCCCGTATCGCGTAGAGATGGAATGGTTGAAGACGAAGGTTGGCTCGTCACAAATGTAGAATAAGAAGTAACAGATTGCCTGTCGTTGTACGAACAACTTCAGGCTATTGTTACGTAATGTGCTAAGTAGGGAAGGAATGGGTGTTGTGAAGATTGGGATTATCGGGGCAATGGAAGAAGAAGTTCGAACGATAGCAGCAAACTTGAGTAACCGAAAGGAAAAAGAGATTGCAGGTTGTTATTTCTATGAAGGGCTTCTGTACGACAATGAAATCATACTTATGAAATCAGGAATTGGCAAAGTAAACGCTGCCATCGGAACGACGCTCATGATTGAACTTTACAAACCTGATGTGGTCGTTAATAGCGGCGTTGCAGGAGGGCTTGATCGGACGATGAGTGTGGGTGACATCGTTGTATCAACGGAAGTCCGCTACAACGATGTGGATGCAACAGTGTTTGGCTATGAGTTTGGGCAAGTGCCAGCAATGCCTGCGGCGTACATTGCAGATCACAACCTCCAAGAGGCTGTCATCGGTGCTGCTAAGAAAAATAACATATCAATTGAACCGGGCCTCGTATTATCTGGAGATTCATTTATGAGCAATGAAACGAGGATTGATGAGCTTAAAAGGGAATTTCCAGGAGCATTGTGTACGGAAATGGAAGCCGGAGCAATTGCTCAAGTCGCGTACCGATTTGATTGTCCATTCTTAATCATTCGCGCATTAAGCGATATCGCTGGACAAGAAGCGTTGCAGTCGTATGAATCGTTTCTAAACACAGCTTCGAAAATCTCGGCAGATCTTGTTCAGACAATGGTTATGGACATGAAATAATTCCCTGCATCCGCGTCCCCATTTACATGCTAGAATGGTAGCGATGGTACGGAGGAGGTTGTGGTCGGGAATATGGAATCAAAACATACGAAAGACATCCGTATAAAAACGACAGATTATCAACGGTTTGCAGCGGTGTTTTTGCTCGTTTCATTGTTTTTATCAGTCGGCTTTTTGCTCCCTGAATCTTCAAAAGGGATGCGTTCTATAGACGGTTTATTGTTATGGATAGCAACGCTTTTTGGGGCGTTGTATTGCATGACGTGTAGCTTAAAATGGCAAAACAAAGACGAGTGAACAAAAGTTCACTCGTCTTTTTCATTAAGTACTTCGAGAAAATGTTCAAGGATTCTCGCAGTGAGTCCCCAAATGTGACGCCCCTCATGTTCATAGAACAGCTCAGGTAATTTTGCTGTTCGAAATGGGTAGTTACGCCCGCCAGCAATCCGTTCATAAGGAAAGTCTTCTGGAGGTTCTGGACGTAGAGGTATTGGAATTCGCTCCGGGGCTTGCTTTAATAAATCAGCAATCGGAACCGTAAAAAGTTCCTCCACTTCATCGTTTGGTGCGAGTGGTGTTGGATCAATTAAAAATACATGAGGGTACACGACAATCCCATAAGGGGTCAACCAACGGTCGAGACTTGAGATATGGGCTGCTTTGGACCGAGGGATGCCCGTCTCTTCACTTAGTTCTCGTGCAGCGGCCTCTACTGAAGTGAGGTCTTCTGTCTCGATTTTTCCCCCGGGAAAACATATATCACCAGGCTGTCGTCGCATTTTGCTGCTTCGCACTTGAAACAACAGCACTGGTTCGTCGTTTTCGTACATAATCGGTAAGGCTACCGCAAACTTTACGGCTTCTTGTTCTCCTATAACTCCTGGTTGACGGTATTTTAATTTGCGAAAAAAAGAGTCTCTCATCGCTGTGCTCCCCCTATGAAGTCACCCGTGTTCAATCACTTTAGACTGAACCGGAATATACGACTCAAACCAATTGACGATTTCTTTGAGACGCTTTTTACGAAGCGCTGGAGGCCCGCTCCGGCTTAATTCGTGATTGGCATTAGGAAAGCGGACGAATTCAGTTTCTTTGCCGAGGTGTTTCAGTGTTTGGAACCATTGCTCGCCTTGTTCAATTGGACAACGTAAATCTTGTTCACCGTGGAGAATAAGCAGAGGCGTCTCAACATTTTTTGCATACTTTAATGGAGAATGATTCCATAGCTTTTCCGGATCTTCTAGTAAATGAGCCCCGATTTCCCATTTTGTAAAGAAGTAGCCAATATCGCTTACCCCATAAAAACTGAGCCAATTGGAAATGGAACGTTGGGTAACAGCGGCTTTGAACCGATTGGTGTGTGAAACAATCCAGTTCGTCATAAACCCGCCATAGCTCCCACCTGTCACACCTATATTGTCGCGTCAATCCAACCGTAAGCATCAACCGTTTGATCAACGGCGCTTAACAAGTCTGTATAATCGTTGCCGCCATAATCCCCGCGCACAGCATCTACAAACGTTTGTCCGTACCCGTAGCTTCCCCGTGGATTTGTATACAATACCGCATAACCTTTTCCAGCTAACACTTGCAGCTCATGGAAAAACGCATACCCATACATCGCATGAGGCCCGCCATGCACTTCTAATATAAGTGGGTACGAATGGTCTTCTTGGAATCCAAACGGCTTTAATAGCCAACCTTCAATCGTCCAACCGTCATCTGCAGTAAATGAATGAGTGATTGGCTGAGCGAGCTCGACTTCATCTAAAATCGTGGCATTTAACTGTGTAAGCGGATGAGCTTTGTCACCTGTCTCCAGTAAAAATAAATTGCTCGGGTCTGTCGGCTGGCTAATGCCCACAATGAACGTATCACTCTTACGGTGATAGCTATACTCAAATACGTGCGCATTTTCTTCGTAGAGAACCGTTAACTCGCCATCTACCGACAATGAGAACAATCCTGTTTTTCCATAACGGCTAGCGGTCGTTATAACGTTTTGGTTGTCTTTCCATACATAGCCTGGGTTGCCCGCACTCGAATTCCAGTCGCTAATCATACTGTCTGGAAACTGCATGTCATATGCTTTTGTAATAACGTTTGTGCCTTGAGATGTTTTTATATAGATCTCTGTTTGTGTAGAGCCAGCAAATCCCTTTTGATGACCCGCATAGCTAAATAAAGAACCGTCTGGTGACCAGCCAGGTAATGAAAAGAGTCCATCCCCACTCGTCGCCTGTTCCAAAGATTTATCGGCAAGATTCATAATAAATATGTCAGAAAGCTGTTCACCGTCTCCGTGCTTATTCATGGCAAAGCTCACTTTTGTGCCGTCAGGGTGCCATGCAGGTGCTAAAGCGTCTTGAGAGCCTTCTGTAAGCCGTGTAACCTCTCTTGTGTCAATCGTATACAGCAACAACTGTGAGACCGTCTCATCGTGCCAACCACGACTGTCTGATTTATGCTTAAGACGTGTGATTCTGAGTGGTTCTTTTTGTTTTCGTTCTCGTTCTTCTTTCTTTGCTTCAGGAGAAAGTTCGCCTTCGTTGTACACATGAGTATCTGGAAGCACATGAGCGGAGAAAAGTAACGTCTTGCCATCCGGCGACCAAAGGGGAGTTCCTGCTCCGTATTTCAAAAAAGTTAGCTGTTGCGGTTCTCCGCCGGTCGTAGGAATCATCCATAACTGGTTCGTTCCGCTTCGATTGGATAGAAATACGAGTTGCTTACCGTCAGGAGAGAAACGGGGGGTGTGGTCTAACACATCGCCAAACGTCCATTGCCGATGCTCACGTTCAACCACTGAGCTAGCATATAGATGACTGTTATAGCTGTCCGCGTCATTAATGCTCGTTTTTATGTACACATAATCATTGCCATCTGGGTGAAACTGTACGTCAGACACACGTTCTAAGTTGCTCATATCTTCAATTGTCATTGCTCGTTTATTCATGCGAGTGCCTCCCTTAAAGAAAATATAAAAAATTTCAATTAGTATCATTTTAAGTGATTTTGCTCGTGTTGACAATCCAGATGAACTGGCGGGCATGCCGATGCGTTAGGGGAGCTCAAATCAGAAGAACAGTAAGAACCGAAATTTCTCCTCGTCCGGAGTCACCGCTAATACTTATATACTTTAAAAAAGATGGACAGGAGCATATTTCATAACTTCATGATTTGAATACCTATACCTCTTCTTATACTGGACATATTATTAAAAGAAACCAAAAATAAGGAGGGTTTAGCAATGGGGTATTGTAAAAAATACAGCAAAGGTTTTGGAGATGAAAGTAAGTTTGAGGATAATGATGTGGCAAGTGTGTGGGTGAATAGTGATAACAAAAACCGTAACGATAATGAGAACATTTTAAAAGATAAAAACTACAATTACAACAATAACGATAACAAAGCCTATGTTCAGAACAGTGGAAACTCTTACGTTGATGTTCATGTAGATTCAGAAGCTATTGCTAGAGCGAGAGCTCGTCAAAACAGAGAAGAGTTTTAATTTAATTAAGAGAGGATGCTGTTTAATTATAGCATCCCTTCTATATTGGAGGGTTTATTGAGTGTACAGACGTGAGGATGTAATACCGAGCCGGCAGAAATTTGATACACAATCAATCATTTCAAAAAGCGGTAATTCAGATGTCGATGTGACAGTTAATGTTGAAACAACTGCGTTAGCTTATGCATTAGCGTGTTTTTACTATGCCGATGGTAGTCTTGATAGGGAGCAATATACTAAAATGTTGGATGAGTTAGATCATCAATTTGGTAAAAGAGGTATGGGTACATCTGAAAAAAACTATGAACCAAAAAGAAGAAATTGGTTATTTTAATTATAAAGGAAAATCTTTTATGTAATTGCTCATCACAGATGGGCATTTTTTAATTAGAATAAAGTTTTGATTCTAGCCATAGAGTACAAATAATATTTTTAATAGTGTTAGTCGCATAAAAGAAAATAACAAAGATTTACGACAGCTTTTTCTAGTCATCTATGGATGGACAAACTGTTTAAAAAGCTTGAATATCTGCATATGAATTAATTTATGAGTAAGTGGCTTCTGTGGATTCGCTTGCCGCAGGCGTTGCCTCAGCTATCTCGCTACGCGCGATGATCTTTGGCTAACGCTACTCCCGCATGCGTCTAACCCACGACAGCGACCCTTTTAGTGTACATTTTATTTGTTAAAGCAAGCAGAAGCTTTTTTGTTAATCAATATAGACTATGAGCAGCTCAATACACCTGCAATCCTTAAATAATGAGTAGGAGCGCTTTGGCTTGTCTACTTAAGAAACAGTAGATAACTGTTGTCGAGTCTCTTTCTCCAATGCAACTGTTCGTCGATATTCATCAGCCTCAGCAATTTTGGTGAAAATTACCGTCTTGTCATGGTTAGCATTAACGAACCTCTCAATCTCTTCTAAAGTAACATTAAAAAATTCTTTTCGGGTATTGATTTTATTTACACTAGTATTAATAAATTGATCATGTAATTGTTTTTCTAATTTAGGTGCATCATCACTAAAAATCATTGCATGCACATCAAAGTTGAATGGAACTGATGCACTTCCGAGCTCCTTTACGCGATCAAATGGTTCAAGTCTCCTAGTAACACCAATTTTGTATACATTATCACCAAAAGACCCAATGTTTGAAATAATATATACATATCCAGCACGCGTATTTTGTTCTCTAAAGTGAACATTTTCTTTATCTTTAGCTAACAATAGTAATTGCGCATTGAGCTCAGCTATTTTCTGGTTTAACTCATTATTTTCATCGCCTAGAGAATTATTCATTCTGGTTTCCAGTTTTTTTATTTTGTTATTGAAATGCGTTTCTTCTTTTAATATTTTTGCTTTCATTGCTGCAATTTCTTTTTGTGCCTTAGCTTCTTCACGCATTTGCTCTCTTATAAGTTTTTGTTCTTCCTTTTCTTCTTGTTTCTTCTGTTCATATTCATAAGCTAAATAAAGTTCATTAATCTTTAGTATTAAGTACGGTTCTGAAATTCTAATATTTCCTAGCTTGTTCGTTTTTTCAATTGATTTTGCAGAATTGAGTATTCTTTTTTCAACGGAGTGTATATTGCTAAACGTTACTTTTGAAATTGCATTTTCACATTCAACATTGAAAGCTCTTAATACCATTTTCACATTTTCGTGAACAAAAGCTTTTCCCTTTTGCTTGCTTCCGTTAAATGTAAACTCATTATTATGAACAGTCGCTTGTTTATTCCGTGCCATCGTCTTTTGTTCATCGCGGAGTTCTTTTAGTTTGTCTTTATAATGCTGGGACGTTTCTAATTTGTATTTCGAATCGTAGAAACCAAATGATTGATAAAGTATTTCCTCTTCCAATATAACTACCTCATCTTTTAGTTTGTTCACTCGATTTGTGACTTCAGTTAACTCATTTTTTTTAGCTGGTAACTCATTTAATAACTTATTCTCTTTTTTGTACTTCTCTTTAATTACTTTTCTTTCTTCTCTTAGGTTTTTAATACGTTTTTCTAAACTTTTTTTGTAATTGCTGGAATTTCTCAATTTGTTCATGCTTCTGCTTATTTAAGTTGATTTTATTTACTATTTCTTCTAGCTTTATCGTGTTCTCATCGCATAATTTTGTATTTATTTCTATGTTAGTTTTTAAATCATTGTTTTTGTTTAAAAGATTTTCATTCTCTACAGTAAGTTCTTTCTTTACGGTCTCAAGTTTCCCCAGATCTTTTATTAATTCGGGCTTCAAATTTTTAGTCATATCATAAACCTCATTTCGCTTAATGATTTGTACGACCATTAATGAGATTGCAGCAGCCAAAGGAAGAATAAAAGGCCACAAAAACATTAATATAACGATGAACCATGTAGAGTAATACCATTTGTCTTTGAACATTGTATCAAGCTCCTGAAATATTGGAATTTAAAATCATAGGACAAACTAAAGAAAAGCAGTTGCATCAATTATAAATATGGATTGTAGATTAATCTTTAAAAATAACGAGCCATTGACATGTCTTTTACTTTTTTAGAAAAGCCTATAAAGATCATCTTTTAACAGGTTTTTTGATCACCCCAACAATTCCTATGAAATTAGAAGTAATTAGGCAATGCCTTATTAACTACTAAAGTTCTACAATACTTGACAATTTCCTGTTATTTTTTAAAGGCTTTATACCCTTATTTTAAAGTTGTTAGAACCAAAATTCTGAACTGATGACAATAAAGAAGAGTAATTATTAAGAAACTTATAATGAAAATTTTAGATAGTGTTCTTTTCTTCTTAACGCTGCTCCTTGTGAGTGCATTGATATACACTGGACGTGGCATATTGTATCAATTAACTCTAGAGGTATACATTCTGGTAAAAGTAGCAGGGTAATTATTAACCTGGTGTAAGGAGTTTGATACAATGTTGGAATAACAAGACATACGATCTCGATTATAGGTGCTATAACTTTAAATATAGGATAAGTCATATATTACAAGTGTGAAGGTGTCTAGCAAATGAGAATTAAATGCCACTATAGATTTTATATAAAGCAATTAATTATGAGTAGATTATACTCAATGCACCTATCTGTTTTTAATTGTAATGGTTCTTTCTATATAATTTGAACGAAAGAATTTCTTTTAGGATTAATGGTAAATCAAACGTTTAAGGCAAAAATTCAACGTCATTGAAAATCAATGATATTCGTTCACAGTAGATATAGCAATGAATGGTTTCTATAGCTATCCTTTGATCTCCTAAGTGTATGAATGCCGTCCAGTGTCACAAGGAAGGACCTCTAGTACAACAACAACGGCTATTCAGTACCGTTGATTGGAACGAAAGGCGGTGACGCCTGCGGAAGAAGATGATACCCCGCAGGTCGTAATAAGTTCACTGAAAAAGGGAAATTGAAAAATGTATAACAGAGTTTCGTTTGCTATAAATAGAAAATCCCACGTAGACCCTGTCTATGATGGAATTTTCTTCAATAAGGAGAAATTATTAGCAGCAATCCCCACATAGAAAGGCTATATTCCCACATAGACGGTTCTATGATGGGATAATCTGCCATCCCAACGCTCCATGTAGTTGAAATCCCCACATGGGTCGTACCCGCTGGTTCGCGTTAACGAGTAACTTAGAGATTTAGACACTATTTTTTCAGTGACCTCGCCGTCATACTACGGAGGCTCGGCCGGTCCTCTGTGGTCAAGTAGACACAGCGAACACAAGCGGCAGGGTGAGGTGATGTCGCACTTATACTCTGGAGTGTCAAGAAAACACGGTGGCTGTCTTTTGGCCGCCGATGTTGCCCTTATAGTCTGGACTGCAAGCATTCGCCTGCAGTGGAAAGCAACAACAAACTGTGCAATTAGGAAAATGTTAAGTTCATCCTATATAGAACGTTTATAAGTGTTCTAATAAGTAAGTGGTTAATGAGTAACCAGTATCTCTCAAAGGGATTTAGGTCGGCAGTCTGAAATTAACTAACAATGATGAGATTAGGATAAAAGTAGAATATATTACAGCTCCAGTCCTTCTAGTAACTGGAGGAGATGATGAGATTTAGTCTTCCTCTTTATTTCAAAAGATATAATAAGTCATTTACCACAAGTTGAACATATTTATTCTGAAGAAGACAGAGCATTTTCTTTCTTACCCGTACACCTTACTCGAAATGCAATCCAACATTTATGAACAAGTTGGTGGAGCAATGGTGATGAAGTACGGGGGTTTACAGTATGAAAATGCAAATGCGGTCAAGAAATCTTGGCCAATTTTAGAGCTTAAAAAAAACATGATTAATTAAATTCTATAACGCACTGCTCACTTCCTATATAGAACATTTGATATTAATTTTGGGTTTTGACTGCCAAGTTAGGCAGTGCTCGCCAGAACTTTTTGAACAACCTCGGGCATGATTGAAGTGATTTTCTCATAAATTATCTCTACATCTTAGGAACAAATGAAAGAAGCTCCAAGTTGTGAATGTGCAGAGATCTCACGTATCTATGTAGACATTTAAAAACTGCGTAATTAGTATTACTCTACGTAATTTCTTTTCGGTTAAAGTGCGCATGGTCACACGTTCAGAGTAGAGACAGTAACAATTATTACTGCCATAACAATAAGAACCGAAATTTCTCCTCGTCCGGAGTCACCGACCAGGCCATTGCCTGCATAAGATGGATGGAGGTGATCTTGGGAGGGATTCGGTATGTCGGGTATACTCGCAGGGATTGTGTTTGTATTTAAAGAGATGATGTTGTTTGTTTCATACGTAAAGAACCACGCGTTCCCACAACCACTTTCGAAAGAAGAGGAAAAAGAATGCTTGGAAAAAATGAAGGAAGGCGACGAAAACGCAAGGAATTTACTCATTGAACATAACTTACGCCTCGTCGCACATATCGTCAAGAAATTCGAAAGTACGAAAGAAGACACAGAAGACCTCATCTCCATCGGAACGATCGGACTCATTAAAGGGATCGAAAGCTACTCGCCAAACAAAGGTACGAAGCTCGCGACGTATGCGGCGCGATGTATTGAGAATGAGATCCTTATTACAATAGTGGGGCATAATAAAATGGCAAATGGACAAGCTCTAGTAGCTTGTCCATTATTTATTCCTCAAACATCTGTATAGTCGCGTGTGACCCATCAGGCAGTTTTGTGATTCCGTGTACTGGATGCCCGAAGGCAAGCTCTAAGCGATAGTGAGCAAACTCCTCAGTAACGAGAAAATGGTCAGCAATTTCTGAGACTAGGACAGCTTGTGTCTGCTGGCAGATGCTTATATAAACTTCACCTAAAAGTGATGAGGGCATTAACAGATAAGCGGCCATCGTTTTAGCTTGGTTTTCAACTTTATTGATGGATGAATTGGATTCTTCCAGTTGTTTCTGCTCATGAGAATAAAGATGGCAAAATTCTTCTGCAAGTATAATTTTTTTAATAATAGGATTCAAACCACTTTGAATATAAATGATTCCACGGCGGCCCTTGATTGGAATCGCCTTGGAGATGTTTGTGACTCCCATCGGCATAGGTTTAATCTTAATACCATATTTGTAACATATTAACCCTATATCTAGTTCGTCAGCAAATTCGAAATTGAATGATTCTAGCACTTTGTTTGCTCTTTTCTCCCATTCATTGTGAATATATGGCCGAGCCTCTCTCTAAGTAACAATTAACCACACCCTTAATCGAATGTATGTTCCCTTTTGTAGTTTAAATAATACCCTTTAAGGGGCTATTATTACTATATTGAAAATAATTATGGGTAGTTATCTTCGGAATATCTGTTCGATCTTTCGTAAAAAGAAAAGCCTTTCTGCATTAAAGCTTTTATTTCATATCTTCAACCCACTCTATAGCAGCAATGTGAAAACCTGCTGATACTAAGAGTGCAATAATTCCAATAACAAATGCAGCACCATATCCACTAATTATTAGCCCTAATGCAAACCCTGCAACAAGCCAACATAACGTCAGTGTTATGACTAAAACTAAGGTACTCCCTCTAAACCAAGTCATAGCTATTAAACCTATAAAAACAAATCCAAATACCCACCAACTAGAAAAAGCAACTCCTATTAAAATAGATAAAACTCCTATTTCTGCGAATAGAAAAGTGGAAGCTTGATCGTTAAATTGAGCTTGAGTATTTCCGCGTCTCACTTCTTGGCGCACAATATCCCTCCCGATATAAGAAGAATCGATATAATCTATAAAGAGACCAGTTACTCTTTGTCTGGCAACGGCTCCATCCCATCATCATCTGGATCAAGCTCTTTCTCATATTCGTCCCGAATCTTCTTCGTGTACTCCCACATACTGATTAATTCCTTAATCTTTTTCTCCGGATCAGATTGGAGATCATGAAACATGATAGGGTGTTTTTTTATTTCATTAAAGACTTTAAGTTCTGTTTTATTAAGTTCAATTTCTTGGCCAGCAACATTTACTGTTGTTGATTCAGTGTTCCCTAACAAGTAATCAACAGAGACATCATGAAATTTCGCAAGCTTGAGCAACGTATCATAATCTGGCTCAGTTGCTTCAGTCTCATAGCGAGAATAAGTGGATCTATTCAATTTTAGAAGATTTGTTAACTCTTGCTGAGACAAACCTTTCTTCTTTCTTAAAGAAGATAGCCTATTGCCGTACATGACATTCTTCCTTCTTTCAAAATGTATTGTGTTCATATTATGCACACTCCTAATTATAAGGGATTTTCATGCACATTTAAATATTTGCGCAAAAATTACTCATTGACGCTTGACTGTGCATAAATAGCACGCTACAATAGGTGTAGAAATTGCACAGGAAGAAGGTGTTCATATGCAGGTTAATTCATTGGAGCGAATGAGAGATGGCATGAAGCTAAATCAGGAACAAGTATCTAAAGAAATAGGTATTGACCGTTCTTATTACTCAAAAATTGAAAACGGACTAACTCCTAGTGTTAAAGTTGCTAAGCGTTTAGCGGAATTTTATGGCTTTCACTGGTCACTTTTTTTTGAGTCTAGTAGCGCAATAAATGCGCAAAAATCTGATACAGCCTGAAAGGAGGTGATTACACATGAGTGAAGATGCTAAGCAAATGTTAGCTAACGATATTGTTTCTTTATTAAAAAACAGCCCAATCACTGTTTCAGAAGCAAAAGAGGCTTTGGATGCCGCCAAAGATCAGCTTGAATCTATCACAGTGATTGGTTATAAGAGGGGATTTAAACCCTCAGAGAAATAAATCCTTCATTCTCTAATTCATTTAAATCTTCAAGTTCTTGATTGATCTTATGAACTGAGCGAACAGTTTTGTGAACATCACTCGAAAGGTTTTCTTTACAAACTGGACAATTAAAACTTTCGTCAATGAGACTCCTGGCATCTTTCACTGAAACAATGACTTCGGTATTACAAGCAAAGCAAATGATTTTAAACTTATCTATTCTTTTCATTTAGACACCTCCCTTCTAGTACAAGCTTACTAGAAAGGAAACCAAATACCACCATAGCCTGAAAGGAGCTGAACAACAGTGAAAGTAAAACTCATCCCAGGTGAGCAACTTAAAAACGGAAGGTTGCGATCCCAAGTAATGTATGCCACCAAGCAAATCCTTAAAAAGAAAATTGAATCCGGCGAGTACCAGAAAGATAGGGATGAAGATGCTGCAAATGAATCAAAGGAATCTATCTAACTATCATTTTAACAACAATATATTAAGAATCGGAGGCGAACAAGATGATGAAAAATGCGAACAGTCACCGTTTATATCGAGCGTCACGGATAAAAGACATCTTAAGAATTGCACGTGAAAGAGCAAGTCAACCCGAACAACGAACCAAACAATGGTTATCACGGGAGCTGGGAATTTCTTACAGAGCACTGACTGCCATAGAAGAAGGGGATGCACCACCAACATTAGAACTGGCGATTTCTTGGTGTGAGGCACTCGAAGATCGAATAGCGAAGGAAAAGATTTTATATATCTATGGTATTCAAGCGTTGCCTCCCACCGATCCGCGTTTACTTGCAGATATGTCTACGCAGCTCATTAACTTTTTACAAGAGCTTGCCGAAGCAGGGGCAGCAGCCAAAGAGTTGCAAAGGATTTCAGTATCTAAGAGACCCGGTAAGGAATTCAATCCACTTGAGCTAGAGGAAATCCAGCGGCTATTGAAGCAAATTCTTGA
The DNA here is from genome assembly GCF_000698145.1 of Geomicrobium sp. JCM 19039. Taxonomy (GTDB): domain Bacteria; phylum Bacillota; class Bacilli; order Bacillales; family Marinococcaceae; genus Geomicrobium_A. Next base: position 112,624 of record NZ_BAXB01000003.1, read on the forward strand.
TGTTCGACATGCCAGTTATTGCATTGCGAACGTTGCAGAGGAAGCGTGGGGAGTTGCTCGAGAATCGGTTAAGCACCAATGGGTACAACAGTCAGTCGCAAACGATGTAGTGATCAAATCAATCGACGAATACGAAAAATACATGAAAGACCGGAATTACGAGCAACACATCCAGCACATCGTTCAGCAAAACGGAGCACTATGAAGAGGCTTGAGAAGGATTAATTGTTGGTTTGTCAGTACTAGCGTATTTATCAGCAATGGGAGCATTAAATTTGATTTGGAGGTGAGACATAGAAATGAAGCCAAACGCATTTGAAATGGAGGATGCAGTAAAGAAATTGCAATCCTCATCAGATGAAATGGGAGATGAAGCTATGGTGACGGTGATGAATAAACACATTATTGCAGCACTCGCTTATATCAAACACTTGGAAACAAAAAAAGGAGCCAATTGAGCGGCAACTCAATTTGACTCAGGGGGTTTCAAATTCAAATTATATCCTCATTGTAGCTTACCCCTAGCTAGATCGCAATGGGAGCATAGGAGGATTACTGTGCACTATACAAAGAGGTTGCTCGAGCAGTTAGCGGAAGTTAACGCAGCACTTGTTGATCAAGGAGCATACATCATCATGACGACAGGAGATACGAAGGACAAAAAGATCAAGGTGCATGTAAAGCCCGAATTATTTATTTCCTTGGGCATTCCCTATGAAGTCACTCCATTTAGTAGCACCTTAGAAGAAATGGCGTACGAACTCGTTGCGGATCGTGGAGACCACGTCGTTGTTGCTATTGCTAGTCGGGAATTTTACAACAAAAATATTTCGAAGGAGGCAGTGTCCATATGAAAAAACTGCGTATTGAGCGTTTAACGTTACGAAACTTCAAGGGTATTAAGGATTTTACTCTTCAAGCAGACGGTGCAGATCTTAAGGTGTACGGCGATAACGCTACTGGCAAGACTTCTTTATTTGATGCCTTCCTTTGGTTGCTCTTTGATAAAGACAGCAAGAACAGTAGCAAATTTGCAGTTAAGACCTTGGACGTGTCAGGTAAAGAGATTCACGGGCTTGAGCACGAGGTTGATGCAGTGCTGATGGTCGATGGAGTAAGAACTGAGCTTCGGAAGGTCTACAAAGAGAAGTGGACTAAAAAGAAAGGCAGCATCTCAAAAGAGTTTGATGGCCATACGAATCAATTTTATGTAGACAAAGCGCCAACAAGTAAAAAGGAATTTGATGCCAAAGTTGAATCGATTGTCGATGAGAGTGTGTTTAAACTGCTTACTTCACCATCCTACTTTAACGATCAACTCCACTGGAAAGAAAAACGCGAAACGCTCATCTCAATTGCGGGTGATGTTACAGACGATGAGGTACTACAAGAACGCATGGACCTTAACAAGCTCATGGAAAAGTTGGAAGGTCGGTCAATAAATAAACACAAAGAATATGTCGAAAATCGACAAAAAGAAATCAATAAAGAACTTGATCGCATTCCGGTGCGCATCGATGAAGTTAACCGTAATAAACCGGATCTTATTGGACTAGACAAAGAAAAACTTCAGGGACAAAAACAGACGCTTGATAAAAAGATGGAAGAAAAACATGAAGAAATAAACCGTATTCGTTCCGGATCCGAAATCACAGAACAGAAACGTCAAATTTCAGAAATTGAAACGGAAATCAATGAGATTAAGGCTGAGTATCAACAGCATAACCAATCAGTTGTTGCTGATCTCTACCAGCGACAGCATGAGAGAAAAAAAGAAGCTAATAGCACATTATCGTTAATTAACCAGGCAGAGGAAGACATTAAACATGCTAAACAGTCCATTGAGAACAAGGAAAGGCAAGCTGCCTACCTTCGTGACGAATGGCAGGAAGAACACAGTAGAACTTTTCAGTGGGATGAACATACTCACGAAGCTAATACCGTTTGCCCAACGTGTGCGCAAGATCTACCGGAGGATCAAGTCGAAGCCATCCACAAAAAAGCCGAAGATCGCAAACAGGAGGCCATTGAACGGTTCAATCAGCGAAAAGCCGAAAGGCTTGAACAAATCAAACAATCTGGTATGGGGAGCCGAAAAGCAATTGATTCATTAAAACAGCAGATCGAACAAACTCAAAAGGTGATTGCTGCGACGCATCCATCATACGATTCTGCCATCAAGAGCCTAGAGGGCATTGATGAACAAATTAAGGCCGCAGAGGCTAAGCAAATCAACATTAGTGCTTCTCACGACTACCAAGAAAAAGTTGCTGAGAAGAAACGCATTGAACAAAAGATTGCTGAACTACAAACATCCTCACATGCTTCAATTGATGAAGTTAACAAATCAATTAATGCAATTCGTGAACAGTTGAATAGCGTTACTAGTGATCTTAGTAAATTTGATCAAGCTGTTTCAGCTGATGCTAGAATACAGCAATTATCGGACGATCAAAGGCGTCTGGCTGATCAATATGAGGCTCTAGAAGAAGAGATACACATGCCGATGAGTTTACACGAACAAAGGTTAATATGCTTGAAGATCGTATTAACAGTAAGTTTGAGCACGCAAGTTTTAAGCTTCGTGAAGACCTTTTAAACGGCGGATTTACTGAAATATGCCAAACGCTTTATAAAGGCGTCCCTTATGAGCACGGGTTAAACAATGCTGCTCGCATCAACGTAGGGCTGGACATCATACGGACCCTATCAAGACATTACGGATTATCGGCCCCGATCTTCATCGACAACAGCGAGGCGGTCACTCAGTTAATGGATGTCGATGCTCAGCTTATTGCCTTAGTCGTATCAGAGCCGGACAAACAGTTACGAGTGGAGCCAGTTGGCGAACAACACAAGGAGGCGATTTAAATGAAAAAACAAACACTTCAGGAATGGTTGACAGAGGCGGAAGAACGGTTCGGAGCAGATAAGAAGCAATGGGAATTTAAATGCCCTGCTTGCGAAAGAGTGTCCAGTGTTCAAGATTTTTTAGACGAAGATGCAGATCCTAACAGTGTATATCAACAGTGTATAGGCAGAGTAAACGGGAAAGGCAGCACTGATCAAAAGGACGTTGGTTATGGGTGTAACTGGGCTTCTTATGGCCTCTTCGGAACATTAGGAAAGGGTAGAAAGGTTTTAAATGATGGGGAGGAAGTAGAGGTTTTTAACTTTCCGAATCATGAAGTGGTGACCTCATGAATTACTATATTCTTTCACTCAAACGAACTAGCGGAGATGTGTTTACGTGGTGGCGCCCCGATTGTAGGGGCTACACTCAGGATTTAAATAAGGCTGGTATTTACACGGAAGAAGAATTACAGGAACGTCCTTGGTACTTTTCCAACGAAAACGCTATGCCGGTTGAAGTGGGCATTGTCGATCGTTCGCTGAAGGCAACCGTTGTAATCAACGACAGTAGCAATCAAATTGTATTCGCTGAACAGCTCGAACATCAGAATCTAAGGGAGGCTAAATGATGACAGCAAAAAATGAACTAGCAATGATTAAGAAAGACACAGTTGACGTTGTAGCAAGCAAAGTTAAGGAATTTCAAGAAAAGGGTGAGCTTCATTTTCCTACAGGATACTCACCTGAGAACGCTATGAAGTCAGCATGGTTAACCTTGCAAGGAACTCAGGACAAAAATAGAAAGCCTGCATTAGAGGTCTGTACGAAAGATAGTGTTGCAAATTCGTTGCTTGAAATGGTTGTACAAGGTCTAAACCCTGCGAAGAAACAAGGATACTTCATTGTTTATGGTGATCAACTTACATTTCAACGTTCTTACTTTGGGACCATGGCTGTCACAAAGCGGGTAACTGGAGCCACTAACATCGATGCAAACGTGATTTACGAGGACGACGAAGTTGATTACGACTTGGTCAATGGACGGATTCAAAATTTAAAGCACAAGCAAAAGTTTGGAAATATCGACAAAGAAAAAATCACCGGTGCTTACGCTGTCATTACACTTTCAAGTGACGAAAGCTATACTGAAGTGATGACGCTGGCAGAATTGCGTATGGCTTGGAGCAAAGCGCAGTTCTGGGGTAAGGATCAAAAGAAAGAAAAGGCCGGATCTACACATGATGAGTTTAAGCAGGAGATGGCCAAAAAGACAGTTATCAACCGAGCATGTAAGAGGTTAATGAATTCTAGTGATGACTCTTCTCTCGTAATTGATTACTTTAATCAAACCGATCATTCGGCAGATGAAGCTCGCCACAGACAAGAAATTAAACAGAACGCCAATCAAGAAGTTATTGATTTCCAAGCAGAAGAGGTCCAAGAGGAAGCACCTGACGATAAGAAAGAAATTGTGGAACAAGAAGTAAATGAGGGATCGGAACCAGAAGAACCTTCTATGTATGAACAAGATAAAGACTTGAAAAAAGCGTCAGGGGATGTTCCGTTTTGATCGAGATCAAGGTGCTTGCTTCAAGTTCAAAAGGAAATTGCTATCGGGTGACAGACGGTAGCACTTCCATCCTCCTAGAAGCGGGGATTCGCTTTAAAGAGATACAACGCAAACTTAACTTTCAGACGCGTGATATAGCAGGATGCTTGGTCACTCATGAGCACTTAGACCACAGCAAAGCTGTTAACGAGGTTACACGGGCGGGCATTGATTGCTACATGTCTGCTGGAACTAAGGATTCGATAAAAGCTGACAGTCACCGGATTAAGACTGTAAAGGCCAAGCAAGAATTTACGTTAGGATCTTGGACGATATTGCCGTTTGATGTACAGCATGATGTGTCGGAACCCTTTGGGTTCGTGCTTAAAAACAAAGCGGGAGATCGGCTCCTGTTTGCAACAGACACGTATTACATTCGTTACCGGTTCAACGACCTTACCCATGTGATGGTAGAGGCGAATTACAGTACACGCATACTAGATAAAAATATAGAGAACGGCACCGTTCCACAAATAATGAAGAAGCGTCTTATGCGCTCTCATTTTAGCTTAGAAAATGTTAAAGATTTTTTTCGGGCGAATGACTTGAGCAAGCTGCAGGAAACTTGGTTGCTGCATCTGAGTGACAACAACAGCGATGAAGCTGCCTTTAAGAGAGATATACAGTCCGTAACAGGAAAGCCGGTGTATATTGCATGATGCATCGAATACCGATACCTGTTGAGTATTTAGACATCGCACGTAGAAGCCAGAACAAATCAAAAGTTTTTAGAGGCTATGTCGAGGGATATTTAGCTAAATCATATCCGGAGTTTAGGCTAGTGAGAATTGAGAAAATGACAGCGATATGTGAACTGAAATAAGGGGGTGGAACGGTGCCTGAAACTCAAGAGCAGAGCCATCCATTCTATACCTACACTGGTCTTTTAACACCTGAGCACTACAAACAGATCGGCAATGCTATATGGCTATTTCTATGGTGTGTGAGTTCGACGACAACGGAGGTTGAGAGGGACGGGGTGCTATGGGGCATCGTTAAAGGCAATAAACCTCACAAGTTAAATGATCTCGCTACACTGTTTGATGTCAGTGAAAAGACCGTTAGCAGATGGATTAAGGACTTAGAAAAACACAACTATCTGTACGTTAAACGAGCACCATATGGATTGATCTTTACTGTTAAAAATTCGAAGCGTGGATTCAAAAAGAGAACAGACAAAAATGTCCACTCTTTAGATGAAAAGAGATCGGACAATAATGTCTCATCTGACGGAGAACAGACAAATTTGTCTGGTAGAGATCGGACAGATTTGTCCAAGAGATCAGACACATCTGTCCGATGTAATAAAGATGAATTAAGGATTAATCAATTAAGAACTACAGCTACTAATATGCGCGCGGAAGAAAGTGACGGAGTGCCTACAGCCGACCATGATGGTGAGTCTGTTTCTAAGACAGACGAAATATCACATACTTCTGCCGATCCTGTGCGAACGATCTTGGAAAAGTATATTCAGTTGCGTGGAACTGGATTCATGGAAAGTTCGAAAGATTTTACAGCAGCCCAAGAAATAGTCGGTGCAGGTGTCAAACTAGATGACGCTCTGAAATGGTTACAAGAGCGGTTTGACACCTATAGCCTCGTCATAACCGTGACAAGATCCAAAGCCTCGATTACTGTGTCGGTTTTATCTTGGATCGGCATCATGAACAGCAAGAAAAAAAGAATAGCGCAAGTGGGGTGAATAACGATGGCAAGGTTTCAAAGCATGGCCGAGGTGCTGGAGGATATGCAAAAGCAACTAAAACAGCCGAGCAAATTCTCGCAGAAGTCAAGTCCTCCAACGAAGCATGGGGATGAAAATACTTGCCCTAAGTGCAACGACAAAGAGCTTGTTTTCTACAAGGTCTATATTGATGAAGATGACAAAGTAGGAACGGAGTGGGCAAAGCCTTGCGAATGTTCAGCTAGAAAAGAATGGCAACGTCGCTTTAAAAGCTCAATGGTTCCTGATGAATTCGTTGATGCAAGACTGGATAACTTCAAGATGGAAGATGCCACACAACACCTCATGCACGAGATGGTTCTTGATTACCTAAGACATTTTGCCGTTAAGACATCTGAAGACGGCAGAAGAATAAAAAAGTTTTGTCAGTACAATTTTGGATTTCTTGCTGAAGTTGGTGAGACAAAGATGAGAGAGATGAATCCTACGGACCGTGCTGAATTAAAAAAGCTAAAGAATAACTTCGGTATTGGAAAGACGCACCTACAGATGGCCTTGGCAAAGAAGTTGGTTAAAGACGGTTTTAATGTACTGGTCGTCTCTGATGTCACTTTTATTGATGACCTTATGCAGGCTCGTAAATCTGATGACAACAATGAGACTTATTCGAAGCTATTGGATAGTGCTCTGAAAGCGGACGTGCTCATTTGGGATGACATCGGCAAGGTAAGTAACACTGAACCACGTGAACGGATGTACTACACCATCATCAATGAGCGGTCCAAGATAAATAAACCGATTGTTTTTAACTCTAATGAAGACCGTAGTTCACTTGCTGAAAAGATTGGCTATGCCGGCGCAAGCAGGTTGTTTGGTGGATGCGAACAATATCTACTCGAAGCATCAGGAAAAGATATGCGCTTTAAAGGGAGTGGGGTCTAGTGTGCAAGGTTTGCGAAGGTACTGGAATTTTACGTACAGACTTGGGTTATGGAGTGAGCGTTAGTGGGTGCATGTACTGTCCTCCTGAAGTAAGAGATAAGAGGATGAAAAAGAACAAAGAAAAAAATGAAGCATTGCTGGCGAAATGGGAAGCGGATATGAGGAGGCGTTCGGCTTGATAAGAGAAACCTCATTGTTTCGTGAAATCGTGGTAGACAATTTCGCAGGCGGCGGTGGAGCATCGCTAGGTATTGAACAGGCGACCGGCCTAAGTGTGGATGTGGCGATTAATCACGATCCCGCGGCCATTTCAATGCACAAAGCCAATCACCCAGACACTGAGCATTATTGTGAATCAGTTTGGGATGTAGATCCTGTTGAGGTTGTGCGAGGCCGCAATGTTGGGCTGTGTTGGCTTTCTCCAGATTGTAAGCATTTTTCAAAGGCTAAAGGCGGGAAGCCGGTTGATAAGACAATCCGCGGTTTAGCATGGATTGCTCATCGATGGGCAGCTAAGGTAAGACCGAGAGTTATTATTCTTGAAAATGTAGAGGAGTTTCAGACATGGGGACCGTTAGACGAAAACGGACAACCGATTGCTGATGAGAGAGGATCGACTTTTAGGTCCTATATAAAACAGTTGAAAAGCAAAGGATATGAAGTTGACTGGAGATTGTTAAAAGCATGTGATTATGGAGCGCCAACAACTCGACAAAGGCTTTTTATGATTGCGAGATGTGATGGTAAACCAATCACTTGGCCTGATGCAACTCATGGGGAGCCAGAGGAGCTGAATGTACAACTTGGCATTAAAAAGCCATACCGCACGGCCGCAGAAGTTATTGATTGGAGCATACCTGCACCGAGTATATTTAGCCGAAAGAAATCGTTAAGTGAAAATACGCTCATACGTATTGCTCGTGGCATAAAGAAGTTTGTTCTTGAAAATGATGATCCTTATATCGTAAAGGACCAAGCGTACTTTTTGCAGCATTATTACACGCATCAAGGCGGAGAAACTCGGGCAACAGGACTTAATGAACCGGTTGCCACAATCCCTACAGCGAATAGGTTTGGTCTTGTCTCTGCGTTTCTTACTAAATACTACGGACAAGGTGTGGGACAACAGCTAGAGGAGCCGGTGCATACAATCCCAACAAAAGATAGATTTGGCTTAGTAACAGCTTTTATGGCTAAAAATTACGGTGGCAACTATACTGGGGCAGGCGTGAGTATAGACACCCCTGTTCACACTATTACGATGAAGGACCATCATTCTTTAGTTGCAGCGTTTTTGATGAAATACTACGGAACTAGTGTGGGACACGGTGCAGATGATCCATTGCACACCATTACATCAGGAGGGCTTAAATTTGCAGTTGTTACCGTTGCTGACGATCAGTATGTAATTGGAGACATCGGCATGAGGATGTTACAACCACACGAGCTGTTCACTGCACAAGGATTCCCGAGTGATTACATCATTGATCGAGATCGTGAAGGTAATAAAATTCCTAAAACACATCAAGTAGCAAGGTGCGGTAACTCTGTTCCTCCACCGTTTGCGAAAGCACTTGTAGAAGCTAATTTACCTGAACTATGCGATGTAAACAGAGAAATCGAGGTGGCGATGGCATGACTCAAAGAATATTGCATTATCCAGGCAGCAAGTGGCGTATCGCTCAGTGGATCATTGAGCAGATGCCCCCGCACGAAACATATGTAGAACCGTTCTTTGGTAGCGGGGCAGTGTTCTTTAACAAGCCACCGTCTGTTGTAGAGACAATCAATGACCTCGATAGCCAAATTGTTAATCTATTTCGGGTATTAAGAGACCATCCATATGATCTGGCCAGAATGATTGAATACACCCCGTTAGCTCGTGAGGAGTACTACGAAAGCTACGATAAAACAGGGGATCAGCTTGAGGATGCGCGAAGATTTTTAATCCGTTGCTGGCAAGCGATAGGTGGCAAGACAACGGATCGCACTGGCTGGAGAGCTATTGTTAGTGCCAATGGTCCAAAGGTTGCGAGAGAGTGGCAAACGTTACCTGACCGCATACTGTCGGTTGCAGATCGTTTGAAAGATGCTCAGATAGAGCATAAGCCAGCCATTGATATACTTGACCGTTACAAACGTGACACTGTGCTCGTTTACGCAGACCCGCCTTATATCATCGATACACGCACAAAACGCCATTATGAACATGAGATGACGCTCGATGACCATGTAGACTTGCTCGATACGTTAAACGACCACCCAGGGCCGGTGCTGTTGTCTGGTTACACACACAGCATTTATCATGAGCGATTAAAAGGCTGGAAGACTGATACACGTCAAGTTGCCGCAGAGGGCGGAGCAAGCCGGAATGAGGTACTATGGCTTAATCCTGTTGCTGCAGATTGGGTTTACAACTTCAGACTATGTTAGGGGAGTGACTCGTTATGAGCCAACAAACTGACTTTACTAAGCGCTATATCGCTACGATTTTGAAGAAAGTTGTCTCTGAAATTCATTCCAACCAAAGAAGAAAAGAAAGAGCCACTGAAAGATCTATGGTAACTTCAAAATCCGCAAATGAAGTTAGGAGCATGCGTCATTGGAGAGCTTCTGGAGACATTGAATTCTTTTACGCCGAAACAGAGAAAGGTTTTTGCGACATGAAGCAACTTGATGATCTGACAGGTTGGAGTGGTAATTTGCATCAGACTCGGTTTAGTTTTATGAAAGAAAAACACGGAGCTATTCTAGGAGAGTATCTTAAACGATATAGGAGCAAGGAGGCGGAGTGAGTGGATACAGATCAAATCAAGAGAATGATTGAAGGTAAGATCGAGAACTATGAGTCTCTTTATGAAATATAGACAGATAGATTTGGGCAGGGAGCAATAGCCGCCTTGGAAGATTTATCGGAAGAAATTGATAAGGAGGCAGCGGGCGATGAGTGAATTTAACACAATAAAAGTTATAGACGAATTTAGTTCTTGGGATGAAAACGACAACGAAATCGAATCAATTATATACGAATGTCAAGAATGTAATTGGCGCTTTGACGGACAATTATTTCATTACCCTCACGATGACTGCATGGATTATTCAGAGGTAGCGAATTACTGCCCCAATTGCGGAGTCAAGGTGGAAAAAGTTTTAGAACAAGGAGAATGAAAGGAGCGAAGGGCGATGAGTGAACAAAACACATAAATAACGGAAATACAAAAAGCGTGGGCTGTTATTAAAGAGGTCGGAGAGCCGCACCAATATTGGGTGGTCAATTTATTAAGAGGTTTAATTTATCAACCATCTAGCGGTAAGTATGAAAGGGATGCACAAACAGTAATCAAATATATTTTAGCCGAGTGGTCGCTGGAATTAGCAAATGTGCTATGGGCGGATAAATACGAGGAGATACCGGATTATGTTAAAAGTTATGGAGGCGGCGGGCGATGAAGAAGCTTAAATTTTGCCTACACGTTGATGGCGGGGATCAGCAGGAAATCACAGAGGTCGATTGGGACGCAACTGAGGAAGAAATAGAAGCAGAATTTAAAGAGTGGGTTTGGGATCGTTTGGACGCGTGGGTCGAGGAGGTAGAGGGCGATGAGTGAATACATCGCTCCTCTCTACAAATCAATTTTTATTATTGGGATTTACTTGCTCGTCGATCGCTGAGAATGGGGTGAACTAATCCCCAATATACGGTACCTCCAAGCGTAATGCTAATAACAAATGACCAATTAATCTCATCGTCAAAAAAGAATGTAACAAGAAATGCGATTACAAAATGGCTCAACGACCCTTGAAGGGTGTACTTTAATCGTTTATTCATAATATCAACTCCAAGCATGTATCTATTGAAATTACCCTTTAAATTAGGTGATCAAACAGTAAGGAGGATTTACATGACGCAACTTCGAATGGCAGCTGAGGAGTATAACAAGCGTCAGCGTAAGAGGCGTAGCAAATACCACAACAAACGCGTTGAGGTGGACGGCATTACGTTTGACAGCAAGCGAGAGGCAAGATACTACCAAGGTCTGATGCTGCGTAAACGGGCTGGGGATATAAAAGATTTTGTAATGCAGCCGGAGTACCTGTTGCAAGATGGATTTAGCAAAAACGGAGTGACGCACCGAGCGATAAAATATAAAGCGGATTTTAAGGTGTATCACATTGATGGAACAATTGAAATTGTTGATGTGAAGGGCATGGAAACCGAGGTCTTTAAGCTAAAGCGCAAATTGTTTGAAAAGCAGTATCCGGATCTTAGTTTGAAAATCGTGAGGTGATAGTGGTGAGTGAATGGATTGAGAAATTAAAGCAAGGCAAAGTAGACATGGATGACAGCGGCAATGTGACATTGAGCAATCAGGATTATTGGCAGTTAGTAGAGGCGCTCGAGCGGCTAGCTAAAACGTGGCTTGCTTGCGAGAACGACGAAATAACGCTAAGTGAGTATTTTAATCAATCGCAAGATATTCTCAATGAATTGGAGGAAACGACATGAAATCGAAAAACAGCGAGCAGATCAAGTGGCAACGTGAAGTGATTAGGCAGGAGATCGAGGCGGACAAGGCGGAACAGCGTGCCAAAGAGATTGCGCGGAGGGTTTTAGGGTAAAGGTTATCAAAGGAGGTGACCAAATTGGATTTTATATGGCTACCTATACTGATAGCAATTCTGCTACCATTCATTGTTGCATTCATAATATATGCAGAGAAGAAAAAGAAATAAAAAAAGGCCCCTCTCGGAGCCTGTCGCTAGGTAAAGCTTAACATAACGGGAGGGGTAAGAATATGCCGGAAACAAAATTAGAGACAATGACAGCTGAGATTGATTGCTCTGTAAATGCGATGTATATCGTAAAAGATGGAGTGGTTAAAATGATCTCCTCTTAGTAGCGGATACGGGGAGCAACATGCTGTTTGGCAAAATGGAAAAATTGACCGAGTTGTAAATAAAGAAATTATTAAAGTCTAGGTGGTGGAATGATGCTTCAACAAATCTTTAATTACCATCAACAAGAAGTTCGTACAGTAATTATTAATGATGAACCTTGGTTCGTTGCCAAAGATGTATGTGATGTATTAGAAATTAACAACAGTCGCCAAGCGCTGACTAGGCTAGATGATGATGAAAAAGCTGAGGTCACTCTAAATGACGGCAGACAAAACCGTTTATATGCTGCAGTTAATGAAAGTGGTTTATATGAATTAATCTTTGCTAGTCGCAAAAAAGAAGCTAAAGCTTTTAAGCGCTGGGTTAAACAAGATGTTCTCCCTCAAGTAAGACAAACAGGAAAATATGAAGTAGACAAGCCTTCTTATACAATTAACGACCCGATACTGAGAGCGAAAGCGTGGATAAGAGAACAAGAGCAAGTTCAGTTATTGGAACAGAAAGCAGCAGAGTACGAACATAAAGCTCGTTACGTTGATCAGATCCTAGCGTCCAAAGGCACGGTTACAACCACTCAGATCGCAAAAGATTACGGCATGTCAGGCGTTAAGCTAAATGCTATCTTGAAAGATGAGAAGGTTCAATATAAGCAAAATGGTCAGTGGCTATTATACAGTCAATACCAGGATAAAGGTTACGTTGAGTCTAATACCGTTGATATAACTCATAGAGACGGCAGAAGAGGAGCTGTCATGCATAATCGTTGGACACAAAAAGGAAGACTTTTTATTCATGATATTCTTGAAAAAAACGGGATTATAGCACTGAGAGATCAACAGTTGACTGGTTAAATATGGTATATTATAATCAGAAAACTGATTACACTGAAAAGAGTGATTTAACAGTGCCACAGCCTTTTGCTAACTATATGTTGGACGAAACTGCTAAATACAATTTAGAAAAATTGGCTCTTATTGTCAGGAAAATGGATGAGCTTATTGATCGCTTTATTGAAATTGCAACTGTCGAGGGCAAATTGAGTGATGAACAGTTTGTTGCAATCTCCCTTTTTAGGAAATGTCTAGAAAAGGCAAATGCTATCTATGCAATCTCAGAAGAAGGCGTTGAGGCATCTGTCGAAATTACATTAAGGAATCTGTTTGAAGTTTATTTAAATAGTTGTTATTTACTGGAAAATGATAGTACATTTAAAAAAAGAGCATATCGATATTACTTTTTCACATTAAAAGCCCAACTTGATTCTATAAAATTATTTATAGGCAATACTAAAGATGCGAAATTGGTACAGGAAAATATGAATCTAAGTGAAGAAGATAAATTTAATTTCACAAAAAAAAGAAAAGAAATATATGTGAGATTAGCGACTAGCTCTGGATTAGACTTAGCAAACATGGAGCATGAAAAACATTATGAAGATCAAGGGCATAAGTTTAGTTTGAAGAAGGGTCTTAGTATAGGTAAAGGTAGTAAGAAAATTAATCATCCTCAATGGTATTCACTAAATAATGGTCCTAAGAACTTAAGGTTTTTAGCTAAAGAATTCAATATGGAGCCTGAGTATCTAGTTTTGTATAGCGCTTGGTCAAGAGAAGTGCATGGTGTAAATGCACTAGATAATGTTATAGAAGTTAGAGATGAAGGCGATCCTTTTATGAAGGATGTAACTGAGTATCAATCTATAGGTTTCTTGTTGAATCAAGCTTGCAGCTTTTCAGTAAGGGTATTACTTTTATTTTCAAGTTTCTATTTCAATAGAGGCGAAAAAGAAGAATTAAGGAATTGGTACGAAGAGAAAATACGACTTGATAATTAAATTGCTCTGAGCAAAGTCTGCAGGGGCACTAATCTCATACCAGGGATTGGTGTCTCTTTTTGTTGTTTATAAAGGGGGTACAAAAGTGAAAGGTGCACACAAGCGAGAAGTGACAATTGGAGAGATTATTCAGAGCAAATGTAAGCATGAATGGGTGGATCTCTCTAGGCGGCATAGTCGAAGTGATCAAGACCAACAATGTAAGAAATGTGGTTTAAAGCAAATGCAATCTGAACTTAAACCAAAACCGGCAGTATGTACAGTCGAACCAAAACCTTTAATTAGAGCAGATAATAGAACGTTATCTAACTATGAATTACGTAACTTAATGGGTATAGATCGTCAGATCCATCACAGGGGACGAGGCGGAGCGTTTAGATCAAGATAATGAGGTGATCTTATGGAAGTGAAAGAAATGGAAGAACTAATTAGTGATTACCGTTGGATGAAACGTGAAGTATTACGTCTTGATGAGTTATTAAGTAATATGTCGGTTAAATCTTCAAATAATAACCTAACCGTGAATTATGGTATTGAAGCCACGCTTCCTAAAGGTTCGTCAGGTATGAGTGCTGCTGAATATGATCAATTGGACCGCAGAGAAAGAAAACTCATTGATCGACTAAAGCGTTACGAAGAGATTATTGATTTCGTTGAATTAGGTGAAGATCATCTACAAAACCCAATTCACGTGGTTATTTATAGCTGCATGATGGAAGGTATGAGTTATCGAGCAATTGCTACTCATATAGAGATGAGCAAGGATATGGTGCGGAAGCATCGTGATAACCTCATTAGCCATTTAAGCCAAAATCGCCACTATAGCCAAACTTGGCGTTATTTGAAATACCAAAAACAAATTGTGTAAACTGGCGGTGGGAGGGCAGTACTTGAAGCACTACCTTCTCTTTGGTTGGTAAGCCATTCTGTAAAGTCGCAGTGAGAATAATCGCTGTGGCTTTTTATATGGGGTGAATGTATGGAAATTATTAAAATGGAATTACATGAATTAAATGCTGCTGATTACAACCCGAGAATAGACCTGAAACCAGGGGATAAAGAATTTGAAAAGATAAAGAGATCAATTGAATCTTTTGGTTTAGTTGAACCTATTGTTTACAACAAGAGAACAAAGAATGTTGTAGGTGGTCATCAACGACTTAAGGTTCTTCTAGAATTAGGGTGGACAAGCACTAAGGTTTCGGTTGTTGACTTGAGTGAGGATGAAGAGAAAACTCTTAACATTGCTCTCAATAAAATTGAGGGCGATTGGGATTACAATAAGCTTTCTGTTCTATTGCAGGGTATTGTAGATACAAACCTCGATATTACCCTGACCGGTTTTAATAGTGAAGATCTTGCGGAGATTCTTGATATGCAGGTTGAGGATGGGGTAGTTGAAGATGTGAAGGACGATGAATTTCCGTTTGATGAAACGGTTGCAGAACTGAAGTTTAAAGATGCAGAAACGAAATATGGCGATGTTTGGAAACTTGGACCACACTTGCTTGTCTGCGGTGATGCTACAAACGCACGGGATGTTCAAAAGCTTATAAAAGAACAAAAAGCTGATTTAGTGGTCACAGATCCACCATATAATGTTGCTGTTAAGAGTGATGCAAAGCAATTAACAGAAGATGGCCATTCAGAAATCATGAACGATGATATGGAGGATGAAAGTTTCAAGGAGCTGTTGCTTTCTATCTTTAAGCAATACAGCAGAATTATGAGTGAGCAGGCTGCCATTTACGTATTCCATCCATTCTCATATCAAAGAGAATTTGAAGATGCTATGAACGTGCATGGCCTAATATCACGTTCCCAATGTATATGGGTAAAGAATGCGGCTACCTTCGGTTGGGCTCAGTATCGCTACAAGCATGAGCCTATTTTTATGCTCATAAAAAAGGAAAATCACCTTCTTGGTATGGAAACAGAAAACAGACAACTGTATGGAAAGCTGGTATTCCTTTAGAGGAACCGATACCAGAAACAGTTTGGGAAGTCTCTCGAGGAGATGTTACGAAGTATGTTCATCCAACACAGAAGCCACTTGATCTTCTAGCTATTCCAATCATTAATAGCAGCAAGCATGACGATTACGTTATTGACTTGTTTGGAGGTAGTGGATCAACACTCATGACTTGCGACCAGTTAGATCGAAGATGTGGTTTGTTGGAGCTTGATCCATATTTTTGTGATGCAATCAAAAAGAGATATCAGCAAGCAACAGGCAATGAACCTGTTTTACTATCAACAGACAAATAAAAAAGGAAGGTGCGCTAACACCTCCCTCTAAGTGAGCCGGTAACCCGGCAGAGATAGCGACACACCGTGCACGGTAGTTACTCAATATTCGCTATCTCGCTTTCAATTATATTGAAAGGTCGGGTGAAGGGCAATGAAAAATACAAACAAACGTTCGATTATATCAGAAGGTAAAGACGAACTATTATTACAGCATGAAATTGAGCAGCTTCAAAGGCTCGAAGACTCTAAAGAAAAATATCGGAAAATTGTCCATGCGAGTATTTCATCTTGGGTGAAGGATTTTCAAAGTGGACACATCAAAATTAATACTGTCGATGATCTTAAGAAGCTTATAGAGCTAGACCTACAACTCCAGAATGACGATGATTGAAACAAACATAACACTTTAAAGGTTTCGGGGGTGGGTGATGATGTAGATGGCTAGGGCACGCAGCGAGAAGCGAGAAAAGGCTTTTCAGCTTTGGTTAGATAGCAACGGAGAAATGAAATTAAAAGACATCGCTGATGAGCTTGATTGTTCCCCATCGCAAATTAGGAAATGGAAGAATCAAGATCAATGGGATGAAAAATTAAATGGTAACGTTACTAATCAGAAAGGTAACGTTACCAAAAGAAGAGGCGCACCCAAAGGTAATCAATATGCTGTTGGCAATACCGGCGGCGCACCTAAAGGCACTCGTAACGCCGTTGGAAACTCTGGAGGGTCAGCACCGTTAGGCAATAAAAACGCAGTCACTTCAGGCGAATATGAATCAATCATTTTAGATGCACTCCCGGATGATGAAAAGGCACTCTTCGGTTTAATTGATGCTGACCCATTAAACCAGTTGGATGAACAGATACGATTGCTTACCATCGGGAGAGACGCATGTTACTTCGAATTGAAGAAATTAAAAGCGGTCTTACGGATAAAGAGCAGCGCGTTTTGAAAGAAAGGCTAGTGACGGATGAGCCTATTGAGGTAACGGATGAGAGAACTGGACATAAGAAAGTTGTGAAAACAAAGAAGGCTCAAATGGTGGAAACGGAATTTGAAGAAACCGCTTATAGAAAGATTGACGACATTCTTAAAATTGAAGATGCATTGACGCGTGTTCAGAATCAAAAGCAAAAAGCATTGAAGCAGTGGTTTGAGATCACAACTGCGTTTGAACATAGAAAAGATGTCGCATTGCGAAGGTTAGCAATTCAAGAGAAGGCTTCCGATGTTCTTAATGATGCGGACGAGCCAATTGAAATTTTAATCAAGCGTAAACAACCTGCAAAGGAAGATTCATGATGCTCGTTGAAAAAGAAGTGAACCCACATTTTGATGATTTTATATTTAATTGGCAGCATAAATTTCAATTCCTCGTTGGCGGCTATGGATCGTCGAAAAGTTACCATGCTGCTGTTAAGATCATTACGAAGTTATGCGAAGAGAGACGCACCTGCTTGGTCGTTCGCGAGGTCTTTGAGACGCATCGCGAGTCAACGTTCTCACTGCTTGAAGAGATCCTGGAAGAGATGGGGCTTGGCGACATTGTTAAATGCGGAACAGCACCTATGTTGATTAAGTTTCCAAATGGTAGCCGCATCATTTTCAAGGGAATGGACAAGCCACGAAAGCTTAAATCGATTAACAATATCTCGTTAATCTGGTTGGAAGAGTGCAGTGAGATCAAGTATGCAGGTTTTAAAGAGCTTCTGGGTCGGCTCCGGCATCCAACCTTGACGCTTCATATGATTCTCTCAACCAACCCGGTAGACGAAGGGAACTGGACATACTCCCATTTTTTCATTAAGAACAAAGGGCAAGAGGATGAAGTTATCTTTCTTGATGATGAGCGGCTTTATAAAGATCGCACGGTTGTTGTGGGTGATACGTATTACCATCATTCCACAGCTGACGACAACCTTTTTCTTCCTGAAAGCTATGTGCAGGAGTTGGAAAATACAAAGGTGTATGACCTTGACCTCTACCGAGTAGCTCGTGAGGGGCGTTTTGGTGTTTCGGGGACAAAAGTATTGCCGAAGTTTGAAAACAAGTCTCATGAAGACGTCATGAAGGAAATTGAGCTTATTAAGAATCCACTTTACAGAAACGGTATGGACTTCGGCTTTGAAGAATCTTACAATGCTTTGCTCCGGATGGCTGTGGACGATGTAAATAAGGTCCTTTATATCTACTGGGAGTATTACACGCGTAAAAAGGATGACCCTGAGATTGTTGATGATTTAAAAGAGTTCAAAGAATCAACGGAACGCATCAAGGGAGACTCTGCTGAACCTAAAACCATAGCTTATATGCGCAAAATGGGCATTAACATTACAGGCGCTTATAAACCAAAAGGTTCTAGGTTGCAGAATACAAAAAAAATGAAACGATTTACTCGTATCGTTTGTTCCGATCATTGCCCGAACACAATTCGTGAGTGTAAGAACCTCACATACAAAAAAGATCGCAACGGACACACGATCTATGATGAATTTAACATTGACCCGCATACATTCTCAGCCATGTGGTACGGCTTGGATGATTATGACGTAACGGATATTAAGGATAAAGCTCAGCGGATCCGACCGAAGAGGGACCGAGCGACAAGAGAGCTTGCTGAAGGAGGGTAGACAATGGCAGAACTTAAACCGCAACAAACCGTTCAAGCTAGGGTTTTCAAAGCAAGTTCATCTTCTTCTGAAACTAAGCAGATTTATGAAGACCCTTTTAAAGATCACTACAGTGGAGAAATCATACAGCCAAAATATAACCTTGGTGAACTCAAAGAGCTAACGGAATACAGCACCATTCTTCGTCAATGCATCGATGCCTATAAAACAAACATTATCGGGTTTGGCTTAGAACCTGAGTATCTAATAGATATTAATGGCGATGATGAAAAGGATGAGGTTAAAAATGCAGCAAAGACTGAGCATGAACGCCTCGACTTCTTTATTAAGTATATGAATCTTGATGAGAGTTCGGAAATTATTCTTGGCTATGCAGTTGAAGATCGGGAAAAAACAGGGAATGGGTTTCTTGAAGTTTTGCGAGATGGGACGGGCTCCCCTGTTGGGATTGAATATATGGACGTTCAGTACACCCGGGTTTGCAAGCGCGGTGAATCCGTATCAGTTACTCATACGGTATGGCGCGGTGAGGTCAAAGAGACCCTACATCGAAACAAACGCTTCCGAAAGTTTGTGCAAGACGTCAGTGGGGAGAAGGTCTACTTCAAAGAATACGGTGATCCTAGACGAATGAACGCTAAAACCGGAAGATACGATGAAAATACGCCTGATGAAGAAGTTGCGAGTGAGGTTATTCATTTCAAGCTTGGCAGCGGGGTCTACGGCGTTCCTCGTTGGATAGGAAACATCGTAAATGTGTATGGGGCTCGTAAGGCTGAAGAGTTGAACTGGCTGTACTTTAAGCAAGGTCGGCATACTCCAGCTGCCATAACGGTTGATAATGGCATGTTATCAGAGAAAAGCTATGAAGAGCTTCAGAAGTACATGGATGATTTGGAAGGAGTAGAAAATGCTCATAAGTTCTTATTGCTGGAAGCGGAAGGCTTACCGCAAGAGAATATGACTGATGGCGGCGAGAACGTAACGCCGGTCAAAGTGCAAATTAAGTCATTAGCTGAAATGGTTCAGAATGACGCTCTCTTTCTTGATTATGATGCGCGCATCAGAGAAAAGATTCGTTCTTCTTTTCGCTTAACTCCAATCCACATCGGTGAAGCGCAGGATTATAATCGCTCCACTGCAGATACGGCACGGAAGGTTACGGAGGAGCAAGTGTTTGAGCCTGAAC
The DNA here is from genome assembly GCF_000698145.1 of Geomicrobium sp. JCM 19039. Taxonomy (GTDB): domain Bacteria; phylum Bacillota; class Bacilli; order Bacillales; family Marinococcaceae; genus Geomicrobium_A. The sequence goes on from NZ_BAXB01000003.1 coordinate 132,515, forward strand.
GAAAGGTTCTTGCTAGACGACTGAATGCTTTGTTTATGAATGAGCTTGACATGCAGTATGTACGCTTACATCTTAAAGGTGCGGATTTCCGAGACCCTGTAGAGATAGCAAAGGTACTCACGCCATTCACTAATGCTGGAGCGACTGCTCCTAACGACCTTCGGCCGTTGCTTTCACGAGTCTTGGGCAAGGAGCTGGAAGAATGGGGAGAGGAATACAACCAACCATTCATGGAGCACATGCAGGATTATCGTCAGCATTCTGTTCAGATAGATAAGGCATTGGGTAAAGGCAAGGAAGGCGCTGCCAACAGCGAACTCGTCAACTTACTGAAAGATATGCGTGATGTGGTAGAGGAGCTGAACAACCGTGACAAAGGTTGAACGCTTCTTACGTAGCTTGGATACTTTTATTCAAAAAGTCGAAACCAATGATGCGTTCCTTCAAGCTCTAGCAGCTGAATTTCCAGAGTTCTCTAATCTAGCAAATACAATCGATGAGTTTGAAACAGAGATTGCCCGATTGCTTCGCAACGAGCGAAATCATTTCATGGATGCTTTATCGGGATTTGCCGGTTCTCCTCTTGAAAGTGTCTTGGTAAACTTCACGACTGTGCAGTTTATCGAGGACAACTTCGCTGTGGATATGAAAACGATCAATCAGCGATTTTTTGATGAGACGATCCGTGAGATCACAAGCACGGTCATGGACGGCATTGATCGTGATGTAGCTTTCAACACAGTTTCTCGCCGTACAACTGATTGGATTGAGGGATGGTCAGAAGAACTCGGTGAAATTATGCAGTTGAATACCCATGAAAAGGTCGAGAAAATTCTGCGTGAAGGCATTGAACGAGGGGCATCAATTCAAGATATTGAATTAGAGTTAGCTGAGCTTCCTCAGTTTAATAGAGCGAGAGCTCGAACAACGGCGATTACAGAGGTTTTAACCGCATCGAGCCAATCACACTATGAAGCTTATAAACAGTCACCAGCTGTTATCGGCAAGCGGTGGAAGCATTCAGGCTCAGCTGGTATAGAACCTAGGCCAAATCATGTTGCTATGACGGGAACAGTGGTTGCAGTGGATGAACCGTTCACAATTATAGATTCTATCGAGACGGCCATGTATCCGCGTGATCCTAACTTAACAGCAAGAGAGCGAGTGAATTGTCATTGCGTAATGGTCCTGTTGTTGATGATGACATTTTAGGATTAACGCCTGAAGAAAAAGAACAGCTGCGAAGAGAAGCTTTGAGTGAAATGGGTGGATCTGAGCCTGCAACATTAGATGAAGAAGACCTTCTTCCAGACTATGAGAATGCAGAAATTCCAGATCGAAAGCTTACGCATTATGCACTCGATAAAGAACACGCTGATGGTAAGGATAAAGCCGTGGCTTTTGAGTTGGCACTCGGGTATAATAAAGATAATTTCCGTGAGTTGAAAAGGCAGGTTATAGAGAAGCTCCCACATTATAAAGCTACTTTTAATGGCAATAAAGGACACGGTGATTTATATGAAGTCATTATGGACTTAGACGGTCCGAATGGGAAAAATGCAAACGTCCTTACTGCTTGGATTGATAATGGAAATGCTACAAGACTCACGAGCATATATGTAAACGAAAAAAGGGGTGAGAAGCATTGATAGCTAAGGAATTGGATGTTGTCCGCTTAACAGATGGCACTGAAGGAACGATACTTGAAGTGCTTCAAGATAAGCCACGTGTTTATCTTTTTGAGTTTAAGCTTCCTGACGATGAATACGAACAAGATGTAATACAACAAGATCGAATTGAAGCCATTACCTATACGAGTTAAAGAGTCTCGCTTGCAAAAACAAGTAGGGGCTCTTTTTTATGCCTAAAAGGAGGGAGAACCATGACAATATACAGCCATTTCTTACTACTATGGAAAGGAGGTGATACTTGATGCCACGTGAATTAAAGGAAGCGAACATTACACACGTTTCGTACGTTGACAAAGGTGCCAATAATAAGCAGTTCTTCTTCACGAAATCAGCAAAAGAAACTCCTGATTTTCAGAAGGAAGTTAAGCTAATTGTAAAAGAAGAAGAGCAGCAACTTGTTTACGGAGTCGTTTATGAACCTGAAGTAGAAGACAGCCACGGCGATTACATGACGGCTACTGAAATCGAGAAGGCAGCCCACGGATTTATGAAAGATGCTCGCAACATTGATACCCAACATGATTTTCAATCGGGCGTTGGAGAAGTCGTAGAGTCTTATGTTGCCCCTGCAGACATTGATATGGATGGACAAGTTATTCAAAAAGGATCTTGGGTGCTTGTAACCAAAGCAACAGATGAGATTTGGAAGCAGATTAAAGACGGTTCAATTTCCGGTTACAGTATGGCTGGAACAGCTGAAACCATCCAGCGATCTGCCGTTGATAGTTCTGATTCTCATGATGAGATGAAGGGCTTTTTTCATTTGCTCAAAAACTTCTTTACTGGTGAATCCATTCATAAGGGCGTGCGTGATCAATACGCAAGCAATCAACAGCGCCGGAACGTTTGGGCAGCTTGGGATGCGATGGAGGATGAATTTTACGAATCTCTTTGGAGCAATACCACACCAGGAGCAGCCGATTTTGAGCGCTTGCAGATTGCTGCAGGTGAATTTCAAGAAATCGCTGCTGAAATACAGTCATCTGGAGATATTCAAAAAGCAATGGCCGAAAGGCCGGAGGAGGCAAACAAGGTGAAGAAAGAAGACATTGAAAAGCTATTTGATGAAAAGCTCAGTCCTGTTGTCGCAAAGCTCGATCAGATCGAGAAACAACAGGATACTGATGGAGAAGACGGCGAAGAAGGACAGAGTCAGACAAACGATGCCGAAGGCACTGACGGACAAATTGATCAAAAAGCACTTGAAGCATTATTCGAAAAAAGCCTAGCGCCGATCCATCAACGCCTTGAGAAGGTAGAAAAAGCTCGCGGTGTTTCCCGTCAGGCAGACAACGATCCTGAACCAGTCCAAAAGGGTGAGGACGCTGGCTACATGCGTCACTTCTCTTAAAAAAAAGAAAAAAGGAGGATATTATCCCATGCCAAGCAACGAACAAATGCTAAACAAAGAAAGTAAGCTTGCAACTATTAAGAAAAACATTGATGTCCCAATGGCTGTCAGTGATGCGGAGGCGTTTCTTGTTGATACGATCAACTCTGCATCTACTCTGCCTACGCTACAGCCGATCTTTCGCGATACGCCAGCGGGTAACTTAGATGTACTCAGTGTAGGCCGTCGCAAGCTTCGACAAGCAGGTCGGAATGACACACCAGATATCACTACTGACGCGATTGCAAATCGTCAAATCCCTTATGCAGTTAAGAAGGTCAAGTGGGATGAATGGTTGCAAAATGATGATGTTTACTACTCCCTCTCAGCTCGTAACGATAATGTAGAGCAGAAGGTTATCAGCATGATTCAAAGCCAATTAGCCGTTGATCTTCAGGACCTTGCATTTAACGGGGATGCATCGTCTACTGATAGCTTTATTCAAATTCTCGATGGTTTCGTTAAGAAGTCATTGCCAAGCCCGAACAAAACAGAGCTTGCCGATAAGGACCTTGCTATCCTTGATTTTGTGAATCATATTCAAGTGCTTCCTGAGAAGTATAAAACGCATACGGATGTAACGTGGTTTATTAACCAACGAACGCACGACCGTCTTGTATCGCTCGTTTCTGAGCGTCAAACAGGCTATGGTGATGCGGTATTAGTTGATGGTCGAATCACTCGTTTAGCGGGTTACAACGTGCGAGTTGTATCAGAGCTTCAACAAGGATTTGCGGCTCTTACACCTGCAAGTAACTATAAGCCAGTATTTACACGGAACCTTCGCTACATCCGAACAGCGGACGGTGCCACGGCAGCTGCAAAAGACGCAACTTATCACGTTCTATACAGCTACCTAGATTGTGTTGTTCGTGAAGTTCCAGCTGTTGCGTACATGACTGGTGACAATCTATAGGAGGCGACCGATATGTCAAAAGTACAATACGAGCGGAAGGGCACCTTGCACATTGGTGGCGGGCGCTTTTTTTATGGGTTTACACCTGTGAAGGTCACAGAAGAAGAACAGCAGCGTTTGGTTTCAGCTTATGATTTAAAAAAGGTTGAAGCTGATGGACCATTAGATCCAGAGGATCCAGAAGTACCGACTGAACCAAGCCCTCCCCCTGATGGAGATGAAGGGAACGTCTACACCGAGTCTGAGTTAAGATCGATGAACAAGGCTGAGCAAGAAGCGATTATTGAGCAACTCGGGGGCGATCCTTCAGAAACTAAAAACAGTGATGAACGTGTGGCTCTTATCTTGTTACTCCAGGAAGAACAGGAGTAGCCACATGGTGATTTCTGCAGAAGACGTTAAGCATTATTCAACTTTCAGCTCTGTGAAGAAACGCTCAGATGAACTGATTGAATTGGATATTGTAGAGGCAGTTGTTGCTGTGGAAGCAGTGCTTGGGAAAGAAGTAAGTACATTTGATGAATTGCCAAGCAAAATTAGAATTGCTCTCCTTAAAATGGCTCAATTTTATGCGCTTATTAATGGGGATGAGTCGATTGTTAAAGGTTATCAATCAGAAAAGATAAGTGATTACTCTTATTCATTGGCAAGCGGGGGAACGATTCGAAAACCTGAAATTTTTGGTTTATTAGAGGGTTATATTGATGAGGCGCCTGTTGTAGAAGGAACCACCCGATTAAGGATGCGATCACTATGAGCTATGAACAGTTGCTTGATCACAAGTGTGATGTTTATCACTTAGTGAAGAGTGAACGAGGTCCAGGTTTCGGTGTTCCGATTGAGTCTGGCCAACCGCAATTTGATTATCCAGAAGTTCCTGATGATGCTGCCGTTCCTTGTTATTTTGCTGAGAAGTCACAGTCGATTACACAAGGGCAACCGGGCAACCTTATTGTTCACCGGTTTCTCATTCACTTTCTTCCTGATACTGACGTTAGGATGAATGACAAAGTGGTTTGGGAAGGTGTCACTTACACGCTTCAAAAGCCACGCATGATAAAAAATCATCACATCGAGGTAACTGCTGTAAGGAGTGAGTACCTGTGAGTAGCAAGGGTTTTGAGGGCTTTGAAAAGCTTATGGCTCAAATGGAATCAGCGGCAAGCGGCGGACTTAAGGATGAAATGACCGAATGGCTAGAAGCAATTGGTCTTGAATTTCTTGATGTTGTTCAAGATGAAATCATTCGAACTGAGACCGTAGATACGCGCCGTCTTTTAAACTCCTTTGGCAAGGGAGACGGAGATAACGTGTGGTCGGTATCGAATGGAGGAATGACACTGGAGGTTGGGACAAACGTCGAATATGCACAGTGGGTAAATGACGGGCACTTTAACATTGATCCCAATAGCGGTCGTGATCGCCGTTGGTTCCGGGTCGGTGGTCAGGTAACCGTTTTATCTATGATGCGGGATCTGATGAAGGAATGCTCCTTACAATAAGGTGGATTGACGGCAGCGGTTATTGGGATAGCGCAAATGCGATTTTCTCAAAGTTCTTTGATAAAAGTTTAGAAAAGAGGTTACAAGGATGGATGGACAAATATTTCGGGTGAGCGCATGAATCCAGAAGTAGGATCGATCATGCGTTTTTTCCATGATTTGTTGCCGGTGAAGGTCTATACGCTGTCAGTGCCACAAGATTTTAAGCGACCGTCCATGTATTTCCCGACACCAACTTCTTTTGATAGCTCAGATACAGTAAGTACATTTTTAAAAACGTATACGTTAAACGTGAACATCTTTCATGATGATTCACAACAGGCTTATTCAGCAGCTGAACGAATTGCGGACGTTGTAAGAGCGAAGCGAAGTGTGATACCCCTTATAAACCGTGATGGTCATCCAGAGGATGGGAAACTGCGTATATCAAGCATCGAAACAAGGGTGGGAGAAATGGGTGTGGCAACCATTGCTTTGCAGTGGGATAGTCGCTACAACTATGAGCGTGATCCTGTACCGAGCGTTGAAGATTTTCAAATTGATAGTGGGGTGAAAGAGTAATGACAGAAAAGAAGCAAGAAAAGAAACCGCAAGCAAAAGCTTCTGCATCAAAGACCAGTCAATCTAAACCAGAAACAAAATTTCATGTAGGAGAGTTAAGAGCTCATTGTCGCCAACTCTTTGGAGTAAAACCTGAAGTGTTCGACGGAGCTCTTTTTGATATTAAAACTAGTGAGATCACAAAGTCTGATGTAAAGGAAAAGATTGATACTTTCCTTACTAAGAAAACAAGAAAGGGGGCTAAAGCATGAATGGCGGTACTTTTGCTCCAGGCGTAGAAAAAGAGCGCGCAGGCATTTATTTCCGTTTTACCTCAGCTGCAAATGATCGTCTTTCGGTAGGAGAACGCGGAACAGTTGCACTACCTCTGGAATTGTCTTGGGGTGCTCCTAAGACATTTGTTGAGATAAATGGACCGGATGATGTATTGAAGAAATATGGTCTTAGTGTGAACGATTCATCCGTGTTATTGCTTAAAGAAGCTATGAAAAGAAGCCAAACAGTTCTTGCTTACCGTGTGAATGAAGGTAGTAAGGCAGAGACTGTGATTGGTGAATCCTCTGGTGGTGGAGGAAGCGACGGGGATGACGAAGAAGAAGGTGCTTCGGGTCAGTCCAATGGTCTACGAGCGGTAGCTAAATTTGGCGGCATGAAAGGCAATGATATTCAAATTCGAGTATCGGAAAACGTACTAGACTCAGAATTGTTCGATGTAACCACTTATTTGAATAATGTTGCTGTCAATCGTCAGAGCGTTAGACGGTCATCAGAATTACAAGATAACGATTGGGTGAGCTTTGAGGGCAGCGGTAGACTACAAGAAACAGCGGGTACAAATTTATCTGGCGGTACAAATAGCGAAGCGAGAACGTGGACTACACAGACTTTCTATCGGCTGCTGAACATGTCAGTTATGACACGATAGGCTTACCTGTAGATGACGAGGACCAACTCAAAACTACTTTTGTCAGCTTTGTAAAACGTATGCGAGACGAAACAGGAATTAAGATTACGGGCGTACTGCCTAACTTTGATGGTGACCATGAAGGCATTATCAATGTTACATCTTCTGTTGAGCTTGCCGAGCGAAAATTAAACGTAGCTGAAACAGTGGCTTGGGTTGCTGGTGCTAGCGCCGGTGCAACGATCAATCAATCCCTAACATTTGTGGATTACGAGGGAGCGATAGGCGTCAATGAAGATCTCGACGACGATGAAATTAAAGAACGCCTAAGAAACGGAGAGTTCCTTTTCCATTACGATCCTCGTGATAGAACCGTTAGCGTTGAGAAGGACATTAATTCATTTACTTCGTTCACTGCGGAGAAGAATTATCGTTTTTCTAAGAACCTTATAGTACGTGTGCTTGATGCCATTAACAATGACATCACTAGAGAGCTTAAAGCACTGATTAAGCTTCGTAAAGATCGGGGTCAAGATATTCCGGGTAGTAACGATGGGAAACAGATCATTCGGTCTTTAATCACTGTTTACCTAAATGCTTTACAAGAAGGCGGAGCCATTAAGAATTTTGATCCTAGTGATGATATTGACATTGTATTAACAGATCAAGAAGATGGGTTCATCATTAACTTGGGTGCTCAGCCTGTCGATGCAGCAGAAAAATTCTATTTCGATACGGAGGTGCGATAATCGATGTCATTTCGTGCTCAAAATGCCATTAGTGGCAAGGAGGGGCGTCTCTTCCTCGATGGTGAGGAGATGGCGCATATCAAAGTGTTTGAAGCAAACGTGGAAAAGAACAAGTCTGAAGTGAATATCATGGGACGTCGTATGCAAGGCAACAAGACAACCGGGGCATCTGGGACAGGCACAGCGACCTTTTACAAGGTTACTTCCCAATTCGCCCGTCTGATGCTTGATTATGTTCGAACAGGTGTTGACCCTTATTTTACGATTCAAGGTGTTCTTGATGATCAAAGTTCGAACCGAGGTACGGAACGAGTATCGATTTTCGATGTGAACTTTGATAGTGCTCAAATTGCCCGTTTGGACGTTGATTCAGAAGCATTGGAAGAGGAAGTCCCGTTCACATTTGAAGACTTCGACATTCCAGAAGAACTTAGAAGCGACTTTAACTAGTCGCTTCATCTTTTTTATCTAAAACAAATACTAATAATGGAGTGATTTTGATGACAAATAAAAATGAAAACATGGAAGTAGAAGCAAATGAAGTAGAAACCAAAGGCCGTGACGTTAGTTTCTTCCTTTCCGGCGCTGCGGAAGAAGTGACAAGTGAATTTGTCCCGATTAGTAAGCGATTCAAAGATGGTGAAGGTAAGATTGTTAAATTTGAAATGAAAGCCATTGAAACAGAGAAAGTTGATGAGATTCAAAAACAGTGCATGATTAATGATTACGTCAATCGTAAGCTCGTTGGGAAAAAGCTTGATCAACAACGTTTCAGCGCACGAATTGCTGTTGAGTCTACTCTATATCCAAACTTTAAGGATGCGCAACTTCGCAAATCCTACAAAACTGAAGACCCGATTGAAGTAGCAAAGAAAATGCTTAGCGTGCCTGGTGAATATACCGAATTAATTTCAAACGCAATGCGTATTAACGGATTTGACGACTACGACGAAGATTTGGTGGATGACGTAAAAAACTAATTAAAGAAGGGGATCGAACAGCGATCATTCATTTTTATGCTGTTCATGAGCTTAAATACTCCCCTTCAGATTTAAGAGAACTGCATGATGCGCCAAAACCCTTCAAAGCATGGGTGGAAGGCATCATTGAACATAAGCTTGATTTAGAAGCTGAGAAGAAAAAGAAAGAGAAGAAGGGGGCGAAATAGCATGGCGAAGTTTAAGGCGGTATTTGATCTTCAGGATAAGGTTACCAAAAAGCTTGAAAAGATGACCAAGGGATTTACTGATTTTAACCAAAAAGTAGATGACATGGTTCAAAAGACGAATAATCCCATCACAATTGATGCAGAAGACAATGCCTCTAAAACCATCGACCGTGTCAATCGCTCCGTTGATAAGCTCAATGGCAAGAACGTCAATTATGAAGTTGGTGCTCAGGACAACGCTACGAGGGTTTTTGAACGAATAGACCGAGCAGTGAATCGGTTTACTAAGCCTAGAATTATTGAGGTGTTAACGAGCGACCGAGCGACAACACGCCTTGAGCGTATTAATCAATACTTAAGGAGACGCTTCCCTCGAACGCATGAGATCGTCGTACGGGCACTTGATTACGCAAGTCGTCCGATACGAGCGATTGCGAACATTGCCGGTCGAATGGCAAAGCGTATCTATGCGTTTACGGTGTTAGCTTATGACACGGCATCGCCCATTTTGCGTAGGATCGGCAGAAGCTTATTAGCTTTTGCTGGCCGTGCCTAGCTTTTACCATCCGCGCAATTGATATGGCAACTCGAACACTGTCACGAATTGGTGCCACTGCAGAATCAATCGTACGTCGAAGCTATACCATGACTGTACGCGTTGCAGATTTAGCTACACGACCTTTAAGAGCCATTGGTAGATTAGCTACGTCCACGCTCGGTATGTTAGGTGTGGGTGGCGGGATTTATGGTGGTGTATACAAACCTTTAAATATGGTAATTGAACGCGAAGGCATTGAAACAGCTTTTGAGGTGTTACTCGGAAGTCGTGGAGCTGCAAACGACCGTATCAGGGACTTAGACCAATTCGCTAAAACAACATCCTTTATGCGAGATGAGATCTATAAATCATCACGCATCCTTCAAACATTCACTGGTGATGCATTATCGACAAGTGATGGTTTGCGACTGATTGGAGATGTTGCTGCAGGTACTCAACACGGCATAGAAGAAACGTCTGTTTGGTTTGGGCGAATGTATGATGCGATGAGATCGGGACGTCCAATTGGCGAAGCTACTGCAAGATTGCAAGAGATGGGGGCAATCAGTGGTGAAGGACGTGAGCGACTCGAGGCCTTGGCTGAAAGTGGCGAAGATATTTCAAAGACATGGCCGAAAGCGGCTAGGGAATTTGAAAAGTTCAATGGCATTATGGAGAACATTGCAAACAACTTAGAAGGCCTATTACTAGATGTACGAACTTTCGTTGGTGACGAGATCTTTCTTAGATGGGGCCAAGGGATGGCTAAAGGATTAACGGCTTCTTTGGAAGGCTTTCGGGAATGGCGTAGTGCAAGCGCTGAAAATATTGAGCGAATGGGCGAAGAGATGGAGCGTTTAGGCGAAAGAGCAGCCGAACGCTTTTTTAATGCGCTGAATCCTATATTTTCGTTCGCGGCAGAACAGTTTGAAATCTTGTTCCCTGGCATCAATGATCAACATGCGGAAATGGCTGTATTAATGGGTGACACAGGCATGGAAGCAGAGATTGCTAAGATTCGAGAGTTAGAACGAACCCCTTTTAATGCTCGTCTTTCTATTGTGATGGATAATACGCGTGATGTGTTCGGGGACTGGTGGGAGAACACCGGTCAAGCTCAGTTAAACAATATGGCTGAGAAAGTTGGTCAGGCATATGGCGGCATTATTAATGGTGTCATCAATGCACTATTAGGAAATGATAACGAATCTACTGGAAATGCTTTTATTGACGCAGGAATGGAAGCCGGTAAGAGTTTTGCGGATAGTTTTATTGAAGCTTTAAATCCAGCAGATCTTATGAATAGAGTATGGGATCAAGTTGCGAGAGCTAATTCAAACGAAACGTCTTTAGCAGAAGGTATTATTACCAACGTTTTAATTTTAGCGGCAGCTTCTAAACTATTAAAACTTCTTGGTCCTGTGGCAGGTCTAGGTAGAGGTTTATTCAATGCCGGAAAAGGAGCCGCAGGCTGGGCGGGTGGATTATTTACTGGTGGTAAAGGTAAACAAAAAGGAATGCCTCGCGGAGCTTTTCAAGACACTGCAGGTGCTTGGCATCGCTCAAACGGTCAATACATGTCTAAGGAAGAAGTTGCAGGTTATCAGTCCAAACAAGAAGCTAGACAGCAACGCAAAGCAAGTCGTTCTTATCGTGGTGGTGCTTGGGTAAGAACAGCCGGTGCGCTAGGAGGATTATTCTCTTTATCTCCATCTGCGAAGAAAACGTCAGCTGATGTAGGTCGCCAAACAAGGAGTCAACGACATGGTCCTGGAGTCTGGGGTCGCGTAGTTGGATCTACTAAAGGTTTGTTTAGACAAAATGCTCCAGCAACGGGATTTATTAATTCACCACAGCCTCCTGGCGGCGGAGGAATTAATCGTACGTTAGGTAGATTTATTCGTCCTTTGATGTTTGGTGCTGGACTAATGGAAGTAGCCAACGCTGAGGAAGGAGAGCGAGGTGGTTTACTTGCCTCACTAAGTGGTTCGTTTGCTGGCGGTGCTGCAGGCGCAAAAGGCGGGGCCGCATTAGGCGCTCTTCTTGGACCTAAAGGTGCAGTTGCTGGTGGTATTCTCGGCGGTATTGGTGGCGCAATCGGTGGTGAGAAATTCGCTGATTGGATGTATAATCTGGATTTCACTCCACTTAAAGAAGGCTTTGGTAATGCATGGAGTTGGATTACAGAAAAGTGGGCATCGTTTTCATCATGGTTCTTAGATAACGTCTGGAACCCTTTAGTTGATACTGTTACGAATGTCGTTGAATGGATCTCAGAGAAATGGTCAGCATTTTCCATATGGTTTACGGAGAGTGTTTGGGAGCCGATTAAGAATGCAGCAATCAATACGATAAACTTCTTTGTTGGATTATTTGATGCGGCTTGGTTAATAATTTCGACCGTATGGGGTATTGCTTCTGAGTGGTTTGTTGAGAACGTTTGGAATCCTGTTAAAGAAGGGGTAACACTTGCAGCTCTATGGGTTTGGGAACAACTAGTAGATGCTTGGACCTGGATTTCTGAAACATGGGGGATCGTATCAGAGTGGTTCATGGAAAATGTTTGGAATCCAGTCATTGAAGGAGTAACTGCAGCTGGAATTTGGATTTTTGAACGATTATTGGATGCATATCTATGGATTCAAGAAACATGGAATTCGGCAGTTGAATGGTTTGATGAAACTGTTTGGCAGCCATTAATGGATGCATTAACACCACTAGCTCTATGGTTCTCTGAAAAATTCCAAGAAGCTTACGATTGGATGAGTGAGGTTTGGGAGCCGGTTGCAGCATGGTTCCAAGAAACGGTATGGGACCCTGTAGAATCTGCAGTCACTACAGTAGGAGAGGCTATCAGTGGTGCTTTTGAAGCGGCATGGTCGGTAGTTGAACCAATTTGGAGTAAGATACAAGATGCATGGAATGCCGTGTCTGGATGGGGCGATACCATCAAAGGCTGGGGCGGCAATGTAGTTACTTTTGTACAAGACATGGTTGGTCGAGGAGAGGATGTAACCGGTTGGCAAGGAGAGTACGCCAATGGTGGAATTATAACAAAGCCTCACGTTGGTTTGGTAGGTGAAGCAGGTGCTGAAGCCATCATTCCATTATCCGCAACCCGCCGATCACGTGCTCTCGATCTCTATGAACAAACAGGAAAGATGTTAGGGGTACAACCCTATGCGAACGGCGGTATCGTTGGCGGTGCTTTACCAATGGCAGCAGGTCAAGCAAGCACTGTATATGCATCCGTAGGTGTAAATTCAATTGGCACATCTGGCTTGGACGCGATGCTGAGAAAGTTGGCCAGAAATTTTCTGAGTCTGTAGGTGAAGGAGTTAATGGAAAAGTCGTTTCATTGGATCAATGGAAGAAGCGAAACATCCAAACCCCATTCACTCAGACAGTGAATGAAGCGCCGCAATACGGAACGGGCATGGTTTTAAACTTTGCTCAAGGCCAAGACAGCACGCCAACTAACACCAACAGCTATTTACAGGCCCACGTTCATACACCGTTTAACCAAATGCAAGCACACGCCCCGCAATGGGGTACTGGTGCGATGCGTGAATTTATATCGGGCATTAACAGTAGCGGCCCGCAAGTCAGTCAAGCAGCATCAGAACTGGCTAAACGGGTAGAAGAAGCATTCCGCCGTGAATTGGGCATTAATTCACCTTCAAGAGTGCTAGCTGAACTCGGTCAGTTTTCGGCATTAGGATTTGTTCAAGGGCTTAGCGATGTTGATATGGATAAGTTTGCAAAGAAACAGCTTGACGCTTTGCTTGCTACGTTTGCAGCATTTAATCCGAACTTCGGAGGACAATTCCGCATGACTTCTGGATTTGGTCCACGTTCTTCACCAGGAGGCATTGGCAGTACTAATCATCGCGGCGTAGACTTTGCGGCACCTATGGGAACACCGATCCGAGCGCAAGCCGGAGGGATGGTGAACTTCGCAGGTGTTCAAGGCGGTTACGGCAACATAGTCCGTATTACGGGTGCGGGTGGTTTAGAGTATCTCTATGCTCATAATTCGGCGAACCTTGTAAGACAAGGGCAAATGGTCTCACCGGGTCAGATCATCGGTCTTGTGGGAAGTACAGGAAATAGCACGGGACCACATGTCCATTATGAAGTAAGAAGAAACGGCTCAGCTATCAATCCGATGGGCGGTCATATTAATGCCTTTGCAAGAGGAGGAATCGTTGATAATGACCAATTGGCACGAATCGGTGAAGGAAACAAGCGTGAAGTTGTTATTCCGCTTGAGCGCTATCGTAACCGAGCATTGGGCTTGCTTTCATACGCTCAGGAAGAGTTGGGTGTGCAGGATTCTCTTGGATCTGACCAAACGGCCGTTGCTTTAAGCAGTGGCTCTTCCAGAAATAAATCTGTAGCACAGGTTACAAAGGAAGTCATTCTGCAGTTTAATGGAGACAACCACTTCCATAACGATATGGATAAAGCTGAATTTGAACGAATGGTTACGGAAGCTGTAGAAAAAGCACTTGAAGAAGATGACTTTGAAGGAGGTACGTATATTGGCTAAGAGCGTCTATGAATTTTGGCTATCATGGCAACAGGAAAAAGAGAAATTCCGACTTCCCGTACTTCCGGAGAAGTTGGACATCGTTTTTCCTACCAATCACGTGAATATAAATATTGCGAAGCAAGGAGAAATCGTTCGTATTCAAGAACCAATGGCTCGAACGATCGAGTTCTCCTCTTTTTCCAAAGCAATCTAGTAGTCTCGTAGAATTTGAGGACTTTTGGGACCCGTGGGAGTATGTAAAACAAATTGAAAAATGGATGAAGAGTACGAGGCCAATTCGCTTTATTGTGACTGGTACGCCAATTAATCTTGCGATGGCAATTGAAGACTTCCGTCCCTCTGAGGAAGGTGGAGCAATTGGTGATCTATCCTACGAAATGAGGTTGAAGAAATTCACCTTCGTTTCTCATCGAACTGTAGAAATTAAAGACAGTAAACCGCAAAAGTCAAAAGAAGAACGCCCAGTGGAAAAAGCAAAAGCGAAGAGGTATACCGTGCGTCGTGGTGACACGCTTTACGCAATATCGGGTCGGCAGATATCTACGGTGACTCCTCTCAATGGAAAAAGATCTGGGAGGCTAATAAGGACATGTTAGTTCGTCGCGACTCAAGAAACCGTTCTCGTCCGGGTCATTGGATTTATCCCGAACAGGAGTTGAAAATCCCATGATTACGTTACAACTCATACGAGGAAACGAAATGACAGAGTTACCGACTGAATCGATAACGTGGAGCGGTCAACGTTATCACGCAGCACGTAAATTAGAAGCAAGGGTTTACTATCGCCAAGTGAGGATGGGAGACACCTTGCTTTTCAAATGGTATGACAACGAAGTATTCCGAGGCACCGTGTTTACGACTTCTTTAACGAAGGACATGGTCCTTTCTGTGACTGCTTATGATATGCTGCAATATTTGATGCTAAACAAAGATGTTTATGTATTTAACAACCGTAATTTGTCACAAATATTTATTCGCATTTGTAATGATAAGAGCATCCCATATTCAGTCATTGAGGGCTCTCGTTATGTGATCAAATCCCTATCTTTTGTAAACGAAACATCGCTATACGATATGGTTCTGAAAGCGATGATTGAAACAGAGAAGCACACAGGGGTTAAGTATCGTCTTGAATCAAGACGTGGAAAGGCACAACTTCTCCCGCCATCATCAGCGCCAAGGATGCACGTGTTGGAGACAGGCAGAAATATTGAAGACTTTACCCTAACGTCAAGTATTGAAGAAACAGCAACTCAGGTGAAATTAGTTACCGGTGAAGAGGATGATCAGAAAACATCAATTGTTCGTGATGATGAAGGACGCAGCCGTTACGGGGTGCTACAACATTTTGAAAAAGTAACGGAGGATCTGAATCAAGCCCAGCTCGACCATCGCGCAAACACAATTCTTCGTAAAAGAAGAGGTAGGAAGGAAACGCTTGACCTTGAAGGTCTTGGACATCGAGAGATTTATTCAGGTCGGCCTGTACATGTGACAATTGATAACCCTTCTACGGATAAGAAAATGATTGTTGATGATGATATGCACACATTCGAGGGAAACTCCCATCGGATGAGCATAAGTGTGATTGATGATGATGAATTCCCAGAGGTGAACTAGTTGGGACTAAAACAACTGATTGGAAAAATTGCGAAAGAAACGGTTGATGCCAGCAATCCTGTTCAAATTTTATCGGCAACGGTAGTTTCTGCACCACCTGAAATCAGTATTAAGCTGAAAAATAATGACAAGTTAATATTTGAAAAAGAGAGCCTGTTAATAGCTGAGAAGCTCACAACGCACTCAAAAAAGATGCGTATTACTTCATCGAACGCGAACCTAAGTGGTGCTGTAATAAACAGTGCTATGAGTCTGCTGGTTCTGGCCATACGCACTCCATTCGATCGATTGGAATTGATGGCGGAAGGCTCACAGCAGAAGTCGAAGTGGAATTCTTAGATGAATTACAAGTAGGCGACAAGGTTGTTGTTGAAATGATTCAGGGTGGCGAGAAATTTTTGATACTTGACCGATATAGATCTTAATTTAAGGGTGGTAAACATGGCTCTATCTCCTGAACTTGAACTGGAGTTTGATACTGAGCAAGAAGTTGAAATTGAGACTTCTCGCACTTACCGTATTGATTTCGAGAATAAGCGCATAACAAATGAGATGATTTCGGGATTAGATGCAGTTTCGACAGTTTGTCATTTTGTCCCTACGCTTCCCACGTTTTGCTTACTCAATGTTTAGCGCAAACATCGGCAGCGAGCTAGAAGAATTAATTAAGGATGAGGAAGCGACGATTGCTCTAAAAAAGACGGAAATTCCGCGATTGATTGAAGAGGCTCTGATTTATGATGAGCGGATCGATGCAGTGACAAACTTTACCATTGAACATGTCGACGATGCATTTCATGTGAATTTTACCGTCGAATCAAATGAAGGGGCATTGGAGTTTGAGGAGGTGATTTAGTTGTTTGAAAATGAAACCTTTCCAGTGATTATGGAACGGATGCTCGAGAGGTTGCCTGATGACTTAGATAAACGAGAGGGATCCATCATTTGGAAGGCACTAGCAGCTTCAGCTGTTGAACAAGCTCAAGCATATATTTGGATGGATATAGTGCTCGAACAGATATTTGCGGATACAGCTAGCGGTGAGTTCTTGGACCGTCGGGCAGGCGAAGTGGGCGTTGAACGAAACAGTGCGACGCGTGCAATTCGGCGTGCTTCATTTAACACTGCTGTTGAAGAGGGGGAACGATTTTTATTGAGGACGAAGACCTTTATTTTGTAGTTACTGAGTCAGGTAGAGATGCACGGTAGAATGTGAAACCGTAGGAACCGCAGGTAATGCATTTATTGAGGGTCAACCCATGTTACCAGTTGATAACATTCCAGGGCTTGAATCCGCAGTTATCGGTGAAGTTTTAATTCCAGGTCAAAGCGAAGAGAGCGATGAGTCTTTGTTTGAGCGCTATCAAACACGCGCGCGAAGAGAAGCTGCTAGCGCCAATAAAGCCCACTATAAACAATGGCTGAAGAAGCACAGGGTGTTGGACAGGCAAGAGTGTTCCCGTTAGCAGATGGAGATGGAACGGTATCAGTCGTTATACTTAATGCTGATAATGGTCCAGCTTCTCAGGAACTTGTGGAAGCGGCGCAAGAATATATTGATCCAGTTCCTCGTATGGGGGAAGGCCAGGCGCCAGTGGGTGCACTAGCAACCGTAAGGAGTGCTGAAGTACACACAGTAGATATTAGCGCAAATGTGGCGCTAACATCTGGGTATGACATCGAGGATGCAGAGGAAGAAATTCAAGGTGCGCTTGTTGAATTTTTTAGGTCCATTGCCTTTAATGATGATGTTGTTCGTATTTCATCGTTAAACAACCTCTTTTTTAGCGCTACTAGTATAGTTGATTATGCTGACGTCCGTATTAATGGATCAACCGAAAACTTACAGCTTAGTGAGCGAGAGATTCCGCAGCTTGGTGAGGTGAACTTAGATGTCTAAGTTTGAAGAAATGAAGGCGATGTATCCTCCTATCCTGCACGAGCTTAGAGAAATGAAAGAAATCCTAAGTACAGAGGCTCCTGAATACGAGAAACTTAATGGTGCCATTGACAACGATCTAAGAGATCAGCAGTTTATAAGCAGCGCCACATGGTCTTTGAGCAGGTGGGAGCGGTTTCTAAACGTTGAATCATCACGCCATGATGACATCTATGTTAGGCGGGCTATGCTCATAAACAAACGCTCGAACATTCCACCAATCACAATACGTGCTTTACAACGTTCAGTTAATCAGTTTCTTTTGAATCCGTCTGCGAAGGTGAAGCTAGACCATGAAAATTACCATCTCTTTGCGACGGTATCTGCAGGTGATTTGCGCTATGAGACGCAAATTTTCCAAACGGTTGAAACGATGAAGCCTGCACATTTACGTTTTAGCTTATCATTAGAATATGAAGGTATTCGCTCAGGATGGCGAGAGGAGACTAGTATAAATCAGTTCTCTTGTCCTGTACCTAGGGAAGAGCTTTATCCTTTAAATGATTTGATTCCGTGTTGATAGTGAGGAGGAACGTCATTGTATTGGTCAGGAAAGTATATTTTTAAACTAGACGTTAAAGAGGTTGTGCATAACGACATACACAACAGCGTTGAACCTTCTTCGTGATCTACTTGCCGGTATCGATCGAGATCCTAAGATTAAATCTATTGCATTCGGGGACGATGGGTCACCAATAAACGTCCAAGACACGCAACTAGGCAATGAAAAATTTCGAAAGGATTTTGACAGCATTGAACGAACCGAAACAGGAACGGTCGAATACAGCGTGTTTATCACAGACGAGGAGGCTACTTTCCGTATTAGGGAAGCGGCCGTTTTTTGTGAGGACGGGACTATGATTAGCCGCATACTGTATAACTTAGATAAAAGTGATGATGCACATCCGTTTTCTTTTGAGGTCGTTCGCAGAGATATTATTGCCAGGGGAGGTGAGGATTAATGCCTTATGAAAAAACGCATTGGAGACCAGGGCAAGGACCTGGTATTAGTGCTGAACGATTAAATAAAATTGAACAAGGCATTGCTGATGCTCATCAATTAGTGGATGAAAGCACGCTTATGCTTGAGCTAGATTTTGCATCAGCTTCAGAGCCACCATCCGTTTTCCCACTCGGAATCACTACATTTAGAACGTGGAGCGATGACGCAGGCTGGCCGACGCAGCACGGTCTAGTCACGACTAACTATCAACAGGACAACGCCTACGCCTATCAGACGTTTTTGAGCACGGACAGTGACGCAGTGTTCATGTACCGCAATTGGGCTAGTGACCGTCAACAGTGGCGTGAATGGAAGCGGATGGCGGACGGGGAGTCATTTGATGAGCACGTCGCCAACACCAACATTCACCACATTCATCATAATCAACAAATCCTTAATCAACTAACTCAGGATATACAAAAGAAATTGGTGTTTAATGGAGTTAGGTATGTAGATAAGCCTTATGTAGATGGTGTGGTACGAGATGTTGCCAACTTAAATCTTCATCTTGAGGCAAGTCAGCGTGTAGAGAATGGCGCTACTATTGGCGACACATTTGACGGTAGTGGAGAATTGGGCGATGGTGGCATTGGTATGTCGTGGGAAGGTGGAAACCAGACAGACAGGACTAGTGAAGGCATCAGTGTAAATCCTAATACTTTATCTTCTGCCAGACGAATTACTAAATATAATAGCCCCGATGGTAATGTCCCAGAAATCGACTTTGAATCGTTAGGTATTGTTTTAGATGATCACGGCAGTATTACAGATACTCTACACCCATTAGATGGTCATCAAAGATTCCTAAAATTGGGGGATAAATACTTCCTTGCAGTTAGCGAGATAAAAAGTGATATAACGAGAAGAAGGCACGTTATTTTAGTGAGCGAGGACAACTGTCAAACTTGGGATTTACATGCTTCTGTGACATCACTTAGAGCTTCGAACTTTTGTGCGATGGATACAGATGGAAATCATCTGTTTATTGTATATACACAACAAGTTTCAAGCACAAGGAGTAGTCTTTCTCATGATATTCATTTTTGTCGTGTTAGTGTTGAAACTGGAAACGTCTCGGAAAGAATTAGGATTACGTCAATTGGTGCAGACTTTACACATACCACTTCTGCTATGCTTCACTATAGACCAACAATACACTTTAGTGAGTCAAGGAACGAGATTCATATTGCCTGTGTAGTCAACTATAATGCAAACGGGACTGTTAATGATGTCGCTTCCGGTCGGCTAAGGCATTGGTACTGCAATGTAGATGATTATGAATGGGAGGGGACTTTACCTACAGACAGCACAGGAAATCGTTTTGCTACTGATGCCTATATTACTTCAGACGCTCAAGGATTTATACGCCTTTATAGTATTGGGTACTTCGCAAACTTTACTAGGAATGTATTGTACGTAAACTTATTTGACAACAGCAAAATATGGGCACATTCCCCTGCATCAAATAATGCTGGCTACGGCTATGCTTCCTATACTATGTCAGAACCTAGACCGCATCTTTTTACTAGCGCCAGAGCACGGGCTGAATATGCTTCTGAGTTCCCTCTGCACATGGATGTGAATAGAGATGCAAGAGGGAACCATTATATCTCATTCGACTTCTTAACAGATGTAGACACAACAACACTTGGAGATGGCAGACATAAGACAGACACAGTGTGTGTGGTTAATAATGGCTCTAGTGTCCGTTCTGATGAATTTCTTAGAAGGGATATAGGGGATGCAAACATAAATGCGTACAATAAGTTCTTCATAGATGCTTTTGATAACATGGCTTTACTATTCAACTTTATAAATAATGCTGGGTGGTCGCTTAGAATTGTTGATCCAGCACAAACACCTAACATTAGTGCATTGTTATTTGATAGTGCAGATGTTGATTCGTCGCCCATGTTTGGGCTTTACGAATTACAAGTAGTGAAAACAAGAGATCCTAGCATGCTGACCGAACTCAATATACGTCACCCCTCAATTAGTAATGTACCACCCACTGTTTGGTATAACAATTCGGACAACAAGTTGCATTTCACAGGTTTTTGGCGTGATGTACTGTTTTCAGAACCAGACTCAGAGCTAAACGGTTCAGCGAGATATAGAATAGAACGTAACACGAATGAAGTGGTGCTGTGGATACAAACCACTGAAGATATAGAAAACTTGCGTGCTTTTGCTAATGGCGCTGAGATAGACAGGGGTTCTTCTGCTAACTCATTGGGAACGGAATATAAGTTCGTATACAGAACTGAAGAGTCGGAAGAAGTTAATATCGATTTAGAATTGACCGCCAAATCACAAGGCAGACAGCCTATTATTGCTATTACTAAGATCATTGGTGGTGTCTCAGTAAACTAAAGGAGGTGTTTTTATGGCAGAGATACCGTTCAGTCATAATCATCATTTACCATCTAAGGAAGAAATAATGATTGATGATCTCAAAGAGAATGTATCACTTAACCAACTAGACGCATTCGACCACATTGCAACGGTATACGAAGACATGTTAGACGGGCAACTTGACGCAATGGAGCAGGTTGCTTTTTTGTTTGAGCAGCAGTTAGAGGCAGAGCTATCTAATTACGAGGTGTTTGCCGAGCTTTTCGAGCTTATTGTGGGAGGTGATAATGGTGAATAGTACACAGATGGTGGGCGTTTATGTCACGCTCGTACAAGCAGGTCGACGCTCTTTAGAGGAGGGCGATGATGTCCCTGTCGTGCCTCAGATATTACGTGAGCAGGTGGAGGCAGAGGTCAATGCTTAGGTTGTTTAGTCGTATCAAATTAGCAACACAAATACTATTCTATGGAGATGATCAAATGGTAGTCGTATATGTAACGCTTATTGTGAATGGACGAAGAACGTACAACAGTGTGCCGATGATTTTAAAAGCAGATGTAAAAGCGGACTTGGAAGCGATGGGATTTACTGTTGATGATGCAGGAGATGTTAAGACAGCTAGCGCCGAGTAGGGCGTATTTTTTATGGGTGAAATGAGGTGGTGGTACATGGAAGACGGTAAAGCATATATCAGGTCTGATGCAGCGATCGCAAAAGTGGTTGCTGCATTTTTGCTTGTTTCGGGCGTGTGGCTCGCCCCGTCTGGGGTGCTCTTTATTACGATGACGGAAGATGAGATAAGCGGTATACGACCATACGAATATATTCAGCGTTACTTTGATATGGACTTACTGGGCATCTTGTTCTTGCTCGTTTCGCTATTGCAGATTTGGCTTGGTCTTGGTCAGCTAATCAAGTTTTTAGAGCATAAATCCACAATATGGGCGTTGTACGTGCTGGCAGGACTTGCAGGAGTGCTGTTGCTATGCCTGCATACAGCCATTGTTATTTTGACAGCAGAGTCACTCATTACAGTAGTAAGACAAATGGTGTTTTTAGGCATCAACATGTTATGTATCACAGGACCGGGGGTGTTTATGTGGATCAAGCAAATACGCGCAGCGGCACAGACCCCGTGACGTGGGACAAATTTAAAAAAGAGCGTATGGCGATCTCTCAGGAAATCATTCAGGGGGATGCAGCTACTGAGCGCAAGATGGTTGATCAGTTTAAACGCATAACAGACGCCACCAATCGTGCAGCAGAAAATCAAGAAAAGCTACTAACACGTATTGCTGACACCACAGACTCAAACACAGTAGCTATTCGGGAGCTAACCAAAGCGCAGGAACTGCTCAATTCTTCGATTAACCAAATTCAAAATGATCATGGTCGACGTTTGGAAAATATGGAATCCTCACAGGATAGAGAACACGAAATAAAAACCATTAGCCTTAAAGGATGGTTTGGCATAGGCGCTGCTGGATTAGGTGGTACCGGCATTATTACAGTAATTGTCACGTTCTTACTAAATTATTTACCGAACTATTGAGAGGAGAATGAAAAATGAAGATGGATAAAGGAACTTTTATTAGAACGGCCGTGCTAGTTGTGGCATTGATCAATCAGTTTTTAGCATCAGCGGGATTGTATGTTATCCCTGGAACCGAGGAGCAGCACACGGAGGTTATTGCAACGATTATTACTGGTATTGCCGCAGCTGTCGCTTGGTTTAAAAATAACTATGTGACTGCCCGTGGAAAGGCTCAGAAGGAAGCGCTCAAAAGGCAGAACCTAACCAACGCCAAATAAGGCGTATTTTTTATGTCGAGAGGAGTGATACCATGCACATCATTCAAGATTTAATACCCGCAAGCGCCCGCAATCGACCAGGCATTAAGCAGACGCCCCGCAAGATAGTCGTACATGAAACTGCCAACACATCGAGGGGCGCAAATGCAGCTATGCACGGACGGTATGTCAGAGGTCAAGATGCCCGTAACCGTTCAGTGTCGTGGCACTACAGCGTAGATGAAGCCGAGATCCGTCAACACTTACCGGACACGGAGAGAGGCTGGCACGCTGGCAGTGGCAATGTTGACAGTATTGGCATTGAATTATGCGTCAATATTGATGGAAATTGGGCTCAGACTAAGCGTAAGGGTCAACAGTTGATTGCGTTTCTTATAAAAAATTGGGGAATCTCACTAATTGAGGTCACCACACATCAGCAGGAAACTGGAAAGAACTGCCCAGCCAACTTGTTAAGAGAAGGTTTTGCAGCGTTTAAAGCTGGCATTGGCGTTTTGGAACAGGTTAAGTCTGAAACGATTGAAGATGAGGAGGTATATGTAATGTTAGATGCGGACTTTGCAAGCAATAACAAAGCGATTGAGGACGTTGTGAGGCGCTATGGCGTTAGTGACATGGAGGGCAAGTTAAAGGAAGGTAAACTCAAGCAAAGTGATCTATTTGGTACACTGGCAAAGGCGGCGATGGCTAATGGGTCAAGCAGGCGTAACCCTTCAGATGCACATGCTGGTTCAGTTAAGAAAGCCGAGGATAAAGGTGTTATGAGTGGTCGTCCGGGTGAGTATTTGACGAGAGAACAACTAGCATCTGTGCTAGACCGCACTGGGAACTTAGATTAGTATAAATTTTGAGAGAGTCGGAACCGGTAGTTCGTTTCCGATAAAAGCCCCGTTCAATGAGAACGGGGCTTGTTTGGATAATAAACTATCCACTATAAAACCCATGTCATAACTGGCATGGGGGTTTATTTACTACTTAATTGTCCTCATTAGACTTTTTTGGCCTTAGTTTAGGTGCAGATATTAATGGGTTCCCAAGCATTTTATCGCTTAAAAAGGCTATTATTTGTGAAGAATGCGAAAGGATTGGATAACTTATATCGGCTTGAGTCTCGCTATTTTGTAGAAATTCTTCTATATATTCTTGAGGAATTTCATCATCACTTTCCACATGGATTTTGTATCGTCCTTTTAATACCAAATCTAAATTAAATGTTCCTTTTATGCTCTCTTTTAATGACATTGTTAGTTCATCATCTTTTAGGCTATCTATGCTTAATTCATTTTCTCGTTTTATTTTATTTGTATTACTTGTGCCAAGTGAGACATTAACATATTCTAGCTGCACGTCGTAACTTTCAATTTTTATATTAAATTCAACTTCTCTAGTCATTATTTGATACCTTCCCTTATTGGAGCCCAATTTATTCTACTGTCACCTGTAGATCCTAAATCATCAAAGTCATTTGCATTGATATCGTTGTATCCAGTTTCAATAATTGGTCGAGCGCCAAACGGAGTTTCTTTTTTAGAATTATTAAGTGTGATCATTATATTAGGTTTTGCGATATTTTCTTCATATTTCTTTTTTAGTATATGACTTGCATATGAATCAGTTAAACCTGCAACAATATATTGATTTACTAGTGAGTTTAAACTAATCCCTTGAAGGTTAGCTTCTTGCTCCAACCGCTTATGAATTTTTTTACCTACTCTAGTAGTGAATTTTCCGCTAAACTTTCGAAGTTCATCTTCTGGTGGCTTAGGTTCAGGTATTGGTAATCCCTCACTCAATTTAAACTCAATATATTCTTTTTTAGCATTCTCTAAATTCTGCAATGCCTCTAATTGAGTTTCTCCATCACTCATACATCCCTTAAGCTCAGGTACTTCAGCTAACCAACCTCCACCATCTTCATAAGGTATCGGTTCTACAATTGTTTTATATTGTAAAGATAAATAAAAATTTAAATCATTCATGGTTGTCATCCTCCTCAATTATTTCTTCAATTAGGCGAATAACTTTTTTAACATACACCGTCTTAACTTTACCTCCGTGAACGGATATCATTTGAGTTTCACCTGTAGGTGGATATATCATCTTCCAGTGACTACCACCATGTTTAAAAATACAACCATATCTTTCGGCAACTCTTCTTAGAGCCTTAAAATCAGTGTTGTTAGGGCTGTTAACTATTTTCTTGAATTCTTTTTCTATCTTGGACATTAACTACGCTCCTTATACTCTATGCATAAGGCACCATATGTGATACCACCTTATAAAAATTTTAGCATGAATTTTTCTGGTGTCAATTATTTTTCATCTAAAGTCGCTGGACCTAGAGCGATTTGGTTAACGGAAATTAAAACACTGAAATCAACAAAAACCTATCCTTATTTGAAATGCACGACGACATCTATTTATAATGCCCGCCTAACTTTTTCGCCCTCTCCATCGCCATCCCTCCTGGACCGAGTGAAGCCGCCTGTATAACCGCAGTATTACCGTATCGGTGCTTGAGCTTATCAATCGCATGATTAAGTTGATCCCGAGTATTTTCAACCGTAAAGAGACTTAGCTGCATACTCTCTGCGGTATCTAATCCCCCTAGGTTACACCGACACTCCTAACGGCTTGTCGATCCCAATGATATTTAAACAACTTTTCAGCAGCATCATATATCGTTTTGCCGTCATCCGTCTCTGTAAGTAGCTTTTTCTGTCGACTAAAACTACTGCCACGATTGTTATAACTACCACCAACGCCAACCGTTACCACAGTACCTGCATATCCATTTGCACGTGTGCGACGAGCGACTTCTTCGCACAGCTCCCGGAGCACGATTTTTATTTCATCCCATGTTTTATAGTCGCGAGGTAGTGTCATGCTGTGTCCGATTGCCTTCCGACGTATATGAGTATCAATCGTAACGGGTGCTTCATCAATACCGTGCGCCGTTTGCCACAGCACCTCGCCGTTTATACCCCAGCGCTTAGTAATGTCTTTTAACTCAGCGTTCGCAAGCTGGCCAATTGTACGTATACCCATATCTCGTAGGTGGTGTTCCATACGGTTTCCAACACCGAACATTTTACCAATCGGCAATGGCCATAACTTATCGGGCATGTTGTCGTTGGTCAGACAAAAAATGCCCTCCGGTTGCTTTTTAGCAAAATGATCACACGCCATTTTTGCCATCACCTTGTTCGGTCCGATCCCGACACGAGCGATCAATCCGTGGTTTTGATAAATTTTATTTACCATTAATTGTCCGACTTCATGAGGTGTACGACCGTGTAGCGCGCCTGTCATCTCGACAAAGATTTCATCAATGCTGTACGGCTCGACGAGATCAGTGAACGTCTCTAGGATGATCGCAATTTCAATGGAGATATCGAGATACAGTTGCATGCGTGGCCTGACAACTACAAGGTCCGGACACTTCATCTGCGCTTCCCACAAAGCTTCTGCTGTCTTAACGCCCCGTTTTTTAGCGATAGGGCAGGCAGCAAGAATAACACCACTACGTATCTTGGGATCGCCAGCAACCGCAACAGGTTTGTCTTTTAAGGTTGGGTCATAGGATTTCTCAATATTGGCGTAGAACGACTGCATGTCAACAAGCATGACAACACGATTCTTTTTATTAGTCGGCATAGGCTGTTGGTCGCCTTTATGCTGTAACAATGCCTCACGGTGCTCCGGTAGGACCATCCGTGATGATTCCCAGCGCATGTTGGAGCCGGGGGTTAGTTTGTTGCCCGTCATAAAGTGATCACCTCAGCTTTTAAAATGTCACTATATTTAATAATGGTAAATGTTGAACCATCTTTAATCGTTATCTCTTCATCACAGTCCGAAAGTTTTGAGAGGTGACCTGTTACTTCATTAGTTATGTCACCAACTATGAATGTAATTGACAGCAGGTTTTGTTGTTCCGCAATACAAGTGAGGAGTGTAGTTTTGAAGGAATCGATGTTAGTCATGTTGAGCCTCCATTTAGTTTAACCTATCCACATTATACACGAACAAAAGTTCGTATCAAGTGTTGATTTCGAATGTATGTTCGCATATACTTAGGTAAATACTAACGGAGAGTGGTTATTATGACTTATAAACAGAGAGAGGCACTCGATGTCGCAGTAGCTTATATTGATAGGTATGGTTATGCTCCTACATTCAGAGAAATTAGTGATTTAATGAATTACCGCACCGTATCAACCGTTTACGAACTATTCGTTAAATTGAAGGAAAAAGGCTATGTGACTTGGGAAGTGGATAAGTCGAGAACTTTAAAGATATTAATGAGGGAGGAATTACAATGATAGGGTATGTGCTTCAACATTCATTGTCATCAGGTAAACCTGTCAGCATTATATATGAAGCGAAAGATGGGATTTTAAGTCAAAGACGAGTCACAGTTCGAAGGATGGATGAAAACACTGCACTGGTTTGGTGTCATTATAAAAGAGCAGTACGAACCTTAAAGATTGCCAATATCTTATCAGCAGAAAAACAAAAGGAGTATGCCTAAACCATTAGAGCATGCTCTTTTTCACTACAAATGAAAAATATAGTGAAATGTAAATGTCAAGAGTACAGGCGGCACCTTCATACTCATTAAAATGGAGGTGTGGCGATATGCGTGTTATTTTGCATCAAGGTGAGTCATCTGATCGTGTTAGACAGGAATGCTATACGCTTATCAAAAGCTATTACCGAAGCCGGAGTGTGATGAATGATGATCGGGATATATGTGAGAGTAAGCACCGAAGAACAGGCGAAAAGCGGGTACAGTGTGGAGGGGCAGCTTCGGGATTGCCAGGAGAAAGCGAAGACAAAAGAAGTACTTGAATATATTGATGATGGAATAAGCGGGTCTGTGCTAGATCGTCCAGCGTTGACACGGCTTCGTGAAGATATTAAGCAAGGCTTGGTGAGTAAAGTCGTCTGTTATGATCCAGATCGACTCGCTCGGAAGCTCGTGCATCAACTTATTATCTCGGAAGAAATTGAGAAAAGAGCATCCATTGAGTTTGTAAATGGTGAGTTTGCACGTACTCCAGAAGGTATGCTTTTTTATCAAATGCGCGGTGCAATCGCTGAGTTCGAAAAAGAGAAAATCAACGAACGTATGAGTCGGGGTCGTGTTAACAAAGCACGAAAGGGAAAAGTCGTTAAGAACAGTTATATGCTCGGTTATGATTATGATAAAGAAAATGGAATGTTCATAATCAAAGATGAAGAAGCTAAGATAGTTCAATTAATTTTTAACTTGTTTAACAATCCTCCTAGTCATATCAAAGGTATGAATTCGATTGCCAACTACCTAAATGAAATGAATATACCCACGAAAAAGCGAAAGGGCATTTGGCATAGAAATGTTGTAAGGCAAATTCTCTTAAATGAGAGCTATACCGGTGTCTATCATCAAAACAAATGGAACACTGAAGATATGCTCGGAAACAAATATAGGAGTTCAGAAGATCGTGTAGCTATTGCCCTACGCCCAAGAGAAGAATGGATCACCACAGAAGTGCCTGCCATCATTAGTCAAGAAACGTTTCAAAGAGCTCAGCAAAAACTTGAGACGATACGCCGAAGATCCAGCAAGCAGAGTAAGCGTAAGTATATGCTTAGTGGATTGTGTCGGTGTAGGAGATGCGGAAACACGATAACTGGCCGTTACAGCAAGAACTGGAACAAATACCGTCGGGAGTATACATGCTTAAAAAATAGTGTCGGAGCTAAATCGCGTGGATGCACACCTTCAATGCGACTGCCGGCAGATCGTGTAGAAGTAGAAGTGTGGGATAAAGTTGAGAAATGGCTTAACGATCCATCAGAGATTATTGTTGCTTCAGAATTTGAGAATGAGAGTTCGACTCCAAGTTATGAAGAAGCTGAAATAGCAAGAATTAATGATGAAGTTGAAAAGCTTCGTATTGCACGTAAAAGGTTGTTTGAGTTGTTCAGTGCAGATTTAGATATATCTACTGACGAGATCCGAGAGCAACTGAACGATAACTCTCAGCGCGAAAAGGTGTTGCAATCTAAACTCGAAAATCTTGAACAGAAAAATAATGATAATCAGATACATGAAGCTAACGAGGTTTTGTTACAAGAAGCAGCTGAATATTACTTCGAAAAAGAAGGTCATCTCTCCTTTGAGGAAAAGCAGGAGTTGCTCAATAAAATTGTTAAGGAAATCATCATTGATGGGGATGATGTACACATTTACAGTTATTGACGCATAGGTAATGTAATAAGGATCGAGATCCTTATGCATTTACGTTCACTAAAGAAAGTGCGTAAAGACGTTTCCATTAATGAACCGATTGGTGCAGATAAAGAAGGAAATGAGCTTAGTCTCATGGAAATTCTCCAAGATGACGCACCAGACATCGTCGATGCGTTGCAACTGAAGATGGAGAAAAAACAAATATACGAGTGCATTCACGTTCTGTCCGAAAGGGAAAAAGAAGTCGTTGTCGGTCGTTTCGGCCTTGGTGAAGACGAGGAGCGTACTCAGCGCGAAATCGCAAAGGATTTAGGCATCTCAAGGAGCTACGTGTCTCGAATTGAAAAACGCGCTTTATTAAAGCTTTTCCAGGCGTTTTATAAACAGCAAAAAGGTGAATTGTAGAAGGAAAGTTCCACACTCTTAATCTTAAATGATCGTCAGCGCATTGAAATTAGCGCCCCCTCAACCTCGCTGTATAGGTAGGTTGGGGGGTCTTTGTGGAAATTTTTGATATTAGTGAGAGGGGATGACCAGGCAGGCCACTGAAAAATCGCATGATCTTCTATCGACATTCGGTTTAAACATCACAACTTCATGTTGCGGGAGTGAAGGTTCTAAGCACTTACACATTTGGGATAAACTGGAATCTTATGATTTAGATAGAAAGAACTTAAGATTTTCCTGATTTGCGCTGTTGGGTGTTGGGTTGGATGGGAGCGCGGTGCTATTCTGCGCGCAAGTTTGCCTATTTTAACGATTTTGGCGCTCCTTCCGCTAAACTCCTGCGCAGTTTGTTCCAACTGGAGTGCAGATTCTAAGTTGAAGTGCCAACGACACGTCGGCCCCGTCGGGGGCCGAAACGAAGCCGCATTCGATTCGGAACGAACCGCGCCGACGTCTTGTGGGTACTTCGGGGCAGGGATGTACACTTGACCCGATGATCTGTTACCGAGTTTGCTCATTCTGTTACCTAGTTTAGGAGAATATATCGCTTTTCCTGCGATTTTCCTCCACTTGAGAACAGTTCGGTCGCAACTCGAGCACAGTTTCCACTTTACCAAGCTACCCATTGGTTCTTAAAGAATTTCACTGGATCCGATGACCGAGATCGGTCTTTACAGGCAAACGCCTACTGATCGTCTGTTGAAGTTCATCTCACTTCGATGTCGCTCGTTGTTCGTTACTGCAAGGGTTGTGGGAAACACAAAAGACGTTTTCTGAATGGTAAAAAGGCGTGACCGATAGTCACCACCTCGCGCAAGCGTGTGATCTCCTGGCACATATGTGACAATCCAGCCTTTAAACCGTGCACTTTCGGTCCTCAACGGTCACATAGATCGTGATTTGTGACCGTTGACTTCGTTTATGTGCGCATCCACGTTTAAAATGATGATTTTTCTTTCCCAAGTGTCACACAAATGAATATATGGGGCATTTGGGCTTCTTTCCACACCCTGACCAGTAGGCAAAAGCGTGAACCGTGTTGCTCTTATGATTTGAAGTACATAGAAAACACGGTGGCCGTCTTTTGAACACCGATGTTGCCCTCTTATAGTCCGGACTACATAGAAAACACGGTGGCAGATGTTTCGCCACCGCTGTTGCACTTGTGCTCTGGAGTACAAGCATCCGCCTGAAGTAGAAAGCAACAACAAACTGCGCAATGAGGAAAATATTAAGTTCATCCTATTAGATCATGTCCGAAACGATCTAATAGGATGAACGAAAGAATTTCATGGGATGCCAGGCTGTAGAGAATCCATCGTTATTTCATGTGATTTGACTGTTATGGAAAAAGTGTCTTCACACCCCGTTCGCGTAGCTAAATTACTCCAATGGTTTTATACCGCGAGGGGCAGGGAGCGTGGTTTGCATTGTGCACGCTAGTTTACACTTTTTGTGATCAAGTTTGCTCTTTTTAGCGTTTTTAGCACTCATTTCGTAAAACTTGCGCGCAGTTTGTTCCAACTAGAGCGCAGATTGGACTAAATCGAACACCTCACGACCTGTCGGCCCCAGCGGGGCCGAATTTAAATCGGTCTCAATTCGGCGCGACTCGCGCGACGGAAGTTTTGCCCTTGCACCTCGGGGTGCGGGGGCTGGGTGTGCGACTCAATGAACATCGCTTTGGAACTAGATTGTTGACCGATTTCTTTAAAGTGCTGAATCTAATTCCATAAATGAAGGTTTGGTACTAGATGTCGATCGATTGGAATCAGAAAGAGTCAAAATGGTCACATATGAGTGAATCTGATTCCAATCAATAATCTTTGGAACCAGTTTTTGCGCCCCACGTTAAAACCCCGCAGCTCAGAAAAATAAATCGCTTTTTAAGCCCCTCGTTGCGTGTATAGCGATGATGGTTCTACTTTTGTATATTGTATTTGTTTTCATCACGCTTTTTCTGTTTATCTAGCAAGAAGGCGCTCTATTGCGGCAAACAGGCCGTTTTACAGCGATAAGGGGTTTGGTTATAGAGAATTCGACAAAGTCTCTTCATAAGCGAAATATGAGCAATGAGAGGCTGTGCATAAAAAAGAAACCAGGTATCGGCAACATCCGACACCTGGTTTCTTTTTTCATATGGATTATTCGTTGACTGCATCCTTTAGTTGCTTACCTGGGCGGAAAGCAGGGTTCTTCGTTGCTGGGATTTCGATCTCATCTCCAGTTTGCGGGTTACGTCCTTTTCTGGACGCACGCTCGCGAACTTCAAAGCTACCAAAGCCAACAAGTTGAACTTTGTCGCCTGCCTTAAGAGAATCGGTAATGTTGTCGAATACCGCGTCTACGGCCTTTGAAGCTTCTTTTTTGGAAAGATCTGCATGTTCAGCAACAGCATTGATCAAATCTGTTTTGTTCATTGAAATTACTCCCTTTCATGACATTTTAATCCGGGTACACTACAAATTTACTCATGAAACCCTTGCTATGTCAAGTGTTGTACCGATATTTAAGAGAAATGAAACGTTCGTCTAAAGTATAGCCGAGAAAAATGCGCTTTAATCATTCGGTCTTTAGAATCAGCGATCCGACGGCTTTTCGGCGACAACATCGCTTCTTGTCGGCTTTACGTGTTCCGGATAGCTGTCATGAAGTTCATCAATCTCGGTGTTCTCCCAAAGTTCGACACCAATGCGGTGAGCGGACCTAGAAATGATCATAGCAGCGACCGGGGCTGTCAAAAAGACGAAAACAATGGCGAAAAGAAGCTGTAACAACAGCTCGCCTCGCATTAAAAACATAAAGAATGTGCCGATGATGACGAAGATGATTCCTAATGTTGCACTTTTCGTAGCCGCGTGCATGCGCCCGTAGGCATCTTTTAAACGGAGGATGCCGATCGACCCAATTAAGCTTAAAAATACACCTAAAATAATACATATACTAATGAGAATCTCGATCAATGACGACACCCCTCTCGAGGAATTTGGCAATGGCTACTGAGCCTAGGAATGCGAGAATCGCAATGATGAGGGTTACTTCTACGTAAGCACTTGTGTCTTGGACGATCATAATGAGACAGATGACACCGATCAAATTTAGGCCAAACGAGTCAAGCGCGACAACTCGATCCGAGGTTGTTGGTCCGATAAGCGCACGAATTAAGCAAAGGGCAATGGATATAGACAATGCAATAAGTGCATAGGGGACAATCGTCTCAACCATTATTCTCCCACCTCTCGTATAGCTTTTTCGAAACTGTCTGTGATGTCTTTAATAACATCTTCTCGGTCATCAACATGAATGACGTGAATATATAGGGTTCTAGCATCTGCGGAGTAATCCATCGTTAATGTACCTGGTGTTAATGTGACCAACATCGATAGGATGGTTATCTCCCAATCGTGTTTGAGTGTCGTTGGAACGGCAATAATGCCCGGTTTCACGTCACGTTTCAAGTTCGGATTTAACACGACTTTCACCATGTCGTAATTGGCGACTAACAATTCTTTTATAAATAAGAGAACCAATTTCAAAATCGCAAATCCTTTTCTTAAATAGAAGGGCTGATCTAGTATCCCTCTGAAAAAGTAAACGATGATCATACCTAGAATATAACCGATAAGAAAATCAGAACCTGTATATTCCTGTTGAAGGGCGACCCAAATGACCATAATGGCAACGTTTAATAAAAATTGAAAGACCATAGCATCTACTCTCCTAATACCGTATTGATATAGTTGCTTGGTTCTAATATTTCTTCAGCAATTGTCATCGATACTTGCATCACAGGTTCTGCTGCAAAACCAAATACGACAGTAAGCATAACGAGTGGGATGATCGGGTAAAGAAGCGAACCGACCTTAATTTTTCTTTGCTCAGATGTATGTTTCTCTTTGCCCCAGTACACATACATCATGATTTTCACCATGGAGTAGAGGGTAAGGAGACCGACAAACAGGGCGATCCCTACGATGATGTAATGTCCTTGATCCAAACCATCTAAAACGAGGGGATATTTCGCAAAGAAACCTGTAAGTGGCGGGATACCAGCTAAAGACATGGCTGTTATGAAGAATAGCCAAGCAAGCCAAGGATGAGAGCTCAATACGCCTCCCATTTTCTTTAAGTCACTCGTTCCCGTTATCCGTTCAGTCACACCAGCAAATTGAAATAGCGCTGTTTTAACGATGCTATGGTGTGCAATGAAATAGATTGCACCAGCAATTGCTAATGGTGAAAAGATGCTAAAGCCCATCATAATATAGCCGTACTGACTAATACAGTGGTATGCCAAAATGCTCTTATAATTATAACTTGCCACTGCACCGAGGACACCTAAGATCATCGTG
Organism: Geomicrobium sp. JCM 19039; assembly: GCF_000698145.1. Lineage (GTDB taxonomy): Bacteria > Bacillota > Bacilli > Bacillales > Marinococcaceae > Geomicrobium_A. Next base: position 166,259 of record NZ_BAXB01000003.1, read on the forward strand.
AATGCCGCCATAACGAGGATAACAGTATGCGTGAACTCTGGATTTTGATTAAAGACGACACTAAACATCCGAATAATGGCATACAAGCGACTTTCGTTAATAAACCACCAAATAGGGCGGCGATGGCTGAAGGAGGCCCCGTATAAGCCGTGGAAGCCAAAAGTACAGCGGGAAGATGGCGCCTTTTACACCGAAGATGACGATGAAAAGCACGGCGATGACGTTTAATAGGCCGTCTTGCCCGAGCTCAGCAACGCGCACGCCTAAATGCGCGAAATTGAGTGTGCCGGTTGTCGCATAGATGTAAGCAACACCTGCTAAAAATAGCATGGATGCAAACATGTTAATGACAAAATACTTAAAGGTCTCTCGCAGTTGAAACTTGCTGCTGCCGTGCACCATAAGTATGTATGAAGATATGAGCATAACTTCAAAGAATACAAACAAGTTAAAGAGGTCACCCGTTAAAAAGGACCCGTTAATTCCTGTGAGTAGGAAGAAGAAAAACGGATAAAAGAAATAACGTGAACGTTCAGGGCGGATTGTTTTGAAAGCATAGTATAAACTAACCGTCCCGATGATTGCTGAAACGAGCAACATAAAAGCAGATAATAAGTCGGCAACGAGAGGGATGCCGTATGGGGCTTGCCAATCTCCTAGGTGAATTACAACGGTTCCATTTGTCAAAACCTCAGAGAACAGAAGAATACTTCCGATGAGCATGGCTAGCATCGTAACGGCACTGATTACCTTTTGAATCCGCTCATTTTTAGAGAAAAAGACGAGCACAGCGCCCATGATGACCGGGACAATCAGTGGTATTAGTATTAAATTAGTCATCATTAGCCCCCCTTAGTTCATCAAGATCATCAGTTTTATGAACGTTATATAGTCGGTATGCGAGTGCAAGTGAAAAAGAGGTCATACCGAAACTAATAACGATGGCAGTCAGAATGAGCGCTTGTGGGAGTGGGTCTGTATACGCCCACTCCGCTTGGTCAACAAGCGCTGGCATGCCTTCTTTTAGTCCAGCCATTGTGAGCAGCAATAGGTGAGCACCGTGGGACAAAAGAACAATTCCAATGACGACACGTAAGATGCTGCGTGTGAGCATAAGGTAAGTTCCCACCATGAAAAGCACACCGATTGCGATTGACATGAGTAGTTCCATATTAGATGTCCTCCGCAATAGTCAGGATAATGAGTAATGCTGCCCCACCGACACCTAAATAGATGCCTAAATCAAACAGAACAGCGGTCGTCAATTCAAACTCGCCAAAGAAAGGCAGATAAAAGTAATCGAAAAACTGTGTGAGAAACGGCAGGCCGACAACGGTACCGATCAATCCGGTAAGCATCGAAATCAAAATGCCTGCAGCAATCCATTTTATATAATCAATAGGGAGAATCTTATTTACTTTACGCTGGTCAAAGGTCACGTACAGTAGAAGAATAGACGTTGCCAACATAAGTCCACCGATAAACCCACCCCGGAGCGTTATGCCCGGCAAAGAATAGATAAATGGATAGAGCGAGAATCAAAAATGCGGCGACACGCGTGACGTGAATGAATAACAGGTTGTTTGTTTTCCACTTCATTGCCATTCGTTCTCACCCTCCTTTAGACGGAATTTTACGACCGCATAGACGGCGAGTGCTGCGATGCCGAGAACGAGCAATTCGAGCACCGTATCCACCCACGGTAATCAACAAGGATGACGTTGACGACATTGTAACCACCTGCAAGATCTGCAGAATTTTCGAGATGGTACTGAGAAATTGGGATCAAATCATGTCCCTGTCGATACGCATTAGCAGCGAGTGCAACGAGCGTAACTGTAACGCCGACACCCACCGAAATGATGACATTCGTCCACTTAAACAGCGGCTTGCTTTTTTCTTTGCGAAGTTCAGGTAAATGATAAAATGCAAGCATAAACGGGATCACGACGACCGTCTCGACTAGTAGTTGAGTCATTGCTAGGTCAGGTGCTCTAAAGAGCACGAACAAAACGGCGATGTAAAAACCGACAAAACCTAGCATAACAATTGAAGCCACTCGCTTTTGAATGAGAGGGATAGAGAGTACAGATACGATAAACATCCCGATGATGATAAACTCGTAAAGTTCAACATCACTCATTCCTTCTAAATTTATGGCAAAACTGTTGTACTTCACCATCGTATATACCGTTAACAAGACTAAAAAGATGGCGGTTACGGCAAGATAATCGCGAAGCCGACCGGTCATTTGTACGTTTGTAATGCCCGTTGATCCTCGGATAAGCCAGTTAAACCAGCGTCATATACGTGGTTTACGAGATCTCGCTCACGATTATAAATGGCAAGTTTTTGCAACGGCGCATCGTTGCATAAAGAATGCCACCAAGGACAAAAACACCAATGGTCATAAATAGTTCGATTTCAAATCCGTGCCAATGTGTAATGTTTACATCAAATGCGGCATGTGATTCTGGTATCCCTTGTAATATAGAAGCCATCGCCGGCGCGATAAATGTGTCGGCCAAGAGGTTTGGAAAGATCCCAGTAATCACGACGATTGCAACGAGAATAATTGGACTAATAAGCATGCCGATCGGTGCTTCGTGTACTTCTTTTTTGAAGTTCTCTGGAATAAATTTGCCTCCAAAAGTACGAAACACAAAGATACAGCAATATAAGAATGTAAATACACTCGCGACCCAACCGATGATCGGGAAGAATATTCCTGCCGATTGCATGGAGAAGATCTCAAACTGAGTGGCATCGGTAAGTGCCATGAAAAATTCTTCTTTACTCAAAAAGCCATTGAATGGCGGTAAACCGGCCATGGAAGCCGCGCCAATCGCTGAAATTGTAAACGTTGCTGGCATGATGGTCAGTAGACCACCCAATTTACGAATGTCACGGGTACCTGTCTCATGGTCGACAATGCCTGCGGCCATGAACAAGGCACCTTTGAATGTAGCATGATTAATAAGGTGAAATACTGCCGCAAGAATTGCACCTGTATATAATTCGTCGGGTGCATCAAAGTAAAGAGCTGCAGAGCCAATTCCGAGTAAACTTACGATCATGCCTAGCTGACTTATCGTTGAATAGGCAAGAATGCTCTTTAAGTCTTTTTGACGAACGGCAGATATGGAACCGTACAAGAGCGTAAACAGTCCGAAAGATGCGAGAATCCAAAACCATTCCGCGCTTCCGCCAAAGAAAGGCGTGAAACGAGCGATGAGATAGATTCCGGCTTTTACCATCGTAGCTGAGTGCAAGTAGGCGCTGACAGGTGTTGGCGCTTCCATTGCATCTGGCAACCAGATGTGGAACGGAAACTGTGCAGATTTGGTGAGCGCACCGACTAAGAGTAACAACATTGCAGGAAGGAAAAAGGTTTCGGTCGATAGCCCATCTGCTCCTGCAATCATCTCTTGAATGCTTAACGTTCCGGTCATTAAGTAGAGAAGCGCAATCCCTGCGAGCATTGTAAATCCGCCAAACACCGTGATGAGTGTTGACTTCTGCGCGCCCTTAATAGAAGCCTCTCGCTTAAACCAGTAACTAATGAGTAGCATCGATGACAAACTAGTCAATTCCCAGAACACATAAAGAACAAGGATGTTGTCTGATAGAACGACACCAAGCATCGCACCCATAAACATTAATAAATAAACATAGAAGTTATGGATTTTTTCCTGGTTTTTATCGAGGTAATAGATTGAATAAAGAACAACGAGAAAACCAATCCCGGTAATTAATAAGGCGAACAGTAGACCCCAACCGTCAACAAAGATAGAAAAATCCATTCCTAGCGTTGGAACCCAAGGTACGGAATAGTAGCTATTGTTGCCATTCATCACATCTGGGAGATAGGTGATGAAATAGACAAATAGAAACAATGGCAATAGAAATACGAACCAACCTGTATGAACAGGGCGTATGTATTTATACAAGATTGGAACAAAGATTGCCAAGATAAATGGTGATAGAACAAGAAGTAATGTCAGTTGTTCCATATGTCGGTGTGCCTCCAGTCTGTAAGCTATTCCCTGAAAGAGTTATACTTGAGTATAGCGCATACTTAAAAACGTGCCCACTCTAAACTCTTAAGGCAATCGTTTCTTTTTAAATAGGATAAGAAAAACGTGAGGGAGGGGAAAATGGAACTTTATACCTAGGCAAGTTTTTCTTTTTAACTTCCCCAATAAGAAGTTGTCAATACAAAAAAAGTAAGCAGCACACAATGTGCCACTCACGAAGACGCGTTCATGTATTGGTGTATAATTAATGATGGAGTGCAGGAGTCAGTGCCCTTCTTTCGACTTCCGATCGAATGATGGCAATGAAATCTTCGCTTAATTGCAAATGCAATGCTTGTTCATATGCTTCTAATAGCATGTCGTCAGAAAGGTTGCGCATAGGGTTACCGCAAGACGCGGGTACACCTCCTCAATATATCATTGCCTTTAGGTGTGTAGCCTCTTGTTTGAATCTATTATGATCCTATCACGAACCTTCGACTTGAACAACTGCACTGTTATCCACAGCGCGTGGTGGATAAAATGTGAAGAGAATGTTTAAATGTTTGTTTAACCTTGATCCTATCGGATGCGAATAAGTGGATAAGTTTATCCACAGAGCTGTAGATGCATTTTTTGTCGATAAATAATTACGATTTTCTCAGCTTTTGTTTTGACTATGAGTGTGGGGAGAGCGTGACGGCGTGTGATCGTTGAAATCACCACCTAAAGCAGGTATACTTTCAGTTTAGTGATAGTGAGGAATGTTACGGAGGAGGAGCAACTTTGTTAGGAGCCATGGTGCCGGATCAATTTGCAGAGAGTATATACGAGATTGATTTAAAAGAGTTGAAAGACCGAGGGGTCAAAGGTGTTATTACCGATTTAGACAATACATTAGTAGAATGGGATCGTGCTGATGTTACGCCTGAGTTACTAGATTGGATTGAGATGGTCCATCAAGAAGGACTAAAACTTACAATCGTTTCTAATAATACGAAGAAACGAGTAAGCACGTTTTCAGAACCGACGGGTGTTGCGTTTATTCATTCAGCCAAAAAGCCACTCACTCGAGCGTTTAAGAGAGCGATGAGAGAGATGGGGCTGCAAAAAAATGAGGTTGTCGTCGTTGGTGATCAGCTGTTAACCGACGTATTTGGGGGCAATCGTGGTGGATTTTACACGATTCTTGTCGTTCCAGTATCTGAGACAGACGGATGGATGACGAAGGCGAACCGGAAAGTGGAACAGATGGTTATGAGGAAGTTAGAAAGGCGGAAAAGACACCATGGAAGTGAATGAAGATATCATCTGTTCGGGGTGTGGTATACCTGTTCAGACAAAAGATAAAAATGAACCAGGATATGTTCCTGTAAATGCATTGCAACGCGACGTCATCGTTTGTCAACGTTGCTATCGGTTGAAACATTATAATGAAGTTCCTGATGTCCCGCTCACGGATGAAGACTTTAGCAAAATGCTTTCTGATGTAGGGAAGCAAGACGCGCTAGTCGTCATGCTTGTTGATCTCTTCGACGTTGAGGGCAGTTGGATGCTTCATCGCAAAGATTTAAAGCACCTGCCGCTGTTGCTCGTTGGCAACAAGTTCGATCTATTGCCGCAATCGGTGAATGAAAATAAAATTCGGCTTTGGCTGAAACGAGAAGCGAAGGCAAAAGGTTACGCTCCTACATCGATCGAGCTTATGAGTGCGAACAAAAAAGCAGATGTTGTACGTGTGGCAGCCGCCATTGATGAGTTGCGGAACGGTAGAGATGTATACGTCATCGGCAGCGCAAATGTTGGCAAGTCAACCTTCATCAACCAATTAATTCGGGCATTTGAAGGTGATGATGATCAGCTCATTACGACCTCAGTGTACCCAGGGACAACGCTTGCGTTTATTGATTTGCCTTTAGATGACGGCTCAAAGTTATATGATACACCGGTGTAATCAACCCATCACAAATGTTTCAATCATTACCTCGTCACGCCGTACATGTATTGCAACCACGAAAAGAAATTAAACCGACCATTTTCCAGTTGCAGTCCGAGCAAACGCTTTTTATCGGTGGTCTTGCCCGTATGGACTTTTTAGAAGGTGAGTCAAATCATTTTGTTTGTTATTTTCCTGAGGCGTTCAAGCCGCACCGGACAAAGTTAGAAGCGGCCGATGATTTGTATGAGCGTCATAAAGGTCAGGATTTACTTTTGCCCCCAGCAAAAGATGTTCTGGAACAAGTGCCAGAGCTTGTGTTACACACGTTTTATATTAAAGAGGATAAAACTGATCTTGTCATTCCAGGGCTAGGTTGGATTACTGTCGGTAAAAAAGGAGCAAAAGTGAACGTATACGCACCGAAAAATGTCAAAGTTACCCTTCGATCAGCAATCATTTAAGGAGGAGAGTAAATGAAGAATTATGCAGTCATTGGCAGTCCGATTAAACATTCGATGTCTCCGTATATGCATAACGAACATTTTAACGCACAAAGTGACGCTGCGTATTATTCAGGGTATGATGTCTCTCCGAGCGACCTGCCTGAGGCAGTTCGTGCGTTTAAGACTCTTGGTGTATCAGGGTGGAACGTTACGGTTCCTCACAAAGTGAACATTATGAACCTACTGGATGACGTTGATATTGAGGCGCAGATGATTGGTGCTGTCAACACGGTTGTCAACGACGGTGGGAAGCTAACAGGTTATAATACAGATGGTAGAGGGTTTTTGAATGCGCTTCTCGCCATGACGGGTTCTGAAGCGTTACGGCAGATGAATGTTCTGATGATTGGCGCTGGAGGTGCTGCTAGAGCTGTCGCGTATTCCTTACTCACACATGGGGTGAACAGCCTAAGTGTCGTGAACCGGACTGAGGAACGTGCCGAAAAAATTGCAGCGGATTTTGCTTCTATAGGCGCTATGGATGTTTACTCAACGAATAATATCACACCGTTACTTCCTCAATTTGATTGTGTAATTAATACCACATCAATCGGGTTGCACGGGGAGCCGCTAACACTCATTGATTCGACCAAATTGAAATCAGGCGTTTATTTGAGCGATCTGATCTATAATCCGAGTGAAACCGCTTGGTTAAAAACACATCGAACGAATGCAAGAGCAGTACAAAATGGCTTAGGGATGTTTATTGAGCAAGCGGCTCTAGCCTACGAACTATGGAGTCAACGTGAAGCAAACCGCACGGTGATGAAACAAACAGTCGAAAGAAAGTTGGGAATACCACATGCAACTTAAGAACAAACAACTTAAGTATTTAAGAAGCGAAGCAAATGCGATTAAACCGATACTGCAAGTAGGAAAAGCGGGAGTGAACCCGAACCTCATTTCTCAAATCAAAGATGCGCTAGAGGCTCGAGAGCTCATTAAAGTGAGTGTGTTGCAAAACTGTCCTGAAGATAAGAATGTGGTTGCAAATAAGCTCGCTGAACGTTCACAGGCCAACCTCGTTCAAGTGATTGGCTTTACGATCATTTTGTACCGCCCATCCACTGAAAATCCACGCATTGAACTACCGTAAGGGGGAGAAAATGAGAAAGATCGGCATTTTCGGAGGTACATTTGACCCTGTGCACATTGCTCATTTAATTCTTGCTGAACAAGCATTAAATGAGTGTTCGCTAGATGAAGTGTGGTTTATGCCAGCGAATACTCCCCCTCATAAAAAGCATGAAGGAATGGCAGATGGTAAAGACCGAGCACACATGGTAGAGTTGGCGATCCAGCACCACCCGCAGTTTAAATTATTGCGACTGGAGCTAGCGAGAACTGGCCCGTCCTATACGGTCGACACGATTGAAAATTTGCTGCAAATTTACCCGAATGAGCAATTTTATTTTATTATTGGTGGTGACATGGTAAAGAGTTTGGAGCGATGGCATCAAATCGATCGGCTGCGCGACATGGTTCGTTTTATCGTGACGGACCGGCCTGATTATGTGTTGGAAAAAGGGGAACACATTTCGGAAGCGATGGTGTATATTCACGTACCCCAAATGTCCATCTCATCCTCAGACATTCGTTCTAGAATCAAAAAGCAGCAATCCATTCGGTTTCTAATTCCGGAGGAGGTAAGGTCTTACGTCGAGGAGAATCGCTTGTATGAAAACGAAGGACATTGAAAACCGAGTAAAAGAAGTGCTTCCAGAGTCAAGGTTTACGCATACGCTTGGCGTTCGAGATGAGGCGGTGCGACTTGCAAAACAGTATAATGAAGATACGTACCGAATTGAAGTGGCAGCCCTTCTTCATGATTATGCAAAACCTCTTGCAAAAGAGTCATTGTTAAATGTTCTAAAACAGCATGAACCGAACGAAAACTTCTCCGAATATGGAGGTGTTCTTTTACACGCGCCTGCAGGTGCTTATATGATTGCGCGTGAATTTAAGGACTTAATCAATCAAGATATTTTTAATGCTGTTTATTGGCATACAACGGGACATCCGGATATGTCTACATTTGAAAAAATCATCTTTCTTGCCGATTTCATCGAACCAGGACGTCATTTCCCTGGTGTTCATGAAGTGAGAAAAGCGACAGAAAAAGGTTTAGATGAAGCAGTAACGGCTTGTTTTGTAAGTACAATCTCACATCTAGTCGAGAAAAGACGTCCGGTACACCCGATGACACTAGCCTCTTACAATTCAATGCTTATGACCAATCCATCAAGGAGTGAATGACTTTTTATGAATGATCAACCACTAGTGAAGCTTGCTGTACAAGCTGCAGACTCAAAAAATGCGCAAAACATTAAAGTATTACACATGAATGGGATCTCTGTCGTTGCCGATTACTTTATGATTACCCACGGATCTTCTGTGAAACAAGTGCAAGCAATTGCAAGTGAAGTGAAAGAACAGGCAGAGAAGAACGGATATGAAACAAAGCGTATGGAAGGTTACCGAGAAGGCCGCTGGGTGTTAATCGATCTCGGAGATGTGGTTGCCCATGTTTTCCATGAAGATGATCGACTGTACTATAACCTCGAAAAACTTTGGGGAGAAGCCGACCAAATTGAAGTTGGACGGATGCTTGCTTAAGGGGTTGAAACGATATGTACAGTGAAAAAGGAGCCCCGCTCTACGATTATTTAATGCAGGATGCCCCGTATGAGCGTTGGTTGGAGTGGACAAATCATGTGATTACTAAACGTAATCCGAAAATATTAGACGTTGGGTGTGGTACGGGCACGCTCATGTCTATGATGCTCTCACAAGGTTATGAAGTGAGTGGGGTAGACTTGTCGGAATCGATGCTTGCAGCTGCCGATGAAAAGATCCGGCGGTTGAATGGTTTGAAACCAAAGCTTCATGCGCAAGACATGAGCGAGTTGTCGCTAGGAGAATCTTACGACGTGATTACCGTGTTTTGTGATTCATTAAACTATGTGCTCGAAGAGCAAGACGTTCAGGCGAGCATCGCATCTTTTTACAATCACTTAAATGAATCCGGCATTCTTATTTTTGACGTGCACTCACTTTCTAAATTTCTAAACGACTTCCCTGGGTTTAGTTATGGAGATGATGATCCGGATGTGTCTCTTATTTGGAATAGCTATGAACTAGAAGATTTGGAAAACGGTGTCGTGCATGATTTGACATTTTACCAAAAACAATCCGATGGGAACTACGAGCGGGTGGATGAGACGCATATGCAGCGCACATTTTCTGTCGATACGTACATAAAGTGGCTTCTGCAGGCTGGATTTCGCGACGTTCAAGTGACCGCAGATTTTACAGATGAAGCGCCAACTGAAGAGAGTGAACGCATCTTTTTTGTTGCCGCTAAGTAAAGTATTGTGACGACGAGTAGACTGTAGTATAATTCAATCAACTATACTGCAGTTTTTCTTCGCATTTCTCCTGCCCTTTGTATTCTAATTATTCCAATTAATTAACGGTTTATATGGAGGCACTATGACGCAAAAATGGTGGATGATTGTTGCGGGCTTAGGCATGTTTATGATTACGATTTTTGGGTTTTTATTTGCATCAAGCGACCGTCAGCCGGATTCGTTCGACGCATCATTGGATGAGCTTCCTTGGGAAGAGGAAAGTGTGGAAGCAACTCAAGAAGATGAGATCGAGCTAACGACTGTCGTCGTTGATGTGAAGGGTGAGGTAGAGCGACCCGGTGTGTATGAATTCGACCAAGGATATCGAGTCGACGATGCATTCGAATGGCAGGAGGAGTATCCGAATCAGGGAATGAAGCATACGTGAATTTCGCACAAGTTCTCACCGATGAGATGGTCATCTATGTACCACATGAGGATGAGGAAGAAGGGTCAATAAGTGAGCTTTGGGCAGAAACTGCGGAAGCAGAAGGTGGGGGTGCAACGGTTGATATTAATACGGCTACCGAACAAGATTTACAGACGCTTCCAGCATCGGGCCCGCTAAAGCCCAGGCCATTATTACGTATCGCGAAGAGAATGGGCGATTTGATGATCCGTCAGAACTTATGAACGTCTCAGGTATCGGGGAGAAATCATTTGCAGCACTTGTTGATCAGATCGCTACCCCATAAATCTGCCAAAAGATCGAGGACGAACGAATCATTTATAGAATGAACTGATGAGTGACAATTGTTTTACAAATGTCGTTGTATTACAATCGGAACACGACGACAAGAAAGGACACGATAAGATGAAAAAGACAACAGCATTTTTTACGTTTTCAACGTTTGGTCTCGCGTTAGCAGCTTGTACAAGTGACCCTGCAGATGAAGGTGCAGAAGAGACGGCAACTGACGCGAATGGGGAAGGTGCCTCAGATGGCGGACATTTCATCATGGCCATGCCAGCGGATGCAGTCACTTTAGATCCTCACCAAATTACTGACGTGCCGTCGCACATCGTCACTCTTAATTTGTACGAAAATTTACTCATGTTTGACGAAAATATGGAATTGGAACCCGTACTCGCTGAGTCGTATGAACAGATTGATGAGTTGACTTGGGAATTTCAACTTCGTGAAGGTATAGAGTTTCATGACGGTGCGGCGTTTAACGCAGAAGCTGTCGTCACGAACTTCGACCGCTTTCTAGATCCCGATACGGCGTCGCCAAGAGCGAATCTATTTGGTCCTGTTGACGAAGTGGAAGCCGTCGATGAGTACACCGTACATATTTCCACTGACGAGCCTTTTGCCCCGTTGCTACAACATCTCGCTCACGGGTCAGCTGGTATTCTAAGCCCTGAAGCGATTGCGAACGCAGAAGAGACACCAATTGCAACTAACCCAGTTGGAACAGGCCCATTTGAGCTAGAAGAATGGGATCTAAACAATGAAATTGTTCTAGCTAACTTCCAAGACTACTGGGGAGAACCGGCAATTTTAGACCAAGTATCGTTGCGAGTCGTACCTGAACAAGGGACGCGGATGGCGATGATGGAGCAAGGCGAAGCCCATTTTATGCAACAGATTGAACCTGCAAATGTTGCTAGAATGGAAGCGTTGGACAACATGGACGTTGTTTCCCAAGAAGGGTTCGGGATGATTACATCGGGTTTAATAATGAAGTAGAACCATTCGATGATGAGCGTGTCCGACAAGCGCTATCGATGGCGCTTGACCGCGAAGCAATTGTTGAAGGATTATATGAAGGCTACGGATCGGTAGCCCACGGACCACTTAACGATCTTGTCAATGCATCAAGTCCTGATGTTGAATCACTACCATATGATCCAGATCGAGCACAAGAATTACTTGCAGAAGCAGGGTATGAAGATGGTTTTAGTGCGACGATGCATACAAATGATGCTAATCCGATGCGGGTGCAAATCGCTGAACTTGCCCAAGATCAGTTTGGGGAGATCGGTGTAGATGTGACGATTGAAGAAGTCGAATGGGGTGCGTACTTGGACCTTGTTGATGCGGGTGATACGGAAATGTTCATTCTCGGCTGGTCAATTTCAGCGGGCGACGCAGACAATGGCGTGAGAACACTTTTCCATTCTGATAACTTCGGTTCTGCGGGGAACCAAACGTTATATCATAATGAAGAAGTCGACGTTCTATTAGATGAGGCACGAGCTGAACTAGATGAGGATGCTCGACAAGACCTTTATGGTCAAGTGCAACAAACGCTCATTGATGAGGCGCCGATGATTTACACATTGCACACCGATTATGTCGTCGGGTGAATTCATCAGTGAATGACTTTATTCATTACCCAAATGGGCAATTTCCGTTATGGCAAGTGAGTATTGATGAGGAAGCTTCTGCTGGCTACTAGCCTCTAAAACGATGGGTGAGAGGACGATGGAGATGAAAGAAAATTGGAAGTTGGAAACGATTGCTGTGCACGGCGGGCAAGAGATTGATCCGACGACAGGAGCGCGAGCGGTGCCTATATATCAGACCACATCGTATGGTTTTCATGATACTGAACACGCTGCGAATCTTTTCTCTTTAGCTGAGATCGGGAATATTTATACTCGCATCATGAACCCGACACAAGATGTGTTTGAGAAACGAGTAGCTGCTCTTGAAGGAGGGTCGGTGCTTTAGCGACAGCAAGTGGAAGTGCGGCGATTCACTTAGCGATTCTAAACCTTTGTAAAGCAGGAGATGAGATCGTTGCATCTAGCTCATTGTACGGAGGCACATACAATTTATTTAAGCACACGTTACCGGATATGGGCATCACAGTGCATTTCGTACCCATCGATGATCCAAACGCTTACAAACAAGCGATCACAACCAATACAAAACTCGTCTACGGGGAACTTATTGGCAATCCAGACGGGAAAATTCTTGATATTGAAAGTGTTGCAAATGTCGCCCATGAAGCAGGGTTGCCGCTAATGGTTGATGCGACACTCGCCACTCCGTATTTATGTCGGCCGATTGAGCACGGTGCGGATATCGTTGTTCATTCGGCAACAAAGTTTATCGGGGGCCATGGAACGTCGATTGCTGGCGTGATCGTCGATAGTGGAAAGTTTAATTGGGCAAATGGGAAGTTCCCGATGTTTAGTGAACCAGACCCGAGCTATCATGGTGTCGTTTATACGGAAGCGGTCGGTGAGTTAGCATTTATTATTCGAGCGCGCGTGCGTTTGCTTCGAGATATTGGTCCAGCAATTTCGCCAACAAATGCATTCCAAATGTTGCAAGGGTTAGAAACGCTTCACTTACGAATGGAAAGGCATACGGAAAACGCTCAAAAAGTAGCCGAGTACTTGCAAAACCATGAGAAGGTAAGTTGGGTCGATTATGCAGGATTAGAAACGCATCCTAGTAAGCCGTTAGCCGACAAATATTTCACATACGGTCCAGGGGCAGTTTTGACGTTTGGTGTAACCGGTGGGATGGAAGAAGGCAAAGCGTTCATCAATCATGTACAACTTCATTCTCACGTTGCGAATGTTGGGGATGCGAAGTCATTAGTCATTCACCCAGCAAGCACAACACATCAACAATTGAGCGAAGTAGAACAAAAACAAGCAGGTGTAAAGCCCGAACTCATCCGACTTTCTGTCGGTATCGAACATGCAGATGATATCATCCAAGACCTAGCCATTGGGTTAGAAAAACTATAAGCATGTTCAAATCTTTACTCGCACATACTCCTCTTATTGCTGTAACCATCACTTTTACTATGTTTGCAGTGCTTCTTCCAGTTACTCCAGCCGTGCTCTTTGTCACTGCTGGAGTTCTCCTCTTCCTTCATATCCTTAAATTACCTAGGAGAAAAGCATTCTTGTCCATTGGAGTGGTTGTTGTATCCTCCCTTTGTTCAGGCTGTGGGCCGCGAACGTTGACCGTTTGAATGAAAGTGTAATCACAGACGAAACGAAACGAATCGAAGGTACAATCATGGATGTCGTATCTATCGATGGCAGTCAAGTATCGTTTTTATTGCGTTCTTACGAAGGGGAAAAGATTCAATCTTTCGTTAAGCTCAGTAACGAAGAGGATCTCGCGTTTTGGCGAGACGATGCAAAGCCGGGGACACGTTGTATAATTGAAGGCGAGTTGCGAGTCCCATCGGGTCAGCGCAATTTTTCTGCTCTCAACTATGAACGTTATCTTTATGAACAGAGGATTCATTGGACGATGGCTGCTGATTATGAAAACGTCGTTTGTGACCATACGGATCGCTATCATTCGCTAATCATTAAACAATGGAGGCATTATGCCATCCAGCATATTGAAGAGCATTTCCCTTCAGAAATTCAAGGGATAGCTTCTGCTCTATTGTTTGGAGATCGCTCAAAAGTTGAATATGAAATACTTCAAGCTTATCAACAACTAGGATTAGTTCACTTGCTCGCCATCTCAGGATTGCATATCGGCATTGTGAGTGGCATCGTCTATTTCTTATTCATCCGGTTTGGCGTAACGAGAGAACGAGCGGCAGAAATGATGTTCATATTGTTACCGTTGTATGCAGTATTAGCTGGAGGTGCCCCGTCCGTCATACGCGCGGTTTGTATGAGTCTCATCGTATTTTTAGCTGTGCGTTTTCGCTTTCATGTTCACCCTCTCCATACCCTTTCCGCAGCCTATATCCTGATGCTTTGCTTCAACCCATATTATATCTTTCATGTGGGGTTTCAGCTCTCTTTTATGCTCACATTGTCTATCATCACTTCGATTAGCATCCTTCGTTCATTCCAGAGTAAAACGAAGCAATCCCTCTACGTTGCGATCGTTACGCAAGTTTTCTCTTTCCCACTGATTATCTATTATTTCCATTCGTATTCACTATGGAGTTTGTTTTTAAATATCGTTTACGTACCGATTATTTCAATCATTGTTTTGCCGGCGATGTGGGTATTGTTTTTGCTTACGCTCGTTCATCCTGATTTTGCCTACGTGTGGCTGCACCTTTTATCAAGGGGGTTGGAAGGAATTCACCATTTTTTTATTTGGGTGCAAGGAAGTGTATATGGCACGACGGTATTTGGGGAAGTGTCTGTCACGTGGGTGATTGTAACAACAGCAATTGCTGTCGTTTTGTTTTACTTGTATGAAATAAGAAAGCACGTTCAGCTTTATGTAGGGATTGGCGTTTTCCTGTTACTTGCTGCCTATCCGATTTATATGAAGGCTTTCGACTCAAGTGTAACCGTGACGTTTATTAATGTGGGTCAAGGAGACAGCATTCTTATTGAGCTGCCGCGAAGAGAAGGAATTTACCTCATCGACGCTGGGGGACATATCTCATTTCCTCAAGAAGAATGGCAAGAACGAGAGGTTCCCAGTGATCCGGGTAGGCAAAATGTTATTCCATATTTAAAAGCAAGAGGGATCCAAAAAATTGATAAGGTGATCGTTTCGCATGGAGACTACGACCATATCGGAGGGTTGTTCGCGGTGTTGGATGAATTTCCTGTTGATAAGATGTATTTCCCAGACGTTGATATTTCCGAAGATGCGGAACGGTCTTTGATTACAGAGGCGTTGGAAAAAGGTGTAGAGCTTCAGTTAATTTCGGATGGGTACACGTGGGAGTCCCGCAAGGCTAAATTCCGAGTGTTACACCCAGGGGACGGGCCAATGCCCAATCGAAATGATGCATCCATTGTGTTGGATGCCTATCTTGGAGGCATGCGTTGGTTGTTTACGGGAGATCTTGAAGAGGATGGAGAAAAGCAAGTCATTGAGCGTTATCCAAACTTAAAGACAGACATCTTAAAGGCCGGGCATCATGGGAGTCGTACGTCAACTACAGCAGTATTTTTGGAGCAGTTAAACCCTACAGTTGCTGTGATTTCTGCTGGGGTGAATAATCGTTTTCAACACCCTCATGATGAAGTTGTAGAGCGTCTAAATAAAGAGGACGTGCGGATTGTTGGCACTTATGAGCACGGTGCGATTCGATTTACGTATAAAAACAACAGTTGGTACGTTGAAACGAGTCTCGTTGAACGATAAAAGAGCTAAACCGATGAGATTTAGCTCTTCTGAGTGGTGGTTTGAGTCATTACATGCGACTAGCAAATTCAATGACGACACCAATAATAAAAATTAGAGAAAAGAAACCGAAAGATACGCCTACGCCTACGATTGCATCGTTAAAGTCATTACGCTTACTTTGCACTTCTTTTTCAAACTCGTTGTTCATATCGGACCCTCCTCATTCTTCGTCAAGTATAAGACAACCATGAAAAAAAATCCACCACTTATTGTTAATCGTCCACTACATGCGTTCTAGTCGCTTTTCTCATTTTTAGTAAGAGTTGTCACCTATAATCGCTCGGGGCATAGGATACGATATGAAATGAACAGATGCGGATGTGTACCGTCGATTTGTCAGTTCCTAGGTCTCTCGAGTCGACGTTCATATAAATTTTGGGCAGTGCGTCATACGCACTGTCTTTATTCGATTTTCCCGTATAGAAAAACGATGGTACACTAAATATAGGATGGCATTTTTAACGAAGTGTATGTATGAAAGAGTGATAAGATGAGCACATACGTAAAAGCAATCGAGCAAATACAAAAAGGGAATCTTCAACCTCTATACTTATTGTACGGTACAGAAACGTACATGATTGAAGACGTAATTCAAACGCTTACGGATCGGGTGTTATCACCGGATGAGAAAGAATTTAATTTCTCTCAGTATGACCTAACCGAAACCCCGGTACAAGCTGGCATTGAGGATGCAAAAACGGCATCATTTTTTGGGAATCAAAAGGTGATTGTCCTCAAACATGCGTATTTCCTGACAGGTCAAAAGTCAAAGGAATCCATTGACCATGATCTATCGCAACTGGAGCGGTATGTTGAGGAAGGACTGTCTGACGATATTCTCATCATCACCGTCGAGTCTCAGAAATTAGACGAGCGAAAGAAAATTGTGAAGCGATTAAAAAAACAAGCGACCGTTATTGAAGCAGCACCTCTTGAACACAGCGCTCAAGTAGAGTGGTTGAATAAATTGGCAAGTAAGTGGACGGTACAATTTGAACCGAGAGCATTGGAACATTTTCTTTCTATTACAGCACCCGATTTACATATTCGAAAAAACGAAGTTGAGAAATGTGCATTGTTCGCAGGTGAGGGTGGTGTCATCACCGAAAGCATGGTAGACCAACTTGTTCCTAAAAGCCTCGAAGATAATGTGTTCACACTCATTGATCGGGTAAGTGAAGGGAATACAGAAAAAGCACTCGTATTGTACGATGAACTGATGAATAGTGGGGAAGAGCCAATAAAAATTACAGTTTTACTTGCTAGGCAGTTAAGGATGATGAGCTTAGTGCTGGATATGGATCATCGCGGGTACTCCCAACAAAAAATGGCAGGCACAATTGGTGTGCCACCGTTTGTCGTCGGTAAAATTCGCAATAAAGCAAAGGGTTTACAAAGCACCGCCATTTACCGGGCTTTGTTTGATTTAGCTGAAGTTGATTACAAAATGAAGCAAGGACTCGTCGAAAAGGATACCGCACTCAAGCTCTATATCGCTACGCTACCTGGGACGCTTGCAACGAAATAATCTAAAGCATAACTTGAATTATAGAATTTCTAAAAGAACCAATGGTAAACCAATCGTTAAAGCCTAAAGTTCTTCGTCATTGAAGGTCAATCTTAATCGTTCTAGGTAAATGTAGTAATGAATGGTTGTTATGACTGCCATTGACTCCAAAAATGTATGAACAGCGTTAAGAGGCACAAATAAGGACCTCTAGTACACCAAGGATGCTACCCAGTACCGTTGATGAGAATGAAAGCCGGTGACGCCTATGAAACAAGGTCCTAGACGAGACCCCGCAGGTCATCAGAAGCTCGCTGAAAAAGAGACATTGATAAACGTATAACAGTATTTCGTTTGCTATAAATAGAAAAATCCCACGTAGACCTTATCTATGTGGGATTTTTCCTCAATGAGTAACAAATTTTAGCAGGAATCCCCACATAGGCTCGATGGTTCATGTTAACGAGTAATTTAGAGAGTAAGACGCTGTTTTTTGAAGTGATCTCGTGAACGAGCCTCCACTGCATAGAAAACACGGTGGTTGTTGTCCTTTTGCTCTCGAGTGCTGGCATCGGCCTGAAGTGGAAAGCAACAAACAATAGTCCATAATTCAGAAATCTAAAGGTCATCCTATATACATCCAGACGCTAACATGAACGAATCGTTCACGTTGGCGTTATTTTTTTATAGATTGAACCAAAATAAAAACGACTCTCGAGGAGTCGTTTGTGCAATCATCATTATTTCGCAGCTGCGTTAAGTTTACGTTCCATTTGGGACTTCTTACGGGCAGCTTTGTTTTTATGAATAAGCCTTTGTTCGCCGCTTTGTCTACCTTTTGTTCAGCAAGCAGGAACACTGCTTTCGCGCCTTCTACATCGTTGGATTCGATTTTTTTATCGAATTCCTTGATCGTCGTACGCATCGCAGATTTGAAAGCTTGATTCTTCACACGCTTTTGCTCGTTAACAAGAATACGTTTTTTCGCTGATTTAATGTTTGCCAAGTCGTTCACCTCCCCAAGTTGCTCTAAAACTTTCTCAGAAAACTTGGGTTCATTTAGAAGTCCAAGTTCTTCATGTTTGACCGTTCATTGATTCCTCAATGCATGACAGATGAATTGTACCAAATACTTACCGGCGTTGCAAGAGCGAATAAATCAAGGAGAGAGGGAGATGATACAACTACTTTCGAAAAAAGAGAGGGAATTAGGATGAAAGATGACCGTATGTTCATTCCGCGCAGTGATTTGGCGGTAGAAGATGAGAACATTTTACCCGAGCGACACCGAAGTGGCATTCACGTAGAAGAACGTGAAGAAGATGAGATTACGATTACGTTTGTTGAAATTGATGAAAAAGCTGCGGAGTCTACTGGAAAAAAAGCAGGCCGATATTTAACACTTGAAGCGCTTGGATTAAGGCAAAAAGACACAGCGATGCAATCAAAACTCATCCACTTATTAAGTAAAGAACTAAAAACATTTTTAGCGAATCACGGAATTAAAAAAGACAGCACGTGTTTAATTGTTGGACTTGGCAATCGCGATGTCACACCTGACGCCCTCGGTCCAAAAACGGTTGAGCAGCTTGTTATTACAAGGCATTTGTTTGAGTTGGGTCATCAATCAACCGATGACGGCTTTCGCTCTGTATCAGCGCTAACCCCAGGTGTGATGGGGATTACAGGTATTGAAACGTCAGAAATAATTTTTGGTACCGTTGAAAAAACAAAACCTGATTTTGTTATAGCCATCGATGCACTTGCCGCCCGGTCGATTGAACGAGTGAACGCTACAGTGCAAATCTCTGATACCGGTATTCACCCAGGATCTGGTGTTCAAAATGCACGCAAGGAAATCAATGAGCAAACCCTCAACGTGCCGGTGTTTGCGATTGGCATTCCGACTGTCGTCGATGCTGTGTCGATTACGAGTGATACGATCGACTTTTTGTTTAAACATTTTGGGAGAGAGATAAACGACCGTGACAAACCTGCGCAATCATTGGTTCCAACAGGCATGACCTTTGGTGAAAGAAAGAAACTGACCGATGAGGATAACCTTGAGGAGGATGATAAGCAGAAGTATTTTGGCATCATTGGCTCATTATCTGAAGAAGAGAAACGCCAACTCATTCAAGAAGTGCTAAATCCCCTCGGTCACAATTTAATGGTTACCCCTAAAGAGGTAGACACGTTCATGGATGATATGTCCAATGTTTTAGCAGAGGGGATTAACATTGCGTTGCACGAGGCGATTACAGAAGAAGCGAGCGGTCATTATACACATTAGCGAATCTATCATATATGAAAGTTTTGGTTCTAGGCTTCTCTACTCCTCATAGAATAGAAACGTGAGGGGGGAGAAGCCTTGCACGTTAAACAACGAAACCCACAAGTTGTAACGATGTCAAAAAATCAAATCCAGTCAGGATTCATTGCGATCGTGTCGATGATTGTCATTACGTTTGTCATCGTTGCCATGCTGACCACAGCAGGGAATTTTAACCGGTTTTCGTCAACGGCTGTTCATGAATGGACAGCCCAAATGCAAAGTGACCTATTTTTACACCTTATGAGTTCTGAAAATCGCTACTATTTAGAAGCAAATCCCGAAATAGCGGATTTAAATGTAGCTTCGGTAGCGCTAGAGCTCACAACACAATTGAACTTAGAAGATCCACGGACTTTTTTTAGGTCGAGAAATTCCTGGTTTTTCGGCATTTGACGACCGTCTTGTCGTGGCAGGAGAAGGGACAGACTTAACGACAATGTCTATTGAGTCTTCGCCTCCACCAGATGCTTTTACGACAACTGATGAAGAGGAAGAGAGCAGTCAGGTAGAAGATGAAGGGGAAGAAAGAAACCTTATGGATGAAGAAGCGATTGTGCATATCGTGCATACCCACAATCGAGAAGCGTTTCATCCTTATAGTGATGGTCAAGATTATGATACGGAAGATAATATTGTTGAAGTCGGCAAGCATCTTGGAGAGCAATTCCAAGAACATGGAATACCCGTCGAAGTGAACGAAGACGATATTCATGGTAGCCTCCTTGATCAAGGTTTACATTTTAGTCGTTCCTATGACTTATCAAGGGATGTGCTTGTGGAAGCCATTGAGCGAAATGATAACTTAGAATTTTTTCTAGACATTCATCGAGACTCTCAACCTCGTGACATTACAACCGCAACGGTTAATGGAGAGCCGATGGCTCGCTTGTTCTTTGTAGTAGGTACAGACCACCCAGAATATGAACGAAATCTTAATCTAGCGACAGAAATGCATTATCGTATTGAAGAAGAATACCCAGGTTTAAGTCGCGGGGTTTTAGAACGCGGAGGGTCTGGTGTAGATGGTGTGTACAATCAAGATTTATCGCCAAACGCGATGCTCATAGAGTTTGGTGGCATTCAGAACAACTTTGAGGAATTAAATCGAAGTGCTGAAGCAGTAGGGGACATTATTGCTGACTACATTTATGAACAGGTGGAAGGAGAAGTGGAACAATGATGAAGATGAAACGAGGGTTTCTTTCAATCTTTGCAGCACTAACACTCTTTTTATCTGGCATCCTTACTGGCCATTATTATGCGTACTATCAATGGGGAGAGATTTATCATGAAGAACGAGATGTATCTGAAGAAGTAATGGTTGAAAGAAACGCAAGCTCTGAAGACACGAAAGATTTGATGGAACGGCAAGAGCAGTTGCGTGAGCAAGAATCAGGTAATTTTTTCTCAGATTTAGGAAAAACGCTTGGCGGATCTCCCCGCTAGGCGTTTCTTTTCTTATGAATCACCGGTTAAGAATTGCTGTTCAGCTAGGGTATTGCTATAATGTAGGGTAGTTTTCATCGCGGGAACGAAAGCGTTTGTTGCTTGTTCCTGAATCAGGAGTGATTGTATGAATAATAATGAGCGCAAGACTCGCCAAGAAAGAATTCGGAACTTCTCTATCATTGCCCATATTGACCATGGGAAATCAACGTTAGCAGACCGAATACTAGAACAGACAAAGACCGTATCAGAACGGGAAATGCAAGATCAGCTCCTCGATGCTATGGATTTGGAGCGCGAACGAGGCATTACGATTAAATTAAATTCTGTGCAACTGAAATACGTCGCCAAAGACGGAGAAGAATACATTTTCCATCTTATTGATACCCCAGGGCATGTGGACTTCTCTTATGAAGTGTCACGAAGTTTAGCCGCATGTGAAGGGGCACTTCTTGTGGTTGATGCTTCCCAAGGAATTGAAGCTCAAACATTAGCAAACGTGTATCTAGCTCTTGATAACGATCTAGAAATCTTGCCGGTCATTAATAAAGTCGACTTGCCAAGTGCAGAGCCAGAACGTGTGAAACAAGAAATTGAAGATGTGATCGGGTTAGAAGCTGATGAAGCGGTGCACGCTTCCGGTAAAAGCGGGATAGGCATTACAGATATTCTTGAACAAGTGGTTGAGAAAGTACCTGCACCTTCAGGCGATCCAAACGGCCCTTTAAAGGCGTTAATCTTTGATTCGCTTTATGATTCTTATCGCGGCGTTATCGCTTACATAAGGATTGCTGAAGGAACAGTCAAAAAAGGCGATAAGATTCGCATGATGGCAACGGGTAAAGAGTTTGAAGTGACAGAGATTGGGGTTATGACCCCTAAACCAGTAGCTACAGATGAATTGACGGTAGGTGACGTTGGTTTCCTTACCGCATCAATTAAAAATGTCGGAGATTCTAGGGTAGGGGATACGATTACCCACGTCCATGAGCCAGCTCCTGAACCATTACCAGGGTATAAACGGATGAACCCGATGGTTTATTGTGGGTTATACCCAATTGATGCGAGTGATTATAATGCGTTAAGGGATGCACTTGAACGTCTTGAGTTAAATGATAGTGCGTTGCAATACGAAGCGGAGACTTCACAAGCACTAGGGTTTGGCTTTCGTTGTGGATTCTTAGGGCTTTTGCATATGGAGATTGTGCAAGAGCGCATTGAGCGTGAGTATAACATTAATTTAATTACGACAGCGCCAAGTGTTATTTACCACGTGCATCAGTTGGACGGTTCAATGGTGAAAATTGATAACCCGTCAAACATGCCAGATCAACAATCAATTGATTATGTGGAAGAGCCGTATGTGAAAAGTACCGTTATGGTTCCGAATGATTATGTCGGTGCGGTTATGGATTTGTGTCAAAGGAAACGCGGGAATTTCATTGATATGACGTACATGGATGAAAATCGTGTAAATCTCGTTTATGAGTTGCCGCTCACCGAGATTGTCTATGACTTTTTTGATCAATTGAAATCGAACACAAAAGGATATGCTTCGTTTGACTACGAGATGATTGGCTATCGCGAGTCTAAGCTCGTTAAGATGGATATTCTTTTAAACGGTGAAAAAGTTGATGCCTTATCGATTATCGTTCATCGAGATATGGCGTATGATCGCGGAAAGATTATTGTAGATAAGCTGAAAGAATTGATTCCAAGACAACAATTCGAAGTGCCTGTTCAAGCAGGTATCGGAAATAAAGTTATTGCTCGTTCAACGATTAAAGCGCTTCGAAAAAATGTACTATCCAAGTGTTATGGTGGAGACATTACGAGAAAAAGAAAGCTTCTTGAAAAGCAAAAAGAAGGAAAACGTCGTATGAAGAACGTCGGTAATGTTGAAGTTCCTCAAGAGGCTTTCATGAGTGTACTGAAGATGGACGACCAAAAATAACAAAAAGGACGTGCTCGTTTGAAACAAGGATTGTACGTACACATCCCTTTTTGTAAACAGATCTGTCACTACTGTGATTTCAATAAAGTTCTTCTGGAAGGCCAACCTGTCGATGCGTATATTCGTGCACTGTCTACGGAAGGTAAATGGCGTGTGGAGAATGGAAGGTATCATGCCGATACGTTCTATATCGGTGGAGGAACACCCACTGCCCTAAACAGTGAGCAATTGCAGCAGTTGTTTCTCGGTCTAAAGAAGGCCGGTGTTCATTGGGATGAAATGAGCGAAGTGACTGTGGAAGTGAACCCTGACGGGGTGACAGATGAGCAATTACGCGTACTAAGAGAAGCAGGAGTGAATCGCTTGAGCATCGGAGTGCAAACTTTCGATGCTGAGCTTTTGCAACAAATTGGGAGAACGCACGGAGCGGAAGATGTGGAGCGATTGATTCATCGGGTCCGAGATCAAGGGTTTAACAACGTCTCGATCGACTTGATGTATGCACTGCCTGCTCAAACGGATGAACAATGGAGAGCGACGGTTGAAAAAGCCATTTCCTTAGATCCGGATCATATTTCCGCTTATGGGCTAAAAATTGAGCCGAAAACACAATTTCATAATTGGAAAAAAGCCGGAAAGCTAACGCCGATGGATGAAGACGATGAAGCAGATATGTATGAGTGGCTGATTCAGCGTTTAGCTGATGCAGGTTTCCTCCAATATGAGATTAGTAATTTTTCTAAGCCGAACAAAGAAAGTCGGCACAACTTGCTCTATTGGGAAAACGAACCGTATCTTGCTTTGGGCGCTGGTTCACACGGCTACATCGGCGGCAGTCGGTACAGCAACATCGGTCCAATCCCTCACTATTTGAAGTCTATTGAAGAGAAGAAGCTGCCGACGAGAAAATCTGAAGCGCTCTCGATGACCGAGCAAATGGAAGAAGAAATGTTTTTAGGATTACGTTTAAACCGAGGGGTTCGAGCCGATCGCTTTCGTGAAAAATACGGCATTCACATGGCTGAATTGTACAGAAACGTCTTACCTGAACTCATCGACGACGGTCTTGTTGAATGGCGGGACAATCACTTACGGTTAACGGAACGAGGGCAGCTTCTCGGCAATGAGGTGTTTGAAAAGTTTTTGCTTCCAAAAGACACACATCTCATTCGTTGACAAAGACAGAGCCATTTGATAAATTTGGAGTAGATTTAGCACTCGAACTCATTGAGTGCTAACAGAGGTGATGGACACATGTTAAGTCGTCGTCAGTTATTCATTCTGCAAGCCATCGTCGATGACTATGTCCAAAGCGCTGAGCCCGTCGGTTCAAGAAGTATATCAAAACGACCCGATGTGACGTTTAGCGCAGCTACGATTCGAAACGAGATGGCTGACTTGGAAGAGATGGGTTTTTTAATTAAGCCGCATAGTTCTGCAGGCAGAATTCCGTCTCATCAAGGATACCGACTCTATGTTGACCAGCTATTATATTCCAATGAACCTCAAAGTCAACGACTTGATTTTGTGCAACATTTTTTTGACCAGAAAGTTTCTGAAGTCGAAGCGGTGATGAGAAAAACGGCAGCCATTCTCTCAGAGATGACGAATTACGTTTCCGTTGTTCTTGGGCCTGCGATTTCAAACACGAAGTTAAAGCAGATTCAAATTATCCCGCTTTCTTCATCGCAAGCGGTTGCGATTTTAGTGACCGATTCTGGGCATGTCGAAAATCGAACGTTTGATATTCCAGAGAACATGAGTGCAACGGATCTCGAGAAATTTGTGAACATCTTAAATGAACAGTTGTCCAATAGTCCACTTGGTCAATGGGAAAGTCTAATGACTGTTGAAATTGAGAGGATTCTAGATAAACACGTTCATCATTATAAAGAGATGTTTCAGTTTTTGCATCGTGCATTTAAGCCAGGGAACGATGAACAGATCTTCTACAACGGCTTAATGAACTTGCTCGTTCAACCTGAGTTTAAAGATGTTGATCGTGTGAGGGCCATGTTGAAATGGTTGGAAGATAGCGGTGAAGTATATTCATTTTTGTCTTCTGCGAATACGAGTGGTCTTACCGTAAAGATTGGTGAGGAGAACCACTTGAAATTATTTGATGATATTAGCATGATAACAGCCACGTATGCGATCGATGGAAAGTCTGTAGGTTCGATCGGGCTTATCGGTCCGACACGTATGGAATATGAGCGAGCCATTCGGATTATCAAACAAATGGCCGACGGGTTGTCAGCATCTTTGACGAGACTGTATCGGCATGATGGATAGTCGTATGCTCCGAGTGATTTCATGTGGCTTGGAGGTGTCAATGTATGACAGAACAAGATAAGAAAACAAACGAAGAAACAGAACCAACAGCAGAAGAGGTTGAAATTATTGAGCCTGACACTGAAGAATCGGTTTCGGATGAAGAAGTTGAGCAAAGTGAAGAAGACCTTCTTCAAAACGAGCTAAATGAGCTTAAGCAAAAAGTGTTAAGGCAACAGGCGGATTATGATAACTTCCGCAAGCGCACGCGTATGGAAAAAGAGTCCGATGCAAAGTATCGTTCGCAAAAGCTTATCGAGTCGTTGCTTCCAGCGATGGACAATTTCAAGCGTGCTTTAGATCATGCACCACAATCAGAAGAGGCAGAGAGCATCCATAAAGGAATGACAATGGTGTATGAGCAGCTGCAAGAATCGCTGCGCTCTGAAGGTCTTACCGAGATTAAGACTGAAGGAGAGCCATTTGACCCGAATTTCCATCAAGCAGTTATGCAAGTGGAAGAAGAAGGGTTTGAAAGCAACCAAGTTGTGGAAGAACTGCAAAAGGGATATCAACTTAAAGATCGTGTGATCCGTCCAGCAATGGTGAAGGTTAACGCGTAACGAATAGAAACAAATGGTATGAGTTAGAACGGAATCAAGGAGGATATAGCAATGAGTAAAGTAATCGGCATTGACTTAGGAACAACAAATTCTTGCGTAGCGGTAATGGAAGGTGGCGAAGCAGTCGTCATCCCAAACCCAGAAGGAAATCGTACAACACCATCGGTTGTTGCCTTTAAAGATGGTGAGCGCCAAGTAGGTGAGGTCGCGAAGCGCCAAGCGATCACGAACCCGAATACGATTCTTTCAATTAAACGACATATGGGGACAGATCATAAAGTTGAAGCAGAAGGAAAAGATTACTCGCCGCAAGAAATTTCAGCGATTATTCTCCAAAAGCTTAAGTCTGACGCAGAAGCTTATCTTGGAGAAACGGTTTCAAAAGCAGTCATTACCGTACCAGCGTACTTCAATGATTCACAACGTCAAGCAACAAAAGACGCAGGAAAGATTGCTGGACTTGAAGTCGAGCGAATTGTGAATGAGCCGACAGCGGCAGCGCTCGCTTATGGTCTTGAGAAAGACGAAGATCAAACGATCCTCGTTTATGACCTCGGTGGAGGTACGTTTGACGTATCCATTCTCGAGCTTGGCGATGGCTTTTTCGAAGTGAAATCAACTTCTGGTGATAACGAACTAGGTGGGGATGACTTCGATGAAGTGATTATTGACCACATGGTTGATGAGTTCAAAAAAGAAAATGGCATTGACTTAAAACAAGACAAAATGGCGATGCAACGTCTTAAAGATACAGCTGAAAAGGCGAAGAAAGATCTTTCAGGTGTGACACAAACACAACTGTCGCTTCCGTTTATTACAGCTGACGCTTCAGGACCTAAACACCTTGAAATGAACCTTACACGAGCGAAGTTCGACGAAATTTCTTCTCATCTAGTTGAAAGAACGATGGAACCAACGCGTCGTGCGATTCAAGATTCAGGAGTTTCTGCATCTGAAATTGATAAAATTATTCTTGTTGGGGGTTCAACGCGAATTCCTGCTGTTCAAGAGGGCATCAAACAACTTACGGGTAAAGACCCTCATAAAGGTGTAAACCTGATGAAGTGGTAGCACTTGGTGCAGCCGTGCAAGCGGGTGTTCTCGCTGGAGATGTGAAAGATGTCGTCTTGCTAGACGTGACACCACTTTCACTAGGGATCGAAACGATGGGTGGCGTATTTACACGCTTGATCGAACGAAACACAACGATTCCTACGAGTCAATCGCAAGTGTTCTCGACAGCGGCTGACAACCAGCCTTCTGTAGACATTCATGTGTTACAAGGAGAGCGTGAGATGGCCGCGGATAACAAAACACTTGGACGTTTCCAGTTAAATGATATTCCAGCAGCACCTCGCGGCGTTCCACAAATCGAAGTAAGCTTTGATATTGACGCGAATGGTATTGTCAATGTACGTGCCAAAGACAAAGGAACTAACAAAGAACAGTCCATTACCATTACTTCTTCTTCAGGTCTATCAGATGATGAAATTGAAGACATGGTCAAACAAGCAGAAGAAAATGCTGAAGCGGACAAACACAAGAAAGAAGAAGCTGAACTTCGCAATGAAGCAGACAGCCTCGTCTTTAACGTAGACAAAACGATTAAAGATTTAGGTGAAAATGTAGAAGCTGCTGACAAGGAAAATGCTGAAACAGCTAAAGTGAAGCTTCAAGAGGCGTTGCAAGGAACTGACCTTGAAGTGATCCGCACAGCGAAAGATGAGCTCCAAGAAATTGTTCATGCACTTTCTCAGAAAATGTATGAGCAAATGGCTCAAAACGCTGAGCAAGAAGGCGCTGCTGAAAACCAAGAACAATCCGGTCAAGAAGAAGACGTCGTTGATGCTGACTTTGAAGAAGTGAAAGACGACGAAGAGAAAAAAGACGACAACAAATAATAGATAATCATTTCAAGAGATAAAGTCAAAGTCAGTTTCTCTAGGCTTTGACTTTTTTCTTGATGGTTGTTGCTGTCATCATAAAACCAATGTAAGATGAGTGCCATGTAGTTACTAACGGGAGTGATTTGGACAATGAGTAAGCGCGACTTCTATGAAGTGCTCGGCGTCAGTGAGGATGCATCTGCTGATGAGATAAAAAAAGCTTACCGTAAGCTTGCAAGAAAATATCATCCAGATGTCAATAAAGAAGATGATGCGGAAGAGAAGTTTAAAGAAGTAAAAGAAGCGTATGACACCTTAAGCGATTCTCAAAAGAAAGCCCATTATGATCAATTTGGGCATGCCGATCCGAATCAAGGTTTCGGCGGCGGTGCTGGAGACTTTGGTGGCAGCGGCTTTGGTGATATTTTCGACATGTTCTTTGGTGGCGGGGGCAGACGAGATCCAAATGCACCTCGACAAGGAGCAGATCTTCAATATACAATGACGTTGGAATTTAAAGAGGCCGTTTTTGGCAAAGAGGAAGAAATTGAAATCCCGCGGGAAGAATCTTGCCAAACGTGTTCTGGGTCAGGCGCAAAGCCAGGCACATCACCTGAAACGTGCGGGAGGTGTGGCGGCAGCGGTCAACTAAATGTTGAACAAAACACGCCGTTTGGCCGTGTCGTAAATCGTAGAATTTGTGATCGTTGTGAAGGATCAGGTCAAACGATCAAAGATAAATGCAATACGTGCGGTGGCGACGGTCGCGTTGAAAAACGCAAAAAAGTAAAAGTACGCGTTCCTGCAGGTATTGATCATGGTCAACAAATGCGACAAGCTGGCCAAGGGGAAGCAGGTGTGAATGGTGGCCCTCCTGGAGATTTATACATTGTGATTAATGTCAAACCGCATGAGTTTTTTGAGCGTGATGGAGATCATGTAAGGTGTGAGATGCCACTCACCTTTACACAGGCAGCGCTTGGTGATGAGATCGAAGTTCCTGCTTTAAGTGGGAAAGTGAAGATTAAAGTACCTGCAGGCACTCAAACCGGCAAGCAATTTCGACTTAAAGGCAAAGGTGCACCAAACGTCCACGGACGTGGAACGGGGGATCAGTTAATCACAGTTCGTGTGATTACGCCTAAGAAATTGTCCGATAAACAAAAGTCATTGCTGAAAGAATTTGCCGATGAAAGTGGAGAAACGGTTGATGAGCATAGCGACAGCTTCTTCGATAAAGTAAAACGGGCATTTCGCGGAGATTAACACGAATGATGATGAAGGCTGGTTTCCTCTAGAGGAAACCAGCTTTATCGATGAGGAGGTTTTGATTTATGGAATGGACAGAATGTCGCCTACATACGTCTCATGAAGCACATGAGCAAGTCGCTGGGCTTTTAAATGAACAGGGTGCGAACGGGATCGTTATCGAAGACAGTCGCGATCGTGAATACGAGCCTGAGTGGGGCAGTGATATTATCGGTAAGCCTTCGGTTGATCATTTGCCTACGTCTGGCGTCGTGTTGAAAGCATATTTTCCTATTGACGAGCGTTTGAATGAAACAATGAACGCCATTACAAAGGCGCTCGAGCAGTTGGAGAGAGAAAGTGGATTACCGGTAAAAGGGATAAACATTGAACAACAGACAATCCGTGAAGAAGATTGGTCAGAGGCATGGAAGACCTATTATAAACCGATTGATGTGAGCAGCACGTTGCGAATCGTCCCTTCGTGGGAGCCGGTCAGTGCAACGGATCACGAGAAAACGATCATCGAATTGGACCCAGGCATGGCATTTGGAACGGGCACACACGAAACGACGCTCTTATGCTTACGGGCACTGGAGACGTTAATTCAACCTGGAGACCGCGTCATTGATGTCGGTACAGGTTCGGGTATATTAAGTATTGCAGCGGTGAAACTAGGTGCTCGTCACGTACAAGCATTTGACTTGGACCCGGTCGCGGTGAAGGTGGCCAAAGAAAACATCGAGCGTAATCAAACAGCTGAATCTACTGAAGTGACAGAACGAGACTTGCTCGCTGAAACTGCTTCAACAGACAAGGCAGATGTAGTGGTGGCCAATCTGTTAAGTGACATCGTGATCCGCATGATTCCATCGGTGCAAAACCACTTGAAAAAAACCGGACATTTGCTCGTTTCGGGCATTATCTCATCAAAGAAAGCAGAAGTTATTCATGTGCTCTCTCTGCACGGGTTTACCGTCAAAGACGTTCATGAAATAAAGGATTGGGTCGCGATTCACGCACAACGAATGAGTGAGGTGTAGGTGGTTGCAACGATATTTTATCCAAAATGAAGATGTAGAAGGGGAACAAGTCGTTCTCCAAGGCGAACAAGCTCACCACATTGAACGGGTGATGAGAATGAGTGCAGGCGATGAGTTCATTTGTGTAGATGAAAATGAAAAAGCAGCAAAGTTTACCATTACATCTGTACACGCACAGAAGGTGACGGCACAGTTTTCTGAAACGATCGAAACATGCGCGGAGCTACCTGTTCGTGTTACAATCGCGCAAGCAGACATTAAAGGTGATCGGTTTGAATGGATGCTGCAAAAAGCAACGGAGTTAGGTGCTTTTGGGTTTATTGGTTTTGGAGGAAAGCATTCCGTCGTAAAATGGGACGAGAAAAAGCAAGACAAAAAGCTCACCCGTTACAAAAAGATCGTTCAAGAAGCTGCAGAGCAATCGGAAAGGCTGCGACTGCCTGCAGTTCAACACGTTGCTTCTGCAAAGGAACTATTATCAATAGCGGACCGTTATGATGTGGTATGGGTCGTCTCGGAACAGTCGGGTCGAGGGACGAATCATCATGCGTTATACGACCAATTAGAAGCTCTTCATTCGCCTGTTTCTGCGCTCGCGATTTTGGGACCTGAAGGGGGCTTTAGTGAAAGTGAATTCCAGCTGTTTCAAGATGCAGGGTTTGCGTCTATAAGCTTAGGTCCCAGAATACTTAGGGCAGAAACGGCATCTACTGCTCTTCTTAGCATGCTCAGTTATGAATACGAAATTAAGAGGTGAAGACCGATGGCAAGCGTTGCTTTCCATACGTTAGGTTGCAAGGTCAACCACTATGAAACAGAGGCCATTTGGCAATTATTTAAAGAGGCGGGTTACACGCAGACCGCGGATGAGAATCCCGCTGATGTGTATGTTATTAATACGTGTACAGTAACGAACACAGGAGATAAAAAAAGTCGGCAAGTAATTCGCCGTTCAATCCGTAACAACCCCGATGCCGTCATTTGTGTGACGGGATGTTATGCACAAACATCTTCAGCGGAAATTATGGATATTCCAGGTGTCGATATCGTCGTTGGTACTCAAGATCGTAAAAAGATGATCGGCTACATTGAGGAATTTAAACAAACAAGAGAACCAAAAAATGCGGTCGGTAACATTATGAAAACCCGGACATATGAAGAGTTAGACGTTCCAGCGTTTCGTGATCGCACACGGGCGAGCTTAAAGATTCAAGAAGGATGCAACAATTTCTGTACGTTTTGTATCATTCCTTGGGCAAAAGGGCTACTTCGCTCAAGAGAACCTGAGCAAGTTCTTCAACAAGCAAAGCAACTCGTTGAGGCTGGCTATAAAGAAATCGTACTCACTGGAATCCACACAGCAGGATACGGTGAGGATTTTAAAGACTACAACTTTGCTAAGCTTCTACAACAACTTGAAGAAGTTGAAGGCATCAAACGTCTAAGAATTTCATCGATTGAAGCGAGTCAAATCACTGATGAAGTTATTCAGGTTGTAAAAAACTCGAATAAAATTGTGAATCACTTTCACATTCCTTTACAAGCAGGCTCAGACACGGTTTTAAAACGAATGAGAAGAAAGTATACAACGCAATTTTATAAAGAGCGTGTGGCGAAGTTGAAGCAAATCTTCCCTGACTTGGCCATTACAACCGATGTGATTGTCGGGTTTCCTGGAGAGACAGAAGATGAGTTTCAAGAGACGTACGCATTTATCGAAGAGATGGGCTATTCCGAACTGCACGTGTTCCCTTATTCAAAGCGCACAGGTACACCAGCAGCGAGAAGAGACGATCAAGTGGACGACAACGTAAAGCAGGCACGTGTTCAAAAGCTTATTGCGTTGTCTCAGCAACTGGCAAAGCAGTATGCGTCATCATTCGAAAACGAAGTGGTAGAAGTGATTCCTGAAGAAGAAGTGAAAGACGATTCGGGGATGTTTGTTGGTTATACGAGCAATTACTTAAAAGTAAGAGTTCCAGCGACAAAAGAAATGGTCGGGCAAATTGTTAAAGCGAAAATTACTCGAGCAGGTTATCCTGAGAGTGAGGCAGAGTTCGTTCGCGTCATCGACCACGACGCAAAACAATTTGTTTAATTAACGAGGGAAAGACGAAGGGGGTGTTTCCCGTTTCGTCTTTCCTCATTTTTCGCCAGTTACTCGTTCGACGAGTGAAGCAAAAGGATGGATGAAAGGTAAGAGTAACAGCGAACATATGACGTTAAAGAGCACAGAAGCATGAGCGACTTGAGTAGCGGGATCAGATGTGAGTTGCATGACGAAATAGGCAAAGAGCGAAACAAATGGTAAAAAAAGTAACGCACCCCCAAGATTTAGAAACACATTCGCCATAGCGGTTTGCATCGCACCACGACCTGCCCCAAATGCGGCAATAACAGCTGTAAGGCAAGTACCAACATTGGCACCCATCATAATACTAATGACAGCTTCGAGGCTGAGCACTTCATTGGCATACAATTGAATACCGATAGCAATCGCAGCTGTACTGGATTGGATAATCGATGCGAGTACGGTTCCGCCGAGCATGGACACAAGGTTAGACATGTTGTGTTCAATTAGTGTGCTTGCAAACCCATGACTTGCGAAGGCTTCTCCCCACTCCCCCATACCGTCCATGGCAAGAAACATACAACCAATCCCACAGAAAATCATCCCAAATAAAAATAACGAGCGTTTTCTCGTTAGCAAGGCAAGTACTCCAAGAACGAGCGTAACCATGCCGAGAGTTTCACCAGAGAAAACGAGAAGTTCAAGGGTGATGGTCGTCCCGACATTGCTTCCCAAAATGATGGCAATCGTTTGTCGAAAAGGGATGACGCGAGCAGCTACAAGGCTGACAGCAAGAACCATGACAGCGGTACTGCTCTGGAGAACAGCAGTAACTGCAAAGCCGACAAAGAGTCCGGCTAAAGGGTGGCTCGTACTTTTTTCAATTAACGATTTTACACGCGCTGGTGTTGCCTGCTCTAATCCAAGACGAATAATCGCAATTCCAAATAAAAAAATAAATATATAAACAACGATCATCATAAATGAATACTCCATAGCCCGTCCCCCAATGCTTATAGTTATGGCATGCAAAGAAGATTTATGAAGCGAGTTTGTGGAAATTCAAAGATTGGTGTTGCAAAACAGACGAATTTCCATTACAATTTACTAAAATGACATCATATTGTACAAGTGAATGTCATGATTGTGAGCGGTACTGCGGAGGGAGGGATTCAAATGGCTGAAACACGTATAAGAAAGAATGAGTCGCTCGATTCAGCATTGCGTCGTTTTAAGAAGAATGTTTCTAAAGACGGTACACTTGCTGAGGTCCGCAAGCGTAAACATTATGAAAAGCCAAGCGTTAAAAAGAAGAAAAAATCAGAAGCTGCGCGTAAGCGTAAGTTCTAATATTGGCTGAAATGATTCAACCCCTGGTGCAGATTTGCATCAGGGGTTTTGCATTTTTGAAACCTTTTGGTCAACTCACACGTAATACTAGGCAGAAGGTGTGGAATACTTGTGTTCTAGCTTATATATTGTGTACACTAAATTATAGCGGTTACAATACGAGTAAGTTCGCAAATAAATGATCATCATGAAGGGGAGGGAGCAGATGGGAAAAAGAAGTCGTGTTATTCTTTTCCTCTTACTTCTCATCACGGGTATGATATTGCCATTTCAGTCTGTTGCTGACAGCAATCAGTCCGTGCATGTGATCCCAGTTGAGCAAACCGTAGAACGTGGTTTAGAAGCTTTCTTGGATCGAGCGATCACGGACGCAGTTGAGGACGGTGCAGACCATATTCTATTAGAAATGGATACGCCTGGCGGGGCAGTGAATGCCGCGACGAACATCGTGAATAAGATTCAAGCAACGGATGTTCCGATTTCTACATTCGTAAAGAATGAAGACGATGGAGCCATCTCTGCAGGTGCGTACATTGCTCTTTATACTGACAATATCTACATGCAACCCGGTGCTCAAATCGGAAATGCAAGTGTTATTGATGGTGCGGGAAATGCTGCTGACCAGAAAGTCGCTGAAAACTGGGCGACGGAAATGAGAACAGCTGCAGCGAGCAGTGATCATGACCGGCCTCCAGACATTGCAGAACGGATGGTAAACCCTGATAATCCGATATCTATAAATGCAAACGAAGCGTTAGAGAACAATTATGCAGAGGGCATTGAAGAAGACCGAGAAGGAGTGCTAGCAGCTCTTGATTTGACGGACGCAGAAGTCGTTGAGCAAGACCTTGCTTTAGCAGAAACGATGACGCGGTGGATCACACATCCAGCCATGATCTCGGTACTTCTTGCTGTAGGTGCAGTTGGCCTCATTACTGAATTCTTCACACCTGGTTTTGGTATTGCAGGGATTGTTGGATTATCATCACTTGGCTTGTTTTTCTTTGGGCATTTGTTTGCTGGATTTGCAGGTTGGGAAAGTTTAATCCTATTAATTATAGGAATTATCCTGATTGTTGTCGAAATCGTATTTACAGGCTTCGGATTGTTTGGTTTACTAGGGGTTGGGTCTATTATCGGCAGTATCTATCTTGCCTCTTTTGATACTTCACAAATCTTTCTTTCGATTTTGCTTGCTGTTGGAGCAGCAGGTGTCGCGGCATTCGTTATGTTCAAGTATTTTGGACGTATTGGCTTAATGAAGCGTCTCGTGCTCCAAGACGAGGTTTCAAGCGAAGAAGGAACACAGAGAAAAGCGGATAAAGAACGTTTGTTAAATGAAACAGGCGTGGCTCTTACACCGTTAAGACCTGCAGGTATTGGTGAAATAAACGATGCCCAAGTGGATGTTGTGAGTGAAGGTAGTTTCATTGAGAAAGGTAAGTCGATTCAAGTTGTTCGTACAGACGGTGCGAGTATTGTCGTTAGAGAGATCAAATAAGCACGTAATTCTATTAAAGGGGGACTACGAAAATGGACATTATTAGTACAGGGCCACTTTTGGTCATTGTCGTGATTGCTATTGCAATCATCTTGCTTTCTGTTCTATTCACATTTGTACCTGTTCGACTTTGGATTGCTGCAATTGCAGCGAATGTTAAAGTCGGCATCTTCCAACTCGTCGGGATGCGTTTACGTAACGTTGTTCCAAAACGGGTCATTAACCCGCTAATCAAAGCGAAAAAAGCGGGTCTTGATATTACAACAAACATGTTGGAAGGTCACTACCTAGCGGGTGGTAACGTCGATCGGGTTGTCAATGCGTTGATTGCTGCGCATCGTGCGAACATTGACTTATCATTTGAGCGTGCGGCAGCGATTGATCTTGCTGGTCGTGATGTGTTAGAAGCTGTACAAATGAGTGTAAATCCGAAAGTCATCGAAACACCATTTATTGCCGGTGTAGCGATGGACGGTATCGAAATTAAAGCGAAGTCAAGAATTACAGTACGAGCGAACATTGATCGCCTCGTCGGTGGTGCTGGTGAAGATACAGTCATTGCCCGTGTCGGTGAAGGGATCGTTTCCACGATTGGTTCTAACAATGATCATAAGAAAGTTCTAGAGAATCCAGATATGATTTCACAAACCGTTCTAACAAAAGGTCTTGATTCAGGAACTGCCTTTGAAATTCTATCCATTGATATTGCCGATATTGATATCGGGAAGAACATTGGTGCTGAGCTCCAGACTGACCAAGCAGAAGCAGATAAGAATATTGCACAAGCTAAAGCAGAAGAGCGTCGTGCGATGGCTGTTGCCAAAGAACAAGAAATGAAAGCTCGTGTTGAAGAAATGCGTGCGAAAGTTGTTGAAGCTGAGGCAGAAGTACCGATGGCCATGGCAGAAGCATTTAGAGCGGGTAACCTAGGAGTTATGGATTACGTGAACTTCCAAAACGTGCAAGCGGATACGGATATGAGAGAGAGTATCGGCAAAGCTACGAAAGATGATGAAGACGAAGATCCACACCGTAATCGAGGATAGTTTTTTGAATGGAAGAAAGGGGGACTGATGAATGGAGATTATTGGAATTATTATTCTCATGATGATCATTTCGAGCATCATGAACTTGTTTACCAATTCCAAGAAGACAAATGAACGCTCCAAACCAGGGACAGGTCCTCGTCCACAAGAAACTCAGCAGTCAGAACGTACGGAAACATCGGCAGGTGAAAGTCAAGAAAGCCCATTTGGTGATCTTGGTAAGCAACTGGAGGAAATGTTTGGCGGTCGGTCAGAAGAGCAACAAGAGCGGCCAACGAGCCGCCAGCCACGTGCGGACTCGACACTCAGTACACCCGAGCAACAAGAGACGTCGTCTCCAGATTCGACTGTTGTGAGTAAAGAAATGCAGGAATTTGAAAAGCGTCGTGAAGAAGTGAGACGTCGAAAGCGTCAAGCTGAACAGGAGCTCCAAGCAAAAACAAAGCAGTT
The DNA here is from genome assembly GCF_000698145.1 of Geomicrobium sp. JCM 19039. GTDB lineage: Bacteria > Bacillota > Bacilli > Bacillales > Marinococcaceae > Geomicrobium_A. The sequence continues at coordinate 202,955 of NZ_BAXB01000003.1, forward strand.
ACAAGCGAAGCAAAAACGCATCGCTTCACGTGATAATGAAGGGGAGCTTGTCTCCTTCAAAAACATCTCCAGAAAAGATATCGTTCAAGGGATGGTTTGGTCAGAAATATTAACCGAACCTCGAGGTACTAAACCTCATCGAACGAATCCGCGAACACCTAAGCGTTATATGTCATAAGATAAAGCATCCTCCTTTGAGGGTGCTTTTTTTGGTCGGTTCTAAAACGTAATCGTAGTGATGATCGGACGTATTAGGACATACGTATAGTTGAGGAGGGAATGTTTGTGGCGTCCATATCAAGAAAGCTTAGAAAGCTTATGACTAAAAGCATGCAAATTCCTGCTGATGTGACCCTTGGCCTCAGTAGGGTAACGATGATCGGACACGTCCATGTATATATCGAAAATCACCGAGGCATTCTTTCTTTCTCCTCTGACAATGTGCAACTTCGTTTAAGTGACGGGGAGCTTCTTGTCACAGGCAAAGAGATGATTATAAAAGCGATTTTGCCAGATGAATTAATTCTTGAAGGTCAAATTGATCAAGTGGCCCACATTCATAATAAAGGAGAGAAGTAATGTGCAAAAAACCGAGCGCAATTGGAAAGGGCAAGTTGAGCTTTTCCTCGTGGGAGAACAAATTGAATCATTTCTTAATGAATGTATTCAAGACGACATTTCTTTCGTGAATGTTGAAAGAAAGAATGTGAGTCACGTGCAGGCGATCATGAATATCCCTGATGTGAAGAAGCTTCGAAAAATCGCAAGAAATCACCCAATCAAAGTATCGTTTGGTGAGCGAAAGGGCATGTATTTATATAACAAAAGGGTTTTAGACGTTTTGGATTTGTCGCAGGTATTCTCGTGTTCTTCCTCGTTGTTGGCTTTTTGTCACAAATGGTTTGGAGGGTGGATGTTGAAGGAGCTTCGCCGCAGATCGAACATGAAATACGTGTATGGGCACAAGATCAAGTTTAGCACCAGGTAGTCCTCAATGGAGAATCCCTGCAGAATCGGAGCTTCAGCAACGAGTGTCCGAAGAGGTCCCAGGCGCGACGTGGATTGGTGTAGAGAAAAGGGGTACGAGCTACCAGTTTCAAGTCGTAGAGCAGCAATTGGCTGAGGAGAGAGAAGCATTATCTCCAAGAAATTTAGTCGCAATGAAGAACGGTGTCATTCATGAACTTTACGTTGAAAATGGACGAGCAGCTGTCGCGTTAAATGATGTCGTCCAAGTTGGCGACCTGCTCATCTCAGGACTCATTGGACGTGAAGGGGAAGAGTCTGCGATTGCTGCTGAAGGAACCATTCGAGCAGAAACGTGGTACCAAGGCAGGTTCAAGTGCCGATGACACTAAGAGGAGAAACGTACACGGGGGAACGGGCGAGTCAGTATGAGCTACAACTTGGGGATTTTGCTTGGCAGTTTTGGGGACGAGGAGTTGAGGAAGATTTCGACAACTTCCATGAGCAAACGGAGTCGATAAAGCTTCCACTCGTTTTTACGACAATTGAATTACCGATTGAAAGAACGACTTATTCAGAACGTGGTCAAAGGGAAATTTCTTATTCCGTAGATGAAGCTAGTGAGCGTGCAAAGCAAGTGGCTGACAGGGAATTAAGAAGACAATTAGGGCCAGACGCTGAAGTGATTTCTGAAAATATTTTACAGACACGAACCGACAATGGTAAAGTTACAGTATCCATCCATTATGAAGTGATCGAAAACATTGCTGAAGAAGCACCGATATCACAAGGAGAATGAGAATTTTGACAGAGAGAAAAGTCATCGATTTACATGTGCAAGATTCACTCGAGTTGCAATCCCTTTTTGGTCCGAATGATGTACATCTAAAACGAATGGAAGAAATTCTTGATGTGTCCATTGTGACAAGAGGTGAAGCGCTCGTCGTTTCGGGAACTGAAGAGCATATTGACCGCGTGGAACGAGTGCTCATTAAATTGTTGCAGTTACTTCGTCAAGGAACAGATATTAGTGAACGTGACGTCATTTATGCTGTGCAGTTGGACGAAGAAGGCAAGCTTGATAAACTAAATCACATTTATCAAGAGACCATTGCAATTAATGCGAAAGGGAAACCTATTGTCGTTAAGACGCTCGGACAACAAACGTACGTATCAGCGATCCGCAATCATGATATGGTTTTTGGTATTGGTCCTGCTGGGACAGGTAAAACATACTTGGCTGTTGTTATGGCGGTGAGCGCTTTAAAAGCAGGCTCTGTTCAACGAATTGTGTTGACGCGTCCAGCTGTTGAAGCTGGCGAGAACCTTGGGTTTTTGCCAGGAGATCTTAAAGAGAAGGTCGACCCGTATTTACGGCCTCTTTATGACGCACTACACGATATTTTTGGCACGGAGCATACGGCGAGACTAATGGAGCGTGGAACCATTGAAGTGGCCCCGCTTGCTTATATGAGAGGACGCACATTGATGATGCGTTTGTCATACTAGATGAGGCGCAGAACACGACGCCTGAACAAATAAAAATGTTTCTTACCCGCCTCGGCTTTGGCTCGAAAATGATTGTCAACGGCGACCTTACGCAAGTTGATTTACCGAAAGGCAAAAAATCAGGATTGCAAGTGGCGACAGATATTCTAAAGCCTGTGCGTGACATTGGTTTTGTTTACTTACAAGGAGCCGATGTTGTGCGCCACACGCTCGTAAAGCGTGTGTTGGAAGCGTACGACCAAGAAGGTAATGAATAATCGACCATTGAAATTGCAAGCGTAGGAGTGCTGAACGTGAAAAACAAAACAAGAAATATGAGCCGACCTTTGCTTCGTTTAAGTTCCCGAACCATAAGGATCGGCTTATTTCTCTTGCTTGCAATATTATTATTTGGATCAATGGTGTCAAATGTTGTCCCTGACCGCCTAGATATTTCACTATCTGAACCTGCCCCTGAAGATATACGAGCACCGATTACAGTAGAGCATGAGGAGCAGACGATTGAGCGACGCCAAGAGGCTGTTGCGACGATCGACCTGTATACGTGCTCCGAAGTGACTATGCTCAATCGCAAACGGAAAAGGTGAACGCGATCTTTGGGCTTGCGATCCAGTTGTCTTCAGACATGGAACGTGATGAAGATGAGCTCACAGAAGGAGATTCACCACCTGAATTAGAAGAACAAATGGAGTATATGCAAGAAGCAGTCAATCAAGACGTTGACCGTGATTTGACGATGTCAACGATCGAGACGTTATTAACATCAAGCCCTGAACAACTGCGTGTCGCTAGAGATATCGTTAGGAATTCGGTTTTTGAGGTGATGAATGAAGGGATTTCAGTTGATGAAGTGCCAGAGGCTCGCGATGAAGCTGAAGAACGTGTGTTGCACTCACTAAACAGTTCACGCCTACATGATGCAGTGACTGAGATTACGCGTTCACTCGTTATCGCAAATTATATTTATGACGATGAAGCGACGAGTGAGCAAGTTCAGCTTTTGCTCAGTGAAGTTGACCCTGTGCTCATTAGAGAAGGGCAACTGTTGGCACAAGAAGGAGAGATTATTGGGCCCGCTGCTTATGAGCAAATGCGATTGGTCGGTCTCTTAGATGAAAACATCACCCCGTACCCATACATAGGATTGCTCATTTTTACCGCAGTGTTGCTTTTAATGTTTCGATTCTATACAGTGCAAACGAGTAGCCCGATTAAACATAGCAATCGTCATCTATTGTTGTATGTGATCGTGTTTTTCATTATGCTCGCACTGATGACCTTAATAAGTCTTTTGTCGGTATTAGACGTCCACGGGGTCATCTGGATCACGCCGATCGCTTTAGGCGCGATGTTGCTTGCCCAACTGCTCAACTATCGGATCGCCCTGTTTTCAGTCGTATTATTGTCATTATGTGCAAGTGTAATCTATAATGGGTCAGCGGCAGGTGCCTTTCACTCGTCATTTCTTGTGTATTCAATTTTAAGCGGATTTTCAGGTGTGTTCTTTATCGGAAAGAACCCTAGAACTGGTAAAATTTTGCAAGCAGGTGTGTACATCGCGCTTGTTAACGCCGCGATTGTGACCGTTCTACATGTGTTTAACAATCAACAGCTTGTGCTCTCCACATTCGGCTTTGAAATTACTTTTGCAATTTTATCTGGGTTTTTATCGGCTGTGCTCACCTTAGGTTTGTTGCCGTTTTTCGAGACCGGATTTAATATATTGTCACAAACGAAACTCATTGAGCTCACGAATGCTAACCATCCATTGTTGCGTAAGATTTTGTTAGAAGCTCCAGGCACCTATCATCATAGTGTGATGGTGGCAAATCTCGCAGAAGCGGCTTGTGAGGCAATCGGGGCAAATGGATTGCTTGCTCGTGTTGGGGCATATTATCATGACCTAGGGAAAACAAAAAAGCCGGTCTATTTCATTGAGAATCAACTGCAGATGGATAACCCGCATGATCGTTTACCGCCTAAGAAAAGTGCAGCATTAATTATTGCCCATCCGTATGATGGTGCAAAGATGTTAGAAGCGCACCAGATGCCTAAAGAAATCGTTGATATTGCCAAACAGCACCACGGGACAACGATGTTAAAGTATTTCTATTATAAAGCGAAAGAAATCGATGAAAGTCCTAAGGAAGAAGCGTACCGGTACCCAGGACCGAAAGCCCAATTTAAGGAATCAGCGGTCATTGGTATTGCCGACAGTGTGGAAGCCGCGGTCCGTTCGATGTCTGAACCGAGTGATGCTAAAATTAAAGCACTCGTAGATGCAATTATTCAAGATCGACTCGTGGACCAGCAATTAGACGAATGTGATATTACCGTTCGTGAACTAGCGATCGTCGCATCTTCAATGTGTGAAACGTTACATGGAACATTTCACTCTCGAATTGAGTACCCAGATGAAGAAAAGGAGTCGAAATCAGCCCAATGAATTACCCGATCGACGTGATTGATGAAACCGAAGAACTCACCGCTGAACAACTAGAACTTGTAACTCAAATTCTAGGCAGTAGCTGCCAACGATTGCAACTTCCAGTGGAAACGGAAAGCTCCGTACTTTTCGTTTCAAAAACGAAAATTCAAGCGTTAAATCATGAATATCGAAACAAAAATGAAGTGACGGATGTACTTAGTTTTGCTCTAAATGATGATGAAGAGGACGCGGGTTTCCAAGATGAACATCTGCTTGGGGACATTGTCATCTGTGTGGAGCGGATGAAAGAGCAAGCGAAAGAGTACAATCATTCAATCGAACGCGAACTCGGATTTCTAGCCATCCACGGATTGCTACACCTCATCGGTTATGATCATCAATCAGAGGCCGACGAAAAAGAGATGTTCGCGTTGCAGGAGGAATTGTTAACTGCCTATGGATTGGAAAGAGAAACGTAAAAAAACTGGCATAAGACGTCTAGGTTTTTCCTTTGTTTACGCAGCGCGTGGGTTGTATTACGTCTATAAGCACGAACAAAACATGAAAATCCATGTTTTTTTGACGTTGTTTATCGTATTGTTAGCGATCTCGCTAGATGTAGGCCTTTTGCAAATCGGTATGCTACTCATTGTTATCGGTGGTGTAATCACTCTTGAGATGGTCAACACGGCCATTGAGCGGGTTGTTGATCTCGTCTCCCCGACGTATCATCCTCTTGCAAAGACAGCAAAAGACGTAGCTGCCGCCGCTGTGCTCATCTATAGTATGATTGCTGTCATTGTTGGCATTATTGTGTTTTACGAACCGGTAATGAATTTATTTCTATAGAAAGGTGAATGATTCATGTCTGATTTACAAACACTTGCAGAAAAAGCAAGAAGCAACGCCTATGTTCCTTATTCGAAATTCCAAGTTGGAGCGAGCTTAGAAACTGAAGACGGAACGCTGTTTACAGGCGCAAATATAGAAAATGCATCGTATGGATTAACGAACTGTGCAGAACGAACGGCGATATTTAAGGCGATGTCTGAAGGCCATCGTAAAATAAAAAAGCTCTATGTGACCGCAGATACAGAAGGCCCTGTTTCACCGTGCGGCGCATGTCGACAAGTGATTGCGGAATTTATGGATTCAACAGGTGAAGTAATTTTAGGAAATTTAAAAGGAGAGACTCGGACAGTAACGATCGCTACATTATTGCCGGGTGCTTTTGAGGCAGGAGATATGAATGACAAGCAATAATCACTCATTCAAGTCAGGGTTCATTTCATTAATTGGCCGCCCGAATGCAGGGAAGTCAACATTACTCAATCAAGTGATCGGTCAAAAGATCGCCATCATGAGTGATAAACCACAGACGACGAGAAATAAAATTCAAGCGGTGCACACTACAGCAGACGAACAGATGATCTTCTTGGACACACCGGGGATTCATAAGCCGAAGCATCGACTTGGGGAATTTATGGTTAGTCAGGCGTTAGATACACTAAAAGAAGTCGACGTGGTTCTTTTCTTTATTGACGTGTCCGAGAAGTTTGGCGGTGGTGAGGCTTATATTCTTGAATCATTACAACGCGTAAACACGCCGGTATTTCTCGTGATGAATAAAATAGACAAAATTCACCCAGACCAGCTTTTGGAGAGAATTGATGAATATCGACATCATTACGATTTTAAAGAAGTCATTCCTATATCAGCGCTTCACAACCAAAATGTTGATGTGCTCACGAAAGAAATTCGCAAATACCTTCCTGAAGGGCCGAAATATTACCCTGATGAGCAGGTTACCGACCATCCAGAACGCTTCATTATTGCTGAATTGATTCGTGAGAAAGTGTTGGCTCATACGCGTGATGAAATTCCTCATTCCATTGCCGTCATTATTGATCCGTGAAAGAAAGACCGAATCAAAAGACGTATGTGCAAGCGACGATTGTTGTCGAAAGACAGTCTCAAAAGGGGATTGTCATTGGAAAGCAAGGAGCAATGCTGAAAAAGGTCGGTCAAGAAGCAAGAAAAGACATTCGCGTACTTCTAGGTTCAGATATATTCTTAGAATTATGGGTAAAGGTGCAAAAAGACTGGCGTAATAAAGCAAGATTTTTGAATGAACAAGGATATAGCGACCGCGAAATGTAGATTTGACTCACATTTACGCAGATGAGAGCGAAACAATGGTGTTTACATCGAACCCATTGTTTTTTTTATGGATGCTAACTATAATTATAAGACAATTCAATCATTTGCGTTTTATTCAATACGGAAACTATTACTACTCATGATTTCTTTTGTATATGTAAATTCTAATCATACGTTATAATGAAGGGGTGGAGATTGATGCTAAGTTATTGGAAGTTATTTTCCTTAACCGGTGATTTGGATACGTACCTTTTACACAAAGAGAATGAGCGATATAGTGAGGATGAGTTTACAGAGGACGAGAGGTTGCAAAACGAAGGGGATTGATTGTAACTCATGCTAGAGAAAGCTGAAGGGATCGTCATACGCACGTTGCCGTATGGCGAGTCCCATCTGATTGTGAAAGTATTTACGAAGGAAAAAGGCAAACTGGCACTCATGGCCAAAGGTGCAAAAAAACCAAAAAGTCAGTACGCAGCCATTTGTCAGCCGTATGCACACACGCACCTCACGTTTTATATGGGCAAAAGTATGGGAACGTTATCTCAAGGAGAAATGTTGCACACATTCCGTTCTTTACGTGAAGACCTTGATATGTCGGCGTATGCAGCATATATTTTAGAGCTTTTGGACAGTAGTGTGGAGGAAAAGCAATCGAGCCCGAATTTATTTGCACTCGTGCTTCACTTGTTAGAGCGGTTGGAAGCGGGGGACGACCCTGTCTTATTGCGGCGGGTGTTTGAATGGAAGGTGACCCATCTTCTTGGTATACGACCGCAATTAAAGGCTTGTGCGAATTGCGGAGAAGCAAAAGGAATTTTTTCTTTTTCAATCAAAGAAGCGGGCTTCTTGTGTAATCGTTGCAAACACACAGATCAGTACCGGCTCGCATTAACGGATGAAGAGGTTCGTATGCTACGCGAATGGTTTTATGTTCGAACACCTAACATTGAGCAAATCGAAGTAAGCATCGCCATGAGGGATAAACTAGCATCGGTCATTGATACGTATTACGATCAATATAGCGGTCTTCGTTTGAAGTCAAAACGGTTTCTTGACCAGTGGGAGAATTGGAAGCCAAAAGCTTGACTGTGAGTTGACATCAGATTCGTTTTTATGTATGATTTCTCTACAGTTATTTACATACGAACATTACGTAGATGAAGAAGAGTACAAAGGGCAGTACATTATATAGCGAATGCGGAACGGTGCAAGCCGCATAAATGTATCCTTTGGAAGGCGCTTTTGAGTAATGCATTGAACGAAGTGGTGCACGTTGCACAACTAGGGTGGAACCGCGGGCAAATCCCGTCCCTAGCTCATTAATTGGTTAATGGGCTAGGGACGGGATTTTTCGTGTGACGAACCTTTGAAAGATGAAAGGAGAACGAAAGATGAATGTACAACAAGTGATTTTAAAGTTGCAATCATTTTGGGCAGAGCAAAACTGCTTTATTATGCAACCGTATGATGTTGAAAAAGGTGCAGGAACGATGAATCCAATGACGTTTCTTAGAAGTATCGGACCAGAGCCATGGAACGCCGCTTACGTGGAGCCTTCACGCCGACCATCTGATGGACGATATGGAGATAACCCAAACCGCTTGTACCAGCACCATCAATTTCAAGTCATCATGAAGCCTTCTCCACCGAATATTCAAGAGCTGTATCTTGAAAGTTTAAAAGCGCTAGGGATCGACCCTTTAAAGCATGATATTCGTTTTGTTGAAGACAATTGGGAAGATGCAACATTAAATGCGTGGGGTCTAGGCTGGGAAGTGTGGCTTGACGGGATGGAAATTACGCAGTTTACGTACTTCCAACAAGTTGGAGGGTTGGATGCTGATCCGGTTGCTGTAGAGCTCACATATGGTCTTGAGCGGTTATGCTCGTATATTCAAGATAAGGAGAATGTGTTTGATCTTGAATGGGAAGCGGGTTACACGTATCGAGATATTTTTTACCAACCGGAATTTGAGCACTCCACATACACATTTGAAGTAGCAGACCATGACATGCTCCAAAAACTGTTCGTCACGTACGAGCAAGAAGCAGCTGCTGCCCTTGCTAAGAATCTCGTCTTCCCTGCGTATGATTACATTTTAAAATGTTCCCACACGTTTAACCTTTTAGATGCAGGTGGAGCGATTTCTGTTACGGAGCGAACCGGATATATTCGGCGCGTTCGTAACTTAGCAAGAAAATGTGCCTCTATTCATTACCAAGAGCGAGAGCGATTAGGCTTCCCGTTGTTAAAGGAAAAAGCAAAGGAGGAAGCATAATATGGCAAAGACATTATTACTAGAATTAGGTCTTGAAGAAATCCCAGCGCAGTTTGTTGACATCGGGCGTGACAGTTTTGAACAAAAGGTAACCCAATGGTTTAAGGATAAGCGCGTCAACTATTCGAGCATCAAAGCGTTTTCGACACCGCGTCGATTTGGTGTGCTCGTTTTTGATGTAGATGAAGTACAGCCAGATACCGTTGAAGAATCAAGGGGACCTTCTGCATCCATTGCAAAAAATGAGGATGGAAGCTGGTCAAAAGCGGCAATTGGTTTTGCTAAGGGCAAAGGGTTAGATGCTGACCAACTTGAAACGAGAGATACTGAACAAGGGTCATACGTGTATGCTGTCAAAAAAGTAACAGGTCAAAAAACGATTCACCTGCTACCAGAAGTTGTCCAGTTATACTTAGACGTATCTTTTCCAAAAAGCATGCGCTGGGGACATAGTAAAACGCGATATGTCCGGCCGATTCATTGGGTGTGCGCGCTATTTGGTGATGAAGTGATACCCGCAACTATTACGAATATCCAGACAGGAAGAAATACGTATGGTCATCGCTTTTTAGGAACAGAAGTAGAGCTCGAACAAGCAGATGATTATGAAGAAACACTTCTTCGCGAATTTGTGCTTGTGATGCCTGAGAAGCGGCAGGCAGCTATCAAGCAACAAATTGCTCTCCTTGAAGAAGAGCACGGCTGGACAATTGACCAACCAGCAGAACTTCTTCAAGAGGTAACAAACCTTGTGGAGTACCCTACAGCATTACACGGAGATTTCGATGAGAACTTCCTTCAGCTTCCTGATCCCGTCTTAATTACTTCAATGAGAGAGCATCAACGGTACTTTGCCGTTCATTCAGAAACGGGTGAGCTTCTCCCTCATTTTGTGACGGTGCGAAATGGCGATCACTTGCACCTAGACAATATTAAGCGAGGGAATGAAAAAGTGCTTCGCGCAAGATTGAGTGATGCGGTTTTCTTCTACAATGAAGATCAAAAACTGTCTGTTGACGAACTCTTGAAGCGACTGGACAGCATCGTTGAACAAGAAAAGGTCGGAACGTTAAAAGATAAAAGTGTAAGAACTGCGGCACTAGCTCTTTTGCTTGCAGAAGCACTCGGCGTGAGCGATAAAGATCGAGCCTTTTTAGAACGAGCCACAGAGCTTCTTAAAGTAGACCAGTCGACACTCATGGTAGATGAATTCCCAGAACTAGAAGGGTTAATCGGAAGTGATTATTTAGCGAGACGAGGAGAACATGAAATGGTTGTTTCTGCTGTGAAAGATCATTATTCTCCTCGATTTAATGGCGATCGGCTACCAGATTCTAAAATTGGTGCATATGCAAGTATTGCTGACAAGCTTGATACGATTACGAGTGCTATCGCAATCGGTCAAAAGCCTTCGGGTTCGCAAGACCCATACGGTCTGAGAAGACAGGCAGCGGCGGTTGTTACGTTGGCCAATCATTTTGCTCTCAATATAACGTTTGAACAAATGGTTGAGCTTGCTGTAGGTGTAGCTGAAAAAGCACCATACACGATTGAGAATCCGCATCTCCAAAAAGATATCGAAGAGTTTTTCTTATTGCGGATGAAAACAGCGTTAGAAGAAGCTGACGTACGTTATGACATTGTTGAATCGCTTCTTGTATTGCCGCTAGGAAGAGTGGACACCGTATTTCAAAAAGCTTCCTTTTTGCAATCGATTCACGGAACAGAGGAACTAAAACAAGCAGCAGAAGCACTTGGACGTGTGAACAATATTGCTAAGCAAGATGAACAGTTATTACTTGATGTGAGCCCATCGCTTTTCGTAAAAGCTGAAGAACATGACTTATACAAAGCGTACGAAGCTCTGCGAGAAAATATGGGACCCATGCTCGATCATAACGATGTGGATGGAGCGTGGCAGCAACTCGTGCAGCTTTCGCCGGTCATTCATCGCTATTTCGATGAAATTATGGTTATGAGCAAAGAAGAACATGAAAAGAACAATCGGTTAGCCCAGATGCGCTTGTTATCTGTTGAAATCAATCGTTTTGCGAAATTCCAATCTCTCGTGCTTCCTTCTTAAGCTTATAAAAAGGGAGGTGCATCTTTGTACAAAGGCGGTGATGCGTTATCGAATTGACGAATCGGCAAGAGCGGATCTTAGAAATCGTAAAGGGTGAAGGGCCGATTACTGGGGAGAAAATCGCAGACAAACTTTCTCTCACACGAGCGACGTTACGCCCGGACTTGCCATTCTCACAATGGTCGGGTTTCTCGGAGCAAGGCCAAGAGTCGGGTATTACTACACGGGTAAAACAGGTGCAGAAATACCGATTGAACAGTTAAAAACATTAAAAGTAAAAGAATATCAATCCATCCCTGTCGTTGTGAATGAGTCAGATTCTGTGTATGACGCGATTAGCGCGATGTTTCTTGAAGATGTAGGCACGTTGTTTGTCGTGAATGCCGATGCAAAGCTTGCTGGTGTATTGTCTCGTAAGGATTTGTTGCGAGCGAGTCTAGGCAATCAAGAGCTTGAATCCATGCCAGTGAGTATTATTATGACGAGAATGCCGAACATCACGGTTTGTTACAAAGAAGACATGCTCATAGAGGTATGCAAGCGATTGATTGAAAAACAAATTGATGCTGTTCCAGTCGTGAATCAAGGACCCGATGGAGGCTATGAAGTCGTGGGCAGGATTACGAAAACAACAATGACAAAATTGCTTGTGGATGTGATGAATCGTGATCTGCCAATGAAGGAGGAAACCCATGAATAAGTTTCAACTACACCCGATTGTTTACGTAGTATCGGATTCTGTTGGAGAAACGGCAGAACTTGTCATCCGTGCGGCTTCAAGCCAGTTTGGAAATACAACAATTGAAGTAAGGAGAATTCCTTACGTTGAAGATGAAGCGACAATCAATGAAGTGTTACAATTGGCAAAGGACGTTGGTGCCATGATTGCGTATACGCTCGTCGTGCCAGAGATTAAAGCGTACATGCAGATGGCGGCAGAACGTGAAAAGGTTGAAGCAGTCGACCTTTTAGGACCGATTCTTGATAAACTAACGACGCTTTTGCAATTGCAGCCAAAATACGAACCAGGACTTGTATACCGCTTAGATGAAGATTATTTTCAGAAGGTCGATGCGATTGAGTTTGCGGTGAAGTATGATGATGGACGGGACCACGTGGGGTGTTGCATGCAGATGTGGTGCTTATTGGCGTGTCAAGAACATCAAAAACACCACTTTCACAATACTTGGCGCACAAAAGGTTAAAGGTTGCGAATGTGCCAATAGTGCCAGAGCTGGACCCGCCTGAGGAACTGTTCAAAATCTCTCCAGAGAAATGTATCGGATTAAAGATTTCCCCTGAGAAGTTGATAGAGATTCGTTCAGAGCGGTTAAAGTCACTCGGCTTAAAAGCTGAGGCGAACTATGCTAGCCTCGCTCGCATTGAAAATGAATTGGCATACTCCGAGAGAATTATGGAGAAGATCGGCTGCCGTGTGATCGATGTTTCAAATAAAGCTGTTGAAGAAACGGCAAATATCATTTCCAGTTATTTCAAGAAATAATCATTTCCAAAGGTGAGAAAGGTCTGACTCGATCTCTCTCGCCTCCATTCGTGGGTTTTCGACGATATTCGTGTTTTTTTCGTGACGGGTGTAGTCAACGGTGGAAATATCAATTATAATAGGTAAATGTGTTGTTTACGTTCGCAAATGTTATAAGTAAAAACCAAAGAAAAAAGGTTTTTCTAGTTTTATGTAGAAATGGTTTGCCATACGTCAGCGAGTGGTAAAGAATACGACACGGCCGTCATGGAATGTGTCGGATTCTTTTTTCACACGCTGGTCATTTTTTGTAAACCATAACAATAAAATCGAACGATGCGGTGGTGATTGTACGATTGTCTAAAACTATTCCTGAGCCTCTAATTCGGGAAGTTCGTGAACGGACAGATATAGTGGACGTCATCGGAGAAGTCGTAGAGCTAAAGAAACAAGGGCAAGACCGTTACGTAGGGTTATGTCCTTTTCACGGAGAGAACACGCCGTCTTTCTCTGTTTCCAAAGACCGGCAGTTATATCATTGTTTTGGTTGTAAAGCATCAGGAAATGTGGTTTCATTTCTCATCGACCACGGGAAGCTATCGTTCCAAGAAGCCATTCTTAAACTCGCGGATAATTTAAATATTGATACGCAGCATGTAGAACTTTCCCCCGAGCCAACATCCGAAGGAGAGATGATGAGAGAGGGTCATTCATTGGCGACTCGCTTCTATCATCACTTGCTTATGAACACAGAGCAGGGCAGGGTGGCCTATCAATATTTTCAGGAGCGAGGCGTAAATGAAGAGGCGATGCTTCACTTTCGTTTAGGTTATGCGCCTAGAGAGCGCTCAGCGTTAAAAACATTGCTCGATAAGCGGGAGTTTAATCTCAAGTTGATGGCAAACGCCGGTTTATTGCAAGTACCTGAAGATGGAAGAAGCTCTTATGATCGCTTTTCTGATCGAGTCATGTTTCCGTTGCATGATATTGGTGGCAAACATGTTGGTTTCAATGCACGAGCGCTCGTCAAAGACAACCATCCGAAGTATTTGAACAGCCCTGAGAGTGCATTGTTTAAAAAGAGCAACATGCTTTATGCATATCACCTCGCCAAACCAGTAGCGAGAAAGAAAGATCAAGTCGTATTGTTTGAAGGCTGTATGGATGTCGTGTCCGCTTGGATACATGGTATAGATAATGGGATTGCTACGCTCGGGACTGCATGAATCAAAGCCAAGCAAAGCGAATCCGAAATCTGACAGAAAATGTAATCCTTTGTTATGATGGAGATCAAGCGGGTGAGGAAGCGGCCATCAAAAATGCGGAGACACTGCAAGGGGTAGGTTGCGATGTGCGAGTTGTACCTATGCCAGAGGGTAAAGATCCCGATGAATTTTTGACGGAGTACGGAAGCAAAGCATTTGTCCATCTCATTGAAAATGAAGCTACCGCAGTCTCTTCCTTTAAGATTGCTCGGTTAAGGCGAGAGAAAAACTTACAACGAGAAGGAGATCGACGCGAATATATCGAAAGAGTATTAGAGATTATTCTTGGTGTTGAAAGTGCTATTGAACGAGAATACTTTATGAAAGACCTTTCTCAAGAATTTGATATATCGTTAGAAGCATTGCATCAAGAGTTATCGTCGATTGAACAACGAAGAAATCACACAGATTCTGTACAGTCTCGCTCTTTTAAGCCACGAACCCAATCAGCTCCACCTCAAGCTCAAGTAAAGCGTGAATTATTACCCGCGTTTCATCGAGCCGAGCGCATGTTAATTCGGGCGATGATTGATGACGAACAGTGGGCGGATGAAGTAAAGGACCACATTGGTGGAGAGTTTAATGTGGACCAGTATGCAGCGATCGCTGCGTACTTGTACGCCTTCTATGCTGACGGACACGAGGCGAGTAGTCATTCGTTTATTATGCATCTGGATGACAGGGAACTTCAGCAGATTGCTACGGAAATTATGATGGAATCAGGTATGGAGATGACGAAAGAAGCGTTTACCGATTATATTGAGTTGGTTAAGAACTATCCAACTTGGGTAGAAATAGAAGGTAAAGAACATGAGCTTAAGGACGCTGAACGAAGAAAAGATATCGAGGCAGCCTTAAATATAGGAAATGAAATCATCGCGCTTAAAAAGAGAATTGGCGGTAAGTTTCCGAAGAAGCGCACGAATGTGCGTTAAATACACGCAATGCAACATGTTTTTGGAATTGGAAGGAGGGAGATCGAATGGCAGAGAAACCACCTCGCATCGCAGAAGGTGAAATGTCGATCGATCAAGTCAAAGAGCAACTCGTAGAAGTAGGTAAGAAACGCGGTGTGCTATCTTACGCCGAAATTACAGAAAAGCTAGCCCCATATGATCAAGATTCAGACCAGATGGATGAATTCTTTGAGTACTTGGGTGAGCAAGGTGTGGATCTTCTTAATGAAGGTGAAGAAGTGCCGAGTATGGACCAAGTTGAAAAAGAAACAGACCTTGATCTGAATGATTTGAGTGTACCTCCGGGTATTAAGATTAACGACCCCGTGCGTATGTACTTGAAAGAAATTGGCCGTGTACCCCTCTTATCAGCGGAAGAGGAAATTAATCTTGCAAAACGCATTGAAGAAGACGATGAAGAAGCGAAGCGCCGATTGGCTGAAGCGAACCTTCGTCTCGTTGTGTCCATTGCCAAGCGTTATGTAGGTCGTGGCATGTTGTTCCTTGACTTAATTCAAGAAGGTAACATGGGTCTGATTAAAGCCGTAGAGAAATTTGATTACAATAAAGGGTTCAAATTCAGTACGTATGCAACGTGGTGGATTCGTCAAGCGATTACGCGTGCAATCGCAGACCAAGCACGAACCATTCGAATTCCAGTGCATATGGTGGAAACGATTAATAAACTCATCCGTGTTCAACGACAACTTTTACAAGATCTTGGTCGTGAGCCGACGCCAGAAGAAGTATCGGAAGAGATGGATTTAACGCCAGAGAAAGTTCGAGAGATCTTAAAGATTGCTCAAGAACCCGTATCGCTTGAAACACCAATTGGTGAAGAAGATGATTCACACCTCGGTGATTTCATTGAGGACCAAGAAGCATTGGCACCATCAGATGCTGCGGCATACGAGTTGCTTAAAGAACAACTCGAAGATGTTCTTGACACGTTAACCGATCGTGAAGAGAACGTTCTTCGTCTCAGATTCGGTCTTGATGATGGGCGTACACGTACACTTGAAGAGGTCGGTAAAGTGTTTGGTGTTACACGTGAACGAATTCGTCAAATTGAAGCTAAAGCGCTTCGAAAGCTCCGTCATCCAAGCAGAAGCAAACGATTGAAAGATTTCATGGAGTAAGGGAAGCGGGTTGTGTTCCAACCCGTTTTTCTTTATCTTACTCACCTACAAGGTGAAATGCAAATTGATGGCCATTAGAAAATGACAATTTGCGCAAAGTCGGTCGTGTATGCTTTTCTTTTTTTCGCTTTTCGTATAAAATATAGAGCGAATCTATTACTATTTACATATCGTTACGATTAGGAGGAAACTTCATGAAAGGACAACCATTAATTCCACTCGCACTTATTGCAGGAGTTGGTATTTGCTTGATGCTTGTCTTTTCTTTTATCGGCCTAGGAGCTGGTGGAGAAGAGGGCGAAGAAGGCAATGAAAATGGCGAAGAAATGGATACAGATGATCCGGTAGCGCTAGGCGAGCAGTTATTTGAAGATAGCTGTTTGAGCTGTCACGGTGATGCTGGTGCAGGGGGAACAGCTGGACCACCGGTAGCTGGTTTGGATATGGATGTTGTCATCCAAGCGATTGAAGAGGGTCCTGGGGCAATGCCAGATGGTCTCGTTAGTGGTGAAGAGGCTGAAGCTGTTGCAGAATACGTATCAAGCTTAGAATAATCATTAAAGGAGCCACGAGGCTCCTTTTTCGTTTTTATTGATCATAAGAAATGAGGGTCTTCTTTGGAATTGATTGAACGATTGTCTGAACGTCTGAGGGTTATCGCTCTGGAAGTGGAAGCGGGGGCAGTACTCGCCGATATTGGCACGGATCATGCGCAGTTACCTGAGGCGCTTGTCCAAGCTGGTATCATTCAATCAGCGGTTGCTAGCGATGTGAATGCCGGTCCGTTTCAAACCGCGCTAAGAAATATCGAAAGTTCGGGTCTCTCAAGGCAAATATCTGTGCGCCATGGCAGTGGATTAGAGCCGCTGAGGCAAGAAGATCACATATCAACCGTCACAATTGCGGGTATGGGTGGTAGCTTAATCAAAAGCATTCTTGATGAAGGCAATGACAAGCTCAATGGAGTGAATACACTGATCCTGCAAGCGAATGTTGCTGCAGATCTATTAAGAGAGTGGTTGTATGCACAAGGCTGGCAAATTGTAAAGGAAAAGCTTGTACGAGATGCTGACCATTTTTATGAGGTGATTGTCGCAAAACGGGGTCATAAGGAAGCGCCTTATCATCACACAGGTCTTGGATTTGAGGAAGAGATGATGTTTGGTCCACTGCTTCTTCATCAAGGTGGAGAGGCATTCATCGCAAAGTGGGAGGGAGAATACGAGCACCTCACACGGGTCAAAGGTCAGATTGCGATCGCCAATCATCAAGATCAGCAGGCAGATTCTGCGTATGGACGTATCGATCAGCAGTTAAAACGAATTAAGGAGGCACTCGCCTATGTCAAAAGCCGCTAAAGTAAAAGATGTGATCCAGCTAATGGATGAGTTTGCACCCAAATCTCTAGCATTTGATAAAGACCCGATCGGTCTTATGATCGGCGATGTAGAACAGCCTGTAGAGACGGTTTTAACGACACTAGACGTTACAGAGGACGTCGTTGATGAAGCGGTGAATTTCGGTGCGACACTTATTATTGCGCATCATCCTTTGTTATTCATGCCACTTTCAAACATTGATTTGAGCAGTCCAAAAGGCAGAGTTATTCAAAAATGTTTAAAGCATGACATTAGCGTCTATGCTGCCCACACAAATCTTGATATTACCGACGGCGGCGTGAACGATATGCTTGCTGAAAAGATCGGGCTAACAGATGTAAACGTACTCGTACAAACTGACCAAGAGCGTCTGTATAAAATCGTGGCATTCGTACCTGTTGAAAATGCCGAGGACGTGAGGCAAAGCTTAGGTGATGCCGGCACCGGTCACATTGGGACTATTCTCACTGTTCATTTTCTAGTTCTGGGACAGGTGCTTTTCTTCCTGGTAGTAATACGAACCCGCATATTGGCGAAGTAGGGAAGCCTACAAAAGTCGAGGAAGTTCGGATTGAAACCATTGTTCCTGAAATGTTATTGAACAAGGCGATTTCAGCATTACATGAGGCGCACCCATACGAAGAAGTGGCATATGATCTGTACCCGCTAAGGTTGGAAGGGGAAATGAAAGGTTTAGGAAGAATTGGCGAGTTGGAACAAGAAACGACTCTTAAAGCGTTTGCCCAAACGTTGAAAACGTCATTTTCCGTTGAGGGGTTACGTTTTTCTGGAGATGAAAACAAACGAGTAAAAAAGGTAGCAGTTCTAGGCGGTGACGGTAATAATTATTGGCAAGAGGCATTGCAACAAGGGCAGATGTATTCGTCACAGGAGACTTAAAATTTCATACTGCACAAGATGCCATGCTAGCTGGATTATCTCTCGTTGACCCTGGTCATCATATTGAAGAAATTATGAAAGCAGGCGTTGAGCGTAAACTAAGAGAGCAGACGCATGAAGCTGGCCTCAACGTGACATATCGTGCTTCGTCTATTAATACCGACCCGTTTACGTTTATCTAAAACGTGACAGAAAAACCTCTCCAAAATGTTTGCTTTGGAGAGGTTTTTTATTTGATTTTGCAGTACTATATAGAATGGACCTAACATATTCCTAATTGCGCAGTTTGTTGTCGCTTTCCACTGCAGGCTGATGTCTGCAGTCCAGACGATAAGTGCAACATCGGTGGTCAAAAGACGCCCACCGTGTTTTCTTGACCGCGGAGGACCGACCGAGCCACCTCAATCTTACGATCTGCGGGGTCTCGTCTCGGCCCTTTTCCGCAGGCGTCACCGCCTTTCGTTCCAATTAACGGTACTGAATTGGCGACGTTGCTGAACTGGGGTTGCTCAATATCGGCATTCAACTCGATCCGTACACTTTGGAGGTCAATAGCATTAGATACCCATCATGGCTGCGTCTATTGTAAACGATTAAGATCAATCTCAAAGTCGATGAACGTTAGGCTTTAACGGGTGGTCTATCATTCGTTCGTGAAGAAATTCTTTCGTTCAACTTATATAGCTCATAGAAGTTCGTTCCATGGGCTGTTCCAAAATAGAAGATGACACTAATTTTAGCTCCAGCTAAAAGAGGTTTTACTCGTTCGTCAGATCCTTTGTGCTTCGTTTCGTATCAATATGGCGAACGACGGCTTCAATTTCCTCGCGTTTTTCTTCAAGGAAAGGTGGTAATGATAGTTTCTCACCTAACGTTTCATATGGCTCATCTCCCATGAATCCAGGGCCATCAGTTGCAAATTCAAATAAGATACGGGATGTCGCCCGAGCATATAAAGATTCGAAGAAATGTCGGTCTACGTGCCTGAGTTTGGAATTTGGAATTGGTTAAGTCGGTCAATCCAATGGTTCAGTGCATCGCGGTCGTGAACGCGAAATGCTGCATGGTGAACGGTGCCGAACCCTTGCTGAGCGGGAGGCAGTACCGTATTGTGTTCGACGATGACGCTTGCCCCGTTACCACCTTCTCCGACTTCAAACAATGTAAAAGAGCCTTCTTTGCCTTGCTGCTCGAAACCAAGGACTTTTTGCATGTACAAAGAGAACGCTTCGATGTTGGCAACGCGTACAAAGATGGGGCCTAGCCCTATGATTGCATATTCAACAGGGACGGGACCACTTTGCCAAGCAGTTCCAGAAGCAACACCACTGTTATGCTCATCGGAGATGAGTTGGTATTGTTGGTCATCAAAGTCAACGAATGATAGTGTCTTTTTTCCCCATTGTTCTTTAATGCCGGTGTGAGAAACTTGGCGTTCGTTAAATCGTTTTTCCCAGTAAGCGAGAGCATCGTCGCTAGGTACTCGAAAGGATGTTTTGTAGATTTCATCATTTCCGTGTCTGCCTTTAGGGATGCCAGGGAAATCGAAGAAGGTCATATCTGTCCCAGGGCTGCCTGTATCGTCAGCAAAAAAGAGGTGATACGTTTGAATATCGTCTTGATTAACCGTCTTTTTCACGAGTCTCATTCCGAGTGTATACGTAAAAAACTCGTAATTTTTTTCAGCGCTGCTCGTAATTGCCGTCACATGGTGCAATCCTTTGAGTGTATTCACGTTTACTCATCCTTCCAATTTCGATGTTGTTATCAGTTTAATATTAAACTAACAAATTGTCAAATAAAAAAGCCTGAGACCCAGGCTTTTTATCTTGCTCTTGATTTCATGTTCTTGCGAAGAGGAGGAAGAATCTTAGCTCCGTAAATTTTGCGTTCACGTGTCCACGTATCTTCATCTTCCGGATCGTATTGATCTAAGAACATAATGACTTCTTTTGCAATGGCAGTAGGTGTAGACGCTCCAGCTGTAACAGCGACTTTGTTGACACCTTCTAACCATTCGAGTTTAAGTTCACTTACATCAGCAATTCGATAAGCATTCGTAGACGCGATGTCTTTAGATACTTGTGCAAGTCGATTGGAGTTGTTGCTCATCGGATCTCCAACAACAATTAATAGATCGGCATCCTTCGCTTGATCGCCAACGGCCTCTTGCCTCACTTGAGTCGCGTGGCATATCTCATTGTGTACTTCGGCGTGAGGGTACCTTTCTAGCGTACGATCCATAATGTTTTGAACGTCCCATTGGCTCATCGTCGTCTGATTCGTAATGATGATGTTGTCACGTTTTAAATCTAAAGCTTCAACGTCTTCCAGTGTTTCAATGAGGTGTACGTGCTCGGGAGCGACACCAATTGCACCTTCTGGTTCCGGATGCCCGCGCTTCCCGACATACACGATGTCATAGCCTTCACTCTTCTTATCGAGAATGAGGTCATGCGTAACCGTAACATCTGGGCACGTTGCATCAATGGTCATCAAGCCTTTCTCATCCGCAAGTCTGCGAACTTCTGGCGAGACACCATGGGCTGTGAAAATCACAGTTCCATTCTCTACGTTCTTAAGAATTTCTAAACGGTTTGGACCATCTAAAGAGATAATGCCTTCTTCTTCAAATGCATCGGTCACATGTTTATTGTGAACAATCATACCAAGAATATAAATCGGTCTTGGTAAACTGTCATCATTTGCTGCTTGGCGGGCGATGACCATAGCGTCAACAACACCGTAACAGTAACCTCGAGGGGTAATTTTTACAACTTCCATCGCCAAGTCCTCCAATATAATAGGCTACTTTGTATTATACAGGTAGACTGTAGGATTGAAAAGCAAAGCGAGGCGAAACTAGACGTATAGTTTTGGTGGAGGTTCGTTTCCGGTATATGAAGAAGGTGGCACGGGCATCGTTTCTTGTGTTGTTTCCAGGGTTGTAGGAGCGGTTTCCACTACGGGTTCCTCTTCAGCAACCGTTTGCGGGGCGGGAAGTTCGCCCTGTGTGTTTTCATTTTGCCCAGAACCTCGGCGCATCTGATTCACTTGCCGAACAACGCCTGGAATTTGACGCACCATCGGACCGTATTTCCGAATAACCGGAATCCACTTAGCGCCGGTTTGAATCATCGGCATAAATCTTCCGATTGAACCGAGCATTCCTGAACCACCAGATAGCGCGGCTGCACTTCCAATTCCAGGAGCAAGTCCGCCAGATAATGCAGCTCCGGGAGCTGCCATTGCCGAGCTTAACGGAAGGCCAGCCCCGATCGGTAACGCACGCGAAAAAGAAGCAGCAGGTGGACCCATCGGTAAGGGCATAGGAGGGTAGCCATACATATGAACACATCCTTTCGATGAAATAAAGGGAATATAATTAAAGTATGCAGCTAGGCTCTTCAATGGGATGTATTCTTTTCAATGTTTGTTTATGGTAAAATTAAAGAATGTGTCTACCAAGGAAAACTTGAGGTGATTTAGATGTCTAGATTTCAAAAGCTCAACATTGAGCCTTCATTAATACAAGCGTTAGAAGAACAAAGAATTACACGACCAACAGAGATTCAGGAACGGCTAATTCCAGCGATCTTAAACAAAAATGATGTGATCGGACAATCACAAACTGGTACTGGAAAGACGTTAGCATTTGCGTTACCTGTGCTTTCCAATATTGATACCAATCAAAATGAACTGCAAGCGGTTGTCGTTGCACCGACGCGAGAACTTGCAGAACAGATTTATCGGGTGATGCGCACGTTGGCAGAGCGAGTAGGTGAGATTCGTGTGCAACGAGCCATCGGAGGAACCGATAAAGACCGGGCGATTGAACGATTGAAACGAGTGCCACACATCCTTATTTCTACGCCAGGCAGGCTTCACGATCTTGTAAGGCAGGAGCATGCAGTGTCCGTCCACCACGTAAGCACACTGATTATTGATGAAGCCGATCAGATGTTAGATATGGGATTTATTAACGAAATTGACCAAGTGGCAGGGCAAATGCCAGATGACTTACAAATGCTCGTTTTTTCAGCAACGATTCCTGAACAGTTGCGACCTTTCTTAAAGAAGTATATGCAAGCCCCTAAGCATGTGCACGTTAAACCGGACACGCCGTCTCCCAAAGGGTTGACCCACTATTTGATCCCACTAAAAAGTCGGAGTCGGGAAATGCTCACGATTGAAATGGCACAAGCCTTAACCCGTATTTGTGTCTAGTGTTTGTAAATACAAAAAAAGAAGCAGATTCGCTCACTCGTTTGTTCATTGAACATGGAATAGATACAGAGACGCTCCACGGTGATTTAAGCCCAAGAGAGCGTAAGCAAGCGATGAAAAAAATCAACCGTGCAGATGTACCGTTCGTCGTTTGTACTGACCTTGCCGCTCGTGGTATGGATATTGAAGGCGTATCACACGTCGTGAATGTGTCAATCCCTCATGAGCTGGAGTACTTTCAACACCGGGCCGGAAGAACCGCTAGAGCCGACTTAAGTGGAGAAGTGTATACGATTGTAGATAAGGAAGACTATCCGGCTCTCCATAAACTTCAACAACAGCGTTTCTTTTTCCATTACGTTGATCTTAAACACGGGGAATGGAAGGAAATTGAACAACTAGGTAGTGGTTATGCACCAGGTAAAGTGCGAACGAAATCTTCATCAAGTAAAAGTAGTTCACCGACACGTACGCCAAACAAGAAACAAAAAAACATTAAGCCAGGCTATAAGAAAAAAATGAAAGAAGAAGCGAGAAGAAGGAGAGGTTAACATGACGATCAACAAGATCGGTTCTCACGTATCGATGAGTGGTAAGAAAATGTTGCTTGCTTCAAGTGAGGAAGCAGCAGGGTACGGGGCAACGGCAATGATGATTTATACGGGTGCGCCACAGAATACGCGCAGAAAAGCGATTGAAGAGCTAAACATTGAAAACGGACAAGCACACATGAAAGAACATGGCATTGAAGAAGTTGTTGTGCATGCCCCGTATATTATAAACATCGGAAATTCTGTCAAGCCAGAAACGTATGACCTTGGCGTTCGTTTTTTGCGCTCTGAGATTGAACGAACAGAAGCGCTTGGCGGTAAACAAATTGTTCTTCACCCAGGTGCTCATGTAGGAGAAGGTGCTGAAAAGGGGATTCAAAAGATTATTGAAGGGCTAAATGAAGTCATTCACCCTGATCAAAAAGTAAACATTGCTCTTGAAACGATGGCCGGAAAAGGGTCAGAGTGTGGAAGAAGTTTCGAAGAGCTTGCACAGATTATCGAAGGTGTGACCCATAACAATAAATTAACGGTCTGTTTTGATACGTGCCATACCCATGATGCAGGCTATGATATTGTCAATAACTTTGATGGGTCATGGAAGAGTTTGATCGTTTAATCGGACTGGACCGCCTTGCAGTTTTGCATGTGAATGACAGCAAAAATCCGCAAGGCGCCAGAAAAGACCGACACGAGAATATTGGATTTGGTCACATTGGTTTTGATGCATTAAATCGGATTGTTCGTCATGAGGCTGTTAAGGACATACCAAAGATTCTTGAAACGCCTTATGTTGGTGAAGATAAGAAAAACAAAAAACCGCCGTACCAGTATGAGCTTGCCATGTTTAGAGCGGGTAACTTCGAAGAGGATTTGAAAGAAAAGATACTAGCAGGTGTGCCACTATAGTTTATGACTATACTGAGCATATAAATCGTAAAGCAGCATCGCATGAGACTTCGATGTTGCTTTTTCGACTTTATCAATAAACGCATACACAGACGCCTTGTTTTTTAAATTCACTTTCTCGGTTCTCGCCAAGTAAAGAAGTTTATCGGCTTCACCATACGTCAATTGAACCCCTCGAGATGCCGCCATTGATTGGAGCTCTTGAGGTGACATATTCTTCACGTACTGATTAATTAATCCCATCCACATTACGATCACATCCTTTAATACAACGTATGATGGATTAGGCTCGTCATGTGACTACTATTTAATTTCAAATGAATTGGAAATATTATCTATTCAATGAATTTAAGTTTCGGTATAATGAAATTAAAGTTTAGTATGATGAAAATTGCCAACGATTCGGTTGATGTAAGGAGCGTGTGAGCATGAAAGATTTCGCGCAAGTGGAAGATGCTTATGACGAACAACGTGTATTCAAACAACTAAGTAAGGAAATTCGGTTAGTGATCCAGCAGGATGGTACCGTACAGTACAAGAATGAACATGCCAAAGAAGTGTTGGATCGAACCGATCGTTTTTTCGCTACTTTCTTAGGGTATGAATGGCGCAAGGCGATGGACTTTTTCAAGAAGATGTACGAAACGAAGCGTTCTGAAGAGGCTGTCCTCACTCATTTTCTCGCTAGAAAAGAAATCAGGGTATTTTATCGTGGAGCTTTTCGAGAAGATGCTTTCTATTTGATTGGGCAAGTTCAGTCTGCCACAGATGTGAAAAACCGTGAAGCGACAGGCCGCATGATGAAATCTCTTCCTTGTGGGTATGTTCGTGTCAATGAAAAGCTTACAATTGTTGAAATGAATCGTCGATTTGAAAAGTTAGTATTTATGCGAAACACCTTTTTATTGCCGGAATTAAAGCTTTCGTCTCTTCAATTTGAGTCAGATTACGGCAGGACCATTTACGAGTGTGTAATGAATGCCATTTCGACAAAGCAGCTCAGTGTAAAACGCTTTGACGCTGGCAATGAACTTCGAATCGCCGCGTATGCCACATACTTACCGGCAGACGACGAGATTGTCGGGTTTATTTTTGATGAAAGTGCAGAACTAAAATATGAAAACTTGCTTGCTTACCGTCAACAGATGGAATCGGTTTCGCACTTGGCAGCTGGAGTAGCTCACGAATTGAGAAACCCATTGTCTGTTATTCGAGGGTTTCTTCAATTGTCGGAACTAACGGATAGTTTCCACAAATATAGCCATACGATTTTTTCAGAAGTAGACAGAATGAATGTTATTATTGAGAACTTTCTATCCATGTCTAGAAAGAAGTTTGAGCGAAGGTTGCAAAATCCGATGGGGGTCATTCGTTCTGTCGAAGACATCATTCGGTCAGAGTGCTTGCTCCATGACGTTCAATTCTCATCAGAGCTCGTTGATACAGAGCGGAAGATTTTTATGAATGAAACGATGATTAAACAAGTCATATTGAACTTGTTGCGTAATTCAGTTGAAGCGTACAAAGAAGATACGACGAACAAGTTGTTTACGTTAAAAACGGAGATGAAAGACAGCAGATACGTAGTGACGGTTGGAGATAATGGGCAAGGAATCCCGCCTGAGATTCTCAATAAACTCGGAGAGCCGTTCACAACAACGAAAGAGAAAGGGACCGGAATCGGTATTTCTCTTTCCAAAAAATTAATCGAAGATCATGGAGAACGTTCCGTATTGATAGCGAAGTGGGGCAGGTACGATTGTAACCCTTCCCCTCCCTTTTCACGATGATTCTTCAGTAGGCTGATGTTCAACGAACAGCATGCGATACTTCGTCTTTGTAGCTCGCTCGAGTTGCTTTAGAGATAACGTCGTATGCTGTTGTTCAAAGTAATAAGGTTCTCCTTTTTTTACATGGAAAATGAATTGTGGATGCCGGCTTCGACCGGTATTTTTCAATTCTATTTTCTCAATGACATCTCTACCGGTTACATATAATGATGTAGCCATACGTAGTATGGCACCCATGACTTCAAGCTTACGAACCGTTCGCCCGTTTAGGATGCGTTTATACTGGATGGCCCTTTTTCTCAACCGTTTAACAGACGTGAATGAACTGAGCAAAGCCATGGATATGCGCTCTTGGTGGGAAAATCCATCCAATGACCGATTCGTTAACACGTTTAGCGTATGAGCGTGTGCATGTTCTTCGTCAATATATGTGCCGAGCTGTCGAAGTAATGAGCTAAAGTAGAGGAGCTCTTCCATATTTTTTTGGTCTTCTTCTTGTTCATTTGCATAAATACAGTTGTACAATTCACGTGAAAGTGCATAAATGGCCTTACCGTATTCGGTGGAGAGATTAAACTCCCTCATTAACTGAGTGATCGTCTCTTTCTTTACGTTCACGAAGCGACGGGTTTGTCGATCACTAAGCAATGAATCATAAAGAAGCCCATCTCGAAGACCTTTGCGGCTAATGATAAGACGCTTTCCTTTTGTGTAATGCATGAGCTCAGAAATAAACAACCCAGCGGGTACGATTGAACTCGCACGATCTTCAGATAGTCCTGAAACTTCTCCTCGTTTAATACGCGGGATTTTCTTTAAATAGTGGTACGTATCCAGTAGTTGGGTGTCGTTCATTTCATATTGATGTAGACCGGACACAGGGTATTGGTGGCGACGACGTTGAACCGCAGCAATTTGTCTGACGCTCCCGCCTATGCCGATAAGAGGAACGTTAAGGTTTTGTAACCACGGGATGGAAACAAAGGCATCGTGTGCAAGCTTTTTCACACGCTTGATGGATGCAGGATCGTCACTCCAAAGTTTTGCAAGTGTGAGTGCACCAATCGAGAAGCTGTGCGAGTGAACGAGTTCACGGTCTTTAAAGTAAGCAACCTCAGTACTGCTGCCCCCCATATCAAAAATCAGCCCATCTTTTAATTGAATCGAGTTTACTGTAGCTAAATATCCGTAATATGCTTCTTCTTGACCGGTGATGACGTTGATTTCTATAGCTGTCTTTTCATAGATGCTTTCTAATATTTCACTGCGATTTTGTGCTCTTCGGATGGCTGCTGTTGCGACTGCTTTTACGTCACTCACTTCGTGGGCGCGTAAAACGGCATTAAATTGAACAAATACTTGATCGAGAACGCGAATGCCTTCCGGTCGTAATACATCGTGTTCGTCTAAGTATTCGCTTAGTCTGGCAGCGATCTTAAAGTTGTACAGTGAACGGTATCTTCTTTGCTCATCAATGGCATAGATGACAAGGCGAATGGAATTAGACCCTACATCAACGACGGCCATTCGCTTTGTTTCATTCATGAATTACCCTCCGTTCATAACCTGCATTTACAAGAAACGAAAATTACGCTATACTGTTTCATGTAAATCGTAATCATTCTGTTTTGAAACGTATTGTTTGGGGGAAAAGCTCATGTCGAGCATTATTGAAGTCAATAACTTAACTTATCAATATACTGACATCCCAGTGTTAGAAAATCTAAACCTTTCGATTGAACGTGGCTCGTTCCTTGGGCTAGTTGGACCGAACGGTTCCGGAAAATCTACATTAATCAAGTGTATACTGGGGCTCGCAAAACCGCAAGCTGGAACGCTCTCTATGTTCGGAAGTGAAATTAACAGATTTTCCGAATGGGGGAGAATTGGATATGTCTCGCAACGGGCGAATCGCTTTAATGCAGGATTTCCAGCAACTGTTTTTGAAGTCGTCTCCATGGGTTTGTTCGGGCAAGTTGGCTTGTTTCGTTTTATTAAAAAGAAAGACCGAAACAAAGTGTACGACGCCTTGCAAACTGTAGGGATGGAGAATTTCGCTAAACAACCAATCGGTAAACTTTCTGGTGGGCAGCAGCAAAGAGTACTCATTGCCAGGGCGCTTGTGAGTGAACCGGAGTTGCTTATTCTCGATGAACCGACTGTAGGCATTGATGCTGTATCCGCACGGAAATTTTATGATCTACTCGGTCAGTTAAATCGAGAAAAAGGATTAACGCTCTTATTAGTAAGTCATGATGTCGGGACGATGACAAAATATGTGACCGATGTGGCTTGTTTGAACAAAACCATACATTTTCACGGAACAGCCCATGACTTTGAGGCAGACAAAAACTTATCTACTTTATATGGTTATGATGTCCAACAAATTATTCATGAACACGAGGAAATCGCCAAATGATCGAAGTTTTTTTTCAATATGATTTTTTACAAAATGCATTAATTGCAGGGATACTAATTGGGTTTATTGCGCCAATGCTCGGTGTTTTTCTCGTCGTTAAGCGTATGTCACTTGTTGCCGATGCACTTTCACACATCACCCTTACGGGCATTGCCTTTCATTTGATGCTTGCCAATGTGTTTGCGGTATTAAGCGCGTATGATCCGATTTTTATGGGGATGGTTTTCGCTGTTATTGGTGCTTTAATTATTGAACAGTTGCGAAAGGTATACACCCATTTTAAAGAGATGGCGATTCCAATTATTCTTTCAGGCGGTGTTGGCCTCGCGGTGATTTTTATTTCACTTGCAGATGGGTTTAACACTGATTTATACGCTTATCTGTTTGGAAGCGTAGCCGCTGTTGGTCAGGCAGATTTGAACACGATCATCATTATTACGATTATCGTTGTGACGTTGCTCATTCTCTTTTATAAAGAGTGGTTCTTTATCTCTTTTGACGAAGAGCAGGCGTCCATTTCAGGTATTCGGGTCGATGGTTGGAGCTTTTGTTCGCTGTTCTTGTGGCGCTCGTCATTGCGGCAGCGATGCGCATAGTCGGCATTTTACTCGTATCTGCATTAATGACGTTGCCTGTTGCTGCTGCGATGCAGTGGGCGAGAAGCTTCAAACAAATGTTTTTCTACAGTATCGTCTTTGGTCAAATTGCTGTTCTTACGGGTATCTTTCTCGGCTTTCACCTTGATCTAGCACCTGGTGGTGTGATTGTCGTTGCAGCAATTCTTTTGTTAGTGATAAGCTTTCTAAAAAACAAAATCCGGCGTTTTTGATATAATAGTCGTAACGAAGATGCTAAACGATGGAGGTAAATGATGAACGTCTCAACTGCAATTTCCTCATTGAAATCTTCAGGGTACAAGTATACCGACAAGCGTAAAGACATTTTGGAGTTCTTTGATGCTAAAGATGGCTATATTCCAGCAAAACGAGTACTTGGGTATATGCAAGAACGTTATCCTGGACTTAGCTTTGACACTGTTTATCGAAACCTGTCCTTGTTTGCTCAACTAGGCATACTAGAAGCGAGTGAGTGGGAAGGGGAGAAGCGCTTTCGTCTTAGCTGTGAGGGCGAACACCATCACCATATGATCTGCTTAGCGTGTGGAAAGACAAAGCATATTGAAGCGTGTCCATTGGAGCAAATGAAACTCTCGACTGATGACTTCAATGTAACGAGTCACAAGTTTGAGATTTTTGGATATTGCGGGGCATGTGGGTAACGGATTTACGTGGACAAGCTATAATAAAACCGACCTAGCGGGAATTGCTGGTCGGTTTTATTATTTAAATCATACGCGGTTCGACAAAATTACTAAACTTGCATTAACGATGATAACACTTCGGTGCACGACTCAATCTGGTCCACTTCAACATATTCATCGATGGCGTGTGCTTGTTCCAAATTACCAGGTCCAAAAACAATTAAGTCGCGCATACCCGTTTTCAGACCAATCATTGAAACATCTGTATACGCTGGGAAGCCGGCTTCTTTCATTTGTGAGCCGAGCGTCCGTTTGTAAGCCGTTTGTAATCGTCCAATAACATCAGCCTCTTTGTTTGATTCGATCGGAGGGCGCGCATACCCGTAATGCTCAGCTGAATAGCCTGCACCTACAACTTTGCACCCCTCAGATACAGATTGATGGACGAGTTTGTCGGCTTCTTCTGCGCTCATAGGGGGCACGAGGCGAAAATCAAGCTCAAGACGAACAGAGCCAGCAACCATATTCGTTTTATCACCCCCGTGAATTGTGCCAACCGACAATGAAGGTTTACCAAAAATATCATGATGATAAGAAAGGGCCCCGACATTCTTCTTTAGGCGTACAATGCTTTCTGCAGCGGCGTGGGCGGCATCAATACCTAACTGAGCATTTCCGCAATGAGAGCTTTTTCCGAGGATATTTATTTCGTACCATATCGTGCCTTTATGAACGGTAGATAAGTTCAAGCTCGTTGGTTCTGTAGCAATGAGCTCGACATCTTTTGGAATAAGCCCTTCATCAATGAGTGCACAAGCTCCCTTCATAAACGGCCCTTCTTCATCGACGGTCGCAATCACGTATAGATCTCGTCTGTTCGTTTGAGTGGTGCACTGTTTCAAAGCGGTCATTGCAGCGGCGAGTCCACTCTTCATGTCACATGCTCCGCGCCCGTACAACTTCCCGTTAGCAATCTCACCAGCGAAAGGATCAAACGTCCATTTTCCTTCAACCGGTACGGTATCCATATGAGCTAAGATCACGAGAGGCCGTAACGATGGGTCCGATCCGGTACGCTTTGCAATGACATTTGTTCGTCCTTCCTCGACGTGTTGGACAGAAACGTCAACATCTTCGATTTCACGTAGCCAACGTTCGACGTACGTTGCACAGTCTTTTTCAGAGCCGGCAGGGTTTTCAGACGGAATTTGTACGAGTTTTTGTGTTAACAAAATTGCTTCATGGGTCATTGTTCGTGCCTCCTTAAGCATTATGTGCTTTTTGAATGAGATGATGACGGAGTGTTGCTTTGTTCTTCGTCTTTAAAGTCAGACAATGCGTTTTTAAAGCGTTCCACCGCTTCGATTGGACGAGGTTCGGTTAGAAGACTCACACCAATGAATAACACCGTATTTGCCAAAAGACCATACATTGCGGCGCTAAACCCAAAAGGTAACAGCATAGGCGTGAATTGAAGTAGCACAGTAATAAAGATACCGCCAACTAAACCAGCGATTGCGCCTTTCGCATTGGAACGTTGCCAGAATAGGGCACCGATTGTTGGGACGATTAATTGCGCCGTACCTCCAAAAGCAACGAGTCCAACAGTTACAAGCAAGCCAGGTGCGGTTAAAGCAAGGGCGTAAGCGACGGCTGAGAATAGAACTAAAAAGTAACGACCGACTTGGATTAACTGCTTCTGAGATGCGTTCGGATTTTTGTAACGCTGATAAAAATCCTTCGTCATAACTGTAGATACTGCGTGAATTTGACTGTTCGCTGTACTCATCGCAGCTGAAGCCCCGGCAGCTAAAACAAGGGCTGCAATAATAAAGGGTGCATACTCCATCAGCATAAGAGGTAAGATTTGATCAGCATTTTCTACTCCAGGCATTTCAAGTACAGCCGTCCAGCTGACGAGAAGGGAACCTACGTAACAAAATGCAATGATTGATAAAAGGAATGGCATGAGATTGAATATTCTTCCATCTTTCACCGAATACATTCGCAACCAAAGTTGCGGGCCCATAAGCGCACCGATTGCTGTAATAAAGCACAAGCTTACCCACATTCCATACCCAGCATCGCCGTCTGGTCCAGGAAGAACCATATGATCAGGATGAAACTGTTGCATTTGTTCAAACATGGCGATCGGTCCACCGACAATTTGGGACAGATAAACGCCAGCATACAACAAACCAAATAACAAAATCCCGCCGTAAATAATATCGGTCCAAGCGATGGCTCGAATGCCGCCCACCCATACGTAGATAAGAATAACAACATAAAACATTAAAGCAGCCATCCAGAAGGGGATGAGTCCACCTGAAGCAACTTCTATCAAGTAGGCGCCACCTGTTAATTGAATTTGTAAGTAAGGAATCGTAAATATGACGACGATCGCGCCGACGATTAAACGAACCTTTTCACTCTGAAAGAAATCGCCAAGCAAATCTGAAGGAGTCACATAGTCAAACCGTTTTCCTAAGTACCAGATTCGTTTACCGACGACAAAATAAAGAACGCCAAACAAGATGTTCCAAGCAACAGCTGTTAAATATACAGGTCCTTCGGTATAAAAAGAAGCGTTCGAACCAAGAAATGCGAAAGCACTCCACCAAAGTCGCAGACACGGTGAAGAATGTCGCAACTGACCCCATCCCTCTACCTTGAATAAAATAATCGTTGCTAGATGATTGTGCTCGTGTTGCGGCAAGCACACCAACAATTAAAGGAATGACCATGAATAGAACAATAATAACAACACCAGCAATCATACGTTCACCTCATTATTATTCGTTAGATGCCGTTCGTTTGTATCCCCAATTTAATTTATAAGCAATAAATAAAAAGAGTGTTAAAAATGCCCACCAAGCAAATACCCAAAAGACGAGAAACGGGATTCCAAAAATCATCGGTTCTACTCGATTTGCTAACAGAAGTAGCGGACTTTGTAGCATGGCAAGTCCAATAATTACAACAAAAAATAACCAAAACCGTTGCCGAGGCATTTTCATAAAAGCGCCGTCCTTTCCTTTCAAAATGGATGATTGACTATAACTGTAGCAAATATTCAGTAATTATTATTTGGACAACATGTTGCATCTTTTATTTGAAGCACATACAAAGTGTACATCGGTACGTGAATCATGTAAGGAAAATTCACATGAAAAGGAGGGTGGTTAGGAGCAATTTTTCCATCATTTAACGGGATAGCTTTAGTGTGAGTGCACATAATAGAAATGCCCGCTCACGCCGGGTAAGGAGGGAATGTAGGTGGCAGATGATGAAAAACACAGTCGACGTCTTGAAGAAAGACGTGAAATGACTGATCCACTCATCGATAACTACAACCAAGGATATATGGAAGAAACCTCCGCGGAAGTCAGCTCGCCTAATCTCGATTACCGTATGGACCAGAGCGGTCCAGGTGATTATGAAGCTGATTACGACACAGTGGATGAGGAAAAGAGTGATAGCTCTTTAGGAGCAGGTCTTGGTACAGCAGCGATTATTATGTCGATTGTATCGCTCTTTTTTCTTCCTGTCATTCTGGGTGCAGCTGGGGTTGTAACAGGCTTCTTTGCACGCCAAAAAGGCGCTGTCGGACTCGGCTGGTCGGCAATTGGGATTGGTGCACTCTCAATTCTAATGACTTTCTTATTCGCACCGATGATGTAAAACAAAACCCTCCGAAATGGGAGGGTTTTGTTTTTACGATTATTACGTTGTGGATGCCGCTTCTAGTTTTTGTTTTTCGTAATGCTCTTCGGCGAGTTTGTCGACTTCCTTTTTCAGTTCATCAACCATAATCTCTTCAGGAACTTTGCGGATGATTTCTCCGTGTCTAAAGAGTAATCCTTCGCCTTTCGCACCCGCAATGCCGATATCTGCTTCACGTGCTTCTCCTGGGCCATTAACGGCACAACCGAGGACGGCAACTTTAATCGGCGCTTTAATGGTGGAGATATAATCTTCAACTTCATTGGCGATACTAATAAGGTCAATCTCAATTCTTCCACAAGTCGGGCAAGAAATGAGTGTCGCCGCGTTTGATGCTAAACCAAATGATTTGAGGAGCTCTCGAGCGACTTTCACTTCTTCAACTGGGTCTGCACTTAATGAAATGCGGACGGTATTGCCGATGCCCATGTTTAAGATGGTTCCAAGGCCTGCTGCACTTTTAATTGTGCCGGCAAAAAGTGTGCCTGATTCAGTAATGCCGAGGTGCAACGGATAGTCAAATGCTTGCGCTGCTTTCTCGTATGCTTCGATCGCTAGGTCAACATTGGATGCTTTCATTGACACGATGATGTCATGAAAATCGAGCTCTTCGAGAATTGAAATGTGGTGAAGGGCACTTTCGACCATCGCATCTGCTGTTGGGTATCCGTACTTTTCTAATAGATGACGTTCCAATGATCCTGCATTTACACCGATACGAATAGGAATGTTCTTTTCTTTAGCTGCTTTGACAACAAGTTCAACTTTATCCCGTTTCCCGATGTTCCCTGGGTTAATCCGAATCTTATCTGCACCGGCTTCAATGGCTTTTAGTGCAAGACGATAATCAAAGTGAATATCAACAACGAGTGGAATGTTTATTCTGGATTTAATTTCTGCTAATGCATCGGCAGCTCTTTGGTCCGGACAAGCGACGCGAACGACTTGGCAGCCCGCTTCTTCTAGACGGTGAATTTCTGCAACCGTTGCCTCCACATCGTGCGTTTTCGTTGTGGTCATGCTTTGAATAACGACTTCATCATTACCACCGATCACAAGGTTGCCTACTTTAACTTTTCTTGTGTTCGTTCGATGGGTTAGTTTACTCATAATCTATTCGCCCCTTTAGACGCATTTCTTGACGGGTGCAGAGTGCATCCATCATCATACTCACAAAAAGGAAGCTCATACGCTAGAAGCAAATGAACTTCTCACTTATTCCATTGTAGCAATGGGGAGTTCACATTGGCAAGGAAAGTCGACCAGTCTTAACAATACGTACATATTAGTTTTCATAGATTGGAAATGTGTACACATCCCCAGCCCGAATTTCATCAGAGAGGATGCCGTCGTTTAAGTGCTCAAAATCAGATTTCACATGGTCAACGGGTGCATCGTAGCCATCTTCGTGTAACTGTTCAATGATAGTAAGTAACGATTGACCAGGTTCTACTTCTATAGCGACGGTATCATCGTAAAAGACATTTTCATCAAGGTCTTCGTCTTCCTCGTCATCGACTTCCTCTTCAACGGTTGTTTCTTCAGAACCGATGACCGGTAAACTTCCCCTTGAGAGATCATAGTACACAGCAACAATAATCGCTAAGATCGCAAGGATCCACGCCCACTTTTTCATTCCATTGTAACCTCCCAATTCTAAAAACGACTGTTATTACATAAGTTTATGCATGTCCTGTGAAAAAATGCTGGGAAATTAACAAAAAGCGTAGATTTTCTTTAATTTTCACAACGTTTGTGGTAACAATCAAGATAAAGTTTTTCAGGAGAGAGAAGGGGGAGTTTTCTTCATGAGAAAAACAATCGATTTGGATTAGCGGTGATGCTCGTTGGTGCGGGTCTATTTGCACCGCTAACAGCGAATGCAGATGCAGGTCCCGGAGACGTCATCGTCACGCTAGGGGAAGATTTGAGTCCCGCACAGAGAGAGAGTCTTCTTTCAGAGATGGGCACCGATGAAAGTGCGAATATTATAGAAGTGTCTAACGCCGAAGAGCATGAATATCTAGGCGACTATATTCCAGCGGGACAAATTGGAAGCAACGCCTTGTCATCAGCAAAGATTACGATTGGTGAACCGGGCTCTGGTGTTGATGTTGAAACAAATAATATTAATTGGGTGGCTGAAGGGATGTATGCGAATGCCCTCGTCACTGCAGGTGTGGAAGACGCTGATATTTATGTGACTGCGCCTTCACCTATTTCAGGAACGGGTGCGTTGACGGGTATACTAAAAGCGTATGATGCAGAAGCAGAAGGTCTATCCGAAGAAAGAATGCAAGTAGCGAATCAAGAAATGGTCGAAACCGGCAATCTCGGGGACCGAATTGGCATTGAGGAAGCAACCGAGCTTGTAACACAAATAAAAGAAACGATTGCGGAAGAGAATGTTGAGAATGAAGACGATTTACGTGCACTCATTCAGAGAATCGCATCAGATTTAGGGATTGAGCTAACGGAGGAAGAGCTTGACGGTCTCGTGTCTTTATTTTTAAGAATGCAAGACTTAGATATTGATTGGAATCAACTTGGGGATCAAGTCAACCAAATTCGTGACAATATTGGCGATTGGCTAGAACAAGAAGAAACACAGAACTTTTTACAATCGGTTATGGATTTCTTTAGTGAACTTATCGATACCGTTGCTGGATGGTTCGGTGGAGGAGAATCAGAGTCGGGATCATAATGGTTCGTGCAACACGAATAGGCGGGGCGTGCCGTAGCTTTTAAACGGTGGGCTTCGCTATTTATGTCTAATGAATGTTCAAGATACCTCATCTTCGTTTAAACGTTCATTCTTTATGGAAATCTGTTATACTAGGGGCAGATGTGAAACCGCTCAAGCCATCTGTACGTAGTAGAAGTAGACGCTTTACGAACAGGAGGGATGTACAGCTATGGCCTGGTTAGATATTAGTATGATTGGCTTCATTGTGGTGCTTCTTGCAACCATGTTGTTAATCGGCGAGTTGTTGGTCAAATCACGAGGAATCTTTGGAATTGTCGGGGTTGTGCTTATTACGTTGTACTTTACCCACCACTTAGATAGTGTTACGAACATTTGGGTCGTTGTAACGTATGCCTTAGGTTTAACACTAATTCTAATTGATGGAAAAGTATTTGGTGATGGCCTTGTATCTGCACTCGGTGTCATTCTCATGATTGTTGGTCTTGCCATTCCAGCACCTGACCTCGTGTACGCCATTCTTGTCGGAATTGCTGTACTCGCTGGTGGAGCCGCTTCATTTTTGTTTATGAAAGTATTTCCTAGAAGAGATCTATGGACAAAAATGACGCTTAAAGATACGCTTTCCAGTGAAGAAGGATACAACTCGATGAACGATAGCTATCGTGACTTGGTTGGTGAACATGGCGATGCACTCACTGATTTTAGACCAACTGGAACAATTGAAATTGACGGGAAACCATACTCTGCAACAACAGGTGCAGGCTGGATTAAGGCTGGTACACATGTGCGTGTGAAGTCGGTCGACGGCACACGAATTCTTGTTGAAGAAGTAAAAGAAACGAAAAAGGCGAATGATGAATAATCCATTCGCCTTTTTCGTTTGCGTACAACTGGATAGGAACCGAGTGACTGGAGAACCTAACGTTTGCAATGAAAAAATTATCTCAAAAAATCTTTACATAATCTTTACAAACATTTGATGTTCCTTTAATAATTAACAAGTATGATCTTGTATGGGAACGAAAACAGCAATTGAAGGGATGAGGGGTTTGGAAGTCAGAGATCTCCTGTTTCTATTTCTCGGAGGTATAGGAATTTTCTTGTTTGGTATGAAGTTTATGAGCGATGGTCTTACAAAGATCGCAGGGGATCGGTTGCGAGACTTGCTTGATCGCTTTACTTCAAATCCATTTAAAGGAGTACTTGTCGGTATTGTCGTAACTGTGTTGCTTCAATCAAGTACAGCAACCATCGTCCTGACCGTCGGACTTGTTAATGCAGGTTTTATGACGTTAACACAAGCGATCGGTGTAATTATGGGAGCGAATGTAGGAACGACGACAACCGCTTTTATTATCGGTATTAATATTACAGATTACGCATTGCCTATTATGTTCTTAGGAACATTTTTTATCTTCTTCTTTAAGAGCAAAAAACTCAATAACATCGGACAAGTTGTTTTTGGTTTTGGTGCTCTTTTCCTCGGTTTGGAGTTAATGGGGGATGGCGTTGAGCCGTTGAAAGATAATGCGTTTTTTGCTGAACTTACGCTAAGCATGAGTGATAACCCAATTCTAGGGGTTATTGTCGGAACGGTGTTTACAGCCATTATTCAAAGTTCAACAGCAGCGATCGGTTTGTTGCAAAGCTTTTATGATTCAGGGGCAATGAGTTTAGATGCAGCATTGCCAGTATTATTCGGTGATAACATTGGAACGACGATTACAGCAGTTATTGCATCGATTGGAGCTAGTGTGGCAGCGAAGCGAACAGCACTCAGCCATGTGATCTTTAACTTAATTGGTGCGACCGTTGTACTCATATTGCTACAACCATTTACGGCATTGATTGTATGGTTTGAAGCGACGTTGGATTTATCTGCGCCTATGACGATTGCCTTTGCCCACGGAACGTATAACGTGGCAAACTTGCTTATGCAAGTCGCTTTTATTGGGTTACTAGCCACCGTTGTGACCAAGCTCATTCCAGGCAAGAGTGAAGAGATTGAGTACAAAGCAAAGCATCTTGACCCGACCTTTATCCAACGAGCGCCATCGATTGCGCTTGGTCAAGCAAGGGAAGAGACGTTGAGAATGGCGAACTTTGCTGAATCAGGCTTGGATGAAGTGTTCGAGTATTTGCATACGAACAATCGCAAAAACGCGGAACGAACGATACGTTACGAAGAAGCGATTAACAATCTAGACAAGACGATCACAGAGTACCTCATGCAGATTTCCAATCGTTCATTATCTACGGAAGACTCCTTTACGCATACAATGCTTCTGGATACGGTTCGAGATATTGAGCGTATCGGTGACCATATGGAAAACATTATGGAATTGGTTGATTATCAGATTAAAAATAAAGTATCATTATCTGACGAAGCGAAACACGACCTTGATGAAATGTTTGATTTAACGAGACGAACGTTGCAAGATGCGATTTATGCTATGGAACATCATGATATTGATGCTGCGAAAGCGACCGAAAAGCAAGAAGACGAAATTGATAAGATGGAGCGTAAGATGAGAAAGAAACACATTTTACGTATGAACGAAGGCCGTTGTTCAGGATCAGCAGGAATTGTGTTTGTCGATATTGTGAGTAACTTAGAACGAATCGGCGACCATTCCGTGAATATCGCAGAAGCCGTTTTAAACGAAAAATAATCTTAGAGGAGTGAGTGGCATGGATATTTTATGGATTGCGCTTGCGGTCATTATGTTTGCATTGGCGATAATAGGAGTCGTCTACCCAATTATCCCAAGCGCCCCAGCGTATATCTTGTCGCTCATTTTTCTTGCTCTTTACACAGGATTTGACACGTTTAACACCTTTTATTGGGTTGCCCAAGGCATTCTCATCGTGTTCATGTTCGTTATTGATTTTTTGACGAGTTATTTCGGGGTGACAAAGATTGGTGGGTCAAAAGCAGCGGTTTGGGGGAGCATGATCGGGTTAATCGTTGGTCCGTTCATTATTCCTCTCCCTCTTTTTAACTTATTGATTGGCGCTTTTGTTGGAGCGGTACTCGGTGAACTTATTGCTGGAGGCTCTAGTTTAAAGAAACTTTCAAAAGTCGGCCTCGGCTCTCTTCTCGGATTCATCGCGGGTGTGCTCGGGAAGTTTGTCCTTATTTTTATCGGTGTTGCACTCGTCGCCGTTGGCTGGATTTGGTAGTTTTCCTATGAAAACTATTGCAGACATTTAGTTTCTATGATATATTATCAAATGTCCTTAACAATGGCGGTGTAGCTCAGCTGGCTAGAGCGTACGGTTCATACCCGTGAGGTCGGGGGTTCGATCCCCTCCGCCGCTACCAATTACATAATAGTTCTTATGGCGGCTGTGGCGAAGTGGTTAACGCACCGGATTGTGGTTCCGGCACTCGTGAGTTCGATTCTCATCAGCCGCCCCATTGACTGAGGACTTAGCTCAGTTGGTTAGAGCAGACGGCTCATAACCGTCCGGTCGTAGGTTCGAGTCCTACAGGGTCCACCATTCATTCAATGAATCACCTCGCTAAAATGCGAGGTTTTTTTCATTTCAAATGTTTACTGTTGTGAAAAGCAGGGTACGGATTAGTATAGGCAAAGCCTATTCCCTTGCTAAATAAAGTCTGCTTTGCTACTGTAAAAATGAAGCAAGTTGGCAGCATGGATGTCAGCGGCTTTTAACAAAACGAGAAATCAACCTAGGAGGCGTTTTATTATGACAAACTATCAACTTCCTGATCTTCCGTATGCGGCGAATGCATTGGAGCCACACATCGATGAGACGACGATGAACATTCACCACGGGAAGCATCACAATACGTATGTGACGAAGCTTAACGATGCTCTTAAAGGCCACGAGCAACTTGCGAGCCAAACGGTTGAAGATCTTGTAACGAACTTAGAAAAAGTTCCAGAAGATATTCGTACAGCTGTCCGTAATAACGGTGGCGGTCATGCGAACCACACGCTTTTCTGGACAATTTTAAGCCCAGAAGGTGGCGGAAAGCCAGCGGGTGAACTTCTATCTGCTATTGAAAACAAATGGGGAACGTTTGATGCATTCCAAGAAGAATTTACGAATACTGCGCTAGGTCGCTTCGGTGCAGGCTGGGCTTGGCTCGTTGTAAATAACGGAAACCTAGAGATCCAAAACACGCTTAACCAAGACTCTCCACTTACAGAAGGAAAGATTCCTGTTCTTGGTATTGACGTTTGGGAGCATGCGTATTACTTGAAATACCAAAACCGCCGCCCAGATTATGTTGCGGCATTCTGGAACGTCGTTAATTGGCCAGAAGTTGCGCGTCGTTATAAAGAAGCATTATAAGCAAGTGACTTATACTAAAAAGGGGCTGTCCCAAAAGGTCTTAGAATAGACCTTGGGCACAGCCCCTTTTTCTATGAACAACGTTCATAACTTAGATCAGTTACAGCTTTGCGAAAATCGAAAACCACTGTGTTTTTCGATTCGCTGCAGGAGGATGCTAGTACTCCAGATGATAAGGCGACAGCGGTGGCGAAACATCTGCCACCGTGTTTTCTTGACAATCCAGACTATAAGTGCAACATCGGTGGTCAAAGTACGCCCACCGTGTTTTCTTGACAGTCCAGACTATAAGTGCAACATCGGTGGTCAAAAATCGCCCACCGTGTTTTCTTGACCGCGGAGAGCTGGTTGAGTCTCCTCGGTCTAACGACGAGGGCGATGAGAATTTGGAATTTGAATAACTGAGAGAGGTCGGGCCGGCTGGCTGGTGTAAAAAGTGCTACGCTCTTTTAGTGCTTTGGCACTTTTATGTTGGAAGCCCGGGAGTGGCTTCTGGCTATGGTAGGGTTTCCCCCATTTAGGAAGCCGGTTTAGCTTAAATCTTACAATTGTTTGTTCTATGGTGAGATTTTTAGTTTCAATGGTAGGATTTGAAACAACCGGGTGCAGAAAAGAAGAGAAACCTTACCTTAGGAGCTTCTATGGTAAAACCTATTCTGAGTTGCACGGTTTTGAGGGTAGAAAACGGAACGACTGGTTCCAAAGTTCGCCGATTGGAATCAGATTCACTCATACATGATCGTTTTGCCTCTTTCTGATTCCAATAGATAGGCATTTACTTCCAAACTTCCACTAATGGAATCAGAATCAGCACTTTAAAGAAAATGAAC
>NZ_BAXB01000002.1 GCF_000698145.1 Geomicrobium sp. JCM 19039
CCAACTTGCGCGCAGATTCCAGCTGAAGTGCCAACGACATGTCGGCCCCGCTGGGGCCGAAACGAAACCGCACTCGGTTCGGCGCGGGGATTGTACACGTGAGCCGGTAATCTGTTCCCGAGTTTATGAGAATCCATCGCTTTTGCTGCGATTTTCTTCAACTTGAGCGCAGTTTCCACGTCACAAAGCTTACCATGGGTTTTTGAAGAAATTCTTACGTTCAACGTATTTCGTTACGTATATATCGGAGGGAGCACAAAACTAGCGCTACTCATTTCATCTGTCGGTACTGTGAATTGACAAACGTTAATAATTTCACGTACTGTAATCAGTTGCAATTTAAGTGAGATAATCCATCGGAACTCATCATATGGATAAGCA
The DNA here is from genome assembly GCF_000698145.1 of Geomicrobium sp. JCM 19039. GTDB lineage: Bacteria > Bacillota > Bacilli > Bacillales > Marinococcaceae > Geomicrobium_A. Next base: position 382 of record NZ_BAXB01000002.1, read on the forward strand.
AAGGAGGTTTGGCAATGCTCAAGATTACAGACCTACAATCCAAAGAAGTTGTTAACGTCCAAACAGGGAAACGTCTCGGTATGCTTGGAGATGTAGACATTAACTTGTCGACGGGAATGATTGAATCGTTAATTATTAGCAATTCCGGTCGCATGCTCGGAATGTTTGGCAAAGATGATGAAATGGTGATTCCTTGGAATCAAATCGCAAAAATCGGGACCGACGTAATACTCGTTTATGTTTACGGGCAGGACGCGTGACCCGAGTTTTTGAATATCATGACGATTGCTACCGTACAGTAGGGGAAATGTGCTAAAATATAGAGGAGATTATGAAAAGGAAGGCGAATCATGTCCAAAGAACCTTTCGTATTTGATGATACAAATGAATATTTTACACTTCCATCTCTTCCAAGAGATGTGAAAGCTGGATTCTCGACGCGAAAACAAGGGGGAAGTTCAGCACCCTATAACTCATTAAATCTCGGGCTTCACGTTGATGACCGTACCGAAGACGTCTTAGAAAATCGGTCACGATTTGCAGCCAACATCGGTCGTGACGAAGGATCATTTGTATTTGCTGAGCAAGTACATGGCAACGACGTGCAACGAGTAGGTCCTTTCGACCGCGGGGCAGGGAGCAAAACGTTGGCAACGGCAATTGCTGGTGCAGATGGGTTTTATACGACTGATCCGACGGTCACCCTCATGAGTCTTTATGCAGACTGTGTTCCCCTTTTCTTTATTGGAGAGGAAGGAAGATTGTCGGTTTAGCTCATGCGGGATGGAAGGGTACGGTAGGTCAAATCGGCTCCAACATGCTCGCAGCTTGGAAAGAAGAAGGTGTGGATCTGCAAACCGTGCACGCGTACATCGGTCCGTCGATCGGACAAGCAAATTATGAAGTGAACGACAAGATTATTACGAGAGTGGATGCGTGTTTGCCCCATTCAGCACGACGACCTTACTACCCTACAGACCCGGGGAAGTATCAATTGGATCTAAAAGAGACGAACAGAGTGTTGCTCCAAAGTGCTGGAGTGCCAGAGGCCAATCTCCATGTGAGTGCGTATTGTACATACAAAGAAGCAGATTGGTTTTATTCACATCGACGAGACGGAGCGAAGACTGGGAGAATGGCAGCATTTATCGGATTGAACTGTGGGAGTGTTAATGACCAATGAGCGTGAAAGAAAATGTAGAGCTCGTGGAAGAGCGGATCACGAATGCTCGTGAGCGGGGCGGTTTTGGACAAGCGGTCACAACCGTTGCTGTTACGAAGTACGTATCAACAAATACGGCACAACAAGCGCTTGACTCAGGCATTGGTCATCTTGGAGAAAGCCGAACTGAGGGCTTACTTGAAAAGCAAGATACCCTTCAAGGTCGTGAAGCAAGCTGGCACTTTATCGGTCAACTTCAAAGCCGTAAAGTGAAAGATGTCGTCAACCGGATCAACTATTTGCATTCATTGGATCGACGCTCGTTAGCGAAAGAGATTCAAAAGCGTTATACGAAGGACGAACCTCTTCGTTGCTTTGTGCAAGTGAATGTCTCAGGCGAAGCATCGAAGTCAGGCCTTCATCCCAATGAGGCAATTTCCTTTGTTGAATCGTTATCTGAGTTTGACAAGATCGAAGTTGTCGGTTTGATGACGATGGCACCGTACACGGATGATCCTGAACAAACGAGGCCGTATTTCAAGCACTTGAAAGAACTGCAGTCGACGGTTCAGAGCTACAAATGGCAACACGCGCCGTGCACAGAATTGTCGATGGGCATGTCCAATGATTTTGAACAAGCGATTGAAGAAGGAGCAACATACATTCGACTCGGCTCAACACTCGTCGGCGATGAACGAAACGAATCGTAAAGGGGGCGTTCGCATGAGTATGAAGTCAAGATTCAAACGTTTTTTCGATGTGGATGAAGATTATATTGAAGAAGAAATTGAAGTTCCACATACCGAAGATCCGAATTCGTCTTCAACAGAGAATAAGAAGAACGTTGTGAGCTTGCAAAGCGTGCAGCAGTCTGCGAAGATGGTGTTAATTGAACCACGTACCTATGAAGAAGCTCAAGATGTAGCTGACCATTTAAAGAATCGACGTTCGGTTATTTTAAACATGCAACGCATTCAGCGCGATCAAGCGAAACGAATTGTCGACTTTCTTAGTGGGACCGTTTATGCGATTGGTGGAGACATTCAAAAAGTCGGAAGCAACATCTTTTTAGTCACTCCGGACAACGTAGAAATTTCAGGGGCGATTTCTGAAGTGTTACAACAAGAATTTGAGTAAATGAGGTTGAGGTGAACAATAAATGGTGTTAATCGGAAACATTATTGTAATGGCATTAACGTTGTTACAATTGGCTGTGTTTATTTACGTGTTATCGAGTTGGCTTCCTGGGTTAAGAGAGTCGCAATTCGGGGAAGCACTCGGCAAAGTTGTTGAGCCGGTAATGGAGCCATTTCGAAAGATTATCCCGCCCATCGGCATGATTGATATTTCACCGATTGTGGCATTGCTTGCGCTTTATCTAGCACGAATGGGCGCAATGAGCATCTTCTATTAACGGATGGATATTTTTCAGCATTACCGTCAAGAAGAACACGGGTTTATTGAACTCGTGCAAGATTGGAAAGAAACGGTCGGAACGGTTTATGAAGCCAAGCTTTCTGGTTTTTTAGACCCTCGAGAATGTGACATCGTCCGCGATGTTATCGGTGCCGACGACAATGTAAAAGTGGCGTTTTTTGGAGGTGTGGACGAGGCGGAGCGACAGCGCGCACTCGTCTATCCGTTTTTTGAGTCCCCAGAACGGAGTCGCTTTCACATTACGGTGTTCCAGGCATCGTTTGACCCAAAATTCACTTCATTGAGTCATCCGGATCTGTTAGGTGCACTCATGGGGCTTGGTGTTAAACGAGAGATGTATGGCGATCTACACGTGTTTGATACGTTTGTACAATGGTTTGTTACCGGAGAGATGGAAGACTTCGTCCGCACCCATTTTCATAAAGCGGGGAATACGAGTATCCTACCGAAGGTCGTGTCGTTAGACGAGGCTGTTCCGATGCGTGAAGTATGGGAGGAGCGCTCGGGATTTGTATCGTCCCTTCGTCTTGATACGGTCATTGCAGAGCTTTTCAAGCTATCCAGATCTAAGGCGAAAGCGTTAGTAGAACGAGAGCGAGTGAAAGTGAACTGGAAGGTCGTCGACCAACCTGCCTTTGTGCTAAGAGAAGGTGACACACTGTCGGTTCGTCAATACGGCAGGCGGAAACTGCTGTCACTTGGCACGACAACAAAAAAAGGCAATGTGCGTATTCACTATGGAGAACAAAAATAAATACGGAGGTGGTAGGTTTTGGCATTAACACCGATGGACATTCATAATAAACAGTTTACAAAAGGCTTTCGAGGGTACGATATGGACGAGGTGAATGAATTTCTCGACCAGGTGATTAAAGATTATGAGACGGTGATTCGTGAAAAGGAAGAACTGTTTACAAAGGTGAACGAGCTTGAAAGTCGATTGGATCACTTTTCCAATATTGAAGAAACGCTGAACAAGTCGATTCTCATTGCACAAGAATCTGCAGAAGAAGTGAAGCGGAGCGCGAAGAAAGAATCGCAGCTGATCATTAAAGAGTCTGAGAAAAACGCGGATCGGATTATTAATGATGCGCTATCCAAGTCGCGAAAGATTGCACTAGAACTTGAAGAACTTAAGAAACAAGCGGCTGTTTATCGGATGCGTTTTAAGATGTTAATTGAAGCGCAATTGGAATTGTTGGATGATGAAGATTGGGATAGCCTCACAGATGTACAAGAAGAAGACGAGCAAGAACTTCAGCATACATATGATGATCGTGAAAGTCGTTGACTTGACGTTTGCGCCATTTTCCAATATACTACATGCAAATTACACGTAATATGAGGCAGAGATGAGGACAGTAACAAAAACACGAGCTTGGCAAAGCGAGTTGGGGACGGTGGGAGCCCAATACGAGCCGTTTTTGTGAAGATCACCTCGGAGCTATCGTAAAGAAGCTATGAACGCATAGTGGTAGACTACGACGTGACCAAGCGATAATTGGGCTTGAGTGGCTGCGATCGAGCAGTTATCAGGGTGGTATCGCGGGTAAGCCTCGTCCCTTTTTGTGGACGGGGTTATTTTATGTTTATAGGAGGATACGATGAATTTTAAGAAGACATTACGAATGCCAACAACGGAATTTCCGATGAGAGGGAACTTACCAAATCGAGAGCCAGTCAGGTTAGAAGAGTGGAATGACGCCGCTTTATATGATCAAGTGATGGAGAAGAACAGTGACAAACCGATGTTTGTTTTGCATGACGGACCGATTTACGCAAACGGGAACATCCATGTCGGCCATGCGATGAACCGCATCGTCAAAGATATGATCGTGAGACATCGCAATATGGATGGGTATAAGGCGCCATACGTCCCTGGTTGGGATGCACACGGATTGCCGATTGAAACGGCGCTCACGAAAACGAAGAAAGTCGATCGTAAGAAAATGTCGATCTCAGAATTTCGGGCGGCTTGCGAGGCGTATGCGTGGGAGCAAGTGGAAAACCAGAAAGAACAATTTCAACGACTCGGATTGATTGGGGATTGGGATGACCCTTATGTGACACTAACGCCTGATTTTGAAGCGAATCAGATTAAAGTATTCGGCGAAATGGCGAAAGAAGGTCACGTGTATCAAGGGAAAAAGCCGGTGTACTGGTCACCTTCTTCAGAGTCAGCATTGGCAGAAGCGGAAATTGAGTATCACGACAAACGTTCACCGTCTATTTATGTAGCGATGAAGGTGAAAGACGGACGAGGCGTACTCGATGAAACGGATGAATTTATCATCTGGACGACAACGCCGTGGACATTGCCAGCGAACCTTGGAATTTCTGTGCACCCGAAATATGAATACGTCGTCGTTGAAGCGAGTGAACGCAGATTCGTCGTTGCTAAAGAGCTACTTGAGCAAGTTCAAACGGCGTTGGAGTGGGACGCTATGAACGTCGTAAAGACAGTGACTGGCGACCAATTGGAAAACATTACGGCTCAGCACCCATTTTATGATCGTGAATCACTCGTCATGACAGGTGACCACGTTACTGTAGAAGCGGGTACGGGTGCTGTACACACCGCACCAGGTCACGGTGAAGATGACTTCATCATCGGTCAACATTATGGCTTACCGCCACTTTGTCCCGTCGACGATAAAGGAAAAATGACGGACGAAGCTCCAGGTTTTGAAGGTCTTTTCTATGATGAAGCGAATAAACCGATTACGGAAAAGTTGGATGAAAACGGGGCTTTACTCAAGTTGCAGTTCATCACACATTCGTATCCACACGACTGGAGAACGAAAAAGCCTGTCATCTATCGAGCGACCGAACAATGGTTCGTGAGTGTTGATAATATGAGACAAGACTTACTCGATGCGATTGCTCGCGTGGAGTGGCAACCGAAGTGGGGAGAGGTACGTCTCCACAATATGATTCGAGATCGTGGCGATTGGTGCATTAGTCGTCAGCGCGTATGGGGCGTTCCTATTCCGGTGTTCTATGAAGAAGATGGGTCACCAATTATTTCTACGGAGACGATTGATCATGTGGCACAATTGTTTAGAACTCACGGATCGAACATTTGGTTTGACTGGGAGACAAAAGATCTGTTGCCAGAAGGCTATACGTCTGAAAAAAGCCCGAGCGGAAACTTTACACGTGAAACCGATATTATGGACGTATGGTTTGATTCTGGCTCTTCGCATCAAGGCGTTTTGGAAGAAAGAGCCGATCAACACCGTCCAGCAGACTTGTATTTCGAAGGATCTGACCAATACCGAGGGTGGTTTAATTCATCCCTCATCACCGCCGTTGCTGTTACAGGTGACGCTCCTTATAAGAAAGTGTTAAGCCACGGTTTTACACTGGACGGTAAAGGCGAAAAAATGTCCAAATCACTTGGAAATACGGTTGATCCTGCCAAGGTGATGAAGCAACTCGGGGCCGATATTTTACGGCTGTGGGTATCATCAACAGATTTCCAATCCGACGTTCGGGTGTCTGATGACATCTTAAAGCAAGTGTCAGAGACGTACCGTAAAATCCGTAACACGTTACGTTTTATGCTCGGCAACTTGCATGACTTCAACCAAGCAACCGACCGTGTCGCTGATCATGAACTTGGAGATATGGATCGTTTCATGTATCAACGCTTAAATCGTTTAATTGATACAGCACAAAAAGGATACCGTGAATACAACTTCGGTGCGACGTATCAAGCACTTCACCACTTTTGCTCCATTGATTTGAGTGCGTTTTATATGGATGTCGCTAAAGATGCCCTCTACTGTGATCATAAAAATGATGTGCACCGCCGTGCGATGCAGACGGTTCTTTACGATAGTCTAGTTACGCTCACGAAATTGCTCACACCGATTACGCCTTATACAGCGGAAGAAGCGTGGTCATTCATTGAGGATACGAACGAAGCATTTGTTCAGCTCTCTGACATGCCTAGCCGCTTTGAAGTTGAAGCGAAGCCGACAGGGAAGCGCGCTGGAATGAGCTTTTGCAAGTGCGTACCGTCGTGTTAAAGGCACTTGAGGAAGCGCGTTCCGAGAAAGTAATTGGCAAGTCACTAGAAGCCCACGTATCACTTAAAGTGTCTCCATCAATCAAGCAGATGCTCCAGCAAATGAGTGCACCAGAAAAATTATTTATCGTTTCCAAACTCGATGTCTTGGAAGGTGAAGACACGCACGTGAGTGTTGAAAAAGCATCAGGAGATACGTGTGAACGTTGCTGGCATGTTAAAGATGATGTTGGAGAGAACCAATCTTTTCCTATGCTCTGTGAGCGTTGTGCGGACGTCGTTGCGACGTATGATCGTGCTGTTTTGGAAGAGCCGGCAAAATAAGTATGGAGTAACGTTCCCTCATTTGTCAGAAGCTATGCGTGTACCGGTCACGTGAAGGGGATGTGGGCAATGGCTTCTATTCAAGATGCGATTCAAGCTTTGTACAGGCGGAAAAGAGAAATTGAAACACATGCTTTACACGAACGAGTGGATGGCAGAAATAATGAATTGTCGGTGTACGACAATCACCCGGCGGATTCAAGTGATATTTACTTTGAAGCAAGTAAAGACCGGGTGTTAGAAGAATTTCGTCATCAAGAGTACGATCAAGTGATGCGAGCGATCGAGAAAGTGGAAAAAGGGACGTACGGCATTTGTGAAGTGACAGGTCAACAAATCCCAATTGAGCGGTTGCTAGCGAGCCCGATAGCTCTGACGATTATTGAAAAAGCGAACGATACGAGGCACGTGGAACCGGCGATGCATGCGCCACCAAGCGAAGCTTTAACATTTGATTCAGCCACGGATCTTTGGGAAGAGTTGTTAAACACAACCGAAGATGAAGGATATAGGGAAACGGCGACCGATGATGGCTGGGTAGAAGATGCCCCTGGGTTTACGGAAGAGTATGAGCGCTATGCAAGCACAGGTATTGAGGGTTACACTGGAGCTGAGCACGTGCATATCGTCTCTAGCCATCATCGCCACCTAGAACGAGACAATGAATGGCGGTAACGTGTTTACCGCCTTCCTTTCATGTCTTCTTTCATTGTAAAGGAGCGAACAAACAGAATGATTTTATATTATTTGCTGGCACTAATTATTATTGGCATCGACAGATCACGAAGATTGCTGTTGATCGGAACATGGAAATTGCTGAGACTATTCCAATTATCGAAAACGTGTTACATATTACCTCGCATCGAAACATGGGTGCTGCATTTGGGATATTGCAAGGACAAATGTGGTTATTTTACATCGTAACTGTCATTGTAACGGTCGGGATTATTTATTACATGCCAAAGCTCGCCAAGCAAAACAAATGGTACGGTATTTCGCTTGGCGTCCTTTTAGGAGGAACGATTGGGAACTTTATCGATCGCCTATTTCGTAATGAAGTCGTTGACTTTGTTGATGTGTACATTGGAAGTTACAGTTTTCCGATCTTCAACGTGGCAGATGCTGCTTTAACGATCGGTGTCATCGTTTTATTAGTGCTCATGTTCGTGGAAGATCGTAAAGAGAAAAAGGAGAAGAATCATGAATCTGCATGAAATAGAATGGATCATTGATGAGCAAGAAGCCAATTACCGTTTAGATAAGTTCGTCGCAGAAAAAATGACGGTATCAAGAACGCTCGTTCAACAATGGATTGTCGAGGGCCATGTAACGGTCAACGGCGAAACCTCGAAGAGTAATTATAAAGTAACGAAAGACGACCGTGTTCATGTTATACCGAAAGAGCGGGAACCAATCCGAGCCGTTCCGGAAGATATAGCGCTAGACATTTGCTACGAAGACAACGACTTACTTGTGATTAATAAACCAAGAGGTATGGTTGTTCATCCAGCCCCGGGTCACACGAGCGGCACGGTCGTGAATGGGCTGCTCGGCATGAAGCAGCAGTTGTCATCCGTTAACGATGATACCGTTCGCCCGGGTGTCGTCCACCGAATTGACAAAGATACGAGTGGGTTATTAATTGTCGCTAAAAATGACACCAGCCACGAAGCGCTTGCTAAGCAATTGCAAGAACGCACGTTGAAACGTACGTATGTGGCGATTGTCCACGGCATTATTTCTCACCAAAATGGCACGATTGATGCTCCACTAGGACGAGATGTGCAAGATCGACAAAAGATGACGGTGACTGACTTGCATTCAAAAGAGGCCATTACACATTTTTCAGTGATGCAACGATTTGCTAAATACACGCTTGTCGAATGTCGATTGGAAACGGGTAGAACGCATCAAATTCGGGTGCACATGGAGTATATCGGTCATCCTCTCGCTGGAGACCCGAAGTACGGGGTAAGAAATAGCTTACCGATTGCAGGACAAGCGTTACACGCTCGGGCGTTGACGTTTATTCAGCCGACGACCGGCGAAGCGATGACCGTTGAGGCGGAGCTTCCACATGATATGCAGTCTTTAATTAACAATTTAGAACATTAAAGAGCGGATTGACAGTCGCTCTATTATCTGAAATAATGATCTAAGAAATGAATAGCCCTTTAACACAGTCCGGAGAGGCTGAGAAGGAACCTGGCGAAAAGCAACGACCTACATGTGGTTGCCTGCAGTTAAGTGTGCCCAAAACCTCTCCGTACTGGAGAGGTTTTTTATGTACTACGTAAAGGAGTGGGTGTACACATGAGCTCAGGAGAGCAGATTTTACTCGACGAAGCTGCCATGAATCGGGCGCTAAAGCGTATTTCACATGAGATGATTGAAAAGAATAAAGGGATGAGTGACACGATTCTCGTCGGAATCAAAACACGAGGATACCCGATCGCACTCCGTTTAAAAGAGCATATCGAACGCATCGAAAATGTGAATGTAACCGTCGGAAGCATGGACATCACATTGTATCGAGATGATCTTCATAAAAAGCAAGAAGACCCAGAAATTCACCAAGTTGAAATTCCAACATCCATTGAGAATCAACGTGTCATACTCGTTGATGATGTGCTTTATACGGGCAGAACCGTGCGCTCAGCTATGGATGCTTTGATGGACCTTGGACGGCCGTCACAAATTCAGCTAGCTGTTCTCGTAGACCGAGGCCATCGTGAGCTTCCAATCCGAGCCGATTACGTAGGCAAAAACGTACCGACTTCGTCCAGTGAGACGATTCACGTGAGCTTACAAGAGGTGGATCATTCCGACTCCGTCTTTCTTCAAAATCAATAACATTACGTTTCTCTTTAAAATGGTCCCGTGAGGCTGTAAAGAGGTTGTAACCTGTCAAAAGTGTGGCGAACACCGCTTCCCTTTTTGTCAGTGTGCGGTCAACTCTTTGCTCCTTGGGCAAAGGGTTTTTTTATGAAAATGATGAGGTGGAGGAAACAACATGAATCGCAATCCAAACGCAATACTCGACGTACACGAAAGACCTAAACCTGCGAAATGGATCATCCTCAGCATGCAGCACTTGTTTGCCATGTTTGGAGCAACCATTTTAGTTCCGATCTTGACAGGATTAAGCCCGTCTGTCGCTCTCGTTTCGAGCGGACTAGGGACGCTCGCTTATCTCGTTGTTACCCGAGGGAAAATTCCTGCATATGTCGGCTCTTCTTTTGCCTTTATTAGCCCCCTCATCAGTGCGATGGCGTTTGGCGGACCCGGGGCTGTGATGCTCGGGACGTTCTCCGCCGGTGTGGTGTACGGTGCGACAGCAATGTTAATTACCGCTTTTGGCGTAAACTGGTTGCTAAGATTATTACCTCCGATTGTCGTCGGTCCTGTGATTATGGTAATTGGGCTTGGACTCGCCTCAACGGCGATTGAGATGGCGATGAATTATAATCAAGATACAGGAGACTTTGTTGATACACCGTTACATTTTACCATTGCCCTTGTCACACTAGGAGTAACCATCGTCTCCTCATTGTTTTTTAAAGGCTTTTTCCGACTGATTCCAGTACTGATCGGTCTCGTATCTGGCTACTTGCTATCCATTGTTGTTGGCATCGTCGACTTGACACCGGTAAGGGAAGCCGCATGGTTTCATGTGCCTGACTTCGCCATCCCTTACCTCACAGTTGACCCGATCTATTCGTTAACGATCATCGGAATTATGGCCCCGATTGCGCTTGTCACAATGGCAGAGCACATCGGTGACCAGATGGTACTCAGTAAAATTACAGGGAAGAATTTCATTAAAAACCCGGGGTTAAATCGCTCGTTGCTCGGTGATGGTGTTGCCTCAATCGTTGCAAGTTTAATTGGAGGTCCACCGAATACGACGTATGGTGAGAACATTGGGGTGCTTGCCATCACGCGCGTCTTTAGCGTGTTCGTCATCGGGGGAGCGGCGGTGTTTGCCATCTTGTTTGGCTTCTCAGGCAAGATTGAAGCGTTTATTGCAAGCATACCGACATCCGTAATGGGTGGTGTGTCGATCTTACTGTTTGGAATTATCGCTTCATCAGGCTTCGACTTATGGTAGAAAATCGTTTAGACATGTCAGAGAACCGAAATCTCGTCATCGCATCCGTCATCTTAGTGATTGGGATTGGTGGCGCCTTTATTGAAATCACCGATGATCTCGTTATCCCGTCTATGGCGCTCGCCACATTTATTGGGATGTTTCTCCACGCAATATTGCCAAATAAAGATCTTGGCTATGGAAATGGGAAACTGTTCGATAGCATGGATGAAGACAATACAGAGGAGTGATGGGTATGACAGTGCACAACTTTACGTCAATGGAAGACCTAACAGTGCAAGAGATCGGCAAGCTTCTAGAAGCAGCAAAACGCTTTAAGCAAGGGGAAAAGGGGCATGTTGGGGGTAGCGGTTTTATCGCAAACGTCTTTTATGAACCGAGTACGAGAACGAAGCTTTCTTTTGAAGCTGCAGAAAAGCGTCTCGGTCTCTCCCCGCTCAATGTAGATGCTGACCATTCCAGTGTTCAAAAAGGGGAGTCGCTGTACGACACGGTACGAACATTGCAAGCCATTGGCGCAGAGGCCGCTGTCATTCGCCATTCAACGACGGCGTTTTATGAGTCACTGCAAGGGATTGGCATTCCGATTATTAATGCTGGCGATGGGAGCGGCCAGCACCCTTCCCAATCGATTCTCGACTTGTTTACAATTCAAGAATCGTTTGGCCGCTTTCACGGCCTGAACGTGACGATTGTAGGTGATATCGTCCATAGTCGAGTAGCCGCGTCCAACATGATCGCTTTGCAAAAGTTAGGCGCAAATGTCATGACAGCAGGACCGAAGGCTTGGTCTAACGAGAAGGCGCACCACTGTCGTCACATTACCATGGAAGAAGCCATTCAAACGAGTGACGTCGTCATGCTCCTTCGGGTACAACACGAACGCCATGAAGAACGAACGGCAATGAACGACTATCACGAGCAGTATGGCCTCACCGAGAAACGCGAAAAACAAATGAAGAAAAACAGCATTATTATGCATCCTGGACCGTTTAACAGAGGCGTTGAGATCGCTTCCTCAGTCGTTGAATGCCAACGATCACGAATTTTTCAACAAGTGGAAAATGGTGTGTATTGCCGGATGGCGATTCTCCAAGAAATTCTACAGAAAAAAAACATTCATGCCCTTGAAGGAGTGGTGTAAGTGAAACGTCAACTCATTTTAGAAGATGGACACGTATTTACAGGAAGAGCATTTGGAAGTAAAAAAGAACAAAGTGGCGAAATTGTTTTCAACACAGGAATGACGGGTTATCAAGAAATTATGTCTGACCCGTCTTATAGCGGACAAATTATTACATTTACATATCCTCTGATCGGAAATTACGGCACGAACCGTTCAGATTTTGAGACGATTGCCCCTTCGTTGCACGGCGTCGTTGTGAAATCTCTTTCCCCATATCCGAATCATTGGAAACATAGCGAGTCTTTCAATGAATTGCTCGTACGTTTTGATGTTCCAGGAATTGAAGGAGTCGACACAAGAAAGCTAACGAAATTAATCCGAGACAAAGGGACCGTACGCGCGGTGATTTGTAACGAAGAGACGAGTGTTGATCGCGTAATTGAGCAGTTGCAATCTGAAAATGCTGCTAAAAACCAAGTTGCAAAAGTGAGTACGACACATTCATTTAGCGTACCAGGTAGCCACGGCCCGAAAATTGTTTTGATTGATTACGGCGCAAAGCAAAACATTATGCGGGAATTGTTAAAGCGGGGCTGTGAAGTGCATGTCGTTCCATACAATACATCGGCCAAAGACATTCTTAAAGAGAACCCTGATGGTGTGATGCTTTCCAATGGACCTGGAGACCCGAGGGATATTCCTGAGTGTGTGGACGTTGTAAAAAGCCTTGTCGGAAAAACAAAAATTTTCGGGATTTGCTTAGGCCATCAGCTGTTATGCCTCGCGCTTGGCGGGCGCGCAGTAAAAATGAAGTTTGGTCACCGGGGATCAAATCACCCTGTAGTAAACTTGAGAACGCAAACGGTAAGTCTGACTGCACAAAATCATGGGTATACGATCGACGCGGAATCGTTGCTACATACCCCGCTTTTTGTTACTCATCAAGCCGTTAATGACGGTTCGGTTGAAGGGGTTGCATTGGAAGATGGGAGCGCATTTAGCGTGCAATATCATCCAGAGGCGGCACCAGGTCCAAGTGATGCGAATGCGTTATTTGATCAGTTTTTGCAGCAAATTCGAAAACCAGTGAAGGAGTTGAGCTAACTATGCCAAAGCGTGAAGACATCAAGAAAATCCTCGTTCTCGGCTCGGGACCAATTGTCATTGGGCAAGCTGCTGAATTCGACTATTCAGGAACGCAAGCGTGCCAAGCACTTCAAGAAGAAGGGTATGAAACGGTTCTTATTAACTCAAATCCCGCAACGATCATGACCGATACGAATATGGCCGATAAAGTGTATATTGAACCGTTAACGTTTGAGTTCGTTTCGCGCATCATTCGTCAAGAACGCCAGACGGGCTCATTGCAACGATGGGTGGGCAAACGGCCTTAAACTTAGCAATGGAACTTGAAGGCAATGGCGTGTTACAGCAATACGGTACAGAATTGCTCGGTACAGACCTTGAGGCAATTGAAAAAGCCGAAGACCGCGAAGCTTCCGTTCACTTATGCACGAACTAGGCCAGCCCGTGCCAGCAAGCGACATTGTTCATTCGGTTGAAGAAGGTGTACAATTTGCCGAAGAAATTGGTCTGCCAGTCATCGTGCGTCCTGCGTATACGCTAGGGGGGACGGGTGGTGGAATCGCCACAACGATGGAGCAATTAAAAGAAACACTTGCTTCTGGTTTAGCGTATAGTCCCGTTGACCAATGCCTCGTTGAACAAAGCATTGCGGGCATGAAAGAAGTCGAGTATGAAGTCATGCGTGATCGAAATGATGATGCGATTGTTGTGTGTAACATGGAAAACCTTGATCCTGTTGGCATACACACAGGAGACTCGATTGTAACAGCTCCTTCACAAACACTCACAGACCGTGATTATCAACGGTTACGCGATGCATCACTTACGATTATCCGTGCCCTTAAGATCGAAGGGGGCTGTAATGTTCAGCTTGCTCATAATCCACACTCCGACGAATATTACGTGATCGAAGTGAATCCCCGAGTGAGCCGATCGTCAGCGCTTGCCTCGAAAGCAACCGGCTATCCGATTGCGAAAATTGCCACAAAAATCGCTGTCGGTTATCATCTGAAAGAATTAAAAAACCCAGTAACGAAACGAACATACGCAAGCTTTGAGCCTGCTCTTGATTATATCGTTACGAAAATTCCACGCTGGCCGTTTGATAAGTTCTCGTCAGCAAACCGGAAACTAGGCACACAAATGAAAGCGACCGGTGAAGTGATGGCGATCGGCCGGACCTTTGGAGAGTCACTACTAAAAGGCATTCGTTCACTAGACATGAAAGACGACCATCTGCTTTTGCCACGCTATGAAAATGAAACAGATGAGGCACTCATTCATCAGTGGGAAAATGCCGATGATGAACGATTGTTTGCCGTCGCTGAAGGGTTTCGAAGAGGGTTCACGGTAGCTGAGCTCCACAAACATACAGCGATTGATGCGTTCTATTTGATGCACATCGAAGGACTTGTTCACCTTCATCTCGCCATCAATGACGCGCCGTGGGATGCTGAATTGTTACAAACGGCGAAGGAAAATGGTTTCTCAGACTCCACCATCTCTCAATTGTGGGACACGACTGAAGGAGACATACGGGCATTTAGAAAGCAACAGAATATGACGCCAGTGTACAAAATGGTCGATACGTGTGCAGCAGAGTTTGCCTCGGAGACACCGTATTTCTATAGCACGTTTGAAGAGGAAAACGAATCCATTAAGACCGAAAAATCATCGGTACTCGTGCTTGGTTCAGGACCGATTCGAATTGGGCAAGGTGTTGAATTTGATTATGCGACCGTTCATAGCGTGTGGGCGATTCAAGAAGCTGGATACGAAGCGATCATCATCAACAACAACCCCGAAACCGTGTCAACAGATTTTAGTATGTCTGACAAACTGTATTTCGAACCGTTAACGTTTGAAGATGTGATGAACGTCATTGATCTAGAAAAGCCAAAAGGTGTCGTCGTTCAGTTTGGAGGTCAAACCGCCATCAACCTCGCTGAAAAATTACACGAAGCAGGCGTGAACATTCTTGGCACAACGCTTGAAGCAATGGATACGGCTGAAGACAGAGATAAGTTTGAACGTGCGCTAAAAGGATTAGATGTGCCGATGCCTCCAGGAAAAACCGCCACGTCAGTTGACGGCGCGATTGAGGCGGCGAACGTGCTAGGCTATCCAGTTCTCGTGCGCCCATCCTACGTACTAGGTGGACGGGCGATGGAAATCGTTGATACTGAGGATGAGCTCGTTCGCTATATGAAGGAAGCGGTGCACGTACACGCGGAGCATCCCGTCCTCATTGATCGATATTTCTTTGGAAAAGAAATTGAAGTGGACGCCATTTCTGACGGGAACAACGTGTTCATCCCTGGCATGATGGAACATATCGAGAGAGCGGGCGTGCATTCTGGGGACTCGATTGCCGTTTATCCTCCACAAACGCTTAGCGAACAGACGAAACAAGAAGTTATACGCCAAACAGTGAAACTCGCCAAAGGGCTCGGCATTATCGGTTTGTTAAACATTCAGTTCGTCTTACACGAAAACAGCGTGTACGTGATTGAAGTGAACCCGCGGGCGAGTCGTACGGTACCTTTTCTTAGCAAAATGACAGGTGTACCGATGGCACAACTGGCGACTCAAGTTATTCTAGGTTCGAACCTTACTGATTTAGGCTACACCGACGTGTATCATCCAGAGTCAGACCGTGTATCGGTAAAAGCGCCAGTATTTTCTTTTGCAAAGCTTCGCCGTGTTGACATTCATCTAGGACCAGAAATGAAGTCTACTGGGGAAGTGCTCGGGCGAGATTTAAATTTAGAGAAGGCGTTATACAAAGGACTCGTCGCTTCTGGCATGAACATTCCGAGAAAAGGAAATGTGCTCTTTACGATCGCAGATAAAGATAAAGAAGAAGCCGTACGTCTTGCAGAACGCTACGAACGACTTGGATTTACGTTAATGGCGACAAGTGGGACAGCAAAACTTCTTCAATCGGAAGGGGTCGCTGTTCAAACCGTTCATAAAATTGGAGAAGGCACGCCGAACATATCGTCACTCATTAAAGATGGAGACGCCCAACTGGTCATCAATACATTCACGAAAGGGAAACAACCCGCACGTGACGGATTC
Source organism: Geomicrobium sp. JCM 19039 (assembly GCF_000698145.1). Lineage (GTDB taxonomy): Bacteria > Bacillota > Bacilli > Bacillales > Marinococcaceae > Geomicrobium_A. The sequence continues at coordinate 16,742 of NZ_BAXB01000002.1, forward strand.
CGCATTCGTAGAGAAGCGGTTGAACATGAAATCATCTGCTTAACCTCAATGGATACCGCGTTTGCGTTGTTGCACGTTTTAGAAATGATGTCTTTCGCGACGGAGCCTGTCCCACGCTTAGAGCGAGTGCAAGTGAAAGAAGGTGTTCAGTGATGTACGCAAAACCGATGAAAGTCGTTCGAAATCGTGAGATCGCAAAAGATACGTACGAGCTCATTTTGAGTGGTGAACTCGTTCAGCATTTACATGAAGCAGGCACCTTCCTCCACGTTCGTGTGCCAGAGGAGAACTTCGTATTGCGGCGGCCGCTTAGTCTAGCAGCGGTGAACCACGAACTCGGAACGTGTACGATCATTTATAAACGTGTCGGTGACGGGACAGAGCGGATTACGTCTGCCCGTCCAAACGATCGACTCGATGTGCTTGGCCCCCTTGGTGGGAGCGCATTTCCTGTATCGCTGCCAAAGAACGCTGACCGAATATTACTCGTCGGGGGAGGGGTAGGAATTCCTCCTATCTACTTTGCAGCCAGGCAACTGACAGAACGAGGCATCCCAGTTTCAATTATTGCCGGATATGCAGACAAGGAATCTGTGTTTTATGAGAAAGCATTTTACGAACTTCCCCACAGTGACGTGACGATCGTTACCGACGACGGAAGTCACGGTGAAAAAGGAACCGTCATCGACATAGTAAAGAAACAGCCAGCAGCAGACTGGCTGTTTGCCTGCGGTCCGAGAGGAATGCTGCGTGCACTAAAGGCAGAAGTGCCCGATGAAACGAACTGTTATGTCTCTTTAGAAGAACATATGGGGTGCGGGATCGGTGCTTGTTATGCGTGCATCTGTGAGTCAAGTGATCGACGGTCTTATTATAAAGTTTGTCAAGATGGACCCGTTTTCCTAGCGAAGGAGGTATATCTATGAATCGAGAAAGATTGGCGATTGAGCTTCCCGGTTTGTCAATGAAAAATCCAATCATGCCAGCTTCTGGCTGCTTTGGTTTCGGAAGAGAATATGCCAAGTTGTATGACTTGTCTTGTTTAGGAGCAATTGCAATTAAAGGGACGACCGGAGACATGCGCCTTGGGAACCTAACGCCGAGAGTTGCAGAAAGTCCTTCGGGCATGCTCAACGCCATCGGTTTGCAAAACCCTGGGGCAGAGGCGGTACGAGATGAAGAGCTTCTATTTTTGAATGAATATGACGTGCCAGTGTTGGCGAATGTATCCGGGTCGACCCCAGAAGAATACTTGCACGTGATCAATACGTTGAAAGCAAGTAAAAATGTCGGTGCGTTTGAATTGAACATCTCGTGCCCGAATGTGAAAACGGGAGGCATCCAGTTTGGAACCGACCCGGAACAAGCGGCTCGTTTAACGCAACTGGCAAAAGAGGTATCGGATAAGCCGGTTTATGTGAAATTGTCACCGAATGTAACGGATGTAGTAGCCATTGCCAAAGCTGTGGAAGCGGCTGGTGCAGACGGGTTGTCCATGATTAATACGCTCGTAGGTATGCGCTTTGACTGGAAAACGAAACAGCCAATACTTGCCAACGAAAGAGGCGGCTTGTCAGGACCTGCAATTAAGCCTGTCGCACTACGCATGATTTATGATGTCCGCCAAGTATCGGACTTGCCGATTATTGGTATGGGCGGCATTTCAAATGCAAAAGATGTGATGGAATTTCTTATCGCTGGAGCAAACGCAGTGGCGGTAGGAACGGCGAACTTTACAGATCCGTTTGCATGCCCAACGATTATTAATGAGCTGGAGACGTGGATGGACAAAATGGGCGTGGATCACGTGACAGAACTTATGGCAAACGGGTGATGTCTTAATGGATCACCCGTTATTCATTGCTCTAGATATGAGTTCAAAAGGGGAAGCTGAAGATTTTTTGAAGCGATTTGACGGTCGTTTACCCGCGTTAAAAGTGGGAATGGAACTTTTCTATACTGCAGGACCAGCCTTTATTCATAACCTGAAAGAACGAGGACACCCTCTCTTTCTAGATGTGAAGTGTCATGACATTCCAAAAACTGTGGAACGCACGATGAAGCAAATTGCCGGATTAGGTGTCGATCTTGTGACTACCCATGCGCTCGGAGGAACCGAGATGATGAAGGCAGCAAGGGAAGGATTGGAACAAGGGCAAATCCACGGCCAAGCGCGTACAAAATGTATTGCCGTAACGGCACTTACGAGCATGACTGAACAAATGTTGCATGAACAATTACTCATCCAAACATCGCTAGATGAAACCGTTCGCCACTTGGCGAAAGAGACGATCACTGCCGGTTTGGACGGCGTCGTTTGTTCCGTACATGAGGTTCGTGACTTAAGACGGAGCGTAGCAGATGATATTTTCACGCTCACGCCAGGCATACGTATGGCAGGTGCGGACACTCATGACCAAAAGCGATCGGCAACACCAGAAACCGCGAGAGCCGAAGCGAGCAGTGCGATTGTCGTCGGACGGGCAATTACCGAAAGTGTAGACCCTGTTGCCACGTATGACCAGATTTTTGAACGGTGGCACGGTTTGTCGTAAAGGAGAGAAAATGATGGAAGCAAATAAAGAAATTGCAAAACAGTTGTTAGCGATTCAAGCAGTAAGTCTAAAACCGAACGATCCATTCACTTGGGCATCAGGTATTCAGGCGCCCATTTATTGTGATAACCGCTTAACGTTATCGCACCCGAAACTTCGGACATTTATTGCCGATCAGTTCAACGAACTCATCGGTGCGAAGTTTCCGGAAGCTGACGTCGTTGCTGGAACCGCAACAGCAGGCATTCCTCATGCAGCACTCGTCGCTGAGCGCCTAGAATTGCCGATGATTTACGTGCGAGGAAAGGCGAAGGCCCACGGGAAAGGGAACCAAATCGAAGGACAATTACTCGCCGGTCAAAAGGTTGTCATTGTTGAAGATCTCGTGTCAACGGGAGGCAGCTCTTTGCAAGCCGCCAAAGTAGTCGCTGATGCAGGTGGGAAAGTGCTCGGGATTGTCGCCATTTTCTCTTACGGCTTAGATGCAGCGATAAACAATATGGAATCTGAAAACGTGCCATTATATACGCTCACTGACTTCCAGACGTTGCTTGACGTCTCCCAATCTGAAGGTACACTATCAAAGCGAGAATACGAGAAATTAGTACGGTGGCAACTGGCACCAAGCGACTGGCAAACGTAATCTCTTTTTGACTACATAAGAAAGCAAGTATAGAGGCGTAAGGGCTTGTTATGTGTGTGAACGTTTATTAAGGTGTCGCCGAAAACGAGCTAGAGAGGATGAACTTAACATTTTCCTGATTTGCACAGTTGGGTGTTGGGTTGGATGGGGTAGCGCGGTGCCATTTTGCGCGCAGTTTGTTCCAACTGGAGCGCAGATTCAATGCCCATAAGCTAGCAACCTGTCGGCCTGAGTGCGGCCGAAGCCAAATCGGACTCCGTTCGGCGCGAACCGCGCCGACAGCTTGTGGGTACTTAAGGGCGGAAATGTACACGTAACCTTGTAATCTGTTACCGAGTTCGCTCATTCTGTTACCTAGTTTATGAGAATATATCGCTTTTCCTGCTATTTTTCCTCAACTTGAGAACAGTTCGGTCGCAACTCGAGCACAGTTTCAACTTTGCCAAGCTTACCACTGGTTCTTGAAAAAATTATTTAGTTCAACTTATGTAGTTAGGATGAACTTAACATTTTCCTAATTTGCACAGTTGTCGCTTTCCAATTCAGGCGTATGTCAGTGCTCCAGAGCATAAGTTCGACATCACCTCTCACTACCTCCGCTTGTGCTCGCTGTGTCTACTTTATAGTCTAGACTATAAGTGCAACATCGGTGGTCAAAAATCGCCCACCGTGTTTTCTATGTAGTCCAGAGCAGAAGGGCGAAACGGGTTGCTTTTCTGCCTACTAGCTACGGTGTACAGAAAGAAGCCCAACTGCCTCATAAGTTCATTTTAGTGACACTTTGGAAAGGAAAAATCATCATTTTAGACTTGAATCCGCACATAAACGGGGTCAACTGTCACAAATCGCGATTTAAGTGACAGTTGAGGACCAAAAGTGCTTGGTTTGAGGGCTGAATGGTCACATAAACGAGAGGTCATAACATAGCTTGCGCTAGGTGGTGACCATTGGTCACGTCTTTTTGCCCTTCGGAAACGTTTTCCGTGTTGCTGGTAACCCATGCAGTGACAAACAACGTCCGGGACCGAACGTTGCCGAAGTGAAACGAGATGAGCTTCAACAGACAATAAGTAGGCGTTCGTCCGCAAAAGGTCATACTTGATCATAGGATTCAGTGAATATCTTTAGTCAACTTATCTAGATGCACACGTCCACACTCGTACAAGTTATGAACAAAAAAGCGGATGGTTAGCACCCGCTTTTTTTCTGCTATTACGAAAACAAATAGAGGTCCGTTTAATTTTTGTTTCCAAAGAGTGTACATCTAAATTTTACCCCATTCGAACACATGTCGGCCCCCTCGAGCCGCGCCGACGGAATGCTCGTACTTTGGAGGGGCGCAAATCTGTTACCAAGTTCGCGGTGAAATCCCCGTTTTATGAAAAAATCGCCAATTTGGGCACAGATGCAATGAACTCGATAACAGTCTCAGAAGTGAGGCCTCCGGTCTGCCACCCACACCTCGAGGGATCGACCATTCTGCGTTCACGTTTGCCTTGTTTAGCGTGATGGGTTCGTTCTGATCCGACGTGAATCCCTAAAAACGGCCCGCGATATGGCTCATATCGCGGGCCGTTTCAGTAATTTTAATAACGAGGTGGCACTCGCTATCCTTGATTTTTTCCGTGAACGAATCGGTCGACGAGCATGGCGATCGCGCCGTCGCCGGTCACGTTTGTTGCTGTTCCAAAGCTGTCTTGTGCCATGTAAAGTGCGATCATGATGCCAACAGCGGCTTCAGTGAAACCAAGCATCGTCGTGAGCAGTCCAAGGGAGGCAATGACGGCACCGCCAGGTACCCCTGGAGCGGCAATCATAATTACAGCAAGCGCAAAGATAAACGGCAACATGTTCGCAAATGTCGGTGTAGCCAAATCACCAAACATCATCATAACGGTTGTAGCAGCCATAACAATCGTTATCGTACTGCCTGCGAGGTGGATGTTGGCCCCGAGTGGGATGACGGTCTCAGCCATGCTGTGTCGGACGTTATTTTTCTTTGCTGCCTCTACGGTAACGGGAATCGTCGCTGCACTTGACATCGTTCCAAGTCCGGTGAAATAGGCAGGTAGCATGTTTTTAATGGACGTAAACGGGTTTCTACCAACAACTGCTCCAGCCGTCGTAAATGTCCCGAGCAAGTAGATCCAATGGGTTCCGATTGCAAGGATGAGGACGAGTGCAAAGGAAGCGAGTGTTTCCCATACTGTACCGTCTGCGGCCATTTCTGCAAAGATGCTTGCAATATAAAAAGGCAATAACGGGATGATGACGTTCCATAACAGCTTTTCGATGATTGTTTTTCCTTCATCGAAGAATCGCTTCAATGTTGGAGATTCGGTTCTCGCAATGCCAATCCCGAAAACAAATGCCATGACGAGGGCGGTAATAACGCCCAATGCTGGATCAATTTCAAGTTCAAATAGCGGAGAGAAGCCACTTTCTTCACCAACATTTGGTTGTGATTCGGTAATGAATAAAGGAAGAACAATAAGTGCAATCACAAACGATAACACACCGGCAAGCACAGATGAGATGTAAGCAATACCTGCGCTCAATCCTAACGTTTTGCCTGAGTCAGCGCCCATGCTAGCGACACCACTCGTAATAAAAAATAGAATCACAAAAGGGATAATAAAACCTAAAAACTGGCCGAAAATCATCTGAAAGGTGACGACAGTTTCCATTACAGCTGAAGGGAGTTGAGTCGCCACGAGTCCGATAACAATCCCGGCGACAATCCCGATGAGCAATTTAATGATAAGTTTCATTCGCTTCTCCTCTCTATTGCTTGAGTTGGTTTACAACAGCCGGATCGGGTGTCACGTAGACGGTGCGCTGTTCATCGTAAGTAACAAACCCGGGTTTTGCCCCGTTTGGTTTTTTCACATGCCGAATGAGCGTGTAGTCGACTGGGACAGACCCAGATTCTTTCGCCTTTGAATGATAGGCGGCTAGTTGAGCGGCTTGGTGAAGGGTCTCCTCACTAAATTCTTCGGCGCGAATGACAACATGTGAACCAGGGATGTCTTTCGTATGCAACCACGTATCCGTCTTTCTAGCAAACTTCATCGTTACATATTCATTTTGTTTGTTGTTTTTCCCTACATAGATGTCTATACCTTCGCTTGAACGAAAATGATCGGGTTTTGGTTTTTCAACTTTTTTCTTTTTGTTTTTCTGCTGTTTGTTCTTCAAGTAACCTTCTTCTTCTAATTCTTCTCGTACTTCTCGTAAATCTGCTTGAGCGATCGATTGTAGCTGTTGCAACAGACCATCAAAATAATCGATTTCATTTTTCGTCTGTTTGAGCTGCTCAACAACCGCTTTTTGGGCGTTCTTCGCTTTATTGTATCTTTTGAAGTACATTTGTGCGTTGTCTGCCGGCGTTTTTTCTGGGTCAAGCTCTATGACAATCGTGACACCTTCAGGGTCATAATAGTCATAACTTCAGCTTTTGAATCGCCAAGTTTTAGTTGGTGCATATGCGCAGTCAAAAGTTCCCCGTATTTCTGATTTTGCAAATCGTCTTCTGCTGAACGAGATGTGTCGAATAATTTTTTTTGCTTTCTTTCGTTCTTTTGCAATTGGTTTCGAATAAAGCGATCAAGGTCGTACGCTTGCTGCTTTACGCGGTCTCTTTCCGCTTTGCCTCGATAAAACCCGTCAATCATTTCGTTCACCGTTTCGTATCGGCTCGTTTCACCCCCAAGATGCTCAAGAGGAAAAAGATAGAAGGACTCTTTTTGGTTATGGGTAATGACAACAGGATCGACCTGATGATTTCGAACACGGTCCATCATCGATAGAAAGGCACGAACGAGTGATTCTCGTCCTCCTGATCCTGCGACATGAACCATTTCTTTTGTAATGAGTGGGCTTAAACCGGAATAGCTGTTTAGCAATTGTCTGTCCAGGCGCCCGCCGTTCCAATCAATCTTACGAAGCAGCTCCTCGTCATTTGCGGAAAAAGGATTGCTTTTATGCTGGCTTGGCGGCGGGGTATACGCTTGTCCTGGCAACAGTGTTCGATGACGGTTTACAGCGGGAGATACGTGCTTAATAGCGTCAATAAGCTGGTCTTCGTCATCAATTAAAAGTAAGTTGCTATGCTTACCCATAATCTCAATGTGCAATCGCTTTTCTTCGCGATCGCCAATTTCATCGGTTCCTTCAATCGTCAATTGTGCAATTCGCTCCATCCCAACTTGTGAAATGTCGCGAATGAATCCACCTTCCAGATGCTTTCTCAAAATCCGGCAAAACATCGGTGGTTCTTTATGGCTCGCCTCAGGGGCTTCGCTAAAATGCACTCTTGCGAAACTCGGGTGAATAGAAAAAAGCACCGTATGATTTTGACGGTGGTTACGGATCGTTACGTACACTTCAGTATTGGTTGGTTGTTTAATTTTCGTAATTCTTCCATTGAGTAATGCTTCTTGCCATTCGTGTATGACCGAACGAAGCACCAATCCATCAAAAGACATCGAATCACCCTTTCTTGCAATGAACAGTATAGCATGTTTTGTCCCATTGCTGAATAGGATGGATTATTGAGAAGTCCAAGCTGTGGGGTGGGAAGAGATGAAATGGCACCAGACGGATCCATATGCCGTATACAAAGCGTTAAATACGGACAGTGAAGAAGGGTTAAGTAAAGAAGAAGCGGCTAGACGATTACACATCCACGGTCCAAATCGTTTAATGGAAGAAAAAAGCACACCTTGGCCGATTTTGTTCATGGAGCAATTCAAAGATTTTATGGTCATGATATTACTTGTGGCCACTTTTGTATCGGGGCTTCTAGGTGAATACATCGACGCGCTCGTCATTATGGGGATTGTGCTCGTCAATGCATTGCTCGGCTTCTTTCAAGAACGGAAAGCAGAACGCTCACTACATGCGTTAAAAGAGTTATCTGCCCTGAAGTGACGGTGCTTCGGAACGGAAAGTGGCAAAGCATTCCGTCCGCAGATGCGGTGCCTGGGGACATCGTCCAACTTGAAAATGGCGACCGAATCAGTGCAGACATTCGTCTCATTGAGACGATGAGGCTAGCGATTGAAGAGTCATCTCACGGGAGAGTCAGTGGCAGCGGAGAAATACGAAGGGTTATTGCATGATGAGAAAGCGCCACTAGCCGACCAACATAACATGGCGTTTGCTGGAACGCTTGTAACGAGAGGGCGAGGCAGGGGAATTGTCGTTGGTACCGGCATGAAAACCGAGATGGGAAAGATCGCCCATTTGTTGCAAACGACAGAAACGGTCATGACACCGTTACAACGCCGTCTTGCACAGCTCGGGAAAGTGCTAATTATCGGTGCGATTTTGCTCACCATTCTCGTTGTAGTGCTTGGTATTTTGCAAGGGCAACCGACATATGAGATGTTTCTTGCGGGTGTGTCTCTTGCCGTTGCTGCGATTCCCGAAGGATTGCCTGCGATTGTGACTGTCGCTTTAGCACTAGGTGTACAACGGATGATTCGCTATAAAGCAATTGTGAGAAGACTTCCGGCGGTAGAAACACTCGGATGCGCGTCCATCATTTGTTCTGATAAAACCGGAACATTGACGAAAAATGACATGACGGTCACGGAAGTTTGGACTTGGTCGGAACACGTCGCTCTGGACGGTGTAGGTTTGACCGGGTCATTTACGAATAACGGCGTACCGACAAAAGGGTCTAGAGATATTCAAGACGTTCTTTATTATGGATTGATTTGTAATAATGCCGAATTGAAACGGACGACAGAGGAAGATCGCAAATCAAACATTACGACGGAGCAGCAGTACACATTGAGTGGAGAACCAACGGAGTCCGCCCTCGTACTAGCAGCGGCCCGTGGAGGATGGTTTTATGAAGATGTGTCCCGTTCCGTAACAAGAATCGACGAACTACCATTCGATTCAACAAGAAAAAGAATGACCGTCGTGATGAAACAAAAAGACGGCAAAAAGTTCGTCGTCACAAAAGGTGCACCAGATGTACTCATTTCAAGGTGTACAACGATCCAAGTAAATGGCCACGTCAAACCACTAACGAAAGAAATGAAGCAAAAGTGGGAAAGAAGTGTTAGTCAATTTGCTTCTCAAGCGTTACGGACAATTGCGGTTGCGGTTCGGCCGTTGCCAGAAGGGAACCATCAAGCGGCTGATGTGGAGTCAAACATGACACTCATCGGATTAGAAGCCATGATGGACCCACCAAGACCAGACGTTAAGGATGCCATCCATGAATGCCGCGAGGCAGGAATTAAAACGGTAATGATTACTGGGGATCACGTGGAAACGGCGCGGGCAGTGGCGAAAAGTTTGAACATGTTGCCTGATCACGGCAAAGTCATGACTGGGCAACAGCTCGATCAATTGAGCACAGAAGATTTTAAGCGAGAAGTTGGAAAAACGTATGTTTTTGCTCGTGTAACCCCTGAACATAAATTAAAAATTGTAAAGTCGATGCAGTCCAACGGTCACGTCGTTGCGATGACAGGTGATGGTGTGAATGATGCACCAGCATTAAAAGCGGCGGATATCGGGGTTGCCATGGGGAAAACGGGGACAGATGTCGCCAAAGAAGCAGCGGCACTCGTACTTGCTGACGACCATTTCTCGACGATTAAAGCGGCGATTGAAGAAGGAAGAAATATATACGATAACATCAGAAAGTTTATTCGTTATATGCTCGCTTCCAACGTCGGAGAAATCCTTGTTATGCTATTTGCACTATTGCTTGGCTTACCACTCCCACTTGTGGCGATACAAATCCTTTGGATAAACCTTGTTACCGATGGTTTGCCAGCGATGGCGCTTGGGGTTGACCGTGCAGAAAGCGATGTAATGAAACGCGCTCCACGGCATCCGAATGAAGGGATTTTTGCTAGAGGGCTAGGAACAAAAGTCATTACGAGAGGTTTATTAATTGGTCTTGCAACGTTAGCGGCATTTGTCATTACACTTTATGGAAGTGGTGGATTGCCAGATTTAACGAAAGCACAGACGGTTGCGTTTACAACACTCGTCGTTGCCCAGCTCATCCATGTATTTGATTGCAGAAGCGAGTATTCAGTGTTTCACCGGAACCCGTTCGGTAACCGAACACTCGTCTTTGCTGTACTTCTGTCATTCATCATGATGCTTGCGGTCATATATGTGCCATTTTTACAACCGATTTTCTATACAACCGCATTATCGCTAAATGAATGGCTCTTAATTATCGGTCTCGCAGCAATTCCAACCGTTGCTCTAAGCTGGTCTGGTTTAAGAAGGAAACAATAATAACATTATGTAAACAAAAACGTAGCCCATGCTAAGGCTGCGTTTTTGGTGAGCAAGTGAGAGCTGACGCGCTTAGGTTTACGAAATATAAAAAAAGGGCTAACTGCCACATTGGCATCATTAGCCCCGAACCCCGGTGATTGTATTTACAAACTCGTTGATGCCCTCACGCTAAATGTGACGTTACCGCTTGATGCATCCACATCTCCTGTAATCATTACCGGAATGTCATGATTGTTTTGAAATTTGAGGTCTGCCCAGCCCCAACTGACCATCGCATCTTCACCTTCAGGGACGTAATCGATCGGTAAGGAGTGGTGATGACGCTCGGTAACATCCAGTCCAGCATCGGCTATAGCATTGTATAACGTTGTTGACGTTTGACAAATGCCTCCACCCATGCCGTTCGTAAATTCACCGTCTACGATAACATTTGCCTCTTGATACCCGCGTTCAGCACTAGCTTGCCCGACGACTTCATGGAAGGAGAAAGAATCCCCTGGACCGAGGACGACACGATTGATACTTTCCGTCGATAACCGGATGTTCTCGACTCTACCGGTCGTATTGGCGTTAAAAGAAGTTGTAAAGGAGCCAATCACTTCGGCACCAATATTCTCTAAATCATCTTCTGATACGTTTGGCTCGTTAATGTCAAGTGGAAGTTGAATCTCTCGCCCATAGTAAGAAGCGTCAAGCACGCGTTCTACGAGCTCGCCTTCTCTAAGAATAACCTCACTTCTTCCGCCTTCTAAAGTGCCGTCAATGTTCTTGGGGGTTTGCATGGAACGATCATAACCCTCTTCGCCTCTGGCTAAGTTTTTCGCCCAGTCGGATAAATAATCCTCATTGAGCTGGTCTGCCTCTAATTCAACTCGAAAATCGTCATTGCCTTCTTCGTACACGACGACTTTCTTCTCCGGAGCTGTTTTCATCGCATTCTCGGCGTGAACCGAGGAGACGGATGCGACAGAGGTAGGTGGGTCTACCGTCCCGCAACTTGCTAGAAATGCTGTACAAATTATCATTGGAAATAAGGTATGTTTCTTCATCACAAACCTCCATATATATATATCTATATTGTCGATATCTTGAAATGAAAGTTACATATAATTGTAATGTCATTGTCATTAATATACCATAAATTGGTATGTAACTGTGTGATTAATCATTGACATTTGCCGACAAAATCCTCCTTTCTCGTGTCAGAACTGGCATAAATAGGCGCGTACTTGTTGTTCTCTTGAAAAACGTATACAATAAATGAGTGGATGTGATGACTGTAATGAAAAGCATGACCGGATATGGTCGTTCAAACTTCTCGAGCGGCCGTGAACATGTCATTGTTGAAATAAAGAGTGTGAATCACCGCTTCTTTGACGTGTCAATGCAACTTCCAGATCAGTGTTTGGAAATGGAGCAAGCCATTACAACACGAATGAAAAAGCAGATTCATAGAGGAAAAATACACGTTTTGATTACGGTCAAAGCGAGTGAACATCATGAGCAGACAGTGTCTATTGATTGGGCACTTTTTGATCAGTATGTAAAGGCAGCTAAAAACATGATCGATCGTCATGAAATTATAGAAAAGCAGCTCTCTCTTGGTGAGTGGCTATTTCGAACAAATATCATTTCTGAAAGTTCGAGCACGGACAGGACGTCAACATTCTCAGCGAACGTCTTCAAATCCGTAGATGAAGCGGTACTCGAAATGATGTCAATGCGTAGTGATGAAGGCAAGCACTTGCAAACAGATATTGAAAAACGCTTACAAAGTGTGAGACGATATACGGAGGCAATTTCAGCCCTCCAACATGAAGCGACCGAACAGTTTCGTGAGAAGTTAACGACCCGAATGAAGGAAATGGGTGTTGGCATTGACGACGACCGGTTAATGACAGAAGTCGCGATTATGGCTGAAAAAAGTGATATTTCCGAGGAATTGACTCGACTAGCATCTCATGCAGAACAGTTCGAGCAAGTCATCGGTGAAGCTGGACCGATGGGGCGCAAGCTGGACTTTATTTTGCAAGAAATGAATCGTGAGGCGAATACAATCGGTTCGAAGGTAAAGGGGACAGCCATTCCTAGTTTGGTTATTGATGTAAAAGCAACGCTCGAAAAGCTAAAGGAACAAGTGCAAAACATCGAGTAACCGATGTGCAGAGAGTGAGGGTTTCTATTGAATGTAAAGTTAATTAATATCGGTTTTGGTAATATGGTATCTGCAAACCGCATCATTTCGATTGTAAGTCCCGAATCTGCACCGATAAAACGAATTATCCAAGAAGGCAGAGACCGCAATATGTTAATTGATGCTACATATGGAAGACGAACGAGGGCAGTCATCATCGCCGACAGCGATCATGTCATTTTGTCAGCAGTGCAACCAGAGACGGTTGCACAAAGGTTGCACTCAAAAGACGAATCAGAAGAAGATTAACCGAAGGAAGTGAACAGGTTGAAAAAAGATCCAGGTCTGTTGATTGTTCTTTCAGGACCAGCAGGGGTCGGTAAAGGAACGGTCTGCAATGCTCTTCGAAGTGTTGACCAACGGGTCTCCTACTCCGTGTCTGCAACAACAAGAGAACCACGTGAAGGCGAGCAAGAAGGCGTCAATTACTTCTACAAATCAAAAGAAGAATTCGAGCGCATGATTGCTCATGATGAACTGCTGGAATGGGCAAAATACGTGGATAATTACTACGGTACGCCCCTCCATTATGTTCAAGAAACCGTAAAAAAAGGATCGGACATTATTTTAGAAATTGAAGTTCAAGGCGCAGCGAAAGTGAAGCAAAAGTACCCAGACGGTATTTTTATTTTTCTTGCCCCGCCGAACTTGGCAGAACTTCGAAAAAGAATTGAAGGCCGAGGTACGGAGGAAATGGACTTAATTAATCAGCGAATGGACGTTGCAAAAGCTGAGATTGAGATGATGGCGCAATATGATTACGTCGTCGAAAATGATCAAGTTGAACGTGCAGTTGAGCGGATCCAAGCGATCGTACAAGCGGAGCACCTAAGGCAAGAACGTGTGATTGACCAATATCGAAACCAAGTGGAGGTGAATGAATAAATGTTATATCCATCCATTGATTCATTGTTAAAACGAATTGATAGCAAGTACTCACTAGTAACGATCTCAGCACAAAGAGCGCGAGCACTTCAAGAAACAGAAGAAGGATCACAAGGTGTGGAAAAACCGGTATCAAGAAAATATGTCGGTGTAGCTCTAGAGGAAATCGAAGACGGATACTTGAGCATTAGAGAGTAACTTGGATTTGTTTAAATCGAGAAGGGTGGATTGCCGCCTTTCTCGATTTTTTCAGGTTTAGATACGTTGAACGTTAGCTTTCCTATATGGTGCTATATAAGTTGAAATAGAGAATTTCACTGAATCCGATGACCGAGATCGGCCTTTACAGGCAAACGCCTACCGATTGTCTGTTGAAATTGATCTCGTTTTACTTCGACAACTTCGTTGCTGATCGTTGTTCATCAATACAAGGGTTTTGGGCAACACGGAAAACGTTTGCCGAAGGGTAAAAATTCGTGGCCGAGGGTCACCACCTGGCACAAGCATGTGATGACCTGTCACGTATGTAACAATTCAGCCCTCAAACCGGGCACTTTCGGCCCCCAACGGTCACATATATCGCGATTTGTGACCGTTGACTCTATTTATGTGCGGATTCACGTTTAAAATCATGATTTTTGTTTCTCAAGTGTCACATTAATGAATATATGGGGCATTTGAACTTCTTTCCACACCGTAACCAGCAGTCAGAAACGTGAACCGTGTTGCTCTTATGCTCTGGAGTGTCAAGAAAACACGGTGGGCGTCTTTTGACCACCGATGTTGCACTTGTAGTCTGGACTACAAGAATCTGCCTGAAGTGGAAAGCAACTTCCAACAGGGCAAATCAGGAAAATCTTAAGTTCATTCTATATAGACAACCTTGTTTTTCGCAATTCGTGTGACTCAAACTTAAACATCGAGATTTGAGAGATCGAAGCAGGTTTTAGAAGGAGACTGTCATTCATTTCCTGTAAAGACGCGCTCGATCTGCTTCCATAAATGTCTGTTTGGAAGCAGACGCTCATGGATTGGAACTAAAACAAAACCAAAACGGGCATAGTGAGAGAGTCTGTTTCCAATCCAAGCTCTTTGGAAGCAAAAAAAGTATTCAGCTACCCCAAACTCCTATGGAGAACTTCGACCGATGATCCCACCTTGGAAAGGTGATGGGAATCAAGTACCAACAACGCAAATCAGGAAAATCTAAAATTCTCACGATATCGTTCTCCGCGAAAGAAGGATGTAGGAGTTTCTATAGGGTCGTCATCCGCTATGGGATGATTTTCGATTCACTCCCCGCTCCAACGTTTATCCCGTGGGCTTGACAAGTCTATGTAGGTTTTTTTCGTAGTTGCCTCACTAGTAACGAATAAACCTTACTCTGTCGTCAGATGAATTTCTTGCATTCATTATATATTAGAAGCAAACGAGCACAAGCATCCGGCACGATGAAAGGTACATGATGGTGTTATACTAGCAACAAGGACAAAACGAAAGGAGTGGCATGATGAAAAACAAAAAGGTTGTACTCTGTGTGACAGGAGGAGTTGCGGCGTTCAAAGCCGCGGCATTTGCTTCGAAGTTAAAGCAAACAGGCGCGAGCGTGAAAGTCATTATGACAGAAAGCGCAAAGCAATTTGTCACGCCACTTACATTCCAATCGTTAACACGAGACCATGTGTATGAAAATACATTTATAGAAGAAGACGTTGAAGTTATTGCTCATATTGACGTAGCGGACTGGGCGGATGCGTTTATCGTAGTTCCAGCTACAGCAAACTTTATTGGGAAGTACGCGAATGGCATTGCCGATGATATGCTCACGTCAACGTTACTTGCCACTCAAGCTCCTGTCTATCTTGCTCCGGCGATGAATGTGAACATGTATGAACATCCAGCTGTTGTAGAAAACATGGATCGTCTTCGGTCCCGTGGCGTGAAGTTTGTTGAGCCAGGCGCTGGCTATTTGGCGTGCGGATGGATCGGCAAAGGCAGGCTTGCAGAACCTGAAGACTTGTTGGCCTATTTACAACAAGAGCTTGAAGCCGAAACATCCGACCTTAAAGGCAAAACATTTGTCGTTACTGCAGGTCCAACGAGAGAAGTGATTGATCCGGTTAGGTTTATCAGCAATCGCTCATCTGGAAAAATGGGGTATAGTATTGCCCGAGCAGCGGCAGAACGAGGGGCTGAAGTGATTCTCATCAGTGGTCCTGTCACGTTAGACGTTCCGGTCGGTGTGACACGTGTCTCTGTGACGAGTGCAGAAGAAATGTATGAACAAACGCTTGCCTATTATGACGAAGCTGACGTGGTCATAAAAACGGCTGCAGTGTCTGATTATCGACCTGTCATTCGAGATGAGCATAAAGTGAAGAAGCAAGACGGCGTGCTCACACTCGAATTTGAGCGAACGAAAGATATATTAGAAGAACTCGGAAGAAAGAAGACGAATCAAGTTCTTATCGGGTTTGCTGCTGAGACGCAAGACGTAATTCGGTATGCCGAAGACAAGCTAGAAAGAAAGAACTTGGATTTGATCGTCGCCAACAATGTGAATGACGACACCATTGGATTTGAAAGCGATGAGAATGAAATTACGATTATCCGTAGAGACCGCTCCAACGAACCATTCGCACGTTCAGAGAAAACCGCACTCGCTAAGAAAATTGTCGAAGAAGCACGTCTGTTACTAGAAGGAGCGGGTAATCGTGTACGCGAAGGTGATCGTTGATGTGCCAGCCGGTGGCGTGGATCGCACGTTTGATTACCGCTTAAAAGAAGAGCACATGAATGTGGCAACTGCGGGCATGCGTGTTCTCGTGCCGTTTGGAGCAAGAAAGCAAACGGGTTTTATTACTGAAATCACCTCATCCTCAACGGTGAAAAAGGTCAAATCAATTCATGAGCTCCTCGATGTGACCCCTGTTCTCAATGGTGAACTGCTTGAACTCGGGCAATGGCTCGCGAAAGAAACGATTTGTTTTCAAATTACGGCGTTTCAGGCAATGATTCCTGCGGCAATGCGAGCAAAGGCTCAAAAACAATTGCATCGGCGTGATGACGAAGTCACGCGCTTGCCTATGGAAATTCAGGCGTTATTCGGACAGAAAACGACGATCGATTGGAAAGATGTGCCTCAACAAAAGAAGATTCTCACGCAAATTCAAACAGGGATCGTAGCAGGACAGTTGCGCGTAGGTTATAAACTGAAAGACAGTGCCAAGCATCGAGAACAAAAAGCGGTCCGGGTCGTACAGACGAACGAAACGCCAAACACGGATCAACAAAAGAAGACGCTTAACCGGATTGCAAAAAAAGAGCAGCCCGTCGCCGTAGCATCGCTCATCAACGATGAGTCTCTGAGCCGCTCAACGATCCAAACGTTAGTAAAAAATGGTTTTTTAATTGAAGAGCATGTTGTGATTGAACGAAACCCATACACCGCAGCAGAAGGGGACGGTAAAGAGCAAAAAGCGACACTAACAAGTGATCAAACAACAGCAGTTCACGCACTAATACAAGGTGTGAAATCAAATCAAGCGAAAACGATGCTTCTTCACGGAGTAACCGGTAGTGGGAAGACCGAAGTGTATTTACAAGCGATTGAGGAGGTCATTCATGCTGGCAAAGAGGCCATTGTTCTCGTTCCAGAAATTTCCCTTACCCCGCAAATGGTCAACCGTTTCAAACGTCGGTTTGGAGATGCCGTAGCCGTCATGCACAGTGCCTTATCAACGGGAGAGCGGTATGACGAATGGATGAAAATTCAACGAAAAGAAGTGCAAGTTGTCGTCGGTGCACGCTCCGCTGTGTTTGCTCCTTTCGAAAACATCGGGCTAATTGTGATTGATGAAGAGCACGAAAGTAGCTATAAACAAGAAGATTACCCGAGGTATCATGCACGAGAGGTTGCGATTCGTCGCAGTGAAAAACATCAGTGCCCGGTGCTCTTAGGCAGTGCGACTCCGGCGTTGGAAAGTTATGCAAGGGCGTTAAAAGGAGTTTATCAACTGTTGGAGCTTCCTAAACGTGTGAATGAGAAACCGTTGCCAGACATTCACTTTGCCGATTTGCGTGATGAACTGCGAAGTGGAAATCGCTCTGTGTTCTCTAAAGAATTGCTAGATAAGATGAAAGAGCGGCTCGAACGAAAAGAGCAGACGGTATTGTTTCTTAATCGAAGAGGGTTCTCCACGTTTGTCATGTGTAGAAGCTGTGGGTTTGTGGGCATGTGCCCTCACTGTGAAATCTCCCTTACGTATCACCAACGAGGAGAGCGGTTGAAATGTCACTATTGCAGCTATGAAGAAGGGATGTATGAAACGTGTCCTGAATGTGAAAGTGATCAAATTCGTTATTTTGGGACAGGCACTCAACGGTGGAAGAAGAATTGCAGAAACTTCTTCCCGAAGCGAAGATTATTCGTATGGATAACGACACGACGCAAAAGAAAGGTTCACACGAAAAGCTGTTGAAAGCATTTGGCAATCAAGAAGCCGACATCCTGCTCGGTACCCAGATGATCGCCAAAGGTCTCGATTTCCCGAATATTACACTCGCTGGCGTATTAACTGCGGACACACTATTAAACCTTCCAGACTTCAGAGCACCAGAGAGAACCTTTCAATTGCTTACCCAACTAGGGGGTCGAGCCGGTCGCGACGAATTGGAAGGAGAAGTCATTATCCAAACGTACACACCGGAGCATTACGCAGTCGCTCTTGCTGAAGGTCATGACTATGTCCGTTTCTTTCACCGGGAGATGCAGCAAAGAAAGGTCGCTGGTTATCCACCTTATTATTATTTGTGTTTGATCACGTTTTCTCACGAATATTTAAAAGAGGCGATGAATGCATGTAGTTTTGCCGCTTCACGGTTAAAGGAGCGCCTCAGTGAGGGTGCGGTTATTTTGGGACCAACACCGTCACCAATTAGTCGGATCCAAGATAGATATCGATGCCAATGTTTGATAAAATATAAAGATGAGCCTCATCTCGTTGATGAGCTTCGTGAGTTGTTTGCTCATTACCAACAAGAAATTCATAAAGACAGCCGGTTTATGGCGATTGATCGCCACCCTAACTTATTCATGTAGCCCCCACGCTGTTGGGGGTTTTTGCACGAAAGTTGCATAATAAAGGAAGTGTAAATCAATGAAAATCGTGTTTATGGGTACACCTGACTTTGCCGTTCCTGTCCTTCAATCACTCATTGAAGAGGGGCATGATATCATTCGCGTCGTTACCCAACCGGACCGACCGAAAGGTAGAAAGCGTGAACGGGTGAAAACACCTGTGAAGGTCGAGGCAGAAAAACATGGGATTGAAGTGTTCCAACCTGAAAAAGTCAGGGAGGAAGCTGCTGTTAATCACGCCGTTTCAGGCGATCCTGATTTGATTGTAACGGCGGCATACGGGCAATTGTTACCGGAGTCGTTGCTCGAAGCACCGGTGCACGGAGCGATCAATGTTCACGCATCATTGCTCCCGAAGTATCGCGGTGGTGCCCCGATACACCAGGCAATTATCGATGGCGAAAGTGAAACCGGCGTGACCATTATGTACATGGTTAAAAAGCTCGATGCCGGGGCGATGCTTTCTCAAGAGCGAATAGCGATTGAGCCGACAGACACCGTTGGTACGATGCATGACAAGTTAAGTGAGCTTGGATCAAAGCTGTTGCTTCATACCGTCAAGCAGATTGAGACAGGGACAGTGCATGCAACCGATCAAGATGAAACGAAAGTCTCGTACGCACCGAATATTTCTCGTGCTGCTGAGCGTATTGACTGGAAGAATTCTGCCCAAGCTGTTTATAACCTAATCCGGGGCATGAACCCGTGGCCGGTTGCACATACGTACTGGCGTGAGGAAATGGTCAAATGCTGGGCAGCAAGTATCGATTCAACCGTTTATGAAGGTGTCCCAGGAGAAGTGGTTCACGTGGAAAGAGACACATTGATCATACGTGCAGGGGATGGTCAAGGCGTGAGGTTGCGAGTCGTTCAACCATCCGGGAAAAAGCGAATGCAGGTGGAAGATTATTTACGAGGCAAAGGGAAAGACATTCGAGTAGGAGATTGTTTTGATGACAAATGATGGCAAGCAAAATGCTCGGTTTGTTGCAGCAGAGGTGCTTCACCGTGTCTTCTTTAAGGGTTCATACAGCCATTTAGCGTTGGATGAGGAATTACGCAGTAAAAGCTTGGAAAACGCAGACCAACGATTTGTCACTGAAGTCGTTTATGGTACAGTAAAACGGAAAAATACAATTGATTACATCTTGAATGCGCAGCTTAAGCAACCGGTTGAAAAAAATGACAAGCGCATACAGACGATCTTGCGATTGTCTGTGTATCAAATGTTTTATATGGACCGAGTGCCTGAGCGGGCCGCCATTCATGAAGCGGTAGAACTCGCTAGCCGATGGGGGCGCAAAGGGTTAAAAGGGCTCATTAACGGTGTTTTACGTAATGTGTCAAGAAAAGGGCAACCGAGTTTTGAGCACTTGAGCGTAACAGAACGGATTAGCTTAACGACTTCTCACCCGGAGTGGCTCGTCAATCGGTGGTTGAACGATTACGGCGAAGTCGAAACCCTTCGTATGTGTGAGGAAAATACGAAGCGAGGGTCAACAACACTTCGCACGAACACGAGAGAGGTATCAAGGCCTGACCTTCAGCTTGAACTAAGTGAAGAACACGTTCAAACTCATGAAGGGAACATTGCACCTGAAGCGCTTCGCGTATTGGAAGGACATGCACGAAGTAGTTCGGCCTACGAACGAGGTCGATTCACCATTCAAGATGAAAGTTCCATGCTCGTTGCAAGAGCGCTAGATCCAAAGGCCGGTATGACGGTTTTAGATGCTTGTGCTGCACCTGGTGGAAAGACAACACACATCGCTGAGCTCATGAATAATGAAGGAACGGTCGTTGCTAACGATATTCACGAGCACAAACAGCGGCTCATTAATCAACAAGTGAACCGTCTAGGATTAACGTGTGTATCGACGCGTACGAGTGACGCAAAAACGTTGCCCGACCAGTTTCCCACTCAAACGTTTGACCGGATTTTAGTTGATGCTCCTTGCAGTGGTTTAGGAGTCTACGAAATAAACCAGATATCAAATGGAATACCGATGAAGAGAGAATTAAAGGCTTACCTGTCGTACAGCAAGAAATCTTGCAACAGGTCGCTCCATTGCTGAAAGATTCTGGTGTACTCGTCTATAGTACGTGTACCGTCTTACCTGAAGAAAATGAACATGTCATTCGTAAGTTTATGGAGACTCACCCTGAATTTGCATTCGATCGCACACTCAGCGAGCGGTTGGCGATTGAAGCCGCGGAAACGGGGCAATGTACGATACTTCCTCAACACTACGGAAGTGATGGATTTTATATTTGTGCTCTAATAAAGAAAGGAAGTGCCGATTCGTGAAAACCGTAACAAAAAATAAACGAGACGTAACCGCTACTGCTGAAGGTTCGAAACGGTCGATTTTTTCATTAACGTTTGATGATTGGAAGCAATGGATGAGTGAGAACAGCCAACCGCAATTTCGTGCGAAACAGATGTATGAGTGGCTGTATCGAAAGCGGGTAGAAAGCGTCGATGAAATGACGAATTTACCGTTAGATTTACGTGAGAAACTAAATGAAGAATTTATGTTTACAAGACTGAAAGAAGTACTTCGGCAAACATCTGTTGATGGAACCGAGAAGTTTCTATTTGAATTACACGATGGCTATTCGATCGAAACCGTACTCATGCGTCACGATTACGGAAACAGCATCTGTGTCACCACTCAAGTTGGTTGTCGCCTAGGATGTACATTTTGTGCTTCAACGCTTGGAGGTTTAAAAAGGAATCTAGAAGCAGGAGAAATTACTGCTCAAGTTCTTGATGTTCAACGTGCGTTAGACGAGACGGGAGAACGTGTCGACTCGATTGTTGTCATGGGTATTGGCGAGCCGTTTGACAATTACGATCACTTGATGGGCTTTCTAAGAACGGTCAATCACGATGAAGGGTTGAACATAGGCGCTCGTCACATCACCGTATCAACGAGTGGTATGGTACCGAAGATTTATAAGTTTGCCGATGAAGGGATGCAAATTAACTTCGCGATCTCTTTACATGCACCAAACTCTGAAATTCGTGGCCGGTTAATGCCGATCAATAAAGCATTTCCAGTCTCTAAATTGATGGACTCAATCGTTTATTATCAACAAAAAACGAAGCGTCGTGTCACGTTTGAATACGGCCTGTTTGGTGGCGTAAATGACCAGGTTGAACATGCTGAAGAGTTAGCAGAGCTGATTAAAGATATTCGCTGTCACGTGAATTTGATTCCTGTTAATGACGTGCCTGAAAGGGATTATGTCCGGACATCAAGAGAAGATATTTTCGCGTTTGAAAAAACACTCAAAGATAAAGGGGTACTCGTGACGATACGCAGGGAGCAAGGGCATGATATTGATGCTGCATGCGGACAACTACGCGCGAAAGAACGTGCGGAAGAAACGAGGGAGTAAATGTGGAGATTGCGTTTCGTACTGATGTAGGGAAACTACGTGAGCATAATGAAGATGCTGGTGATTACTTTCTGACCGACGAGTTATTGTTTGCCGTCGTGGCTGATGGCATGGGCGGGCACAATGCTGGAGATGTGGCGAGTGAAATGGCGGTTCAGTCAGTGCGAGAACGCTGGCAAGAGGCACCACCAGCTGCTGAGGAGGAAGCCATCAAAGAATGGCTCCTCCAAACCGTTGAAGCTGCGAATCGGCGCATTTACGCAGCATCTGTCGAACATCAAGAAATGAGTGGGATGGGAACGACACTCGTCTGTGCCCTCGTGTTTGGCGATCGTTTTATTACGGCTCATGTTGGGGATAGTCGTTGTTATGAACGAACAGAAGATGGCGTACTGCAAATTACGAATGATCATACCCTCGTTCATGAGCTCGTCAAATCAGGTCAGATTACGGAAGCTGAGGCGATGGTTCACCCTCGTAAAAATGTCGTCACTCGGGCACTTGGAACTGAAGAGCATGTGCAAGTAGATATAGGTGCACACCCGTTAGAAGGGACTCGCGAACTTCTTATTTGCTCGGATGGCCTTAGTGACAAGCTGACGACTGACGACGTAGAGGGTGCACTTGCTTCACCGCAACTTGAAGAGAGCGCTGATGAGCTTTTGCAACTTGCCCTCACTCGTGGTGGAGAAGATAATATCACCTTCATCTTGCTTCGGCAGGAGGGGAGTGCGTAATGATTGGTTCGAGAATTGATGGTCGTTATGAACTGCTAGACATGATTGGTGGCGGAGGCATGGCCAATGTGTATCGCGCCCAAGATGTCATTTTAGAGCGTGAAGTGGCGGTGAAAGTGCTGCAACCGCAATACATTCATGATGAGGAGTTCATTCGCCGTTTCAGAAGAGAAGCGCAAGCAGCGACCAGCTTGATTCATCCGAATGTTGTTGATATTTATGATGTCGGTGAAGAAGACCAGACATTTTATATTGTGATGAACTATATTGGTGGCAGTACGTTAAAAGATAAAATTATCGGGGAAGGATCGTTGCCGTTCACTGAAGTTCTTGAGATCTTCGATCAACTTACAGCAGCGATTAGCTATGCCCACGAACAAGGCATTGTCCATCGAGATTTAAAGCCTCAGAACATTTTGATTGATCATGATGGGACCGTAAAAGTGACGGATTTTGGGATTGCACGTGCGGTTTCTGCGGCGACGATTACTCATACAAATTCTGTGCTCGGCTCCGTTCATTATCTTTCACCAGAACAAGCACGGGGAGGGCATGTCACAGCTCAAGCAGACGTGTATGCGCTTGGCATTATTCTGTATGAAATGATCACAGGTGTATTGCCATTTGATGCAGACTCCGCTGTTTCGATTGCCCTTAAACATCTACAGGAGACCATTCCAAATTCGAAAGATTTTCGGCCAGATGTGCCAGAGAGCATTAACAATATCATTCGTAAAGCAACGGCGAAAGACCCGCTCAAACGGTATGCGAGTGTCCAAGAGATGCGCGCAGATGCTGAGACTGCCCTGTTGCCAGAGCGGCTAAATGAAGAGCCACTAGTCATTGAAGACGTAGACGACGATCAGACCCGTGTGTTGCCTGCGCTATCAGATTTACAATCGGAAGAAGATACGATTGTTGCTTCTGGAGCAGATGAAGAACAAGCAGAATCACCTGCACCAAAAAAGAAAAAAAAGAAGAAAAAATGGCTCATCCCACTCATTATCATTTTTATTCTGTTTCCTGCAGCCCTCGTTCTGGCACTTGTCGTCATCCCATCTTGGTTAGCGGTTGATGAAGTTCAAGTCCCGGATGTGTTAGGAATGGATGTGAGTGAAGCGGAGGCGCTGTTAGAAGAAAACAACTTGCTCATTACTATTGAACGAGAATTTCATGATGAATACGAAGAGGATATCGTTTATTATCAGACCCCTTCATCAGGGCGAAATGTGAAAGTTGATAGCTCTGTAATGCTCAGAGTAAGCGACGGACCTGAACAAGTGGAAATGGCAGATGTGACTGATATGAGTTTGGAAGAAGCTGAAGATGTGCTAGATGGCTTTGAACTTGATGTCAGTTTTGAACAATCTAGCGATGTTGACCCGAACATGGTGATGAGTCAAACGCCAAATCCTGGAGAAGAGGTCGTTGTCGACGAAACAGTCGTGCAGTTGGTCGTGAGCGAAACGCCAGAATTCACGATTAGTGACTTAACAGGGTCGAGTGAGCAAGCCGCAAGCAACTACATTGAGTCTCACAATTTAAGTGGGAATTTCACGAGGGAACATTCTGATTCTGTACCCGCTGGAAACATTATTTCTCATGATCCAGGACCGTTTGTAACGGTCTCAGAAGGCAGTGAAATCACGTTCGTTGTTTCTGAAGGACCTCCTCCAGTCGAAGAAGAGCCAACCGAGACGCGTTATGCAGAAATCCCAGTAAACGTGACGAATCCAGATGCTGGTGATGTGTTCACGATTCGTATAGAATATGAAGATTTAAGTACAGACGGAGAAACCGATGTATTTGTCGAAGAGGAGATTACTGAATCCGAAGTGTATCTCGTCCCTCTTGAAGTGAGTCCGAGTGTTTCTGGTTCATATACGTTGTATGTAAATGACGAAGAGAGACAGTCAAATACGTTGGAATACGAAGGTGATTAAGTTGAGGTGGAGCATTTGAGGAAAGGTCAAATCGTCAAAGCAGTCGGTGGATTTTATGATGTAAAAACGAGTACAGAAGTCGTGCGCTGCCGAGCTCGTGGGTTATTTAGAAAACAAAATATTAAGCCCCTCGTCGGCGACCACGTTGAGTTTCAAGATGATTACGTGCAAAATGTCCTGCTGCGAGACAATGAAATGCATCGACCGCCTATTGCAAACGTTGACCAGGCGCTGCTCGTCGTATCCATTGTCCAACCTGCCTTGTCCTCATATTTATTGGATCGGCTTCTTGTTCATACCGAGGCGATGGACGTCGAAGCCGTCATTGTACTTACAAAAGCTGACATCGCAAGTGAAGAAGAACTGCAACAAGCAGCGGCAATTGTGCGTCTTTATGAAGCGCTCGGGTATGAAGTCATTCAGATGTTTGACGATAACACGACAGAGAGAGTGAAAGGAGCGTTGGCAGGAAAAACGACCGTAGTTGCCGGCCAATCAGGTGTCGGTAAGTCAACGCTTTTGAATCGTATTGACGAAAGGTTAGCCCTCACGATTGGAGAAGTGTCAAAACACCTTGCAAGGGGCAAGCATACGACGCGTCATGTGGAATTGTTACCGGTAGAAGGTGGGCAAGTTGCGGATACGCCAGGATTTAGCTCGCTTGATTTTACAGGCATAGAACTGGACGTATTGGCCGATTGTTTTATTGAAATACATGAAACAGGCAAAGCGTGTAAGTATAGAGGCTGCACCCATCGAAAAGAAGACGGCTGTGCTGTAAAAGCAGCTGTGGAAACTGAACAGATTGCCCGTTCTCGCTACGAAAACTATATAACATTCTATACAGAAAAAGAAGAAGAAGAAAGACGGAGGTACTAGACATGACCTATATTGCCCCATCGATTTTATCAGCGGATTTTGCCAAACTAGGTGAAGATATTCGCGCGGTTGACAACGCAGATTTTATCCATGTGGATGTGATGGATGGGAAGTTTGTCCCGAATATCACCATCGGTCCGATGATTTGTGAGGCGGCAAAACGTTCGACAGCGTTGCCACTTGATGTGCACTTAATGATTGAAGATCCAGACAAATATGTAGAGGATTTTGTAAATGCAGGAGCAGACATTATTACGGTTCACGCAGAAGCGACAAAACATTTACACCGCACCATTCATTTGATCAAAAGCTTTGGTGTCCGGGCGGGGGTTGCAATAAACCCACATACACCTGTTGACGTCGTACGCCATGTGATTCAAGATGTTGATCTCGTTCTTCTTATGACGGTAAACCCTGGGTTTGGCGGGCAACACTTTATTGATGCTGTGCTCCCGAAAATTCAAGAAGTGAAGCAGATGGCAAATGAAAAAAATGAATCGCTTCTCATAGAAGTTGATGGAGGAGTGAATGAAGAGACGGGAAAAGCTTGTGTTCAAATGGGGCAAACATGCTCGTTGCCGGTTCCTTTATTTATAAACAACCGAACCGAAACGAAATGATTAAAAAACTTCGTCACGCAGTAAAATAATTTTTTTAAAAACGATGTACTATTTCCTTCTGGGTGAATATACATATAGAAGAATCCGTATGTGCCCGTCAGTAATTATTCTTCGGTAATAGCTGGCCTTCAAGGAGGAATAGTCATGAAATTTTATACGATCAAGCTTCCTAAGTTTCTCGGTGGAGTTGTTCGTGCAATGCTGAACTCATTTAAAAAAGATTGAGCGCCACAACACCCTGGAAAGAAAAAAGCCTCGCGTTATGCGAGGCTTTTTTCTTTCGTCGGTCGTAAAAAAACCGGCTGGCGACGCGGATTATACGCGCTCCACCTTGCCGGCTTTCAAAGCTTTTGCAGATACATAAACTCGTTTTGGTTTACCGTCTACTAGAATACGTACTTTTTGTACGTTTGCGCCCCAACGACGTTTTGATGAGTTGTTCGCATGTGAGCGGTTATTACCGCTTGATGGTCCACGACCCGTAACGTAACATTTACGTGCCATCATATTCCCTCCTTTACCTTAGCACTTCCCTTACTTGCACTGAAACATCTTAGCATAGATTGTGCACAAAAATCAATATGGTTTTCTTAACAGTCGCTTTATAAAAGTCCAGAAATATAGTAAACTGTCGATAGTTCTCATTACAGATTGACGAAAGGAGGATGCTATGGCCTTAGAAATGAATTCACAACTAGGTACCATTGACATCTCTAGGGAAGTTGTTGCTACCGTTGCAGGAGGAGCAGCGACCGATTGCTACGGAATTGTAGGCATGGCCTCTCAAAAGCAGATTAAAGACGGTATTTCCGAGCTACTAAAAAGAGATAATTTTTCTCGAGGGGTTGTCATTCGAGAAGAAAATGAAGATCTAATTATTGATATGTACATTATTGTCAGCTACGGGACGAAGATTTCCGAGGTGGCGTATAACGTACAAACGAAAGTGAAGTATCAACTTGAAAAACTGCTCGGCTTAAATGTGGAGTCAGTCAATATTTTTGTACAGGGTGTTCGTGTTACAAACCCGTAGCGTATGGATAAATGAGGTGGTATACAGTGTCGAATAAGATAGACGCCAGATGCTTCTGGCCATGTTTACTGAGGGAGCAGCGTCGCTTGAAAAACATGCGAAGCGCGTCGATGCACTAAATGTATTTCCTGTGCCAGATGGTGATACAGGAACAAATATGAGCTTGACCATTCGGTCAGGTGTCAAAGAAATGAACCAAAGCTACTCAGCTTCAGCAAGTGAAGTGGCAAAACGATTCTCGAAAGGGTTGCTTATGGGAGCAAGAGGCAATTCTGGTGTAATTTTGTCTCAACTGTTTCGTGGGTTTGCCAAAGGAATTGAGCAAAAGCAAGAACTAGACGGTACGCATTTGGCCGATGCGTTAGACGCAGGGTAGAAACGGCGTACAAGGCGGTTATGAAGCTGTAGAAGGCACGATTCTTACGGTAGCCAAAGATGCAGCCGCAGCCGCAAAGAAAGCTGTGAAGAAGCATCGGGACGCCGAAGAGTTACTCACTATTGTCATTGAAGAAGCGAAGGCGTCTCTTAAGCGGACACCAGACTTGTTGCCAGTGCTTAAAGAAGTCGGCGTAGTTGACTCTGGTGGCCAAGGGCTCGTTTACATTTATGAAGGAATGATGGCGGCTCTACGAGGCGAAACGACCGATGATTACGCAACAGAGCAACCGACAATGGAAGAGCTCGTTACGGTCGAACACCATAATATCCAGGGCGATATGCTGCTGAAGACATCGAGTTTGGCTACTGTACTGAAGTGATGATTCGCTTTGACGATGAGAAAGTGAAGAAGAATCCTTATGTGGAGGATGATTTCCGTAACACGTTGAGTCAATACGGAGATTCACTACTCGTCGTAAGTGATGAGGACCTCATTAAGATTCATATTCATGCTGAGCATCCGGGCTTTGTGATGAACGAAGCGCAAAAATATGGCGACCTTACTCACGTGAAAGTCGACAATATGAGAGATCAGCATGCTGCTCTGTCTAACGATTATGATGGACACATACCTGCCGCTGCGTCAGGTGAGCAAAAAGACTTTGCGCTCATTACCGTTGCGATGGGTAGTGGTGTCAGTGAGCTATTTAAGAGCATTGGCGTTGACGAAGTAATCGAAGGTGGACAGACGATGAATCCGAGTACTGAGCAGTTGACTCGGTCCATTGAACGTTTTAATGCGAAGCATATCTTTTTGATTCCAAATAACAGCAACATCATTATGACGGCTGAGCAAGCCGCTGAAGTGAGCGATAAAGATGTTCGCGTC
Organism: Geomicrobium sp. JCM 19039; assembly: GCF_000698145.1. Lineage (GTDB taxonomy): Bacteria > Bacillota > Bacilli > Bacillales > Marinococcaceae > Geomicrobium_A. The sequence continues at coordinate 45,324 of NZ_BAXB01000002.1, forward strand.
ATCCCAACGAAGTCTGTGCCACAAGGGTTAAGCGCTTTATTTGCGTTTAATGGCATGCAAGATGTTAATCAGAACCAAGAGGAGATGACCGACAGTATTCAACATGTCCGTAGTGGACAAGTGACGACGTCAATTCGAGACACGTCCATCGAAGGCATCGACATTAAAAAAGACGACTACATGGGGCTTGTTGAGAATAAAATTGTTAGTGCAGGTGATCCGTTAAACGAGACACTTGTGAAAGTGACCGAGAAGATGATCGATGAAGACACGGAAATGGTCACCATCATTAGCGGGGAAGACGCAGAACAGTCGTGTACAGATGCGCTCATTAAGCATATTGAAAGCCATCACCCAGACGTTGAGACTGAAGTGCACGAGGGCAAACAGCCACTGTATCATTATATTATAGCTGCTGAATAGCAGGGGGGATGGTTGAACGATGACACGTGTGAAGATCGTCACAGACAGTACGGCGGATATTCCTAAAGATCTTGTTGAAGAACTAGATATTACGGTTATTCCACTAAAGGTGAATTTTTCTGAGCAAGAAACGTACTTGGACGGGGAAGAACTTTCACCGGCGCAGTTTTATGAGAAGTTGGGGAAGACGAGTGTGATGCCGACAACTTCTCAGCCGTCACCTTATGACTTTGAGACGCTCTACTCAAAAATTAGCACAGATGCAGATGAAGAGACGGTCGTGTTTTCGATACACCTCTCATCCAAACTTAGCGGTACTTACCAAGCGGCGAGCATTGCAGCTGGAGAAGTTGAAGACAAGATTCGTGTTCATGTGATTGATTCTAAAAAGGCGAGTTATTCAATTGGGATTATCGTAGAGGATGTTGCTAGACTTGCTGCAACTGGAGCGAGTGCCGAACAGGTACAAGCGCGAATTGATGGGCTGCTTGAATCAACATCGGTATACTTTCTTGTCGAGACACTTGAATATCTGCAAAAAAACGGACGAATTGGAAAGGCAGCAGCACTTATCGGTTCGCTATTAAAGATGAAACCGATCTTATCACTTTCGAAAGAAGGGGAAGTGTACCCTTTTGAAAAAGTACGAGGCCGCAAGAAGGCAATTGATAAGATTGTTGAGACACTCGCTGCGGAGTATCACAATCAGCCCGTGAAGATTGGTCTTTCACATGCAGTCGCTAGTGATGTCGGTGATTCTGTTCTTGAAACCGTCTCGTCTAGGCTTAATACGGTGTCAACAGTCAAAACAGAAATTGGGGCTGTCATCGGTACACACGTAGGTCCGGGAACCATCGCAATCATGGTGATTCCTGCAGATGAAAACAAGTAAACCTTCGGTTGAGAGGGGATTAGCATGAAGTATCGGAGTGTAACCGAAATTATAGGGCCGATTATGATCGGTCCATCTAGTTCACATACGGCGGGTGCGGCAAGAATTGGTCGGCTCGCAAGATTATTGTTTCATGAGCAACCTGAGCGCGTGAACATCCACCTATACGGGTCGTTTGCAAAGACGTATAAAGGTCATGGAACCGATGTGGCACTCATCGGTGGATTGTTGGATTTCGACACGTTTGATGAGCGAATCCCACAAGCGAAAGAGCTTGCAAAAGAAAGAAAGATGCGTGTCAGGTTTCATGAAGAAGATGCGATAATGGACCACCCAAACACAGTTAAGCTCCGTCTTGAGGCGAAGGAGAAATCAATGGAGCTCGTTGGGATTTCCATTGGTGGTGGGAAGATTGAAGTGGTGGAGCTTAATGGCTTTCAACTTAATCTATCAGGACATCATCCGGCCCTTCTCATTGTGCATCAAGATCGTTACGGCGTGATTGCTAACGTCGCCAACCTTTTAGCAGCACACAAAGTAAACATTGGGCATATGGAAGTTTCACGTAAAGAAAAAGGTCGAGAAGCATTAATGGTGATCGAAATGGATCAATCCGTCACAGACGACATGATCGAATCGTTAGAACGTCTCGAACACATTACACAAGTAGCGAAGCTGAATGAATGATATTGAGGTGATCACATATGTTTCGGAATGTAGCTGAATTGATCGAACGCACAGATCGTGACCAGATCTCGATTTCAGAGGCGATGATTCGCCAAGAAGTTGAGGTGACCGGACGAAGTCGAGAAGCGGTCTTAGGAGATATGGATGAGAAATTAAAGATCATGGAAGATGCGGCAAAGCGTGGGGTAGAAGAGGACATTCGTTCTGTGTCTGGACTCACCGGTGGTGATGGTAAGAAGCTCGAACAATACATTGCCGAAGGGAAAGGGCTAAGTGGGGACACGGTACTTCATGCCGTCAGCCGTGCGATGGCGACCAATGAAGTGAACGCCGCTATGGGCATGATTTGTGCGACGCCAACAGCAGGGTCTGCTGGGGTTGTACCCGGTACGCTTTTTAGTCTTAAGGACAAGCTAAACCCTTCAAGAGAAGCGATGCAGAGGTATTTATTAACGTCAGGTGCTTTCGGGCTTGTCGTTGCCAACAATGCATCCATTTCTGGTGCGGCAGGTGGTTGCCAAGCTGAAGTCGGTTCGGCAGCAGGTATGGCTGCTGCTGCAGCAACAGAACTTGCTGGAGGGACACCAAGGCAATCTGCTGAAGCGATGGCGATGGCGTTAAAGAATATGCTCGGTCTCGTTTGTGACCCTGTAGCTGGACTCGTAGAAGTTCCTTGTGTAAAAAGAAATGCAGCTGGAGCGGCCATTGCCATGGTAGCTGCTGACATGGCTCTAGCGGGTATTGAAAGCCGAATTCCATGTGACGAGGTCATTGATGCAATGTACCGAATTGGCGAAAGTATGTCCGAGTCACTTAAAGAAACAGCAATGGGTGGTCTTGCCGCGACACCGACAGGTAGAGAACTTGAGACCAAAATCTTTAATATATCGCTAGAGCGGTCGTGAATGGGATGGATCGCCACTCAGAAGTCCAGCAATTAAAAGGTGTCGGACCAGAAGCAGAAAAAGATTTGGAGCGCCTCGGCATATCCACAATTGAAGATTTGTGGTTTCACATCCCCTTTCGTTATGAAAATATCGAAATCAGACCCATTGAAGACATTGAACATAATGAACAGGCAACCATATCCGGTGAGATGATTGGTGAGGCGCGAGTGCGCCGCTACAGTAAAGTAAAAAATATTCTTACCTTTCGATTGGACAGCGGCGGTCACGCAATAGAGGTGACTGCTTTTAATCGTGCATTCCTTAAAGGGAAACTCTCCCCAGGGATGACGATAACAGTAACCGGTAAATGGAATCGAAGCCGTGCACAAGTAACAGCCAAACACATTGAAATCGGGGAGCGTCAAGAACGCACTCCGTATGATCCGATCTATCAATTGACAGGCAAACTTACTAATCGACAATTAAAAACATGGATTGCGGATCTTTCCCGTAATAGAGAAGTATTTCCTTTGGAGATGCTTCCTTTCTCTATTCGAGAGAAGTACAAGTTGCTTCAATCGAAGAAACGTTAAGGCAACTGCATCAACCACAAGATGCAGAGCAGCTAAAGCATGCAAGGCGTAGGTTTATTTATGAAGAATTTTTGACGTTTCAGCTACGCATGCACGCCTATAAGCATGCGCTAAGAAAAAGTGAATACTTAGAAGGATTACAAGATGACCAAGAACGAGTGAGCACATTTATTCGCGGGCTTCCTTTTACACTCACCGGAGCACAAGAGCGTTCTCTACAAGAAATTCTATTTGATATGCGCAGTGGGCATCGAATGAATCGTCTCTTGCAAGGGGATGTAGGATCAGGCAAAACGGCAGTCGCAGCCATCGCAATGTATGCTGCTGTTACTGCTGGGAAGCAAGCCGCATTAATGGTTCCAACAGAAATTCTAGCAGGTCAACATTATGAAGCTTTTAAACAGATGTTTGCGGACGATCCAGTGAATGTCTCGGTGCTCACAGGGTCAACGAAAGCGGCGGAGCGTCGCGACATCATTGAACAACTGGAAAACAAAGAAGTGGACATGATTATTGGGACGCATGCGCTCATTCAGCCAGATGTTCCAATTCCGAAGTTAGGTCTTGTCGTCACTGATGAGCAACACCGGTTTGGGGTAAAGCAACGACGCGCCCTAAAAGAAAAAGGCGACCCTGATGTTTTATTCATGACCGCAACACCTATTCCTCGAACTTTGGCGATTACGGCGTATGGTGACATGGACGTATCAAGGATCGATGAGCTACCTACAGGTCGAAAAGCAGTGGAAACGTATTGGGTGAACATGTCGTTGTTTGAGCGGGTTGTCAACTTCATTAAGCGAGAGATTCAGAACAAACGGCAAGTGTATTTCGTTTGCCCGCTCATCGAGGAGTCAGAACAGCTCGATGTCCAAAATGCTATCGATTTGCATGCGCAGTTACAAGCAATTCTTTCAGGGGACCACGTCGGTTTGCTTCATGGACGCCTTCACAATGATGAAAAACGAGAAGTGATGGAACAATTTACATCCCAAAATTTGGATGTTCTCGTCGCGACGACAGTGATTGAAGTCGGTGTGAATGTTCCAAATGCCACGTGCATGGTCATCTATGATGCAGATCGATTTGGTCTAGCGCAGCTGCACCAGCTTCGTGGTCGCGTCGGTAGAGGTCACAACCAGTCGTATTGCATTTTGCTCGCCAACCCGTCATCAGAGACCGGGAAAGAGCGTATGCGCATTATGACAGAAACGACAGACGGATTTGTACTTGCCGAAGAAGACTTGAAATTACGTGGACCTGGTGAATTACTCGGGAAAAAGCAAAGTGGCATGCCGAAGTTTAGGCTTGCCGATCCAGTGCACGATTACCGGGCATTAGAAACGGCTAGACAAGATGCGAAATCGCTGTTTGAATCCTCCTCTTTTTGGGAAGACCCTGAGTACGAAGCGTTGCGAACGGACTTGGTCACTTCAGGAGCGTTGTCAGAAGACAAGCTTGATTAACAATGGTCAACGGTTGATTTTATCTTTGGACTGTTGCAAACTACTATTAGGACCTAGTCATAGAAATGCGGTGCTCTTTAAGGATGAAAAAGCCTAAACATATTCGAAAAAGCGAACTGAAAGAAACGATCGAAGCCGATCCATTTATTACAGATGAGGCGTTGGCGGAGCGGTTTTCTGTTAGCATTCAAACGATCCGTTTGGACCGTATGGAGCTACAAATTCCAGAACTTCGGGAGCGAATAAAGTCTGTAGCTAAAGGCCACCACGATGACGTGAAGGCACTGACAGATGATGAAGTCATCGGTGAGGTCGTTGATTTAGAATTAGATGAAACAGCCATTTCAATTATGGAAATTACGAGTGAACAAGTATTTTCAAGAAATGGGATTGCTCGGGGTCACCATATGTTCGCCCAAGCGAATTCACTTGCGGTGGCTATTATTAATAATGAGTTTGTCGTTACCGGCAGTGCAAAAGTTCGGTTTTCTCAGCCAGTAAAAGCAGGGGACCGTGTCATTGCTAAAGCAAAGGTAGTCAAGACGGATGACGGTTGGTCGGTCGTTGAAGTAACGAGCACAGTCGACCACTCGGTAGTGTTTTCCGGGGAGTTTATTATGTCGCGAGGACAGGCGATTGAAATGGAAAACGTATCAAACAAGATGCGGAGAAAAGGGGATCGGCAATGAAAATAGCGGTAGACGCCATGGGTGGAGATCATGCTCCTAAAGCACAAGTAGCGGGAGCCCTGGCTGCGGTTAAAGCGTTTGATCATATTACGATCCAACTGATCGGAAACGAAGAATTGATTAAGCCTCACCTAACAGATCACGAAAGAATTGAAGTAAAGCATACGACCGAAGTTATCACTTCTGAAGATTCACCAACAAAAGCAGTGAGAAGAAAAAAAGAAGCGTCTATGGTGCTCGCAGTACGAGAAGTACGTGAAGGAAGAGCTAAAGCTTGCATTTCAGCGGGCAACACCGGGGCATTAATGACAGCTGGACTTTTACACGTTGGGCGTATTGAAGGGGTAGAGCGACCAGCGCTTGCACCGATGCTTCCGACGTTAGACGGTGAAGGGTTTTTGTTGCTAGACGTCGGTGCGAATGTTGATGCGCGGCCGGAACACCTTTATCAGTATGGGGTGATGGGTGACGTTTATTTGCGACAAGTAAAAAACCGTAAAAACCCACGTATCGGGCTATTGAACGTTGGAACAGAGGAAGGCAAGGGCAATGAGTTAAGTAAAGCGACATTTGCCCGCCTACAAGAAGCCGATTTTAATTTCATTGGCAATGTAGAAGCACGAGACGTTTTAAACGGGGTTTGTGACGTCGTCGTCACGGACGGTTTTTCTGGTAACATTCTCCTGAAAACGATTGAAGGAACCGCGGAATCATTGTTCTCTATACTAAAAACTGAGCTCACTTCTTCAACGATGAACAAGCTAGCTGCCGGAGTATTGAAGCCTTCCTTCAAAAATATTAAAGAAAAAATGAGTTATTCCCACTATGGTGGAGCTGGACTTTTCGGACTGCGTGCTCCCGTCATTAAGGCGCACGGTTCTTCGGATCATACGGCGGTATTTCATGCCATCAGGCAAGCAATGCAAATGGTTGAAGAACAAGTACCCGGTGTGATTGAACGTGAACTAACTTCTTCAGAGGGATAGGGAGTGGAAACGATGGAAAACATTGCATATTTATTTCCTGGTCAAGGTTCTCAAGCGCTCGGAATGGGACATGCTGCAGCAAATGACAGTGACGGTGCAAAAGCAATTCTCAACCGTGCGGATGACAGGCTGCCATTTTCTTTAAGCGAGTTAATGAAAGACGGACCTGAAGAACAATTGAAAGAAACGGCAAACGCGCAACCAGCGCTTCTAACGGCGAGTATTGCAAGTCTTTCCCTTTTAGAAGATGCCGAGATTGAGCTAGTTACTTGGCTGGGCATAGTCTTGGGGAGTATAGTGCGCTTGTTGCAGCGGGTGCCCTTCGTTTTGATGACGCAGTTTATGCAGTTCATGAGCGAGGCAAGTTTATGCAAGCGGCTGTTCCTGCGGGGGAGGGAACGATGGCGGCCGTCATTGGGATGGAACGTGAACCGCTCATGCAGATTACAAAGCGAGTAAGTGAGTCGGGCCACGCTGTACAATTGGCGAACCTGAATGCTCCTGGACAAATCGTCATTTCTGGCACGGTTGAGGGGGTACAAGCTGCATCTGCGGCTGCCAAAGAAGAAGGGGCAAGACGTGTGATGCCACTAAACGTGAGCGGCCCATTCCATTCAGCGTTAATGGAACCGGCAAAAGAACAGTTGCGAAACGTACTCACAGCGATTGAATTCCAAAATGCACGTATACCCGTTGTAACGAACATTCATGCCACACCGGTTTCAAACGGAGAAGAGTTGCGGCAAGGTCTAGTAGAGCAGCTCACCTCCCCGGTTTATTGGGAGGACACGATCCGCTTTATGATTCGTGAAGGGGTAGATACGTTCGTTGAATTTGGGAGCGGTCAAGTTTTGTCTGGCTCGTAAAAAAGATTCAACGCCGAGATGTGAATGTTTTCTCCATCAGCAACCTCGAAGAAGCTGAACAATTTAAACAAGCAGTAAAGGCGGTGAGGTAGTGAATTTAAATGGCAAAAAAGCACTTGTTACTGGTGGTTCACGAGGAATTGGTCGCGCCATTGCAGTCGCTCTTGCAAAACAAGGGGCAGATGTTGCGATTAACTATGCTGGAAATGCTGCCAAAGCAGACGAAGTAAAAAATGAATGTATAGCTGAAGGTGTTCAGGCTTTCACCATTCAAGCAGATGTTGCGAGTGAAGATGATGTCAAGAATATGTTTCAAGAAGTGCAATCTCAATTCGGGGGCATTGACCTGCTCATTAATAACGCCGGGATTACACGAGACAACCTCGTTATGCGCATGAAAAGTGACGATTGGGACGCAGTCATCGATACAAATTTAAAGGGGGTGTTTCTATGCTCCAAAGCGGCATCCCGGCCAATGATGAAGCAGCGGAGCGGAGCGATCATTAACATTGCATCGGTTGTTGGTTCCATTGGGAACGCGGGCCAAGCGAATTACACAGCGGCAAAAGCAGGTGTTCTCGGTCTAACAAAGACGCTAGCTCGAGAATTTGCGGCACGGAACATCCGTGTCAATGCGGTTGCTCCTGGGTTCATCTCAACGGAAATGACCGACCAACTCGATGAACAAACGCGCGTTAGTTTGTTGGCAAACATTCCGCTAAATGAACTCGGGAAACCAGAAGACATTGCAGAAGCCGTCGTTTTTCTGGCCAGTGATGCAAGTCGTTATATGACAGGTCAAACCCTGCATGTAGACGGCGGTATGTACATGGGATAAAGGACGATATTCACTAGTTTTTTTTCGAAGTTTCATCTATAATAACAAAAGGATTGCTATCTTTTTCTATAAAGAGAAAGATGATTAATGGAGGCGAATAAATATGGCAGAGAATAACACACTTGAACGTGTAACGAAGATTATCGTAGATCGACTAAGTGTAGAAGCAGCAGACGTAAAAATGGAAGCAACATTCAAAGACGATCTCGGTGCAGATTCCCTTGATGTTGTTGAACTCGTTATGGAACTTGAAGATGAGTTTGAACTTGAAATTTCTGATGAAGAAGCTGAAAAGATTTCAACGGTTGCTGATGTCGTCAATTACATAGATGCACAGTAACTGAACGAACAAGTTCTGCACAGAGGTGCAGAACTTGTTTTCCGGTTAGGATCTTTGAAAGGAGTGTGCTTATGCGGCGGCAAACGGAGCGAAAGCCAAAACGTAAAGCTCAGACGAATGTACATCCGCAATTGGCAAAACGGTTTGACGAATTAATAGAAAGTTTATCGATTACGTTTACGAATAAGCAAATTCTCTATCAAGCATTTACTCATTCATCCTATGTGAATGAACAGAGGTTCCGTTCGGACCAAGATAATGAACGATTGGAGTTTCTTGGAGATGCTGTACTTGAGCTTGCCGTTTCCCAGCATCTATTTAAACGATTTCCGACGATGCAAGAAGGGGAGATGACGAAACTCCGAGCAGCAGTTGTATGTGAGCCATCCCTTGCGGACTTAGCTGAGCGCTTGAACTTCGGAACGCTTATCTTTTTAGGTAAAGGGGAAGAAATGAGTGGAGGCCGCGAACGTCCAGCCATGCTCGCTGATGTGTTTGAAGCGTTTGTCGGTGCACTTTATCTTGACCAAGGCATGGAATCGGTGTACGTATTCCTTGAAGAGACGGTCTATCAGAAGATTAAAAGTGGCAGTTATACACACGTGATGGATTTTAAAAGTCAATTGCAAGAGTTTGTTCAGCAAGAAAGTGGCGCAAGAATTCAATATGAGATTGTCGCTGAGGAAGGACCTGCGCATAGTCGAGAGTTCGTTTCACAAGTGTATGTAAATAAAGCATTGCACGGTGAAGGTAGAGGAAAGACGAAAAAAGCTGCGGAACAGCATGCTGCGCAAATTGCGCTTGCAGAATTAAGCAAAGATGTGGTGGAAAAACAGCACTAACCAATTTCAAAGAAAATGGTTAGTGCTGAGAATTATTTCTTAACCTTAATGGACCCAAGCTCAGAAACGAGCGCATCGATCTCTTTTACGCTTAGATTAGGATGATGAATGACGTAATCGTATACATCACGAATATCTTCATAACGTGATAACGAATAGCCATCTGGTCTAGAATCGCCCGATTGACGACGTTTAATCGTTCCTGCAGCTTTTCAAACATGTAAGTCATATTCTCTTTTGTTGCTTCTTGAAGTTCCATGAATAGCCTCCTTTTCTCTTTTATTTTAGAGGCGATTTTCATGTTTGAAAAGGTGAGACGTAAAAAAAGTCAGATCAGGAAATAAGGGGTAAGGTTGAATTGAGGGTACATGTATGCATTTAAAACGACTGGAAATTTCAGGATTCAAGTCTTTTGCGTCACCGTTGACCGTAGACTTTGACCGAGGAATTACCGCCGTTGTCGGCCCAAACGGTAGCGGCAAAAGCAATGTTGCGGATGCCGTGAGATGGGTGCTTGGAGAACAGTCCGCCAAACAGCTTCGTGGATCAAAAATGGAAGATGTCATTTTTGCTGGCAGTGAATCGCGAAAACGAGTGAATCTCGCTCAAGTTACACTTGTGCTGGACAATGAAGACGGTCATTTACAATCGGACTATACGGAAATTAGTATGACTCGTAAATTGTTTCGGACTGGGGAGAGCGATTATAAGTTAAATGGGACGAGTTGTCGCAGAAAAGACCTCGTGGATTTACTCGTTGACTCTGGGCTCGGCAAAGAAGCGTATTCCATGATTGGGCAAGGAGAAGTAGAAAAGATCCTCTCTTCTAAACCTGAAGAGCGTAGAGCGATGTTTGAAGATGCGGCAGGCGTGCTGAAATATAAATCTCGTAAACAGCAATCAGAAAAGAAACTTCAAGAAACGATGGAGAATTTGGATCGGGTAGAAGACATTTTGCATGAGCTCGAGCAGCAAATTGAGCCTTTAGAAATCCAAGCGTCAACGGCAAAAGAATACATTGAGAAAAAAGAAGAATTAACTGCGCTAGATGTCGCACTGCTTGCGATTGACATCGAAGACAAACATAAAAAATGGTCTGTTTCCAAACAAGATGTCGAAACCTTACAGGAACGTCTGAAAACAGAAGAGAAACAGTTGGCTTCGTATACGGATGCGAGAAAAGAAGAAACAAATAAACTGCAAAACATTGAACAAAACTTAGAAACTGCCCAGACGAAATTGTTAGAAGCAAGTGAACGTCTTCAGCAACAAGAAGGCCATAAGAAGCTCATGGACGAACGAGGGACGAATGCCTATACCCGTTTGGATGAGTTGGACAAACGGATCACAGCGATTGAAAGTGAATGGAAAAGAAAGAAAACAGAGTTGGATGATGAAGATCAGGATCTTCGAGAGAAGACGAATCAATTAACGGCGTTAGACGAACAGTGGAAAGAGTTAACGAACCGTGCAAGTCGTTCGAAAGAGGATCTTGAAGAAGAGATTGAAACATTAAAAACGACTTATATCGATGTTTTGAATGAACAAGCCGCCACTAAGAATGAGTTGCGTTATCACGATGAACAACGAAAAAAGCTACGCCATCGCTTGCGCATCTTGGATGAAGAGAACAAAGGGACAGATGAGGAGCTAAAAGCTCAGGATAAGCAGCATCAAGATGCGATGCAACGTGTGAAAGCACTTCAAGCCAAGCGCGAAGCAGCCAATGATGATGAGCAATCGTTGGATGGAGAGATTGAGCAGGCGATCAAAAAAAAGGTAGACACAGAAGATCATCTCTATCGTGGGTATCGATCGAGGGAAGATGTGACGTCACGACTCGCTTTGCTAGACCGAATGGAACAAGAACACGCTGGCTTCTTTCAAGGAGTTAAAGCTGTTCTTCAAGCAAAGGACCGTGAGAACCTGACAGGGATTGTCGGTCCGATCGCATCCCTCGTCTCTTCTGATAAGAAGTTTGAGACGGCGATTGAGACGGCACTTGCCGGTGCGCTCCAACACGTCGTCGTTGATACCGAACGTTCAGGTCGTCAAGCCATTCAGTATTTGAAAAACCACCGAGAAGGTCGGGCAACATTTTTACCGTTAGACGTCATGCGAGCGCGTACAATTCCTAAAGCTCTCGTACAAAAGCTGCAAACCCATGATGGCTATTTAGGGACGGCAAAAGAAAACGTTCAGTATGAACAACAGCTCGAACCAGTCGTTGGCAACTTGCTCGGAGCCGTCATTATCGCGACAGATTTAAAAGCAGGAAATCAATTAGCGCAAATGGTCAACTATAAAAACCGAATTGTTACGATGGACGGTGACGTAATCAATCCCGGAGGGTCGATGACTGGCGGGGGCGAGAAACGTAAAGGAATGGAACTGCTCGGTAGAAAGCGTGAACGAGAAGAGCTTCGAGAAAAGCAAACGTCTATTGAGGAAGCGATTCAATCTCTTGAAAAGCGAGTCGCGACTGAAAAAGAGACGCTCGCTCAACTTGAAGAAAAGAAACAGGAACAACTTCTTCAAAGTGAAACCATTCGTTTAGAGTTGGAAACAGCAAAAGAACAAGCCCAACAACTTGCCCAGCAAAAGGAGCGGGACGGAGCGCATCATTCCTTGTATATTAAAGAGCGAGAAGCTTATTTACAGGAGCTAACCGATACCGAAGAGCATGTGCAACGAACGGAAGAAAAAGAGCAGTCGCTCGTCACACGTGTACAAGAACTCCAGCAGTCGATCGAACAAAAAGAAGCGCTCAAAAAAGAAGAAGAGTCATCGGAGAAAGATCTTCAAGAGCGTGTGACGGAGATGAGAATTGAGCGGGCGAAACAAAAAGAACAGTTTGAAAGTCAGCAACAAACCGTCAAACGCTTGCAAGCGGATGTAAAAGAACATCAGAAAGGTCTTGCAGCCGCCAAAGATGAGCGGAAAACATTAGAATCAAGACTCGGTGACTTATCAGAAGGCTCATCGACGATTGATGATGATATTCAGTTGACATCTGAAGAAAAGAAAACCGAGCAGGCGAAGGTTGAGGATGGCAAAGCAAAACGTGAGCAAGTGAAGCAACAACTTCAACTGTTAGAAGAGCAAGTTCAACGTTACGAAGTGCGGGTAAGTGAAGAGACAACGAAAAAACAAGATGAGGAACTGTGCCTTCACCGGTTAGACATTGAACTCGATCACTTGCTCAACCGTCTGCAATCCGAATATGAACAAAGTTATGAAGCGGCAAGGCGTGACTATGAGCTATCAATTCCTGTTGAAGAAGCACGTACGAAAGTGAAGCTGCTGAAAAAAGCCATTGATGAGCTTGGGTTTGTCAACCTTGGAGCGATTGATGAGTTTGAACGAATTTCGGAACGTCACGATTTCCTTAAAAGCCAGCAAGATGATCTATTAGAAGCGAGGAGCACCCTTCAAGAAGCGATTCGGGAGATGGATGAAGAGATGACGCGGAAGTTCCGTGAGACGTTCGTGCAAATCCGCGCACAATTTAAAGAAACGTACCGGAAAATGTTTGGGGGAGGGGAGGCTGACCTTGAGCTGAGCGACCCAGATGATCTCCTCGAGAGTGGGATTGATATTTTTGCTCGACCACCTGGAAAGAAACGCCAGGCGCTATCCTTACTCTCTGGTGGAGAGCGAGCGCTCACTGCCATTGCTCTATTGTTCGCGATTTTGAACGTGAGACCGGTGCCGTTTTGCATATTGGACGAAGTGGAAGCCGCGTTAGATGAAGCGAACGTTACTCGGTTTGCGAACTATTTACAGTCGTTCGCTCACCAAACCCAATTCATCGTCATTACACACAGAAAAGGGACGATGGCGTCTTGTGACGCACTGTACGGGGTCACAATGGAAGAGTCAGGTGTATCACGACTTGTTTCCGTTCGTTTAGAAGAAACCGAACAACTCGAGGCGATCGTCTCGGGAGATTAGATCGTGGAAAGGTGTAGATGACATGAGCTTCTTTCGAAAACTTAAAGAACGCGTGACGAATCAAACCGATTCGATGACAGACAAATTTAAAGATGGTCTGCAAAAGACGAGAGATTCATTCTCTGAGAAAATGAACAGTCTCGCTGCAAAGTATCGAACTGTAGACGAAGATTTCTTTGAAGAACTTGAAGAACTTCTCATTTCGGCAGATGTTGGCGTGAACACGGTAATGGAGCTCGTCGATGAACTTAGAGATGAGGCAAAGCTGAAAAATGTTAAAAACAGTCGAGACATCTTACCGATCATTAGTGAAAAGTTGACCGAAAGACTCGATTTTACCGGTCATGACAGTGAGCTTACAATGAATCCCGATGGGATGACTGTCATCTTGTTCGTCGGTGTGAACGGTGTTGGAAAAACGACGACGATTGGCAAACTCGCACACCACTTCAAGCAATCCGACCAAAAAGTTGTGTTAGCCGCCGGGGATACGTTTCGGGCAGGGGCGATTGAACAGTTAGCGGTTTGGGGAGAGCGCGTCGGTGTGGATGTAATCAAGCAAGCTGAAGGTTCAGACCCTGCAGCGGTCATGTACGACGCCATTCATGCTGCCCGCTCTCGTGGGGCGAATGTGCTGTTGTGTGATACCGCTGGCCGCTTGCAAAATAAAGTGAATCTCATGAAAGAGCTTGAGAAAGTGAAGCGTGTAATTCAACGTGAAGTACCTAGCGCTCCTCATGAAGTGTTGCTCGTTCTGGATGCAACGACTGGTCAAAATGCGATGGCCCAAGCAAAACAATTTAAAGAAGCCACCGATGTATCCGGGATTGTGTTGACGAAGCTTGATGGTACGGCGAAAGGTGGAATTGTACTCGCCATTCGCAACGAGCTTGATATTCCAGTGAAATTTGTTGGGCTAGGCGAGAAGATGGATGACTTACAGCCGTTTCAAGCGGAACAGTTCACGTACGGACTTTTTCAAAACATGGTCGAGAAAGAAGAGGACTAACCGTTTCTTGACAGCGGGACGCGCAGCTTGTAACATTTAATTGTAAAGGCTATTCACTTAACAGTGAGGGTGAATTCAGTGCTTGAAAAGACGATGAGAATGAACGCGTTGTTTGATTTTTATCATTCGCTTCTCACAGACAAACAACGCAACTATTTAAAGCTCTACTATTATGATGATTATTCGCTCGGTGAGATCTCTGAACTCTATGAGGTGAGCAGGCAGGCCGTTTATGATAATATTCGCCGTAGTGAACAGATGCTTGAAGACTATGAGGCGAAGCTGGGTCTTTTTCATCGATACCGAATTCGACAAGAGCTATACAAGACACTTAAAGAGATCGGTGACGAGACAGACAACCGGGAATTACTCCGGATTAGTGAAGAATTAGAACGAGCCGAAGAGTAAGGAGGGGATTCCAATCGCATTTGAAAGTTTAGCGGAACGACTTCAACAAACGATGCAAAAGATCAAAGGTAAGGGAAAGGTTAACGAAGCGGACGTCAAAGAAATGACCCGTGAAGTGAGACTTGCTTTACTCGAAGCCGACGTGAACTTTAAAGTCGTGAAGCAATTTGTAAACCGTATTAAAGAGCGGGCGGTTGGCCAGGAAGTGATGAAGAGTTTAACTCCTGGTCAACAAGTCATCAAAGTCGTTAACGAAGAACTGACTGAATTGATGGGCGCTGAAGAAAGCAAGATTGCTACAGCAAACAAACCTCCTACGATCATTATGATGGTCGGTTTGCAAGGTGCAGGTAAAACGACGACAGCAGCGAAACTTGCCAACTATTTGCGAAAGCAAAAGAACAAAACACCGATGCTCGTTGCCGCTGACGTATATCGCCCAGCGGCCATTGACCAGTTGAATACACTCGGAAAGCAATTAAATATGCCTGTGTACTCGGATGGGACCGATAAGAACCCGGTGGACATCGTCAATGCAGGTGTGCAAATGGCGAAAGATAACCAACATGACACGGTCATCTTGGATACGGCAGGTCGTTTGCATGTGGACGAATCACTTATGGGTGAACTGCTGCAGATGAAAGACGCTGTAACTCCTGATGAAATTCTTCTCGTTGTCGATGCGATGACCGGTCAAGATGCCGTTAACGTTGCCGAACATTTCAACGAACAGCTCGAAATTAATGGCGTCGTATTAACGAAGCTAGACGGCGATACACGCGGAGGGGCAGCTTTATCGATTCGCGCGGTCACTGACAAGCCGATTAAGTTCGCCGGAATGGGTGAAAAGATTGACCAACTTGAACCATTCCATCCAGAGCGAATGGCGTCTCGAATTCTCGGTATGGGTGATGTACTTTCATTAATTGAAAAAGCACAGACGAACGTCGATGAAGAGAAAGCCAAAGAGTTGGAAGCGAAGATGCGCAATGCCGACTTGACGTTTGATGACTTTTTGGAACAGTTGGATCAAGTGAAGAGCATGGGGCCTTTAGAAGATCTGCTCGGTATGATTCCAGGTGCTGGGAAAATGAAAGGCTTAAAGAACATGCAAGTTGACGACAGCCAAATTGGAAAAGTGGAAGCGATCATCCGTTCCATGACGAAAGCGGAGAAAGTCGACCCTAAATTGATGAATGCTAGCCGAAAGCGAAGAATTGCCAAAGGTAGTGGGACGACCGTTCAAGATGTGAATAAGCTGCTCAAACAGTTTGATGATATGAAAAAAATGATGAAGCAGATGTCTTCACAAATGACAGGCAAGAAAAAAGGAAAAGGCGGGATGCAGCTCCCGTTTATGAAGTAGGTAAAGATTTTTATGCTGAAAAGGAAAAACCCTTTACACATGAATAGAATTTGTCTATAATAGGCTAATGTGCGATGAATTCACTAGAATTATTGCAAGGCGTTCTGCCTTTTAAACAAAAAAGAAAACAAATATAATGGAGGTTGAGGATTATGGCAACGAAAATTCGTCTTAAAAGAATGGGATCAAAGAAAAGACCTTTCTACCGTGTAGTTGTTGCGGACTCTCGCGCACCACGTGATGGTCGCTTTATCGAGGAGATTGGAACGTACAACCCACTTCTTACAGAAAACACATTTGATGTGAAAGAAGAGCGTGCGCTTAAGTGGATGCTAGATGGAGCTAAACCATCTGACACGGTACGTAACCTATTCTCTAAAGCTGGCCTTATGGAGAAAGTCCATAACGCGAAGAACGGCAAGTAGGTTAACCGATGTTAAAAAAACTCGTCTTGACCGTTGCCCAGACGCTTGTGGATCACCCTGAAGACGTTCACGTAGACCAAGTGGAACAACAAGGAACGACAGTGTTAACGCTGTCTGTGCACAAGGAAGACATGGGGAAAGTCATCGGCAAAAGCGGCAAAGTTGCAAGCGCATTGCGCACGGTTTTGGCTGCAGCGAACCGGGATCACGGAAAGGTTCGACTAAACATTGCTGATTAAGGACGTGTGAGGGGGAGGCGAAGCCTTCCTCTTTCTTTTTACTCGTTTTTGCTCAATCCGGACAAGATTAATGGTATATTGAAAGTATTACATATCAACTAGAGGTGATCCAATGAGAATTGAAAAGAAAGTGCTCGTTCGTCATGTACTCACCGAAGACTATCGGAAGAAATTATTGGCTAAAATGGAACAAGACAAGCAGCGTTTGATGACGGAGACGGAACAACTCCGCTTTCAATCACAGAAACAAGCAAAAGAACAAACCGATGCGAACAACAAAGCGCTCGTAAAAACGAGGTTTAACGCGGAAATAAAGAAGCGTACACAACGAATTGAAAGCATTACTTTTCGTGAGAATAAGATTCGTACGCTTCCAGAAGGTTCTCTTGTAACAAGTGAAACGTTGAAACGTACGACCGATGTAAAAGTCGGCGACAAATGGGCAGACCATAAGCTAGAAGATGAAATCATCATTGAAGATGGTATGGTTACAGAGATTCGCACTAAAGGAGATCAAGGAGATCATGACGTCAAACACTGAGTATTTTAAAGTGGGGACGATTGTTAATACCCATGGGGTGCGGGGTGAGGTGCGTGTCATTCCGTCAACCGATTTTAAAGAAGAACGGTTTCAAGTCGGCAACACACTTTCTCTTCTCAGCAAAAACAAAAACCGTTCCTCGGTTAAAATTACAGGCTCAAGAACTCATAAGCAGTTTCAACTTCTCACGTTAGAAGGCATTGATTCTAAGGAGCGCGCAGATATGCTAAGAAATGCTGAATTGCAAGTGCATGAATCTGAGCGCGAGCATTTGCCAGAAGGTGATTTCTACTATAGTGAAATCGTCGGGTTGAACGTTGTTACAACCGATGGACAAACGCTTGGTGTCGTGAAAGAAATTCTTTCTCCTGGAGCGAATGACGTGTGGGTCGTCAAGCGAAATGAACCGATGAAAAAAGACGTGTTATTGCCGTATATTGATGATGTCATCATTGATGTCAATCGTTCTGAACGAGTCGTCACCGTGCGGCTAATGGAAGGATTGTTAGACGAATGAATCTTCATTTTCTAACGCTTTTTCCAGAGATGTTTACTGGAGTCAAAGAGTCTTCCATATGGAAACAAGCGAATGATAAAGGTAGCACTACTTACACGATTACGAACTTCAGAGATTATACCGATAATAAGCACAAAAAAGTCGATGACTACCCGTTTGGCGGTGGTGCAGGCATGGTGCTTCGTGCGCAACCGATTCACGATGCGTTGCAGGCGATTCCTCGCACAGAAAAGGAACGAGTCGTCCTGTTATGCCCTCAAGGCGAAGCGTACACACAAAAGAAAGCGGAAGAGCTTGCCGATTCTGACCAAATCGTTTTTATTTGTGGCCATTATGAAGGGTATGATGAACGAATTCGCACGTTCGTCACAGATGAAATCTCTGTAGGGGATTACGTGCTTACCGGTGGGGAGCTGGCATCGATGATTGTTGCAGATAGCGTCATTCGTTTGCAACCTGGTGTGCTAGGAAATGATGAATCGGCGGTCAAAGACTCTTTTAGTACCGGTTTATTGGAACATCCTCAATACACTCGACCAGCCGAGTGGAATGGTTTGCACGTACCTGAAGTGTTGCTCTCTGGTCATCATGAGCGTATTCATGAGTGGCGAGAAAAAGAAGCACTGAAGCGAACGTGGCAGCGGAGACCGGATTTGCTCGAACAAAAAGAACTGTCCGAACGAGAACACGTTTGGATCAAAGAATTTGAAGGAAACAATTGAAGAAAGGCTGTCCATATGCTATGATAGCAGGTGTGGCGAAAGCCCTTGAATCCGATGTTCCGCTATGGAAATTCCGTAAGAGCATCCGAGAAGAAAGGAGGCAGTATGCCTTATGACAAACATTATTCGTGAAATTAACAAAGCTCAACTAAAGAGTGATGTACCGAACTTCCGTCCTGGAGATACAGTCGCTGTCGACGTTAAAGTTGTCGAGGGTTCTCGTGAGAGAATTCAGGTATTCCAAGGTGTTGTACTCAAGCGTCGAGGAAGTTCAATTAGCGAAACGTTTACCGTGCGTAAGATCTCTTCTGGTGTAGGAATTGAGCGTACATTCCCGGTTCATTCACCAAGAATCGCTAAGATTGACGTGAAGCGCCGTGGTCGCGTACGTCAAGCAAGATTGTACTACTTGCGTAAACTTCAAGGAAAAGCAGCAAGAGTAAAAGAACTTCGCTAAATTGTAGACCAACGAAAGGAGCTTGCCACCATACAGGCTCCTTTTTCGCACTTCTAAAAGTAAAGGAAGTTGTAACCATGACAATACAATGGTTCCCCGGACATATGGCTAAAGCCATCCGGGAGATGAAAGAAAATATTAAAAAAGTCGATGTCGTGATTGAACTGCTTGATGCCCGCATCCCAGAATCTTCTAGAAATCCGGTGTTAGAAGAAGTCGTAACTGACCAGCCGCGAGTGCTCGTTTTAATGAAACCAGACTTAGCAGATCCGGAACGAACGAAAGAGTGGGTCGCCCACTACGAACAACGTGGACAAGCAGCAGTCGTGGTGGACGCCAAGAAAAACACAGGCATACAAACGCTCATTAAAGAAGTGCTCAATCAGGCAGAACCGAAGATGGATAAGTTGAAGCAAAAAGGCATTCGACAACGTTCTGTGCGTGCCATGATTGTCGGCATTCCAAACGTAGGAAAATCGACGCTCATTAATCGCCTTGTCGGGAGAAACCAAGCAACAACTGGGAATAAACCAGGGGTGACAAGAAAGAACGAATGGTTAAAAGTTGGCAAAAAAATGGAGCTGCTCGATACGCCAGGTGTCCTTTGGCCAAAGTTTGAAGATCAAACGGTCGGCCTTAGATTGGCAGCGACAGGAGCCATTAAAGATGAGCGTCTAGACTTTTCTGATGTTGCCCTATATTTGATTCGTTATCTTAAAGAACATTACCCAAATGCGCTAACTGTTCGCTATAACATAAAAGAAGCTCCGAGTGAAGATGTGGCGTGGTTTGAAGAAATTGGAAAAAGACGAGGGTGTCTAATGAGTGGAGGAGACATCGATTTTGATCAAACTTCCGAACTGATTTTGAGGGAGTTTCGTTCAGAGAAGTTAGGGAGAATTACGCTAGAACGGCCATAACGACCGTCTACACGTAACGCTCCCTTTTTTTAAAAAGGAGAAAACGATGAATAAAGAAAGCATAACGGCAGTGAAAGCCCAGTTATTTGAAGAAGGTGCAGTGCATGACGAGAACTGGCTTAAAGCGATGCGTGCAGACGAAAGAAAAGGCATTCAAAAGCTTCTCGCCCAGTATGATGCACTCATCGAAAAACAAACAACAGATTTGAACATATATACCGATAAAAGAAATGAAGAGTATCGTCTCTGTCGCACGTGGAACTTTGCAGGCATTGATGAAGTCGGGCGAGGTCCACTTGCAGGACCGGTGACGACAGCTGCAGTCATGATCCCTGAGCACGTGATGCTGCCGGGCATTGATGATTCAAAAAAACTGTCACAAAAAGAGAGAGCCCGTCTATATACCTCATTATGGAACGTGCGTTGTAGGCATTGGTGAGGCGACTGTTGAAGAAATTGACGAAATTAACATTTATTATGCTACGCAATTAGCAATGAAACGGGCAATTGAAAACCTGCCGACCCAACCGGATCATTTACTCGTTGATGCGATGACGTTACCCGTGCCCATTCGCCAAACCTCACTGACGAAAGGCGATCAGCACAGTGCTGCCATAGCAGCCGCCTCGATTGTCGCAAAAGAGACGAGAGACAGGTTTATGAGGAAGCTTCATGAACGCTTTCCGGTGTATGGGTTTGACCAGCACGTAGGATACGGGACGAAGCGCCATCTTGATGCTCTTGATGATTATGGACCTTCTTCTGAACATCGCTTGAGTTTCCGCCCAGTCGCCGATCGCGTGCTCTAAGAGAGGGTGTAGGTATGGACCATCAAAACATAAACCGGTCATTATCGGTGTCAAGAGATCTAACGCTCGGTAAGCCTAAACTAACGCCTGGCCAATGGTTTAGTGGACGAATTACAAAGATTTATAGGGGACGTCAAGCGGTTGTACATACATCCGGTGGTTCAATGGTTGCTCGTCTCGAAGCCCCGCTCACAGCGAATGAGCGCTATTTATTTCAAGTGCAGTCGGTTAAAGGTGAGGTCCACTTGAAAGTATTTCCCACCCCGTCCAACTCCCCGTCTAAAGACCAATTGAGTGCAACAGGTCTAGGGAATAACCGGCAGGAACGGGCGTTGCTCGGTCGTTTCTTAAGAGACGAAACGCCGTTTACTACGAATGCTTTGCAACAAGGGGGGGAACTGCTTAAAGCGATTGGAAGAAAAGATGCGCACGCTGTGAAGATTGTCGGAGCGATGATTCAACAACTTTTGCCGTTAACCCCTTCGGTCTATCAAGCCATCGACGCTTTCACGCGAGGAGACCAAGGGGCATCAGCGTCCCTTCGTAAACTGCAAAGCTCCACGACGATGCAAGCGGCAACACCGTCCTCCAATCAATTTCTACAATTGCTTACGACCCTTTTAGAAAGATCGACTGTTTCAGCAAATCAGGCAGTGACGACCTCCCGATTGGAGCAATTGCTCCAAGAAGCAACTGGACGAGAAGTGCCGCACCATAGGGAGAAGGGGCAAGAATGTTGCTAGCGAGGATTGGGCTTGTGAACGAGGGAGTGGCAACCGCGACGAGAGAGACATTTATACACCAACTAAAAGAGACGTATCCAGCGTATACTCAATCGCGTGAGTGGGCACATGGTTAACCCCGTCTTCACAGATGGTTGAGCGTTTGAAAACGATCCTCTCTCTTCAAAACCTAACCGCTCATGAACGCGTAGCTCTGCAGCGACTTGTTGGCCAAGAAGCGATGCACGTACAACAAGTGAAACAATTACTAGACACGAGTACGAGTCAACGAATGCTCGTGCAAACGTTGGAGCGTGGAATCAATACGGAGATGAGCCCGCAGGCGGTAACATTATTTACTTCCGTCGCCCAACAAATTGCCGGCACGCATCTGCTCGCTGCAATTCATGACTTTCAAGCATTTTATATTCCACTAGAGCGAGAAGAAACATATACCGATTTGTTTTTACTACACAAGCGAGAGGATCATGAAGCTTTTCGAATTCTGTTTTTTCTAAATCTGGAAATGCTCGGTGACACCGTCATTGACATGCAAGTCGTCAAAGAGCAACTTTTCTTAAACATTCGCACAAAACAACAGGAACCAGAGTGGATAAAGACGGTCATGATCCCGCTTTTAACAGATCGGCTGGAGCAAGCAGGATTCGTGTTGTCAAAATTCCAGTGGGAAGAGCCAGAAAATGGAGAACCTGTATTAACACTACAAAAAC
The DNA here is from genome assembly GCF_000698145.1 of Geomicrobium sp. JCM 19039. Classification (GTDB taxonomy): domain Bacteria; phylum Bacillota; class Bacilli; order Bacillales; family Marinococcaceae; genus Geomicrobium_A. The sequence continues at coordinate 67,653 of NZ_BAXB01000002.1, forward strand.
ATGAGCAAGAAAATACGAAAACTTCAAAGCGATTGGACATAAGAATATGAAGAAGAAACGAAATTTTGCAGCCGCTCTTCGTTATGACAAAGATCGCACAGACGCGCCCGTTGTCAAAGCAAAAGGGTATGGACATGTGGCTGACCAGATCAAAAAATCCGCGGAGAAATCAGCAATTCCGGTACAAAAGGACCCGTCCCTTGCTGAATTATTGTCTCATTTACACGTGAATGAGCCGATCCCAGAGCACTTGTATGAAGCGGTTGCTGAAGTGTTTGCTTTTATTTATCAAGTGGAGAGAGAAATGAAAGAAATTCAAACAAACGGGAACGATAGAGGGGAAAGATAAGAAAGGAGGGACCAGCGTTGACGAAAAAAAAGAATTTGCTCGACGTTACACAAAGCGAGACGCTGATGACTCAATTTAACGAAGAAATTGCACATGAATTTGGCATTCATTATGCTGCAATTGAACAGGATGCCAAAGCGAAAGCTAACGACAAAAAATCACAGAAACAAGACGAGCAAAAAGAATCTGATCGTTAATTGTTTCAAAAGGCAAAGGCATGGTTGCGTGAAAACATCATGCCTTTTCTATCGTAAAAACGACCCGAACATTTTTAGATAATTTCCAAAAATCGCTAGCAATTTATTTCGAAACACGGTATATTTATCGAGTGACAATTTTTCAACGTTTCTGAATGATAGTTTAATGTGACAAGAAGGTGATGCATTCATGCAGATATTTAAGCAGTTAAAAGAGTTTTTCTGGCCTTATCGTAAGTACTTTATCGGCTCCATTCTCTCACTCATTTTTGTGACTGGCTTAACTGTCGTTTATCCTATTTTTCTACAGCTGGCAATTGACGAAGGGATTGTGAACCAAAACTACAGTCTCATCCCCATTTTATCCATCGGGTTTATCTTCGTGATGATGCTCAAGCAGTCGCAGCATTTTTCAATCAATATTGGGGGGATCTGTTCGGCATTCAAACCGTCTACCAACTCCGGAAAAGATTGTATGAAAAGTTGCAATTTTTGCCATTTCGCTATTACGATAATGCTCGTACAGGCGACTTAATGTCGCGACTAACCGCGGATGTAGAAGGGTTTCGTTTCTTTTTATCATTTGGTTTTGCGCAGTTATTTAACTTTGTTATGATTGTCGTTTTCAGTTTGATCGTCATGTTTTATTATTCACCGCAATTGGCGTTAGTCACGCTTTTTATGATGCCAGTCCTCGCGGTAACCGTGCAACGGTTTGACCGCTTCGTACATCCTGCGTTTAAAGAAATTCGTATCTCAATGGCCAGTTTAAATACGCGCGTTCAAGAGAACGTCAGTGGTATTCAAACGGTCAAATCACTCTCCAAAGAAGACTTTGAGAAGACGCGATTTGATGATAAAAACTCTCACTATCGAGATCGGTATTTGTTTACGTCAGGAATTTGGGCGAAATACTTTCCGGTAATGGAATTCATCGGAAACATCGCCGTCGTCCTTCTTTTAGCTTACGGAGGATACTTAGCGATTTATGGGACGTTAACGCCTGGAGCATTTGTTGCGTTCTTCAGCCTCGTTTGGTACATCATGGGTCCACTTATGAACCTAGTTTATCATTAACACCTTTAGCCAATCGAAAGCGTCAGGAGAGCGTCTGCTTGAAGTGCTGCATGAGCCTGAAGATATTCAAGATCTTCCTAACGCGACCGACGCCAAACGATTAAAGGGAGAAGTTGAATTTAAAGAGGTTGATTTTTATTATCCTTCCGAGAAAAAGGCTGCTCTTTCGTCCATTAACTTCAAAGCAAATGAAGGGGAAACCATTGGTCTTATGGGAGGGACAGGTGCTGGAAAGTCCAGCATCACACAATTAATCGCCAGGTTCTATGAAGCAACGAATGGATCCATCACCATCGATGGAATTGACAATCGAGATTATACGGTGCAATCGCTTCGAGCAAACATCGGTTTTGTTCTCCAAGAGCCCTTTCTTTTCTCATCTTCAATCCGTGACAACATCTCCTACGGAAATCCGAGTATTTCTTTAGAAGAAATTGTTGAAGCGGCCAAACGCGCAGATGCTCATGAATTTATTGAAGGGCTACCGAACGGCTATGACACGGTGCTTGGAGAGCGGGGCATGGGGCTATCGGGAGGGCAAAAGCAGCGAATTTCAATTGCAAGAGCATTGCTTGTGAACCCGAGCATACTCATTCTTGATGATGCGACGAGTGCTGTTGATATGCAAACGGAGTTCAAGATTCAAGCGGCATTTAAGGAGCTCATGAAGGGCAGAACGACATTTATTATTGCCCATCGAATTTCGAGTGTTCAACATGCGGATCAGATCCTTGTACTAGAAGAAGGCACGATAAAAGAACGAGGACGTCACGATGAACTATTAGAAAAGAATGGCCTCTACCGTAGAATATTTGATATTCAATATCAAGATTTAGAAGCAATTAAAGCGCAAACGATTAGTTGAAAGGGGCAAGCCTCGTGTCACAGCAAAACAGTAAGCAGAGTCGTGTAATGGAGCGATTTCATTACAGTCAAGACACGGCAATCGAGAAGCCTTTCAACTGGGAAAAGTTAGCTCGATTGTTCAAGTACATGAAAGAAAGCAAAGGACTCATCCCTAAAGCGATTGTTGCCATGCTCATCACAACAATCGTTCGGCTGATTGTTCCGCTTATCATCGGTCAGTGGGCACTCGATTACGCCCTCGCTGACGAGGATTACGGTTTAATGCTGCAACTAGCGGTTCTTGCTTTAAGTTTGTATATTTTCTCATTATTTGCGAACCGATTTCGGATAAAGTGGACGAATCAAATCGGTCAAAACGCAATCCATGCATTAAGAAAGGAATTGTTTAACCATATTCAAGGGTTATCCAACCGTTTCTTTGATTCACGATCGGCAGGATCGATCCTCGTGCGTGTCGTTAACGATGTGAATGCGTTGCAAGAGCTATTTACAAACGGGATCATCAACATGCTCATGGATATCGTCATGCTCGTGAGCATCATTATTATTCTCTTTACACTTAGTCCACCATTGGCGTTAGCAGTTTTAATTGTTTTGCCAATCATGTTTTTCATTTCAACGAAATTACGAAGAAACATTCGTCGTTCATGGCAAACCGTCAGAATTCGTCAAGCGAAATTGAACTCGCATTTGAATGAAAGCATACAAGGGGTTCGCGTGACACAATCATTTTCTCAAGAAGACAACAACATGGATTTCTTTGATGGCATCAACCGCGAGAATTATGACGCTTGGGAAGAAGCTTCAAAGAAAAGTGCATATTTTCGCCCGTTTGTGGAAATGTCTAACGCCCTTGGTTCGGCAGTGCTCATCTGGTACGGCGCGTACCTCGTCGCTCAAGGATCAATTGGCTTTGGTGTTCTCGTTTCGTTTGCCTTCTTTCTCGGGATGTTTTGGGAGCCGATCTCTCGACTCGGGCAAGTGTACAACCAGCTGCTCGTTGCAATGGCTTCCTCAGAAAGAATTTTTGAGTTTCTCGATGAGCGGCCAAATATTAAAAATAAAGCGGACGGTTATACAGCTGAAAAGCTCGATGGAGAAATTGTCTTTGACGATGTGACATTCAGTTATGATGAATCGAGAAAAGCGTTGGACGGAGTCTCGTTAAAGATCGACGCGGGGGACACGGTTGCACTCGTCGGTCATACGGGCTCAGGGAAATCGACGATTGCCAACCTGATTGGCCGGTATTACGACCCGACAGGCGGTCGTGTATATCTTGACGGAAACGCGCTCGAAGATTATCAATTAAACAGCTTACGAGAAGAAGTGAGCACTGTGCTTCAAGATACGTTTGTATTCTCTGGAACGATTCGAGAAAACATCCGTTTTGGCCGACCTTCAGCTAGCGATGAAGAAGTAGAACAGGCGGCTAAAGCGATTGGTGCGGATGAATTCATCGGCAGGCTTCAGGACGGTTACGAAACTGAAGTTGAAGAACGCGGGAACATTTTAAGCGTTGGAGAACGACAACTTCTTTCTTTTGCTCGGACGCTACTTGCAGATCCTAAAATTATTATTTTGGATGAAGCGACTGCAAGTATTGATACAGAGACAGAACTGAAAATTCAAGAAGCGTTAAACACGCTTTTGAAAGGGAGAACGTCGGTCATGATTGCTCACCGGTTATCGACCATTCGTGAAGCGGACAACATTATTGTTTTGGAACAAGGAAATATTCTGGAACAGGGCAATCACCAGAAGCTGATGAAAGAAAAAGGCAAGTATTACGATTTAGTGATGAGTCAATTTAAAGCGTTGAATGTCACATAAAGATATAGGGGTTGCCTGTGAGTGGATCTCACAGCGGCAAGCCCTTTTCTTTTCAGGAGGTATTTAGAAATGTATGATGTTGTAATCATTCGTGATGTGAAGCTTCAAGACCTCGTTTCAATCATCAATCATAAAAAACAAGTCTTGCGAGAAAATGCTGCATTCATGGGGCGTACACTGGATGAATGGAAGATCGACGTATCCGTTGAAACGGCGTGGTTGAGACAACATTTGCAACCAGGGAGCTGTATGTTTGTCGCCATTTATGACGGACAGGTTATCGGGATGCTCGGCTTTTTACGAAACGAGCGCGCGCGTTACAAGCATGGGGGGATGATGGGCATGAGTATCCAAGAACACTTCACTGGCCAAGGCATTGGCAAAAAGTTGCTCACTGAATTTTTGAAATGGGCCGAAGCAGAAGAAGGACTAGAAAAAGTATCACTGGAAGTGTATGCCTCGAACAAGCGAGCAATCAGTCTTTATGATAAATTCGGATTTTTGGAAGACGCGAGAGTAGAGAAGCTCCGGAAAGAAGCGGACGGTTCTTACGTTGATGACGTACACATGAGTTATTTTCCCAAAAAACTAACCGTGTCGAATCGTCAGAACTAATGTATAATAAAGGGCGTGCCCAATGCGTGATGTTTTTAATGGAAATGTGTGGGCAAGATTGAAAGTTATTGCACATATAACTTTTGAGGATGAACATTTTGTGTTACGATTAAACATGTGTGTAATGAGCTTGCGGTAGGCGATTCATTCGCCAAACGTCCGCATCTTATGAAACTGAATGTACTCATAGGAGGATGGAAAGAACATGAATATTCATGAGTACCAGAGTAAAGAGTTACTCAGAAAGTACGGTGTTGCTGTACCTACTGGGCATGTTGCTTTTACAGTAGATGAAGCGGTTGAGAAAGCCAAGTCGCTATCTACAGAAGTCAGTGTTGTAAAAGCCCAAATCCACGCAGGTGGACGCGGAAAAGCCGGCGGTGTAAAAGTAGCGAAAAACTTAGATGAAGTGCGTACATACGCAGATGAAATTCTAGGAAAAACGCTCATCACGCATCAGACTGGACCTGAAGGAAAAGAAGTGAAACGCCTTCTTATTGAAGAGGGTTGTGACATTGACCAAGAATACTATATTGGACTAGTACTTGATCGCAGTACTTCTCGTATTGTACTTATGGGCTCTGAAGAGGGCGGTACAGAAATCGAAGAAGTTGCTGAGGAAACTCCTGAAAAGATTTTCAAAGAGTTCATTGATCCTGCTGTTGGTTTGCAAGGATTCCAAGCGAGAAGACTTGCTTTCAATATGAATATTCCAAAGGACGCACTCGGCAAAGCCGTGAAGTTCATGGATGGATTATATAAAGTATTCGTTGATAACGATTGCTCAATCGCTGAAATCAATCCACTTGTAACGACAAAGCAAGGTGACGTGCTTGCACTTGATGCGAAGTTGAACTTCGACTCCAATGCACTTTATCGTCAAAACAACATCGTGGAGTACCGCGATCTTGATGAAGAAGACGAGAAAGAAATTGAAGCGTCTAAATTTGATCTTAGCTACATTGCCCTCGATGGAAACATCGGTTGTATGGTAAATGGTGCAGGTCTTGCGATGGCTACAATGGACATTATCAAGTATAAAGGCGGCGAACCCGCGAACTTCCTCGACGTTGGGGGCGGTGCAACAGCTGAAAAGGTAACCGAAGCTTTTAAGATCATTCTTTCGGACAAGCACGTAAAAGGATCTTCGTCAACATTTTTGGCGGGATTATGAAGTGTGACGTTATTGCAGAAGGTGTTGTAACGGCGACGAAAGAAGTCGGCCTTGAAATCCCTCTTGTCGTAAGACTTGAAGGTACGAACGTGAAAGAAGGTAAGCAAATCCTTCAAGAATCAGGACTTAACATTACAGCTGCAGACACGATGTCTGATGGCGCAGAAAAAATTGTAGCTTTAGTAAAATAGAAAGGCGGGCCAACTACAATGAGTATCTTAATTAACAAAGATACGAAGGTTATTGTTCAAGGTATTACGGGCAGTACCGGACTATTCCATACAAAGCAAGCGCTTGAATACGGTACACAAATCGTCGGCGGTGTCACACCGAAAAAAGGCGGTACGGAAATTGAAGGTGTACCTGTATTTAATACAGTATCTGAAGCGAAAGCAGCAACAGGAGCAAATGCAACAGTCATTTACGTTCCACCTGGCTTTGCAGCTGACGCAATTATGGAAGCGGTAGACGCTGAACTTGATCTAGCCATCTGTATCACAGAAGGAATTCCAGTTCTTGATATGTTAAAAGTGAAACGTTATATGGAAGGAAAAAATACACGCCTCGTTGGACCGAACTGCCCAGGTGTTATTACGCCTGAAGAATGTAAAATTGGCATCATGCCTGGTTACATTCACAAAAAAGGTCACGTCGGTGTTGTATCCCGTTCAGGTACCCTTACGTACGAAGCAGTAGATCAACTGTCTTCCAACGGCATCGGCCAATCAACAGCGGTCGGTATTGGTGGTGACCCTGTTAACGGTACAGATTTCATTGATACGTTGAAACTTTTCAACGAAGATGAAGACACAAAAGCCGTAATTATGATCGGTGAAATCGGCGGTACTGCAGAGGAAGAAGCTGCTGAATGGGTTAAAGAAAACATGACGAAGCCTGTCGTCGGATTCATCGGCGGTGCCACTGCACCTCCAGGAAAGCGTATGGGTCATGCGGGTGCGATTATCTCTGGTGGTAAAGGTACAGCAGAAGAAAAGCAAAAAACGCTTCGCGCGTGTGGCATCGAAGTTGCAGAAACACCTGCAGTTATCGGTGAAACATTGATTGGTGTTTTAAAAGACAACAACCTTTACGATGCATGCCTTACACATGAAGTAAAATAAGATCAAAGCGGATATCCCTTTCGGATATCCGTTTTTTTATTCATAGCGGTATTCTAAATAGAATAAACGTAAGATTTTCCTGATTTGCGCTGTTGAGCGTTGGGTGGGAGGGGTAGCGTGGTGCTGGGTGCCAATTTGGGCGCTAGTTTACACGTTTTGCGCGCAGATTGTTCAAAAACTGGAGCGCAGATTCCAGGCTGAAGTGCCAACGACACGTCGCCCCGCTGGGGCCGAAACGAAACCGCACTCGGTTCGGCGCGAACTGCGCCGGCGTGTTGTGGGTACTTCTGGGCGGGGATGTACACGACCTTATCATCTGTTACCGAGTTCGTTCATTCTGATGCTTAGTTTATGGGAGTATACCGTTTTTCCTGAGATTTCTCTCAACTCGAGCACAGTTTCCACTTTACCAAGCTTACCATTGGTTCTTGAAGAAATTATTTTGTTCAACTTATATAGATTGTTTTTCTTATAAATCTATATAAAATGAACTTAGCATTTTCCTAATTGCACAGTTTGTTGTTGCTTTCCACGCCAGGCGGATGCTTGCACTCCAGAGCACAAGTGCAACATCGGTGGCCCAAGTACGCCCACCGTGTTTTCTATGCAGTCCAGACTATAAGTGCAACATCGGTGGTCAAAAGACGCCCACCGTGTTTTCTTGACACTCCAGAGCACAAGGCAACATCGGTAATCAAAGATCGCCCACCGTGTTTTCTATGCAGTCCAGACTATAAGTGCAACATCGGTGGCCAAAAGACAGCCACCGTGTTTTCTTTACACTCCAGAGCACAAGAGCAACATCGGTGGTCAAAGTACGCCCGCCGTGTTTTCTTGACACTTCAGAGCATAAGTGCAACATCGGTGGTCAAAGTACGCCCACCGTGTTTTCTTGACACTCCAGAGCACAAGAGCAACACGGTTCACGTTTCTGCCTACTGGTCACGGTGTGGAAAGATGCCCAAATGTCCCATATATTCATTAATGTGACACTTGAGAAGGAAAAATCATCATTTTAAACGTGGATGCGCACATAAACGGAGTCAACGGTCACAAATCTGAATATATGTGACCGTTAAGGACCGAAAGTGCACGGTTTAAAGGCTGGATTGTCACATACGTGCCAGGAGATCACATGATTGCGCGAGGTGGCGACCATCGGTCACGTCTTTTGACCATTCAACAAACGTCTGCCGTGTTGCCCACAACCCTTGCAGTAACGAACAACGATCGACATCGAAGTGAGATGAACTTCAACAGTCGATCGGTAGGCGTTTGCCTGGAAAGACCGATCTCGGTCATCGGATTCAGTGAAATTCTTTCGTTCTACTTATATAGATAAGCATCGATTGGAAGCAGAAAGAGGCAAAACGGTCACATAGGAGTGAACCTGATTCCAATCGGTGGTCCTTTGGAAATATTTTTCGGTTCCACGTTCAAACTCGACCATAGGCTCCGTGAATGTCTTTGCTTCATCGTTTTAACTAGTATTTATCATCTTGAACAATTCCGATGGCAGATCAGTTATATGGCTGTAATGGTTTAAACGAAGGGTCCAGTGGACAGCGTCACTAATGTGTGGTGTTTATTGCTACAAAAAATAAAAATGCAAGACATTCGTACTGGACAACAGTCATTTTTTCTTATAATATAACAGAATATTCAAAGATTATCTGGAAGGAGCGGTTCAGATTAACGAAACGCGCAATCGCCTCATTTACCTCCACTCTTCGCCCCGCATGACCTCCGCATCTTTACGTCAATTGCTTCTCAAAGTACCTACGTTAGATGTTTTTCATCTTTCACACGAATCATTACAACAGATCACAAACCGCCGTTCTGATATCATACAGCAGTGGCAACACTATTGGCGGACGATTACGGTCGACGAAGTCGTCTGTCGCTATACGAAAGGCTCCGTTCGCTCTGTGACGATCGTAGATGATGAGTATCCAGGTCGGTTCCGGTATTTATCCGACCCACCACCCGTTTTGTATGTGTCTGGACACGAGCATTTATTAAATGACACCCAAACACTTGCTGTTGTTGGTACGAGAAATCCAAGTGAATACGGTAAAGCTCGTTTAAATGAGTTGCTCGTCCCCGTCGTTCATCAAAACACGGTTATCGTAAGTGCTCGCACGTGGAATCGATACGCTCGCCCATAAGCTTGCGATTGGTAATAACGGCAAGACAATTTCAGTCATTGGGAGTGGCCACGACCACATTTATCCAAAAGAAAATCAAGGTCTCGCCAAGACGATCAGTCAAAATCATTTGCTACTTAGTGAGTACCCACCAGATGTGGCGCCACAAAAATGGCATTTTCCAGAGAGGAACCGATTAATTAGCGCCTTAGGTGATTTGTTGTTTGTTGTGGAAGCAGGTGAAAGATCAGGCACACTAATTACGGTCGATTGCGCTTTAGAGCAAGGGAAAGACGTCTGCGCCTTACCTGGGAATGTCGGTGTGAGCACGAGTGTCGGAACGAATCGGCTTATTCAACAAGGTGCTAAAATGGTGTTAACCGTAGACGATCTAATCCCTTCTTAAATATCCGCTTTTCGATGCATGTATTGTCTTAATTTCATAAAAATTCACCGATTTATGGACACTAGTGTTTGACAAATTGTAAATGGGTGTTCAATAATAGGGAAGGTTTACATTTAAAAAGAGGGGGAGGAAACTCTAGAGATGGCAGATTACCTTGTAATCGTTGAATCTCCCGCAAAAGCGAAAACCATTGGAAAGTATTTGGGAAAAAAATATACGGTTAAAGCTCCATGGGCCATATCCGTGATTTACCTAAATCTCAGATGGGCGTGAATGTGGAGCAAGACTACGATCCGAAATATATAACGATCCGTGGAAAGGGCCCGGTCCTAAAAGAATTAAAACAAGCAGCCAAGAAAGCGAAACGAATCTATCTTGCTGCCGACCCCGACCGTGAAGGGGAAGCGATTGCGTGGCATTTAGCGCACAGCTTAGATATTGACCAGGACTCGGATTGCCGCGTTGTTTTTAATGAGATCACTAAAGATGCGATTAAGGGTGCGTTTAAGACCCCACGTCCCATTAATATGGACCTTGTTGACTCGCAACAGGCTCGGCGCATCCTCGATCGTCTCGTTGGGTATAATATTAGCCCGTTATTATGGAAGAAAGTTAAAAAAGGGTTAAGTGCCGGACGTGTCCAATCGGTTGCTGTAAAGATGATTAATGAGCGGGAAAAAGAAATCCAACAATTTGAACCTGAAGAGTATTGGTCCATTCGTGGTCAATTCTCTTATGAAAAAGAAACGTTTGATGCACAATTTTATGGCGTGGATAAAAAGAAACAATCCCTCCATACGGAAGAAGATGTGAAAAACGTACTGGCCAAACTCGAGGGAAACGATTTTCATATTGACTCCGTGACAAAAAAGGAACGTAAGCGTAACCCAGTACAACCGTTTACGACATCTTCATTGCAACAAGAAGCGGCTCGTAAGCTAAATTTTCGAGCGAAGAAAACAATGATGCTGGCGCAACAGCTGTATGAAGGTGTGGACCTTGGAAAAGAGGGGACTGTCGGTTTGATTACGTATATGCGTACCGACTCCACACGTATTTCCAATACCGCTAAAGAAGAAGCGCGGGAGTACATTGAGAACAAGTACGGCAAAGAATACCTCGGGCTGAACGGAAACAAACAAAACAAAATGAAAACGCCCAAGATGCGCATGAGGCCATTCGACCGACAACCGTTGCGAAAGAACCAAAAGAAGTGAAGAGCTACTTGTCAAGAGACCAGTTGCGCCTTTATCGCCTCATTTGGGAGCGGATGGTTTCAAGCCGGATGGCTCCTGCTGTAATGGATACGATGAGTGTCGACTTGACGAACAACGGTGTGTTGTTTCGGGCGACAGGATCTAAAGTGAAGTTTCCTGGTTTCATGAAAGTGTACGTTGAGGGTAACGATGACGGCAATGAAGAAGATGACAAGAAGTATTTACCTGAGCTTAAGGAAGGCGAGACGGCAACGTCAACAGAACTAAATGAGAACCAACATTTCACGCAGCCTCCGCCAAGGTATACAGAAGCACGACTCGTACGGACGATGGAAGAGCTTGGCATTGGCAGGCCTTCGACATACGCTCCAACACTCGACACGATTCAAAGAAGAGGTTACGTTGCGCTCCAAGATCGACGTTTCGTACCTACTGAATTAGGGGAAATTGTCCTTGATCTGATCGTTGAGTTCTTCCCTGAGATCTTAAATGTCAAGTTTACAGCTCGAATGGAAACAGACTTGGATGAGATTGAAGCAGGCAATGCGGACTGGATCGGCATTATTGACGATTTCTACAAAGGGTTTGAAAAACGTCTTGACGTTGCGGAGAAAGAAATGCAAGAAGTTGAAATTAAAGACGAGCCCGCTGGTGAAGATTGTGAAGTGTGTGGCAATCCGATGGTGATTAAAATGGGCCGATACGGAAAGTTCATGGCATGTTCCAACTTCCCAGATTGCCGCAATACAAAAGCAATTGTAAAGAAGATTGGCGTCACTTGCCCGACGTGCAAAAAAGGCGATGTGGTTGAGCGAAAGAGCAAAAAACAACGAACATTCTTTGGGTGTGAACGGTACCCAGAATGTGAATTTGTTTCTTGGGACAAACCGATTGCTAGACCATGCCCTAAATGTCAACAATTGCTCGTGGAAAAGAAAACGAAAAAAGAAGTGCGAGTACAATGTACTAAGTGTGATTATGAAGAAGAACCAAACTAAGACACAAGCGCCCCTTTCTATAAAGGGGCGCTTCCTTATGTGTAAAATTGTTCACTGAATGTTTGTTTTTCTAACAAACAGGCAATCACGTATAATGGAAAGATAAGGTTATGTACGTATCTAAAACGAGGTGATGAATGTGAGTCAATATCCATCCGTAAATGTTATCGGTGCTGGCCTTGCAGGAAGTGAAGCCACGTGGCAACTTGTGAATCGCGGCGTACCGGTGACGCTTTATGAAATGAGACCGGTGAAAAAGACACCCGTTCACCATACCGAACAATTTGCTGAGCTCGTCTGCACGAACTCGCTACGAGGCAACTCTTTGGCCAATGCCGTTGGTGTTTTAAAAGAAGAAATGCGATATTTAGATTCACTCGTCATCCAATCTGCCGATGCAAGTGCAGTTCCGGCAGGCGGGGCACTTGCCGTTGATCGGCATGACTTTGCTGGAAAAGTGACACACACACTACACAATCATCCTCTCGTGACAGTCGTGCGCGATGAAGTTCCAGAGGTTCCTGATGGACCGACAATTATTGCGACGGGCCCATTGACGTCGTCTGCGTTGTCAGAGAGCATTATCAATTTGACAGGAAAAGATCAACTGTACTTTTACGACGCGGCAGCCCGATCGTGGAAACCGACTCCATAAACATGGACAAGGTGTACTACAAATCGCGCTATGACAAAGGGGAAGCGGCGTACATTAACTGCCCGATGACAGAGGCTGAGTTTAAGATTTTCTATGATGCACTTATTCGCGCAGAAACCGTACCGTTGCGTGAATTTGAAAAGAAAATGTTTTTTGAAGGTTGTATGCCTGTCGAAGTAATGGCAGCAAGAGGAGAGAAGACACTTCTCTTTGGACCAATGAAGCCCGTTGGTCTAGAACACCCTGAAACGGGAGAGCGCCCATATGCAGTCGTTCAACTGCGTCAAGATAATATTGAAGGCAGTCTTTACAACATTGTCGGATTTCAGACACATATGAAATGGGGGCCACAAAAAGAGGTGATTCGCCTTATTCCTGGTCTAGAGAATGTGGACATCGTCCGCTACGGCGTGATGCATCGTAACACGTTTATGAAGAGTCCGACACTTCTTCATCCGACGTATCAATATAAAGAGCGAAATGATTTGTTCTTTGCAGGTCAAATGACCGGTGTAGAAGGGTACGTGGAATCCGCTGCTTCTGGGCTTGTTGCAGGCATTAACGCGGCAAACCTTGTGAAAGGTAATGAATTAACGATTTTCCCGAAAGAAACGATGATCGGCGCAATGGCAGAATATATTACGACGGCAGATCCTGATCATTTTCAACCTATCAATGCAAATTTTGGGCTTGTGCCTCGTCCGAAAGAGCGAATGAAAAAGAAAGAAAGGTACGAGTACCTTGGACGAACAGCGCTGAGCTCCGTTCAGAATTTTATGAAAAAAGAAGGCGTTTAGGTTGCGATTGCTCAGGTTATATGATAGAATTTAGTCGCTTTAATGAGGTGAATGATCATGTGTACAACTGCACAAGATCCTTATCAAAGATTTTTTCAATATCTACAAATAGAGAAGAATGCTTCCGTGCACACAATCTAAGCATTCAGTCGGCAAACTCGAAGATTGGAAGTATTTCTTGGATGCTGAGAGCGTGGATGCAGGATGCTTGTCTGCACAGAGTGTGCACATTCGACTTTATTTGACGCGATTACATGATAAAGGTTTAAAACGCATGAGCATCGCTCGTAAATGATCCGTATTAAAAACGTTTTATCGTTTCTTAAAACGGGAATCAGTGGTTTCGGAGAACCCTACAGCATTTACACACTTCCCCTCGCAACCCAATTGCTTACCGCGATTTATGTATAAAGAAGAACTGCAAGTATTGTTTGATGCTTGTGGAGGTGACTTCCCGCTTCAACAAAGATCTGGCTATTATGGAGCTCCTTTACGCAACGTGCATTCGAGCAAGTGAACTTATCGGTCTTCAAGTTAAACACATCGATAATCGTGCTGACCTCATTCTTGTACTCGGTAAAGGTTAAAGCAACGATACGTTCCAGTTGGAGCCTTTGCGATGGCGACCGTTCGACGGTATATGGAAGATGGCAGGCAAGCGTTGCTACAGCATGAAGAAACAGGAGTGTTCTTGAATTTCCGCTCGGGTCCACTTACGGATCGTAGGCTTCGCTACATTCTTACGAAACGGGTTCAAGAAGCTTCGCACACCTTACACATTTCTCCGCATAGTCTAAGGCATACATTCGCAACACATCTGTTGAACGAAGGTGCGGATTTACGAGCGGTATAGGCGTTGCTCAGGGATCTGGACTTGTCAACCACTCAACCGCTATACTCACGTAACGACAGAGCGTCTGCGAAAGGTCTATAAAGGTGCACATCCACGCGCCTGAGAGGAGGCAACATGGAACAGTCTTTCCATGCGACAACGATTTTTGCCATTCGCCATAACGGAAAAGGGGCGATGGCAGGTGACGGTCAAGTAACGTTCGGTCAGGCAACGGTGATGAAGCATTCAGCAAAGAAAATTCGAAGAATCTACAACGGGAAAGTTGTTGCTGGATTTGCCGGTTCAGTTGCAGATGCATTCACACTGTTTGATATGTTTGAAGGGAAACTTCAAGAAGCCAATGGTCAGTTGGACCGAGCAGCAATTAATCTAGCGAAAGAATGGCGCAACGATAAAGTGCTCCGAAAATTAGAAGCAATGCTACTCGTCATGAATGAGGAGAAATTGCTACTCGTTGCGGGTACAGGAGAAATCATCGAACCTGATGATGGCATGATTGCCATCGGATCAGGAGGATTCTATGCGTTGGCAGCAGGTAGAGTCCTTGCCAAGCACTCATCTCTTAGTGCTAAAGAAATTGCTGAAGAAGCATTGCGGACAGCTGGAGACATTTGTGTGTATACCAATCATGAACGAATCGTTGAAGAAATTTAATCATTCTCCTTTGTGAGATGATAAAGGATAGGTGATGGCTTTTGGAACATGCCAATCAAACACCAAAGCAAATTGTAAACAAATTGGATCAATATATTGTTGGCCAATCTGGGGCGAAACGAGCGGTAGCCGTTGCGCTTCGAAATCGGTATCGAAGAAGTAAAGTTGCAGAAAGTATGCGAGATGAAATTACACCGAAGAACATTTTGATGATTGGTCCTACCGGTGTCGGAAAAACCGAGATTGCCAGACGATTATCAAAGCTTGTCGGTGCGCCGTTTGTAAAAGTTGAAGCGACGAAATTCACCGAAGTCGGTTACATTGGTCGCGACGTTGAATCGATGGTGCGTGACTTGGTGGAAGTCGCGGTACGTCTCGTAAAAGACGAAGCGACAAAGGCTGTAAAACCGCAAGCAGACTCGCTTGCTAATGAACGGCTCGTCGAGTTGTTAGCCCCATCAAAAAAGAAGAATCAATCGTACAAAAACCCGTTGGAGATGTTTTTTAACCAAGGCGGAGCTGCTCAACAAGATGTGGATGACCTTGAAGATGCGGATCAGCAATCGTTAAAGGAACAGAGAAAACGAATCGCATCTCAGCTTGAAACCGGTGAGCTAGAAGATACGACGGTAACGGTTGAAGTAGATGAGCAAAATGCTGGACTGATGGATATGTTTCAAGGGTCTGGTATGGAGCAGATGGGCATGAACATGCAAGACATGCTTGGCAACATGATGCCAAAGCGGAAGAAGAAGCGAAGACTAACTGTAAAAGAAGCGCGCAAAGTTCTGGCTGACGATGAAGCACAAAAGCTTGTTGATATGGAAGAGATTAGCCAAAAAGCTGTTGAGAAGACAGAGCAGCTTGGCATGATCTTTATCGATGAGATTGATAAAGTTGCAGGTAAGCAGCAGAACAACAGTGTTGACGTATCCCGAGAAGGTGTACAAAGAGACATCCTTCCAATTGTAGAAGGAGCAACGGTAACGACGAAATATGGCCCTGTGCAAACCGACCATATATTGTTTGTTGCTGCGGGTGCATTCCACATTTCAAGACCGTCAGATCTCATCCCTGAACTGCAAGGGCGTTTTCCAATTCGTGTGGAGCTTGATAATCTCACGAAAGATGACTTTGTGGGGATATTAAAAGAGCCTGACAATGCGCTGCTCAAACAATATGCAGCACTTTTGGAGACTGAAGGTATAATCGTTGAATTTTCTGACGAAGCTGTAGTTAGATTGGCTGAACTTGCAGAGCATGTAAATCGAACGACGGAGAACATTGGCGCAAGACGCTTGCACACACTATTGGAACGTTTACTTGAGGACCTATCTTTTGAAGCGACAGATGTGACGTTAGAAAAGATTACGATTACACCGTCTTATGTAGACGATAAGCTCAAAGACGTTGCAGGAAATCAAGATACCAGCCACTTTATTTTGTAATATATGAATAGGAGGATCTATTAACAGATGGAACTATTAACGAAGTCGAGAAAGATCAATGAGATGCTACAAAAATCAGCGGGGCAACATGTGGATTTTAAAGACATGGCAGAAACATTGCGCGATGTCATCACAGCGAACGTATTCGTTGTCAGTAGAAGAGGGAAGTTGCTCGGTTATTCCATTCAACAAGAGATTGAGCATGATAAGATTGACCGTATTTTAGAGGAGCGTCAATTCCCTGAAGAGTATACAGAAGGATTATTTGGGGTTGCTGAAACATCTCCAAACCTTGATATTGACAGCAAGTACACAGCATTCCCTGTTGAAAATCGTGAACTATTTAAAACAGGACTTACAACTATTGTTCCAATCATCGGTGGAGGACAACGTATTGGTACGCTCATTCTTGCCCGCTTGAATGATTCTTTCAATGATGATGATCTCATTCTAGCTGAGTATGGAGCTACGGTTGTCGGCATGGAGATCCTCCATGAGAAAGCTCAAGAAATTGAAGAAGAAGCGAGAAGTAAAGCGGTTGTTCAAATGGCAATTAGCTCGTTATCTTACAGTGAGTTAGAAGCGGTTGAGCATATCTTTGAAGAGCTTGATGGCAAAGAAGGCTTACTTGTCGCTAGTAAAATCGCTGACCGTGTAGGCATTACACGCTCTGTCATCGTGAATGCACTTCGTAAGTTAGAAAGTGCCGGTGTCATTGAATCTCGTTCCCTAGGAATGAAAGGTACGTATATTAAAGTGTTAAATGGAAAGTTTCTTACAGAACTTGAAAGACTAAGAGACGAGTAAATAAGCGAAGCAAAAGCCCCGCTCCTGATAGAAGGAGTAGGGCTTTTTTCGTGGTTTTTGTGACGGAATAACCATTCCATTTAGTATGTGCTTAGTAAAGAAGGTATATGTCTATAGATGGTGAACGAACGTTTAAAATGGAAATCGGTAAGAAATACCAATATTAGGAAACTGATGCGGAATTTTCTCCTGTCTATTTTGCATTGCTCGTGTCGAAACAAAAACATATTACTGGTCTTTAAGGACTATTGTTTTTGAGGTAGTGAATTAGATTTAGTTAAAAAGTATCAATATAATCGAACATTTAATAGTCCGTAACTCGTGTTTTCATGAAAATTTTAGATTATAATAGAAAAATTGTCGACGTTGACTACAATTTAAAGAGACGAAGTTCACAATACATAAGTACCGAACCGAGTGCGTTGAATCGTGTAATGATTCGGATGAATCATACAGGGAGGGTTAGCGAATGAGCTTAATATCCAATACAATGCTTTCTTTGGAAAGAGGTTTGAATGCATCATCAATGCAACAACAAGCGATATCAAACAACATAGCCAACATCGATACACCGAATTATAAGGCAAGGCGTGTTGACTTTCAGTCTGCCCTCACCGACGCACAAGCGAAATTGGATGCGCACCGAACAGATGAGCGTCATGTGCCTTTTTCAAGTGGAGGAAGGGAACCCATGATGAAAAGAGATGCCAATACAGCATTTAACCATAACGGCAATAATGTTGATCTGGATCATGAGATGGCGATGATGGCAAATAATCAAATTTATTACAATGCCGTTGCCGAGCGATTAAATGGACAATTCAGCTCCTTAAAAACCGCGATTCGGGGAGGGAATTAGATGAGTATGTTTGCAGGTATGAATCATACCGCTTCCGCACTAACCGCTCAACGGCTTCGTATGGATGTGGCTGCTGGCAATATGGCCAATGCGGAAACGACGCGTGGGCAAATGGTAGACGGGGAATGGCAGCCTTATCGTCGTAAGATGGTCACGATGGGCAGCGGCGAGCAGTCGTCGTTTGCGTCACATTTACGAGCAGCAGAGAATGGTGCAAATGGGGTTCAGGTTACGGGAATTGTAGAAGATGAAACCCCGCTTCGACAAATGTATGCACCTGGCCATCCTGATGCGAATGAAGAAGGTATGCTTTTTCTTCCGAATGTGGACCCATTAAAAGAGATGGTCGATATTATGGGGGCAACGCGTTCATATGAAGCGAATGTTACCGTATTTGATGCTCACAAAGGCATGATGATGAAAGCGTTGGAAATTGGACGTACATAACTAGAGGGGGTTAAGTAATGGAGGGTGGCAACACAATTCAACCGTTTATGCCTGTAGGTTTCAGCGGAAACGTTGCTTCTAGTACACGGACGCACACACCTGCTGATGCGCATGGCGCGTTTCATGAGTTGCTAAAAGGTGCAATTGAGAACGTGAACGACCAACAGATCGAATCACGACAAATGACCGAAAAACTCGTTTCAGGTGAAGTAGATAATCTTCATGATGTAATCATCGCTTCAGAGAAAGCCGGTATTGCGATGCAAACTACGATTGAAGTGCGTAACAAAGCCATCGAGGCTTATGAAACGATCATGAGAATGCAAGTGTAGCATCTCTAAGCGGAAGTAGGCGGGACGAACCATGAATGAGAAGATTGAACAAATGAAGGCGCAGACCATTACGTTTTGGACGTCCAAAACAAAGAAGCAAAAAGGCTTCTTTATCGGTTCGGTCATTGTCGTTCTATTACTAATCGTAATGTTGCTATTTTTCACATTGCGCACAAACTATGCACCGCTCTACAGCAATTTGTCCGTTGAGGAAACAGGACAAATTAAAGAGACGCTTGATAGCCGTGGGATTGCCAATACGATTAATGAAAATGGAACAGCGATTTATGTACCAAGAGACGTCGTTGATGATGTGAAAGTTGAGCTAGCTGCTGAGGGAATTCCGAGCACAGGTGCTATCAACTACGAAGATTTTCGCGATTCTCTTGGGTTTGGCATGACAGATAACGAATTTTCGGTCATGGAAAAAGCGGCAATGCAAACGGAATTGGAGGGGTTGATTCAGACGATCGACGGGGTTCAGTCCGCGACGGTCATGATACAGCTTCCAGAAGAGACGATTTGGCTTAGTGATGACCCTGGTGAGGCACAAGCGTCCATCGTACTTACGCTTGCAGGTGGTTATTCACTCGATCCACATAACGTATCAGCACTTTTTAATCTCGTAGCCAAAAGCATACCGAATTTGCCTACCGATAATATCGTCATTACTGACCAACTCTTTAACAATTATACATATGACCAAAGTGAGATGAGCGACAGTACCCTTCACGTGTACGACCAGCAGCGAGAAATCCGACGAAACATAGAACAAGACATACAACAACGACTCCAACAGATGTTAGGGATGATGATGGGGCAAGATAAGGTCGTCGTTTCTGTAACCGCTGATGTTGATTTCACACAAGAGTACCGTGAGGAAGAGCTCGTCGAACCTGTGGATGAAGATACGACGGAAGGAATTGCAATCAGTGTAGAGCGTGTGTCTGAATACTATGAAGGCGGCGGAGTTCCTGAGGAAGGTGTTGTCGGAACAGGCGATGATGACATTGCCAACTACCCAGCTGTAGGGGCTACAGGCGATGGCGATTACGAGCGCATTGAAGAACGAATTAACAATGATGTGAACCGGATTCATCGACAAATCCAAGAAAGTCCATACACGGTTAGAGATTTAGGTGTCCAAGTCGTTGTGGAACCGCCGGACCCAACCGATTTAACATCCCTACCACCAACAGTAATTGGTGAAATTGAGGACATGCTCGAGACCGTTGTTTCTACAAGCATCGCTTCTCCATCGCTCGAAGACATGGAAGGGGATGTTGGTGACCGAATTGTCGTGACCGCACAACCTTTATTTGGAAAAGCAGATGTTGAGGAAACGGCTCAATTTGCAATTCCGGCATGGGTTTACGTAGCAGGGGGCTTAGGGCTACTCGTCCTCATTGTAGCAGGCTGGCTGTTGTTAAGAAGAAACAACGACGAATTCGAAGAGTTTGAAGAAGAGGCGTTTACGGAAACAGTCGAAGAAATCCCGACTGAAGACATTACACCAGGTGCTGAGCGTCGGAGGAGATTGGAACAGCTGGCAAGAGAGCGTCCAGAAGAATTTTCAAAACTACTGCGCACTTGGCTATCTGATGACTAAGGGGGTTCACAGATGAATCGAACGCGACAGAAGTACTCTGGCAAACAAAAAGCAGCAGCGCTATTAATTTCTCTTGGACCCGACGTATCTGCAAATGTATATAAACATTTACAGCAAGAAGAAATCGAACAGCTCACACTAGAGATTGCGAACGTTCGAAAAGTAGACAATGAAGACCGAGATCAGTTGATTCACGAATTTCATCAACTCGCGGTTGCTCAAGAATACATGACGCAAGGCGGCATTGGTTATGCCAAAGATGTGCTAGAGAAGGCGCTAGGAACCGACGAGGCGATGGCCATCATTACGAAGCTCACATCGACGTTGCAAGTGCGCCCGTTTGATTTTGCGCGCAAATCAGAGCCGGTTCAAATTCTTAATTTTATTCAAAATGAGCATCCACAAACGATCGCACTCGTCCTTTCTTACTTAGACCCCCACCAAAGTGGTCAAATACTTTCGGAGCTCTCTTCTGAAATGCAGTCGGATGTTGCAAAAAGAATTGCAACGATGGACCGGACGTCTCCGGAAATTATTAGTGAGGTGGAGGCGGTTCTCGAACAGAAATTGTCATCGACGTTCACTCATGATTATACGGAAGCTGGAGGAATAGAAGCGGTTGTTGACGTGCTTAACAGCGTCGATCGAAGCACCGAGCGAACGATTCTTGATTCATTAGAGATTCAAGATCCTGATCTGGCAGAAGAGATTAAAAAGCGGATGTTTGTGTTTGAAGACATTGTCACGCTTGACGCTAGATCGATTCAACGCATCATTCGCGATGTAGACAATGAAGACTTGCAATTGTCACTGAAAATTGCAAGTGAGGAAGTTAGAAACATTCTATTTAGCAACATGAGTACGCGGATGGCGGAAACGTTCAAAGAAGAGATGGAGTATATGGGGCCGGTCCGTTTGAAAGAAGTAGAAGACGCGCAAACGAGAATTGTCAACGCTGTGCGCCGTCTCGAAGAAGCTGGAGAAATTGTGATTGCTAGAGGTGGGGAGATGATGTGATTGTCTAACCTCATAAAACGGAATCGACAAAACAAAAGCTCAACGAACGAGCGCCCGTTTTCTCTCGTCTTGCAACCGATTGAAAGAGAGACTGAACCTTCGAGTAAAGAATCGTCAAATGAGCAAGTCGAAGCTATGCAAGACACTGGCGTAAACATCGTTCGAGCCGCTCAAGAAAAAGCGGCCACGATTATTGAATCTGCCAAGCAAGAAGCGGCCCGTTTAGAAGCGTCACTCGTTGAAGAGAAAAAGCTTCATGAAGCTGAGGCGAAACGTCTGTTCGAGGAACAACGAGAAGCGGGTTGGCAAAAGGGATATGAAAAAGGTCAGCAAGAAGGACATGATACGTATTTGCAGGAAATTGACCGGGCTGAGCACGTCGTACAAGCGGCGAAGGAAGATTATGACCGGTACGTAGAACAAGCGGAAGAATCAATCTTACAACTAGCGATGGCGTTTGCCAAACAGATTGTTGGTCAAGAAGTGAGCGTGCCAGAAGGTTATGACCAGTTTTTGAAACAAGCGATCGAGCAAGTGAAAGACGAAGAAGAAGTGCTCATTTACATTCATCCAAATCATTTTGCCGACACCGTGCAACGTCGCGGTGAGTATGAAGCTTTGCTTACGATGGCGGAACGTGTTCGTTTTTTTGCAGACCCTAGTCTAGAAGAAGATGGTTGCTTAATCAAAACGTCTTACGGCCATTTGGATGCGAGCGTTCACACACAATTGGATGGTTTGCACACAGAATTAGAACAACGACTCGTTCGTGAGCGTGAGCACCATGAAAGCTATTAATCTCATAGAAGAACTCGCCACTGTCGACCAATACCAATGGTATGGCAACGTAACCCGAGTTGTCGGTTTAACGATTGAAGCTAGAGGTCCTCGAGCTGCAGTTGGAGAGATTTGTGAAATTAATCAAAATGACGGCTCGGTTGTATTAGCAGAAGTCGTTGGGTTTAAAGAAACGAATCTTTTGCTCATGCCTCTTTCCAAAACGAACCGTATTCAAACGGGTAGTCTTGTGAAAAATCGGAGAACACCACTTGAAGTTGCTGTTGGAAATGACCTGATTGGCAAAGTCGTTGACGGTCTTGGTCACCCACTGAACGGTGAACGGTTGCCTCGAGGCTTGAAAAAGGTTGCAGTAGAACAACCGTCACCCAACCCACTAACTCGTCCAAGAATTACAGAAACGATGCCGTTAGGCATTAAAGTGATTGATGGCTTGCTTACTGTTGGGGTGGGTCAACGAGTCGGCATCTTTGCCGGCAGTGGAGTCGGAAAGAGTACACTTCTTTCAATGATTACGAAGTCTTCAGCAGCCGATGTGAATGTGATTGCTTTAATTGGTGAACGAGGAAGAGAAGTTCGAGATTTTATTGAGAAAGAATTGGGCGAAGAGGGGATGAAGCGCTCGATCGTCGTCGCGGCAACTTCGGACCAGCCAGCGCTCGTCAGAATTAAAGGCGCGCAGACGGCGACGGCTATCGCTGAATATTTCAGAGACCAAGGGAAACACGTGAACTTAATGATGGATTCGGTCACACGCTTTGCGATGGCACAGCGAGAAGTTGGACTTGCAGCAGGGAACCTCCGACAACAAAAGGATACACACCTTCAGTATTCGCGATGCTGCCTCAGCTGTTGGAGCGATCAGGCACGAGTGTAAACGGTGCAATCACTGCTTTTTATACAGTTCTTGTTGATGGGGATGACCTGAATGAACCGATCACAGATGCCGTTCGTGGGATTTTAGATGGTCATTTCATCTTGGATAGAAGTATCGCAAACCGAGGCCACTACCCAGCCATTGATGTATTAAAAAGCGTGAGTCGATTAATGAATGATATTACAGAAAAAGACCACCAACAGGCAGCGCAAACCATTCGTGAACGAATGAGTGCCTATCGTGATACGGAAGACTTAATTAGTGTAGGGGCGTACAAAAAAGGACACGCCAGATCGATTGACTTGGCGGTAGAGCTTCAACCAGAAATACAACGTTTTTTGAAACAGTCAACAGGAGAGCATGTTTCTTTAGAGCAAACGCGTGCATGGATGAATGACATTGCCATAAAGGAGTGACCGGGTCGTGACCTTTCGGTTTAGGTTAGAGAAGTTGTTGCAAGTAAAAGAGAATGAAGCGAACGATTGCCAGGTGAAATATAACGAAGCGGTCAAAAAATTCGAAACGGTCGGTTATGAACTGTACCACTGGCTCAAACAAAAAGAGACAACCAAACAAAAAGTCGATCAAAATGTGGTGGCGGGAACGACCATTGCCGCGCTACAAGAAGCAGAGCTAATGTCCAAACGGTTGGAGAAACAAATTCTCATTTGGCAACATGAAGCCGATGTATCCCGGCAACATATGGTCAAAATGAAACAAGCGTGGCAAGCAGCAAACACCGAACTGAAAAAGCTTGAAAAAATGAAAGGAAAAAACAAGGAACGTGAGCGAGAAGAACAAAACCGTCTTGAGCAAATGCAATTGGATGAAACGGCGGTCTTGCAATTCATTCGAGCAGAGTAGGGGGAGGCTATGAAGAAAAAATCAAAAGACAAGCACTCCTCGTGGAGCGGCAAACAGTTTCTGCTGTTTGTCATACTTATCCCTGGTATTGTGCTCGCAACGATCTTGGCTGTTGTATTTTATGTATTGGATTTCAATCCATTGGATACGTTCACGGCTGATTCTGAGGAAGAATTGCTCATTCGTGAAGAAGAGTCATCAAGTTCTGCAGATGTAGATGTGCTAGAACAGCAACTGCTCGCTGCTGAGCAAACGATCGAGGCCCTTGAAGAAGAACTTGAACAATATGAAATTGATGCTGCGTTTGAGGGAGGACAGCCACCAGAAGAAGATGCTGTTGACGAAGAACTCGCGCGTATTGCAAGAATCTATGAAAACATGAATCCTCGAAGAGCGGCAGATATTATGAGTGAGCTGAGTGGTGAGGAAATCGTCACCCACATGACAGAAATGAACGATCAATCCCGCTCAGGCATCTTGCAAAACATGGAAGCTGAGCTTGCAGCAGAAGTGATGACGATGCTAAGCGACCAAGACGATTGAAAGGAGGTGAACCGACTGATTACGACAGGATTTTCAAGTTTGTTTACAGATAAGCTATTCCCGGAAAAGGATTCGCTAAAACCGGTTTTCGCTCAAGGAACAAAAGACAATTCATCAGCACCTGCATTCGCACAGCTGTTAGAAACGCTGAACAGGACACGAGAAGAAGAAATATCCGACACTGACACCCAAGAAGAAACCGTACTCGATACATTGTTATTACGAATTGCCGAATGGTTGACCTCACGCGAAGACGAGCCAGGAGAACGATCACAGCAAGTACAAGTTGAGGTTGTTGAAGCGCGTAACGAGCTAGAAACGGAGCGAGTGCATGAAGAAACCGACCTCCGGTTAGCTCATATTGAATCGCTAATCCAAGATCTAGTCCATGAACCGAGTTTGAGGGAAATCGCCTCTTCTTTGCAAAAAGTTCAGGTTGCGATCGACACATTACGAAGGCAAGACATATCGTCAACCGAGCAACTCGGTCGTTTGCAAACGCTCGTTCAGCGTATCATTGATCAACAAACAACATCTTCACCCGTTTTCAAAGAACCGACCGTGAAGAAGATTGAAGCCGTTATTGAACGTGTAGAGCGACTGGAAACGGATCAAAAACGCAGCCAACCGATCGAACGACCGGCACCCGTTTTGTTGGACGACCGTTTTATGAACAGTGCGTCACGGGTTGAATTTACGCCGTATTACGCGATGAGAGCGTTAGGCGCAGGGGAGCAGCTTCAAATTCATATCGGAACAGAAGATACAAAGCACCGACAAGAGGTACAGTTCCAACGGCAACTCCATTTTGTTCTCAATCGAGCACAGTTTCAACATGTTGGCGGAAAAGAGACACTCACCATTCGCCTTCATCCAGAACATTTAGGGAAGCTTCATATTGAGCTTGTCCGAACGAATGGTGTTATGGAAGCGCGTTTACTAACCGCTTCGGCAACCGCTCGAGAACTCATTGAAACACAGCTGCCTCAGCTCAGAAACGCTTTCCACCAACAACATATACAAGTCGAACGAGTAACCGTGGATGACATTGAGCAAAAACTTGATGGCGAGCAAGCGGAGCGGGACCGAGAAGACGATGAAACGGCACAATATGAAGAACCAGTGTCTGATGAACAAACGGACTTCCCTTCGTTCCAAGAGTGGCTAGCACAAACCATTGAAAAAGAAGAGGAGGAGAGCAAAACGCTATGAACGTGAACTTTCAAACCGCCGCGGCAGGCGAGCGTAATCAAGTGAACGGGGTACCGGTTGCAAAACCCGAAGATACGATTCTTGGAAAAGATGACTTCTTGAAACTTTTAATTCATCAACTGCAAAACCAAGATCCACTAGACCCGATGGACGATCGGGAATTCATCGCACAAATGGCTCAGTTTTCTTCCCTTGAACAGTTGACGAACATGAACGCCAACATTCAACAGTTTACTCAGCAACAAGAACATACTTCACTCGTACAGCTAAGTGGGCTTATCGGAAAACAAGTGAACTGGTACCGAATTATCGAAGATGATAACGGCTTTGAAGAACGTCACTATAGTGAAAATGAAGTCACTGCAGTACGAAGAAATGAATCAGGGGAACTGCAAGTTCAGCTCGATACCGGTCGCTGGGTGGACAGCCGACAATTAACCGAAGTAGCTTTGAAAAGCGAACCATCAGAAGGTGATGACGAATAAATGCACATTCCTTATCAACCTTTAGCTGCCGTGCAAACGGCCCATCCACCTACGAAAAACAGTGTAAAAACCGCTCAATCGAATACCGGATCATTTCAAGAAGCATTACAGGCGGCCACAACGAAAGAACCTCTAAAACTTAGTAAACATGCTGAAATGCGCATGAAAGAACGACAAATTCATATGTCCGAAGAACAATGGATACGGGTAACAGAAAAAGTGCAAGAAGCGAAAGCGAAAGGTATTTCACAGCCTCTCGTGCTCACAAACGATGCTGCCCTCGTCGTAAGTGCCCAAAATGAAACGGTCGTAACCGTGCTCTCAGAACGAGAAGCAACCGACAAGATCTTCACGAACATTGACGGTACGATTGTACTCAAGCCATAACAGCTGGACCGATAAGGAAGCTGTCCGTTCGCCGACTGACTGACGCGAACGACCCACTATAAGGAGGAATACAGATGATTAGAAGTATGTATTCAGGCGTAACCGGATTGCAAAACCACCAACAAAAACTCGACGTAATCGGCAACAACATCGCCAACGTCAACACATTCGGATTTAAAAAAGGGCGTTACACATTCCAAGATATGCTCAGCCAAACCGTGCAAGGAGCGAGTGGTTCTGCAGGAGATTTAGGTGGGACAAACCCGAGACAAATTGGCCTCGGTGTACAGACTGGCTCCATCGATACGATTCATACCCAAGGAGCGTTGCAACCGACGGGGCGTGAGTTGGATTTAGGCATTGCAGGGGATGGGTATTTTCGGGTAGGTCCTCAAACAGATGCTACTGATGCAAATACGTTATATACGAGAGCGGGTAATTTTTACCTTGATGAAGAAGGGTACATTGTAAATTCAAATGGACATTATTTATTAGGGGAAGACGGTAACGGTATAAGTATTCCAACCGACGCAGAAAGTTTTAGCATTGGTTCTGATGGTGGTGTGTATGTTGTAGGTGGTACTGGTATTGGAGAAGATGGTCTTGCTGGTACGATCCAACTCGCCACCTTCCCGAACCCTGAAGGACTTGAAAAAGTCGGCGGCAATTTATATCGTCAATCACCAAACTCAGGAGAGCCTGGTGATCCAGTTACCCCTGGTGAGGGAGGCTCCGGCACTCTCGTTGCTGGCGCACTGGAAATGTCAAATGTTGACCTATCTGAAGAATTTGTGGAGATGATTACCGCTCAGCGTGGGTTGCAAGCGAACTCGAGAATCATTACGACGTCCGATGAAGTGTTACAAGAGCTCTTGAACTTGAAATAATTGATTAGGGAGGCGCGGGCCGGGGTGGACCTGGCTCGCATACGTACATATGATTCGATTACTCCGGTTAGATGAAACGGTATTTTACTTGAGCTTCATGCAAATTGAAACGGTGGAAAGTTTACCTGACACGACGCTCACACTGACGAACAATCGTAAGCTTGTTGTAAGAAATACATTGGACGATGTAATTGAACAGATTGAGACCAAGTATGAGACGTTCGGTATTGTCGTGAAAAGTAGGCCGAAGGAGGAAGCCGAATGAAGAAGTTTGTGCTTATAATGTCTGGTATTACACTTAGCGTTGCCTCGTGACGGCTTCAATATGGTTTTTAGGCATCACGGGTGAAGAACAAGCCGAAGGTTCGGAACAACCGAGCATTGACGAAGTGATTCATCGTTCTTGGGACACCGACCAGCTGACAACGAACCTTGGCAGTGACCATATAATCCGTGCGTCATTTCGAATTGAGACCGACGATCCAGACACACGAATGAACGTAGAGATGCGTGATTTTCAGATTAAAAACTTGATTATTCATCGGCTCGCGGAACAAAGTGCAGATGAGCTTCGCAGTTCAGAAGGGCTAAGAGAGCTAGAAGAAAACGCTTCGAACCGACATTAACGAACTGCTTGAGAGTGGTACGGTAGTCGAAGTGTACACGACGGAACGAGTGATTCAGTAAAAGAGGTGAGTGTCATGGCAGATGTATTGTCACAAGGGGAGATTGATGCGCTTTTGTCCGCACTCTCGACCGGAGAGATGGATGCAGAAGAACTGTTAAGAGAAGATGCGGCAAAGCGCATTTATACATACGATTTCAAACGGGCGGTCCGATTTTCAAAAGATCAAGTGCGTTCGTTAACGCGCATTCACGAAAACTTTGCCCGGTTATTAACGACTGCGTTTTCTGCGCAGCTTCGAACCTATGTGCAAATTAATGTGACGTCTGTCGACCAACTTCCGTATGAGGAGTTTATTCGCTCCATTCCGTCAGTAACGTTATTGAACATCTTTGACGTTTCGCCACTTGACGGTCGGTTTCTCATCGAGGTAAACCCAAACATTGCTTATGCGATGGTGGACCGTATTCTAGGCGGGTCGGGTGCTGGAATGAATAAAATTGAAAACCTGACTGAAATTGAAAAAAGATGCTATCGCAAACGTTTCATTATATGTTAGATAGTTTCCAGCAAGCATGGCAATCGGTCATTGATTTGGATCCGGTCATGGATGATTTAGAAGTGAACCCGCAATTTGTGCAATTGCTCAGTCCGAATGAAACGGTAGTCGTCATTAGTTTATCAACGACGATCAATGAGACATCAGGATGATTAACGTCTGCCTCCCGTATGTCGTGCTTGAGGAGCTATTGCCGAAGTTGTCTGCGCACTATTGGATGCAATCGCCGAACAAAGAACGCAATGAACGAGAAGAGGGGAATTTGAAGCGCTCGGTACATAAAGCTGACCTGTTAATCCAAACGATCCTTGGAACGTCAACATTAACGGTAGAAGAGCTTATGTACTTAAAAGCTGGAGATGTTTTGGAACTAGGCCAAAGTGTTCATGACCCACTTGTGACAAATGTCGGAGAAAAACCTAAATATTATGTACAGCCTGGACGAAAAAAACAAAGAATAGCTGTACAAGTGAGAGAAGAGATAAAGGAGGATGTCGACGATGAATGATGAGCCGCTCTCTCAAGAGGAGATTAACCAGCTGTTGCAAGGTCTCGAAGATGAAGCAGAAGCCGAACGAACTGAAAAGACAGACGACGGCTATCCGCCTGCACCAACACGAGCGACGACCGATATCCAACAATTTCTAACGGAAATTGAAAAAGATGCGATTGGTGAAATTGGCAATATTTCTTTTGGAACGGCGGCAACAACGCTTTCTCAGCTGCTGAACCAAAAAGTGTCGATTACAACGCCAGTTGTGCAAGCGGTCAAATCAGATTTATTGCAAGAGGAGTTCCCTGCTCCCCACGTATCGGTACACGTCCAATATAAAGAAGGGTTTGAAGGGACGAACGTGCTCGTCATTAAAGAGAAAGATGCACAAATCATCGCGGACCTCATGCTTGGTGGCGACGGTACTGAACCGTCAAACGAGCTCGGGGAAATGCACATTAGT
Organism: Geomicrobium sp. JCM 19039; assembly: GCF_000698145.1. Classification (GTDB taxonomy): domain Bacteria; phylum Bacillota; class Bacilli; order Bacillales; family Marinococcaceae; genus Geomicrobium_A. The sequence continues at coordinate 97,325 of NZ_BAXB01000002.1, forward strand.
GCCGTGCAAGAAGCGATGAATCAGATGATGGGTAGTTCGTCAACGTCATTGTCTACGATTTTTAATACGAGAGTGGACATTTCTCCTCCTGGCATTACGATGTTGGATGTTGAGGCGGGAGACGGCATCGAACAGCTTCCGAATGAAGCGACGCTCATTAAGATTTCTTTTCGTTTAAAGATTGGTGAGTTGATCGACTCCATCATCATGCAACTGGTGACGGTAGAGTTTGCAAAAGAAATGGTCGAGCTACTCATGAACTGGCGATAACGCAGGGGCAATGGAAGCGCCAGCGATGCCGGTAGAAGAGAAAACGGTTGAGCATCCCCCTCAGCCGGAGCCCACCCGACCCGCTCAGAAAACAGCAGTCCCGCCCTCAATTCCATCAGCTAACGAGCATAAAGCACGTTTGCATGAAGAGTTCGCGATGGATGACAGAGAAGTACAACCTGCTCAATTTGCGAGCTTTGAAGAAGAGCCGCTCACGAGAAGTCAGTCCCGCAACTTGAACATGCTAATGGATATTCCCCTTGATGTCACGGTCGAGCTCGGCCGCACGAGACGGTCGATCAAGGATATTTTAAGCTTTACTCAAGGATCAATTATTGAGCTGGATAAGCTGGCAGGTGAGCCGGTTGACATTATGGTGAATCACCGTCTTGTCGCTAAAGGCGAAGTCGTCGTCATTGACGAGAATTTCGGTGTGCGTGTGACCGATATCGTCAGCCAAGCCGAGCGTTTAGAAAACCTAAAATAAACAGAGAAGAGGCGGAGTTCATGACAAGCCGTGTATTAATTGTTGATGATGCTTCATTTATGAGAATGATGATTCGGGATATTTTGGAAAAGCACAACTTTGTCGTTGCAGGGGAAGCAGAAAACGGAAAAGATGCCATCGAAAAGTATAAAGAGACAGAACCGACGTTTGTGACAATGGACATTACGATGCCAGAAATGGACGGCATCGAAGCATTAAAAGAAATCCGTGCGTTTGACCCTGAGGCGAAAGTGATTATGTGTTCGGCGATGGGACAACAAGCGATGGTTTTGGATGCCATCAAAGCTGGGGCAAAAGATTTTGTCGTCAAACCATTTCAAGCGGACCGCGTCATTGATGCAGTAAATAAAACACTCGGTCAGTAAGGGGACATGGGGATGAGGATGATCAAACCATGGACGCAATCGTTTTTGCCATGTGTAGTCTTTTGTTATTCCCTGCACCTCATGCGTTTGCGGATCAATCAGTAGCAGATACACTTCAGAACAATGAAGGGGTGGGGGAAGTCGAAAGTACCCCCGTTGTTCCTGAAGAAGAACAAATTCAAGTCGGTGGGAGCGCAGCTGCTGAGGAAAGTATGTGGAGCGTGTTGTTTAAACTCGGGCTCGCACTCACTGCCGTACTTCTCATTATGTACGTATTGCTTAAAATGCTCGGGCGTAAAAGCCACCATGTGCAATCCAGTGGCATGTTACAAAACCTAGGGGGCATTCAACTCGGGCAACAAAAGTCTGTTCAAGTGATACGAGTCGGTGATCGTTTCTTTATTGTTGGTGTTGGGGATTCCATTCAACTTCTCGATGAGATTCGTGACGAAGCCGAAATCCAACAGCTCGTAGAAAAAGCAGGTCAAACCCATAGCGCTCCTGACTTCATGACGCATGCGAAATCGTTTCTGCAAAAACAAGCGAAAAGGGATGAAACGGTGCAATCGCTTGAGCGAAAGCTCGGTCAAACAAAGAGCGCCAAAAGATCTTCGGTTGATTCGTTGGGGATCGGCAAATGAGCATTGTCATTACGGCAATTCCAGGTGTTGATGTAGGCAATTTGCTCAGTGACGATCCTCAAGATGTCGCGATGACGGTCCGGCTCGTATTGTTGCTCACGGTGCTCACGCTTGCACCTGCATTCCTTATTCTAATGACGTGTTTTACACGAATCATTGTTGTCTTAGGTTTCGTCCGGATGGGACTTGCTACGCAACAGATGCCACCGACCCAAGTGTTAATCGGGTTGGCACTATTTTTGACGTTTTTCATTATGGGTCCTGTGCTTTTAGAGATTAACGAAGAGGCCGTCACACCATTTCTAGAAGGTGAAATTGATCAAGAAGAAGCGTTTGAGCTTGCGGCCGCACCGATAAAATCGTTCATGGCTGAACATACGCGGGAGAAGGATTTAGCTTTATTTATAGGCTATGCCGAAATGGAAGCCCCGGAAACGCTTGATGATATTCCGTTAACGGCACTCGTTCCGGCCTTTGCCATTAGTGAACTGCAGACCGCATTTCAAATCGGTTTTCTCATCTTTATTCCATTTCTCGTCATTGACATGATTATCGCTAGTGTACTCATGTCCATGGGGATGATGATGCTTCCACCGGTCATGATTTCCTTGCCATTTAAAGTGTTGTTGTTCGTGCTTGTGGATGGTTGGTATTTGGTCGTGCAGTCGCTCTTGATTAGCTTCTAGTAGAAAGGAACGATCCGTATGTCACATGAAACGGTGTTAAGCCTTGCCGAGCGCAGTGTGATGGTCATTATAATCATTGCAGGTCCGCTGCTCATCCTTGCGCTCGTCATTGGGCTTGCGGTAGCGGTATTTCAGGCGACGACACAAATACAAGAGCAAACTCTTGCATTCATACCCAAAATTCTTGGTGTGTTAGCCGGAATTGTCGTATTCGGGGCGTGGATGTTAAATGAGCTCATATTCTTTACTGAACAGTTGTATACAAACTTACATAACTTTATAGGATGATCCGATGGAATGGATAAACCTAATACCCGCCTATTTGCTCGTATTTGTCCGTCTGCTCGCATTTTTAGCAACTTTACCGGTATTTTCTTATCGAAATGTACCTGCGTATTTCAAAATTGGCTTTGCGGTTTACTTTGCTTTTATCGTAATCTTTACGATTGATTCTCCGATCGTTGCGTTGGATGGACAATTTATTTTGCTCGTCGTCAAAGAAGTGCTCGTCGGCTTGTTAATCGGTTTAATTGCATCAACGTTGTTTTACGCTGTGCAAACGGCAGGGGCATTTATTGACCTGAAGATCGGTTTTCTTGTCGCTAACGTCATTGACCCACAAACCGGTGCGCAAAGTCCGTTAACGGGAGGATTTCTTTATGCGTTTGCGGTTTTGTTCTTGTTTGTGACGGGGGGGCATCACCTGTTATTAGACGGGATGTTCTATAGTTTTTCATATGTTCCGATTGATGAAGTAGACATTAATTTGACGAGTGAAGCGGTCATGCAAACAGCAGTTGAAGCGTTTGTTACGATGTTTATTATCGCTTTTCAAATGGCATTTCCAGTCGTTGGTGCACTTTTTCTCGTGGATGTCGCCCTAGGCATGATGTCGCGTGCGGTACCACAAATGAACGTGTTTGTTGTCGGTCTTCCTCTGAAGATTATTTTAGGTCTACCGATTATGATGCTCATGCTGCCGGCATTCTTTTGGCTTCTTCAACGACTTGTTGAAGAAATTGTCATTAGTATGCGCATGTTAATGCAGCTTTTTGGAGGTGCATAACATGTCGATGCGGATGGATTTGCAGTATTTTACAGGTGAAAAAACAGAAAAAGCAACGCCGAAAAAAACGTCAAGATACGCGAAAAAAAGGGCAAGTTCCAAAAAGTAATGACGTAAATACAGCCATTATTTTGCTCGTTGTCTTTATATCATTAATGGCCTTTGTCCATTCCTGGACAATTCATGTACGACTTGTTTACAGAGGCGTATATTAACACGTCTGGCATGACGTTTACGGTCGAGAATACGATGGGTTTCTTAACCGATGTGACGGTTGGATGGTAATCGCCGTTGCCCCGATTATGCTTGTTGCTGCATTTGCAGGCGTTGTCGCTAGTATGATGCAAGTCGGCGTCTTGTTTGCACCAGAAGCGATTAAACCAAAGCTGTCAAAGATCAACCCTCTAAAAGGGTTAAAGAGAATTTTCTCTGCCCGTGCACTCGTTGAATTAACGAAAGCGATTTTAAAAATCATTCTCGTCGGAATGGTTGCTTTCGGTATTTTATGGTTGTACCGAGATGACTTACTTTTTTTTAGCGTTATATGACGTGAATGATGGTTTTTTGGTCGTCAGTCAGCTAACGGTAATGATCGGGATTGCTTCTGCACTTTTGCTGCTTATCCTTTCCATCCCTGACCTCGTGTATCAGCGATTTGACCATGAAAAACAAATTCGTATGAGCAAACACGACGTGAAAGATGAGTTCAAAAAAATGGAAGGCGACCCGCTCATCAAAGCAAAACGAAAACAACGTGCACAAGAGATGGCGATGAACCGCATGATGCAAGAAGTGCCAAAAGCGGACGTGGTCATCACGAATCCAACCCACTATGCGGTCGCTCTTCGTTATGATGGAGAAACGATGCAAGCGCCCAAGGTAATTGCAAAAGGGGTTGACTACAATGCGTTACGCATCCGCCAAGTCGCAAAAAAACATGACATTTCCATGGTTGAAAATCGGCCGCTAGCTCGGTCGTTATATGACGGAGCTAGCCTTGGTGAAGACGTACCTGAAGATTTATTTAAAGCAGTCGCTGAGGTGCTAGCTTACGTTTATAAACTGAACAAATCCGTACAATGATCAAAGGAGTGAGGTGAAGGCGCATGCGATTTCGTGATCTGTTTATTCTAGTGTTTGTAATTTTAATTGTGGCGATGCTCATCATTCCTTTGCCATCACCAATGATCGATGTTCTTATTATCGTCAATATTTCATTATCTTTAATGATCATTCTCGTCGCAATGAATATGAAAGAGCCTCTCGACTTTTCGATCTTCCCTACAGTTCTATTATTAGCAACACTTTTTCGGGTCGGAATCAGTGTGTCAACAACCCGAGCCATTCTCGGCCGTGCCGAGGCTGGTGAGGTAATTGACACGTTTGGGAACTTTGTGGTTGGGTCGAACCCCCTCGTTGGTTTCGTCGTCTTTTTAATTCTCGTTGTCATTCAATTTATCGTGATCGTAAAAGGGGCAGAGCGTGTATCAGAAGTCGGCGCACGTTTCACCTTAGATGCGATGCCGGGTAAGCAGATGAGCATTGATGCTGATCTGAATGCAGGCATGATTACCGACCATGAAGCGAAACAACGTCGCGAAAAAATTGAAAAAGAAGCGGATTTCTACGGTTCAATGGACGGGGCGAGTAAGTTCGTGAAAGGAGATGCGATCGTCGGGATCGTCATCGTGCTCATCAACATTATTTTCGGATTTATTATCGGTATGGTACAGATGGGCATGAGTTTCTCTGAAGCGGCGAGTACATATACACTGCTTACGGTCGGAGATGGCTCGTAACGCAAATCCCCGCTCTCTTGATTGCGACCGCGACAGGAATTGTTGTTACACGGGCTGCATCTGATGCCACACTAGGAGCAGATATTTCAAGGCAAATGCTTGCGTATCCTAAACTGTTGTATGTGGCTGCCGGTGCAATTCTTTTACTTGGCATCTTCACGCCTATTCCAAATTTGCTAACGTTGCCTATTGCACTGTTTTTAGGCATTGGCGGTTACATGCTTGACCGTAAATCTGTAGATGAGCCCGTTGAAGATGTTCGTGAAGAAGAGGAAGAGCCACCAACGACAACACCGGAAAATGTGACGCAACTTCTGAGCATTGACCCGGTAGAATTTGAGTTTGGTTACGGATTAATCCCTCTTGCTGATAGTCAACAAGGTGGAGATTTGCTTGACCGTGTCGTCATGATTCGAAGACAACTGGCGTTGGAGTTAGGGATGATCGTGCCAGTGATCCGGATTCGCGACAACATCCAACTTCAGCCAAATGAATATGTAATCAAAGTGCGGGGAAGTGAAGTCGAACGTGGTGAGTTGTTGCTAGATCATTACATGGCGATGAGCCAGGGGTCGAAGACGAGCAAGTCACAGGCATTGAGACGACAGAGCCTGCTTTTGGGTTGCCAGCACTTTGGATTACTGATGATGTGAAAGATAGTGCCGAACTATCGGGCTACACTGTTGTTGATCCGCCGTCGGTCGTATCCACCCACCTAACAGAAACGTTGAAAAAGCACGCACATGAGTTGCTCACACGTGAGGAAACAAAACAGCTCGTTGAACACTTGAAAACGACTCACCCTGCACTCGTTGAAGAAGTGACACCGAATCCATTGACGCTCGGCGATATCCAAAAAGTGTTACGGAGTCTACTGAAGGAGCGGGTGTCGATACGCAACCTGGCGGTCATTTTTGAAACACTGGCAGATTACGGACCGATGTTTAAAGACCCACAGTTAATGGCAGATACGTTCGCCAATCCTTATCAAGACAAATTACACAAGCTGTAAAACCACCACAAGGCGGACCGCTCTATGTGGTAACTCTTGGCGGTGGCGTTGAGAAGAAATTAGCTGATGCATTGCAACAGACCGACCACGGGACGTATTTGTCGCTCGGTCCCGACGATGCAGAACAGATCGTACACGCTGTGCAAAATGAGTCAATGAAGCTTTCGCAAATGGGGCAATCTCCTGTCATCCTTTGCTCGCCTGCGGTACGCATGCATTTGCAGCAACTGTTATCACGGTATTTGCCGAATGTACCCGTTCTCTCATATAACGAGTTAGAATCCGATCTAGAGATCCAAAGTGTCGGGGTGGTGAATGTAGCATGAACGTGAAGCGGTTTTACGGAAAAACGGTCAGCGATGCGATGAATCAGGTGAAACAAGCGTTTGGGAATGAAGCCGTGATTTTGCAAGATCGCCAAGTGATTAAAAAGCGCTTCCTCGGTTTGAAGAAAGAAAAAATCATCGAAGTCATTGCAGCGACAGAGGAAAAGGAAGAAAAACGAGAGATCGTCCAAAAGTCTGTGCAACCCGTTCCGCAAGTGCCCATCGCCCAACGACCCAACCCGGGTGCAAAAGCGTATCAACCTGAGCAGTTGGAACGAATCGTTCGACAACTAGAAGCCCAAGGGGTAATGAGTGACACGCTAAAGCACATTCAACATGAGATGTATCCGCTCTACTATAAACGAGAAGACGAACGAACAGATGTGGAATTGTTGGAACAGGCGCTCGAGCCATTGCTTGTGAACCCGCCTTTTAGAAATGCTCTTAAAGAGGATACAACTGTTGCCATTTTTGTAGGACAAACAGGCGTTGGGAAGACGACGACCATAGCAAAAATTGCAGCGTTGTATAAATTAAAAAAGCAGCGGACTGTCGGATTCATTACGTGTGATACGTATCGAATTGCTGCGGTTGATCAACTTATCACATACAGCAATATTTTAGATGTTCCAATAGAAGTGGCATATACCAAAGAAGACTATCGGCTCGCAAGAGAGAAACTAAAACACGTGGATATTCTATTCGTTGACACTGCAGGAAGAAACTATCAAGATGCTGATCGTGTTGAAGAACTTTGTGAATGGTTGGGTGAACGGGATGACACAACGGAAATCGTGCTAACATTAGGCCTAACAGCGAAAGAGTCAGACCTTCTGCGCGTCTGTGAGCAGTTTGAGAAGCTACACGTTGATCAGCTTCTGTTCACGAAGTTCGATGAAACGAAGACAATTGGAGAGATGTTGACCCTCATGGTAAAAACACAGCTTCCTGTTTTGGCTGTAACGAATGGCCAAGCCGTTCCCGATGATTTACTCCAGTTGGATCGCTATTCGTTTGCCAATTACTTCGTAAAGGAGGCTGCTATGGGTGAAAGACCAAGCGTACGAATTACGAAACCGAATGCAAATGTATGAAGGGGTACAACAAAGCGTTCGTGTTGCGGTGGTCGGTCCATGTGAGAATGACATACGAGCATTCGAGCAACTGCTTGAGGGGGAGATCGAGAGGCGCAGACCGCCGGTTCAAATCTCTTTTAATGAGGCACTTCCTCAACGTGCATCTGTTTTATTTTTATTCTCGGGAACGGATCCAGCCGAGATTACCACTTTATACGAATGGTTAAAAAAACATCGTTCTGAATTGCCTGCCGTATGTTTTGTCATCGTGAATAGCGAGAGCGACGAATCGAAGTCAAAAAGAGCAATTCAAAATCTAGTGAACACGAGTGCGGCATTTCTACAATTACCCATCACCTATATCGGTCATTGGTCAGACAAAGAATCGGTGTTAAATCAATGTATTACTATTCTTATTCAACATAAGGAGGATCGAGATGAACGTCCTCATCGTTGATGATTCTGCATTCATGAGGAAATGGCTTCGTGAGCTTGTTGAAGACCAAGAAGGCTCAAAGTCGTTGGTGTCGCCCGAAATGGAAAAGTGGCATTAGAATTACTCGATCGTATTCATGTCGATGTAATGACGCTAGACATTGAAATGCCGGTTATGGATGGCTTGGAAACGCTCATCCAAGTGATGCACTCACACCCCTTGCCAGTCATCATGGTGAGTAGTCATACAGATAAAGGCGCCAAGAAAACGTTACAAGCGATGGAATATGGGGCAATTGATGTGGTGCTTAAACCAAGTCATCCAAAGGATTATCAAAAGGGTGAACTAGAGCAACAGTTGATCACAAAGCTGCTAGAGGCATCAAAAGTTGATGTGAAAAAACTGAGGGCGATTAGTAAACGAATGACGGGGCAACTTTCACCGCTCCCATTGCATGCTCCTAAAAAGACGATTATAGCCATCGGCACATCGACGGGAGGGCCAAGAGCTTTACAAGCGATATTAACGAGGTTGCCGAACACGTTTCCTTTTCCAATCGTCATCGTCCAGCATATGCCCGCACCCTTTACGAAAACATTCGCAGATCGACTTCACGGGATCACTTCTATCGGTGTACAAGAAGCGGTACACGATAAAAAACTCGAATCAGGGCGTGCATACATTGCCAAGGCAGGTGCACATTTGACAATTGAAGAAAAGGGAGGCGGGCTGTACATGTTTTGCGATGCTCCCCCAGATCCAGGGGAATACCACCGGCCATCGGTCAATCGACTATTTACGTCACTCTCACAAATATCCAATGTACAAGTGATGGCTTTTGTGCTGACAGGTATGGGGTCAGATGGTAAGGAAGGGGCAAAATCATTAAAAGAAAATGGCAATGCACCGTGATTGCTGAATCGAAAACGAGTGCGGTTGTCAACGGCATGCCAGGTGCAATTATTGAAGCGGGTTACGCAGATGCAGTGTGGTCGCTCGCAGAAATTATTGAGCAGTTGGCACAGATGACGGAGTCTGAATAGGTCTTTGCTCCTTATTTGGACTTTTATCTGATTTTCGGCAATATTTTCGTGGTACAATAGCATTATAAAATTAGTCAATTACAACAATTGAAAGAGTTGAGGAATGCCGATGATCACGCAAACATCTGTGCATGCGGGTATGGGGGAACTAGTGGTCGGTTGTGCACCACAAACGTTACGAGTCATTAGTCTAGGTTCTTGTATAGCTGTTTTTATGTATGCCGATGACAAGCCGTGTTCGATGCTTGCACACGTTGTGCTCCCTCAAGCGCCTGCACCAATCACAACCGATTATAAAGTGGCGAAATATGCCGATGTTGCCATTCCAAAAATGCGTCGTATGATGCTTGTGAATTTTCACGTGCAGGCCGACAAGATTCGCGTGAAGATTGCTGGAGGTGCACAAATGTTTGCAGCGTCACGAAATGACGCGCGTATTTTGCACATTGGAAAAAGAAATGAAATCGCAGTTATTGAAGCGTTGGACAAACTCTCCATCCCAATTATAGCGAGTGAAACAGGTGGTCATGACGGTCGAACTGTCATGTTTAATCCAGAAACGAAACAAATGGCAGTGCGAACAAGTACGCTTGGAACAAACTACTATTAACATTGATTAAGAAAGGAGGGAATTCGTGTGACTTCGAGTACGGCATTGGAAGAGGCGTGGCTCAAATGGCACGAACATAAAGACTCACAATCTGCAAACGACATTATCGAGCGTACCTCCCGCTTGTCGACTATCATGTGAACCGAATCGGTGCCTCATTGCCAAGGAATATGGAGCGTGAAGAGCTTCGGTCTCAAGGATTAATTGGATTGTACGATGCCCTCAATAAATTTGACATTCATCGTGACCTGAAGTTTGATACGTATGCATCTTTTCGCGTTCGCGGTGCGATTATTGATAGTTTGCGAAAGCAAGATTGGTTGCCTCGTTCAGCGAGAGAGAAGATGAAGCGAATTGATGAGTGTACAGAACAACTCGAACAAAAGTATGCAAGGCACGTGACCGAACACGACGTTGCTAAAGCATTAAACATGAGTGTGGATGATGTGTTAAAGACAACGGCAGACAGCTACTTTGCTAACTGGTTGTCCATTGATCAAGAAACAAAAGCAGACGGAGATAAAGAGGAAGCCTATCAATCGATGATTGCAGATCAGCAACAAGACATCCCTCATGAACGTTTCGAAAGGCAACTCGTCTATCGAGAGATTGAAGAAAGTATCGGTATGCTTGGTGAGAAAGAAAAGCTCGTCGTGTCTCTCTTTTACTTTGAAGAACTTACGCTAACAGAAATCGGCCAAACATTGCGCTTGTCCACATCAAGAATTTCACAAATTCATTCAAAAGCATTGTTTAAATTAAGGAAGGCATTGCGAAAAGAAATAGCGGTTCGTTAATACGATGGCGGGGGGATCCTATGAAGCTTGAGGATTGCTTTTTAATCAAGGTTACAAATGAGAATATGAAAGCCTCTTGTTATAAGCGAGGCATCATTAAAGAAGGTCAGAAGTTTCAAATGGAAGAATGGAAAGAATTTTTACATAGCCAAAACATCTCTCATGGTCACCTTGAAGAAGCAATTACCAAGTTGTGCGAACATCCTGAACTGCTCTCATACCCTGTTGTTGTTGCAAAAGGAACGGCGCCGAAAAAAGGCGAATCTGCATGGCTACATTATGTTCATGATGAAGATAACACAATAGCTCAAGAAGAAAATGCACACGAACGGACACGAGACTATAAGCACGTACTTACCATTCCAATGGCAGAACAAGGCGAAGTTGTGGCTAGAAAAGTGATGCCGACTGAAGGAGAGAGTGGTTCCACGCTATCTGGAGACCGAATTCCAGGTGTTTTAGGGAATGATTTCACGTTAAGAAATGGGAAAAATACGACCGTCGTTCAAGAACGCGGCGAAATTGTTGCTAATGTGAGCGGTCAACTGAGCATTGAAGGAAGACGAATACACGTGTACCCTGTGTATGAGGTGAACGGCGATATTTCCATGCAAACAGGAAATATTCGTTTTAATGGGAACGTTGTCATACGTGGTTCCGTGCCGTCAGGGTATCGCGTGGAGGCCAAAGGGGACGTTCGCATTACAGGTATTGTTGAAAGTGCGGATATCCACGCTGAAGGGTCGGTCTACATCCATCAAGGGATTGCTGCCCAAGGTAAAGGACGAGTGGTCGCGGGCTACAACATTGAATGTGGCTACATTAATCAAGGCATTGTCACAGCCGGAAATAACATCATTGTTTCCCAAAGCATTATACATAGTCGAGTGGATGCTGGACAATCCCTCATTTGCAACACGGGCAAAGGGAACATTATCGGCGGCAAGAATTCAGCGGGGAAGAACATCCGAGTTCGAGAAGCTGGCAATCACTTGAACACGCCAACAGCATTGTACATCGGCGTCAGTGAACAACGACTGAACAAAGAAAAAGAAGCGAAGCGAACGATTGAGCATGGCAAAGAGGAACTCAAAAAAACTTCAGCAACTCAAACATGTGATGGCACAAAAAGAAAAAGCACAAGGATTTCTAAGTATGAAAGACCGAGTGACCCGATTGCGCATTCGGAACACTATGGAAGATTGGATAACGAAAATTCATCTCGCCTCAGATACGATTCGAGAGATTGAAGACCAAAACACTTTTGGGGAGTCAGTCATGATTGTCGTTGAGAAAGCGACACATATGAATACAGTGGCGCATTTTGGCAAATACCGAAAAAGTGTTACGAAAACGAGACACGCCGCTGTTTTTCAACTAGATAATGGGGAGATTGTTCTCACATCAATGTAAGTGCGGAGGTGTAAGTATGTCCGGATGGGGGATTTTAAGCATCTTGCTTCATATCGTGACCATTCTCTTTGTCCTTTACTTGTATTATACGAAGCCAAAGGCGAGGTTTGGTGAAGATGCCGACGAGGTTGAACAGTTACTCATTAAATATACAGACGAGATGAAAGCAGACAATGATCGGGTGATCCACTATGTTAAACAAAAAGGGCTGATTGTAGACAACCCTGAACCAGAAGGAAAAGCGGCATTTAAAGACGTTCTTGAAGAAGTGGCTGCCGCTGACGAGTTTACTCAGATTGATGACGATACGCCTTTACACATTTCCAAAGAAGCGCAAGTGTTGCAAATGTACAAGGAAGGCTCGACTCCTGAAACGATTGCGAGAACGCTTGGGTTAGGGCACGGGGAAGTGAATTTAATGATTCGCCTTCATAATGGATAAAAGGAAATGGCTCGTTCTTCATCGCTTTAAACGAAAGCGCTTATAAGGAAGGCGAGCAACCGAGTCACCTCTTTGAATACGTTTGTGTCTATTAAGGAAATACTTTCACAACAACCTCTTGCTCTTTGTTTATTGTTTGTGGTATATTTACTGATGGTGTTAATACACACGCTTATGGATTCAAGAATCGGTGCCGTTTTAACGGTCGTTTTTGAAAGAGAAGTAAGCGGAGGTAAAAACCGAAGGAGGAAAAGAATCATGGCAGTTATTTCTATGAAGCAATTGTTAGAAGCAGGTGTTCATTTCGGACACCAAACACGTCGATGGAACCCGAAGATGGACCGTTACATCTTTACGGAGAGAAACGGAATTTACATCATCGACCTACAGAAGACCGTAAAGAAAGTGGACGAGTGCTACAAGTACGTTCGCGATCTTGCAGCTGACGGAGGGAAAGTTCTTTTCGTTGGTACGAAGAAGCAAGCACAAGACTCTGTTCGTGAAGAAGCTGAGCGTGCGGGAATGTACTATATTAACCAACGTTGGTTAGGTGGTACGCTTACGAACTTCGAAACAATTAAAAAGCGTATTAAGCGCCTAAAAGATCTTGAGAAGATGCAAGAAGACGGGACATTTGAAGTCCTTCCTAAAAAAGAAGTTATTTTACTTCAAAAAGAAATGGATCGCCTTGAGAAGTTCTTAGGTGGTATTAAGGACATGAAAGGTCTTCCTGACGCGATTTACATCGTTGATCCGCGTAAGGAGCGCATTGCTGTAGCAGAAGCGCACAAATTGAACATTCCAATTATCTCTATTGTTGACACGAACTGTGATCCGGATGAAATTGATTACGTGATTCCTGGAAACGACGATGCAATTCGTGCGGTACGCTTGCTCACATCAAAGATGGCAGACGCAATTGTTGAAGCTAGCCAAGGTGAGGAAGAAGAAGTAGCAAACGAAGAAGAAAAAGAAGCAGCTGTCACTGCAGCTGACGAATAATAAACGACTGAAGAGGGGTGACAAGGGTGATACCCTTGTACCCCTTTTTTCATGAACAGATTGACCAATTATAAGGAGGACGATTCGAAATGGCTATTTCAGCTAAGCTCGTAAAAGAACTCCGCGAAAAAACAGGCGCGGGTATGATGGATTGCAAAAAAGCACTTACAGAAACAGATGGAGACATGGATGCAGCAGTGGCTTACCTTCGTGAGAAGGGCATCGCTAAAGCAGCGAAGAAAGCAGACCGTGTCGCTGCAGAAGGTCTTACGAAAGTAGAAGTCAAAGGAAACAAAGCAGTTATTGTTGAAATCAATGCTGAAACAGACTTTGTTGCGAAAAACGAAGGTTTCTTGAACCTCGTCGATACGATTGCGAACCACCTGCTTGATCACGAGCCAGCAGACGTTGACGCTGCATTGCAAACGACGATGAGCTCTGGAGAAACATTAGAGACGTATATTACGGACCAGATTGCAAAGATCGGTGAAAAAATTTCACTTCGTCGTTTCACGATTGCTGAAAAAGACGACAACAGTGTGTTTGGCGCGTACTTGCACATGGGTGGTAAGATTGGTGTACTTTCTGTCGTTGAAGGAACTACAGAAGAGCAAATTGCAAAAGATATTTCCATGCATGTTGCTGCCATTAACCCAAGGTATTCAAGCCGTGACAGCGTTCCTGCTGAAGAAGTGGACCAAGAGCGTGAGATTCTTAAGCAACAAGCACTCAACGAAGGCAAGCCAGAGAAGATTGTTGAAAAAATGGTTGAAGGCCGTTTGAAGAAATTCTTTGAGCAAGTCGTTCTTATTGATCAGCCATTCGTTAAAGACGGTGACCAAACTGTTGAAGATTTCTTGAAGAGCAAAGGTGCGACCGTTTCTTCGTTTGTTCGTTATGAAGTAGGCGAAGGCATCGAGAAGCGCGAAGACAACTTCGCTGACGAAGTCATGTCTCAAGTGAAAAAATAATTGATAGGGAACACGAAGGTGTTCCCTATTTTACAATCAATTGTATTGAAGCAATTCGTTAACTGGAGGAGCAGCATGCATACTTATGAGCGCGTGATTCTGAAATTAAGCGGGGAAGCATTAGCGGGAGAACAAGGGTACGGCATTGAGCCGGCCATGATTCAATCCATCGCAGAACAGATCAAAGATGTCGTGAAGTTAGGAACAGAAGTAGCTGTCGTTGTTGGAGCTGGGAACATCTGGAGAGGGATGGCTGGAAGTTCAAAAGGCATGGACCGAGCAACAGCAGATTACATGGGGATGCTTGCAACCGTTATGAATGCATTGGCGTTGCAAGATAGCCTTGAGGATATTGAAGTGGAAAGTCGTGTGCAAACGAGCATTGAAATGAGACAAGTGGCTGAACCGTACATTCGTCGCAAAGCCATTCGACACCTTGAAAAGAAACGTGTCGTGATCTTCGCTGGTGGTACAGGTAATCCATATTTCACTACGGATACAACTGCAGCACTTCGCGCTGCAGAGATTGAAGCCGATGTAATTCTCATGGCGAAAAACAAAGTCGATGGTGTGTATAGCGCAGACCCGTTTAAAGATGAAAATGCTGTAAAGTATAAAGAATTGTCGTATTTAGACGTGCTAAAAGACGGATTAGGTGTTATGGATTCCACTGCCTCATCCCTTTGCATGGATAATGACATTCCGCTGCTCGTCTTTTCCATTACTGAAGAAGGAAATATTAAACGTGCGGTTCAAGGTGAAGACATCGGAACCGTCGTAAGGGGGAATTCTTAATGTCATCTGAAGTCATGCAAGATGCAAAAACAAGAATGCAAAAAGCGGTAGATGCGCTTCACCGTGAGCTTGCGACATTACGAGCAGGACGTGCGAACCCAGCACTTCTCGATAAAGTACTTGTAAGCTATTATGGAATGGATACACCGCTGAACCAAATTGCTACAGTAAGTGTGCCTGAAGGTCGTTTGCTAGTTGTTTCTCCATTTGACAAGTCATCGATTGCTGAAATTGAAAAGGCGATTCAAAAAGCTGATCTTGGTCTTACTCCGAACAATGATGGTTCAGTCATTCGCATTACGATTCCAGCACTCACTGAAGAACGGAGAAAAGAGCTGGCCAAGCTTGTGCGCAAGTATGCAGAAGATGCTCGTGTTTCTGTCCGCAACATTCGTCGTGATGGAAATGACCAACTTAAAAAGCAAGAAAAAGATGGAGACATTACTGAAGACGAATCCCGTCGTGCACAAGATGATGTGCAAAAGCTGACGAATGATTTCGTAAAAGCGGTGGACGAAGCAGCCGAAGCAAAAGAAGAAGAAATTATGGAAGTGTAAATTGTGACAAACCCCTGTCCAAGATAAAACCCTCTACGTTTTTCAGGGGGTTTTATCTTGTATTGTGAGGGATTGTTTTATAAAATATAATTTCCTTATTCGCTTTTTGTCAGGCCGACGAGGGTACCGAGTATTTTACGAACACGAGGCTGGTGCGTACAATGTTGGAGAGATTTTTAAAGAAACAAAATGAATCTCAAGCAGAGGATTTAACCTCTGAGGTCCCTAAGCACGTAGCGATTGTCATGGATGGTAACGGCAGGTGGGCCACAAGGCAGGGACTGCCGAGAAACATCGGTCATCGTGAAGGAATGAAGAAGATTCATGAAGTAGCCAAAGCAGCGGATGATCTTGGCGTAGAGATTTTGACGCTGTTTGCATTTTCAACAGAAAATTGGGGCAGACCGAAGAACGAAGTTGATTTTATCCTTCGCCTTCCGCAACGGTTTTTATCAAGTGAACTGCCGAAACTGCAAAAAAATAATGTGTGTGTGAAGATTATTGGTTCAGCGAATGAGCTGCCTGAACATACACAAGTGGCAGTGAACCGAGCAGCTGAAGAAACGAAGCATAACACGGGAATTGTCCTTAACCTTGCATTGAATTACGGTGGACGGGCAGAAATCACCCAGGCCGTACGAAAGCTATGTGAAGATGTTGAACAAGGTAAAAAACAAGCGAGTGACATTACAGAACAACACATTGAAGACTATCTATTTACTTCAGAAATCCCTGATCCGGACTTGTTCATTCGTACGAGTGGTGAACTGCGTTTAAGTAACTTTATGCTTTGGCAAATGGCATATAGTGAATTTGTGTTTACAGACGTCCTGTGGCCAGAATTCTCAAGGCAAGATTTCTTTGAGGCCGTTGATATCTATCAAAAGCGGAAGCGCCGATACGGCAGCATTTAAGGAGAGGCTCATATGAAGCTTAGAGTATTAACAGCAATTGTAGGGCTTGCCGTGCTGCTTGTGCCATTAATTATCGGCGGCCCGGCGTTTAGTATACTTGTCGCCGCGATGACGATCGTTGGTGTACTTGAATTGCTTAGAATGAATCAAATCCCAATGGTCTCACTACCGTCTTTGCTTGGTGTGAGTGCATCACTCGTCTTATTGTTTACTGGCCCTGGGTTAGAAAGGTTTGCAAATGAATCGACCCTTGCGCTTTTGATTGTTATATTTATTCTCTTGTTGCTCGTTACCTTTTTTACAAATAACCGGTTTCATTTTGGAATCGCAGCGTTTGTTGCGTTCTCAGCTCTGTATGTCGGCATGGGATTTCATTTCTTTTACGCAGCAAGAGTGGACATGGGTCTTGAATACATATTTTTTTGTTTTGCTTGCCATCTGGGCAACAGACACAGGAGCATACTTGTTTGGGAAGCGGTTTGGTCGCAACAAATTATCCCCGAATGTTTCTCCGAATAAAACGATTGAAGGCGCCCTTGGTGGGCTCGTTTTGGCACTTGTGGTCGGCATTATCTTTAGTTTTATTTGGCCACCATATGACATGCCACTCATCACGATCATCGCGCTTATCGTCATTAGCATTGCTGCCCAATGTGGGGATCTCGTTGAATCTGCGTTTAAACGTTATTACGAAGTGAAAGATTCAGGAAAGATTCTACCTGGACATGGTGGGGTGCTTGACCGATTTGACAGTCTTTTTGTTCGTTTTTCCGCTACTTTATGTTCTAACTGTCATTTTCTAGATGTATGATTGAGGAGGAGAAACATATGAAAAAGATTGCCGTTATCGGCTCAACGGGTTCAATTGGAACGCAAACGCTAGACGTCATCAGAGAGCATCCGGACCAGTTTACAGTACACACCCTTGCTTGCGGACGGAACATCGATTTGCTAAAACAGCAAATTGCTGCCTTCGAACCTGAAGTGGTCATTATTGGACGAGTTGAAGATTTGCCTAAATTAAAAGGTCATCTCGGTCACGCACGTGCGTACGCTGGCGAAGAAGCATTGGTCGAAGCGGCCGCGCACAGTGACGTAGATTTTGTGATGAATGCGATGGTAGGTGCTAGAGGACTTCTTCCGACGATGGCAGCCGCTAAGGCAGGTAAAAAGATCGGGATTGCCAATAAAGAAACACTCGTTACCGCAGGTCACCTTGTCACACAAACGTGTCGTGAGCACGGAGCAGAATTAATTGCGGTTGATAGTGAGCATTCAGCCATCTTACAAAGTTTACAAGGGAGTAACCTGAGTGAAGTTGAGCGAATTATCGTTACCGCTTCTGGAGGAAGTTTTCGAGATTGGTCGTACGAGCAGTTAAAAACAGCAACACCAAGTGATGCACTCAAACATCCGAATTGGTCAATGGGACAAAAAGTTACGATTGATTCGGCAACGATGATGAACAAAGGTCTTGAAGTGATTGAGGCTCATTGGTTGTTCGGTCTACCTTACGAAAAGATCGACGTTGTCATCCACCGTGAAAGCATTATCCACTCCCTCGTTGAGTATATCGACAAGAGTGTCATTGCTCAGCTTGGAAGCCCCGACATGAAAGTCGCCATTCAATATGCACTCACTTATCCAAATCGACTTGAACTCGGTGGGACAGAAAGGTTAAACTTATTGGAAGTAGGCAAACTGCATTTTGAGGCGTATGATCAAAACAAACATCGTTGTTTAGATTTGTCCATCGGTGCGGGTAAAGCAGGTGGGTCGATGCCAACGGTGTTAAATGCAGCAAATGAAGTTGCAGTCGAGCTTTTCTTACAGGAGAAAGTATCGTTTTTAGGCATTGCTGACATAGTAGAAAAGGCGCTTGAAACGCACGACAAAATCTCGCAACCTTCCATTGAAGATGTACTGGCTGTTGATGAAGAGACGAGAAAACGTGTAAGAGCGCTATGAACAGATAAGGTGGGAAGCATGTGCAAACGCTCATAGCCGTTATCATTATTTTTGGGTTGATCGTAGCGATTCACGAATGGGGTCATCTGTACTTTGCCAAGAAAATGGGCATCCTCTGTCGTGAATTTGCGATTGGCTTTGGACCGAAGTTGTATTCAAAGAAAAAGAATGAAACGCTCTATACGATTCGCCTTTTTCCAATAGGTGGGTTTGTTCGAATGGCAGGGGAAGACCCCGAATCGGTTACGATCAAACCAGGCTATGAGATTGGGCTTACATTTAACGATGAAGACAAAGTAAAAGAAATTATCGTCAACAATAAAGCGAAACATCCGAATGCGAAGATCGTGTCGGTCGAAAGAATTGACCTTGAGCATGAGATGATGATTGAAGCTTATGGAGATGAAGACGAAGGACTCGTCCGTTTCGAAGTGGATCGCCAAGCAGACTTGATCGTTGATGAAGAAAGAGATCAACTCGCACCGTGGGACCGACAGTTTGGCTCCAAAAAGCCATGGCAAAAAGCCGTAGCAATTTTTGCAGGTCCGCTAATGAATTTCGTGCTTGCTATTTTATTGTTCGTGACGTACAACGTCATGGAAGGCGTGCCAGTTCCGATCGTTGACCAAGTGATGGAAGGCTCTCCTGCTGAAGACGTCGGTCTTGCTCCAGGGGACGAAGTGTTGTCGATTAACGGTGAAGAAATTACGTCTTGGGGTGAGATGTCAGAAACGATTCAATCGAATCCTGGTGAAGAATTATCGTTTCATATTGAACGTGCTGACAGTTCTCAAGAAACGATCCTCATTTCACCCGACAGTATTTATCAAGAACCACTCGATGAATACTTTGGACAAATTGGTGTCGTCCCTCAATCTGAAGTATCGTTTATGCTCGTCATTACAGATAGCTTCGTGAAGCTGTGGGATGTTGTTGAGCTCATTGCAGATGTACTGTCACTCATCTTTACCGGTGAGTTCTCCATTGACATGCTTGCGGGTCCTGTTGGAATTTACGACTACACCGGAGAAGTTGTGCAAATGGGGTACGAAATGCTGTTCTTCTGGGCAGGCATACTCAGTGTGAATATCGGGATTATGAACTTGTTGCCAATCCCTGCACTTGATGGCGGGCGTCTCGTCTTTATTGGACTAGAAGCCATTCGTGGAAAGCCATTAGACCCAGGAAAAGAAGGGATGGCTCACTTTGTGGGATTTGCCCTCTTAATGCTTCTTGTAATAATGGTAACGTGGAACGACATTACACGTCTTTTCTTATAGATGAGACAGTCAAAAAAGTGAGTTGAATGCGATGAGACAACAGACATTTTTTAGTCCAACAATGCGAGATGTACCTGCTGATGCTGAGGCGGTCAGTCACCAGCTGATGCTTCGTGCAGGGTTGATTCGACAAAACGCTGCTGGAATTTATTCATATTTGCCGCTTGGTCAGCGGATGATCCAAAAAATCCAAACGGTCGTGCGTGAGGAAATGGACAGTACAGGCGCTCAAGAACTGTTGATGCCAGCAATTCAACCTGCAGAACTATGGGAAGAATCCGGGCGATTGCAAGATTACGGACCTGAGCTAGTACGCTTGCATGACCGTCACGAGCGACCTTTCGTTCTCGGTCCAACCCATGAAGAAGTGATTACATCACTCGTCCGTGACGGTGTGACGAGTTACAAACGCTTGCCGATGAATTTATACCAAATTCAAACGAAGTATCGCGATGAACGGCGCCCACGGTTTGGGTTGCTTCGCGGTCGTGAGTTTATTATGAAAGACAGCTATTCATTTAGCCTTACAGAAGAAGAGCTCGACGAAGAATACTGGCGGATGTTTGCGACGTATGAGCGAATCTTTTCCCGACTTGGCTTGAACTTTAGAGCGGTTGAAGCGGACGGTGGGGCAATTAGTGGTTCATCAGGTCAGACTCATGAATTTCAGGCACTCGCTGATATTGGTGAAGATACAATCGCCTATTCAGATGGATCGAACTTCGCAGCAAACATTGAAATTGCCGCGACGCATCCGCCGTCAACGGACCGGGTGGGTGATGAGCAACCGCTTTTGAAAACGGCACGAACAACAGTGGAGAATCAGGAACAGTCTGCTGTTGCTACGTCAACGCTCTTTTTTGTGGAAGACGCACCAGTACTTGCCGTCACACAAAAAGGCGATGACATTAGCGACGTTAAATTAGGGGCTGCACTTGGCAGCATTGATGTTGTAGAAGCGTCCATTGACCAAGTTCAATCGCTATTCAATATCCAATCAAATAATGACTTAGGACCAGTAAATGTGCCAAGCGATGTGCGCGTTCTGTTTGATCATCGCCTCGAGCCTTTTGAGAGTTTGATCGCTGGGGCAAACGAGACAGGACAAGCCTACGTGCACGTGAATGCAAAGCGCGATGTGACAGACTATACATTTGCCGATATTCGTCTCATTAAAGAAGGAGACCCGTCACCAGATGGCAAAGGCACGATCCAATTTGCACAAGGGATTGAGATTGGACAAGTGTTCAAGTTAGGGACGAAGTACTCTGAGACGTTAAAAGCAGAAGTGTTAGATGACAATGGACGCTCTACACCACTTACGATGGGGTGTTATGGCATTGGCATTAGCCGAACGCTAGCAGCGATTGTTGAACAACATCACGATGAGCGAGGCATTGCTTGGCCGAAAGAAGCGGCACCGTTTGATGTTCATTTGCTCGTCTTAAATGCAAAAAATGAAGAACAAGTGGCGTTGAGTGATACGCTCTATGAAACATTAAAAACGGCAAACTATGATGTATTATACGATGATCGAAAAGAAAGAGCAGGCGTGAAGTTCAATGATAGTGATCTTTTTGGATTGCCAGTTCGCATCTCCGTTGGAAAACGGGCGGGAGAAGGCATTGTGGAAGTGAAGGATCGTAAATCAGGGGATATGATGAGGTTCACGTTGATGAGCTACTGGATTTCTTAAACAAATAAAGAACAGAGAGGGCTGACCAACGTCCTCTCTGTTCTTGTCTGAGGAGGGGGAGCAATGGACGAGAGGATGAGGGAAGATCGCTTTTTGCTGTTACTCGAGCAGATCGGCATGAGTGATGATCCGTTTGCAAAAGAACTTCAAGACGGTAAGATTACCCGACTTGAAGTGAATCGCGCACAAAAGCACTGGCAATTTCACTTGCAAGTGAAAAAACCGGTTAGCGCAAGCGTGATTCAACTATTAAATGAAAAGCTAAAATCTGCGTTTCAAGAGATTGCAGCTGTTGGCTTTTCGATTCGTTATGAAGCAGGGGAATTAAAGAAAGAAGACATTGAACCGTATTGGCAGGCGATTGTCCAAAAAGCAGAACAAATCCCTGACCATACTCGCATAAAGCTCGAGCGTTCCGTTCCGAAAGTGAACGAACGCGGCATATTGTTACGTTGTTTGAGTGAAGCAGAAGCAAATTCTCTCGAACGACAAGTAAAGGCGCAACTTGAGAAGGCGATCGCACAAGTTGGCTTTGAACGGGTAAACCTTGACACATATGTGGAGGCGAGCTCTGAAGAAGAAGAACGATTCATCCAAAAGAAACAAGAAGAAGATCAAACGAAGGTCATTGAGGCAATGATGGAGAGGCAAAAGCTAGAAAAAGAGAGCGGTGCAAAACTCCAGCACCAGCCTTTACAGCTAGGTTATCCGATTAAGGACGAAGCCGTCCAACTTACATCAATTCAAGATGAAGAACGACGTGTGACGATTGAAGGGTATGTGTTTGACGTAGAAACACGGGAGCTTAGAAGCGGACGCTTATTGCTCACTGCGAAACTGACCGACTATAGTGATTCACTGCTCGTGAAGATGTTCTCAAGAGACAAAGAGGACATTCCGATGATGCAACAACTAAAAAAAGGCATGTGGATTAAAGCAAGAGGTAGCATTCAAAACGATACATTCGTTCGAGATTTAGTCATGATCGCCAACGATATGCTTGAGATTAAAGTGAGTGAGCGGATGGACGAATCGCCAGAAGGGGAGCGGCGTGTCGAACTGCATACGCATACGCTTATGAGTCAAATGGATGCAACAGTGAGTGCTTCTGAACTTGTCGCTCAAGCGGCTAAGTGGGGTCATGAAGCGATTGGCATCACGGACCACGGTGTGGTTCAAGCGTTTCCTGAAGCTCATGCAGCTGCGAAAAAGCACGACATTAAGCTGTTGTATGGGATGGAAGCAAACATTGTTGATGACGGAGTGCCGATTGCGTACAACGAGAGTGATCGCCACTTGTTAGATGATGAATTTGTCGTTTTTGACGTGGAGACGACAGGGCTATCGGCCGTGTACGATACAATTATTGAACTGGCAGCCGTCAAAATCGTGAATGGTGAAATTGTGGAGCGGTATGAATCGTTTGCCAACCCCCACGTGCCACTGACCGCAAAAATTACCGAACTTACCGGAATTACTGATAAGATGCTTGAGGATGCCCCTGAAGTAAGTCAAGTGCTTGAAGAATTTCATCGTTTTGTTGGGGATAGCGGTCTCGTTGCTCATAATGCGAGTTTTGATATCGGCTTTATTAACGCAGGCAATAAAAAGGTGAACCTTCCAGAGATTACAAATCCGGTCGTTGATACGCTGGAGCTCGCCCGCTTTTTGTATCCGAATTTAAGAAACCACCGGCTCAACACGCTTTGTAAAATGTTTGATATTGAGCTTGTGAGCCACCACCGTGCCATCTATGATACAGAGGCCACTGCATATTTGTTTTACCGATTATCCAAAGACGCAGAAGAGCAAAACATGACGATTCACCGCCAGTTAAATGATAACTTAGGCCAAGGAGATTTTTATAAAAACCGACCGTCACATTGTACCATTCATGTGTTAAATCAAACCGGGTTGAAAAACTTGTATACGCTCGTTTCTTTATCACACCTCCACTATTTCCACCGGACACCTCGAATTCCTAGATCTAAATTGAAACAACACCGCGAAGGGTTGTACATTGGATCGGGTTGTGAAAAAGGGGAAGTGTTTGAGGCGGTCATGCAGAAGTCACCGGAAGAAGCAGAAAAAGCCGCAAAGTTTTATGATTATATCGAGATTCAACCGCCTGACCTTTATATGCATCTGATTGAAAAAGAAATCATTCGCACGGAAGCACAGCTGTACGATGTGCTACGCAAATTGAATGATTTAGGGAAGAAACTTGATAAACCTGTAATTGCTACGGGTAATGTGCATTATTTAGAGCCAAGAGACCGGGTATATCGCAAGATTCTCATTGGCTCGCAAGGTGGAGCAAACCCACTGAACAATCAAACGTTACCGAAAGCCCACTTTCGCACCACTTCTGAAATGCTCGACGCATTATCTTTTCTAGGTGAAGAAGCGGCAAGACAAGCCGTTATCGAGCAACCGAAAGCGCTCGTCCAACGTGCTGAAGACATTCAACCCGTGCCTGACGACTTGTATACGCCAAACATTGATGGCGCAGAAGATGAGATGCGCGACATTACGTACGGCAGAGCGAAAGAAATATATGGTGAAGATTTGCCAGAAATCGTGGAAGCACGGCTGAATAAAGAATTGGATAGCATCATCGGTCACGGGTTTGCGGTCATCTATTTGATTTCACAAAAGCTCGTAAAACGATCACTAGAGGATGGCTATCTCGTAGGTTCAAGAGGGTCGGTCGGCTCTTCATTTGTTGCCACAATGTCAGAGATTACCGAAGTGAATCCGCTCCCGCCACATTACGTCTGCCCAAGTTGCACTCACTCCATCTTTTTCGACGATGGTAGTGTGGCATCGGGCTATGACTTGCCGAAGAAACCGTGTGAGCAGTGCGGAGAAATGTATGCGCGTGACGGTCAAGACATTCCATTTGAAACGTTTCTCGGGTTCAAAGGAGATAAAGTCCCCGATATTGACTTGAACTTCTCCGGTGAATATCAGCCACGGGCCCACGCATATACGAGAGATTTATTTGGGGAAGAGAATGTGTACCGTGCAGGAACGATTGGGACCGTTGCGGAAAAAACAGCGTATGGTTATGTACGTGGCTATCAAAATGACCATGGTTTGCACTATAGAGGGGCAGAAGTTGATCGATTGGTGAGCGGGTGTACCGGTGTGAAGCGGACAACAGGACAGCACCCTGGAGGAATTATTGTCGTCCCCGATGATTATGATATTCATGACTTCTCGCCAGTGCAATATCCAGCTGATGATAAAAATGCGACGTGGAAAACGACCCACTTTGACTTTCATTCCATTCATGATAACTTGCTCAAATTGGATATACTCGGCCACGATGATCCGACGGTTATTCGCATGCTTCAAGACTTAAGTGGCATGGATCCCAAGGACATCCCCATTGATGATCCTGACGTAATGAAAATCTTTGAAGGACCAGAAATTTTAGGGGTAACGTCAGATCAGATTATGTGCAAAACGGGAACGTTTGGCATCCCAGAGTTTGGGACCCGTTTCGTTCGACAAATGTTGGAGGAAACGAAACCACAAACCTTTTCTGAGCTTCTGCAAATCTCCGGTCTATCCCACGGCGCCGATGTGTGGCTCGGAAATGCAGAGGAACTGATTCGTGACGGGATTTGTGAATTAAAAGATGTGATTGGTTTACGAGATAATATTATGGTAAACCTTATTTACAAAGGGTTAGAACCAGGCCTTGCTTTTAAGATTACGGAGTTTGTGCGTAAAGGGAAAGGGTTACAAGACGAGTGGATTGAAGAGATGAGAAAGCACAATGTGCCGGAGTGGTACATTAATTCTTGTTTGAAGATCAAATACATGTTTCCGAAGGCCCACGCTGCAGCTTATGTTCTCATGGCTGTAAGGATTGCCTACTTCAAAGTGCATCATCCGATTCTGTTTTATGCGGCGTACTTTAGTGTAAGGGCGAGCGACTTTGAATTGGACACGATGCAAAAAGGCGGAACGGCAATCCGTGCGCGCATCGAAGATATTCAGCAAAAAGGTTTTGATGCGTCTCCGAAAGAAAAAAACCTTGTCACCGTTCTTGAACTCGCTTTGGAAATGTGTGAGCGAGGTTTTGCGTTCCGCGACGTTGATTTATACCGCTCGGAAGCGACCCATTTTCTAGTGGATGAAGATGGTTTGATCCCACCATTCGGTGCTCTTGAAGGTGTTGGATCAAATGCCGCAAAGAACATTGTGGAAGCGAGGCAAGGTGGAGAGTTTTTGTCGAAAGAAGATTTGCAGCAACGTAGCAAAGCGACAAAAACCGTCATCGAGCATCTCGACCAAAGCGGAGCGTTGGAAGGATTGCCAGATTCCAATCAGCTTTCTTTGTTCTAATTTGCATTGTTTGCCATTTTGGTTTATACTAATTTTTGGTGACAAACGGATAAGTTTTAAGAAAGAGTGGGGCTTCCCCACTCTTTCTTGTACGTTTAATGTGCTTTTATAAGAGGCATCGATTGGAGGTAGAGAAATGTCTCAAGAGATTACACAAGCCGTTGAAAGACTCGCCAAACCCATCCTTGATGAACTCGAGATGGAATTGGTCGATGTCGAGTATAAAAAAGAAGGTAGCAACTGGTTTTTACGGTTGTTCATTGATCATCCAAATGGCATGGGGCTAGATGAATGTAGCCTCGTAAGTGAACGTGTGAGTGAAGTGTTAGATAAAGAAGACCCGATTGAAGGTTTTTATTATTTGGAGGTTAGCTCCCCGGGGGCTGAACGTCCATTGAAGAAACCTGCAGATTTCGAAAATGCCGTCGGTAAGAAAGTGTACGTGAAGACGTATGAACCGATTGAGGTAGAAAAGAAATTCAAGGCACACTCACCGAGTATGAAGAGGGTGAACTGACAGTGGAAGTAATCGATAAAACGAGAAAAAGTTTGGTTGCTGTCCCTGAGTCGAAAGTAGCGAAGGCACGCTTATCTGTCTTATAAATGAAGCGTAGCCTGATATTGAAGGGAGAGAATGTACTGTCATGAACAGCGACTTTCTAGATGCTTTAACGACGCTTGAGGAAGATAAAGGCATCGAAAAGGAAATCGTGCTCGAAGCGATTGAAGCCGCATTAATTTCTGCATATAAACGAAACTTCAGCCAAGCACCTAACGTTCGCGTTGACATTAACCGTGACAATGGTGAAATTAAAGTGTTTGCTAGAAAGCAAGTGGTGGAGGAAGTTTTCGACCCTCGCTTGGAAATTTCGGTTGAAGCTGCCAAAGAGATGAGCGTACGCTATGAGCTTGATGATGTTGTAGAAATTGAAGTGACACCGAAAGACTTTGGAAGAATTGCGGCACAAACTGCCAAGCAAGTCGTAACTCAACGAGTACGTGAAGCAGAACGCAGCATTATTTATTCCGAGTTTATCGATCGCGAAGAAGATATTATGACTGGAATTGTACAAAGGCAAGATCATCGTTTCATCTATGTGGATCTAGGAAAAGTGGAAGCCATTCTTCCACAAAGTGAACAGATGCAAAATGAAACGTATCGTCATAACGACCGGATCAAGTCATACATCACGAAAGTGGAAAAGACGACAAAAGGTCCACAGATTATGATTTCAAGAACCCACCCAGGGTTATTAAAACGATTGTTTGAATTAGAGGTTCCAGAGATTTATGATGGAACTGTAGAAATTCAGTCCGTAGCGAGAGAAGCAGGAGATCGTTCAAAGATCTCGGTTCATGCTGAGGACCTGAGGTGGACCCTGTCGGTTCGTGTGTTGGCCCTAGAGGACAAAGGGTTCAAACGATTGTCAATGAACTAAAAGGCGAAAAGATTGACATTGTGCAGTATTCTTCGAACCCTGTTGACTACGTAGGAAATGCGCTCAGTCCGTCAAAAGTGTTGGATGTGCAAGTGAGCGAAGAGGAAAAGAGCACACTCGTCGTCGTTCCCGATTACCAACTATCTCTTGCGATCGGAAAGCGCGGTCAAAATGCACGACTAGCGGCAAAGTTAACCGGCTGGAAGATTGACATTAAAAGCCAATCAGAAGCTGAAGAACTTGGCATTTACAACCCAGAAACAGCACGGGTTCCTGGTGAAGAGTCCGCTTCAATAGAAGGTGAGGATTGGACGGATGATTCTTGGGAAATGACAAAGGAGCATGAAGAGGAATGAGAAAGCAGAACACCCCTCTTCGCAAATGCATTGTCACGAATGAAATGAAGCCTAAAAAAGAGCTCATTCGTTTAGTGCGGGATGCAGATGGTTATGTGAGCGTCGACCCAACGGGTAAAAAGAATGGGCGCGGTGCTTATGTGACTCATTCACCTGAGAGTTTCAAAACGATGCGGGAAAAAGACTTATTGTCCCGTCATCTTAAAGTGAAGCTGACCGCTGAGGATTATGAACGTCTTATAGACGAGAGCAAAGAGGCAAGCCGATGACTGAGGATGCGTTCTATAAATTCCTTGGTTTGGCAATGCGAGCAGGAAAAGTGGTAAGCGGTGAAGAAACGGTTCTTAAAACCGTCCGCGATCAACGCGCCAAACTCGTCCTCATTTCTAGTGATGCTTCAAGCAATACAAACAAGATGTTTCATGCGAAGTGTCATTCTTACAACGTTCCGATTCAGACAGCAGGAACTAGAGAGCACCTTGGCAGAGCAATCGGTAAACATGAAAGAGTTGTCCTTGGCATAACAGACGAAGGTTTCGCAAAAAAACTACAAATCATGATCGATGATTAGAAGTTGGAGGTTATGCTTATGCCGAAAATGAGAGTCTATGAATACGCAAAATCTGTAAATAAGTCGAGCAAGGACATTGTTAACCTTTTAAAAGAAAAGAATATAAAAGTAAGCAATCATATGTCCGTGATTGATGATCATGCCATCAAACAGCTAGAGAGTGAATCAGCGGAGAAAAAGGATGGGAGTATGCAAAAAGATAACAAACCAAAAACAAATACCCAAGCGGCGAGACCTACGAAAGCCGCTGGCGGACAAAATAACGACAACTCCACGCGCAATCGTCGTCAAGCCCCTAAGCAAAACCAACGTCCCCCGCACTTACGCGGAAATCGGGGACCAGGGAAGCGTGGAAAAAGTAAGAAGAACCGGCCAAAAGAAGCACCAAAAACGCCGGAAAAGATTACATTTGCAGGCAGCTTAAGCGTTGCTGAACTTGCCGATAAGCTAAAGAAAGAGCCTGCTGAGCTCATCAAGAAACTGATGGGTCTGGGTGTGATGGCGACAAAGAATGAAGAGTTGGATGCGACAACCATTCATTTGCTATGTGAAGACTTTGGTGTAGAAGTGGAAGAAGAAGAAGTCGTTGACGTGCTAGATATGGAATTATACGAAGAGGCGGACACAGAAGATGATCTTCAAATTCGCCCACCAGTTGTCACGATTATGGGACACGTTGACCACGGAAAAACGACCCTTCTCGATGCCATTCGTAAAACGAAAGTCACGGACACCGAAGCGGGTGGAATTACACAGCATATTGGTGCGTACCAAGTGAAAGAAAACGGGAAGAAAGTGACGTTCCTTGATACACCAGGACACGCAGCATTTACAACAATGCGTGCACGTGGCGCGGAAGTGACCGATATTACAATTCTCGTTGTTGCAGCAGATGACGGGGTCATGCCACAAACAGTAGAAGCTCTAAACCATGCAAAGGCCGCAGAAGTACCGATTATTGTTGCGGTGAACAAGATGGATAAAGAAAACGCAAACCCAGATCGAGTCATGCAAGAGCTTACCGAGTACCAACTTGTTCCTGAAGCGTGGGGCGGGGAAACCATTTTTGTGAATGTGTCTGCAATAAAAGGGGAAGGTATTGATGAGCTTCTCGAAATGATCCTTCTCGTCGCTGAAGTAGGCGAGCTAAAAGCGAACCCAGAAAAGAGGGCACAAGGCACCGTCGTTGAAGCTGAGCTTGATCGTGGACGCGGTCCGGTTGCGACGTTGCTCGTACAAAATGGAACGATGAACGTCGGAGATCCGATTGTTGTCGGGAGTACGTTCGGAAGAATTCGTGCAATGGTGAATGACGTCGGTCGTCGTGTGAAAAAAGCGGATCCGTCAACACCGGTTGAGATTACAGGACTTAACGATGTGCCGCTAGCAGGTGATCAGTTCCTCGTGTTTGAAGACGAGAAGAAGGCTCGCCAAATTGGTGAAGGTCGTCAAGCCCGTGCGAAAGAAGCAGAACGTAAGCAAACATCAAAAGTAAGCCTTGATGATCTGTTTAATCAGATTCAAGAAGGTGAACTTAAAGAAATTAACGTAATCATTAAAGCAGACGTTCAAGGTTCGGTAGAAGCGGTCCGTGGCTCACTTGAAAAGATTGACGTTGCAGGTGTGAAGGTCAATATCATTCATACCGGTGTAGGAGCGATTTCTGAATCCGATGTTATTCTAGCTTCTGCTTCCAACGGGATTATCGTCGGCTTTAACGTTCGCCCAGATGTGAATGCGAAGCGCACCGCTGAATCAGAAAAAGTAGACATTCGTCTGCACCGCGTCATTTACGATGCCATTGAAGAAATTGAATCGGCGATGAAAGGCATGCTTGACCCTGAATTTGAAGAGAAGGTTCTAGGACAAGTGGAAGTTCGCCAAACCTTCAAAGTATCCAAAATCGGTACGATTGCCGGGAGCTATGTAACCGATGGGAAAATTACACGTGACAGTCAAGTTCGGGTGATTCGCGACGGGGTTGTCGTTTACGATGGCCGGGTTGAGGCGTTGAAACGTTTCAAAGATGATGTGCGCGAAGTGGCGAAGAATTATGAGTGTGGCGTGACGCTTGAAAACTTTAATGATGTAAAAGAAGGCGACATTATTGAGCCGTTCGTTATGGTTGAAGTTCCAAGAACATGATTGGTGCCCTTCATGTAACGTGTTCCCTTCCTTCATCACACTCATTAAAAGAAAAGCGAGCGGTGCTTCAAAGCATCCTTACGAGAGTTAGAAAACGAAACCTATCGATGTCTGAGATGGATCATCAAGACGCTTGGCAACGCACGGCCCTTAGTGTTGTATGCATAAGCAGCGACCGCAAAGTGATTGAGCGGGAGCTGCAAAGCGTGCTTGATTTGATCGATCAGTCTGAAGGCATCGATTGTTACGATATGGAATATGAGTGGCTGTAAGCTGCTCTGTAAACTGAGGTGTTACGATGAGTCAGATGAGAGCACAGCGTGTTGGAGAACAAATGAAAAAAGAGATGAGTGACATTCTTATGCGTGAGGTGAAAGATCCACGCGTGCAGTTTGTTACTGTTACTGGCGTTGATGTGACTGGAGATTTGCAACAAGCGACGGTGTATGTCACCGTTCTTGGTGAAGATGAAGAGAAAGATGCAACGCTAAAAGCACTCAAGAAGGCAAAAGTTTATTCGTTCAGAAATAGGCAAACGAATTCAACTGCGAAAGACACCAGAAATTGATTTTTCGTTGGATGAGTCAATTGCTTACGGAAATCGCATTGAAGAATTACTAAAAGATCTTGATAACAACTAGTCCAGGAGGAAACG
Source organism: Geomicrobium sp. JCM 19039 (assembly GCF_000698145.1). Lineage (GTDB taxonomy): Bacteria > Bacillota > Bacilli > Bacillales > Marinococcaceae > Geomicrobium_A. Next base: position 128,523 of record NZ_BAXB01000002.1, read on the forward strand.
TATATGGTACAAAGCGGTATTTTGCCATTGTATAAACCTGCTGGATACACTTCTTTTGATCTTGTTGTCCAAGCAAGACGGTGGTTTAAAACGAAAGAAATTGGACATGCAGGCACTCTTGACCCTAGTGTCACGGGTGTTCTGCTCATTTGTGTTGGACGAGCGACCAAGCTTGTTCCAATTTTAATGGAACAAAAGAAAGCCTATGACGGCGTGGCAGCGTTAGGAGAAGCAACGACGACCGAGGATCGCGAAGGAGACGTTATTGCACACGCTTCAATTTCACGAGTGCCGTCTCAAGCGGATGTCGATCAAGCGATTGCGAATTTTAACGGTACGCTTCAGCAAGTGCCGCCGATGTATTCTGCTGTTAAAGTAAAAGGGAAAAGATTATATGAATATGCTCGGGCGGGTGAAACGGTGGATCGTCCGGTGCGAACGGTGACGATTTATGATATGAAGCGTAATGGAGAGGTAGTAGAGACGAGTAGTGGTCACATTCATATTCCATTTTCAGTGACATGTTCCAAAGGTACTTATGTGCGTACACTAGCCGTCGACCTTGGCAAAGCACTCGGATTTCCTGCTCACCTTCACCAGTTAACGAGAACAATGAGTGCAGGCATCACCGATCGGCATTGCGTCACCGTTGAAGATATGGAAATGGCAAGTGAACGAGGGAATGCAGACGAGAAGTTGCTCCGGGTTGACGATGTGCTTCAAGATATTCAGCACGTTGAAGTGCCACTTCCCGTTGCCAACCAAGTGAAGAACGGTGCGGTATTTCAAGCAGATCTATTCCCAGATGCAAAACGAATGGTGCTTACACATCAAGGCAAATGCTTGCCGTATATAAACAACACGAAAACAAACCAGGTAAAGTTAAACCTGAAGTGATGCTTGTCATAAAAGAACAGCCGTGATTGAAAGTTGGGTGACGAAACATGGGTATTCATTACTTATCACAAAGCTTGCATGAAGAAGAGCGACACACGTACCCACCAGTCTCGATTGCACTCGGGTATTTTGATGGCGTGCATCAAGGCCACCGAAAAGTGATTCAAGCGGCCATCGATGATGCTTCGAAGAGAAATGTTGAGAGTGCGGTTCTCACTTTTCATCCGCACCCAAAGACGGTTCTCGGTAAAGAGCCGCTCCAACAATATGACGAAATTACACCGATAGATAAGAAATTGAGCGTACTGGAATCATTAGGCGTTGATCATATATTTCTCGTCACGTTTGATGAGCAGCTGTCGAGTTTATCTCCTCAGCAATTTGTCGATACTTATCTTATTCCAATTCATGTGGTACATGCGACTGCAGGATTTGATTTTTCATACGGTCAGTATGGAAAAGGAACGATGCAGGCAATGCCTGAATACAGTCGTGGTCTCATTTCAACGACGGTCGTTGAAAAGTGGGAGCAGTCCGGTGAGAAGGTAAGCTCAACCCGTGTTCGACGCGTGATTGATGAAGGAAATGTGGCTGAAGCAACGGAGCTTCTAACGCGACCGTATGAATTGAGTGGCACCGTCATTCGCGGCGACCAACGGGGAAGAGAACTCGGTTTTCCGACTGCAAATGTGGAGCTTTCTAGCAATTTTGTCGTGCCGGCTACAGGTGTGTATTATGTAACGGTAAAAACCGCCAAGGGAGAGAAACGAGGCCTTTGCAACATCGGGTATTTGCCGACATTCTTTGAAGATCGCCAAGAAGTGAGCGTCGAAGTGTACGTATTGGATTTTGACGGTGACTTGTACGGTGAACAAATGGATGTGCAGTTTCTTGACAAGGTGAGAGACGACGAAAAGTTCGACCGTGTAGAAGATCTCGTTACCCAAATGAAAGAAGACGAAAAAAAAGCGAGAGCTTATTTCACAAGTTCACGGTAAACACTTGCATTGTGTCGATAAAAAAGGTATTCTAGCACAGTAGTCTGCCATGGGCAGATCACCATTTTCTTGGCATATTCGCTCCACCGGCGATTTGCGAGGAATTTGGAGAAAAAGAAAAAGGAGGTGGAAAGGATGGCACTAACTCTAGAGCGCAAACAAGAAATCGTGGAGCAATACAAAACCCACGACAAGGACACCGGTTCACCGGAAGTTCAAATCGCTATCCTAACAGAGCAGATTAATGAGTTGAACGATCACTTGCGAACGCATAAGAAGGATCATCACTCTCGTCGAGGTCTTTTGAAAATGGTTGGTAAGCGTCGTAACTTACTCACGTACTTGCGTAACAAAGATGTCACGCGTTACCGTGAGATTATTAAAAAGCTAGGATTACGTCGATAAAGCAGAAAAGCGGGAGATCTCCCGCTTTTTTTCAAATCGTAAAAGAAATGAAAACGTAAAGGAGGGGCAAAAGCATGTCAGTAGAACCCCGTACGTTCTCGACCATGATCGGTGGAAGAGAAATGACATTTGAAGTTGGAAAGTTCGCGAAGCAAGCGAGTGGAGCTGTGCTCGTTCGGTATGGTGACAGCGTTGTACTTACTGCGGCCACAGGTTCGAAAGAACCGAAGGATCTTCCGTTTTTCCCACTCACAGTAAACTATGAAGAAAGACTATATGCGGCTGGAAAGATTCCAGGCGGCTTTATTAAACGTGAGGGCCGTCCATCTGAACATGCCGTTCTTACGAGTCGCTTGATTGACCGACCGATTCGTCCATTGTTCCCAGATGGTTTTCGCAATGATGTACAAGTCATCAACACGGTCATGAGTTCAGACTCAGATGCTTCATCAGAGATGGCAGCAATGATTGGTTCATCACTTGCGTTATCGATTTCTGATATCCCGTTTGCAGGCCCAATTGCTGGTGTACAAGTAGGTCTCGTCGATGGAGAATTCGTTGTAAACCCAACTCACGAACAATCGGTTCAAAGTGAGATGGATCTAACGGTTGCAGGAACAAAAGAAGCCATTAACATGGTTGAAGCAGGAGCAGATGAAGTTTCTGAAGAAACAATGCTCGAGGCGATTTTGTTTGCCCATGATCAGATTAAAGAGATCGTTGCGGTTCAAGAAGAGATCGTAGCTCAAGTGGGCAAAGAGAAAATGGACGTTGTTCTGAAAACGCTTGACGAAGATTTAACGAATCAAGTGCGAGCCTTATCTGAAGGTAAGCTTAAAGATGCCGTTCTCGTTAAAGAAAAGCACGAGCGTGAAGTGGCCCTTAAAGATGTCGAAACGGATATTGTCGAGCAGTTTGAAGATGAAGAAACGATTGACCATGTAAAAGAAATCTTAAAAATGCTTACGAAAGAAGAGTTTCGTCGTCTGATTACTAAAGAGAAAATCAGACCAGACGGGCGAGGACCAGAAGAAATTCGTCCACTTGCTTCCGAAGTACAATTGCTGCCAAGAACCCACGGCTCTGGTTTGTTTACGAGAGGTCAAACGCAAGCGCTTAGCGTGTGTACACTAGGTGCACTGGGAGAAGTACAAGTGATTGATGGGCTTGGGCAAGAAGAATCGAAGCGATTCATGCACCATTACAACTTCCCGCAATTTAGTGTTGGTGAAACTGGACCGATTCGGGCACCAGGACGAAGAGAGATTGGACACGGGGCTTTAGGGGAACGAGCGCTTGAGCGTGTCATTCCAGATGAAGAGTCATTTCCGTATACAATTCGTCTTGTTTCTGAAGTGTTAGAGTCTAATGGTTCCACATCTCAAGCAAGTATTTGTGCCAGTACGTTAGCGATGATGGATGCAGGTGTACCCATTAAAGCACCAGTCGCAGGCATTGCAATGGGGCTTGTTAAAGAGGGCGAAGACCTCACGGTTCTCACGGATATCCAAGGTATGGAAGATGCACTCGGAGACATGGACTTTAAAGTTGCAGGAACATCAGCAGGTGTAACGGCATTACAAATGGACATGAAGATTTCAGGGATTAACCGGGCAGTATTACAAGAGGCACTCCAGCAAGCAAAAACAGCACGGATGCACATCTTAAATAGCATGCTTGACGTTATTGACACGTCACGTTCTGAGCTTTCGGCTTATGCTCCTAAGATTATGACGATGCACATTAAACCTGAGAAGATTCGCGATGTGATTGGACCGAGTGGAAAAGTGATTAACCAAATTATTGAAGATACCGGTGTGAAAATCGATATCGAACAAGATGGTACGGTTTACATTTCTTCTACAGAAGCTTCTCTAAATGAGCGTGCAAAAGCGATTATTTCCGATATCGTTCGAGAAGTTGAAGTTGGTGAGATCTATCACGGAAAAGTGAAGCGTGTTGAGAAATTCGGTGCTTTCGTTGAGCTATTCAAAGGCAAAGATGGGCTCGTTCACATATCACAATTAGCTAAAGAACGGGTTAACAAAGTTGAAGACGTTGTGAAAATTGGTGACATGGTCGATGTGAAAGTGACAGAGATTGATAACCAAGGTAGAGTGAACCTCTCTCGCAAAGTCCTTCTAAAAGATGAGCCAAAAGAAGAATCAAAAAGTGAGTAACAGAAAAACTTGGTCCACCGCCAAGTTTTTTGTTTTAAAAAATACATAGGAATTTTCTCTTTGATTGTTTAGTCGATCCGGGGTTCGTTCAACCGCTCTTTTGAAATGGTCTGTTCTTCTCGTCCAATTGTTGCATAAACTAGGACGAGGAGGTGGGTAGCAGATGATGTTTCGAACGAGGTTCATCCAAATCGTCATCGGTGTCGCAATTATTCTTATCGGATTTACTGCTTGGCAAGTTCCTCATCTACCTGACGATACGGTTGAAACATGGAATGAAGAAGCAGAGTTGTTACAAACGACAGAAACCGACGAGCAAATACAATCTCGAATAGCTTCTGCGAAAGAAGAGCTGGATGAACCGCCCATTGATGCGGTCGTTGATCCAGTTTGGAAAGGCATCCCGGGTTTAAATGGGCGCCTAATCAATGAAGAAGCTTCATTTAATAATATGGTGGAAGAAGGAAGATTTGCTGAGGAGTTGCTCGTTTTCGATGAAACCGAGCCTGAAGTGATGATGAGTGATCTCGGCGCAGTGCCGTTCTATCGTGCAAACGGTCAAAAGCCAATGGTCGCATTCATCATTAATGTTGCTTGGGGAAATGAACATCTTCCTGATATGATAAACACGCTAAATGAAAAAGATGTAACGGCTACTTTTTTTCTAGACGGGTCTTGGGTGAAAAGCCAACCTCGACTTGCACGAATGATTCAAGAAGAAGGTCATGAAATTGGCAATCATGCCTATAACCACCCAGACATGGCTACCTTGTCAGATGCAGAAATTCGTGAACAATTAGAAAGAACGAATAATATGATTTCTGTTACACTAGATGTAGAACCTGTCTGGTTCACACCACCTTCAGGCAGTTTCAATGATCGTGTGGTGGAAATTGCAAAGGACATGGAGATGTATACGGTTTTATGGACCGTGGACACAATTGACTGGCAAAACCCGAGCACAGATGCTATGGTGGAGCGTGTCACGAGTAAAATTCATCCAGGCGCAACTGTGCTTATGCACCCAACAAAACCGACCAAAGAAGGAATGGAAGCAATGATTGATGGCATTCGAGCTGAAGGATTAGAAATTGCTCCAATTTCTGAAGTTTTGAGTGAACAAAGAGCACCTTTGCCCCGCACCGATGAAGTGGAGGAGGGGGAGCGTTGGTACAACGCATTCAATTAGCGAATGGGGTCCGACTTGTCGTCGAACCTATGGAACATATTCATTCTGTTGCCATCGGTATTTGGGTTCACACCGGATCAAGAACGGAACAGCCAAGCGAGAATGGATTTCACACTTTGTTGAACATCTCATGTTTAAAGGAACAGAATCGATGAGCGCCGCACATATTGCTGCAGCTTTTGATCGTATCGGCGGTCATGTAAACGCATTCACTTCGAAAGAATACACGTGTTTTTATGCAAAAGTTATGAGTCGTCATGCGAAAGAAGCGGCGAGAATCTTGAGTGACATGTTTTTTCATTCATCGTTTAAAGATGAGGAAATTGAACGAGAACGTCAAGTGATTCTTGAAGAAATTCGGATGGTTGAAGATATGCCGATGACGTCGTGCATGACGATTTGGACCGCGCTGCATTTGGGGCGACGCCTCTTGGTCTTCCGATACTAGGTAGTGAGCAATCGATCCAATCGTTTGACAGAAACCAGCTTCGTCAGTTCGTCAAAGATCATTATCGACCTGAGCGGGTTGTTGTCTCAGTTGCAGGAAACATGGATTCATCGCTACTTGATCAGATTTGTGATGACTTTAGTCAGTTTGAAAAGAGTGATGCAAAACAAAATGCGCCAATACAACAAGAGATGGGCTTTGAACACCTCGTACGGAAAAAGCCGGTTGAACAGGCCCACCTTTGCCTTGGACTTCCTGGTGTATCGCTTACGGACGAGCGGTTATATGCGATGGTCATTTACAACCATTTACTCGGCGGGGGTATGAGCAGTCGACTGTTCCAAGAAATCCGCGAGCAGCGGGCATTGGCGTACTCGGTCTATTCTTATCATACTTCTTATCAAGATACAGGCATGCTTACGATCTATGCGGGCACAGCGACAGAACGCTTGAAGAAACGTACGCAACAACGATGCGAATGATTGAGGAACTGGCCAAGAGCCACTCAATTACAGAAGACGATCTTGAAAGTGCAAAAGCGCATGTGATTGGCAGTACGCTTCTTGGATTAGAAAGTTCAAGTAGCCGCATGAACCGTAACGGTAGAAATGAAGTCGCACTTCAAGAACATCAAACATTGGAAGAACTTTCTCACCGCATTGAACGTGTACACCTTCCTGATGTTCATGAAATTGCTGAGCATATTCATGCGGATCGGTATGCGATGGCACTCATTAGCCCAGACGGAAAATTGCCTTATAATTAATGGTCTCAATGGTTGCCCTTCATCATATCCTTTATGAAGGAGGAGAGCGTATGAGGTTAAGTGAAATGAGCGCAAAAGAAATTGTCGATTATGAGCAAGGAGAGCGCCTCGGTGTTCCAGGAAGATAGATGCGAGAATCGATGCATCAACTGGAGAAGTGCAGGCATTTTTGTTTCCGACCAATCGCTGGAGCCCTTTTCGAAAAAATGAAGACTTGCTTGAGATTCATTGGCGCCATATCCATACGATTGGGGAGGACATGATTATCGTCAATCGGTCTGTACAAAATAACGGCTGAATACTCACAAAAGAAACATCCACATAATAGCTGCCTCGAGACGAACGGTCTCGGGGTTTTTTGTTGTCATTTCTTGTTTTGCATGAAAGCGAATCAAACAAGACCGACGGGATCATTCAGAAGGGGCTTATCTACCGAGCGCAAACCCGTCACCGATGTGTGAAATGCTCATAATCTAACATAGTGCAACTATAAAGGAGGTGAGATGCTCATGGTCGAAATCGCTGTGCTCGGAGGAGACCTGCGAACAATCTCCTTAATGAATACACTATCATCATACGCGAATCGAATTTACACGGTTGGATTCAATCAAAAAGAAGTGGGCGTAGAGGTTTGTGAACGTACACTCGAAAACTTGCCCTACGAGCGGCTAAATGCGATCATTCTACCGGTCCAAGGCGTAGGAACAGACGGTACTGTTCCTACCCTTGATGGAGACCCATTAAAACTGGATCCAAGTCATATAGAAAGAACAGGTGAGCAGTGTCTCTTTATTACAGGTGTGCTCACCCCATTCCTTAAAGCAAATGTCCCCCGAAAGGTCATTAGTTGGATGTCAAGAGAAGACGTTGCGATTGCCAACTCTATACCGACGGCAGAAGGCTGTTTACGATTAGCAATTGAGAACACAGCACATACGATCCATAGCGCCACCGTTTTTATTTTAGGATATGGGCGTTGTGGGAAGACGATTGCTGATCTTTTCAGTGGCTCAGGGGCAAATGTCATTGTATATACGAATGAAGATGGTGAAATAGCAAGAGCAAAACAGCGTGGGTTCGTAGCGCGTTCGTTTCTAAATATTACTGACGACGCTGATGAAGCGGATGTATGTATTAATACAGTCCCAAGTCGTGTGCTGACGCCTGAGCTTTTTCAAAAGATGAAGTCGACGTGTTTCATATTAGACATTAGCAGTGCGCCTGGAGCATTTGACCCAGGCGTAGCAAAAGCTTTTCCACAGAAGATTTTAAATGTTCCGGGTATCCCGGGAAAAGTCGCTCCGAAAAGTGCCGGAGAAATACTCGGAAGAGCAACGATAAAGATATTTGAAAAGGAGTTTGGACATGGAACTTAAAGGGAAAAGGATAGGGTTCGGTTTGACAGGCTCTCACTGTACGTTAGAAGAAGTCATTCCGCTCATTGAAACACTTATCCAAAGAGGTGCAGAAGTTGTTCCTTTCGTTAGTTGGACGGTACAATCAACCGATTCGAAATTTGGTAAGGCAGCCGATTGGATAGCAGCCATCGAGAAGGCGTCAGGTCATGAGGTCATTAACAGCATTGTCAAGGCAGAACCATACGGACCCAAAAAGCCGCTAGATTGCATGCTAATCTCACCAATGACAGGTAATTCATTAGCGAAGTTCGCGAATGCACTTACCGATTCGCCAGTGCTTATGGCAGCCAAAGCAACACTAAGAAACGGCTCACCCGTCGTTGCAGCCATCTCAACGAATGATGCACTTGCTTAAACGCCAAAAACCTGGCCACACTTTTGACGATGAAACACGTATTTCTAGTCCCATTTGGTCAGGACGATCCCATTAAAAAACCAACCTCGTTAGTAGCAAGAATGCAAGCAATCCCGTCAACGATTGAAGATGCGTTAGATGGTCGGCAATTCCAGCCTCTCTTAATTGATAAGTATAACGATTAGTCTATCATCTGAGTTGATTATTCTCACGCTCTCTTATATCGTTAGTAAGGTAGGTTGTAAGACTCGGTTTTGTCCCGGCTCTTAATTAATAAAACTGCTGTTTTAAACGCCGAGAATTGGCGAGTGAATATTTGAGGAGGAACTACACAAATGGCAAATCATCATGGTTATCATGTAGCAATCGTTGGAGCAACAGGTGCAGTCGGACAGCAAATGTTAAAAACATTAGAAGAGAAAAATTTCCCGATTCGCTCTTTAAAGCTGTTATCATCTTCACGTTCCGCCGGCAAGAAAATTGTGTTTCAAGGGGAAGAGCACACGGTTGAAGAAGCGGCTCCAGAGCAATTTGAAGGCATCCAAATTGCCTTGTTCTCAGCAGGAGGTTCGATCTCTAAAGCGTTGGCGCCAGAAGCTGTCAAACGCGGAGCGATCGTTATTGACAATACGAGTGCATTTCGCATGGATGAGAATGTCCCACTCATTGTCCCTGAAGTGAACGAAGAAGACTTGAAGAACCACCAAGCATCATTGCCAACCCAAATTGTTCAACCATTCAAATGGTTGTCGCTTTAGAGCCGTTAAAGAAAGCATTTGGTCTTAAAAAAGTGATTGTATCAACGTATCAAGCGGTTTCAGGAGCAGGGTTAGACGCTGTTCAGGAAATGCAATCACAGTCAAGACAATTGCTTGATGGCGAATCAATTGACCCGCAAGTTTTACCTGTATCTGGAGACAAAAAGCATTATCAAATTGCGTTTAATGCTGTCCCACAAATCGACCTTTTCCAAGAAAACGGATATACATTTGAAGAAATGAAAATGATCAATGAAACAAAGAAAATCATGCACGATGACCAGTTAGAAGTGGCAGCGACGTGTGTACGTTTGCCAGTTGAAACGGGTCATTCAGAATCTGTATACATCGAAACAGAAAAAAGCGGCATGAGCGTAAAAGACATCCACGAAATCCTTGCTGAAGGAGCAGGTGTGACATTACAAGACGACCCAGCGACACAAACGTACCCACTGGCCAGTCATTGTGTAGGGTTACCTGATGTATTCGTTGGTCGTGTTCGAAAAGACTTGGATAAAGAAAATGGCTTTCATATGTGGATTGTTTCTGACAACCTCATCAAAGGTGCTGCGTACAATTCGGTACAAATCGCTGAAAGCTTAGACCAATTAGGGTTGATTGTTCCAGAGGAAGACGCCTCATGAACATCGTAGTTCAAAAGTTTGGAGGGACATCCGTTCACTCCGAAGAACGAAGAGAGGCAGCAGCGAGTCACGTTCAACAAGCGGTTGAGAAAGGATACAAAGTTGTTGCTGTCGTCTCGGCCATGGGCAGAGAAAATGACCCGTATAGCACGGACACGTTACTCAGCCTCATTGGTGGCGTCAAAGCGCACGTCCCCGGAAGAGAACAAGATCTTTTGCAATCGTGCGGAGAGATCATTTCTTCAGTCGTATTCACCAACCTTTTGATTGGAAAAGGCATAGCAGCCAGTGCACTTACTGGCAAGCAGGCAGGGTTTGTTACGAATGGATCGTTTGGGAATGCGCGAATTACAGAAATGAAAACCGATGCTTTACTTGAACGTCTGAAGCACGACGATGTCGTCGTTGTGGCAGGGTTTCAAGGGGAAAGCACCGATGGCGAACTGACGACGCTAGGTCGTGGGGGTAGTGATACGTCTGCCACAGCACTTGGCGCAGCCTTGAACGCTGAATTTGTAGATATCTTCACTGATGTGGACGGCATTATGACGGCTGATCCAAGAATTGTTGATGATGCACAACCGTTGAAGACACTCACGTATTCTGAAGTGAGCAACATGGCGTATCAAGGGCAAAAGTCATTCACCCACGGGCCGTTGAAATCGCGATGTATGCAAAAATCCCTCTGCGCATTCGCTCTTTGCAATCGGAATCGTTTGGTACGTTAATCACGATGTCAAAAGATCAGCTTCCTGGCAGTGACATTGAAGAGCGACTCGTGACGGGCATTACGTACGTGAAAGACCTTGCCCAAGTGACGGTAACGAAGAATGAAGAGGACCACGAAGCGGCTTCAACGATCTTCACGCATATGGCTGAGCAAGGCATAAGTGTAGATTTTATTAACATCGGTCGCACCGAAATTGTGTTCACGGTTCCGATGCATAAACAAGAAGACGTTCAACAGGCGATTAAGAGCATAGGTTACCCTGTTATTCTACTCCCCCAATGTGCGAAGGTGTCCGCTGTAGGGGCTGGCATGACCGGTGTTCCCGGAGTCGTCTCCAAAATTACAAAAGCTCTTTTCCAAGAAGAAATCGAAATTCTGCAGGCGACAGATTCTCATACAACCATTTGGGTACTTGTGAAAGAAAACCATATGCATCAAGCCGTTAATGCGTTGCATCAAATGTTCGATCTTGCGAATAAACAGTCGCATAATGCCTAATTAAAAATCGGTCACCTCTTCACGAGGGGGCCGATTTTTGTGTAGTGACACCTCGGCGCCGCACGTCAACAAAAATGCATGAACGTTAGGGTAATCTTCTTGTGATACTTGTCTTTGTACAAAAGAATAAGGTATACTACTACCAGTTCATTCGTTCGGTTGTAAGCCAATGGGCCATCGGTTAACCCTTGATGTTGATCGATGACCTTAGTAACGGTGTGAAATGTCGCTTTGACGGAAAAGCGAGTAGAGAAAATTTATATAATTGTGGGAGGAACAGATATTGTCTAAGCAAGAGACAACAAGTAAAGTACGTATTTTGCCTTGGGCGGACTCGGGGAGACAGGCAAAAACATGTACGTCGTAGAAGTAGATGAAGAAATGGTCGTTCTTGATGCCGGCCAAATGATCCCTGAGGATGATATGTTAGGGATTGATGTCGTTATTCCAGACATCAGCTATCTCGTCCAAAACCGCGACCGAGTAAAAGCGGTCATTCTTTCTCATGGACATGAAGACCATACAGGCGCCATTCCTTATGTCATTAGTAAGCTACAAGCTCCTGTGTACGGATCAAAGCTAACGATGGGCTTAGTCGAAGAGACTTAAAAATGAAGAACATCGAGAACAAAGTAAAACTGAAAGTCGTATCGCCGGGTGGCAATATTAAAGCCGGAAAAATGAAAATTGAATTTTTCCGCGTCAACCATAGCATTCCTGATTGTCTTGGCGTGGCGATTCAAACGCCGCAAGGGTATGTGGTGTACACAGGAGATTTCAAAATTGATCAAACACCTCCAGACCGGAAATTCTCTGATGTCGGCCGCATGACAGACTACGGGAAAAAAGGCGTGCTCTGTTTGCTTTCTGACAGCACGAATGCTGAAGTACCAGGCACTACGCCATCAGAAAAGGAAACAGAAGCAGGCATTAAAGATGTATTCCGTGATGCACCCGGGCGTGTGATTGTTAGTACGTACGCATCGAATGTGTACCGTATTCAACAAGTGATTGATTCTGCAGCCGAGTCTAATCGCAAGCTGGCGATTGTTGGTGATTCAATGAAGAAAGTCATTGAGATTTCCCAGCGCCTCAACTATTTACGTGTTCCAAAAGGCTGATCATCTCTGTTGAAGAGATTAGCAAATACAACGGAGAAGATGTTGCCGTATTATGCTCAGGGACACAAGGAGAGCCTGTTTCTGCACTACACCGTATGGCGAAAGGAAGCGACCGACAGCTATCGATCTTACCGAAAGATACCGTCATTATTTCCGCAAGCCCATCGCCTGGAAATGAGAAATCGATAGGCCGGGTCGTCGATTACTTGTACAAATTAGGTGCTGAAGTCGTTCATTCTGATAAAAGGGTGAATGTGTCTGGGCATGGGAGTCAAGAAGAGCTCATGTTTATGCTCAATCTCATGAAGCCGCGTCACTTTGTCCCGATTCAAGGAGAGTTCCGCATGCAATTTGCTCACGCTGAACTCGCGTTAACGACAGGTGTGCATCGAGAGCGTATCCATATGCTAGATAACGGTGACGTGTTGCAACTTCAAGGGAAGAATGCGACAAAAGCATCCAAAGTTCCTGCTGGAAATGTCCTCATTGACGGATTAGGTATTGGGGATGTTGGAAATATCGTTCTTCGTGACCGACGCCTGTTATCTAAAGATGGCATTCTAGTCGTTGTCGTCACGTTAAACAAGAAAACGAATGCGTTTGTTTCAGGTCCTGACATCATTTCTCGAGGGTTTGTATATGTAAGAGAATCTGAAGAGCTGCTCGAAGAAGCAAAGAAAAAAGTGACCGACACATTAAATGAATGCATGAGTGAAAATGTAAATGAATGGTCGTCACTGAAAAGCAACGTACGTGAAGTACTCAGTCGCTTCTTGTACGACAAAACAAAACGCAGGCCGATGATCTTGCCGATTATTATGGAAGTATAAACGTACCGCGCGCTTACAACCGATGTAAGCGCGCGGTATTTTTAATATGGAGAACCTGGAAGGAATAAGTCTGTCCTACACTCGAATACTAGACGAAAAGGAGGCAATATAATGGCAGGAGAACAACCCCAAGAAAAAGAGAAAGGTTCAGACGTTGTCCAAAAAATTACATCCCTCGGGCAAACGAGTGTGCTACGAGTGAGCAATCTGAAATTCATTGCATTACGATTATTGGTCAAATTGAAGGACACATGCAGTTGCCACCGCAAAATAAAACGACGAAGTATGAACATATCATTCCTCAACTCGTCGCCGCAGAACAGAATTCAAAAATCAAAGGCCTATTGCTCGTATTAAATACAGTTGGCGGTGATGTGGAAGCAGGTTTGGCAATTGCAGAAATGGTCGCAAGTATGAACAAACCGACGGTTACGCTCGTGCTAGGTGGTGGCCATTCCATAGGAGTACCGGTTGCTGTCGCTGGGGACTACGCGTTTATTGCTGAAACAGCAACGATGACGATTCACCCCATCCGTCTTAACGGACTTGTCATTGGGGTGCCACAGACGTTTGAATACATGGAGAAGATGCAAGAGCGTGTCATTCAATTTGTCACCGGCCACTCCAACATTAAAACCGAGGTGTTCAAAGAATTGATGTTTGATAAAGGGAATTTAACGAGAGACATTGGAACGAACGTCGTCGGTCAAGATGCCGTTGATCACGGATTAATTAATGAAGTCGGCGGAGTCGGTCCAGCTATAGAAAAGCTAAGAGAATTAATCTCAAGGCAAGGGGAACTTTTGCAATGATTATTTACACACCGTTATCAATGGATGAGGTATTTCCACAAACAGAAGGAATTGACTGTCACTATGTAGAAACTGATAATGGCGTTGTTATGCTTGAGAAATCGGGTGACGGGCAATGGGTGGTTGGACGATTATTAAGCACGGAACCTAATGACTTTTTACAACCGAAGTACCAGCAGGAATGCCTTGGGATCTCAAAGATGATCAACAATGAGTTGTTCATCTTTTTTCTTGAATCTCGGTCTTTTTCAGCGCTTTTTGTGAAGTTGTAGTGTGTTATAATGGTTCAGCTACCAACTTTACGTAATCGATGGATTTTTTATACAGGGAAATAAGGGGGGAGGAGTAGATGGGGAAGAAAAAGAAAAAGAAAAAAAAGCAACAAGAGTGGACTACCCAGCTTAAATTTGAAATGGCTGGTTTAATTCTCCTTGCGATTGCACTGTTTACTTCTTTTCAATTTGATCCGCTCGGCATTATCATTATCCAGCTGTTTCGGTTTTTTGCAGGTGAATGGTATCACTTTCTTACGCTGTTGCTTTACATGTTCGCCTTCATGCTCATTTTTAAGCGAGTGTTGCCGACAATGTGGTCTAGGCGTTTTGCAGGCTTATACATTGCGATGTTTACTGTGCTCTTATACAGCCATCTTGAACTATTTCAGAACTTACAAAGCGTTGGACCGTTCCAAAATGGTTCGGTGCTCATGAATACGCTGGAATTGTATCGCTTAGACTTGACCGGTCAAGCCGATGACCTTGGAGGGGGAATGGTTGGTGCCGTAGGGTATGCAGTAGGTACGTTTCTCGTAGATGTTGGTGGGACGTATGTCCTCGGAGCGGTACTTCTTGTCATTGCGTTTATCTTACTTAGTGGTAAATCGATTCGTGATGTGTATGACGCTGTATCAAAACGAGTACGCGTGTGGGGTGCGAAGGGATTGGATGCTTACAAGAACTCCCGCACGAAAGAAAATAAACCTCGAGCGCCGGCGACCGAAAAGAAAGAGAAGGTGTCGACCGCTACACCAACGCCACAAGCACCTGCAGCCACGGAGTCGAGCACGAGCGAGCGACCGGTCATTCATAATTTCCAAGAGCAAGCGTATAAGGGAGAAGAGCGAAGTCAAAAGAAAAAAGGCAAGGGACCTGTTGTAGAAAAAGAAGAGACAGAGGATATTCAACCGCTTCTTACGAGTGAGAAATCAAACGAAGATTATCAGTTGCCTGGTCTTACATTGTTGCAGTCCCCTGTTCAAAATCACCAAACGAGTGATCGAAATCAAGTGTCTACGAATGCGAAGAAACTCGAAGACACGTTGAAAAGTTTTGGTGTGCAAGCTCAAGTGAATGAAGTTCATCTCGGTCCTGCTGTAACAAAATACGAGGTCCAACCAGCGGTAGGGGTTAAGGTGAGTAAAATTGTCAGTCTAACGGATGATATTGCACTTGCTCTAGCTGCGAAAGACATTCGAATTGAAGCGCCGATTCCTGGAAAATCAGCGGTAGGAATTGAAGTTCCTAACCAAGACGTTGCAATGGTTACTTCGGGAAGTACTGGAAACGCCGAAATCCAATGATGCTCACGTTCTTTCTGTTGCGCTCGGACGCGACATTTCAGGTGAGCCGATGACTGCTGAGCTTAATAAAATGCCTCACCTGCTCGTCGCAGGGGCAACAGGAAGCGGGAAAAGCGTTTGTATAAATGGAATTGTGACGAGCATTCTCATGCGGGCAAAGCCTCATGAAGTAAAGCTCATGATGATTGACCCGAAAATGGTGGAATTAAATGTGTACAACGGCATTCCTCACCTACTTACGCCTGTCGTAACTGAGCCGAAAAAAGCCGCGCAAGCATTGAAAAAAGTGGTTTCTGAAATGGAGCGGCGCTACGATTTGTTCTCGCATAGTGGGAGCAGAAATATTGAAGGGTATAATGCGATGATCCGGAAGCAAAATGAAAAAGAGGACGATGACAAGCCGTTGCTCCCGTATATTGTTGTCATTGTAGATGAGCTTGCCGATTTAATGATGGTCGCTTCAAGCGATGTTGAAGATGCAATTACCCGACTTGCGCAAATGGCTAGAGCCGCCGGCATCCATATGATTATTGCAACACAACGGCCTTCTGTAGATGTAATTACTGGAGTAATTAAAGCAAACATCCCTTCACGTATCGCTTTTGGGGTTTCTAGTCAGACCGATTCACGTACGATACTGGATGCGTCTGGTGCTGAGAAATTATTAGGGCGAGGGGACATGTTATTTTTACCCGTCGGTGCAAATAAATCCACCCGAATTCAAGGGGCGTTTATTTCTGATAAAGAAGTTGAAGACATCGTTTCTCACGTTGTTGCCCAACAAAAAGCGCAATATGAAGAAGAGATGACGCCAGATGAAGTCGTTGAAACTCATAAAGAGCCTGAAGACGATCTGTATTATGATGCGATAGACCTTGTCATGCAAATGGACTCTGCATCGGTTTCCATGCTGCAACGACGCTTTCGGATTGGTTATACACGTGCAGCCAGGCTCGTAGATGAAATGGAAGCACAGGGCATTGTCGGTCCTTACGAAGGCAAGAAACCCCGCGAGGTGCTAAAAAGAAATGAACCAGACGATTTAACGGACGCTAAGTAAAGGAAAAGGTGATGACTCATGGTCGAACAATTTAACGTTGGCAGCTTACATGTACATTGGCAGCCGAGTGATAAATATAAAACGACAACGTTTGTGCTTCAAATGAAAGCCCCATTAGAGGACGAAAAAACATCAGCAGCACGCGCGTTGCTTACCCAAGTATTGCAAGCTGGAACGAAAAAGCACCCATCCCGACGAGAAATCCGAAAGCACTTGGATGGGCTTTACGGGGCGAGTTTCGGTGCAGACGTCGGCAAAAAGGGTGAACAACACTTTGTTACGTTTTTTGCTGAAGTCGTTCACGAACAATATTTGCAAAGTGAAAACGAACCCCTAGCTAAAGAGATGTTGCAATTTTTTCTCTCAGTATTATTTGCACCTGCCAAAACCGATGATGGCGCGTTTTTAGACAGCATTATTAAAGAAGAAAAACAAGCGCTCATCAGTCGGGTGAAAAGCATTGCTGATGATAAAATCCGTTACGCGAACCAGCGCCTCGTTGAAGAAATGTGCAAAGAAGAACGGTATGGCATTCCGCCTTATGGTACAGCAGCACACATTGAAGACGTAGATGAACGAGCGCTCCAAGACGCCTACACAGACTTGCTAAAAACAAATGCTTTTGATTTGTTTATTACAGGACCTGGAGAGCGTGAAGAAATTGAATCTATTCTGAATGAGTATGCGACAAAGTTTACGAGCAAGTCAGTGACGAGTGAAACGAAAATGCAAAAAGCCCCGGAGGAGACACGAGAAGTCGTGGACCATGAAGATGTGCAACAAGCGAAATTGCACATGGGGTTTCGGGTGCCGTTTCAAGCAAGCGACAACGAATATGCAGCCGTCCTCGTTACGAACGGGATTTTCGGTGCCTTTCCACACTCCAACTGTTCGTTAACGTTCGTGAAAAAGAGAGCCTTGCTTATTATGCGGCGTCACGGTATGAGCCGTATAAAGGTTTAGTGTTTGCGATGGCAGGTATCGCTTCTGATAAATATGAGCGTGCAGTAACGATTATTAAGGAGCAGTTACAGGAACTCAAAAACGGTAATTTTACCGATGAAGAGTTGCAAACGACTCAGTATATGCTCTCAAACCAAATTCTTGAACAAGTCGATTCAGCGAGAGGGTCGATTGATCTTTTATACCAGAACGTACTCACGAACAAACACCGCTCGGTTGAAGACCGTGTGAAAGAAATTCAAAACGTATCACGAGAAGATGTAACGCGCATTGCATCAGAAATCACACTCGACACGGTGTATCTGTTAACTGGCAAGGAGGATTCGCAATGAAAAAACAACAGTACGACCAGCTCGGTGAAACCCTTTATTATGAGACGCTTGATAACGGACTAAAAGTGTACGTCCTCCCCCGTCATGAAAACAATAAAACGTTTGCGATTTTCACGACCGATTACGGTTCAATTGATGACCACTTCAGTCCTTTAGGGCAAAAAGACGCCATTCGTGTACCTGATGGCATCGCTCATTTTCTTGAGCACAAGTTGTTTGAAGATGAAGATGGCGATGTATTCGATACCTTTTCAAAACGGGGCGCACAAACGAACGCGTTTACGAGTTTCACACGAACGGCTTATTTGTTTTCAAGCACGAGTGATGTGCATAACAACGTGGAGACGCTGATTGACTTTGTGCAAAAGCCATATTTTACGGAAGAGTCGGTTGAAAAAGAACAAGGCATCATCGAACAAGAGATTCGTATGTACGATGATGACGCCGACTGGCGGTTGTTCTTTGGCCTCATTGCGAGTCTTTACAAAAACAATACCGTGCGTGTGGACATTGCTGGAACGGTATCCTCCATTCATGAGATTACAAAGGATATGTTGTATACGTGTTACGAAACGTTTTACCACCCGTCAAACATGGTGCTGTTCGTGACAGGACCTGTTGATCCCGAAGAAATGGGTGCGCTTGTGCGCGATAACCAAGCAGCGAAATCGTTCAAAGACGTTGAAGAGATCAGACGAGAATATGGTGATGAGCCCGATGAAAGTAATCAAAAGGAAGACGTTTTGCGCATGAATGTGCAAACGCCAAAAGTATTGCTCGGATATAAAGAGGGCGGCGATGCGTATCCACTTGACGGGCTGACATATGAACTCGCTGTACAAATGCTTCTAGACGTCATGTTCGGTAGCGGTTCACAAGCGTACGAGAAGTTATACCGAGAAGCTCATTGACGGTTCTTTCTCTACGGATTTCACGATGGAACGCTCTTTTGGCTTCTCGGCAATTGGAGGAGACTCAAAAGATCCTGATCGTCTCGTAGAAGTGCTTCGTGACACGATCCGCACGTACAAGCAAAAAGTCTTAAACGAAGAAGAGATCGAAGTAGCGAAAAAGCGAAAAATCGGTTCGTTCTTAAAGCAACTAAACAGTTCTGAATTTATTGCGACACAATTTACGAGGTATGAAATGAACGGTGACGCGCTGTTTGATGTCGTTCCTAAGCTTGAAAAGCTAACGATCGGTGATTTAGAAAAAGTGTTGCAGCGTCACTTTGCAGAAGACCATAGTTCAGTAATGAAAGTGCTCCCCCACTCTTCATGAGGCATACGTTCATTACTGGAGCTACAGGCGGAATCGGTAGAGCTGTGGCAAAGGAGCGGGCAGGGGCAAACACTCACCTCTACCTTCATTATTATCGAAATAAAAGTGCTGCACTGGACATTCAAGAAGAGTGCCGGAAATTAGGTAGCAAGGTTACGCTCGTTCAAGCAGATTTTGGTCTACCGACCGGTGCTAACGATTGTTTCAAACAACTTGACGCTCGCATTGACGACATCATTTTTGCGAGCGGAACGGCCTTTTATGGTCTCTTGGATGACCACTCCGATGAAGAGGTTGACCGGCTAATGAATGAGCACCTCGCTTCTCCTATTCGGTTAATCAAGCGGATTTTGCCGCAAATGATCGAACAAAAAGCGGGGAGAATTGTACTTGTTGCCTCGATTTGGGGAGAAGTCGGTGCATCTTTTGAAACGGTTTATTCCGCAGCCAAAGGTGGCCAGATTGCATTTGTAAAAGCACTTGCAAAAGAGGTAGCTCCTTCGCACATTACCGTCAATGCAGTCTCTCCTGGGGTCATTCAAACCGCACAAATGGAAGGGTTTAGCCTTGAAGAATTGAGACAACTGTCTCAGGAAATTCCAGCGGGTCGTTTTGGATACGTACATGAAGTTGCGCATGCTTGCAATTATTTACTTTCCGAAGAAGCGGCTTACGTAAATGGTCACGTACTTTCCATCAACGGAGCGTGGAGCGGATAAAGTATGTATGAAATGTTGCCGCTTGCCTCAAACTACAACCGTAGTGAATTAGTAGAGGAGGGAGCAACAGTGTCCGTTCTAGAAAACTGGGAGCATTGGAAATCATTTTTAGGCGATCGTCTTGAATCTGCTGAAGATGATGGATTAAGCCATGACGTGGTCTCTGATGTCGCTTTTGAAGTTGGCGATTATTTGGCAAAAGAAGTTGAGCCACAAAACGAACAGGAACGCGTGCTTAAAGACATGTGGAATGTCGCGGATGAACAAGAACAACATGCGATTGCAAACATGATGGTTAAACTCGTTCAAAGAGATTAGATGAGAGCTACGCACCTTCTTCGGTCAGACCGAACGAGGTGCGTTTTTCTTGCTGTCCAACCATATTCTTACATACTACTACCCAAATGCACGAAAATAACGTAAAATGAGAGATAATGTTAAGTATAGAAATGCTGAAGGAGGCGAGGGAATTGATGGAAAAGAAAGAATGGTATTTTGAATATCAAATCCATCAAAACCGCCCAGGTTTGCTTGGAGATATCTCCTCGTTACTCGGAATGCTGTCCATTAATATTGTGACAATTAACGGTGTGGAGAACAATCGTCGTGGAATGCTCATACGTAGTGCAAAGGATGATAACATCACACGGCTTCGAGACATCTTGCAAACGATGGAAAGCATCACACTAATGAAAATTCGACAGCCGAGGTTGCGGGATCGTCTGGCAGTCATGCACGGTCGCTACATAGAGCGCGATGCCGATGATAAGAAAACGTACCGGTTTGTTCGTGATGAGCTGGGCTTGCTCGTAGACTTCATGGCTGAATTGTTTAAAGAAGAGCGGCATTATTTGGTCGGAATTCGCGGCATGCCTCGCGTTGGAAAAACCGAATCGATTGTGGCTGCCAGTGTGTGTGCGAACAAACATTGGTCATTTATCTCATCCACTTTGCTCCGTCAAACCGTGCGTTCGACCATTCCTGAAGACGAACTAGGCGATGATCTCGTTTATATCATTGATGGAATTGTTACGACGATGCGTGCCAACGAAAAGCATCGCACACTTGTTGACAAGATTATGAGCATGCCAAGTGTGAAAGTTGTGGAACATCCAGACATTTTTGTACGAGAAACAGCCTATACATTACAAGATTTTGATTGTATTATTGAGTTGCGAAATAATGAGGATGAAAAGATTACGTATGAAATGGTGGAGTCAGGTTTTTCTTCATTTGATATTAGCTAGGTGGTAGGTGGGAGTATGACAGAGTTAGGCGAGTTTCTAAAAGAAAAAAGAGAAGAGTTTGGTTGGGATTTAGAAGAGGTACAAGCGCGTACAAAGATTCAAAAGCGTTATTTGCAAGCGATTGAAGAGGGGAATTATAGTGATTTGCCAGGCGCATTTTATGCGCGGGCATTCATTAAGAGCTATTCTGAAGTTCTCGGTTTGGAACCAGATCAAGTGTTTCAACAATTTGAATCAGACTTACCCAAACCAAAACAAGAAGCGGTCGATCTGCCGTCAAGAACGGAACATACACGTGCCAAGCGCACGAGTGAAAGAGAAAAAAAATCGAGCATTTTACCTGCGATACTCATCGGTTTGTTTTTAGTCGTTCTCGTTGCTGGAATTTGGGCCATATCTGTATGGCATCGGCGAGTGATGATGAAGAAGAAAATGGAGATTCTGATGAACAAATGGCAATTGTAGATACGCCACAGGATGACGATGAAGACGTGGAAGGTACAGACGAGGACGAGGGCACTGATGAAGAAAATGGTGCTGATGAAAATGGCGATACGGAGTTCAACCAATGAAGACAACGAAGAAACTTCTTCAGCAAGCCTTGAATTTGTCGAAGTGACCGATAATAATCAATCCATCTTTACCGTTACCGGAGACACGATCGAGATTGATCTCGAATTTGATGGAGAAAGTTATATTGACTTTCGTACTGAGCGTTTCGGTGACCCAATTGAAGCTGGTGGGGTTCTCAGCAGCGATGAATCATTTGAATTCGATGAAGATGCGATCACAATTAACGTCGGCAATATTTTTGGTGTGGACATTACGGTGAACGGCGAGGAATTAGAATACCCAGTTGATGTGCACCATCATTATATTACGATTGAACGAGAATAAAATAAAGTCTCTCGAAACAGACACGGATTGTGCCGGGAATCGTGCGCAAACCGTGTCCTGTTTTATTTATTTGCCCGTTTCTTCGGTAAATAAGTACATCCTCTGTTTTTAGTTTTTGTTCGTTTCTGTTAAAATAATATAGGGTTGAAAGGAGGGCGCGGATGTGAACTTGCCGAATCAGATTACAATTGCCCGTATATGTTTTATTCCTGTCTTTATGATTGTTTTTCTCTATCCATTTCAATGGGGCGCGGTTTCTCTTTTCGGTACAGAAGTCCCCGTGCACCATCTTGTTGCTGCCCTGATTTATGCATTTGCTGCTTTGACCGATTGGGTAGATGGTTACATTGCTAGAAGCAGGAACTTGGTGAGTAACTTCGGAAAGTTTCTCGATCCACTTGCTGACAAATTGCTCGTGACGGCAGCGTTGCTTTCATTAATCGAACTTGATTTATTACCTGCATGGATGGCGGTCATTATTTTGACGAGAGAATTTGCTGTAACGGGAATGCGTCTCGTAGCGGCAGCAGATGGTACAGTCATTGCTGCGAGTTCGCTCGGGAAGTGGAAAACGGTATTTCAAATGGTTGCGATCTTTTTCTTAATGGTACATAACGCACCGTTTGAATCAATTGGCATTCCGTTCGCTGATTTTCTCATGTGGATGGCAGTCTTATTAACGATCGTGTCGGGAATCGATTACTTTTGGAAGAACAAACATGTATTTAAAGATGCTTAAAACAGGTGTTTGAAGATTGGAGGGGGTCCGGTGAATGCTGAAGTCATTGCCGTAGGTACAGAGTTATTACTCGGACAAATTGCGAACACGAATGGTCAATTTGTCTCAAAGCAGCTCGCTTCTCTTGGGGTCAATGTATACAAACATACCGTTGTCGGTGACAATAAGCGGCGAATACAGGCGTCGATTGAGGAAGCGAGACAGCATCACGACTTAATTATTTTCTCTGGTGGTCTCGGACCGACCGAAGACGATTTGACAAGAGAAGCACTGTCGGAGTACTTGAATGTGCCACTCATCTATGACCCTAGTGCTCTCCAGCACGTTGAAAGCTTTTTGCCAGTCGAGGCAAAGAGACGTCAGAGGCGAACCGAAAGCAAGCGCTTGTTCTTGATGGATCACACGTCTTTTTTAATCATGCAGGGCTTGCAGCAGGTTGTGCGATAGAACATGACGGAACACTGTATGTGTTATTACCAGGGCCACCTCAAGAATTAAAAACGATGGTCAAACGGGAGTTGGAACCGTTTTTAGCAGAACGAAATCATGCAGGTGCGTTTTTTCGTTCTCGGGTGCTACGATTTTTCGGTATCGGAGAATCGGCACTTGAAGAGACGTTGAAAGACCTGATCCACGAGCAAACAAACCCAACGATTGCTCCTCTTGCGGGGCAAGATGAAGTGACGCTTCGCCTCACAATTACTGAAACCGATGAAGACCGGGCGACCGACCGCTTAAACAAAACAGAAAATAAGATTTTGGAACGCGTCGGTGAGTATTTATACGGATACAATGAGGATAGTTTGTTCTCAAAATCTGTGGAATACTTACAGGAAAAGAACTGGTCAGTGGCTACTGCAGAGAGCATGACTGGCGGTGGCTTGATGCAGCAACTTACAGAAATTGCCGGTGCATCCTCCGTGACGGCAGGTGGCATGGTCACTTACAGCAACGAGATGAAAATCAAGCATCTCGGCGTTAATCCTGATCTGCTCGTTGAACACGGCGCTGTTAGTGAAGCGTGCGCAAAGCAAATGGCAGAAGGAATTCGCGATCGTTATGAGAGTGCAGTGGGCATATCGATTACCGGTGTTGCAGGTCCAGACACATTAGAAAATAAAGCAGTAGGTACGCTTTACATTGGCATTGCTTTACCCAATCAAACCACTGTGTATAAACGAAAGCTTACAGGCAACCGCGAAACGATTCGACGAAGAGCTGCCAAAGAGGCATGCAGTTGTCTATTGCTAGAAAAGAAAAAAGGTGATTAGTGAATGAACGTATTTGAACACGAAGCGATTAAGCCAGAATTAAAACAAGCCATTAAGCAGATGGGGTTTGAAGAACCGTCTCCAATCCAAGAAAAGGCGATCCCTATCGTCTTAGACGGGAATGACGTTGTTGGTCAAGCGCAGACAGGAACTGGAAAAACAGCCGCATTTGGCATTCCGCTTTTAAATAAAATTACGGCTAGTTCGGACGTGCAAGCGATTGTACTTACGCCAACGCGGGAATTAGCCATTCAAGTTGCCGGTGAGCTTCAGAAATTATCTGCGAATATGAAGCTGACGACATTACCGATTTATGGTGGGCAATCGATTGGTCACCAAATCAAAGCATTGAAGCGCGGAGTCCAAGTCGTGATCGGAACGCCTGGACGCATTCAAGACCATTTGCGTAGAAAGACTCTTCGCTTGGACCGTGTCGAGACATTTGTCCTTGATGAAGCAGATGAAATGTTGGACATGGGTTTTATTGATGATATTGAGTCTATCCTCAAGCAAACGAACAAAGAGCGACAAACACTCCTGTTTTCAGCGACGATGCCGGGTCCGATTCGCAAGTTGTCACGTCGCTACATGGAAAAGCCAGAGACGGTGTCCATTAGTCGCAGTGATGTGACCGCCCCGTCGATCGAACAACTTTATTTTAAAGTGTTAGAACGCAACAAATTGGAATCACTATGCCGGGTAATTGATCGTTACAACCCAGAGCTTGCCATCATTTTCTCTCGTACGAAAAAAGGCGTTGCTGAGCTTACGGAATCATTGCAAGCACGTGGATATTTTGCAGATGGTTTGCACGGGGATCTCACGCAATCACAGCGAGATGCTGTCATGAAGAAATTTAGAGACAGTTCAATTGAGTTCCTTATTGCGACAGACGTTGCGGCCAGAGGAATTGATGTCGATAACGTCACTCAC
Source organism: Geomicrobium sp. JCM 19039 (assembly GCF_000698145.1). Classification (GTDB taxonomy): domain Bacteria; phylum Bacillota; class Bacilli; order Bacillales; family Marinococcaceae; genus Geomicrobium_A. The sequence continues at coordinate 153,593 of NZ_BAXB01000002.1, forward strand.
GTCATTAACTATGACATCCCTCAAGACCCTGAATCATATGTGCACCGCATCGGTCGTACCGGTCGTGCAGGTAAAAAGGGGCAAGCGCTCACGCTCGTTACGCCACGCGAAATGAAGCACCTGCGCTCAATTGAGAAAGAAATCAAGATGCAAATTCCAACCCGCGACATTCCAACCATTGAAGAAGTGGTTGAAAAGCAACAAGACGCGTGGAAAACACAAATTACAAATGTGATTCAAGCGAGTGAAGAGACGTCCATTTTTGATGACCTTACCGAAGAGCTATTGAAAGACTTCGACCAAAAAGACGTTATTCAAGCGTTACTAAAGATGAACTACCAGACGGAAAACAATCTTTCTGAAGAAGGATATAGCTTTGGTGAAACCGGTGGTGCAAAAGATGGTACGCTTTTTCATTAACGTCGGTCGCAACGTGAATATGACGCCAAAAATTCTCGTTGAAGAAGTAGCAAACGCCGTTGGCATTCCAGGTAAATCAATTGGGAAGATCGACATCTTTGAGAATTTCACCTTTGTTGAAGTGCCTGAGAGCGTTGCACCTTTCGTTTATGAAGGCCTTCGTCATTCGAGATTGAACGGAGCAAGAGTAAACTTAGAGCCTGCGAAACCGCGTCCAAAACGAGACGCTCGCAAACCGAGTCCCGCTCGTTCCTAATCGTAAGAGAAATTCCGATAAACGCTTGTCATTCGTCCGAGGAGGACTTGTGGCGAGCGTTTTTTGGATGTGCTAGCGTCGGTTATTTAGTACGACTAAAGATAAACTTAAAAACTCCAACAAATGCTATGATTAAGATCGCTATTGGCGGGCGAACGCTGACAGAGTGACTGTTGAAGCTCATCTCAACTCACGTTCTTCGGCATGTGAGTGAGAGTTGCAGGCAAAATAGAAAGCGTTTCTCGAAGGGCAGCATTGCATAGCCGATGGCCACCACCTGGCGTAAGGAATGTGATGACGTGTCACTTATGTGACAATCCAGCCTCAATCCGGGCACTTTCTGCTCTCAACGGTCACATATATCGCAATTTGTGACCGTTGACTCCGTTTATGTGCGGATCCACGTTTAAAAATGATGATTATTCTTTCCCAAGTGTCACGTAAATGAATATTTGTGGCATTTGGACTTCTTTCCAGACACTGTAACCAGTGGGCAGAAACCTGAACCGAGTCGCCCTTGTGCTTTGGAGTATAAAGAAAACACGGTGGACGTCTTTTAGCCACCGATGTTGCACTTGTACTCCGGAGTGCAAGCATCCGCCTGCAGTGGAAAGCAACAACAATACAAATCAGGAAAACGTTACGTTCATTCCATAAAAATTCTAGGCTAGGGGTTGTTTTAGAATTTTGTACTACACGACCTTGTTCTCCGCGAAGCGTGTGATTCAAACTTAAAAAAGTGATTGAAAGAATGAAGAAGGTTTTGGAAGCAGACTGTCGTTCATCTCCTGTAAAGTGCTCGATCTGCTTCCATAAACGCCTGTTTGGAAGCAGACGTCCACGGATTGGAACCTAAACGAGGTAAAAACGGGCATAGTCGGTGAGCTTGTTTCCAATCCAAGCTCTTTGGAAACAAAAAATGGGTTAGCTACCTCCAACGCCTATGGAGAATTTCAACCGGTTGGTCGAAATCAAGGACCAACAACGCAAAAAAGGAAGATCTAAAGTTCAACACATATCGAATTTTCTGAAGCCACGTCAGCGCTGCTGCGAAGTCTTGACGCACCGCAGATCTCTGATGCTATTCTTAACGTTTAGAAATTTCATGAACCCTATGGTCGAGGTAGCCACCCGGTCTTCGTTCCATACGCTTGGCATAGGAAAGTCGGGGGACGTTTACGGTCAAACGCCAACATAGGGGACAAGGCTAATCACGGTCCGTCTAACTCTTTTATGTAACAATCCTCCGCTCAAACAGGCCGCTGTAAGGTGCCAGCTGTCTCATAGATTTCTTTTAGACACCATTCAGGTTGAGGATGATGAATTTCGCTCGGCTAATTGCCACAAACAACAGTTTTGAATAGATGAGACCATCTCTGGACAGTCTCACCCATTTCTTACGAAGCGGTTAGACAGGAGACCGAGTTGATTTCGTCTTATGTTCTCCTCTACAACCATCTGTTTGTAGGAGAGAGCAAGCACACACCGTGCAACTTTGGAAAATGTAACCCCGAGCCCCAACGTCTTGCGGCCGATGAATGCACTAGTTTTCTGAGTTTGTCGATGTTTTCCCCATTTAATCCGCCGTTCGTTTTTCAATCCTTGGGACCGAACGTGTTTCGGCTTGCTTGTGAGTTCGTTGAAGAAAAAACGAATAAATGTTCGTATTTTTCTTGGCAAAATGATCAAAAGACGATATGATGTGTGCAGGGGATAAAATGACCATCATTCTGCATGAGAGAAATGTATGAATTTATAATAAAGGAGATAGAACAATGAGTGACCGCAAAGCAGCGCTCGACCAAGCGCTTCGAAACATTGAAAAGCAGTTCGGAAAAGGCTCCATCATGAAGCTTGGAGAAGATAGTGAACGAAGAGTATCGACAGTATCTAGCGGGGCTTTGGCTCTTGATATTGCTCTAGGTGTTGGTGGCTATCCGCGCGGAAGGATTGTTGAAGTCTACGGTCCGGAATCTTCAGGTAAGACGACAGTAGCTCTCCACGCGATTGCAGAAGTTCAAAGAAATGGCGGACAAGCGGCCTTTATTGATGCTGAGCATGCACTAGATCCTGTATATGCACGTAACCTTGGTGTGAACACTGACGAGCTGTTGCTCTCTCAACCAGACACTGGAGAACAAGGCTTGGAAATTGCTGAGGCGCTTATTCGTAGTGGTGCGGTTGACATTTTGATTATTGACTCAGTGGCTGCACTCGTACCTAAGGCGGAAATTGAAGGGGATATGGGGGATACTCACGTCGGTTTGCAAGCACGTCTTATGTCCCAAGCGCTTCGGAAGTTGTCAGGAGCAATTAGCAAGTCCAATGCAATCGCCGTATTTATTAACCAAATTCGTGAGAAAGTTGGCGTAATGTTTGGCAATCCAGAGACGACGCCAGGCGGGCGAGCACTCAAGTTTTATTCATCGGTTCGTTTAGAAGTACGTCGTGCCGAGGCGCTAAAGCAAGGCAATGAAACGGTTGGTAATAAAACGAGACTGAAAGTCGTGAAGAACAAAGTAGCGCCTCCTTTCCGCCAAGCAGAAGTGGATATTATGTACGGAGAAGGAATATCAAGAGAAGGTTCTTTGCTTGATATTGCGACGGACATTGACATCGTTGATAAAAGTGGTGCATGGTATGCATATGAAGGCGAGCGGCTCGGTCAAGGCCGTGAGAATGCGAAGCAATACTTGAAAGAAAACGAAGATATCGCTAAAGATATTGAACAAAAGATTCGTACTCACTATGAGTTGAACGTTAGCGCGAAGAAAGATAGTGACGAAGAAGAAATGACGTTGAAACTTGAGGACGCATAATGAAGAGCAGGGACATTCCCTGCTCTTTTCGCATCATATCTTCCTTATTCCACACGAAGATGAACATCGTCGTAATGTTGACATTTTCATGAATAGAAGTATACAATTATAAAGAATGAAATGAGTTGCTGTTGGCAAGAAATGACTCCGATAGACAAGGTTAGCAGCCGCTTATCATCGATGAAGAATGCAGTTCGTATTCTCCATCAGATAGTACATTCATAACAGATAAGATGAATGATGGAACAGAATGAACAGAAACATTTGGTTCAATGAACAATGCGTTTGATGAAAACCCAAATGGAATTCAACACCAGAAACCTGCTGTCTCCGTTTTTCGTTGGCAAACCCGCAAGGTGAACAAGATTCACACAGAACAACTTCATAGCAAAGGAGGTGTATCTCTTGATAGATAACAGTCCTGTTATGGTGGTCACTTCCATTTTGCTGCTGTTGGTCGGTGTTGGCGTCGGCGGGTTCATCGGTTATTTGATCCGTAAGAAGATTGCGGAGGCAAAGATCTCAAGTGCTGAGCAAGCAGCCAAGAAGATGATTGAAGAAGCGGAGCGAAACGCTGAAGCAAGCAAGAAAGAATCCATTCTTGAAGCGAAAGATGAAGCGTATCGCATTCGTTCCGAAGCCGAAAACGATATTCGCGAACGGAGAAACGATGTTCAAAAACAAGAAAGTCGACTTCTTCAAAAAGAAGAAACACTTGATCGCAAGAGTGAGTCTTTAGATAAAAAAGAAGAATCACTCGAAAAACGAGAAGAGGTTCTCGCAGAGAAACAGCGTGAAACCGAAGCGATGAACAGTAAAATGGAAGGTTTGATCAGTAAACAGAAAGAAGAGCTAGAGCGTGTATCCGGATTAACGAGGGAAGAAGCGAAAGAAATGATTCGCGTCGATCTCGAACAAGAACTGGAACACGAATCAGCCGTTATGATCAAGTCGAACACCGAGCGTATAAAAGAAGAAACGAACAAACGAGCAAAAGAAATGTTATCTTTAGCTTTACAACGATTTGCGGCGGACCATGTTGCCGAAACAACAGTTTCAGTCGTGAATTTGCCAAATGATGAGATGAAAGGTCGGATTATTGGACGAGAAGGTCGAAATATCCGTGCCTTAGAAACGCTAACTGGCATCGATCTCATCATTGATGATACACCAGAAGCAGTGATCCTATCTGGTTTCGACCCTATTCGTCGTGAAATTGCACGAACCGCACTTGAACGTCTCGTACAAGACGGCCGTATTCATCCAGCACGTATTGAAGAAACGGTTGAAAAGGCGAGACGAGAAGTAGATGAGCGTATTCGTGAGTACGGTGAGCAAGCAACCTTTGAAATGGGCATTCATAACTTGCACCCAGATTTAATTAAGATTATGGGTCGACTTCGATTTAGAACAAGTTATGGACAAAATGTGCTCAAACATTCATTGGAAGTGGCTCATTTGACAGGCTTAATGGCGGCGGAGCTAGGAGAAGACGTGCAACTAGCAAAACGAGCGGGTCTTCTACATGATATCGGAAAAGCGATTGATCATGAAATTGAAGGAAGCCACGTAGAAATTGGTGTAGAACTAACGAAAAAGTACAATGAGCATGCGGTAGTCGTCAACAGTGTTGCTTCTCACCATGCGATGAAGAGGCCGAGTCTGTCATAGCGACACTCGTCGCTGCAGCAGACGCGTTATCTGCAGCACGCCCTGGAGCAAGAAGAGAGACACTGGAAACGTATATACGCCGACTCGAAAAACTCGAGGAGATTGCAGAATCATTTGATGGTGTTGAAAAAACGTATGCCATACAGGCGGGTCGCGAAGTCCGCATTATGGTGAAACCTGATTTAATTGATGATGTGTTAGCACATCGTCTTGCCCGCGATATTACAAAGCGGGTCGAAAACGAATTAGACTACCCAGGTCATATCCGAATTACTGTCATTCGGGAGACACGGGCAGTAGACTATGCAAAGTAAAGCAGCGCACATTGTGCTGCTTTCTTTACGTTTTACACGTGGTAAAAGCGATGATAGTTTTATGAACTCCCTGAAGGTATATAATGACTATCGCATGAATTCGAAGATGAGGCGAGGGAAACAGCATGCGAATCTTATTTATTGGAGATGTCGTCGGTCGACCAGGCAGAAGCATGGTACAAGACTATTTACCGAAACTACAGAAGAAGTATAGACCATCGCTTACGATTGTTAATGGTGAAAATGCGGCTAGTGGCAAAGGCATTACAGAGAAGATTTACAAAAGCTTTTTAGAAGCAGGAGCACAAGTCGTTACACTTGGCAATCATGCTTGGGCAAGAAGAGAGATATTCTCATTTATTGATGATGCACCAAAGCTCATTCGTCCGATCAATTACCCGTTAGGCACACCTGGTAAGGGAATAGTGAGTGTGAATATAAATGGACAAGAAGTTGTCGTTATTAATGCGATGGGTCGTACATTTTTAGCTGATATTGACTGCCCGTTTCGGGCTGTTGAAGAAGCGGTGGAAGAGGCAAAGAAAAGAACCCCGTTTGTATTTGTAGATTTTCATGCTGAAGTCACAAGTGAGAAACAAGCAATGGCTGGTTTTTAGATGGGAAAGCAAGTGCTGTCATTGGAACACACACTCATGTTTCAACAGCCGATGACCGAATTCTACCGGGTGGAACGGCTTACCAATCAGATGTAGGGATGACCGGACCGTATGACGGAATACTCGGGGTTGAACGTGAGGCTGTATTGGACAAGTTTTTGACAGCGATGCCAGTGAAGTTCGAAGTGGCAGAAGGTAGAACCCAATTAAATGGGATTTGCATTGACCTCGATGACCAAACGGGCAAGGCACGTTCCCTGCAAAGAATTATGATTAATGATGATCACCCTTTTTATGAATAACCGTAAATTATCACGTTAAAGGCATAGGAAGGCAACTGCTGAATATTATGGGGGTAACGGTGCCATTTAAAAGCGATAGGAGGACAACACATGGAAGTTTTAAAAGTCTCAGCGAAATCTGTTCCGAATTCTGTAGCCGGTGCCCTAGCAGGAGTCATACGAGAGCGAGGTGCGGCAGAGATTCAAGCCATTGGCGCTGGCGCACTCAATCAATCGGTTAAAGCGGTTGCCATTGCTAGAGGATTTGTAGCGCCGAGTGGCATTGATTTAATCTGCATTCCAGCCTTTACCGATATTGAGATTGATGGTGAGGAACGCACGGCGATTAAATTGATCATTGAACCAAGATAAGTGATTGCTAGCAAAGGTAACGATAAAAAACCTAGTGTACGCACACTAGGTTTTTATCCATGTGCCAAACTTTATAATAAAACCGTAAGACAAGGAGAATTCTTATGAAGCAGTTAACCTCGATTTTACATCGCATTGATCATAAAGGATACAAAGCATACCATGACATTAAAGGTGCGCACACGTTTGGGAAGTATACGCTACACATTGATCATGTCCAAGCCGATCCGTATGCGTCCCCGTCTCGAATACGCGTATGTGCACCGGTAGAAAAGCTATCGTTTACTAAAGACATGTACACCGATCATTGGCGGTATGTAGGAATCACGGATTATTTGGCAAGAGTGGTAAACCAAATGATCCAGAAACACCAAGCAAACAAAGGCATTTACATTGACGCTCCTTCTCAAGAAATATTGGAGAGAAGTGCGGTCGTTATTCATAATGGTCAACTGGAGGTGCGTCTATCTGTTCAGTTACCGGCAAGGGGGCGCTCTATTCTTGCAAAAGAAGCGATTCAACGGCTAACCGTACAACTCCCAAAAATTGTGCAATCAGCCGTTGACCATATGGACATGGGTCAATTACACGAGCACTTGCGTCTTTGTGATGATCAGCATGCTTTGCGCCAATTTGTAGCCAAAGAGGATGGCCTTGTGTTTATTTGTGATGGTGCGATTTTGCCACGATCGAGTGGCATAAGTAAACAGCCACTTCAAAGTGATCACACAAAACGTTTTACGAGCCCAAAAGAACTGGAAGTTTACGCAAACCTACCCCATGCGGGCAACGTTCGCGGAATGTTGATTAAACGAGGTGTAACGGTCATTGTTGGAGGTGGTTATCACGGCAAAAGCACGTTGCTTGAAGCGATTGAACAAGGGGTGTACAACCATATTGCTGGAGATGGGAGAGAGTACATTGCTACCGACGACACAGCGATGAAAATTCGAGCCGAGGATGGAAGAAGTGTGAATGGCGTTGATATTGGCATGTTCATCAGTAATTTACCAAATGATAAAAGCACTCGTTCGTTTTCAACAACAAATGCAAGCGGGAGTACGTCACAAGCGACAAATATTATAGAGGCTCGAGAAGTTGGCACAAAGCTTTTGCTCATTGATGAAGATACGAGCGCAACGAATTTCATGATTCGTGACCAACGCATGCAGCAACTCGTAGCGAAAGAGAAGGAGCCAATTACGCCATTTATTGATCGGGTTCGATATTTATATGAAGAAGAAGGCATCTCAACGATTGTCGTTGTAGGAGGAAGTGGCGATTATTTAGAAGTGGCAGACACGGTCATTATGCTTGATGAATACGAAGTCACCGACGTCACCGATCGTGCGAAACAAATTGCAAGCGAAGGAACGACGAGGCAGGCGGTTATCCACAATGATATGACTCGTTCAACGAAAAAGCGGATGCCGAAAAAAGCAGGTTGGAATGCACAAAAAGGCAAGAAAGAAAAAGTAGGAGCCAAAGGTAAAGATACAATTCTTTTTGGGTGTGAAGCGATTGATTTGTCGAATGTCGAGCAAATCGTCGACGATAGTCAAACTCGTGCGATCGCAGAGATATTGCGGATGCTCACGAAGCATCATATGGACGGGAACACGTCCATTAATGAGCTGTTAGCGCGTTACGAACAAGCAACAACAGCTGGTATTGAACAAGTATCTTCGTATTATGGTCAACACCCAGGGGACTTGGCTCGACCGCGAAAGATGGAAATTGCCGCTGCCTAAATCGGCACCGAGGGTTGCAACTGAATCATTCTTGAAATCTGTGACTAAGAGGTGAACATCTACGAGTAAAAGACTTGAGGTTGTTTTCCTCACGGTGAACCATTATAATTTGAACTGGTAAGTTCTGCAGTTAATGGATTTGCAGCAACATCCGTTTATATATGAGATTTTTGGTATACAGAAAGGGGATGGCTATGAGCGATCACAAACGCCGTCAAAAGGAGACCAACCCTGATAATACAGAAGAAAATGGGAAGTCTTTAGACCAAAAGGACTTCGGGAAATACTTTGATTTCTCGAATGCTGTTTTCGAAGAGAATGATGAAGGAAAAAACGTCATGAAAATTGGCGGGAGAAGTATCGTCGTTAATGAACCACCGAATTACCGACAAGGCCAACGTAGACGAAGAAAAGAAGTCGAATTTCATTATGACTTTTCGGTTCCAGAGCAAATGAAACAAATTGGCCAAGGCAAGCGCTATTATATCCGAACGTACGGATGTCAGATGAACGTTCATGATACCGAAAACATGGCCGGCATTTTAGAAGAACTAGGGTTTACGAGTACAGATGAAACCGCAGATGCCGATGTGATCTTGTTGAACACGTGCGCCATTCGTGAGAACGCCGAGAATAAAGTGTTTGGCGAGATCGGTCACTTAAAGAATTTGAAACTGGAGAAACCAGAAGTTGTGCTCGGAATCTGTGGATGCATGTCTCAAGAAGAAACGGTCGTCAACAAGATCTTGCAAAAGCATCAACATGTGGATCTGATTTTCGGGACACACAACATTCACCGATTACCAGAGCTCTTGCATGATGCCATCCTCGGTAAAGAAATGGTCGTTGAGGTGTGGTCAAAAGAAGGCGATGTTGTTGAGAACATGCCGCGTAAACGTGCAGGGAAAACACAAGCTTGGGTCAACATTATGTATGGGTGTGACAAGTTCTGTACATATTGCATCGTTCCTTATACGAGAGGGAAAGAGCGAAGCAGAAAACCTGAAGATATTATTCATGAAGTGAGAGATTTGGCAAGACAAGGATACAAAGAGATTACGCTTCTCGGACAAAATGTGAATGCGTACGGAAAAGATCTTGAAAACCCGAGCTCTCTTGGAAAACTGATGGATATGATTCGACAAGTGGATATTCCACGTGTTCGATTTACGACGAGCCACCCAAGAGACTTTGACGACGAGCTGATCGAAGTCTTGGCAAAAGGAGACAACTTGTTAGAACACATTCATCTCCCTGTCCAACACGGAAATAACGAGATTCTAAAGCTTATGGGAAGAAAGTATACGAGAGAACAATACATCGACCTTGCTAACCGAATTAAAAAAGCGATGCCGCATGCCACATTCACGACCGACCTGATCGTTGGCTTCCCGAATGAAACCGATGAGCAGTTTGAAGATATGCTCACATTGGTCGAAGAGATGAGATATGACAGTGCGTTTACGTACATTTATTCTCCTCGAGAGGGTACCCCTGCGGCTCGGATGGAAGATAATGTTCCGATGAGCGTGAAGAAAGAACGATTACAAAGACTGAACGAACTTGTAAACAGATTGTCTGCAGAGAGTAATGCCAATATGCAAGGACAAACGGTTGAAGTTCTTATTGAGGGCGAGAGTAAAAAAAATCCAGACGTACTTTCTGGTCGAACGCGTACAAACAAACGTGTAAACGTACGAACGTCAAAAGATAAAATTGGACAGCTAATCTATGCAAAAATCACAAACGTAAAAACGTGGTCATTAGATGGTGAACTGGTCGAATACAGCGAGGTGCAGAACGCATGACAGAAGGATTGTATACAAAAGAAGAGATTATGGCAAAAGCGAAGCAGTTGGCGAATGAACTTACCCAAACAGAAGAGGTTGACTTTTTCATTCGTGCTGAAGCGCAAATTAACCAAAACACGAAGATTCAAGGGCTCATCGATGAAGTGAAAGCAAAACAAAAAGAACTTGTAAACTTGAAGCACTATAAAAAAACAGAGGCCATTAAGAAAACAGAGGCTGAAATTGAAGATCTTCACAAAAAATTGATGACATTCCGATTGTCCAAGAATTTAAGCGCAGCCAAACAGAAGTAAACGAAGTGTTGCAACTCGTATCCAGTACGATTTCAGATACGGTAACAGCGCACATTACAAGCTCTAAAGATAAAGAGTAATCGTCAATCAAAACACCCGCGAGGATGATCGCGGGTGTTTTTCTATAAATAGGGGCATATTTTATTTGAGAAACGGGTAGATAATAATTAGACGCCATGAAAACACAATAATGGTTGTCAAATTATAATTGTTATTATATAATAATTATAATCAATAATTAGTTGGATACACATCACTACTTATAGGAGGCGTTTTACATGGTTAAACGACAAGCAGAAATTAAAGGCACAAGCGCTAGAGCAATGGAGAAAGAATTAAACGAGCAACTCGCCAACCTTCATGTTTTCTATATCAAGCTTCATAACTATCACTGGTATATTAAAGGGAAGCATTTCTTCTCTTTGCATGAGAAATTCGAAGAGATGTATGACAAAACGAAAACACACATTGATGAGTATGCTGAGCAAATGCTAACTGTAAGAGTACAGCCGCTCGCAACGATGAAAGATTTCCTTGCTGCTTCAACGCTTGACGAAGCGACAGGTAATGAAGGCGAATTGGATATGGTGAATAGCATTTCCCTTGACCTTCAGAAGATGAGTAATGAATTGTATGAGATTATGGAACAACTTGAAGATAAAAAAGCATTGTCCCTTGCTGATGCGATTCAAGAAATTGCAAGAGACTTCCAAAAAGATGATTGGATGTTAAGAGCGTATTTAGACAAGAATAATTGGATTGGGTTTTGCATAGGTAAGAGATGAGGAGATCAGCTCCTCATCTCTTTTTTTCGGGAGAAACAATTTATGGGCATGAACGTACATTTAGGTCATACATATGAATAAGAAGAGGCATGCAAGCGCCGGAATGCCGAAAATAAGGGAGGAACGTGACGTGTCTGAACATTACAGAGAAATTATTACGAAAGCCGTTTGCGGTAAAGGAAGAAAATTCTCCAAAACGATGCACACCATTTGTCCGCAGCACAATCCTACGAGTATACTAGGGTGCTGGGTTATTAATCATCGTTATGATGCAGAGCGTAAAGGGGACAGTGTAGAAATTAAAGGTTCCTATGATATTAACGTTTGGTATTCTTATGAGAAAAACACGAAAACCGATGTGGCAACAGAACGGGTATCTTACCATGAACACGTGCCATTAAAGATGAGACCCGATGAACTCATGACCGATGAGTTGGACGTCATTGCAAGAGCAACGAAGCAACCGCAAACGATTGAGGCATTAATCGCGAAAAACGAAAAAGATGTGAATGTTGAAGTTGAGAAAGAGTTCGCTGCTGAAGTTGTTGGGGAGACAAAAGTGAGCATTCTCGTTTATCCAGACAAAGAAGATGCCCATTATGAAGACGTAAAGTGGAGCGAACAAGTGAGTGACCAAGAGCTAAAAGATCAGATTGACCCGAAATTTCTTGATCGCCGACCTCCAAGAGAATTTGGCAATAGAAAGCGTGAACGACAAGATGATCGACGCGACTACGATCATAAAGAGAAAGAAGATCATCGTAAACATGAAGAAGAAAAAGAAAGCTATAAGAAAGATTAACCAGGGGGTTTGCTCCTGGTTTTTCTATTGAATTCGTTCATCATCAAAACGTGAATATGCTATAATTTGTTCTAGTTCGTTAAATAGTGGGGGAAACAAAGTGTCTAAACAAACACCGATGATGCAGCAATATTTTCGAATCAAAGAAGAACATGAAGATGCGTTTTTGTTCTTTCGTCTTGGTGATTTTTATGAGCTGTTTTATGATGATGCCGTACTTGCAGCGCGTGTACTTGAAATTACTTTAACGAAAAGAGGAAAGGGAGACGACGCAGCACCGATGTGTGGTGTTCCTTACCATTCAGCAGAAAGTTACATTACTCGCCTCGTAGAGCAAGGCTATAAAATTGCCATTTGTGAACAAACGGAAGACCCAGCGACAGCAAAAGGGGTCGTCAAACGTGACGTCGTGCGTGTCATTACGCCTGGTACGGTCATGGAAGGAAAAGCGATTCAAGCCGAGGAAAATCAATATATACTCTCGCTTTCAATCGGTATCGCACAGATGGGTTATGCGCGTACTGATTTGTCGACAGGAGAAACTGAGGTCGGTGTGACGGACCGCGGCGATCACGAAATGCATCGGTTATTACATATGGATGGTCTTAAAGAGATTGTGGTTGATGAAGCAGCAGGGTCACTCCTCCCAGTTGTTGGGATGACAATGTCTATAGAAATGAAAGAAGAAATCCCATCTCATATGGACCATCTCTATGATGGAAATGAACCGCTCATACGCAAGGCTTTTGGCCGACTGCTCAATTATTTAACACACACACAAAAGCGGTCGTTACAACATATGCAACCCGCTGTTACTCACATCCATCAGCAACACATGCAAATGGACGTGCATACGAGAAAGAATTTAGAAATTATCGCTTCGTTGCGTGAACGAACGAAAAGTGGGTCGTTATATGGATTGCTAGATTTTACAAAAACAGCAATGGGGAGTCGAAGGTTACGGAAATGGATTGAACAACCGTTATATAACCAATCGCAAATCGAGGCAAGAATTCAAATGGTCTCGGTATTTTTGGACAACCCCATTGAACGCCGCACATTACAAGAGGCGCTTCAGCACGTGTATGATTTGGAACGTCTCGCCGGAAAAGTCGCTTACGGCAATGTGAATGCAAGAGAGCTCGTGCAATTACGAAAGTCTTTGCAACAAGTGCCCGGTATCCGCGCGCTACTTACAGAGCTTGGAGACGCTGCAAACGAATATGGCAAAAACATCGAAGAGTGTGCACCGTTAGAAGTGCTGTTACGAGAAGCGTTTGTTGATGAACCACCGATCTCAATTAAAGAAGCCGGGATGATTCGCGCTGGGTACAATGAGCAGCTCGACACTTACCGAGAAGCGACAGAGAATGGGAAGACGTGGCTTTCTGATCTGGAGAAGACAGAGCGTGAGCGAACGGGAATTAAGACGCTAAAAGTCGGGTATAATCGCGTGTTTGGCTTTTATCTAGAAGTGTCAAAAGGAAGTGCGCACCTCGTACCTGAACAGTATGAGCGGAGACAGACGTTAACAAACGCGGAACGATTTGCAACCAATGAGCTTAAAGCGATGGAAAGTAAGATTTTAAATGCAGAAGATCAGATGGAAACGTTGGAGTATGAACTTTTTCTGCAAATTCGAGAAGAAGTCCAAACGTTTATTCCGAACATCCAGCAAGCCGCAAAGATGATTAGCGAGATCGATGTATTGCAAAGCTTTTCAGTCGCAAGTGAAGAGAAACGTTTCACTAAACCTCTGTTTTCAGAATCCGGGGAACTTCGGCTCGAACGGAGTCGCCACCCCGTCGTTGAAGAGACGATCCCAGTCGGTGACTACGTACCGAACGATATTCACTTAGATGGGGAGCGGGATATGCTGCTCATTACAGGGCCAAATATGGCGGGTAAAAGTACGTACATGCGCCAAGTGGCGATGATTAGTGTAATGGCACAAATTGGCTGTTATGTTCCTGCTGACCTTGCGGTATTGCCGTTATTTGACCGGATTTTTACCCGCATTGGGGCAGCGGATGATTTGGCTAGCGGTCAGAGCACATTCATGGTTGAAATGGTGGAAACAGAATATGCATTGCAACAAGCTTCTGCAAACAGTTTGGTGTTGCTCGACGAAATCGGTCGGGGAACGTCAACGTATGATGGAATGGCGCTCGCACAAGCAATCATAGAATACATTCATGAGAAGAACCGATGCAAAACACTATTTTCAACGCACTACCATGAATTGACGATTCTTGAAGAACAACTTGGAAGGCTAAAAAATGTTCATGTTCGTGCGGAGGAAGAAGACGGAAACGTTATTTTCTTGCATAAAGTTGAAGATGGAAAAGCAGATCGAAGTTATGGGATTCACGTAGCCAAGCTTGCCAACTTGCCCAATCAAGTCATTGACCGTGCCGAACATTTGTTGCAAGAATTGGAACAAACCGAACTCAAGCCAACGCCTGAATCAAAGGTTCATGAACAGCTCGTCTTGTTCGAAGAAACGGAGCCGGAGTCAACAAAAAAGCAAGACAAGGCAGATCAGCGAAGCAAAAGTGAGATCGAACAAGAGGTGCAACACCTTGATGTATTGCACTTATCGCCAATACAGGCACTGGAAAAAATTTATGAGTGGCAACGAAAAATCAATGATTCAGAAAGGGGATGACAATGGCTCAGATCATACAGTTGGATGATCACTTATCAAACAAAATTGCTGCAGGGGAAGTGGTCGAACGCCCCGCTTCGGTCGTAAAAGAGCTGTTGGAAAACGCACTAGATGCGGGCAGTACAGAAATCGATATTGGAATTACCGAAGGAGGGCTTGCCTCCATTTCCATTATTGATAACGGCTCAGGAATTCGAAGCGGCGAAGCTGAACTCGCCTTTTTACGGCATGCCACGAGTAAAATTGCCCGTGAATCAGATCTGAATCGAATACGCACGCTAGGGTTTAGAGGGGAGGCGTTGCCAAGTATTGCATCGGTCGCGAAAGTGACGATGGAAACGGCCGTCTCTGGTGAAGCTGGTATTGAACTTCGCTATCAAGGTGGGCGTCTCATTGGAAAGAATACGACAAAAGCAAGGCAAGGCACACGCATCGTTGTGGACGAGCTTTTTTTCAATACACCTGCTAGGCTTAAGCATATGAAGACCGTCAACACGGAACTTGGAAGAGTAAGCGATGTGATCAACCGGGCGGCGCTTTCCCGGCCAGATGTGTCGATTCGGTTTAAGCACAATGACAAGCAACTTCTATTCACGAATGGGAATGGCAATTTGCAGTCGGTCATTTTTCAAGTGTACGGCAAGCAAGTGGCTGAACAGATGCTCCCGGTCTCCCATGAATCGTTAGACTATACCATCTCAGGGTTTATCGGTCGGCCGGAGTTGAATCGAGCGAGCAGGCATTACATGAGCACATTTATTAACGGCCGTTATATTCGTCACTTTCCAATCGTGAAAGCGTTGGAGTCAGCGTATCATACACTCTTACCTTTGCACCGCTATCCGGTTGTGCTACTTTCAATTACGATGGACCCAACTTTAGTCGATGTAAATGTGCACCCGTCCAAATGGGATGTGCGATTAAGCAAAGAAGATGAATTGCTTCAAGAGGTGGAGAGTACGATTGCCGCTCAGCTCAAAAAAGAAACGTTCATCCCGACCGCAGCGCCTTCGAAACGCGCAACAGCACCGGTTTCTGTCGCTCAGGAGCTGCCACTTTCTTATGAACGTGCTGCAGAGCCAACACGTAAGGAAATTGGAGAGAAACGTGAAGAGAATGAACCGCTTGTTGTGAAAGAAGAGCCCGCACCTGCTCGTATAGAACGAAAACGAGAGCTGGAGGCAGAAGAGACGACGTCTGTTCGTTCGATAGAGGATGAACTCCCTAAAGAAGAGACGGAGCAAAAAGAGAGAATCCCTGTTCTTTATCCGATTGGTCAGCTTCATGGTACGTATATTCTTGCTCAAAATGATCACGGTTTGTATATGATTGACCAGCATGCCGCACAAGAACGTATCTATTATGAAGAATTTCACGAGAAACTTCATGAAAAGCAGCGAGACGAACAAGAGTTGCTCGTCCCGTTTACGATGGACTTTACGTCGGAAGAGTTTATGCAAATGGAGCAAGTGCAAGACGAATTTGCTGCGTTTGGCTTGAGGATGGAACCGTTCGGTACGAATACGTACCGTGTGACGGCGCACCCGGTATGGTTCCCGAAAGGGCATGAAGAAGAGACGATTCGGGAACTCGCTGCCCAGTCATTACAATTAAAAAAGCCTGACACTGTCCAAATTCGAGAAGAAGCCGCAATTCTTATGTCATGTAAACAAGCTATCAAAGCGAATCGGCATTTGCGAACAGATGAAATCTTTCATCTGTTAGAACGATTACGGTCGTGCAACCAGCCGTTTACGTGTCCGCATGGCAGGAATATTTTTGTTCATATATCTACGTATGAATTGGAGAAAATGTTTAAGAGAGTGATGAATTAAGCAAACGGTACGTAATGCAAGCTCGTCTTAGATATGGTACAATAACGACTATAGTAGACGATACAACTAGAGATAAAGGGGTAGAGAGAACGATGACACCAATGGATCTTGTAGCCATCCTCGGCATCACATTTGCAGCTGTGCTCGTTGCCACTGTCATGGCATACGTTTTGTACAAGTTTTCGGAGAAACACTAATACAATGAACCAGGTGCAGCCAAGTTAAAGGCGCACCTCTTTTATTTTGGTGAGGAGCATACGCCGATGATTACGACAAGTCGTAAGCCTACACAGGAAATGGTCGCTCGTGCCGAGCAAATTGCCGCCGATTTTGAGCTGCCTTACCATCGGCGAAACAAGCAGACAATTACAGAATTTCATGCGCATCACCCGCACGTATATATGGTAGGAAAAGCCGGTAGAGACGTGGTATATTCGAGAGCGAAAGAACCGTTCTTTTTCCATCCGAGCATGGCAACATTACGTATCCAACGACTGCAAAATGGAGAAGGCGATCCGTTAGTGATCGCCTCAAGATTGATGCCAGGAGATTCGTTTTTGGATGTGACATTAGGGCTTGGTAGTGACAGTATTGTTGCGAGTTTTTATGCGGGAACGAATGGACAAGTCATTGGTGTTGAAAAGCAACCGATGATTGCGAGCGTCGTCCAAGAAGGGTTAAAAAATTGGAGCGATGATCAACATGCTGCATTGGTTGAAGCGATGAGAAGAGTTCAAGTCGTCTGTGTTGACCAACGACAATATTTACAGAAACAAGCCGATAATAGTTTTGATGTGATCTATATGGACCGATGTTTAAACAGTCCGTACAACAATCTGTACATTTGCAGCCTCTAAAAGAGATTGCATGTTATGATGCATTATCCAAAGAAACCGTGCAAGAGGCGTTGCGCGTCGCTAAGAAAG
Organism: Geomicrobium sp. JCM 19039; assembly: GCF_000698145.1. Classification (GTDB taxonomy): domain Bacteria; phylum Bacillota; class Bacilli; order Bacillales; family Marinococcaceae; genus Geomicrobium_A. The sequence continues at coordinate 171,214 of NZ_BAXB01000002.1, forward strand.
CGGTTGTACTTAAAGCGGAATCACAAAGCTCCCTGTTTGACGAGTTTGGCTTTAAGCGGTTAGATCGAAGGCGGGGCACGGTGACGTACGGCACAATTGATTTATGAGAAAGGAGCAGCAGTGTGAAGCGATTACCATTAGTCGTCATCGTCGGACCGACAGCCGTCGGTAAGACGGCGCTCAGTATTGAAATTGCGAAAGCATTTCATGGTGAAGTCATCAACGGTGACGCATTCCAAGTGTACAAGCGGCTTGATATTGGAACAGCAAAACCAACAGTCAATGAGCGACAAGGCGTTCCCCATCACCTTCTCAATTACATAGCTCCCGATGAATCGTTCAGTGCCGCCGAGTTTCAACGACAAGCCAAAAAAGCCATTCATGGCGTTCGAGAAGCAGGTCATCTACCTATTTTAGTCGGTGGTACCGGGATGTATGTGAAAAGCGTCACGTCTGATTGGCAATTTGAGGACCAACCAGCGAATCTGGCATGGCGGGAAAAGATGGAACAGCATGCCAATCAACCGGGTGGAAAAGAAGAGTTGCACGAGGCATTGCGGCAACAGGACAAGGCGGCAGCGGAACGCATCCATCAAAACAACACGCGCAAGGTCATTCGTGCTTTGGAATTGATTCAAAGAGGTAAGGCTGCTCCTGTTCCTCTCTCACAAACGAATCCCACGCTTCTTTACGACGTCATTATCATTGGTTTGGAGATGGAGCGAAGTAAGTTGTATAGCCGTATAGAACAACGAGTAGACCGGATGATTGATCAAGGGTTGGTTCAAGAGGTGGAACGTCTCTACGAAGAAGGGTATGCACATACTCAAGCAATGAAGGCAATTGGTTACAAAGAACTCGTTGCCTATTTTGAAGGCGAATACTCATTCGAACAAGCGGTAGATCGAATTAAAATTCATTCTCGACAATTTGCGAAACGTCAGCTCACTTGGTTTAAAAATAAAGAGACGGTCACATGGTTCGACATGGGTGCTGAACCGAAGTCAGAGGATTTTCAAGGAATTGTTAAATTTCTTGAAGGAATCGTGCAAGACGTGTCGAAATGAACAGAAGACATGAATTGGGGGGACCTGTATTGAAAAACGTCAATATTCAAGATCAATTCTTAAATACGTTGCGAAAAGAGAATATCGCAATTACTGTATTTTTGACGAATGGCTTTCAAATTCGTGGGTATTTGAAAGCATTTGACAACTTCACGATCATCATTGATACCGACGGCAAACAACAGTTGGTGTACAAGCACGCCATTTCAACGTTTGCTCCGCAGCGGAACGTCCAACTACAATTAGATCCGAATCAAGGAGAATAAAGAAAATCCCGTCTCTTTTAAAAGAGGCGGGATTTTCTTTTTCAAATGAGTAAAGAAGAATGTGCCAATCTACAGATTGCCACATTGTTAGGAGATCACACGAAAAAATTGTGAGCTTCAGTATGATTAAATGCTACGATTCATCCATTAAGGCCAGTTGCTCATAGCGTTGAAGAACGAGTGGGGAGTGCAAACCAAGTTTTTGTTGGAGGCTTGAGAGGGACTCATCATTTTCAAGGGAACGAACAATGAATGTATGTCGCATGTGCTGTGCGCTTCGCCCAAGAGGGAGCCCTGCTCGTTTTAGTTCCTCTCGAATCATTTTTTGCATCGCCACGATCGTGAGTCTTTTAGGCATATCTTCTTCATATGACCAGCGATACGTTTGCCGTTGGTAGTCGAAACTGATAAATAGCGGGTGTTCATTTCCGAGTATCGGCTGAACTGGCGTTGGAATCACGTCGAGATAATCACGGAGGTACGTGCGGTCGGCTTGTGAAAGTGAAATGGTGCGCGGAAGCACCTCGCCGTCTAACGGTTTGACGTGTAAGCGACCGGGCCGTTGCCAGTCATCGATTTGTAAACCGTACAATTCTTGCAATCGCAAACCGTAAAACAAGAGAAGTCGGATCATAATGAGGTTTCGTGGAGCTAGAAGCGGCCGGGATTTCTGCTGAGTTTCTGAGAGACCATTGTCTGAATGAATAGAACGGAGCAATTGATCCACTTCGCGATGACTAAATAAATCCTCTTCTGAAATTTCATCATCATCGCCCTCTGGAAGTGTAATTTCTTCGACGGGATTGATCGACTGCAAACGCATCTCACATAAATACGCGCCATAACGGAGCAATACCGTATGAATACGTTTGTACGTTTTGTATTTATAGTTACGCTTCCCGATAATTTCAGTAAAGAACTTCGAAAGAGATTCATATGTGGGCAATTGTTCATCAGGTTGAACATGTTCATGAACATAAGAGTAATAATCTAATAAGTCATACCGATATCGCTTGATCGTAGACGTCTTTCTGCCTTTTGCGGCTAAAGCGTCTAAGTACTTGTTTGCAGGTTTAGGTAATGAACAGTCGTTTGGGTGCAAATTCCTTCTCCTTTCGATACAATAATGTAGGCAACGCGGTTTTTGCACATCTTTCCCTTTGCTTGCGTACACTATAGCAAATGCCCGTGATTGTTCGGAGGGATAACAATGATCAGCAGTCAGCAGGGAAGATCTCGCATCCGCGTACGTTTAAAAGAGAAAGAGAAACGAGAAACAGCAACGTTAGAAACCGATCACCACTATCTGCTGCAAAAAGCAGAAAAAGAATTGGAAAAACTGATTGGCGTCGAGAACGTCAAAACAATGGTTCGTGAAATTTATGCTTGGATTCATATTAACCGTTGTCGGGAGAAACATCAATTGAAGACCGTTGAACAGTCGATGCACATGATTTTTAAAGGAAGTCCTGGCACGGGTAAAACGACAGCTGCCCGTCTTCTCGGTCGGTTGTTTAAAGACCTCGGCTTCTTACAAAAAGGCCATTTTATTGAAGCAGAGCGAGCAGATCTTGTTGGGGAATATATTGGTCAGACGGCACAAAAGACTCGTGAGCTCGTGCAAAAAGCGTCAGGTGGAATTCTCTTTATTGACGAGGCGTATGCACTGGCACGAGGTGGGGAAAAAGACTTTGGAAAAGAAGCAGTCGATACGCTTGTGAAAGCGATGGAAGACCATAAACAGTCGTTTATTCTCATTCTTGCAGGGTATTCAAGAGAAATGGATGCTTTTTTGGATTTAAATCCTGGTTTGCCATCTCGGTTTCCATTACAACTTGAGTTTCCGGACTTCTCAGTACAACAGCTCATGCGAATTGCTGAGCATTTACTCGTGGAGCGAGAATACATTTGGACAGAACGTGCGAAAACGAAATTTGAGCAAACGTTACAGCAACGTAAATCCTCAGTTAGAGAGCCGTTTAGTAACGGACGATACATTCGAAACACGATTGAGCAGGCGATTCGCCAGCATGCGGTTCGAACGATGCGCGAGCATAATGAACATGACGTAGATGCATTAAAAACCTTATCTGATCGTGATTTTTAGGAGGTAGCCATTTTTGGAAAGAGTTATTGTTGTTGCAGTCATCAATGAAAAAAAAGACGAGGCTTTGCAATATAGAAGTGTAGAAGAATTGAAAAGTCTTGTGACGACAGCCCACGGCACAGTTGTGCATACGAGTTTACAAAACCGTAGAACTGCAGATGTGTCTCGTTATGTCGGTTCTGGTAAAGTTGATGAACTATCAGAACTCGCTTCGGAGCTAGATGTAGACTTGATCGTCATTAACGATGAACTCTCCCCGAGGCAAGGACAATCGCTAGCAGAATCGACCGGTGTTGCGGTCATTGACCGCACCCAGTTGATTCTTGATATTTTCGCCGAACGCGCACGAACCCGAGAAGGAAAAATTCAGGTAGAACTTGCGCAGTTGACGTACTTGTTGCCGCGTCTAAGAGGTCAAGGGTTATCGCTATCTAGGCTAGGCGGCGGCATTGGAACCCGGGTCCTGGTGAAACAAAACTAGAAACCGACCGTCGTCACATTCACCGGCGAATGGATGAGTTAAAGCGGGACCTCGTTCGCGTGCAAAAACACCGAAATGTGCGTAAGCATCAAAAACAACAAGGTGAGCGTCTGCACATTACGCTCGTAGGTTATACAAATGCAGGAAAAACGACGCTTTTGAATGCACTAACGGATGAACATGCATTCGCCGAGGATCTGTTATTTGCTACACTTGATCCACTCACTCGTAGACTGCGATTGCCATCAGGCTTAGAAGTACAAGTGAGTGATACGGTTGGTTTTATTCGGGACTTGCCTACTACACTTATTGCGAGCTTTCGATCCACTCTCGAAGAGGTTACAGAAGCCGATTTGCTCGTTCACGTTGTGGACGCTTCAAGCGAGCATGCAGATGATGAAGTGAAAACCGTTGAGGCGCTGCTTCAAGACCTTGGCGCAAGTGGTATTGAAACGATTACAGTACTGAATAAACAAGATGAGCATCACTCGAACAGGGAAACGTTGGTGTCAGGCAATGCCCCGCGAATCGAGGTAAGTGCCAAAACCGGCAGAAATATGACAGAGCTTTTGCATTTATTGGAGAAGCAAATCATCTCTTTTATGGAACCGTACGAACAAGTGGTTCCTGCTGGAGATGGGAAGCAATTGTCTCGGTTAAAAAGTACAACGATTGTTCAAAAGGAAGATTTTGATGAACAAACGGAGAGTTATTTCGTGAAGGGTTATGCGCGCTCACAAAATTGCTACGTGAACAAAGACAACTAAAGGAGACAAATGAGAATGACAGATCAAATTGAGACGTGGGAGCAAGAAATCAATATTGACCTCTCTGACATCTATACACAAATTGACCAAACGAGTGAACGAAATGTAGCGAAAGTTTTGGATGCCTTTCAAGAGGCGGGTATTTCAAAGCATCACCTCGTAGGTTCGGACGGTTATGGGTATGACGATGAGGGGAGAGAAAAGCTAGAGCAAGTGTATGCCCGGATCTTTGGGATGGAAAGCGCGCTCGTACGTCCGCATTTCGTGTCGGGAACACATGCCATTAGTGCAGCTTTATTTGGGAACATGAGGCCAGGGGAACAATTAGTGTATGCTAGCGGCGATCCCTATGAAACGATGCAATCGGTTTTAGGTTTGACAGGCGACGAGGTTGGGAATTTCAAAGAGTATAACATGGACACGCACGTCGTTCCCCTCAAAAAAGGGCGCATTGATCTTTCCCTTGTATCTGCTGCAATTTCTGAAAAAACGAGCTGGGTAGTGATTCAACGTTCCTCGGGTTATGATTCCCGCCCATCCATTACTGTGGACGAGCTTGGTGCGTACATTTCGCACATTAAAACCCATCACCCACACGTGAATGTCTTCGTGGACAATTGCTACGGAGAGTTTGTAGAAACCGAAGAACCAGGGGATGTTGGAGCGGATTTGATTGCAGGTTCCCTCATTAAGAACCCAGGTGGGGGCATTGCCAAAACCGGTGGTTACATCGCTGGAAAAACTCGATTCGTCGAACGGGCAGCCTCTCGTTTAAGTGCGCCTGGAATTGGAATTGAAGCTGGGGCAACCGGTCCGTTTTTACATGACGCCTTTTTAGGTGTATTCATGGCGTCAACTGTCGTCGCCGACGCCGTAAAAGGAGCACATTTTACAGCCGCTATGTTAGAGAAGGCGGGCTTTCATACGACACCTAGCTCAATGACAAAGCGAACGGACTTAATCCAAGCGGTTCACTTTGGGGAAGAGCGCGCAATGGTAAGCTTCTGCCAGAGCATTCAGCAGAATTCACCGGTAGATGCCCGCGCATTACCGGTCCCAGGTCCGCTTCCAGGATATGATGGCAACGTCATTATGGCTGCTGGAACATTTGTGCAAGGGGCAAGTATTGAACTAAGTGCGGATGGACCTGTGACAGAGCCTTACACCGCTTATGTTCAAGGGGGACTCTCGTTCGCTCACGTAAAGATTGCGGTGAAACGGGCACTTGCAACGATGTTGCATCACTCATGTCAAAAAAGTTAACATAAATTGATTAAAAAAGTTGACATGAAATTTTGTATCTCTTAAACTAAGTAATATATTCATAGATACAACGTAATATTTTCATGGATCACACGTGCTGATCTTGAAAGGAGCAAACAATTGGAGCAAAGTGAACGACTGCACATGCCTTTGTTCTCGATTCGTATCGTGAAGGAATTAACAGGCCTTACGCCAAGACAAATTCGCTATTATGAAACACACGGGTTTGTAAGACCCGCAAGGACGGATGGCAACCAGCGGCTTTTCTCTTTTGCGGATGTCGATGTTCTCCTTGATATCAAGCAGCTCACTGATCGCGGCGTGAACATGGCAGGCATTAAGGAAATGATGAAAGAACAAGAAGCAGAGCGCGAGAAAGAAGTGCGTGAGCGTGAAGAACTAAAAAAGCTTCGTGAACGGTTGAAGCGAGAAGCAGTGAATCATCCAAACGAAACGAAAGCAAGCATGATTCAAGGACAGCTGTCTCACTTTTTTAGATCATAATCCGGTATTACCTTCTCCACATAGACTTTGTGGGGAAGTCACATACATTGCTTTTTGAATTATTAAACGAAAAGGGGAATGACGAAACATGGCAAAGTATACGCGAGAAGATATTGCGCGACTGGCAAAAGAAGAAAACGTAAAGTTTATTCGACTGCAATTTACTGACCTTCAAGGGACGATTAAAAACGTTGAAATCCCGGTTGATCAGCTTGAGAAAGCGTTAGATAATGAAATGATGTTTGACGGTTCATCAATTGAAGGATTTGTTCGTATTGAAGAGTCAGATATGTACTTATATCCGGACCTTGATACTTGGGTCATTTTCCCTTGGACGCCGGAAAAAGGCAAAGTTGCTCGTCTCATTTGTGACATCTATGAGCAGGTGCACCAGGCGAAGAACCAAAGCCGTTTGAAGGCGACCCGCGTGGCATTCTAAAGCGTGTACTCAAACAGGCAGAAGAGCTCGGTTTTACCGACTTTAACATTGGACCTGAACCAGAATTTTCCTCTTCAAAAACGATGAAAAAGGCGAGCCGACGATGGAGTTGAATGACAAAGGCGGATACTTTGACCTTGCTCCGACAGACTTAGGTGAAAACTGCCGCCGTGACATCGTACTTGAACTCATGGACATGGACTTCGAAATTGAAGCGTCTCACCATGAGGTAGCACCAGGACAACATGAAATTGATTTCAAATATGCCGATGCGATCACTACGTGTGACAACATCCAAACGTTCAAACTAGCTGTAAAAACGATTGCTAGAAAGCATGGATTGCATGCGACATTTATGCCAAAACCACTATTTGGTGTAAACGGCTCGGGGATGCATTGTAACATGTCTTTATTCAAAGGAAAGACGAATGCTTTTTACGATGAGAGCACGCCTTCCCAATTGAGTGAAACAGCGATGCATTTCTTAGCTGGGATTCTCGATCACGCCAAAGCGTTCACAGCAATTACAAACCCAATTGTGAACTCTTACAAGCGTCTCGTTCCAGGCTATGAAGCGCCGGTATACATCGCTTGGTCATTACGTAACCGTAGTCCACTTGTGCGAATTCCTTCTTCTAGAAAAGCAAGTACAAGAATTGAAGTGAGAAGCCCAGACCCATCTGCCAACCCATATTTGGCAATGGCTGCACTGCTCGCTGCTGGTCTTGATGGTGTCAAAAGAAAGCTTCAAGCACCAGAAGAAACAGACCGCAACATCTATGTAATGGATGAGCAAGAACTTAAAGACGAAGGCATTGAAGCCCTTCCTGGTAGCTTAAAAGGAGCGCTTGAAGAGCTAAAAGCCGACAAAGTTCTCGTCGACGCACTTGGCGAGCACGCCATGGAACACTTCGTTGAAGCTAAAGAAATCGAATGGGATATGTTTAGAACCCAAGTTCACCCTTGGGAAAGAGAGCAGTATTTCCAAGCATACTAAAATGAAAAAAGCCTTATCCTTTATGGGATAGGGCTTTTTTATATGTTAGGTCATATTCAAGTTTAGAGGGTGATGTTCTTGATTGACCTAAATATGACCTAATTAAATCGCAAAAAATTTTAATTTAGCAAGTCATCCATATATTGTTCATACTTATTCATATTACTCTTAGCTATCTTCTTGCTGATATGCGAATATACATCTGAGGTTATTTGAATGCTACCGTGACCTAAACGTCCTTGCACATATTTCATATCTGCGCCGGCTTCAAGTTGCAATACCGCATGAGTATGATGTAAGTAATGTAGGGGTATTTGTTCAACATGCAATTTACGAAAGAACACGCTCGGGCGTGGGAGCTTGTCGGTTTGGGAGCTTATTGTTCTTGGCCAAGGATCGAGATAACTAGAAAATCATCATCAAAATATACAAAGGCTTTATATCCGTTAAAATCTTTGTTAACCACGTAGGCATTGTCATTCAAGTTGTTTTCTACAGCTACGGCGTGCTCTTGCATATTAGCTAAAATTTCTGTGAATGCATCATATTCTTGGATTCCACTGGCAAAGCAAGGGTTAAAAAATTTAGGTATGAATGTAAACCCGTTTTATATGTGTACAAAGATATGGATTGCAAACTGTCATCTTCTTTATTTAAATGGAGAGTAAGGCTTGTATCTTCGGTATTGTTTAATTCTATTCGAGAGTACCCCTCATCATTACGGCTTATAGTAGGGTCGTCCACGGTTATTTCTATTTCTTCGTCAAACTCACCATCATATGAACCATCGTAAATATAAATAAATGAATCAACATCTAATGTAAAAGATCTGTAAATATCTTTGTCAAATTCAGACTCTTCAACAAAATCATTAATGTTAATACCGTCATGTTCAATTTCTTCTTCAATACCCTCAATCTCTCCTGCTTCCGCAGTGTCGTTCTTCACATTTGAAGATGACGCAGGTTGAAACAGCCACCATACAAAATAACCCATGCCGAGCATTAAAACTAAACCAAAGTTCCTAGGCTCCATCCTAGAATAGTCCATGCTTTTCTATTCAAATAATCCCCTCCAAAACTACGTAAGACAATTATTCTAATTGTAAAGTATTGGGTATATGATTACCACAATTTTTGGATTAATTATTTTGCCACGGATCTGCCACGAGATCGAATAAAACTAAGGTCGATTGTGAAAATTTTATAAAGAGAAAAACACTATAATAGCATACCTAATTACATTATGGTTGCATGAATAAGCATCATCGTTGTTCCGCACCCAAGTTCACCCTTGGGAAAGAGAGCAGTATTTCCAAGCATACTAAAATGGAAAAAGCCTTATCCTTTAGGGGATAGGGCTTTTTTATATGTCTTGTGGAACATGGTGTATAGTGGCTTGCCCACAATTTTGGAAGAAAAATTACACGTAATGACTTGACCTATAACGAGTTTACTAACTCAGCATCGTTAGATCTTGGATCGTTCACTCGTGGGGATACTTCGTAAGCAATCATGTCTCCGGCAGGATAGGGTTCTAACATTGGGGTTACCGTTTGGGGGTCAATGTTTGTTGGATCTAGCCATCGATCGAAATCAGCAGGGGAGAGAATGACCGGCATGCGCTCATGGATGTCAGCGACCAATTCGTTTGCTTCTGTCGTAATAATAGCGCAGCTCATCACCTGTTCTGTGTCGTTTGACCACGTATCCCAAATGCCTGCGAAAGCGAGCGGTTCACCGTTTTTTAATTGGATGTGAAACGGTTGCTTCTTCCCGTTTTTCGTTTGCCATTCATAAAAGCCAGAGGCAGGAATGATGCATCGCCTCCTTTGGAAAGGTTGACGGAAGATAGGTTTGTCTGTGACGGTCTCTGCTCGGGCATTAATAAGTGGACGGCTAGACTTCTGTTCTTTCGCCCAAGAGGGGACGAGTCCCCACCTAAACGTTTTTAATTGTTGGTACGTACCGTCATGATACACGCAAAAAATCGATTGAGTCGGTGCGATATTATAGCTTGTTGGTAGGGGGTCATTCTGTCCGTACTTGATGTTAAATAGCTTTTCGAGGGTTTCTAATTGCTCAAAGAATGTAAATCGGCCGCACATGAACGATATCTCCCTTCATCTATTCAGATACCGTTATCGTGCCCAAACTGGCAAATGTGCAAACGCTCGGGTACGTGGGAAATTTCCTTGCATACACTAGATGTAAAAGACACTAAAGGGTCCGCGTATGCTTGAGTTTGGATTAATTGTGTCACTTATGATCGCTACACCTGGAATTGGAATGCTTAGTGTGATCGGTGTCGCTCTTTATGTGAAAGAACGGAAAAATAAACAATAATAACATTATGTAAACTTAAAACAAAAAAGAAATAACCTGTGTGTCTACACAGATTATTCCAACAGTTCTTTAATGAATATTTCGTAGTACGCCGGTCACTTTTCCTAACACAGACACATTATCTAAATAGATTGGTTCCATCGTTTCGTTTTCTGGTTGCAAACGAATCTGATTACCTTCCTTGTAAAAGCGCTTTACCGTCGCTTCTTGCTCTTCAGTCATTGCAACAATAATATCGCCGTTATTCGCTGTCTGTTGTTGCCGAACAATGACTTGATCCCCGTCTAAAATCCCGGCATCTATCATACTTTCACCGACAATGGTTAGCATGAAAACCGACTCATTCCCAACAAAAGATTCAGGGAGAGGGACGTATTCTTCAATGTTCTCAACAGCCGTGATCGGTTGACCTGCGGTAACTTTACCGATCACAGGTACGTAAGCGGTTGCCGCTGGCGCATTGCTGTTCTCGGTGTATGAAGAGGCGTCTGTCGTTGCGCCTTCTAATCCTAACACTTCGATTGCGCGAGGTTTTGTAGCGTCACGCCGAATGAATCCTTTTTTCTCTAAGCGTGCTAAATGTCCGTGCACAGTAGAGCTTGAAGCGAGGCCGACAGCTTCACCAATTTCTCGTACGGACGGAGGGTAACCTTTGCTTCGTACATTATCTTTAATATAAGTAAGAATGCGTTCTTGGCGTGCGGATAACTTTGTCATCGTTTCACCTCATTATCTCTTTCCAATCTTAGGAAAAGCATAGCACACAAAACATGTGTTTGCAAACACTCGTTCTGTTTTTCTTGTTGACAAGAACATTTGTTCCGGTTATGATCGTTATACGAACATACGTTTTGGAGGGGATCAGATGGTCAAGTTATCAAAAGCACTTATAAAGAGGAAAACGGTAGAAGAATGGCTCATTATTCTTCTGTTTGGTTTTGCGGTCGCTGTCATGTTGTTTGTAGCGCAAACGTCATTAGCGGCGAGTGAACCTGTCGTTTTGGATCCAGCATTTCTTTCATATAAGGAACACTAATAACTTTGGCCATCTTTTACGTGGGGTCTGAAAAATTGACGAATCGGTTAAAATCTTTAAATTATAAATGTTAGGTTTATTTCTTTTGCTGTTCGGGAATATACATACTAACGTGTGAGAACGACTATAAATAACGAAAGGAGGACCCGTGATGAACTCTAGTAAGAAAATCGACCGTATGAACGAACTTGCCAAGCGGGCAAGGACGATGGGATTAACTCATGACGAAGAGTTCGAACAGCATTCGCTTAGAGATGAGTACTTGAGTAGTCTAAGAACATCTTTTAAGAAGCAATTACAAGCCGTTAAAGTGGTTGATGAGAATGGAAGCGATGTGACTCCTCGTTCATTAAAGAAACGAAGACGTTCTTATTAATAAAATGAATAGCTTAACCCATCAACCTGGACGGTGCATCCAGGTTTTTTCAATGTCATGAACAAACCGTTCTAAAGGTTGTTTTGATGAATAAAACCGTATATCATGGAAAAGAGTAGGTTGAATAGGAATGATGGAGAGGATGAACGAGTGTTGAATACAGTAGAAGAAAAAGCAATTAATACGATTCGTACGTTATCCATTGATAGCATTAACCGAGCCAATTCCGGTCACCCGGGGCTTCCGATGGGTGCAGCACCGATGGCGTTTGCATTATGGACAAGACATTTAAAGCACGAGCCAGATAACCCGACTTGGTGGGATCGTGACCGTTTCGTACTATCAGCCGGACACGGCTCGATGCTTTTATATAGCCTGCTTCATCTTAGTGGATATGACTTGAGCATGGAGGAACTGAAAAACTTTCGCCAATGGGGAAGTAAAACGCCAGGTCACCCTGAATACGGACATACACCAGGTGTGGATGCAACAACAGGACCTCTCGGTCAAGGACTAGCAATGGCTGTAGGTATGGCAATGGCTGAATCCCACTTGAGTGCAGTATACAATACATCCAAACATGAGCTGTTTGACCACTATACGTACGCCCTTTGTGGTGATGGAGATGTGATGGAAGGTGTCGCTTCAGAATCAGCATCCCTTGCTGGTCATCTCGGACTTGGAAAGCTTGTCGTTTTGTATGATTCAAATGACATCTCTTTAGATGGAGATTTGAATCGCTCGTTTTCTGAGGATGTAATGGCACGTTATGATGCATACGGCTGGCACACGATTCTTGTAGAAGATGGCAGCGACGTTGATGCCATTGACCAAGCAATCGCAGATGCGAAAGCCGATCCGCGTCCAAGCTTGATTGAAATTAAGACAGTCATTGGTTTTGGGTCCCCGAACAGAGCAGGCACTAATGAAGCTCACGGGAAAGCTCTCGGAGCTGACGAGACTGTGCTCGTTAAAGAAAGCTATAAATGGGAGCACGATGAGTTCCATGTGCCTGAGGAAGTGGCTTCATTCTTTGCTTCTTTAAAAGAAAACAATAAAAAACAGTTTAGCGATTGGGAAAGTACGTTGGCCGCTTACGAACAAGATGAACCGAAAAAAGCAGAAGAACTTCGCGGCGCGTTTGCAAGAGAATGGTTTAATAAAGAAGCGCTTCTAGATCTTCCTGCTTATGAAGTAGGAAAAGATAAGCTTGCTACACGAAAAGCATCTGGTGAAATGATTAGTGCAATCTCAAAACAAACAGATGCGTTGTTTGGTGGTTCAGCTGATCTTGCTTCTTCTAACAATACGATGATGAATGATCATGACGACTTCACGAAAGACAATCGTACAGGAAGAAATGTATGGTTTGGTGTTCGTGAATTTGCAACAGCTGCAGCAGTGAACGGTATCGCTCTTCACGGTGGCTTACACCCATATGGGGCGACGTTCCTCGTGTTCTCAGACTATATGCGCCCAGCCGTTCGTTTGTCGGCATTGATGAACGTACCTTCGACGTTTGTCTTTACCCATGACAGCGTTGCTGTCGGGGAAGACGGTCCAACTCATGAACCTGTCGAGCAAACCTCATCGCTGCGAATGATTCCAAACTTGAATGTTCTTCGCCCGGCAGATGGTAATGAAACGGCAGCAGCATGGCGAATTGCCCTTGAGTCTAAAGGGACACCAACCGCCCTTGTGTTGACCCGACAAGGGTTGCCAACACTCATTTCTGCAGATCAGGCATATGAGCAAGTGAAGAACGGGGCGTACGTACTCGCTGAAGCGGAGGGTGCGGTAGCTACTCTTCTTGCGACGGGCTCTGAAGTGTCGCTTGCGATGGACGCACAGAAACAATTGAAAGAGCAAGGGACGCACGTACGCGTCGTAAGTATGCCAAGTCAAGAGTTGTTTGAGCAGACTGATCGTTCGTATCAAGAAGACGTACTGCCTGCAAACATTCCGGTTCTTTCAATTGAAGCAGGTACGACTTATGGATGGCAACGATACACAGGTCGTTCCGGAGCGAACATTGGGATTGATACGTTCGGAGCATCTGCACCTGGAGATGTCGTGATGGACGAGTATGGCTTTAATGTAGAAAACGTGATTACCCACGTAAATCGTTTGATTAAGTAAATGTGAAGTGACAAAATAAACCGCCCTTTCAGCTAGGGCGGTTTATTTTATCGTAAATATCGAGGGAGGCGAAGATGTGTAGCGAAGGAATCATTTTGTCGAATTCACTGTGCAAATATTGACAAGATTCTCTTTAGTCTCTTGGTATGATGAGGACAAGCTAAAGGAGGTCGAAACATGCATCGCTATGATATTTATTTGTTGCAACCTGATGTCGCAAAACGATTTATACGCGCTGAAGCGAAATTGTTTCAGCTGTTCGAAGAATATGAAACGGTAAAACCTCTGTACCATATCGTAAAAAAACAAATTGCATACATTTGCCGGCCGTTACCTGTTCATGATATTTGTGAACAATTTTCCCTTGACCGTATTGACACAACACCAAATGAACGAGAGCTACTATTTATGGAAGGTGAAGACGGGGTTAAAGTGGCAATGAATGATGAGCGCATGCAAATATGGAGTGATGGAAACATGGGTGATGAGTGGCCATGGTTTGATCAATTGCAAACGTATGACCCTTATTTTTTCGCATGTGACATTCATCGGCAAAAGTATGGCTGGTTAAAACCGATAAAATTTAAATCGCTTTTGCTAGAGAATGTGTAATGGTCTTTTCATGCAGGTTCAGTTACGGTATAATGGGACGTGCTGTAATAAGGAACTGCGAGTGTAAAGATTAGGAGGAAACGATTGTGAGCACTATCTGGGTTGTACTAATTGCAATTGCTGCGATGTTAGCAGGTGTTGCACTAGGGTTTTTTATCGCTAGAAAAACGATGATGAATTATATGAAAAAGAATCCACCAATTAACGAACAAATGCTTCGTGTCATGATGATGCAAATGGGGCAAAACCCTTCTCAAAAGAAGATCAATCAGATGATGAAGGCGATGCAAAAGCAGCAAGACAACAAAAAGTGAACACCTCGACACCGAGGTGTTTTATCTGTATGAATGAGATTTGTACAATCGTGTACCCTATACATAAATTTCAATCTAGACAGCAGGAGGAGAACGCTATATGAGCGAGTCAACTTTGTTGCTCCTTACGACGATTGGCGCGGTATTTATGAGCTCTTTCATCATCTTCGTAAGACTGAAAGCGATCAAAAAGCCAGCTAGCGTTAAAAAGATTATTATTCCGCCGATTATGATGAGCACTGGTTTTTTAATGTTCATCTACGAACCTGCACGCTTAGAAACATTGCAAATTATAGCACCGTTACTTACTGGGATCGTTTGTTCGTATTTTTTGATTCGGACGTCGCATTTCCATCTAAAAGATGGAGACATCTATATGAAGCGATCCAAGTTGTTTATTTACTTACTCATTGGTCTACTCATCGCGAGAGTGATCGTAAAGATGATTTTAGGAGAACAAGTGCACCTCCCTCAATTGGCAGGCATGTTTTTCTTGCTTGCATTTGGCATGATTTTGCTTGGAGGATTGCGATGCTTGTATCTTTTAAGAAATTTGAAAGACGGACGTTATCCAATTCCGCGTTTCAATTTCGGATGAAAAGTGAACGAACATAACGAAACAAACTCTCACGGACGAGCGTGAGAGTTTGTTTTATGATAATAAGTGTTCGTATTTTTCGTAACTCATGTTTTTCTCGTCCAGTTTTCTGCGAAGGAATTTATGATCCCTTTTTGGTGTCGCAAGAATATAGCCGCGAATCAAAAGATCCTCAGTAATATGATCTGCTTTTTGCTCGATCGCAAGTTCGCCAATTTTGCCAGCAATCTTGTCTCTTGCCACATCACGAAACAGCTCTGGAACGGGCGATATAAGCTCTTCTAGTAAGTCACTTTGCTGTTTCGTCCACAAGTGTCTCGTTCGCTCAAGGTAATGGTCTTGCCAGTCTAAGATGGAGCGTCCATCTTCTTTTGGCAACCGTTTGAGAAACTTACGGAACATAAAGAAACCACCGATAAACATAAAAACAACCATAAAGACGGTCCAAAATACGATAAACCACATGAATAGATTTTCAGCCACTCGGTTCACCTCGGTATTATAATCAATTCTTATATTAGCATATAAGAAATTCGATGAACAAGGTTTGTGATTTTAAGAGATTATACTTCGACAAATTGGTTACGGTATTATATGATAGGAGTAAAGGGAGGGATTTGATGAGTGAAACAAATGATCTCTATCAAGCCAAAAAAACATTCGACGTTAACGGCGAATCTTATGTTTATTATGACTTACAGTCGTTAAGCAATGTCGCGGATGTTACTAAACTACCATATTCAATTAAAGTATTATTGGAATCTTTATTAAGACAGCAGGATGGTAAAGTCATCAAAAAGGAACATGTGGAAAGTCTCGCAAAATGGGGCACAAAAGGTGGCGGAACGGAAGACGTTCCTTTTAAACCATCCCGTGTCATCCTTCAAGACTTTACAGGTGTACCAGCGGTTGTTGACCTAGCTTCACTTCGTAAAGCCATTGCTGATTTTGGGGGAGACCCTTCTTCGATTGATCCAGCAATTCCAGCCGACCTCGTTGTTGACCACTCTGTTCAAGTCGACCAGTTTGGTACAAGTGACGCACTTATGCGCAACATGAACTTAGAGTTTGAGCGTAATGAAGAGCGCTACAAATTGCTCAGCTGGGCAACAAAAGCATTTGAAAACTACAGTGCGGTACCTCCAGCAACGGGTATTGTTCACCAAGTGAACCTCGAATACCTTGCGAATGTTGTTCATGTTGGAAAGAACGATGAAGGTGAGAAGATTGCTTTCCCTGATACGCTAGTCGGTACCGATTCTCATACAACGATGATTAACGGAATTGGTGTACTTGGTTGGGGTGTTGGCGGTATTGAAGCCGAAGCAGGTATGCTTCAGCAACCTTCTTATTTCCCAGCACCTGAAGTTGTCGGTGTACGTTTGGAAGGAAAGCTTCCAGACGGTGCAACAGCTACAGACTTGGCACTTAAAGTGACTCAACTTCTACGTTCCAAAAATGTTGTTGGCAAGTTCGTCGAATTTTTCGGACCGGGTCTTAGCGGTATGAGCCTTGCTGATCGTGCCACAATTTCAAACATGGCTCCTGAATACGGTGCAACGTGTGGATTCTTCCCTGTTGACGAGGAAGCGCTTAACTACATGCGTTTGACTGGACGTAGTGAAGAACAAATTGCCGTTGTAAAGGCGTATAGTGAAGCGAATGGTCTATTCTTTACTGAAGATACACCAGAACCAACGTACTCTGAAGTCGTTAAATTGGACATGAGCAACGTCGATCCAGCACTTTCAGGTCCAAAACGTCCTCAAGATCTCATTGAGCTTGATGACATGCAAAAATCATTCAAAAAAGCGGTAACGGCTCCAGCAGGTAACCACGGATTTGGTCTTGAAGAATCTGAGCTCCAGCGCTCTGTAGATGTCGAGCATCCGAACGGCAAAACATCAAAGCTTGATACAGGTGCCGTTACGATTGCTGCCATCACAAGCTGTACGAACACGTCCAACCCATCGGTTATGATTGGTGCAGGTTTGGTTGCAAAGAAAGCCGTTGAAAAAGGACTTGATGTACCAGAGTATGTCAAGACTTCACTTGCACCAGGTTCAAAAGTGGTTACGCGTTACCTTGAAGACTCTGCTAATGCCTTACTTGAATAAACTTGGGTTTAACCTCGTTGGTTACGGTTGTACAACGTGTATCGGTAACAGTGGTCCACTTCCTGAAGAAATTGAAGAAGCAATCGCCGACAATGATATGCTCGTTTCTTCTGTACTCAGTGGTAACCGTAACTTTGAAGGGCGTATTCACCCACTCGTGCGTGCAAACTACTTGGCATCACCGCCACTTGTTGTTGCTTATGCACTTGCGGGTAATGTGAACTTCGACTTGCGTAATGATTCATTTGGTAAAGATGCAAACGGAACAGACGTTTACTTTAAAGACTTGTGGCCATCTTCTGCGGAGATCGAGTCGTTCATCCGCGAAAACGTTTCACCACAACTTTTCAAAGATGAGTATGCGGATGTGTTCGATAACAACGAGCGTTGGAATGCGCTTCAGTCTAAGGACAACGCAGAACTTTATAACTGGGATGAGGAGTCTACGTACATCCAAAACCCACCGTTCTTTGAAGATATGTCGAAAGATCCAAAAAGTATCACACCTTTAAATCGCTTAAGAGCCATCGGGAAGTTTGGTGATTCTGTTACGACAGACCACATTTCTCCTGCAGGTTCAATTGCGAAAAATAGCCCAGCCGGTGAGTACCTCATGTCCAAAGGTCTTAAGCCTGCGCAGTTTAACTCGTACGGCTCTAGACGCGGGAATCATGAAGTTATGATGCGTGGTACGTTTGCGAATATCCGGATCAAAAACCAATTGGCACCAGGGACTGAAGGTGGCTTCACAACCTATTGGCCAACGGATGAAGTTATGCCAATCTATGACGCAGCGATGAAGTATAAAGAAGAAGATACAGGACTCGTTGTGATGGCTGGTGAAGATTACGGAATGGGAAGTTCACGTGACTGGGCAGCAAAAGGAACGAACCTTCTTGGCATCAAGATGGTTATCGCCCAGAGCTTTGAGCGTATTCACCGAAGTAACCTTGCATTGATGGGTGTACTCCCGCTGCAATTCAAAAAAGGTGAAGGTGCAGACTCCCTTGGCCTTACAGGGAAAGAAACGTTCGATATTAATATTACAGACGCCGTTACACCAAGAGACACGATTCAAGTAACAGCGACGGATGAAAATGGCAAGAAGACATTATTTGACGCGACGGTACGCTTTGATTCTGAAGTAGAGATTGATTACTATCGTCACGGCGGCATCTTGCCGATGGTTCTTCGAAACAAACTGAAAGAAGCGGCGAACAAATAAGCCGTCATTTGCGATCCCTCTGCGCAATAAGTAGAGGGATCTTTATTTTTCACTAATTCTAAATTTCACGTACCGTATTAGTGCATCAAATTGCACATAATGAATAATTTCGACAACGTCTTCCCATAATGGACAGTAGAGGTGATGATTTATGAAAAGAATGAAAAAAGTAAGGTTTGCAGAATTGATGCGCACGAATCGCGAACAAATTATGAATGATCGCGAAGCACTTGCCAAAATTGATGAGAAGATGGATGCAAAACGGAAATAAGAGTTGTAGAAACGGACATTCCTAATCATAGGGATGTCCGTTTTTTACGATTGAGATATCGCGTTCAGAGAAAACCGAATCATTTCTTTTAGTTTGCAAGCTTTTCAATCGTAGTGCTTGATTGCTTGATGGTTATTTACTATGCTTAAGTGAAGAGAACGTTTATTAAGGGAGTTATTCATATGACAACGAGCAACACGACCATTCAAACACGTTATGCAGAAACGGATCAAATGGGTGTGATTCATCATTCACAATATCTTATTTGGTGTGAAATCGGTCGCACAGACTTCATTGAAAAACTTGGCTTTTCTTACGCACAAATGGAACAAGACGGTTTGCTTGCGCCTGTAACAGAAGTAAATCTTCAATATAAACAAGCGTTACGGTATCCTGAGACGGCTCATATTTCGACTTGGCTTTCCGATTATACGGGGATTCGGGCAACCTATGCGTACACAATTTCGAATGACAAAGGACAAGTTTGTGTTGAAGGAACGACGACACACGTCGTTGTGACAGCCGACCGATTCCGACCGGTATCCATGAAGAAAGTAGCACCGGAGTGGCATCGTGTATATGAAAATGAGGCTCAAAAGCGGGACAAGTTATAATGGCGTTTGGCGTATCAAAACGAGAGGTGGCGCAATGGAAAGCGCGGGCGAGGGCTGGCGAAATTAGCATCCTCACGCATTTTTGGTTAGATGATCGTTTTCCAGATTGTGATACTGTAACAAAAGTCGCCTGTGCAGATCTAGAAAAATTGCTACAATGGGGGAAACGCTACGGTCTTTGTAAAGAATGGATTCATGAGCGAGGGTCATTGTCACACTTCGATTTGTTTGGAACGCACCAACAAAAGGTTTTGATTCAAGAAGGTAAACTCGACCAATACGAACGATTTATAAAACCCTTGGGAGGAATGAAGATGAATCGAGAAGAGATTATCGAAGTTTTGGAAGTGAACCCATCTATTGAGCCTGAACATGCATTTAAGAAGAGAAAAGAGTTTATGAAGGCATACATAAAGAATACCGGGACAAACGGGTTTGTTCTCGGGATATCGGGAGGTCAAGATTCGACGCTTCTAGGGAAAATGGCGCAATCAGCTGTCGCAGAACTACGTAACGAAGAGAATGATGACCGGTATCAATTTTTGGCCCTTCGTTTACCTTACGGTGAGCAGCAGGATGAGGATGACGCGAAGCGTTCGCTTGAATTTATTGAACCTGATCACGTTCTCACTGTGAATATCAAACCAGCGGTAGACGCTGCTGTGAAAGCCTACGAAGACGCTGCAGGGGAAAAGCTGTCTGATTTTGTTAAAGGCAATACGAAAGCGAGAGAGCGAATGAAAGTTCATTACGATTTCGCCGCGTCAAGAGGGTTGCTTGTAATTGGTACAGACCATGCGGCAGAAGCAATCACTGGCTTCTTTACGAAGTTTGGGGACGGTGCTTGTGACCTTACGCCACTGTTTGGGCTAACGAAGCGACAAGGGAAAGAGATACTGAAATATTTAGATGCGCCAGAAGAAACGTATTTGAAAGTACCAACGGCTGATTTGGAAGATGATCGTCCAGGATTGTCAGATGAAGAGGCACTCGGACTTACGTATGAGCAAATTGACGATTTTCTTGAAGGGCAACCACTCGATAAAGAGGTTGAAGACAAGATCATTGCCGGATACAACAAGACGGAACATAAACGAGTCGGACCGGTGACGCCTCAAGACGATTGGTGGAAACGTTAAGTCGAATGTGACGATTGATAGGAGAGGCTTTAATGGGATGGAAGTATTGGACACTAATGGGACTCGTATTGGTTCTTGGGTTTATGGCAGGGATGGCGTTTGAAGGTAGAGGTCAGTCTGACAACTTAACGAGCGCGAGTGACGACCTTTTAACGAATAGTGAATCCGCACGCATTGGAAATTTGGACATTTCTGTCGTAGATGCATACGAAGAATCAAATGAAGAGACGTCCTACGTGATCGTAGATGTAATGGTCGTCAATCAAACAGAGTCGAGTGCGCAGTTTGCGCCGCTTAATACGAGCATTGTCGATGAAGAGGGGTATGAATATCGACATGATTCTTCGTTTGGTGACCAACGGTTGATGGGTGGCCAAATTCGACCGGGTGGACAACGAAGAGGGACGCTTTCGTACGAAGTTCCAAACATTGATTCAGAATTTGAGTGGATTTACTCTCACCATGCAACGGGAGAGTATGGAGCGTGGGACGTAAATACCGCAGCAGAGTAGAGATTATGATAAGAGAGGTTCAATCATGCCAATAAAGATTCCAAATCAATTGCCCGCATCAGAAATCTTGCAGCAAGAGAATATATTTGTCATGAAAGACGAGCGCGCTTATGCACAAGACATTCGACCGCTGCACATCGTCATCCTAAATCTAATGCCTGTCAAAGAAACGACAGAAACACAACTATTACGCTTGCTTGGAAATACACCTTTGCAAGTAGAGATTACGTTTTTGCATCCTGCATCACATCAATCCAAAAATACGTCAACAGAACATCTGTCGTCGTTCTATAAATCATTTGCTGACGTGAAAGATTACGATTTTGATGGGATGATCATTACCGGAGCACCGATCGAGAAACTTCCTTTTGAAAAGGTAACTTATTGGGACGAACTTCGGGAAATGCTAGATTGGAGTAAGACACATGTGACGAGTACGCTTCACATTTGTTGGGGTGCGCAAGCAGCGATGTACCATCACTATGGTATTGATAAACAGGCGCTTCCGACAAAGCAGTTTGGTGTGTTCAAACATACGATTAAAGAGAAGAATAACCCGCTTTTGCGCGGGTTTGATGATTCGTTTTATGTTCCCCATTCTCGTTACACGACAACCGATAAAGAAGACATCGAGTCTCATGAGGAGCTAAAGATATTAGCTGAGTCCGAGCGAGCGGGTGTGTATCTCATAACGAATCACGATGGGAGTCAAGTGTTT
Organism: Geomicrobium sp. JCM 19039; assembly: GCF_000698145.1. Taxonomy (GTDB): domain Bacteria; phylum Bacillota; class Bacilli; order Bacillales; family Marinococcaceae; genus Geomicrobium_A. The sequence goes on from NZ_BAXB01000002.1 coordinate 193,121, forward strand.
GTGACCGGACACGGAGAATATGATGCAGATACGTTGAAAGAAGAATATTTACGAGACCGACAAAGAGGAATGGATACACAAATTCCTGATGATTATTTTCCAGAAGATAATACGCAAAGTTTGCCCCCGCTTTTATGGCGGGCGCATTCTCATTTATTATTTTCAAACTGGCTAAACTATTACGTGTATCAAGAGACGCCTTATGAACGAAGGTAACCGTTACGTGTTGAGTGAAGAAGATGTGAATGCTAAGTTTTATCCGTGCGAAGCGGGGGATTCAGAGAAATTATTTGTACTCATTCACGGATTCATGAGTTGGTCTTTTAGCTTCCAATCATTAATTCCAACTCTCGTAAACCATGCCCATGTGCTAACGCTTGATCTTCCAGGGTTTGGCAGGAGTAAAAAAGATGTGAAGTATGAGTTTTCTTATGAACAGTTCACAAAAACCGTTCAAGATATGATTGACCGACGAGAGGAACACTTTACCGATATTGTGCCTATCGGCCATTCGATGGGTGGTCAAATTGCGCTACGCCTTGCAAGGTCAAACCGATTTGTCCACCGTGTTGTTCTGCTTGCAAGTTCTGGAGATATGCAAAAAAGCTCCAAGCGTCTTCGATGGGCAAGTCGTCTTCCTTTTTTCGACGTTTGGCTTGCAAGATATGTAAGAGATCGTGATGTGAGTCACGTGTTAAAGCAGGTCATTCATGACAATAAGAAAGTGACGACAGAGCAAATAGACGCGTACAGTTTGCCGCTCCAAGAGAATTTGATGTACCGTGCGCTTAGTAAGTTTATTCGGCAGCGAGAAGGGGATTTAAGTCGGGAAGAATTGCATAAAATTACTGAACCTGTGCTGCTTTTATGGGGAGAAAATGATCGCATTGTACCTGTAGGCGTCGGCAGGTATTTAGAAAAAGAACTGCATCGTGCAAAATTGAAAGTGTTTCCGAAAGTTGGTCATCTACTTCCTGAAGAAATTCCTTCTGAAGTTGGGGAGGAGATCATTCGCTTTTCGGCTGGCAAGGAGAGGAGTGAATAGGATGGATGCGCTGGAAGTTATGGACAATTTGACGAATATTTATCCGAAGTTTCAGCCGATGTATCATGCAGGTAATCATGAAATCGCCGGATTTGAAGTGACGCCACACCTTCTCGATTCAGAAGGCGTTGAACATCATTTGTCGGCGTTCATTTACGACAATGATGTGCCTGAAGAGTATCGGCGTCAAGTTGACATGCAGACGAGAGCGGCTGCGTTTCAGATCATGCAAAACGAAGACGTATTTTTGTATGTAAGCATCAACGCATCGCTATACACAGGAAGTGAAGCAGACAACCTTCTAGAAGAATTTAAAAGCAATGGAGTGCCAGCCATTTTAGGTGTCGTTTGTACCGACGACTTTAGCGGATGGGAAGAGATTAAGCACTTTACGTACTATTTACAAAGAAGCGGGTTAAAAGTAGCGATGAAAAGTTTAGCGTATCAACAGCTTACGTTAAGGGATTTATCACACATTAAACCAGACGTCGTTGAAATGGATATGCAGTCGTTCCAAATCGACCTTGTCGATATTCATCGAGAGCTGTTTCACACCTACTCTGTCGCTGCAGGAAAGATTGGTGCGTCTTTATTATTTCGTGGCATCGGAAACTTTCAACAGCTAAAAGATGCGTGGCAGTCGGGTGCAAGGTACATCCAAGGAGACTTTCTGTCAACGACGAAAAGAGACGGCGTACACGAAGTGGGCAGCAAGGGGCGGTTGCAAAAAGAGTTTCAAAGGTTTTTAACGTATGAGCAAGAAAGAATTCGCTCCTTGCTGACGTTTACGAGTGACCTCGGAAAAAGAATGGAGAAAATCGTTTCGAGTCAAAGTATTGAGGCTCTTGATGCGTTTGCGTATGAAATTGGTAAACGTATGGACGACGTTTGTTTTCGCGTGTATATCGTCAATGCCCAAGGTGAGCAACAGACGGCTAACATGTTCGTACATCAGCAGGTGTATGGGAATATGATGAAACGAACCGTTGGCAAAATTGGAGCTGGCGACCGTACTTTTTAGAAAACATTGTGCGAATGAATGTGTCTGGAAAAGGTGTACTTTCAGACTTATATAAAGACTTGACGACAACCGATCACATTCGTACATTTTCTTACCCAATGAATGAACAATTGTATGTATTTATGGATATTGGTTTTTCGTTTTTGTATGAGCATCCTTATTTAAGTGTATAGATACACAGATAAGGATTTCTGTGTTTATGATTCAGAAAATACGAACAATACAGTTTGCTTTAACAAAGTACATATGCTATTCTTAAGTTGAGGAGATATCGCTGAATGCCAAACGTCACAAAATGAGGATGTGTAGTGACTTGTCAAAAGTATTTATGGATGATATTCGCGATTCCCCAACAGACCACCGTCTCGTGAGGACAGCAGAAGAATGCATTTACATTTTGGCCAATGAATCGACACTTTCCCACCTGTCTCTTGATCACGATATGGGTAGTGATCAATCCAATGGCTATTCAGTCGTTGAGTACATGATTGAGCATCGCATCTATGCAGATCGCATAACCGTTCATTCTGCCAATGCTCCGAGAGGGAAGAAGATGTATGAAGCACTAATGGATGCCCGGCATATGGGGACCTTTCCACTACATGTGAAGATTTATCATCGGCCGTTGCCGCTTTATAATCATTAATACATCCCGTATGCATGGCTACTGCATACGGGTCTATTTTTTGTTTAAGAGCGAACGGTTGTAAAGAAGCTTGTAATTTGTTTAATCATCGGTGATACTTGCTGGTACGTTTTCATAGCTGTATCAACGGTCGCCATCGTTTTTTGTACATCGATCTGTCCATTTTGGTCAGTGAACCCATTCATAATGTTTTTGACATATGCACCTTTTGGCTTTTGAACTTGTGGGGAGTAAACCATTGCATTTGCTTGTTGCGTGAAGTTTGCGACAGGTGGTTGATTTGGCACTGAAGGTGGGTAAGGTCTTGGAGGATACATATACGGGTGGTGATTTTTCGGTCCGGGACCAGGCGGCGGTGAAAATTGTGTACTTCTATACATGAAAATCCCCTTTTCCAACGTGTTTGCTATTTTTTATGCGAGCAAAGCCCGTTTTGTGAATGACCAAGTTGGGTAGAATTCATGAATCAAATAATAGAAAAGAGTGAAGATATGTTTATTGCAGATGGCCATTGTGATGCCTTGCTTCGGATGTGGGAATCACCCAATAATACGTTTGAACAGAAGACCGTTGTTAGTGAGCAAACCCTTGCTCAAGGTGGAGTGAACATGCAAGTGTTTGCAGTGTTCCCACCTGTATACGAAGCGCGCGGGGACCAATTTGATGTCATACTTCGACAAATTGATCTGTTTCACCAATCCGTCGTGACAAACGAGCAAATTGCTTGGAAGCCGTGTACACCGATTGAAGCGACAGAAAATAAAACACGAGCGATACTCGCTTTAGAAGGTGCTGATTTTGTTTCAGATGATTGGATGAGGTGGCGTTTGTTAAAACGGTTAGGAGTAGAGAGTGTTGGCCTCACTTGGAACGAATCCAATCACCTCGCAGCTGGTTGTATGGAAACAAAAGGGTCAGGACTAACAAACCGTGGTCGGAAAGTCGTCGAGTTTCTAGCGAAAGAAGGCATGATTCTAGACGGTGCTCATTTAAACGAAGCTAGTTACTTTGAAACGGTGGAGCGGAGTGGGTCGTTTTTTGTTAGCCATGCGAACAGTCGCAATATTCATGAACATCCAAGGAATCTAACTTCTGAACAATTACAAGCGATAAAACAGAAAAACAGTCTCGTTGGCATGACCTTCTTTCCGAAGTTCATAAATGGCACAACAAAAGCTACGTACAAAGATCTTTTCGAGCACATTGACGATATTGCTGGCAGAATTGGAATTGAACACGTCGGTTTTGGGTCAGACTTTGATGGCATTACAACTGCCGTTTCCGGGCTTGAAGATTCGGGCAAATTCCCGCAATTGATTGAAGAGATGCTCAAGCACTATTCTGACACAGACGTAAAACGTGTGGTAGGTGAGAACTACCGACGCTTTTATAATGATCATGTGAATAAGGAAAAAGAAAACTTTCTGTCAACAAACTGACACATCTATCGAAGAAATACAAAATCTCCACACAGATTGTCTTTTTGATAACCAGCTATGTTACAATGCCATCAACCGCAATGAAGAAAGGGGTTCTTGGCATTGAATAAACGAATAGTCACCGTAGGCGCTGCTGCTCTTTTAACGTTTGGTCTCGCAGCATGTGGCGATGATAGTGAAGGTGAACAATCACAAGAAGAACAAGAACAAGGTGAACAAGAACAAGGTGAACAAGAACAGGCGTCACCAGAACAGGCTCATCCTGAAATGGATTTTAGTGAACTTCCGGATACCATTGCTGAAGTGAATGGCACCGATATTAGTAGAGATCTATTTGAAGAACAATATACGATGATTGCAATGATGAGTGGCATGGGTGAAAGCGAAGACGGTCTTGACCCAGAAATTACCGAGATGATTGTTGATGGGCTTGTTGGGCAAGAATTACTCGAGCAAGAAGCTAGGGAGCAAGGCTATGAACCATCAGAAGAAGAGATTGACGAATACATTATTGAGCAAGAGCAGCTCGATGTAGAGGGCATGGACGTTGAAGAGTATTACGACATGGTGGGAGAGCAGCAAGGCGTGAACGCCGATGAATTTAGAGAAATGCTCGCCCCTCAAGTTGCTGTTGAACTTTACGTGAATTCACAAACAGATTTCGAAGTGACCGATGAAGAAGTGGAAGAAGCGTATGAAGAAGAAGTACGCATGATTGAAGAAATGAATGCGCAATTTGAAGAATCAGATGAAGAAGTAACAGAAGAAGAAGAAATGATGGGCATGGGACCTCAGGAAGTACCTGAATTCAGTGAAGTTGAAGAGGATCTACGTACGATGCTCGAGCAAGACAAGCAAACGGAATATGTATTTGAAACACTTGTTCCAGAACTAGAAGAACAAGGTGACGTTACGATTCATATTTAAAGTCGGAGATTTAAAGCGTCATCTAGGCCATAGGCAAACAGCTTTCCTTTCGGAAGATGTTGTCTATGGCTTTTTTGTATTCCTGATTGTTTGCAGTTGAATTGAGTCAGGCATAAAGTCTTACGTTTCGATCTTTCTTTACAAAATATGAGGTTTACGTCTTAGGATTTCTGGGAATATAGTAGTTGTTAAAGCTTGCGCACGTTTTTGACAATTTGCAATCGCGATAATGCATCAAAACATGAGCATTTGTGCGAATACATTCGAAAACCATATAGTAAAGCCCTTGGAATTGTATGGATGTAAGATTATGGGCAATATATACGATAGAATGAGTTTGTACATGATCCAAAAACGGCGTATAGTTTTGAAAGTGTGGTGCAAAAAGCATAGACCATTGATCAATTGATGATAAATGTGCGTGAATGCTTAAACATGATTAAATAGAGGGGTGGATGCATTGTCGAAAATTAAAGTAGAGAATTTGACGAAAGTATTCGGTAAGAAACCGGCACGGGCGATTCCTTTATTAAATGAATCAAAGTCCAAATCAGAGATCCTCGAGAAAACAGGATTAACTGTCGGTGTGAACAAAGCTTCATTTGCAGTTGAAGACGGAGAAATTTTTGTCATTATGGGGTTATCGGGAAGTGGAAAATCGACACTCGTACGGTTACTTAACCGACTGATTGAACCGACAGAAGGCTCTGTATACTTAAACGACAAAGATCTGGCGAAAGTAGACCAGAAAACATTACGTGACATAAGACGGAAAGATATGAGTATGGTTTTTCAGAAGTTTGGTTTATTTCCGTTTCGTACCATTGTTAGCAATGTTGAATACGGATTGGAAGTTCAAGGCGTTCCTAAAGACGATCGTTACAAGAAAGCAATGGAATCGTTAAAGCTCGTTGGCTTGGAAGGGTACGAAGATAAGTATCCAGATGAGCTTTCCGGAGGGATGCAACAGCGTGTTGGACTTGCTCGGGCATTTGCGAATGATTCCGACGTATTGCTAATGGATGAAGCCTTCTCAGCGTTAGACCCGTTAATTCGTAAAGACATGCAAGATGAATTGCTCGATCTTCAAGAAACGATGAAGAAGACGATTATCTTTATTACGCATGACTTAGACGAGGCTCTTCGCATTGGGGACCGGATTACAATTATGAAAGACGCGCCATCGTCCAAATTGGCACGCCTGAGGAGATCCTAACGAATCCTGCCGATGAATACGTAGAGAAATTTGTCGAGGACGTTGATCGATCAAAGGTGTATACTGCATCCAACGTCATGATGCGCCCAGAAACGGTACAACCAGAGCGGGAAGGTCCTCGTGTCGCGTTGAAACGGATGCGTGAGACGGGTATTTCAAGCATTTTCGCAGTGAAACGAAACCGTGAACTCATCGGGATTGTTGATGCGGCAGACGTTCGCAAGCTTGTGGACGAAGGAAAAGACGATTTGACAGAGGCCATTCAAACGAACGCACTAAAAGTGATCGAGATGGATATGCCTGTCAATGATGTCATTGATTTAACGTCAGAAACTAAATATCCAATTGCGGTTGTCGATGATGGAAAGCTTCGAGGCATTATTATTAGAAGTTCAATCCTTGCAGCGCTTTCTGGAAAAGAGGTGAATCTGGATGAGTGATGCAATACCTAGAATTCCTCTCGATGAATGGACGCGTGATGTTGTTGATTGGATGACGAATGCCGATTTCATCTTTGAAAGTATTGAAACGGTCATTTACTATATCCTTCTAGGGTTGAGCACAGCCATGGAAGCGATCCCGGCACTATTATTTGTAGCGATTATCGCTGCTGTAACGTACTTTTTTGCTGGAAGGAAAATTGGCCTTACTGCTTTTGTTTTCTTCGGTCTCATGTTAATTATTAACTTAGGATTCTGGGAAGACATGATTACGATGCTGTCTCTCATTTTGGCAGCGACGATTCTTTCTGTTGTGATTGGTGTTCCTGTCGGAATTTGGATGGCAAAGAATGACACCGTCGAAGCAATTGTCAAGCCGATCCTTGACTTTATGCAGACGATGCCAGCATTTGTATATTTAATTCCTGCGGTTGCTTTCTTTGGAATTGGTATGGAGCCAGGAGTTATTGCGTCAGTGATCTTCGGGATGCCGCCGACCATCCGCCTTACGAACCTCGGCATTCGCGAAGTGTCTTCTGAAGCGATTGAAGCGGCAGATGCGTTCGGGTCTACAGGTGCACAGAAACTATTTAAAGTTCAGTTGCCGATGGCAAGAACGACAATTATGGCGGGTGTGAACCAAACGATTATGCTATCCCTTTCCATGGTCGTTATCGCATCGATGATTGGTGCTGACGGTTTGGGTGATATCGTGTACCGGGCCGTAGGGCGAAATGACGTCGGTAGCGGGTTTGAAGCCGGCCTTGCCATCGTCGTTGTCGCGATAATCTTAGATCGACTTACCGCAGGCTTTGGTTTACGAAAACGGAAATCCTAGCATGTATTCTTCCCTGCCGCTGGCAGCGCGCAGGGGGGGGCAATACGATACAAAACAAATTACTTAAGGAGTGAAGTTTCTTATGAAAAAGAACTGGCAGAGAATCGGTCTTGCATCTGCTTTGTCTTTCACACTTGTCGCTGCAGGATGCGGCACAGATGATGGCGATGACAACGGTGCAGATTCAACCGACGATAACGGCACGGGTGAGGAAGCAGACGACGAGGAAGACTCCGATGATAACGGTGAAACAGCGAACTATGGTGAAGAAGTTAACTATACGATCGTCGGCATTGACCCAGGTGCTGGTGTAGTAGCTGCTGCAGAGCAAGCGATCGAAGATTACGACTTAGAGGGATGGAGTGTTCAAACGAGTTCATCCGCAGCGATGACGCAAGAGTTGACTAACGCATATGAGAATGAAGAGCCGATTCTTGTGACAGGTTGGACACCTCATTGGAAGTTTGAAGCGATGGACCTGAAGATTCTTGATGACCCAGAATTATCTTTTGGAGAAGCGGAGAGCATCCACACGATCGTACGTGAAGGTCTAGAGGAAGATCTGCCAGAAGGCTTTGCGGTTCTTGATAACTTTGCGTGGACAGCGGCTGATATGGATGAAGTGATGCTTGAAATTAGCGAAGGCGTTGCTGAAGAAGAAGCGGCACAAAACTGGATCGACGCGAACGAAGACGTTGTTTCTGAGTGGACAGCGGATGCTGGCGAAGTTGACGGCGAGTCAATTGACCTTGCATACGTTCCTTGGGAAACAGAGATTGCTTCAACGAACGTTGTTGCTCTTGTACTAGAGAGCATTGGTTATGAAGTAAACATGAGCTCAATGGAAGCAAACATTATGTTCACAGCTATTGCCAATGGCGATGCTGACGGAATGGTTGCGGCTTGGTTACCGTACACGCATGAAGAATATTATGCACAAATGGAAGATCAATTCGTAGACCTTGGTCCAAACGTAGACGGTGAAGCCGCCCTAGGACTTACGGTTCCTTCTTATATGAACATTGATTCTATTGAAGACTTACGTGAAGATTAATAGCTAGAAATTATTGAAATGTAACACCGCAAGCTTTCGCTTGCGGTGTTTTTTTGCGCAACTTTTGACAACAAACAATGATGAGTTCTAAAAAGTACGTGTTTTTGGCCAGTGCGATTGGTGAATGGCTACCCGCAATCAAGTGTTTTCGAATATTCATGGACTTCCTTGTTAAATGTAGGCAATCGTCGTCCGATAATAAAGATAGAGAGGGTGGCGATCATGGAAAGTAGCGCATTCTTTGAAACCGAATATGTGAATGAAGACTTAAACGAATTTGAGATTATCGTCTATCGTGTAGGTGACATATCTTTTGCAATAAATATATTAAAAGTGAAAGAAGTGATTCACCGAGGAGCGATAACAGCAACCCCAAACCGGCATCGTTACGTGTCCGGTACGATACAGTTTCGCGATGAGGCAGTACCTGTCATTGAACTTCATCGTGTGTTGGCGTTAGAAGAGTCATTATCGACCGGTGATGAGAAGATGATGGTCGTGGAAGTGAACGGTCAGGCGATGGTGCTTGCAGTGGATGGTGTTGTAGGCATTTATAACATCAATTGGGCGTCAGTACACAATACCGATGAGCTTTCTGCAGGGTTAGAGTATCTAGCGACAGGTTATGTGAAGATGGATAATGAAACCGTACAATTTCTCGATTACGAGAAGATTATTATGGAAATTCATGATGAACGGCTGGATACCGGATTGACCGAAAAGGTAATGTACGTTGAAGAAAGAAGCAATCAACACATCGTACTCATTGAAGACTCTGTGATGATGCTAAGGTCGATTGAGGACTTCTTCCGCGCTTCTGGGTATACAAATGTGACGACATTTAAAAACGGTCAAGATGCGTTGACCTATCTTTTGGAGGGCGATCACTCCAGTTGCGGGCTACTCGTTACAGACTTGGAAATGCCGGGAATGACAGGTCACCAGTTAACGAATGAATTAAGAAGGAATTCTGTGCATCAAGACTTACCGATTCTTTTATTTTCAGCGATGGTAAGTGAAAATGTACGAGAGCGCAATGAGCAAGTCGGCGTGACTCAACAAGTTCAGAAGCCTGACGTTTCGCAGCTTGTTTCTGTGATGGATGAGCAATTACACATACGCTCCTCTGTATTGTAACAACAAAACTAAAAAATGTGTTATAAAGCCATAACTAAACGCACATCACTTGTAGATGTGCGTTTTTTTTAGTGTATAAAGAGTAGTAATCACACGTGTTAGTTATTTTGTGTTATATAAAAATGGAAATAATTATTGACTGTATTATAACAAAAAGCTACAATGAGCATACACTATTACAATACAAAAGAAAGGGAGAGGATGGCAATGAACGGAAAAACGAGAGAATTAACGGAAAAGTTGAGCGGAGCAGGCCGAGAAGAACCATCTGTTATTCAACAGATAAATGAGTACTACGAAAGAGGTTTTGAGAAGTCGTAAATTCGTCAGATGGTTCCTTCTATGATAAAATGGCTTGAAGCGATTTTATCGTAGAAGGTATGGTGAGTGAAATGGAAGAGAAAGAACGCTTGTTTACTATTGGAGAGACGGTCACATATGAAGGCGAGACGATGAAGGTCATTGCTGAGTATGAACGAACGATTGTAGCGGAATTTAATCGCTTCCCGATTCCTAATAAAGAGGAAGAATTTCCGTTTCGTCGTATCGTTATTAAAAAAGGAAAAGCAAATCGCGTATAAACGATAAAAAGCAACAGCCACCTCGTAGCTGTTGCTTTTTATGTGCCGTATTTTTCAGCAAGTTTTTGTATGGATTCAACGAGTGCAGCTTCTGTTCGACTTGTGATTGGAACTTGTTCATTTGCATGTATATGTACGGGAGGAAAGTCACCGACAATTACGCTATGGTTGGCTTGAATAAACAGCGGGACATCATTCAGATCATTGCCGAAAACGACGAATTCTTCTACGCAAACACTTTGAAAAGCTTGATGTTTGCTCACATTTTTTGCGGTCAAATCAAAACGAGCTTCTCCTTGATGGCGATGCCGTGTGACATTCATCGTTGGAATCGCTTCAAGCAGTGGGGTCGGATCTTGGCAATCTAGAACGAGTATTTTCCCGATAAAAGGGAGTTCGTCCACATTTTTAGCCGTTGCTTCTTCTAGATGCACGTAGCTAGGAAGATATGGTTCGGCGTCATTTCCAACGATGGCGTAGTCCGTGCTTGCTTCCACGAGATAAGTGGCGCCGATGGAGTGCAGTAAACTTTGCACTCTTGCGAATGTATCAGTGTCAATGCCCACAAAACGTCGTAGCTGACGCTGTTCCCAGATTACAGCCCCATTTGCACTAATTAGCCGTGCATCTACCAGCCTTTGATCAAGGACGGGTAGCATGTCCCGGATGCTCCTCGCTGATGCAAACGTGACCGTATGACCAGCCGTTTGCAAACCGAGCAACGTATTCGTAATGTTTTCTGACATTCTTTTGCCTTCAAAAATGAGTGTGCCGTCCAAATCAAATACAAACTGCATGTTACATTCCGCCTTTTTGCCTTCACTTATTAGGATGAAGTGGTAGTGTAAAAGATGTAGCTCTAATCTGCGATAGTCACCAGCATTCGCGCAATGGGTTCAAAGTGATCGTAATTGATTTTGTAGTTCCCTTTATAAACAGCGGTATCAATGCTCGTATGGATCACTTCACCGAGAATGACGTGATCTGTGCCAACAGGGATAATCTGAGTGCACGTGCATTCGAAAGCGACTGGTGCTTCTAAAATCGAAGGTGGGGAAACGAGTTTCGATCGTGCAGCAGTGAGGCCGCTTTTAGCAAACTCATCTATATCTTGGTCATAGGGTAAAGACGTTGTATACATCTCATCGGCATGATGGAAAGGAACGATATTGATGACAAATTCGTTCACTGAGCGAATGTTTTCTAACGTATCTTTCACGGTGCCTTCGCGATTTTGAGTTCCTGGACCAATTGAAATAAGCAACGTAGGCGGTTGCCTTGATGCAACGGTAAAAAAACTAAAAGGAGCAATATTGCGTGTGCCATCCTCGTGTTGCGACGAAACCCAAGCAATTGGTCGGGGGACGACCGATCCGGTCATCAGTTTGTACATGTCTTGTGTCGTGATGTTTTTAGGTTCAAAGTGGTGGGCGTTTTCTTGAGGCATCTAAACGCCTCCTTTCCGTATGCTCTTCCTTTAGTGTAGCACAACAATGGTTTTTAATTGTGGAACTTGTTTTTAAATTTCCCGCCATGAACTTCTTGGGCGTCCATGACGGTAATAAAAGCTTCTTTGTCAATGTCAAAAACAATGGATTTCAGTTTAAGTACTTCAAGTCGTGTAACAACAATATAGAGCACTTCCTTATCCCGATGAGTAAAAGCCCCGTGACCAGTCATGACAGTTAATGAGCGACCGAGACGGTGAACAATCTCGGAACTGAGCCGCTTATGCTTGTTGGATACAATCATGACGGCTTTCGTTTCGTCGATTCCTTGTAAAACGGCATCAATCGTTTTCGATGCAACAAAGTACGTAATAATTGAGAGCATCGCTTGCTCCCACCCGAACACAAACCCTGCCCATGCGAAGATAAAGATATTCACAAACATGATAAATTCACCGACAGAAAAGGGAAGGTTCCTCGTAAGAAGAATCCCGATAATCTCGGTCCCGTCTAACGCCCCGCCGTGCCGAATGACAATTCCGATACCGGCACCTAGAATAAACCCACCAAAAAGTGTTGATACGAGTGGTTCATGAATAAATGAATCCATATGAGCCAATTGCTGCTCTAAAATGGCAAGCACGACAATGGCAAATAACGATGTAAGAAAAAAATGCGGGCCGATTTGCTTTAATCCAAAAAATAAAAACGGTAAATTGATAATGAGAACTAATAATCCAAAGCCCAAACCGGTGATTTGATTTAAAATTAAAGAGACCCCAATGACGCCCCCGTCAATGACCATATTAGGTATAAGAAAAAGTTGAATCGCAACGGCGGTTAAGGTGGCGCCGGTAGACACCATGAAACAACGATAGATCAGTTTCGAGATCGGACTTTGTTTTCTTGTCACATACATCCGAAACGCCCTTTCAATCAAAAGTGTTTGGGGAAAAGATTGCCTGTGTATTAACATATCGTTTCGGTCGGACAAACATGCCAATAAATCAACAAATAGGAGGAATTCTCATGCAACTGAAAGAATGGATGCAAAAACAAGGGTTAGATTGGGTTGTGGAGGAACGAGCCAATTTATGGACCAACCCTAACTACATACCTACAGATCACTCATTTTTAGCCGATCAACAAACCACAGAAGACGCGTTCTTACGTATTCAACGATTTTTACCGGTGCTGTCTCTATTGTTTACAGATGTAAGTGTAGAGATTGATGGATTAGACTCAATCATCCATCTTGTTGATAAAAAATTTGGCGCAGACGTGTGGATGAAACGAGACGACCTGTTACCGATCTCGGGTTCGATAAAAGCGCGAGGGGGAATTTATGAAGTGTTGTACGTGACTGAGCAGATTGCTATTAAACACAAGCTGTTACACTCTGTTAACGACGACTATTTGAAACTCGTTCGTCCAGAAGCGAAACGACTTTTTTCATCCTATGGATTTGTCGTTGGTTCTACTGGCAATCTAGGCTTAAGCATCGGAACCGTTGGACGGGCCTTTGGCTACACGGTTGAAGTACACATGTCAAAAGAAGCAAGCGATTGGAAGAAACGTAAACTTAGAGAAATCGGTGCGATTGTTACAGAACACGAACAAGACTACAGCTCTGCAGTTAAGGCAGGTCGAAATGAAGCGGCAAAACAAGAGAAGTGGCATTTTATTGACGATGAGTTGTCTGAGACCTTATTTACGGGATATAGCACGGCAGGAATTCTCGTTAAGAGACAACTGAAAGAACAAAACATCCGTGTCGATGCAAACCATCCGCTCATTGTGTATTTGCCTTGTGGGGTAGGCGGTGGCCCTGGCGGGGTTCTTTGCGGCTTAAAACAGCAATTTGGTGAGCATGTGCACGGCTTCATGATGGAACCAACCGCATCTCCATCGATGCTACTTGGACTTGTAACGGGCCTTCATGACAACATTTCGGTTTATGATACGGGACTTACAAATCAAACGATTGCCGACGGTTTAGCTGTGGCTACGCCATCTAGGTTTGTCGGTCAACGAATCGAACCTTTTTTGAGTGGGTGTATGACTGTGCGTGATGAAACGCTGATCCAACTCCAAAAAAAGATGTTCTCTAAGCAGAATATCTACTTAGAGCCTTCAGCGGCAATTGGATTAGCAGGACGAGACCTACTCGAACATACCGAAGCTGGCAAACGTTACATAGAAATGAATTTCACTGAGACGGCGTGGAAACAGACTACACACCTCGTCTGGTCGACAGGAGGCAGTATGGTTCCGATTTCGGAACGAGGGGGATGCTCATGAGTAACTTTTACGAAGAAGTATATGCGCTCACAAAACAAATCCCTCCAGGCTCTGTTGCAACGTACGGCCTCATTGCACGGTGGCTTGGAAACCCGAGAGGTGCTCGGGCGGTTGGCTGGGCGCTGCAAAGAACGCCTCACGGTGCTCGTATTCCAGCTCACCGGGTCGTGCGTCGAGATGGCACGCTAGCAGCAGACCATGTATTTGGGGGATCAGACATACAAAAAGAACTGCTTGAAAATGAAGGTGTGCCCTTTACCGGTAATGACCGCATTGATATGAACAAAGCCGTGTGGTCAGGTCCAGTAACGGATCGTTTTGATGCATAGATTTTCCCGATCAGGTAACGATAGAACTGAATTCGGAACATCTAGGCGAAGGAGCGAAGCAACATGGATGATGAAAAGAAATGGCGTGCATTTGGAACGAATGCAGATGGCGCAGGGGACGCAAATGACGAACGAAAAGCAGAAAATGAGAATGACGACACACTAACAAATCGGCAAGGTCAGCCGGTCAAAGACAACCAGAACATTCGAACTGTCGGAAACCGTGGACCTTCGACACTTGAAAACTACGATTTCTTAGAGAAAATGAGTCATTTTGATCGAGAGCGAGTGGCGGAGCGTGTCGTCCACGGGCGAGGTGCGGGTGCGCACGGATATTTTGAATCGTATGGAAAAGTAGGAGATGACAATATTTCCAAATATACGAGAGCGAAAGTGTTCACAAACACAGAAGCGAAAACGCCAGTATTCGTACGCTTTTCAACCGTTATTCACGGTACTCACTCCCCGGAAACGTTGCGAGATCCTCGGGGTTTTGCCGTTAAGTTTTATACAGAAGACGGGAACTGGGATTTAGTCGGAAATAATTTAAAAATCTTTTTTATTCGAGATGCACTAAAATTCCCGGATATGGTGCATGCATTTAAACCTGATCCGGTCACAAACGTTCAAGATATGGAGCGGTTTTTTGATTTTGTTGCTTCGAGTCCTGAATCCACACATATGATTACGTTTTTGTTTAGTCCGTGGGGGATTCCTGCGAATTATCGGCAAATGCAAGGTTCTGGTGTGAATACGTATAAGTGGGTCAATGCAGAAGGCAAAGCCGTCCTTGTGAAGTATCACTGGGAGCCGCTGCAAGGCATAAAAAACTTGACCCAAACAGAAGCGGATGATATTCAAAGTCAAAACTTTAATCATGCAACTGAAGATTTGTACAAGGCCATTGAAGATGGGGATTATCCAGAATGGGAACTTTACGTACAAATTATGGAAGACGGTGAACATAAAGAACTTGACTTTGACCCATTAGATGATACGAAGCTATGGTACAAAGACAAGTTCCCGTGGTATAAAGTTGGGAAAATGACGCTCAATAAAAACCCACAAAATTATTTCGCAGAAGTAGAACAAGCAGCATTTGGAACGGGTGTACTCGTCGATGGCCTGGATTTTTCTGACGATAAGATGTTGCAAGGTCGTACGTTTAGTTATTCCGACACTCAGCGTTATCGTGTTGGTGCCAACTACTTGCAATTGCCAATCAATGCACCGAAAAAACGAGTGGCTACAAATCAACGAGATGGGCAAATGGCCTATCACGTCGATAGTCCGAAGAGTCATAACCCACATATTAATTATGAGCCTTCCTTACTTGGAAGCTTGCAAGAAGCAGATCGAGAGGGTCGCAAGTTTCATGAACCCGAAATTCACGGAAAGCTCGTTCGTGAAGCGATTGATCGTCCGAATAACTTTGGACAAGCAGGTGAGACGTGGCGAAGGTTCAATGATTGGGAACGTGATGAGCTCATTACGAACTTATCTGGAGCGCTTGCAGATGCGGACACTCGCATTCAAGAATCGATGATTAAAAACTGTACAGAAGCGGATCAAGAATACGGCAAACGACTAAAAGAAAGGTATCGAGAAGCAAATTGCAAGCACAAAAGCAAAGCATGATGAAGGTGTAGAAAAATCACGTGAAATGGGTCAATCATCAGATCCATACTAGACAAAAAAGCTGCGAGAGTGGATTCTCGTAGCTTTTTCATTGACCCAATCTGAATGTATCCGCGAGTGAAGTGTATATAAAGTAACTTATGCCCATCGTCATTTTTAGCAATCTTCAACTATAATAAGAGTTTGCAATTCATTTATTAAATAAGGTGGTGGGGAAGCTGATCATTCGATTAATAGGGATGATTCTTGTAGTGATGATGGCTAGTTTCTCTGGAGTAGCAACAGCAGAAGAAGAAACCGATGCTGCAGCAGCACTAGCCGAGCAGATGATAGGGGAAAGTTCAGGCGACTGGTTAACATCAGAGTTTGTTCAGTATGTTTTCCAAGAAGCGAAGTCAAAGAGCATACCAAGGTATGCCCATGAGCAACAACAGGTTGGCGAGCCCGTTGAGAAACAGGCCTTAAAAGCTGGTGACGTTGTTTTTTTCCAGGGGACAGGCTTGATGTCTGGTATCTATTTGGGTGAGGGGAACTTTGTCATTGTGACGAGCGAGGGAATCTCTCTACGAAACTTACATTCGAGTGCATATTGGGAAAATGCATACACTGGAGCCGTTCGGTTTGATCATGATATAACTGATGAAGCAGCGACACTAGCGATTGCTTTGTTAGGGGAGAATGTTCAGAATTGGATCACATCGGAATTTGTTCAACATGTGTACGCTGAATCAAAACAAATTTCATTGCCGCGGTCCGCTGTCCAACAATGGATTGAAGGTGAGGCTGTATCGGAGCCAGAGCCTGGTGATGCCGTCTTTTTTCAAGGTTCGTACTTAATGTCAGGAATTTATATTGGTCACGGAAGATTTGTCATTGTGACGAGTGAAGGCATTTCTGAGCGGAATATGGAGACGAGCAGTTACTGGGGTGAGCGCTATATTGGCGCAAGGCATTTTGAAAGCACTGAACCACCAGTTTCTACAGATGATGAAATTGTCGAATTGGCGAGAGAGCTGATTGGGACTCCGTACAATCGTTCTGGCACAAACCCGAATGAAGGGTTTCACTCTGGATCATTCGTATTTTATGTGTTCAAAGAGATTACGGGTAGTTGGTTATCCATGCGTACAGCTGCACTGTTTGAAACCGGTGACTCGGTTCAACGAGACGAGCTTGAACCTGGAGACCTTGTGTTTTTTGAGAATGATGAGCAAGAGCTTATCGTTGGTATTTATGCTGAAAATGACCAATTTGTCATTGCAACCTCGTCTGGTGTTGAGGAGCGACACATGGAATACAATCGCTATTATGAAGAGCGTTATGTAGGTGCGGTCCGTTATACCGGTGAACTACTTGAGAAAGCTCATCCGTCCACGTACGAAAACGCCGACCATCCGGTAGTGCGAGAGTCGATGAAGTATTTAGGAACACCATATTTAATGACGGGCAGTACATTGGATGCGTTTGATTGTTCGTTTTTAGTGCAAATGCTTTTTCGCGATGCGATGGACATCTATTTGCCGCGAATTAGCTATAAGCAGTGGGAAGTAGGAGAGACGATGATCCCTGAAGGAGCCGATATAGAAGCGATCGACTTGGACGATGAGCTTCAGCCTGGAGATGTTTTATATTTCTCCGGGACATGGCAGTCTGACATTTCTCATACAGCGGTCTATTTGGGTGATGATTACATCGTTCATGCCACCGGAGAAGAAGGGCAGACAACGATCTCTCATATGACACAATATTGGCGAGACCATTTTACTGGGGCGAAGCGTTTTGATGATCTAACGATTTCATTTGAAAATGATATCGTCTATGAAGCCTTTCAGCAAGTAGGTTTAGACTACCTGGCTGGTGGGAGTAGTCCAGATGAAGGGTTTGATACAGGAGGACTTGTTCAGTATGTCTTTAAAAAAGCGTGGGACTACAATATGCCCCGTTTTGGGAGATTGCAAATGGAGCAGGGCACACCAATAGGTGACGCAGATGCACAACCTGGCGATGTGTTATTTTTCCAAGGCTCAAGCATTATTCCCGCCATCTATATTGGGAACAATCAAATGATTGTGGCGACTGTCGCCAATGGAGTCACTGTCATTGATCTTACAACGAGTGACTACTGGCCACCACGGTTTATTGGTGCAAATACCTATACACACCAAACCGAAGAAAATGGAGCAGCCCGAGTAGCAGAGGGACTCATTGGTCAATCGTTCAATGATACTTCTCTTTCATTTATTGTTCATATTTATGAGCAAGGGGAAGACGTTCAATTGCCAACAAGCTGGGATGAGCTAAGAGATTTCGGTGATGACGTTCACATTGAGGAGTTACAAGTCGGAAACCTCATATTCTTTGATGACCCAACAATCGTTGGCATCTATATTGGAGATGGAAAATTTATTACAATTGTGAACGAACAGGTAAGTGTACAATCGTTAAATGGAGATTTTCGCTGGCTCGATCGTTTTTCTAGTGCAACGAGCATTGAGTAATCTGCACGTGTTGAAGTTTGGAACTTTCTAATGGATGCTTCACTTCTAAATGGAATGAACGTAAGATATCGGTTTTTATTTTCCAGTACAAGCGGTTGATTGCACTCCAGAGCACAAGGGCAACATCGGTGGCCAAAAGATGCCCACCGTGTTTTCTATGTAGTCCAGACTACAAGTGCAACATCGTTGGTCAAAAGACGCCCACCGTGTTTTCTATGCAGTCCAGACTACAAGTGCAACATCGGTGGTCAAAAGACGCCCACCGTGTTTTCTATGCACGCCAGAGCATAAGGGCGATGCGGTTTACGTTTCTGCCTACTGTCTACGGTGTGTGGAAAGAAGTCTAAATGCCCCATATATTCATTAATGTGACACTTGAGAAAGAAAAATTATGATTTTAAACGTGAATCCGCACATAAACGGAGTCAATGGTCACAAATCGCGATATATGTGACTGCTGAGGGGCGAAAGTGCCCGGTTTGAGTTGGATTGTCACATAAGTGACAGGTCATGACATTCCTTGCGCCAAGTGGTGATCATCAGTCGCGTCACTTTACACTTCGACAATCGCTTTCCGTTTTGGTCCCGAACCTTGTAGTGACGAGCAACGATCGACAACGAAGTTGTCGAGGTGAAACGAGGGGAACATCAACAGACAATAGGTACGTGTTTGCCTGTAAAGGCCGATCTCGAACATAGGGATCAGTGAATTTCTTTCGTTGAACTTGTATAGACTAAAAAGCCAACATCACCGTTGAAATGACCTCCGCTCTGTTTACTTTGCACTCCAGAGCACTGTACACGTCTTTTATAAGTGGACAAGCGCTTGGCGTTGTTCCTAAATCAATCACCATCGATATCGTCGGTTTGAAGCGAAACTGAACTGCCATAGGCATGGTGCATGCCGCTGTCTCATATAAAAACGGATCGCTCCATCAAATGATGGGGCAATCCCGTTTCTTTAATCGTTCTTTTTCTCACTGTCTTGCGGGTTTTCATTCGTTTCTTCTCGTTTTGTTTCTTCCATATCTTCTTTGATTTCTTCTTTAATTTCTTCGTAAACTTCTTGTTTCCAGTCGTCGTAAAATTCTTCTTTAATGTCTTCTTTTAGTTGTTCGGTCCGAGCGATCTGTTCATTTCTTCGAATCTCTTTCAAATCTCGACCCATCATGATCAGCATGCAGATGATCATGGCGATCATAATGAAACTAAACGGGAGCGCTGATGCAATGGCTGCCGTTTGTAGACCCTCCAAACCACCAGTTAACAAGAGTACACTAGCCGTACCGGCAATGAGTACGCCCCAGATAAATTTGATTGAAAGCATTGGCTTTAAGCCGCCTTGTGACGTCATAACTCCGAGTACGTAAGAAGCAGAGTCGGCGGAGGTAATGAAGAAAATACCAATTAAAATAAAGGCGAGAATACTCGTAATAAAAGCAATTGGCAAACCGCTAAGCATGTCAAAGAGGGCGTTTTCTGGATTCTCAGCGACAACACTTGCGATGCCTGTATTTTGCTCAATTTCTTGGAAAAGTCCAGTACTACCAAACGCTGTAAACCAAATCACACCAACGAGAGAAGGGAGTAGAAGAACGCCCATCATAAATTCACGTACAGTACGTCCCCGTGAAATTCTTGCAATAAACAAACCGATAAATGGCGCCCAAGACATGTGCCAAGCCCAAAAGAAAATCGTATTATTTCCGAGCCAATCGGAATCTGAGTATGGTGTCATCTGCAAACTCATTGGAATGATGTTTGCAATATAACCGCCTAGCACTTCAACAAAGTTGTTGGCAATAAAGATGGTTGGTCCAGCAATAATCACAAAGAGTAATAACACAGCGGCGAGAACAAAGGTTGACATTACTCAAATACTTGATCCCCCGATTCACACCGGAAGCCGCAGAAACCATAAAGAGTACCGTCACAATCCCGATAATCGTAAACTGAGTGAGAAAGTTATTCTCAATATTACTAATATACGATAAGCCACCGGACATTTGCAGCGCGCTCAAGCCAAATGTTGTTGCCACACCCATGGCCGTTGCAAGGACAGCGAAGATGTTGATACTTTTTGCTGGCCAACCAGCAATTTTGTCACCCATTAATGAGGTGAATGCCGAACTAATTAAGGCAGGTTGATTTTTTCGGAACTGTACATAAGCGAGAACGAGTCCGACGAGTCCGAAAATGGCCCAAACGTGTAGTGACCAATGAAACACACCGTACCTTAAACCGACAGTCGCAGCTTCAGCAGTACCGGGCACAACATTGTCAGGTGGATCGTCGAAATAGAGGACAGGTTCAGCAACACCCCAAAACACAAAACCAACACCAATACCTGCTGCGAAGATCATACCTATCCATGTCGGGTAATTATATTCGGGTCGGTCATCTGAACTTCCGAGTCGAATCTTACCAAATGGACTGACGACAAGGAAAAGGGAAAGAGCAACAAAAATGCGGTAATTATCATATAATACCAACCGAAGTTCTCTAGCATAAAGTCCATAGCGGTGTTGGCAGCCGCATCCATTGACTCTGTGCCAAGAGCCCCCCAAAGCACGAACGCCGTTACTAAAATCGCGGATATGGCAAATACGATATCCGGGCGTTTTGTTTCATATGTATAATGTTTAGACATATTCACAGTAAAGGTTTAATTCCCTATACCTTTACCTTCCTCCTTCCAAATTTCTAACATTGCGCATTTGAATGTTAGACGGTATACAGTATCTTACCCAAATCTCTCCTTTCATTAACATGAAATTACTTCATCGTTGAAATAAAAACAATCCGAATTAACGTAATCCGAATTGTTGTGATAAGTCCACGTCTGACTCTACAGACGACAAAAAGGACTTAAGGACAGTTACGTGCACTGTAACATTCACCCCTTCGGGGGTCGTAATAAACACATGTCCGTCTTGTTTCGCTTTTTTGAACTGATATCCGTCTACATGAAACAATACTCGTTCATCAGGTCTTGCCATGATTGATCACCTCGTGTCACTATTGTACAGAAAAAACCTCTACATTTCTATCACTTCTCTAGAAAAGAAAAGTATGTGAAAATAGAAAAATGGCTATAGCAAAGGATGAAGGCGAATGAGTGAATGGGAAAAACTTGTAAATGACAATGTTCAATCGATCGAAGTATCTGGAATTCGTCAATTTTTTAATCGGGTGAGTGAAGTGCCTAATGCGGTACAACTCACACTTGGGCAACCGGATTTTCCAACACCTGATCACGTGAAAGAGGCGGCAATTCAAGCAATTAAAGAAGGCAAGACGACGTATACCCCAAATGCGGGGATCCTTCCTTTAAGAAAAGCTGCGTCCCGCTTCTTGCATACGAATTACAACCTCAATTACGACCCACAAATGGAAGTCATCACGACGGTAGGGGCAAGCGAAGCGTTGGATCTTGTGATGCGCACGCTCATTAATGAAGGTGATGAAGTAATTGTCCCAGCGCCGGCCTATCCGGCGTACGAGTCATTGATTCGTATGAGAGGGGCTGAACCGGTGTGGGTCGATACAAGGGAAACACAATTTAAATTAACGGCTGAGGCACTACAACGAAAGATCACATCGAATACGAAAGCTGTGATCTTATCTTACCCATCCAACCCGACGGGTGTCACGCTGAACGAGCAAGAACTTCAAGCGATTGTCGATGTGCTCGTAAATCAACAAATTTTTGTTATTAGTGATGAAATATACAGCGAGCTTGTATATGAGGGAACCATGTGTCCATCGCATCAATACCGAAGATGAAAGAGCGAACATTTGTCGTCAATGGCGTATCAAAATCTCACAGTATGACAGGCTGGCGAATTGGCTTTTTATTCGGACCCGCATCATTAATGAAACAGGTGTTAAAAGTTCATCAGTATAACGTGTCTTGTGCGTCTTCCGTTTCTCAGTATGCAGCGCTTCAAGCGTTAGAACATGGACAAGACGATCCTCAAGTGATGCGCGAAGCGTATCAAAAGCGGCGAGATTATATGATGGAAAGGCTGGAAGCCATGAACTTGCCGTTTGCAAGTCCAAGCGGCGCGTTTTACTTGTTTGTTTCCATTGAAAAAACAGGGCTTAGTTCTTTTGAGTTTGCCGATCGCTTGTTAAATGAAGCACAGTTGGCTGCAGTTCCCGGAACCGCTTTTTCAACGTATGGCGAAGGGTTCATTCGCATATCGTACGCCTACAGTATGGACAATCTAAAAGAAGCGGCCGATCGGTTAGAAACATTCGTTAAACGGTTTAACGTTTAGGAGATTTGGATACGTACGGGTTGTCTTTTTCAAAGAAACGCCACGGATACATTTTCGCTTCTTGACTGTTTGGTATGCCGATTCGTGGCGAAGTGGCGATGTCACCGCAACCCGATCCTTCCTCAAGGTATAACGTCTCACTGTTTAAAGGGTGGGCGTTATGTTTATGTTTTTGAATGTGGAAGGCTTGTCCGAGTTTACCGGGTCCGTTCGTTAACTGGAACACTTCTCGTTCCTTTAATTCGTGGAGTGGTTTCTGAAAGCGTCTGTGACTCATATGCTGGAGCCCCTCTAAAGGCTCTACAGCACGTATGAGAACGCCTTCTGGATAACCCGCACCTTTCGTCACGACATTTATGCAATGGTGAATGCCGTAATTAATGTACACGTAAAGAACGCCGGCATTTCCAAACATCGTTTTGTTTTTGTTCGTGATCTTGCCGCCAAATGTGTGGCTTGCTCGGTCATCAGGCCGATATAGGCTTCAGTTTCTACAATGCGGCCTTTGAGGACCTCGCCTTCTTCTGTGTGATGAACGAAATGTTTACCGATTAATTCACGGGCTACAATTAGCGTATCTCGCTCAAAAAAAGCGGTTTGTAACTGCATAATACAACTCCTTTAAGCAAAGCGATTGAGATCAATCCAAAGTTCCAGTATGATGGAGGAAAGTGAAGGAGTTGAATTCCTTCTCGAACAATGATTGTTGAGGTGAAATCATGGCTGATGAAAAGCTATTAGAAGAAACGAGAGAACGAGTTCTTGCCGAACTGGAAAATGTGATTGACCCAGAGCTTGGTGTTGATATTGTTAATCTCGGTCTCGTCTATGACATTGATCTTGATGAGAACATGAATACGACCGTTATTATGACACTCACATCGATGGGTTGTCCACTTGCAGGGATGATTCAATCAGAAGTGAGAAATGCCCTCGCTGATTTAAGTGAAAACAAGGAAATTGGCGAAGTGGAAGTGAGCATTGTTTGGAATCCGCCTTGGACGAAGGACAAGATGTCACGTTACGCAAAAATTGCCCTCGGTGTGGCAGATTAATGATGAAATAAAAAGAGAGGCACGGGGCTTTCGCTCTGTGCCTCTCTTTTTATTTGGTTAGATTCTACACGTCTAATTTCCGAAGTTCATCAACAGTGTTTTTAAACATGTTCAACGCGTTTTTAATCGGCACATCGGATGTTAAGTCCACTCCGGTATCAAGGAGCAAGTCAAGAGGATCTTTCACACTGCCACTTTGTAAGAACGTATGGTAATTCTTCAATGTTTCTTCGTCGCCATCAAGAATTCTCATCGCAATGTCAATGGCTGAAACAAAGCCCGTTGCGTATTGGTAAACGTAAAATGCGCGGTAAAAATGGGGGATGCGTGACCATCCGTATTTTACTTCATCATCAAACACGATCTCATCACCGAAGTACGTCCGGAATAAACCTTCATACAGTTCATTAAGGGAGGACGCATCGAGCGGTTCTTCGGCTTCGGCACGTTCGTGCGTTTGTTTTTCGAAATCGGCAAACATGACTTGTGTAAAGAACGTGCCTCGAAATTGTTCAATAAAATGGTTAAGCAAGTAGGCGCGTTTTTTTTGATCGGTCGTTTCTTTTAGTAGGTGCTGGATGAGCAACACTTCATTCACTGTAGAGGCGACTTCAGCGACAAAGATTTTGTACGACGCTGAGATTTGCGGCTGCATTTTGCTTGAATAGTGGCTATGGAGCGCATGACCCATCTCATGTACGAGTGTGAACAAGCTGTTTAAGTCATCATTGTGATTTAAGAGAACGAACGGGTGAACACCGTAAACGCCCATGTTGTAGGCTCCAGACTTCTTTCCTTTCGTCTCTCGAACATCGATATTGCGCTTGTCTTTAAATGCACGTAACTGTTCGATATAATCATCACCAAGGGGCATAAGCGCCTGAATCATCGTCTCGTATGCCTCATCATAAGGGATGTCTTCTTTAACACCGGCGACAATCGGTGCACTCAAGTCATACTGACGAAGTTCTTGAACCGCTAGACGCTCTTTGCGAAGCTTCGCATAATCGTGTAGTGGTTGGCTATTGTCTTTTGCGGCTTGAAGAAGATTCTCATATACTTCACTCGGAATGTTGTCGCTAAACAACGCTTCATCCAAGGCTGAGTTGTAGTTGCGGATCTTTGCGAGACTGGCATTCGTTTTCACTTCGGATGCATAGTTCGTCGCAATCGTATTGTTCATCTGTAAATACGGCTTGTAGTATGCTTTGTACGCTGCTTTTCGAACGTCTCGGTCTTCGTCTTCAAGCATTTTTGAGTACATGCCTCTAGTAAGCTGAACTTCTTCGCCCTCTTCATTGTGAACCATGCCGAACTGGATGTCGGCGTTATTATACATATTGTACGTATTGCTTGGAGCTCCAATCGTTTCGCTCAGTTGAGAAAGCAGCTCTTCTTGCTCTTTTGAAAGAACGTGTGGTTTATAGCGAAATGATTTCCATAACTCATCTTCAAAGTACTGCAACTCTTTTTCTTCGTTGATGTAAGACGTTAACGTATCTTTGGACAAGCTGAGCAGAAACGGCATAAAAAAGGCGCTTGCTTCACTCATTTTCACGCTGAGCTGTGCTGCTTTGCCACTTAATCTTTGCGCATTTGTATCACGAGTATCAATGTCAGATAAAAACATACTATACGCAAAAACTTTACGGGCAATAAGTGAAAGGTGCTCTTGTTTTTTCAAATAAGCGAGAAGGGAAGAGGCATCTGTAATGTTATCTTCGAATTGAGCCAATTCATCTGCAAGCTGTTTGCACGTGTCCACATCTTTTTGCCAAGCCTCTTCGTTTTCATATAGATCGGTTAGATCCCATTTTTCTTGTTCAGGTACGTCTTCTCTCGACGTGTACGAAGTTGCCATGAACAATCACCTGCTTTTCATGAATTTAGGGAACGCTCTTTTGGCGTTCATGCGTTTTGATGCAATGCTGACGCTAAAGCGGCTACGAGTTGGTCAGCGACATGCTTCATCCCGTAGATGCCGACCTTTTCTTCAGCGTCTTTGTTATAGTTTGTGTTTGTGTTGACGTCGTATGTGTACAGTGTGCCGAACTCATCACGAATAAATTCAATCCCTGCAAAAGATATGCGATGTGTTTGCAAAAATTCCTCATATTTTTTAATGATTTCGTGTTGGAAGTTCGGAATGATTGAAAATTTATCCCGATCCCGAGGCTGATCGGTTGTCGGGCAAAAAGCATCATCGATCTGGCACACATCTGCTGGGCAAAGTTCAAAGCCATCAGACGTGTCCACGTTCACTGCATACAGAAACTTCCCGTTTACGAATTCGCACCGTGTAATCACAGAGTCGGGGTTGTTAATGTATGTTTGCAAAAGCGTAATCCCATCAATGGAGGGTTCAAAATCTGTCTGTAAGTAGCGTTCTAACCCAGCTGTGTCTTGGAAAAGGTGAACGCCGAGTCCTTTACCTGCTCGGTTATGCTTCGTAATAAAAGGGGCGCTGCCCATCTGTTTGCTCGCATCGAGAATCGCTTGTTTTCCGCTAGCTGCAATCGTCTCTGGCACACGAATGCCGTGTGAAACCAAGCTCGTGTATTGAGCCGCCTTACTTAATTCTAGCTGTAACGCTTCTGTACCGTTGAAAACGGTGCGATTGTAGCTTTCTAACCAACGAAGGACCGCAGCGGTATATTCTGGAGCGTACCGGTGTCCCCGTGTATGTGAAGACGCGCTCATACGGTTGTAAAATACACCTTCAGGCGGGGCTTCCATTAAGTTGACCGACCCTTCATGCAAGTGCCACAATTCAAATTCTGCACCAAGCGTTTCAAGGGCGGTTTTTAGTGGAGCAGTCCATTCATCATTTTCATGGAGTACATAGATTTTTGCCATTATTTCACACCCTTTTCTATTCCTGATTGTAAAGCAGATGACCAAGCAGTGCAAAAAAAGCGATTGCAATGAAAGAGTGGAAAATATACACGGAAAAAAGGAGAGGTCAAACAAAAAGCAGTATACTGATTGGGGTATATCGAATTTTTGTTTGCCGTCACGAGGTGCGCATTGATGTCCCCGTTCCACCTAGCGTCATGTTCCGGTTATGGACGGCTGTTATCACGAAGAACTTATGACCGCTACCGTCGGTGCAGAAAATCGTGAAAAACGAACTATATAAATTGAACTAAACAATTTCACTGATATGATCGACATCGCTCGTTGCCGATCGTTGTTCGTCTCTGTATGTGTTACGGGCAAAGCGGAAAGCTTTTGCCCAAGGGTAAAGAGAAGTGACCGATGGTCATCACTTGGCGCAATGTATGTTGCGACCTCCCGCTTTTTTATGTGACAATTCAGCCCTCAAACCCGAAGGGTCACGGAAATAAATATATGTGACACTTCGACTGCTTTCTATACACCCTAGCGAGTAGACAGAAAAGGGAACCATGTCACCTTTGTGCTCTGGAGTCCAACCATCCAGCTGTAGTGGAGAGCAACAAACCACAGCCAACTTCAGGAAAATCTAAAGTTCATACGATGTAGATCACCAATATTCTGAAAATCTCCAACCTCGGTAGGGGGGCAAATGCAAACGCAAACTTCTTCGTATAAGTGGATGTCGAAAGTTTCGCTAGTATTGCTCGCTCAGCTCGATGCAAAAGTAAGCGTGAAGGATTGTATAATTTGCATTACGTGAAAAATGTAAAGTACAACATATAAATTTCCACACGGCTATTCGTAACAATATAACAACGGTCGTCCGAGCATGGGAAGGTGAAGAACGAACATCTTGGCATAGAAAAGAGCCGTCGTCTAGAATAACGGCTCTAATTGAAACGATGGTTATGCGTAACTTTCTTCTAACTGCTGCACGAGCGAACCGACATAATTGACGGCTTCAGAAATCGGCTCTGCGGTAGAAAGATCAACCCCTGCAATACTGAGGAGCTCAAGCGGAGATTTCGATCCCCCAGCTCGTAGCATGTCTAACCAACGCTCGACTGCTGGGGCTCCTTCTTCAATAATTCTTCTCGATGCATAGGTGGATGCGGTGAGACCTGCCGAATACGTGTAAGGGTATAAGCCATGTAATAGTGAGGCTGGCGCATCCATGTGAGTGCGGCACCTTTATCAAAAGTAACCGTGTCCCCCCAAAATCCTTGAAGTGTCGCAAGTTTAAGTTCATTTAATTTGTCTGCTGTTAGAATCGTTCCTTCTTCTGCAGCTTGATAGACTTCCCGTTGGAAATGGGCTTCAAGTAAGTGGGTCACAAAGTTATGATAATACGTACCTAATAATGAGAGGACCACCCACCGTTTCATCTCTTTGCTATCCGCGGTTTTTAAAAGGTGGTCACCGAGAAGCATTTCATTCATCGTTGAAGGCGCTTCGATCATGTACGTTGACGGTCTGGCGCCACCAAGCTTCTGATGTTGATGCGCTGTATAAAAGTGGCCAGCGTGCCCCAGTTCATGGGTGAGGATAAACGTGCCGCGCATCATGTTTGTCCACGTCATGAGAATATAAGGATGCGCACCATAAGGGCTTGCGCAAAATGCTCCGTTTTGTTTTCCGACATTCTCCGCTCGGTCAACCCATCGCTCTTCATACGCTCGGTCAATCATCTTGTTGTAGTCTTCACCCATGACTTTTAGTGAATCTTTAATTAAGGAGAACGCTTCTTCGAAGCTAATGTCTGGATCATAGTCTGGGTCAAGCGGTGCTTTTAGATCAGCGAATGTGAGCTCATCGAGCCCGAGTACATTTTTCTTTAACGTCGCATATCGTTGCATGTATGGACTTAATTCGTTGTAAATCGTATCAATTTGTCGATGGTACATCGCCGGCTCCACATCTTGTTCATGAAGGAGCATGTCAGTGACAGAAGGGTATCCTCGCAAACGAGACACGTTCACTTGTCGCGTTACTTCTGCGGCGTATGTTCCGGCAAACGTATGCTGGTAGTTGCTCAGCCCATCAATAAAGGTTTTGTAGGCATTTCTTCGGATACTCGCGTCTTTTGAGAACTCGTATTTATCTTCAAAAAGAGCAAAGGTAAGCGGGTGAGTATTTCCATTGTCATCTTGAAAGTCAGCGAATGAAAGGTCGGCTGCCTTGCCCTGTTTGTAGATTGAAAACGGAGCACGTAGTGATTCATTTAAAGCAGCAAGCACTTCCTCAGTCTCATCAGAGAGCATGTAATCTTTGTTTTTTCGGATTTTTTGAATTTGTACTTCATACTTGTGTAGCTCGTCATTATCTTTAAAAAATTGGTGCAACGTCTCATCATCTATTTTAACGATTTCTGAATTGATAAAAGCACTTGCTCGGCTAAAGGATGCTTGAAGTTGACTTACTTTCCCTTGCCGGCTTTGATTGTTCGCATCACTTCCATCTGCGGCCACTTTAAGCATCGCGTAAGTGGCGACGGGAATGAGCATTTGCATCATGTTTTCGTACGTTTTCAAGCAGTCCAGCAGCTGTTTGGCACTTTCATGTAGCGTTCCTTGATAAGGCTTTAACCGCGGAAGAATCATTTCGAGTTCTTCATAAGCTTTCTCCCACGACTTGTCTGACGCAAAAAGATTCGTTAAATCCCATGTCTCTTCAGTTCGTACATCTTGTCGGTATTGTTGAATCGCTTGTGTCATTGAAAATCACCCTTTCGTATTTGTTCGTAAAGTTCAAGATTGGCATACACGACTTGTAATGCAGGCGCGTCCAAATGATACGCTTTCGCTTTTTCCAACAGGTACCCTTGAATATGCTCATACTCGACTGCTTGTCCTTTTTCTTTATCTTTTTGCATCGAAGCTTTAAAAGAAGCGTCAAGGTTTTGCCATTGTCGCTTCGCTTTTTGTTGCAAACGCTCTGCATCCATTTCTGGTGCAATCTGTTCAATTAATCGAGCAACCTCATTTATGTAGCGATCGATAAATGACCCTGCACTTGTAGAGGTTCGAATTGTGCCGACGTCGGTATGAAAAAGGGTCGTTGCTCCGGAAAGAATCGTGATGAGCATATATTTTTGCCACATGTCACTTTCAATGGTATCTCGAGTCTTAATATCAGAAACAGAAGAAAGTGCTTTTTCAACCTTAGTGGCAGAGGGCGGAGCAGAATGTGTTCTTCGACCATACATCATCGAGGCATTCGCCCCTTGGTGAAGGATGTGCCCATCTTCGGATAAGGTCGATTCAATAAAGGCAACCCCTCCATACACTTGTGTTTTGGAAAAAGCAGAATCGAGCACATCGAGATGTTGAATGCCATTAAGCAAAGGAATGACGATGGTCTCTGAATGGACAAACGGCAACACATCTTCGATTGCCTCGTGGAGGTGATACGATTTTGTGCTCATAAGAACCACATCAAAAGCTCCGACATCTGCTGTTGTGATAAGATGAGGGTCGAAGATGTTCAAATCACCATTTCTGCTTTTTACGATGAGTCCATTTTTTTGGAGTTGAACACGTCGCTTCGATCGAACGAGGAATGTGACTTGTTGTCCCGCTTCATGAAGCCTTGCTCCGAAGTAACCCCCGACGGCACCGGCGCCGACGACTAGAATTTTCATCATATTGCCCTCCTTTCTCTATTATTTAGTATATCGAAGAAAAAGAAAATTAGAAATACATATCTATGAACACATGTTAGACTGAAAAGAACTAAAACGGAAGGTGCTGAACAAAAGGTGAAACAATACGCTGCTTCAACTATGATTCGTCGTTTGCCCGAACAGTATTTTTCGAAATTGGAAAAATCCATTGTGGCATTAAAGTCACAAGGGGCAGATATTATAAACCTTGCCCAAGGTAGCCCGGACCAACCGACACCAGACCACATTATCAAGTCTTTACAAGAAGCGGCAGCAGACCCGCAATTTCATCGGTATTCACCGTTTCAAGGCTTCTCGTTTTTTAAAGAAGCGGTTGCCGAATTTTACAAAGATCAATATGATGTGGACCTCGATCCAAATGAAGAAGTGTGCATTCTTTTTGGAGGCAAAGGCGGCCTCGTTGAAGTGAGTCAATGTTTATTGAACCGCGGAGATGTTGCCCTCGTCCCCGATCCTGGGTACCCTGACTATTGGTCAGGGGTTGCGATGCAAGAAGCGAACATGCACATGATGCCACTGCGCCATGAACACGGTTCCTTCCTCAGTATGAAGACATTCCAGCTCGGGTGCGCGATGAAGCAAAGCTGCTATTCCTCAACTACCCGAACAACCCGACAGGGCGGTGGCGTCTTCTGCGTTTTTTGAGGAAACGGTCCGATTTGCTAATGACCATGACATCTGTACAGTCCATGACTTTGCTTACGGAGCCATTAGCTTCGATGGCGTGAAACATCCAAGTTTTATGCAAACAAAAGGGGCTAAAGAAAATGGCATTGAGATTTATACACTTTCTAAGACGTACAATATGGCAGGGTGGCGTGTCGGCTTTGCGGTCGGGAATCGCTCGGTCATTAAGCATTTAAATGTGCTTCAAGATCATCAATATGTAAGCCTATTTGGAGCTGTGCAACGAGCGGCGACGACCGCTTTAACATCGTCGCAAGCAGGAGTAACAGAGCTTCAACAGATGTATGAGAAGAGAAGAAATGTACTCGTTCAAGAAGCGAAACGGATTGGATGGGCACAACAGGCACCGAAAGGCTCATTTTTCGCATGGTTTAAAGTGCCAAATGGGATGAGTGAAACTGAATTTGCTACACAGCTTCTCCATGAAGCTCACGTCGCCGTTGCGCCTGGCAATGGCTTTGGGGAACACGGACGCGGGTACGTGCGTATCGGTCTTGTGAACGACGAAACGAAGATTAAAGAAGCGATGTCAAGAATTCAAGCATTAAATCTATTTTAAAAAGGACGATCCAAATGAAAGTCTTACAATATCAAATGCGTGTAATCGCAGGAAGCCCTGTTCAAAATCGACAACGGGTCGAAGAGTGGATGCGTGAAGAAGTGAAAAAATATGCACCTGACGTCGTTGTTTTACCTGAGATGTGGACGACCGGGTACGCACTCGAGCAGCTTGAAGACATTGCCGAACAAGAAGGAGGGGTGACGGAGTCGTTTCTGATGGAGCAAGCGAAGACGCATAACGTGATGATCGTTGCCGGCAGCATGGCTGTGAAAACAGCGGACGGCATCGTGAACCGTAGTCTTGTTTATGATCATACCGGTACGTGCGTTCATCGGTATGACAAAATCCATCTCGTGCCGATGTTAAATGAGCCTGACTATCTCGTACGTGGCCAAGAGAAACCAACGGTCTTCCCTGTATCGTCTTCCCGAGCTGGCGTATTGATTTGTTATGATTTACGTTTTCCTGAACTGTTCCGATCGTTAGCATTGCAAGGAGCGGAAGTGATTTTTGTCGTTGGAGAGTGGCCAGCGGCAAGAAGAGACCATTGGGATACGTTGTTAAAAGCGAGAGCAATCGAAAATCAATGCTATATTGTCGCGTGTGATGCTGTTGGCTCACACAACGACGTAGATTACTCTGGAAATTCATTAGTCTACTCTCCGTGGGGGAACTTGATTGTCCGTGCGTCACCCGTTGATGAGGAGACGGTCGTTGCCGACCTTGATTTTTCAGAAGTACAACAGTTCCGAAAAGCCGTGCCAAATTTAACGAATCGCGTGCCATCACTCTATTAGAAATGGGGAGTTTTTATGAAGCTAGTGACGGTTATTGCAAATGATCAAGAAAAAGCAGGAATTTTACTTGACGATGTGATTGTGCCGATTGAATGCATTAACGATCATGATCGGTTAGACTTTGAAGTGAAGATGAAACCGCTGATTGAAAACGACCAACTCTCGGATCTTGCCAGGTGGGTAGCGAACAAGCAACACATCGCCACTGAAATACCTGGAGTTTTGCCTCTTTGTGACGTCACTTTGGGACCTCTTTACCGAAACCCTGAGAAAATATGGGGGATCGGCCTAAATTATGTCGATCATGCCGCTGATTTAAACGAAGTGTCCCCCAATACAGAACCGGCAAGCTTTATGAAACCTGTAACGACGATTATCGGTCCGGGAGAGACGATACGGTTGCCACCGCAATCCGAGCGCACGACCGGCGAAGCAGAGCTAGGTATTATTATTGGGAAAACGTGTAAGGACGTTGAGGAACATGAGGCATTCGATGTGATAGCCGGCTATACGACGATTATTGACATGACGGCGGAAGATATTTTAGAGAAGAATCCGAGGTATCTCACACGCGCCAAAAGTTTTGATACGTTTTTCAGCTTCGGTCCGGTCTTGCTCACCCGTGATGAGGTAGAAGATCTTCACAGTCTCGAAGTGCGTACGATGCACAATGGTGAGCTTCATCGAAAAAATACGATTGCAAACATGACATTCTCGCCAGAAATGCTCGTATCCTTTCATTCTAAAGTGATGACACTCAACCCTGGGGATATTATCTCGACGGGAACACCTGGTGCTGTGCACCTCCGAGAGGCAGACATTGTCGGGTGTGAGATTGATGGCTTTTTACCACTCACCAACCCTGTTAAAACAGCAGACTAAAAAAGGATGTGTTTCCATGAACCTATCATTAGAAAATAAGAGAGTGCTCGTTCTCGCTGCAAGTAAGGGACTAGGTCGTGCGATTGCGACGGCTTTTGCGCACGAAGGCAGCCACGTCGTCATTACGAGCCGAGACGCAAGTGCTCTAGAAGACACAGCAAATACGATCAAACAAGAAACGGGGAACGAGAACGTTTATTTTTCCTCTAGTGACATTACGAAAGAAAAGGATTTACAATCGCTTGTGAATGAAACCGTTGAAAAACTTGGCGGTGTCGACATCCTCATTAACAATAGCGGGGGCCCAAGAGCAGGTTTGTTTGAAGATATGACGGCTGAAGATTGGCAGCAAGCCTACGAATTGAATTTACTTAGTTATGTACGGACGACGCAAGCGGTATTACCTTACATGAAAAAACAACAGTTTGGCCGAATCGTAAACATTACATCGTCTTCGATTAAACAGGCGCTTGATGGAATGGTTCTCTCCAATACGTTTCGCGCAGGGGTGCTCGGCTTGACGAAAAGCCTTGCTACAGAACTTGCTGGGGAAGACATTCTTGTCAATACAGTAGGACCTGGACGTATTGCAACCGACCGGGTGGCAGAGCTTGACGCTATTGCGGCGAACAAACAAGACAAACAGCCTGAAGACATTAAAAGAGAGTCTGAGAAAAAGATTCCGGCAGGTCGCTATGGAGAACCAGAAGAGTTTGCAAAAACAGTTGTGTTCCTCGCATCGGGAGCGAATACGTATGTGACCGGGCAGTCGTTACTCGTCGATGGAGGACTCGTCCGCTCATTGTAGTCGCTTGACTTTTCTCCTCAATATGGTAAGCTGGACGTTGTGTAGTTGCTAGCTACTCACGCAGATCCCTCGACTTTACCCTTCCCATGTGAATTTCACGAGAAGAGAATGGAAGCGAGGCTTGTGCTCATATTGAGCTTAAATAAGCAAGTTGACGTAACATAAGATAACGACCATTCAACCATTTCATCCAGATCTTTAAGGGGCGGCCATTGGAGCCGTAAAGGCAAAAGAGCAGGTAGGGCTTTTGTTGATCTGGGGTACATTGCTATGAAATAAACGTGAGAACCATCAGCCCCGTGTGGAGCTGATGGTTTTTTGGTGTGCTTTTATAAAGCGGTTAGGCGTGGTCATGAATTAAGGTCCAGTTGAATAAGATGAGTGATGAACGTGAAAGGAGAGGTTCCTTTGATCGAAGGTGTCAAAGTAAAACAGCTCATAAAGCATCACGATGATCGCGGCTATTTTGCTGAACTTGTCCGTGAAGACGAATCGATACTCACGCAATTTGGTCAGATGTCTTTGTCGATGAGTTATCCAGGCGTTATTAAAGCCTTTCATTATCATGAAAAACAAGATGATGTATGGTTCTTCCCAGCTGGAAACGCACAAGTGGTTTTGTATGACACACGTCGGTCTTCACCGACGTACAAAGAAACCGATGTGTATTATATGGGGGAGTCCAATCCAATTGTGCTGCTCATACCTCGCTTTGTTGCCCACGGATACCGAGTGCTTGGCAACACGCCGCTCTCAATTATCTATTTAACGACGCACGCGTATCGAAGAGACGAACCCGATGAAAAGCGCATTGCTTGGAATGATCCCCGAATTGGGTTTGATTGGAACACGAAACATTATTAAATGCGAAAGGGCGCTATCTTTGGATAGCGCCCTTTCGTTCGGCCTCTGTATGTTAAACTAAGGGAAAATGACTAAAGGGAGTGGGAAGTGTGACGACAATTGGATTTATTCGACACGGTCGGACCGCTTGGAATCATACAGGACGGGCACAAGGAAGTTCTGATATTCCTTTGGATGAAGAAGGGATCGTTACAGCTGAACGCCTAAGAGAACGGCTTCGTGATGAACAATGGGACCACGTGTACGCCAGTGATCTAAGGCGCGCTTATCAAACCGCAGACATTGCGAGTGGCGATCATTTGCCTCGCCCGATTCACACCGACGAGCGTTTACGCGAAATCGGCGGAGGTTTGATCGAAGGAACGACGGAAGCTGAACGAATTGAGCGGTGGGGAACAAACTGGCGAGACAAAGACTTACAAATGGAATCTGCTGAAGCGGCTGCGACGTGGGTTGCTCGCGATCGCTGATATTGTAAACAATCATCCTAGTGAGCGTGTGTTGATCGTCGCTCACGGAACATTGCTCAGACTTTTGATTGAGAGTATGACAGAAACGAGTGATCGGTTACCTTTAGATAATACGTCGGTAAGCTATGTAACGAAGACAGATGACCGTTGGACGTGTTCAATTTATAATTGTACGAAACACTTATAGTAAGATTGTGACATAAACATACCCAAATACGAACAAGACGAACGAAGCAAGGATGCAAATCAAGAATAAGCGCTTGCCGTGTTTTAATGAACCGATGCTCACTTGTAGACCAAAACCCGCCATCGCCATACCGATCAATACGTACGCGATTTGCACGAAAATCTCAGACATTGCTGTCGGAAAAATTCCTGTCGTATGAATGGCACTTGTGCATAGAAAGCCGAATACAAACCAAGGTATCGGGAACTTGCCAATGGGTTGGCTATTTCTGTTTGACTTCCGAAAAACAAAGGCGAGGATGAGTAGCAAAGGGATGAGCAATAGTACACGGGTCAATTTAACAACGAGTGCATGATCGAGTGCTTCTGAAGTCCCTCTTGCTCCAGCCGCTGCAACGTGGGCAATTTCATGTAAGACACCGCCAGCAAGCATGCCGTATTGGCTGTCTGTCATACTTAAAAACGGGTAACTTACGATGAGCAATAGCGTAAACAGTGTGCCGGTCATTGAAATAATGGCCACAGCTGTGGCGACTTCGGTTTGGCGAACTGCTATTTGCGTGCTCACGGCCCCAATGGCCGCTGCCCCGCAAATAGCAGTTCCTGATGCAACAAGAACGCCTGATGAGCGATCAGTGTTTGTGATCATAACAAGGACGATGACGGCGAAAAATCCGACGATAGTCGCTAAAATTGCAAACTGCAAAGTTTCAGTTCCGAGGGAGAGAATGTCGCCAAAATGAAGACGGAACCCAAGGAATACGATGCCGATTTTAAGCAGCATCTTTGTGCTAAGTGTTACGCCAGACTGACACTCGTTTTGCAAACCGAAGATTGAGCGGTATAACATCCCGATGAATAAAGCTAAAACGAGCGGTCCGATAATGGACAGTAACCCCCATTGACTAAGGAGCATTGCGATCAATGTAAGTGCGAATGTGAGTAGAATTCCTTTTATGTAGTGCACTAGTTTCGCTCCTCTCATCATTACTGTACATAAAGATTGATGATAAATGAAATACATAATTATAATGCTTAGCATTACAATTCTTAATGAATGGAGCGTTGTAGGTGGTCGATGAACGACTCAAGATTTTTGTTACTGTTGTTGACGAGCAACATTTTACGAAAGCGGCTGAAAAGTTGTTGATTTCACAACCAAATGTGAGCATTGCACTAAAAAAGCTTGAGGAAACGTACGGGACGACCCTTCTCATTCGATCGTCAAAATCGGTGAAGCTCACACCGACGGGTGAGCGGTTATACGTAAGGGCAAAGCAAATCTTAGCTTTGTACGAGCAAATCCACACAGAAATTGATACACTACATAATCATGTGCAAGGAAAGCTTCATATTGGAGCTAGCTTTTCGATTGGAGAATACCTTGTACCGAAGATGTTGCACGATGTATACACTGACTTTCCGAATCTTGAAGTGGAAGTCACAATTGCTAATACGGAAGAAATCGTACAGAAGGTTGCAAATTTAGATGTTGAATTCGGGTTTATTGAAGGAAAAACCGAGCATAAAGATGTGTGGGTACAGCCTTTCATGGAGGATGAACTTAGAATTGCTGCAAGTCGTCATCATCCATTGTTGGCGCGTTCTACCATTGATATACAAGACCTTTACGGACAAGCATGGGTGATGAGGGAACGAGGGTCTGGGACGCGTAACTATTTTGATGAGTTTTTATTTAAGCATCACATCCAACCTAAATCGGTGACGACAATCGGAAGTAACCAGGGCGTTAAAGAGGCAGTCATGAGGAATTTAGGGTTATCCATTTTATCGAAGCACGTCATTCAACAAGACGTTGAACGAGGGACGATCGTTGTTATCCCGCTTGATGCCGTGAAAATGCAGCGAATGTTCTCGTTCGTTTCTTCTAAAATATCGTCCACGAGTCGTAACAAGCAGGCATTTGTCCACGTATTAAACGAGCGTTGGGGAACAACGATAAAAGAATGGTGAGGGGAATCGGAATGATCAATCAAGCTAAATCCGTGGCAATAGCCGCTGCGCTGGAAGCAGGGAACTATATGAAACGTCAATTTTTGCAACCTTCTTTTGTTCATGAAAAAGGGAACGATGGCGACCTCGTTACGAATGTCGATTTTGAATGTGAGCGAATCATTCTCCAACAGATCACGGGGACGTTTCCAACTCATCAAATACAAAGTGAAGAAATTGGCGATAACGGCCACGAAAGTGAATGGCTATGGCTCATTGATCCCCTTGATGGAACGAACAACTTTGCGTTAGACTTGCCATTGTTCTCCGTATCCATTTCATTAATGCATAAAAAGAAAGCGGTGTTGTCGGTCATCTATGAACCGATGGTCGATCAATTGTATTGTGCGATTGAAGGCGAAGGGTCTTACGTGAACAAGGAACGGTTTACAATATCACGTACTGAAAAAGAGTTGCGGCAACTATCTGTCGCATGGATTCAAGGGCATCATGTACAGCGAACGAAAGAAGCCGTTGTACTCCGCCAACACATTGACACGTATTGCAAACGAATGATTCGGACGTGGGCACCAACGTTAGTGTGGAACATGCTTGCAAAAGGAAAGCTGGACGGCATTGTTCTTTATGATTCTGAAGGATATGATCTATACTCGGGCATGTTAATGGTAAAGGAAGCGGGAGGAGAGATCATTGATTTTGACGGTCGTGACGTCTCTCAGATGCTGAGTCGGCCAACATTGATTGCTTGTCACACAAATAAAAAGTCACAAATGTTACAGCTCGTAAACGAAGGTTTACGGAGCAAGGAACCGATTAGATAAAGGAAGTGCTTACATGAGTAAACAACAACAGCTCCAAGACAGTTATAAAAACCGCGGTCGCTTGTTGATCAGTTGTGAGGACCAACCTGGTATTGTATCAGCCGTATCGTCTACACTCGCAAATCATAAAGCGAACATTATTGAATCCAATCAGTATTCGACGAATCCCCATGGAGGAAAATTCTTTATGCGCATCGAGTTTGAATGTGCAGATCTTCAGGCGCATAAAGCGAACATAAAAAAAGACCTTGAAGCGATTGGACAGACGTTCCAGATGAAGTGGACGTTAACAGATGTACAACAATTAAAACGCGCGGCGATTTTTGTTTCAAAAGAGCTTCATTGTTTACGTGAAATTCTATTGGAGTGGGATAACGGAGATCTTCCCATTGAAATACCTATAGTAATTAGTAATCATCCTGATGCTCGGGTGTTCGTCGAGTCATTTGGTATTCCCTTCGTGCATATTCCCGCATCTAGAGACAACCGTGAACAAAGCGAAAAAGAACAATTGGACTTCCTGAAACAATATGAGATAGATGTGGTCGTGCTCGCGCGTTACATGCAAATTCTCACTCCCGATTTTGTCGAGCAATACGATCAGCGGATTATTAACATCCACCATTCATTTTTACCTGCATTTGTAGGCGCAAAACCGTATGATCGTGCCTATGAACGAGGGGTGAAGCTCATTGGAGCAACGTCCCATTATGTGACGAATGATTTAGATGAAGGTCCGATTATTGAACAAGATATTAAACGAGTCAACCACCGAGACGGGTTGATGACTTAAAAAAGAACGGTCGGATCGTTGAAAGAAGCGTGCTCATTCGCGCATTAAAGTGGCATGTGGAAGACCGTGTTATGGTGAATGATAATAAAACGATTGTTTTCTAGGATGTAGGGTTACTTCATGATGAAATAGGGTATTCCTCCCATATACTTACTTTTTACTGACGGGGAGGATGCACACATGAAAAAGATCAGTTCGATTCTAGTTGGAAGTCTTCTCGTTTTGGCTGCGTGTGGAGACGACGATGGATCAGAAGAAGCGACGGTTGATATGGACGCTGGGCAGCAACTTTATGAAGAACATTGCCTAAGTTGTCATGGTCAAAACATGGAAGGGGACGTCGGTCCAGACATTACGATTTATCCGTATCGTGATGTACTAAACGCCATCGAGGAAGGTCCGGGCACGATGCCGGAAGGTATTATCGAAGGCGAAGAGGCGGAGACGGTCGCGCAGTATGTAGAAGCTGTAAATCAAGAAGATGAGGATGAATAAGAAGGGCTGAAAAAGGCGGGGAAGGACGAGTGAACATCCTTCCCCGCCTTTTTTTGATGACCGTGAGGCGAGGAAACTTGCTCATTTCTACTGTTTTTGATGAGCGGGTTCCTCTATTTTCAAAATATAGATTGACAGTGATAATCATTATCACTTACTATGATTGAGAATACATTTCATTAAACGGAGGAAATTATGAAAAAAATTTACCCATATATGAGCGGAATTTTGTTGACCGTTGCTTTAACGTCCGCTTGCGGAAACGGATCGGCAGACTCTGATGCAAGTGAATCAGCGCAAACATTGACAGATGGAGCAGGAAACGAGGTCAACGTTCCAGATTCACCGGAGAGAATCATTGCCCCATACTTAGAAGATCCATTACTTACATTAGGTGAAACCCCTGTCGTCCAATGGTCGGTTATGAATGGAAGCAGTCATCAAGCGTATCTAGAAGAATCGCTCACAGATATTCCGTTTATCGATTTTGAGTTGCCGCTAGAGTCTGTCATTGAGGCAGATCCAGACCTTATTATCGTCCCAGATTCAGCCTCTCTTGGCGGCGGAGAGTACAATCAATACGATCAAATTGCTCCGACATATGTTCTCAGCAGCGACACTGAAAATGACTGGCGAGCGGCACTGTTAGAAGTCGGTGAAGTACTCGGTGAGGAACAAGCTGCCAATGAAACGATTGAGGAATATGAAGCCCATGTCAATGAAGTGAGAGAAGAGTTGATGAGTGAGGTAGGCAGTGACAAAGTCGCCGCACTATGGCTAACAAACGGGACGTACTTTATTGTTGCACCAAGTGTGGCAAGTGGAACGGTACTGTTTGATGATTTAGACTTAGAGCCTGCGAATGCCATTGCGAATATCCCAGCCGATGCGGAGGCGCATTGGAATGAGCTGTCTCGAGAAGCACTTGCTGAATTAGATGCTGATTATATCTTTCTTGTCAACAGTGATGGTGAAAGCAGTGAAGCACTCATGACAGAAGATGTGTGGTCAAACATTCCTGCTGTCGATCAAGATCAAGTGTTTGAAGTCGATCCTGACGGTAGCTGGTTATACAATGGCTATCAAGCGAATCGCCAAACCATCGATGATGTTGCCGCTCATATTCTCGGGGAATAGGGGGAGTATGATGAAAAAAACACGATGCTTAGCGTTATTTGGAATTGTTTTAATGGGATGTTCAGACGGTGCGAATAGTGAAAACGAAGAAAGTATGCGGTCGGTTGAGATTGGAGACACCTCCTATGATGTGCCTGCCAACCCGGAGCGTGTCGTGACGGATTATTATGCAGGAGAGTTGCTCGCTGTTGACGCTGAAGTTGTAGGTGCGACAACGACTGCTTTTGACAATCCATTCCTTGAAGATCAACTCGCAAGCACTGAAAATATAGGCGAGCCGATTGATGTTGAACGCGTTTTAGAGTTGGATCCAGACTTAATTGTTGTCATGTATGATGACGACCTGGAACAATTACGAGAAATTGCACCAACGGTTTACATTCCTTATAATACAGCGACATCGATTGAAGGGGTAACAGAACTGTTTGGATCTCTGATGAATAACGAAGAAGCCGCTGCTGAATTTCTAGAAGGGTATGAGCAAGAAGCTAGAGAAGCAAGAGCGGAGCTAGAAGATCATTTGAATGGCGATGAGACATTTGGATTGTATGAAGTGACGAATCAACAAGAACTGTATGTTTTCGGTGAAAATTTTGGAAGGGGAGGACAAGTCATTTATGATGCTCTGGAATTGCCTGCCCCACAATCAATCGCACAAGATGTGATGGAAGAAGAGGACGTGCTACAATTGTCCCGAGAAGCAATTCCTGAGTACGCCGCAGATGTGATGTTTATCACGAGCTATGACCCAGAAGGAAGTCACCAATCGTTAGATTTTTTTGTTGACTCCTCTGTATGGCAAGGGTTAGATGCGGTCGAAAACGACCGTGTCGTGATCAATGATTTTGATACATTTTATCCGTATGACCCGATCTCAATTCGTGGTCAGATCCCACTTTTTACAGAAATGATCATCGATGTAAATCTCAATAGGTAGTGACAAAATGAAGCAATCAGCGCCAAAAAAACGAGCAACATTTACAATCGTCTTTCTGCTAGGCATCGTACTCCTTTTCTTCGCAACGATACTATCACTTACGTTTGGAGCGGCCTCCATTACACCCGCGGTCGTTTGGGAAGCGATTTTTTATTTTGATCCGTCTCTTACTGAGCATCAAATTATACGAGAAATTCGCATTCCACGTGTACTAGGCGCGATTGTCATCGGATCGGTTCTCGCGGTCTCTGGGGCGGTAATGCAAGGAATGACGAGAAATGCATTGGCAGAACCTTCGATTATTGGGATTACGGACGGTGCTGCCCTTGCCCTTGCCATTATGTTTGCCTTTTTTACTGCTGTGCCTTACGTTGGATTGTTGTTTGCTTCATTTATCGGTGCAGGTGTCGGTACAGTGCTCGTCTTTTTAGTCGGAACACTTGCAAAGGGAGGACTGACCCCAGCCAAGTTAGCGTTGGCAGGGGTCACAATTGGCGCGTTTTTAAGTGCAATATCTTCAGGAATTGCGATTTACTTTGACGTCGCTCAAGACATTAGTTTTTGGTTCGCTGGTGGGCTCGCAAATATGGATTGGCGAACGCTTCAACTCATTGTCCGGCGTGCTTCATTGGTCTACTCATTGCTCTTTGTCTTGCTAAATCAATTACGATTTTGAGCTTAGGCGCGGATGTGGCAAGAGGGTTAGGTCAAAGAACAGCGGTCGTCCGTGTTCTCGGGATTGTGAGTGTTATGTTAATGACAGGTGCAGCGGTGGCAGCAGCGGGAACCATAGGTTTTATAGGGCTTGTAATTCCTCATATTACAAGGGCGCTAACCGGTATGGACTATCGGTTTGTCATACCGGCATCTGCGGTATTAGGTAGTTTATTACTACTCGTTTCAGATATTATAGCAAGAATGGTCAACGCCCCCTATGAAACGCCTGTAGGAGCGATTACAGCCCTCGTTGGGGTTCCATTCTTCCTCTATCTTGCTAGACGAGAGGGGAGGGGCGTCTAATCATGCAAAAGCGACGAACCATGATAATTTCCGTTCTTTTGATCTTTATTGTATCTACGTTTCTTGTAAGTATGACGCTTGGAACATTTACGATGTCACCCGCTGAAGTGTTTCAAACGTTTTTCGGTTTAGGTAGCTCACAGCAGGAACTCGTGTTGTTCCAATTTCGTTTACCTAGAATGGTGCTGGCCATTCTTGTCGGTGCAGGTTTAGCTGTTTCAGGTGCAATTCTTCAAGCCCTTTCAAGAAATGACCTTGCTGACCCTGGGATCTTAGGAATAAATGCCGGTGCAGGGCTTGCGATTGTGCTGTTCATTTATTTCTTTCAAGGCTCTTATGCAGACTTAGGCTGGTCCATCTATTTGTTGCCAATGTTTGCCTTTCTAGGTGCGCTCGTAGCCGCTTTTCTCATTTATACGATTGCTTGGAAGCAAGGGGTTACGCCGGTTCGGTTAGTGTTAGTCGGTATCGGTATTAACGCAGGGTTTATGGCGTTGCTCATTGTGTTCCAATTACGCATGAATCCAAACGACTTTATGCAAGCGACCATCTGGTTGACAGGGAATATTTGGGGTTCAAGTTGGACGTACGTCCTTGCCATCTTCCCTTGGTTATTCGTGTTAATGCTCCTCGTTTTACGGGATGCCAATACGTTAAATGTGATGCGGTTAGGCGATGCTTCATCTGTATCTTTAGGCGTTCGGGTGGAACAAGTGAGGCGGCGTTTACTCGTTTTTGCGGTAGGTTTAGCAGGAGCTTCTGTCGCTGCAGGTGGAGCGATTTCCTTTATCGGTCTCGTTGCTCCCCACATTGCGAGAAGGCTCGTAGGCCCAAGACATGGGGTAATGATTCCAGTCGCAGCTTTGGTCGGTGCCTTTTTCTTATTGTTCTCAGATATGATCGCAAGAAACGTGTTATCCCCGTCTGAAATACCGGTAGGTATTATCGTAGCAATGATTGGGGCACCTTATTTTCTCTATTTGCTTATGAAAACCGCATGATAAGGAAGGGATCCATATGACTGTATTACAAGCAGAAGCAATGTCGGTCCGTTATGACAAGGTGGATATCGTAAAACAGCTTCATTTATCGATACCCGCAGGTCAGATTACGACGATTATTGGCCCGAATGGTTGTGGGAAATCGACCATACTAAAGACGATGGCGAGAATACTAAAGCTTCAAGTGGCGCTGTATACCTTGATGGAAAAGCGATTCATAGGGAACCGACGAAACAAGTTGCGAAAAAAATGGCGGTGTTGCCGCA
This sequence comes from Geomicrobium sp. JCM 19039, assembly GCF_000698145.1. Lineage (GTDB taxonomy): Bacteria > Bacillota > Bacilli > Bacillales > Marinococcaceae > Geomicrobium_A. Next base: position 237,297 of record NZ_BAXB01000002.1, read on the forward strand.
ATCCCCAGAAGCGCCTGCGGGTTTGAAAGTGAAAGAGTTGGTCGCCTACGGGAGATATCCTCATCAGAGCGGGGTGCGTTCACTTACTGGTGAAGATCATCGTGTCATTGAACAGGCACTCGAGCAAACAGGAATGGAAACGTTTAAAGATCGAGAAATTGAAGCATTGTCAGGTGGCCAAAGGCAAAGAGTGTGGATTGCGATGGCTCTGGCGCAAGAAACGGAAGTTTTATTGTTAGATGAGCCAACCACATATTTAGACCTCGCTCACCAACTAGAAGTGTTGCAAGTCTTAAAGACACTGAATGAAACAAAACGAAGAACGATTGTCATGGTCATTCATGACCTGAACCACGCTGCACGCTTTGCAGATTATATGGTTGCTTTGAAACAAGGAGCGATTATGCAAGCAGGTTCACCTGAGGAAGTCATGCAAAAACAAGTGCTGAAAGACGTCTTTCATATTGATGCTGATGTGGTTTTAGACCCTCGAACAAATAAGCCATTTTGTTTAAGTTATGATCTGTTAAGAACAGGAGGCGAGTAGCGATGGAACTGTATGATGTGACAATTATTGGTGGCGGTCCTGCTGGACTGTATAGCGCATTTTACAGCGGTATGCGCGATCTCAAAACGAAGATTATTGAAGCGGAAGACCATTTAGGTGGTAAATTAAATGTGTTTAAAGAAAAAACGATTTGGGACATTGGCGGTCTGCCTCCAACGAAAGGGAAACAAGTGATTGCTCATCTCATTGGGCAAGCGAAAACATTCTCGCCACACGTTGTTTTAGGAGAACAAGTCGTCGATTTCTCTCGTGAAAAAGACGGGAACTTCCTCATTAAAACGAATCGGTCAACTCATCGGTCCAAAGCAATCATCATTGCATCAGGTTACGGCATACTTCGGCAAGCAAAGTTAACGATACACGGAGCAGAGCGATATGAACAAGACAATTTGCTTTATGCGGTGACCGACATTGAACGTTTTCGTAATAAAGATGTGATGATTTCAGGTGGGGGGAATTCGGCGGTCGATTGGGCGAATGAAATTGAACCAATTGCGAAAAGTGTCACGGTCATCCACCGTCGTGATGAATTTGGCGGTCATGAAAAATTCGTTCAACAAATGCGGCAATCGAACGTTCAAGTGATGACACCGTTTCAAGTGAAGGGCCTTACGGGGTGCAGTAACAACTGTCGTGTAGAAGAGATTGAAATTGAACATTGCGAAAGTAGGCAATGCGAACGGCGAAAAATAGACGCGCTCATTGTGAATCATGGCTATGATATTGATCTCTCATTTATGGATCAAGCGCCAGAGGGACTTGTGCTTGAAGAGATGAGAATTCCGACCGAATCGTCGATGCAAACCTGTGCACCCGGAATATTTACTGCAGGTGACATTTCCGGACACCCTGGGAAATTGCCGCTGATCGCTGGTGCATTTACCGATGCAGCATTAGCAGTCAACGCGGTGAAAACGTATATTACGCCAGAAGCGAATGCATTCGCGGGTGTATCATCACACGATGAACGATTACAAGAACAAGGAAGTTAATGAATAGGTGCCTCTTTATATAAGGGGCACAAATTTTGTGCGCATTTTTTTAATTTCACGTACCGAAATTAACTAGAAAAATAAAAAGCAGGGGAGAAGCCAACAATTTTCACGCTAATATGTAAAGAAGTCGTTTGTAATACTGGCTGAAGTTGATTAGTAATGGCAGATGTGACCTGTTCTCCAAGTGTTTGCAACTGTGCATCATCATATGATCGGTCCAAGTCAATCGTAATCCGGCAAAACTCTTGATGCTCTGTACCATTGAACACATACGTTGATACCGTTTCTGCTCCGACAATGATTGGCTCGTTGCTCGTAACACCGGTATGACGAACGGCTTCGTGAATTTCTTTTAACAGTATACGAATCGAGGTGCGCTGCTCCAAAAACGAAGAATAGCGAGTATGTATGTACGCCAATAAGTTCACCCCTTTGTGTCATTATATCCTACAGAAGAGTCGATGTTAAACAAAAAACAGATGATCAGTATGCAACTACTGATCATCCTCGTCTCGTTCTTGAAGTGTAAATCCAGTGTAAGCATAAAATAATGCGATGATTGGAGTGACAAGGCTAAGGAAAACAAAAAATACATAATCCACACCAACATTAAGCGTCGTCATTACGTACGCGCCAATAATCCCCCAAGGACGAGAGGATGAAGAATTGTTCCACCGTCCTCTAGTGTTCGGCTTAGATTTTTTGGATGCAACCGATGATGAGCATACACTTGTTTATACGTTTGTCCAGGCAAAATGATTGACAAGTACTGTTCGCCAGTAACGAGATTAATACCAAAGCATGACAGCATCGTAGAAAGAATCGTATTTCCACGCGTTCGTAGAAAAGATTGGATGCCTTTAATCATGGCATCGGCAATCCCTATGCCGTGAATCAAACCTCCGAACGCTAGAGCAATTATAATAAGTGAAACACCGAACAACATGTGTTCAAGTCCGCCAATCGATAACAGATCATCAATGTTTGCATTTCCCGTAGCGGGTTCATACCCTGAATGAGCAGCTCCCATTACATCAGCTAGCCCACTGCCAGGTGACGTGAAAAATGTCGTAAGTCCTGCTACGACGAGTCCGAAAACAAGTGCAGGAATTGGCTTCACTCTACATATGGCAAGCAAAATAATGACAGCAGGAGATAGTAGTGTTACCGGGTGAATCGTAAATGCATCATTTAAGACACGAATCATCGACTGTATCTCTCTATCATCTCCCGCTTGACTTCCATACATAAAAATACCAATCAGGCCAAAGATGATAATCGTAACAATGAGTGCAGGGATCGTCGTCCATAACATATGGCGGATATGTTCAAATAGATCTACCTCGGCGGTAGCCGCAGCTAAGTTCGTCGTGTCAGACAATGGGGATAATTTGTCACCAAATATTGCACCACTAACAATGGCACCGGCGGTCATTGCTGGATCAATATCCATACCATAGGCCATTCCCATAAATGAAACGCCCACGGTTCCGATGGAGCTAAGCGAGCTACCGACCATCGTAGAAATAATGGCGACAATAACGACTGTAGCTGCTAAAAAGAATGTAGGGGATAATAAGTTTAGTCCGTATAACGTCATCGTTTGAATCGTTCCGTTTAACGCCCAAACCCCAATTAACATCCCGATAAGTAACAAAATGAGCATTGGGATAATCCCGTGCGAGATGGCTCGGATCATGTGTCGTTCGAGATCCTGCAAGGTTGCTTCACAATGAGACCGTATGTAGCCGTCACGATTGCGGCTAAAAGAATAGGGATATGCGGGTAGACCCCGTAATAAAGGATTCCAACAGATAAGATGGTAAGAATGATGGCTAAAACGATAAATGAACCTCGTATTGAAACCGTTCGATGCATAAGGCAAGCTCCTAGTCTTAACTATATTACTTAAACGCGGTAAAGCAAAAAACCATTCATATACTATAACATGTTACAATAAGTATGCCAAAGGAAAAGATTACTATTATAGAAATGGGGAATCCAATTGGTACAAAAACCAATGCTTTCACAGATGACCGCGATATTGCTTGAACATGCGTATCGTAAAACACCTAGCGAAATCGAGTTGCAAAATGCATTACAAGAGAAAGACACCGATTTCTTGCGACAGTTAGCTGATGAAAACATGGATTATAAAGACTTTTTTTCATATATGGAAACGCACGATGAAGATGCGGCACTCGCGTTAAAAGAAGGATACGAAATTAAATTTAATACACTAAAAGGATTGAAATTGTGGCTTCGTGAGAAGTTTAATTGGGTAGAAGATGTAGATTACGAGCAATCTGAAGATGCCCTCGTTGGCTTTACCATTCAATCAGAACAACTCGGACAACTAAATACAAGTTTGGCAAAGAATTGGGTCGTCAGAACGAATGATGAAGATGAGAATGAGGATTGGCGAAAAGTACACCTTGAAATCAACAAATTTTTAGCATAGAAGTAGGAAAGCGAAATTTCACACACTATAGTAAGGGAAGAAGGAGGTGAACGCGTTTAACCATTTTAAAAACAGAAAAGTTAAATACTCATTATATTAATTTCACGTACCGTATTTTCATATAATAAAAACAAAGCGTTTAGGACAATCCATTGTTGACGATAATGATTCATAAAAAGCAGGGATTTTATGAATCTATTACAAACAGCTTCAGAGCTACTCATTGGCTTCGTAGCATTGCTCATCATGTTAAAGCTGCTAGGGAAGGCGACATTAGCCCAAATTACACCGTTTGATTTTATTTCTGCATTAATTCTTGGGGATTTAATCGGAAATGCCATTTATGAAGATGAAGCTAAAGTTGGTTCCATTTTATTTTCAATAACCGTTTGGGGTGGGCTCATCTATTTATTAGAATGGACAACGCAAAAATATCGAGGAACGAGAAGCATTCTAGAAGGCAAACCATCGATTATCGTACGTGACGGACAATTAGATCGATTAGAACTAAAAAAGAATAAGCTTGATATTAATCAATTGCAGCAACTGTTACGGCGTGTGAATGTATTTTCCATTCGAAATATTGCGTACGCCATTCTTGAAACAGACGGCACCGTTAGTGTGTTGCAAAAATCAACGTATGCAACCCCAACAAATGCCGACTTACACGTTCCTGAAAAGCAAGTCTCATTGCCAATTTCATTCATAACAGATGGCAAAGTTGAATGGGATAACCTAAGCCAAGCAGGTTTTGATGAACGATGGTTGCTCAGTCGTTTACAAGAGAGGAACATTTATAACTATTACGACGTGCTCTATATGGATTGGCAAAAAGAAGAGGGCATTCATATCCAGAAAAACACTTAGCAGTTTGCGTCAATGAAACTGCTAAAGTCTATAAGTTAACATAATATATATATTGTAAAGTAAGACGAAATTACTCATCATCTTTAGGCAAATCCATCCTATCCACAGCATTTTTCAAATCATCGTTATGAATGTGCGTATAAATCATCGTCGTTTGGATCGATGAATGGCCAAGTTGACGTCGCAACTTCGGTACATCATTAATTTCGTTATGATACCTCGTTGCAAATGAATGCCGTAATTTATGAACAGATAACGAAGGTTTGCCGAAAGCGGCTGCATATTTTTCAACTAATTTTTCTATAGATCGTGCCGTTAATCGTCTTGGGGTTCCTTTTGGGCCCATTGCCGCTGCGACAAATAACGCTTTGTTCGTTTGCTTGATTTTGTAGCGCTCCGCTCTTATTTGCAAATAATCATCTAAGTCCGCTTTTGCTTGTTTGCTAAAATAAACGAATTGTTCTTTGTTCCCTTTACGAATCACTCGAGCGGTGTATTTGCTATGATCAATATCATCAATATTTAGATTCACAACTTCTGAAAGCCGTAAGCCAGAACCTAAAATGAGCGACACAACCGCTGTATCACGTTCGCGGTTTCTTAAATGAAAATTTACGAGCTTTTTGTTGTCTGTAACAAGCTTGCCGTACTCAGACGCAACAAATTGGCGAAATTCTTCATACTCATCACCAATTAAGATGTTTCCTTCCATTTTGTTTGCCGTCGTTTCCATACTCTCTTTAATATCATTGAATTCAAGCTTTGCCATCACATTTCGTTTTAAATAGGGCTGCAAATCACGGGTTTCAGCGATGTTTTGAAGGTAATTGAAAAGCGATTTTAAGCCAGACAGCTTGCGATTAATGGTCACTTCTTTGTTTTGCAATTCATATTGAAGGAACGTCAAAAATTGCTCGGCTTCTTGAACGGTCATTGATTCAAGCAACTCAAGAGGTAGTTCCTTTAGGTCACCAGGATAATCATTTTCCGTAACTAGCCAATGAAAGAAGATTTTATAATCGTGTACGTAATTAAGCAGTGATGCTACGGATAACTTTCGTTTTTTATAATTAACATATTCTTCAACAAACCACGGAAGGTCTTTAACATGTGTTTGAAGCTTCGTGTACATTTGCTGCTTAGATTGATTTTCCAAAAGATCACCTCATAACCATATTTTACAAGATCCGATTTAGAAAAGCAATTTATTACGTCAAATTTATATTTTACGTAATAAAGTTATGTGAAGAGTATTTAGAAAGTCATTCATAGTATGCTTCCACTATGCTACCTTGCTCGTCAACCTCTTTCTCACTCTTCTTCTACATCAGGCTTTCATACAATTTGTGTATAATGACTATAATTCTTCATATTCACTTATGCTATAATTAATCATCTTTGAACTCTGATTAAGGGGCGCGATTTATCATACTAAAGTTCACTCGTTTAGGATCATATTCTTGCTGTTAATTGGCTGCAGTTCTACTGGTGAAACGTTAGCTGTTGGCAGTTACAAAGACCCGGATACCATTGTGTTCCAGGATGAAGAGATTAGCGAAGAAAAGGTCATTGACGAGGTTAAAAACATCGTCAATGCTGCTGATGAAGCAACTGAACCCCCTGACGGGCCTCCAAACATAGTCATCCATGTTAATGACTGGCAATACTCCACAATGGTTATGAGCATTTCTTTGTGGACAGATAGTGGTTCTACACCTACCTTGCTCAGAGGTGATTTGGTCGACTCTGAAAAGCAATTTTACCAACTATCTGAAGAGAGCTGGTTTGAAATTCAAGAACTACTTGACTTAGAGGAATACCTTTAATCTACTCCACCAACACCCATGAATCTTATTCTATCCTTACGTGTTGGAATTCCGTTGTTTACTGTTTCCCATAACCCATTTTCAAATCGCTCGTAGTGCTCAAACACGCACGGTAATCCGTTTGCAATAGCTAGTTATGATGATCCATTAGTTGAAAATGTAAATGTGGAGCAAAGGAAATACCAGAATGTCCGACTCTACCAATCAACTCTCCTTGATTTACTCGCTGATCAGCTGAAACTTGTATTGACCCGGTCTGAAAATGCACGAATGCAGCAAAAACAGTAAAACTGAACTCTAACATACGTGATAGTTCTGAAATGGCTGTGCGGTAAGAGCTGTTTTGCTATGAACGCAACAACACGAAATAGAATGTTGGACGGATCCTTAGGGAATCGTGCTTCCTGTTGAAAATATTTCAAAAGCAAAGCAAAGCCAAGCCAAGGCATGTTGTATTCCTTTTATTGTTTATTAATTGTCTTTCAGCTGGCAGTAATATAAAGATTTCAACGAGTTCTTCTTCTGTCATTCTAAAAGTTTCATTCCTCTCAATTTTTGATTGAGCTTCAATGTTATTCCTCAATTACGCATTCGCATAGCTAGCTGAAGACCAAGTGAACTGATGTTATCTAACATTTCCTCCTCAATTAATATTGTATATTCAATTTTGACTATAAAATTATTTTTAAACTCCCTGGCACAGGGAATAAGTATTTACGTTTTGTTGTTCCAGTAACTTGATCGATTTATCAATATATTTTTTTGTAGCTTTATGGTTTCAAATATGTGTTCAAAAACGAGAAGCGTAAATGGAGAAGGATTCACTTTTTAAGCTTCTTTTCTTGCTGCTTTCGCAATGATACAAGTGCTTCATCTCTATCCAACTTATCGACAAAAGAAAATTCAGAATACAATTGCGTAGGGTACGGATTCAATGGTTTTTCTAACACTTCTTTTATGAGTTGCTTTTCGTATACCTTTCCTCTATTTGTAATTGCATAAATTTCTTCCTGACGATGGCTAGTGTGTTTAAATTGTTGACTATGTAGCAACATTAAATATAAATATCAAAATTACTACATCGAGCATAAAGTGTATCATAAAAGCCCAATAGAATCCTTTTGTTTCTTGAATAGACTTCGCTAAGAAATATCCTAAATACGCTGATATTAACACACCAAATATTCCATTCGGGGCAACACCCCAATAATGGATAATCCCAAATATAGCAGATCCCATAATTAAACCATATACAGAAGAATTCGTTTCATTATCTCCCATTGTCACATACGGAAGTCTAAAAATTACTTCTTCAATAAAAGCGTTTGTTGCTGCTAATGGAATAACCATTAATAAAGCTACTAAGCTAAAATCAAACCCTACCGCATACGTTTGTAAAAATGCTACCACTCCCATGATAGCTACCATTATTATGCCTATACCCAAAGCATCGTGTTCCCATTTTCCTTCGCCTAATAAAAATGAAGGTTTCATCTTGCCCTTACGATTAAAATTTAAATAACCCAATTTAAATTTTATCCGCAAATATGTAAATCAATAATAAAGCTAAAGCCGCTACGATTAATCCACTGAGTTGATAGTTTAAATGATAATTTAAAGCAGTGTTATCAAAAATATTAAAATTAAATATTGGATTCTCAGTTACTATGAATAATAACCAAGTGACAAGTAACATCAAGATAGTAAAAATGCCTAATTTAAAGTATTTCATATTACCTCCAAATTTTTCATTCAAATAACATAAACCAAAATAGATTTATTCCAATTGATTCGTTTTCTTTTCACAGTAACTTGATCGCTTTATTAATATATTTTTGTTGTAGCTTTATGGTTTCAAACATGTGTTCAAAAACAAGCAAGGCAAAAGAGGAGAGGTTCTCTTTTTTTACTTTTAATCCATAAGATACTATTTCGTGTTCTTCTTCCAAATTTTTTTGTTGCTTTCGCAATGCTGCAAGTGCTTCATCTCTATCCAACTTTTCCATAAAGGAAAATCCAGAATACAATTGCGTAGGGTATGGATTCAATGGTTTTTCTAACGCTTCTTTTATGAGTTGCTTTTCATATTCCTTTCCTCTATTTGTAATTGCATAAATCGCTTTCTGGCGATGGCCAGTTTGTTCAATATGGCTGACTTCAATGTATCCTTCTTTTTCCAGTTTATTGAGCGCATTATAAATTGACCCAATAAGTAGTCCACTCCATCGTTCAGCATCCATACTTTTCAGTGTTTCTTTAATATCGTATCCTGACATCGGTTGTATCCCTAATAAAGCGAGAACCAATAATTTCGCCATAATATCACCTTTGTATATTCAAATTTGTATATTCATACTATACTGTTATACTAAGAATGTCAATGGGCGAAGTAATCACAACTTTTCGTTATATGCTCCTATTCAGTAATAGATCTCTGCCAACGTTTATAAAAGTATGCCTTTAAGGAATAGAAGAACGCATTGATCAAAATGTGGCATATCATGTTTATAAATATGGTTAAAAACATTTATAAACGTTTATGTCTACCGTTTACCTTTATAAACAAGAAACGTACATTGAGGGTAGCAAAAAACATAAGGGGGAGGAAACAAGGCTGCTACTTATGGATACATACGGGTAAACACTAAAGAACAGAATGAACAGCTTCAGTTACACAAAATGTTGGAAAGGGGTGTTGAGGGACGTCGCATTATGGATATGTTAAAGCTGAAGAAAAACATGTTTTATAAAATCATGAAGAAATATAAAGAAGCACAGAGCTCCTAGCTCAATGCTTTATTTTGAGTGGCGTTACTACTCAAGTGTGGTTTAAGGAGAAATGGCGGTAGTATCGTCAGATGCTACCTTTACCCCATAATGATATAGTTACCAGCAACGGATTGAGTGTCATCTTTATTCGGATTAAAATTATGAGCATATTTACGAGCGCTATACAGATCTGAAAGCCACTTCGTTTTCGCTCGCTCTTTAAACCCGTCCTCTGCTTTAACAACGATTCCGTCACAAGGAGCAAACACTTCTAGACCCCAACAATAATAGTTCTCTATTGGCACACCAAAAAATAAATACTGCCCAATATTCGTTCGATAGGCTGGCCGACCCTTTCGTTTCCAATCTACTTGAACGAAATCATACGCATACCTTGATCCAAATCGGTTCGTACCGTGACTTGGAATTTTACTGCCTGGTGTGTTTGGACAATACCACTCCCCTCTCAATGGAAACTCTACACTGACTGGTTCACACTTTGCATCAATCATCAGATGCCCCTCCCAAATCCTGCTTTAGACGTCAAGTTCTATTTTACACTCCTAGTTAAGAATGTTTTTTCAAATTTTTCATTCGATAACTTGCCTTATAACTTCCCTCTATAATTGTATGAGTTACTATACCCACTGTTCATGATCCCTGCTCTTCCTTGCCCACATGATGACGATGGAAAATGCAACGATTGACAAAAGAATATTAGTGAATAGATTTTGAGGTGAAGGGACCCAAAAAATGATCGGTGTGGTCACGATAAAGTAAACGCCATACACGATAAGAATTTTCAACCCATGTCTTTGTAATACACCGAGCAAGCTGCTCACCTCTCCACATGATTTAGTTTGGCAAATGCGACTAAGCTTCCTTGATCACAAGATGTGAATGCGTGCTTTTTGTAAAAAGAACGCACCGCAGGTTCATCGTCGGTTAACAATACGAGTTGTCGCACGTGCTTGAAGTCGTTAATCACTTTAGTTAGCAGTGATGACCCTATTCCTGAATGTTGGTACGTTTGTAATACGAGAAGATCTTGAATATAAACGATCGTTTCTCCATCACCTACGATTCGTACAAGACCGATTAATCGGTTTTCGTGCCATGCTGACACGATCGCTAATGATTGTTCGATCCCAGCCATTAGAGTGGATATATCTTTCGTATATTCCGTCCAGCCTGCATCTTTATAAAGAGCGAGCACGTCTGCACGAGGTAACGTTTTGCTTTTACTGTATGAAATGTTCATTCCTTCAACTCCAATGTTTACTGTTTGTTCATTGATGTAGAGATTTTGTGCAATTCGACATAAATGAGAAGTAACCAGCCTACGATAAATCCTAGTAAATTGTTTGAGCAGTTTCAAAGTTCAATGACAGCAAATCAAGAAACGTGTATAAAACAAGTATTAAAATAACGCCACCGAGGGCACTAAAAATCAATCGTAAAACGATGGCTTTTTCAATACTCCCCTACATAGAGTGTATATAGCGACTTCCCCCTTTATACTATTCGAAATAAACGATTAATTCAATCTATGGTATGTGAAATTTAGGTTGTGTTCGGATACCCTCTTCAATTAGCATCACAGGTAAAACAAGAAAAAACCGCCCTAGGCTGGACGGTTTACTTGGTAGGGTCAAACAAAAGGTGGTCTAGCGCTTACCAATATTTGAAGCACAAGTTAACCATAGCATAGACCTAGTACAATGATCAAATATAAACACTCAAATATATAATTAGCGGAATTTGGCTGGCCATTGTCGGAATACGTCAACCCCGCGACCACCGGTAATGGAAACTTCCGCATCATTCGTTTGTTGCTTAACTTCTACACGATAGACGAGATGACCCGATTGATTGTCTTTTTCAAATAGTTCGAGTGTGTATGATTGATTGTTTCCCTCTTGCACACGATGTGACTTCCACGGCAGTAGCAATAACTGCTCGTGCATCTGTTCCAGCTGTTTTAATACCTTCTCTTCACTAACGTTCCCTTCGTTGTCCAAAACCGCAATCGGTTGGTTGCTACGCTTCGTTGTTGTATATTTGTTCATGGTGCTTCTCCCTCCTGTTGGTGTGTCTCTCTTCTACTTCTATACCGCAAATGACAATCGGGTAAACCTTTTAGATAAGTTCGTTTTCGCGCTCTTTTGAATAAGGAATGACTTGATCAAGTTGGCCTTCTTTTAATTTTGTTGGCCACGCTGAATCTGCAAGTAAGGAGCGACCGATGGCAACATAATCGAAATGACCTTGTCTGATCTGCTCCTCAGTCCAATTGATGTTGTCAGTGATGGACGGGGCATGGACTTCTTCGCTTCGGTATGCGCGGTCAATACCAATTGAACCGACAGCAATTACCGGTTTCCCCGTCAAATGTTTTGTCCAGGCAGCTAAGTTCCGCTCACTGTCTTCCTCCGGGAACTCCGTTTCCCAAATGCGACGAGTGGAGCAATGGAAAACATCAACACCAGCATCAACAAGCGGCTTCAAAAACGTAGATAATTCCTGGGAATTGCGCGCAATCTTTGCTTCGTAATCAGCGCCTTTCCATTGAGAAAAGCGAAAAACGATCGGGAATTCAGGGCCTACAGCTGCTCGGCACGCACGCACAATATCAATGGCAAACGTCATTCGTTTTTCAAGGGATCCACCATATCGATCAGTACGGTGATTTGTACGTGACCAGAAAAACTGATCAATCAAGTATCCGTGTGCCCCGTGAAGTTCAATCCCATCGAAACCGATGTCTTTTGCATCTTTGGCCGCATTTGCATATTGGTTTACTAAATCTTCAATATCGGATTCAGTTAACTCATGAATTCCTTCTACCGGTTCCCCTTTTAAGCTGTAGCCAGATGGCTTACTGGAGCTGCTTAGGGGTTTGGCAAACTACCTGCTTTTCTCGCTGCCCCGACATGCCAAAGTTGTGGAATAATCTTACCGCCGGCTCGATGAACCTCGGAGACAACTTGTTTCCATCCTTGGAGCGCGTCATCACCATGAAAACGTGGAATATTTTCAGACATAACCGCCGCTGGATGATTGATTGCTGTGCCTTCGGTAATGATTAAGCCGACACCGTTGGTCGCGCGTTTTGCGTAATAACTAGCCACATCTTCACCTGGGATGCCTTCTGGTGAAAACATTCTTGTCATCGGAGCCATTGCAATTCGACTTTGCAACTGACTGTTCTTAAACGGTACGTGTTCGAGTAGTATGCTACCTAAGTTGTTCATGTTCGTAAGTCCCCTCTTTTGCTCGTTTTCGTTTTTTCATTCTCACGACTCTCAAGAGCCGACCACGGTTGAAGCGTTGCAATATAATGATGGGTACGTTGATCACGAGTGCATAAACGACCATGAGCCAAGCTGCCCATAATGGATTCCATAAAAAGAATAAAGCTGCAGGAAAAATACTTAACCAATGAGTAACTTCCGCACGTTTTGATTCCGTGATAAAGTTGTCAAAATAACCAATACTCCGGTCTCGCAATTCCCTCTTTTCAAAACCACCCTCAAACATTTTTGCACCGTCAGGAACGATATGTTTCCACTTCTTTACGCGTGTTAGAGATTGCCAAATCTCCCCTTCTCGCTCCCAACTTCCGATACGTAATAAGCGGAGGTTCTTTTGAAAAAAATGATCTGGAACTTTTAGCATTGCGTAAGAAACGGCGATATGAAAGAAACCCCAAGCCACAATGTTTACGACGAGAAGCCAAACGAATGAAAGTTCTACAAGTGGCATAAAAATCCCCCTACACTCGGATTTTCCGACCACGCCAAGTGACCGTTTGCTTCACTTTTGTATAATAGACTGACCGCATAAATAATAGGGTAAAGAAAACAAAGAAGAAAAAATGCAGTGGATATACCCACCAGTGAAATCTTCCAATCTGCCGACCGACCGTATACAGTTGCAACGTAAACAGTGCGAACAACAGTACACTCATTGCGACAAAAACAACATTCCCAACGACTAGGGAAAGGACGAGTGCAGGCAAAGCTAAAAACCCACCGCTAATCCACAGGCTGATTAGTGTTGTGACGAAGGGGTGCGTCGATTGTGATGCGGTTGCGAAATTCTTTGTCCATCCTTCAATAAGTGGTCGCAACCCTTCAGGATACATTTGAAAATGGATCAAACCTTTACCACTGAAACAGTCGACAGGCAAATCAACGTGCTGGTAAGCCTCACCGAGTGCCAAATCATCCATCACTGCTCCGCTAATCTTCTTATGTCCCCCCGAAGCGAAATAATCTGTACGGTTCGTCACGATACATGGCCCAAACGAGCCCGCTCCTTTAAAAGACCACGGGGTAAATACATTCATCCCTGCCATTACGATCATATTAAAAATAAAGGATAGGTTTTCAAATGGCTTTGTAACCGTATGAAACGGTTGTACGGAGAGGATGCCGCGGGAACCCGACGTTTGATAAGCACCGATGAGCTCATCTATGCTCGTGTTTTTGTAAAAGCGCGTGTCTGCATCCAGGAACAATAAAATTTCACCACTCGCGGTGGTTGCTCCTTGCCAACATGCCGCAGATTTACCAATCCAACCGTCTTCCACTTGTGTATTGGCAATCACCCGTGCTCCAAATGAGCGGGCAAGATCCGCTGTCTGATCGGTAGAGTCGTCGTCAATGACGAGCACTTCCACGTTCGGGCGACTTTTAGGCTGAATGGACGCGAGTAGTGGGCCTAGCCGTTTTTCTTCATTTCGAGCTGGGATAATAATGGATACTTGTGCTTCGCGAGACGTTTCATGCGGTTCATCTGCAATTTTAGGCATGCGCCAAAGCATGAGCAAACAACTCACAGTTGCCATAAAAACGAAAGCAAAACTAACGATTAGCCCCACTCAATCATCGTTCGCCCCCTGTTCAGCTTGAACGATACGTTCGCTAACTTGTTGACCGCTCAGTGTAACCATTGGCATCCCGCTACCTGGATTTACCGTACCGCCAACAAAGTAAAGGTTTCGATATTTGCTGCTCTGTTTCGGGTGTTTGAATCCTTGGTTTCGTTTTTTATTAGAGACCGTTCCGTAGATTGACCTCGATGGGAATAATAATTGCGTTCAATATCTTCAGGCGTCCAGAAGTCTTCTGTAATAATGTGCTTTCTTAAATCTTCCAACCCCATCCGCTCCAGCTTTGTGAGCACAACATCGCGAAATGCTTCATAATCAGCGGTTGTAAACGGACGGTCTTGGATCGGCGGGATGTGCGGGAGAATTTTAATGTTTTCGCACCCAGCAGGTGCTTGTGAAGGGTCTGTTTTGTTTACATTCACAAGGTAAATCGTCGGATCTGTAGGCAGTTGCTTATCGTGAAAAATCCGCGTCATTTGTTCTTTAAGGTTGTCTGGATAAAAGAAATTATGATGAGCGAGCTCGGGATACGTCCGATTCACACCGATGTGCATGACTATACCCGAACTAGAAGGCTCGAATTTTTTTTTCTAATTTTTCTACAAACGGTTCATCCTCTTGCAATAAATGTTTGTACGCAGGAATCACTTCCATATTGGATACGAAATAATCCGCATGAATCTGTTCACCGTTTGCGAGCTTAGCGCCTACAACGTGATGATCTTGTGTATGTAACCGTGTGATCTCTGTCGATGGATGAAAGTCGACCCCTACTTCTTTTCCTAAACGGACGAGAGCATCTGCTAACTTGTGCATTCCGCCGTGTATGTACCATGCGCCTTCTTTATGTTGCATATAAAGAAGCATGTTCAATATTGCCGGAGCGTCGTACGGTGAGGATCCAACATACTTAATCATATACGCCAGCATATCCCGTAAGTGTGGGTTTTTCATCCGCTTATCAATGCCGTCAAACATTGAATGAAAAAGATCAAATTGCGTTAACGTCTCTTTCATTCCATGATGATTGAGAATATCACGAACGTTGTCACTTCCTCTGCCAAAATACCCTTTCTCTGTTACATCGTATAATTTTTTGGAGTAAGCCAACAGCTTTTCATAGTCTTTCTTATCTTCAGCCGTTAACGAAGGATTATGTTCGGAAAACATCTGTTGTAGATTCTGGTGCAGATCGATCTTTACACCGTCAGGAAAAAATGAACGCCACTCCACATCTAACCTGGATATCGTAACATAGTCACTCATGCGTTTATCACTACGATGAAAAAGCCGCTCAAAAATCCGCGGCATCGTTAAAATCGACGGACCGAGATCAAAACCGAATCCGTCTTGTTCCAAACGATTAAGCTTACCACCTAAATGGGCATTCTTCTCGTAAAGAGAGACGTCGAATCCTGATTGTGCAAGTGAAATTGCAGCTGATATGCCGCCTAGCCCACCGCCGATAACGACGATTTTCTTCGAGGTTGTCACACTCGTCTGCCTCCATTCATGATTCGGACTGAACAGTCTCGAGTGATAACTCTCCCGTAAGTCGAATCATTTCTTCTTTTGGTACATAATTTCTTGTCGTAAAACATTGATAGTCATTGTCTCGCACCGCATTTAAAATGGCACGGTAAACGGTAGACGCATAACCGACAGGTAATTGGCTGTCACTATCAAAATGGTGAAGCACGCTCATAAATTCATCGTAGCGACTTTCTGCGCGTGTGGCCATTTGTTCCCAAAGCATAATGAAGTTGTCGTTAATCGTTGATGTTGATAAATCCTCAATCGTGTAAGCGAATCGATTCATTTCTTGTACAGGTAAATAGACGCGCGACATCTCACGATAATCCTCGCCTATATCCCGGAGAATATTCGTAAACTGCATACCGATACCGAGGCTAATTGCTTGAGACGTTAAATCGCGATCCGTCTCACTTGCGATAATTGGCAGCAACATTAATCCGACTGTGCCCGCAACATAATAGCTGTACTGTTCAACGTCTTCCACCGTTTCTAATCGCTCAAAAGCAATATCCATGCGCTGACCCTTAATCTGATCGAAAAACGGCTGAATATCCATTTCGTAACGTTGAAATACGTCTCGAAGAGCTCGCCACATCGGTTGATTAATCACATACCCTTTTTGGAACAAGCTTAAATCATGCTCCAGTTGATCTACATCATGTAATCGTTTACTCGCCGGTGCATGTTGGTCAGCACGATCGTCTGCAAATCGACAGAACGTATAGATGGCAAAGACAGCCTTCGCTTTCTCTTTAGGCAATTGCTTAAATGTGAAATAAAAGCTTTTCGAATTCTCTTTAATGATGGATTCACAATAGGTATAGTCCCGTTCAAGCTGTGCTAGATTCGTCATACCGATCCCTCCCTTAAGAAGTTGCCCGTGTTCCTCTGTCATCTAAGAGCAGCTCCTCTGTTGCAATCTTTGCGGAAAGCAATACAATCGGCACCCCTGCACCAGGATGTGTACTACTACCCGTAAAATATAAGTTCTCGCAGTTCTTTGCTTTACTTTGCGGACGTAAATGATTGCTTTGGGGAAGCGTTGGCCTCAAGCCAAAGCATGCGCCGTTGTATGCATTAAACTTGTCTCTAAAGTCAATCGGTGTCATATACGATTCAGATACAATCTCATCCTCAACGGATTTGAACGGCTCCATTTTTGCTAATGACTGCAATATGTGATTGCGGTAATAAGCAATCGTTTCTTCGTCCCATTGATCTTTGGAAGTGGAAAGCTCAGGAACGGGCACGAGGATGTATAACCCATCTTTACCTTCAGGGGCAAGTTCCGCATCCATTTTGGAGCCAATGTACACATAGAATGACGGGTCTTGCAAACGCTCTCCACTAAAAATATCGTCCAAATTTTTTCTTAGATCATCACTAAAAACGAAGTTATGGACGTTTTTCACATCGTCATATTTTCGGTCCATTCCGAGATACATAATGAAACACGAACATGAATACTTCATACTGTCGATCTTTTTGTCGGTATACTTCCCTTTTGCCTTCACATCTTGTACGAGCGTTTTCATTGCGTAAGGGAAGTCGGCATTGCACATGACAAAGTCGCTATTTATCACTTGTCCGTTTACACGAATGCCTTCTGCTTGCTGATTGTGAATGACAATTTCTTCGACATTCGTGTTGTAGTGCACACGTCCGCCGAGTTCTTTAAACAATCTTTCCATCGAGGTAGCCATCGTATGCATGCCACCTTTAATAAACCATACCCCATACAACATCTCAATCATCGGAATGATCGTATATAAAGACGGCCCTTGAAAAGGCGAGATACCAATATAAAGTGTTTGAAAGCTAATCATGTGCTTGAGCCGCTCATCTTTAATGTACTTACTAATAAAACGATCTGCACTTCCAAATGTTTTCAACTTCAACCCTTGGCGAATCATCGCCGGTGTGTAAAAATCCGAAGCGTTTCGAAATGGGCGTTGGATAAAGTGATTCTTTGCAACAAGAAACCGCTCATAAATCTTTTCCAAGTACGTGAAAAATCCTTGGGTATCTTCCTCGCTAATATTTTCTAACGTCTCCGTTAATTTGACGAGGTCTGTAGACACTTCGTGATGGTCATCCTTTTCTTCACCGAAAAATACAGAATACAATGGATCAATCGGCTCCATCGGTATGTAGTCATCAGGATCTTTACCTGCAAGTTCGAATACTTCTCGATACAATTCAGGCATCATAACGATGCTTGGCCCGAGGTCAAATTGATAGCCATCTTGTTTAATGACGTTCATCTTACCACCAGGGTCGATTCTTTTTCATAT
The DNA here is from genome assembly GCF_000698145.1 of Geomicrobium sp. JCM 19039. Lineage (GTDB taxonomy): Bacteria > Bacillota > Bacilli > Bacillales > Marinococcaceae > Geomicrobium_A. The sequence goes on from NZ_BAXB01000002.1 coordinate 255,510, forward strand.
AAGTCAACTTGGTAGCCGGCGTGCTGAAGGCGAATGGCACTCGCTAGGCCTGCTACGCCTGCACCAATGACGATTACATTTTTCTTATTCATGGATCATTTACCGCTCCATTCGTTTCAATTACTCTGATTGTGGATTTCTTAAGGCGTGTACATGTGAAACGATAAATGTTTCTAAATCGATCTGTGCGTCCCCTTGATCGGCGAGACGATGCTCATCAAATGCTCGGCCAATTCCTACATAGTCATGCTCGTATACTTGAGACTGTCCAATTTTCATTGCATCTAATACATTTTTAATATGGGATATTTTCACCATAGAAATGTGCACCTCACAATTTAGATGGATTGTATCGCTACTTTATTCACTGTTATAAAGTGCCATTCCCCTTCTGTTCATTTTAAAACCTTTTCAGAGTAAAATACTCTTCTTTCCTTACTGTTTTGACAAAACAGACCGAATGTATTCGTCGACTTTTAAAGGATCTTCTCCAATATGGTTTGCTCGTTGCTCATCTTTATCTAATTTGTTCATTGCCGCTCGATAGACTTCTTCCATTTGCGATTTTGGAACAACGACGACACCATCTCTGTCTGCGACAACGAGGTCTCCTGGGTGAACAACAACCCCGCAAACAGAAATGGGTATTTGCAGTTGTCCTCTGACATTCTTTTTCCCTGCTGCAGGCGTAGTACCTAGCAAAAGACCGGGAAATTAAGCGCTTGTATATCGGAAAGATCCCGGATAACGCCATTAACAACAATTCCGCCAAGTTTCTTCGTTTTTGCGAGCCCAATGATGAAATCCCCGGCAATCGCAGCATTTCGTTCTCCTTTACCGTCAATAACAAGCACATCACCAGGTGACGCAGCTCCAATCGCCTCGAGCACACTCACATTTTCACCACCTGGAATACTGACAGTAAACGCTCGTCCCGCTGTGTGCCACGACGCGGTTAGCGGAAAAATCCCTTGACTCATATGATTCAAACCTGACAAACCATCAGATATCGCTGTCGTCGGCAACTCTTTAAATGATTCCCACGTAGACATGTTTTCGTTCACTCCTTTACGTTTACGTTGGTTTTTTAAATGCGACAGATCCAACACCAAATAATAGCCCTAAGCCGATGCCGACTGCGAGATTGTTAATGAGCAATCCAACGACCATACCGATCAAAAAACCAATCCCAATTCTAGCGGCAATCTTCTTGTTCTTTTCTTTTTCTTCACTCATGAGAAAAATCCTCCTGTTCTAGATGTATTCACAATGTATCATACTCGAGTCACTGTAGAATCTAGAAAGGCTTACAAGTTTTTGATTTTTTTTCGTCAATCACTTCGCTTGTTACGTTGTCTAAAGAAAGCAACCGTTAAGGAGCGTTTATCGTGACAGAAACCGTTTGGCGCAACAAACCGTATGGACTGATGATTGCATCGCAAACATTTTCCTCGTTTGCAGATTGGATGTTTCTCCTCTCCGCCCTCACGATTGCAGGCGTTCATCTGAATGCGAGTTCTATTGAAATGTCGCTTTTAATGCTTGCGTTCATCTTACCTCAACTTCTTATTTCTCCGATTGCTGGAAGTCTGAGTGATCGGTTTGACCGGAAACGAGTGATTATCCTTTCGAATATCGGCCGATCAGTGGTCGTCTTATGCGTTCCGTTTGCCGTTTTTAGCATGTGGCAATTGATGATTATCATGGGCTTGCTTAGTACGTTCTCCAGTCTTTTTATTCCTGCAAAAAACGGAAAGCTCAAAGAAATACTAAGTGACGACCAATTGCAACAAGGCGTTGCAATTAGTGGAATGATCGACAATGCAAGCAAAGTACTCGGTCCTTCGCTTTCCGGCTTCCTGCTCGTACTCTTCTCTACCCAGTCTTTGTTTTTGTTTATTAGCGGAAGTTATGTTCTATCTGTGCTCACACTCTTATTTTTAAATAAGAGTGTACCAATTGAGCAAACAGAAGAAAAACCCGCGGTTTCGTTCAGCCAAGGATTCCGAGAAATCCGTGCTCACACCTCTATTTACACCGGCTTAATGGTACTTGCAACGTGCATGTTTTTCTTACAACTCGTCGATTCTCAACTCGTGATCTTTCTCACTCAAACGATGCATTCCGCTGAGCAGACGTTAGGAATGGCGATAGCGGCAAGTGGGTTCGGAACACTCATTGCAGCGTTTTACTTGAGCAAAAAACCACTTGTGCATTTTGAAAAATATCAACGCGTTGCTACAGGCGTATTAGGGTGTTCCTTTTTATTCATCTTAGTCGTAAGTGTACTACCTGAGGAATTAATGATGGTATTGATCCCCATTTGCTTTTTGTTTGGCGGAGGAGCTTTTGGTTGTGTGCTTGTGTCGTTTCAAATTTACGTGCAAAAAACGATTCCTGTCAAAAGTACGGGTCGCATATTCGGTGCGATTTCAAGCGTAACGAGCGGTGCATCGATTTTTGGCTTATTGCTCGGTGGAGTAAAGGCTGAACTGTTTGGCGTCCAGTTTGTCTACTTCGTCGTCGGTACGGCTCTCGTGTTGTTGTCACTGGATTTATTTATTAAGCAACGGGCGGTTGCGCGTCGAAATCGTCAAAATCAAACGATGTAACAATGAAAGACCGTTCACCGTCTAATCGAAAAAAGGGGTGTTGCAATGAGTTGGAAACGGCTAGCGGTTCTTTTTCTCATAATCTTATGCGCAGCGTGTACCGATACGAGTGATCCGTATTCAGATGATTATGAATCGACACTAGCTACTGCTCATATCGATTCGGTCGCGTTATATGAAATGGTTAGCTTCAGAGAGGTCGGCGAGCACGTCGTGACATTTCGTGACACCGACACCGTTCAATCCATCCAAGGATTAATCGTTGAAAGAGAGAAAGAGAGTCAACCGAGTGTTGTTGATACGGTTGACCCTCCGTATTTACTCGATTTCGACGGCATCAAATACCATCTTTGGCTTTCTGAACAAGGGGTTGCAAGCTTTCAATATACAGAAAACAACGATGCTCATTTTAGCTTTACTGAAAACGAAACCGAGCAACTACGTCCGCTGCTCGGCATGTAATTGCTCGGTACGATCGTTAACTGTGCTGTGAGATCCATGAAAAAACCTGATCCTCATATTCTTGTGGATCGGTATGATAGGAATTCCCGTGCTCAGCACCCTCGACAACATAAAGTCCTTTTTCACCAGCTGCTCGTTTATACAACTCATACACCATCGACGTCGGCACAAAAGAGTCGTCTCCTCCATGAATGAATAGCGTTGGTAGTGTAGAACGCTGAACAAAATCTACCGGGGACGCATCTTTAAATGAATAGCCTGCACGCATTTTCGTAATCGCACTCGTTAAAGGAACGAGTGGGTATCGAGGCAGTTTATACATCCGTTGCAGTTGATAAGCGAGCAAAGGGCTTAAGGAAGAGAATGAGCAATCGGAAATAACGGCTTTTACTTGCTCGGATAGCGTTCTTTCACCACTCGTCATGAGCACTGTCGCAGCGCCCATTGACACACCGTGTAAAATAATGCTGTCGTTCGGTCGCCGTCTTCCAATCCAATTGACCCAAGAGACGTAATCTTCACGTTCATGATAGCCAAAACCGATGTAATTCCCTTCACTCTTCCCGTGACCACGGGCGTCAGGGAGCAGCACGTTGTATCCTTTTTTTACATACATCTGAGCCCAATCTTTCATATCTTGAGCTTGTCCTGCATAGCCGTGGGCGATAATGACGGTTTTTCCTAGCGTAATGTCACCATTAATATAAAACCCATGAAGACGAAAACCGTCCGTGGATTGAACATTCACTTCAACAGCATCGTAATCCCGCAACCAATCATCCGTTACATCCTGATGCTCAAAAAAGTCATCTTGCAAATCTGCACTACCTTCCAAAAAATCTTTCGGCGCTCGTTTGATCGCGACAGAGTAAAAATATGTACCCGCTCCAATCAAACCTGCGGCGGCTGCAACTCCACCAGCTAGCCAGCCTTTTTTCTTCATTCTTATTCCTCTTTTCTCCCGTCGATTCGAAACTGGTCAATATTTTGGACGATACTGACTGCACTTTCAAATCTTTTCACTTGCTCTTGACGCGCCCAATCCTCTTCCACTTCTGCCATTAACCACATCACTTCGTCAAGAAATACGTGTTTAACTGCTTGATGCCACCAAGGAAGGTCTGATGCGCCTACTTCGTAGTATTCATTGTACCCTTCCATAAACGACGCCCATTCATCCGGAGTAAATGCACGATGAGGGCAGAAGCCATTTCATTATGGAATAATAATAACACCAACGCGAGATCAAAAATGGCAGGTACGTAACCGGCATTATCAGGGTCAATGAGTACCGGTGATGAATCGGTATAGAGTAGGTTGTTCGCTTTATAATCATGTGGGGTTAACACGTATTTGAGCGGTGCATTGCCGAGCTCGCTTTGAGCGTCGACCGCGACCGCAAACATTTGCTGGAGTTGGTCGAGAGGGATCTGAGACTGCGCACGAATGGCATGCGCACGAATTTTTGCCATACTTTCTTTTACCTCATAGTGATAAAAATCAAACACATCGTATACCGGAAGTTTCCACATATTTTGACCTTCAGATTGTTGATGGATTTGTCCGAGTAGCTTTCCGGCTTCTCGAATTTGCTCTCGTGTGCCGGTATATGCATCCCCCTTTATGAAAGGGTACACGACTAAGCAATCGTCACCAATCTGTATAGGGTTTGGTGACGAAAGTAAGGCAGGCGTTACAATTCTCACACCTGCTGCCTTAAGTGACGTCGTAAACTGCATGAGCCGTTTTGCGTTGGTTAATGGGCTTTGGGTTTTCTTAATCACGTATTCTCCGACTCGATATACCGGCGCATATGCGTACAGACTCTCGGGCGAATGCGTTTCATTAAGACCAAATGCGCTGATCAGTGATTTTATTTCCATACCGTACCCCTTAATCGTTTGTTGAAGTAAGCAAGCTTCCCTTCGCATAATGGGAGAAACCAGCTTCCAGTAGTTGTTCGGTTTGTTTGAAGCGTTCGCTTGAACTATTCGTACGCATCACAACAGAAATCAGTCGCGTCCCTTCACGTTCTGCGGTACCAATAAATGCATATCCTGCCGCTCTCGTATAACCTGTTTTCAACCATCCATTCCTGCATGCCAACTTCCATGAGAAATGAGTCGTCTGGCCACTCTCCATCTTCGTTCCAATCATCTTCACGTTCAAGTAGTTGATTGGTATTAATAAATCGTTCATTCGTAAAAGAAAGAGAAAAAAAGGGCTGTTTCGTCAATTCAACCACTTCCGGGAAATGTTGCAACAAATAAAAACCTAGCAATGCTGTATCTTCTGCCGTAAGTGTTGATTCAGTACCCCGACCATCAAGGGGAAGACCGTGGCTGTTCACGAAATTGGCGTGGGTGGACAAGCCTAATTCCTCTGCTTTTTTGTTCATCCGATCAACAAACGCTGCTTCCGAACCAGCCAGATGCTCAGCAAGTGCCACTGTCGCATCGTTTGCAGAAGCGAGTGCCATCGCTGAAAACAAATCTTGAATTTGCCATTCTGACCCATCTTGAAGGTACATCGTACTTCCCCCGGTTTCAGCTGCCGTCTCACTAATCGTCACAAATTCATCGCGATCGACTTCTCCATGAGTAACTGCTTCCAACACAAGTACATACTCATCATTTTAGACATGCTCGCAGGAGGCAACGGTTGTCTGGCGTTCTTTTGCCACACGAGTTGACCGTTATCGGCATTAATGACAATGGCAGCGTCAGCACCAATGTCACGCGGGTTAACGTCTGAAAGCATTGAAATATTAGACTTTTCTGGAGGCGTGAGTTTCTTTAGGCTCAACCCATCAGTAGCCGCTTGTGCGCCAAACGTTGAAAAACATACAGTCACGATGAAGAAACAAAGAAGTGACTTCAAAAATGTTTGCATCAGCTCTCCTCTTTTACATAAGACCTTATCCACATAGTATATGACAATTGTCATTGTTCGACAACGCTCATTTGGGTGTGACTAGTGAATCACACCCATAACCGTTAATGTGTAATAGCTAACCCAAAGAACGCACACAACCCACACACTTCCCTCTCCTAGCAATGATCCCGTTCTTGTATGAAAAGGAAAGCGGACGGTCTGGTTGATTGGATAGAAAAGTTGAATCCCACGGGAAGTAAGCATATCCAATAAAAAATGACTAATCATCCCGAGCATGATTCCGACTTGCAGCATGAGGCCAAATTGGCCTGGGATTAAACCAACAACAACCCCAATGATCAGTAAAAAAATAAGACTGTGTGTGAAGGTCCGATGTCCGAACAGGCGCCGGATGGTTGTAGATAGCAACGACACACGACTGCCCGCTTTTGAATTCGGCTGACAAATATCAGGGAGCAGCCCTCCAAAGAGAGCTGCTCCACCGTAAACAGCCAATTCGACACTTGTTGCGGCAGTGGCCCAGTTGTCTGGAGCAAATGTATCATACGCTGCGGCAAGGGCCAGCGCCCCGACGAGATGCGTACCGGCTTTCATAATTGTTCTCCGTTCTATATTATTCTTCTTTCGTCAGTTCATGATGAATATATGGCCACACGTCGACGACTTCTCCATTTGTTTCTGTATCCACCAAATAAGAACCTGTCTGATAGCGGTCATAATCTTTAATTGGTAAGTCGGCAATCTTCAACATGTCGTTTTTGTCGGTAAATACCATCACTTCGTGAAGGTCGTCTGTATTCGGATACACCCCTACCGTCGTGTGTGGGCTTTTCTTCAATTCTCGCAACATCGTGAGCCCCCGTTTCGCTCGGCTTGCTACTGGGAATTCACTCACTTTCATTCGCTTTACCGCCCCGCGTTGGGTCATGAGCAGTACGTGACGAAGCGATTGCTCAAGAAATGTGAATGCAGAAACGACATAATCATCTTCTTTAAGTGACATTCCTTTTACACCTGAAGCACGCTGACCGACAACATTTACATCTGATTCCTTAAATCTGAGTCCATAACCTTTTTGCGTAAACATCATTACCTCATGCGTGCCATCGGTTTGCGAGACATGAACGACTCGATCATCACCTTTTAGCTTAATCGCAATGAGTGCCCGAGCAAATCGCTGAGACTGATACTCACTTAATAAGGACCGCTTTGCCATCCCATTTTTAGTGAAAAACAATAAATAGTGATCGTCTTTAAACTCCGAAATTGGCATCGCTCGAACAATCCGATCGTCCGCGGCCACATTGGCAAGGTTTGCGATATGCTGACCGGTATCTTTCCACCGAATATCTGGAATTTGATGCACAGGGATATACATGTATTGTCCTTTTTCCGTAAAGATGAGCAACGTTTCCGTCGTGTTCATCTCTTTAAAGAACTGCAAGTCATCGGTATCTTTCATCCCGGGCCGTTCGCCGTTGGATGCAGTGAATGACCGAACACTCGTTCTCTTTATATACCCTTCACGACTTACCGTAACAATAACGTCTTCTTGTGGAATCATCGTTTGCATATCAATCTTTAACTCTTCAACGGCATCTTGTACAATGGTTCGTCGCTCATCTTTAAATGTCTTTTGAATTTGTTTCAATTCTTTCTTGATCGTCTGGATGAGCTTCTTCGGGTTCTCAATGATTTGTCGGAGTTGTTCAATCGTCTCCTGTAGTTTTGCTGCTTCCTCTTGTAACGTTTGAATATCCGTGTTCGTCAAGCGGTACAGTTGCAAGTTCACAATCGCTTCTGATTGTGGTTCGCTAAACCCAAAGCGCTCCATAATGTTCTCTTTTGCATCGCGTTTGTCTTTAGACTGGCGAATAAGTGCAATCAGTTCATCCAATACACTAATTGCCTTGATCAACCCTTCAACGATATGCGCACGGTTTTGTGCTTGATTAAGATCGTGCTGGCTACGATTTAACACGACTTGTTTTTGATGATCCAAAAAAGATACGAGAAGCGCTTTTAAGCCCATTAACTTAGGCGTTTTTTCAGATATGGCTACCATGTTGAAATTGTAGTTCACTTGCAGGTCAGTATGCTTATATAAGTAATGCAAAATGCTTTTTGCATCGGCTTCTTTTTTTAGCTCAACAACAATTCGAAGCCCTGTTCGATCCGTATCGTCACGAACTTCAGCAATGCCATCGATTTTTTTGTCAAACCGAATTTCATCCATACGCTTGACGAGCTCGCCTTAACAACTTCATAAGGAATCTCAGTAATGACAAGCTGCTCTTTCCCGCCGCGTAACGACTCAACGTCTACTTTCGCACGGAGAATAACTTTGCCTTTACCTGTTTCATATGCTTGTTTTAACCCTTCTGTTCCTTGAATGGTTCCACCACCAGGGAAGTCAGGACCTTTGATGACAGTCATTAAGTCGTCGACATTCGCAGTCGGTCGATCCAAAACAAGCATCGCACCGTCAATCACTTCCGCGAGGTTGTGAGGAGGAATGTCCGTTGCATAACCCGAGGATATTCCGGTTGAACCGTTTACGAGTAAATTCGGGAAATGACCCGGCAAAACAACGGCTCTTCTTCGGTGTCATCAAAGTTTGGAATGTACTGCACCGTATCTTTTTGAATATCGCGAAGCATTTCTTCTGCTAATGCCGACAACCGCGCTTCTGTGTACCGCATGGCAGCAGGTGGATCTCCGTCAATTGAGCCATTGTTTCCGTGCATGGAGACAAGCGCATTGCGTATCTTCCATGATTGGCTCATTCTCACCAGTGCTTCGTACACTGAAGAATCCCCGTGGGGGTGATAGTTACCAATGACGTTCCCGACGGTTTTCGCAGCTTTTCTAAAAGGTTTGTCAGAAAGATTGTTGTCCCGTAACATCGCGTAAAGAATTCTTCTTTGCACCGGTTTTAGTCCATCTCTTGCGTCGGGAAGCGCTCGTTCTTGAATGATATATTTACTGTATCTTCCAAACCGATCACCCAGCACTTCCTCAAGGGGCAAGTCTAAATACTTTTCCGCTTCATGCACTTTAGTCATCCTCCTCTGACATTAACATTTCATTATCGAGGATATTCGTTTCCTCATTCAATCCAAACGCAACATGGGATTCAATCCACTTACGGCGTGGTTCCACTTTGTCACCCATTAGCGTGGACACACGTTTATCCGCCCGAGCAATGTCTTCAATGCTTACTCGAACGAGCGTACGGGTTTCTGGGTCCATCGTCGTCTCCCATAGTTGAGAGGCATTCATTTCTCCAAGACCTTTATAGCGCTGGATCGTATACCCTTTGCCGACAGACTGAATTGCTTTTTTCAGTCCTTCCTCGTCCCAAGCATATTCTAGCTTTTGTTTCTTTCCTGTTCCTTTTTCAACTTTGTAGAGCGGCGGCAGAGCAATAAACACTTTGCCTGCTTCGACGAGGGGACGCATGTACCGATAGAAAAACGTGAGCAACAATACTTGAATATGAGCCCGTCTGTATCTGCATCGGTCATGATAACCACTTTATCGTAGTTGCTATCTTCCAGTGAAAAGTCTGTACCCGCACCCGCGCCGATGCTGTATATGATCGTACGAATTTCTTCGTTTTTCATGATGTCATCGAGCTTTGCTCGCTCGGTATTAATGACTTTTCCACGAAGAGGTAAGACGCTTGAAACTTTCGATCTCGCCCTTGTTTAGCAGAGCCTCCAGCAGAATCACCCTCTACTAAATACAGTTCATTTCTCTCTGGATTTCTCGATTGCGCTGGGGTAAGTTTGCCACTGAGCAGTGCATCCTTGCGGCTATTTTTCTTCCCACTACGTGCTTCTTCTCGGGCTTTTCGTGCAGCTTCACGCACTTCTTGGGCTTTAATTGCTTTCTTTATAAGCTGCGTACTAAGTTTTGGGTTTTCTTCAAAGAAATACACGAGCTTCTCGGACAGCAGTTGATCCACGCTCGCTCTTGCTTCTGGTGTACCGAGTTTACTTTTCGTTTGACCTTCAAACTGCAATAGTGCTTCAGGAATATGTATCGACAGCACGGCAGTAAGGCCTTCGCGGATATCATTCCCATCCAAGTTCTTATCCTTTTGCTTAAGAAGTTGCAACTTTCTCGCATGCTCATTCACAGCCCGAGTGAACGCAGCTTTCATTCCAAATTCATGCGTACCTCCATCGCGTGTGCGAACATGATTCACAAATGACAATATATTTTCGGTGTAGGCATCGTTAAACTGAAACGCAAAGTTAATTTCAATGCTTTGATGATTTCCAGAAAAAGAAGCAACTGGATGAAGCGCGTCCTTATCTTCGTTTAAATATTCAACAAAGGCATCAATGCCCGTGTCATACTGATACGTTTCTTCGACTTCTTTGCCCGCACGTTCATCTGTTAACGTGATCGCCGTTCCACCGAGGAGAAACGCACTTTCGCGAAGGCGTTCAGACAACGATTCAAATTGGTAGTTGGTCGTTTGAAACATTTGGTCATCAGGCTTAAAATGTACCGTCGTTCCTGTTTTCTTCGTTTTTCCGATCTTCTCCAATGTCGTTTCTGGAATGCCACCGTTAACAAACTGTTGACGGTAGGAATGGCCATCTCGGTGAATCGTTAGCGTAAGTGATGAGGAAAGCGCATTGACGACAGAAGCACCAACGCATGAAGCCCTCCACTTGTTTGATAACCGCCTTGTCCGAATTTACCCCCGGCATGCAACACGGTCATGATCACTTCCGGGGTCGGACGACCCGTACGGTGCATGCCTACAGGCATACCTCTGCCTTCGTCTTGCACTGTAATGCTATCATCGGAGTGGATGGTCACCCCGATACGCTTTCCATATCCTGCCATTGCTTCATCAACGGCATTGTCTACAATTTCATATACGAGATGATGAAGTCCGCGTGTGTCTGTGCTACCGATGTACATTCCCGGTCGCTTACGTACCGCTTCCAAACCTTCGAGGACTTGGATCGCATCATCATTATATTCAAGTGTCTTGTTCATATCTTGACTCACGAATCTATGAGGCCCCTTTCCAATCCAACATGAATAAAAAACTGTTTTGGCAGCTGGCGATTCGCGCCACAATGCCTTATCTACTCTCTATACAATACATGTTAAGAACGTATGTTTTCAAGCTCTATTTCATATCACACCTGTTTTTCCGTCCGAAAGTCGTTCGAATTTTTTTGGCATTTTTTATCTTTTCTGTCCGAGATGATACTTTTTTGAGTAAATTTACCCATAACTGGGCAAAAGTAAAAAGGCAATTGTGTAGACTTCCAAACATAAAGGAGTGATTAAAATGGCTGAAGAGCAAAACAATGACACGAAAGCAGATGGCGTTACCCGAAGAGACTTCTTGAAAAACAGTGGTCTTGTCGTTGGCGGGGTCGTCGGGGGTGGCCTTTTAGGTGGCCTCATCACCAACACATTTATGGACGATGGTCAATCTGTATCCCCTACCGCCAATAACAGTGATGAACCCCAAGATGCAGAACAATTAACGAAAGCTCGGATGTTCTTTAAACGAGCGGAAGATTTCCGGGTGCTAAGTGCAGCTGTGGAAAGGATTTTTCCAGAGGACGATATCGGTCCTGGAGCGATTTCATTGGCCATTCCTTATTTCATTGATAAGCAATTGGCAGGAGAGTATGGCTTTAATTCCCGAGAATACATGGAAGGGCCTTTCTTTGAAGGCGCTCCTACTCAAGGTCCACAAACAGGTATGAGAAGAAGAGAAGTTTTCCTGTATGGCGTATCCAAACTGCAAGAAATCGCACAGAGTGAGCATGACGAATCCTTTTTTGATTTAGAAGGGGAAGCCCAAGACGAGATTCTCGGCGCTTTTGAGCAAGGTGAAGTTGACATGACTGGCGTCACTTCAGATGCTTTCTTTGCGATGCTACGCTCCTCTACATTGGAAGGCGCTTACTCTGACCCAGTGTATGGCGGAAACCTAAACATGGACGGTTGGAGAATGAAGCAGTATCCAGGTGGGCAAATGGCGTTCTTTGACGTCATCGAGTCTGAAGAGTTCGTAGAAATGGAACCTGTAAGTTTACACGCACATCATACGTAAACAAACGTTGTTCTTGTGATGATCTGAAAGGAAAGGTGAACGATTATGGCAACAGAATTGCCAAGAAAACAAGTCGCCGTCGTTGGCGTCGGTTGGTCTGGAGGCATCATCGCTTCAGAACTAGCTAAAGCTGGGATTGAATGTATCGGTTTGGAGCGCGGTAGCGAGCGCAAAATCAATGATTTTATCATGCAAAAAGATGAACTGCGCTATGCGGTTCGTTATGAACTGATGCAAGATCTTTCGAAAGAAACGTTAAGTTTTCGAAATGACCGAGATATGCGAGCACTTCCAATGCGTCAGATGGGTTCGTTTCTTCTAGGAACGGACCTCGGGGGCGCGGGTATTCATTGGAATGGCCAATGCCCAAGGTTTTTCCCTTATGATTTTGAAATTCGCTCGCAAACGATTGACCGTTACGGTGAAGACCGTATTCCAGAAGATATGAACTTACAAGACTGGGGAATCTCTTATGACGAAATTGAAGAGCATTTCTCACACTTTGACGATACGATTGGCACGTCAGGTGAAGACAATGAAATGACCGCTGAACGCTCAAGTGATTTTCCTACTCCACCGATGAAAAAAACACCATCGATTCGACTTTTTCACGAAGCTGCGGAGAACTTAGGGCTCCACCCATATATGAGTGCTTCAGCTAACCTTTCTGAAGCCTATACGAATCCAGATGGTAAGACGATTAACCAATGCATGTACTGTTCATTTTGCGAGCGGTTTGGTTGTGATTATCAAGCGAAATCCGATCCACTCATAACCGTAATTCCGACAGCTGTTGAAACTGGAAATTTTGAGATTCGAACGCATGCGAATGTGCGCTCAGTCTCTTATGACGGAGAGCGGACGGACGGTGTGTACTTCGTTGATACTCGAACAGGAGAAGAATTCTTTCAACCTGCTGATCTTGTGATTTTGACTACTTATGTGATGAACAATACGCGTTTGCTGTTGCAATCAGGTATCGGTGAACCGTTTGATCCAGACACAAACACGGGCGTGATCGGGAAAAACTACTGCTATCAAATTATGGCTAGTGCTCAAGGATTCTTTGACCAGCAGTTTAATTTGTACGCTGGTGCTGGTGCGCTCGGTGGACAAGTTGATGATTACAATGCGGACAACTTTGACCATTCCGACCTTGATTTCCTTCACGGCGGAACGATCCAACTCACCCAAACGGGTATTCGTCCGATCAGTACGAACCCCGTGCCTCCAGGTACACCAAATTGGGGGAGTGAATTCAAGCAAGCCTCCGCTCACCACTTTTATCGAACGTTATCGCTCGGCTCACAAGGAGCTAGCCTTCCGTATCGATACAACTATTTAGATTTAGATCCGACCTACACGGATGCGCTCGGAGACCCGCTTCTGCGCATGACGTATAACTTTACGGAACAAGACCGCAATCTCGCTGCTCATCAAACGGCTAGACTTGAAGAGATTATGCAAGAGATGGGTGCCAATGAAGTGGCTTCGAATCCAGACATTGGCGACTACAACATTATGCCTTATCAAACGACCCATAACACCGGAGGAGTCATTATGGGCGCGGAACCAGAAACGTCTGCGGTGAACAATTACTTGCAAATGTGGGATTGTGAAAACTTGTTTGTTGTCGGTGCTTCAGCGTTCCCTCACAACAGTGGTTACAACCCAACCCCTACAGTTGGCGCGCTTTCTTACCGAGCAGCCGAAGGCATTTTGCAGTATTTAGATAACCCAGGTCCATTAGTTTAATTCAATTTTAAAAACGGAAAGCGCCGTTAACGTTGGCGCTTTCCGTTTTTTATACGGTAATGCTATGCTCCACTTTGATGCAGCGATCCATTACGACGTCCATGCCATGATCTTTAGCAATTTGATAACCTTCTTCACTCACAACGTCAAGTTGCGTCCAAAATACCTTTGCATTCACACGAACCGCCTCTCTGGCAACCTCTGTCACGAATTCACTTCGTCGAAATACGTTCACAATATCGATCGGTCCATTAATGTCTTCAAGTGAATCGACTGCTTTTACGCCCAATGCTTTCTCAATCATCGGATTGACTGGAATGATTTCATAACCAGCGTCTTGCATCGCTAGGGACACACTGTTGGACGTTCGGTACGGATCATCAGACAAACCGACAACCGCAATGCGTTTTGCATTCTTTAAAATCCGACCGATCTCTTCTCTTGAAGGGTTTTCCATTTTCACATGAATCATCCTCTCTCCTATGTGCAATTGTTCTTACTCGTAACCTTACATGATTTCTTGACCGTTGTCAGAAACAAAGAACTGCCGCATTCAACTGTAGCGGCAGTTCATTTTATTAAGCTGATAGTTCATCGCTTGGTCGTACCGGATATTGGCAGCCAAAAGCGCTTGATTTATGTTTTTTCTTTGATCCTCTGAAAGTTGTGATTCAACAACGGCTTGTTCGACGTGCAACATCGCGTGTTGGATTCGTGAAAATATCGAGTAATCAACACAATGAGCGTATATAAGTCATGTCCCCTTCCAAAAAAACATGTGACCAGTATACGCCGAAAGGATGAAACTTATTCCTCAATTATCGTTTTCTTTTTGCCCAGTATTGATAATAGTCGGTTTTAATGTTGCCATTATAGAGCTTTCTTTTTTTCGTAGCGTCTGCTCCATAGAGTAATTCAAATTGTTCGTTTGCCGTGAGCACATACACGGACCAGTCATCATACGCTTCCCGTACGCGAGTTCCCAATTGACTGTAGATCTTTTGGACTGCTCTTTCATCTTCTAGTCTTGTCCCATAAGGCGGGTTCATGACGAGCACCCCTCTCCCGTCGATCGCTGGAAGCTGATCAACGGCTGATCGTGAGAACCCGATCTCCGGGACGTGAGCCAACTCCGCATTGTTCTCACTAAGTTTAACCATTTCAGGATCTTTATCAAAACCATAAATATGGACGTCTCGATCATTGATCTTTTCTTTCGCCTTCGCTCGTGCCTCACTCCACGCTTGCTCTGGTACCCATGACCACTGTTCGGATGCAAAATTTCGGTAAAGACCTGGCGCAATGTTCTTTGCATGAGTGCTGCTTCAATCGGAATCGTCCCTGAGCCACAAAACGGATCAACAAGCACTTGGTCATATCGCCAATTGGTTAGCTTAATTAAAGCAGCGGCTAATGTTTCTTTTAGTGGAGCCATACTGTGTAAATAGCGATACCCTCGTTTATGAAGGCCTTCTCCTGACGTATCAATCGTAAGCGTGGCTTCGTCCTTCAAAAGAGCCACTTCGATTTTAAATTGCGGACCTTCTTCTTGAAACCAGTCTTGGTTGTACGTTTGTTTCAGCCGTTCCACGATCGCCTTTTTTACGATTCGTTGGCAATCTGAAATACTAAACAATGTGGACTTAACCGAGCGGCCGTCAACAGGGAATTCTCCATATACTGGGATGAACTCTTCCCAAGGCAGTGCTTTCGTCTGCTCGAACAAGTCATCAAACGTGTCGGTATGAAACTTTCCAATCACAAGCTTCACACGATCTGACGTCCGTAACCATAAGTTGGCTTCAATCATAGCTTCAATTGGACCCTCGAACATGACCTTGCCATTTTCAACTTCTGTATCATAACCGAGCGCTTGAATTTCTTTGGCAACAATGCTCTCTAAACCCATCGTTGCTGTTGCAATATACGTATAAGTTTTAGACATAGCTAGAACCTTCTTCCTTAAGCAGTTTCTCATCTACATTAGCACGGGTGGATGGTTAAAGTAAAAAAACCCCGAATACGGGGTCCTTCAGAGGCTGGAGGGCTCGATAAGCCATGTTCTGTATCGTCGTGCTGCGGCTATTCACCTCACATGACGATGGCAATCATCTATCTGCGGCTAAAAGCCGCCTTCTTCTAACGTTTCCGTTACAGAAATGCCCCTACCATATTTTTGGGTTTCTCACTCGCGGGGTTTACCTCGTTCCACTCTTCTCGTTTCCGAGAAGACTACGTCACTGTGGCACTTTCAGATGGTCGACCATATACCCTCAGAGGATACGTAGGTGTTCCAATCGCCGTCAGTATACAATACTGCCTTGACTTATGGTTTCGTCAAGCACGAACACTACAGCCATTTCAGGCTGTGTGAGCATGGACTTTCCTCTCTGCTCCATTAAGAAGCAGAGCGATTGCCTGAGCCCGATCCAGCGTATGCGCAAGCTGTATTATATCGCGAATGGCAGAAATGTGCAATGCTACGTTTCGAGTTGTTTATGAATGGCTTGTTTCGCTAGATGGTCTGCCTCTTTATTCCTTGCATTAGAAATCCAGGAGACAATAAATAAACGAAACTCGATGCTTAGTAGCAAAACATCATGCAAGTAAGGCTTATACACTTGGTTTTTCACCTTGCCATCATGAACAGATTGGTCGACGAGTTGTGAGTCTGTAAAAAACCGTGCATGCGTATATCCACGTGAAGCTGCAAGGTCCATCCCTGCCTTTAACGCCACAAACTCTGCTGCATGGATGTGCGTCAGGTGACTCGGTATACTAAACCGTTCGACGTCCCCACTCGGATGTTTCAAGAAAACACCGAGCCCACATTTTCCTGGGTCCCCAGCACAAGCAGCATCAACATATACGTGCACGACCTCATCATTACTCACTTAGTTTCTTGCCAAAAACTTCTTTCTCCAGATTCGATAACCGTTTCAAAATATCATAGTTTGTTGTACCTGAAGCGTTGTTTACTGACGGTTCTGCTGCTTGCGTACGTTCTGCTTGAGCAGGTGCATTCCGTTGACTGCGTTGAACTGTTGTGGATGACTGCATTTTACGGAGTTGATCCACTTCTTTTTCTAGCTTAATAATATGTTCTTGAAATAGCTCATAGTCTTGGATAATATGATCCAAAAACTGATCCACTTCTTCTTTGTTGTACCCTTTCATGCTCGTCTTAAAGTCTTTATCCAAAATTTTCTTTGCATCTAATTGTGCATTGGCCGGCATGATCCTCACCCCACGCATTTAATCTCTTGCATCTTCTATCCATTTATTTTTTCAGAATACCGATGAAAAGTCAATTTATTACATCGTAAATCCCCCGTAATACCTAAAAAGAAAAACACCGGTAAATGCTTTATACCGGTGTTTGTGCCTACATGGTTGTCCTTACTTACCAAGGGCGATGGCCGCAGCCTTTTCCTTTATGGTGATGACCCCCCATATGGCCATTCCCGTTCATCATTTGTCCGCCAACCATTCCATTACCAGGTCCACAATCGTACTGCTCTGTTTCACACTCATATAAGTTCTCATTCGTGTGAGGGTGGCTGTGAACATGCTTATACACATCTTTATGAACGTGCGTATGGTGCGATGGGTGCACCTCCGGAATAATATACTCTTGGTTGCTAAATGATGTGTCACACTTCGTTGGGTGTACTACAGCCGGTAATACAATTGGTTGATTGTTACACCCATTCCCATTTCCATAACCGCCAAAGTTGCCTTTGCCACAATGTCTGCTCATGAATCTTCCTCCTTTTCTGTAAGCTTACTGCTACTATATGAAAAAGATTGAGCAAGCGTTATCGTGCAAGCACCTATTTTCAAGGGAATGGGTATAAATCTATGCATCATTCGACAAAGACCAACAATCCCTCTATGGAGAAACTGGAAGGTTTTTGTTCGTTTTTGGGTAACCGTGCGCTTGCCCGGGAAATAATCGCTCGGCAATATTTCCCGCCTACAAACGCGAACCAGAACTGACGAAATGCAAACTGGCGTGAACGTTCCTGAGCGCTAGACGTGGATTGAACGGATCTATATAAAATGAACTTAACATTTTCCTAATTGCGCAGTTTGTTGTTGCTCTCCACTGCAGGCGGATGCTTGCAGTCCAGACTACAAGGGCAACGTCGGTGGCTAAAAGACAGCCACCGTGTTTTCTTTACACTCCAGAGCACAAGGGCAACATCAGTTGTCAAAAGACGACCACCGTTTTTCTTGACACTCTAGAGCATAAGGCAGACGCGGTTCACGTTTCTGCCTTATGGCTACGGTCTGTGGAAAGAAGCCCAATGCCCCATATATTCATTAATGTGACACTTGGGAAAGAAAAACCATCATTTTAAACGTGGATGCGCCCATAAAAGGAATCAACGGTCACAAATCGGGATATATGTGACCGTTGAGGGTCGAAGGTGCACGGTTTAAAGGCTGGATTGTCACATAAGTGCCAGGTCATCACACGCTTGCGCCAGGTGGTGACCATCGGTCACGTCTTTTTACCATTCAGCAAACGTCTTCCGTGTTGCCCACAACCCTTGCAATAACGAACAACGATCAACATCGGAGTGAGATTTACTTGAACAGAAGTTAGGTAGGCGTTTGCCCGTAAAGGCCGATCTCGGTTACCGGTTTCAGTGAATTTCTTTCGTTTAACTTATCTAGCGCCCCCCTGCCGGCGTGAAATTCTATACAAATGACCGCCCATTATCCGAGTGGGTGTCTGTGTTCACATTTCCCTTTTAAGCGATGAATACGATGCTCCCACGCTGCTTTTTCTTTAGCTGGCTCGTACTCACACCAAAGAAGGCCTTGATATGCAACTCGAAGCGCTTCATCGTACTGTTTCTTTTTGTGTTCATACCACATGGAAAGCACTCGGGCTGCTTCAATTTTATGGACAGAGGCAGCGGTATATACTTGTTCGTAGAGCTTGACACTCTCTTCTTCATTGACATGTTTTCGTAGCAAGCGCGCACGTTCGACGACGGCCTCATTCCCATAACCTTTATCTACAAGAGAGGTGAATTGGTGTAGTGCTAAGCGCCACTCTCCTTGCTGTTTCCACCACCGAGCGACTTCAAACGCCTCATCCAATGTTTTTCCACCGCCTAGCACCCGGTCTGACAACTCAAGGTACAGCGTGAACAACGACTTGATGTCTTGTTCATTATGCTCGAACACACCGGCAAGGTGGGTTGGGTCCGCTGTTTGTAAATAATCTTGATAATACATCGGCGCCAAGTAACCCGGTGTATCTTCCTCTCTGCCCATTTGTAGAATTTCCTCTTCTACGACGCTAAGCTGGCACGAAGGCAATTGATGCTTGAACAGTCGCCTCGCTGCGTGCAACAGATCAAAGTGACCAAACTCGGGAAGTCGAGGAAGCTCGTGTCTAAGCATCGTATGTCGCATTCTCACTTGTGGCCAATCAAATGCTTTGCCGTTATATGTTACTAAGGCATCCAGGTGATGAACTTGTTTTAAAAAGTAATTATAAAAAGCGACTTCGTTCTCTGGACCTGGCAACAAATATTGATCAATGACCATTTGGTTACCAACAATTCTACCTGTACCAATCATAAAAATCATATTGCCTGCACCGTGACTAAGACCCGTCGTTTCGGTATCCAAAAACAACAAATCACTCGGCTCGGTATGATCCTTAGGTTTAAGAGGGTGTTGGTGAACAGACAAGTTCGACCAATTACTAAACACATGTGAAAAAGATAATGTCTCCCTTTCGGCTACTTGGAGTGGATACGTGTTTTGGCGGTGAATGACCGTCCCTTGATCGGTTTCAATCACGCTACACTGCAAATCACGCCACTGCTTCGTTTCTAACGGTTGATGGTTTGTCGGAGGTTCTGTCTGAGCAGTCTCTGTCTGTAAATGTGGCTTCATACGTGCCAATTTCTTTTTAAAGTTCATGCTGTTCCACAACCTTACTCTATGAGTGTAGCAAGCCAACGGTTGACATCTTGCTTAAGTCCTTCGTGTTCGCCTGAACCTAAACAAGACGGACACCCATGCGCACATGGACACTGTTTACTAAGCAGAAGGCAGCGGTGAAGAATTTCATCCATTCGCTGATATACTTTCTCTGAAAGTCCAATCCCACCAGGGTAATGGTCATATAAGAAGATGGCTGGCAGCTCGGAATGATCGGCTTTAATTTGTACTGCTGTGTGCAAATCACTACGGTCACTCATTGTCATAACCGCTCCCAAATGGTGAAGCATCGTACTCAATGCCACAAGCATATGCTCAAACCGGTTTTTGCCGAACTGGAGAAGTGCGGATTCATCAAAATCGAGCCAAACGCCAGACGTATGCAACTCTTCTTGAGGAAGGTGAATCGGCCCAGAACCGATATTTTCATATGTGGATAGTTTCATTTTCTTAAAAATTGAAGGCATGATCGTGACAGCCACGTCGCCAAATGATCGGCGATAGTGGGCACGGGGAACCGCTTCGTCTTCTTCAATCACAAATAGCTTCACATTAAGGTTTGCATCTGTAAAATATTCGACGTCCACGTGTTTCACATAAGCCTTCTTCTCTTCCCAATCCAATTCCTCGACTTGAAATTGTTCACCTTGGTGTAGATAAATCGCTTCTTCATGCAAGAGCGTCATCGCACTAAAACGATCCATTTCCCCGATGACCGCTGCTTTACCTTGCTCAGATTGATCAATGATCACAATGTTCTCTTGAGAAGCAGATCGAAGACTTATATTGTGGGCGGGGAACGCTTGACTCATCCAGTACCATTTATCTCTTCGCAAATGAACAATTTGCTGATCTTTTAAATAGTCCATAATGTCATTAATTGGCACGCCACCGTACTCGTCGTCGACATGGAATGGCAGCTCGTATGCAGCACATTTCGCATGATCCATCAAAATGAGTAAGTTGTTCGGTTCAATTCGTGCTTCCTCTGCCGGAGAATCAAGCACGTACGCTGGATGATTCATCACGTACTGATCGATCGGTGTTGAACCAGCCACAACAATAACAAGTGCCTCATCTTGGCGTCTTCCTGCACGTCCGGCCTGTTGCCATAGACTAGACACAGAGCCAGGATACCCTGTGAGTATACACACTTGGAGTTGCCCGATATCCATGCCTAACTCCAATGCATTTGTACTCACAACCCCGCGCACTTCTCCATTTCTCAACCCTCGTTCAATTGCTCTTCGCTCACTTGGCAAATAGCCACCGCGGTACGCCCGGATCGAAGCCGGCCCCCACTCTTTTTGCATCATCGATTGGAGGTCGCTATAGATGACTTCTACTCGGACACGGCTTTTGGCAAACACAATGAGTTGCGCCCTTGCTTCGAGCGTTCTTCTTGCCAACTGCCGCACTTTTTTGGAAGCACTCTGACGAATGTTTAATGCTTTGTTTACGACAGGCGGGTTGTAAAAAGCGACGTGTTTTTTTCCTGTTGGTGCCCCGTTGTTGTTAATCAACGAGAATGATTGTTCAGTGAGTCGCTCCGCGAGTTCTTTCGGATTTTTAATTGTTGCAGAGGTGCAAATAAACTGCGGGCGACTGCCGTAGTAATGGGCCAGTCGTACGAGACGTCGGATGACATTCGCCACATGACTACCAAACACCCCACGATACATGTGAAGTTCATCAATCACGATGTACTTTAGCTTCTCAAACAGAGATACCCACTTCGTATGATGAGGCAAAATGGACGTGTGCAACATATCTGGGTTAGTCATAACCACATGCCCCGCCTGTCGGATCTTTTGTCTGATTGCAGGTGCAGTATCACCGTCATACGTATAGCTGTTCACATCCATACCCGAGTCTTCAATCCATTCTGCGAGTTCACTTTTTTGATCTTGTGCGAGAGCCTTCGTCGGAAATAAGTAGAGCGCTCTCGATTCAGGGTCTTGAGCAATGGATTGAAGTATCGGTAAATTGTAGCAGAGCGTTTTGCCAGATGCTGTTGGAGTGACGGTTACAATATTTGATCCTGCCGTTGTCGAATCGATCGCGTCACGTTGATGTGTGTATAAGGATTCAATACCTTTACGTTCCATAGCTTTAATGATCCGCTCGTCCAAATTAGGCAAAGGGGCATGCCTTGCTTCTTGAGGTGGGATCGTGTGCCAGTGCACCACATGCTCGTCTTCTTTTAACTGAGCAATCAGTTGCTCAAGGTTCGGTTTTTCAAAAAGCATTTGATCTCCCCCTTTCATTCCATACCGTCAGTATAACACGCACGAACATTCGTTTGCATCACTTTAAGACAAACGCACCTTTACCCATTCACGTACACTATTAATAAGCCATAACTCATCGGCGAACGAAACGTCATCCACGGTCAGTACTTGTTCTTCAATCGTTCCTTGTTTTAATAAATGTCGACGGAAAACACCAGGCAAGCAGCCCGATTCCAACGGAGGTGTAACATATTTCCCATTCACTTTGGCAACGACATTGCCGATTGTAAATTCAGTCACTTCATTGTGATCATTGTATAAAAGCACATCAAACACATTCGGAAGACGTCGCTCTTCATACACGCACCGCAACGTCGTTTTATGTCTTAAAAACAGGTCACCGCGGTGGACAGGTCGTGTTCCCCAGCCCACACGTTCGACCGACCGTATACCCGGGTGCTCAATCCGTTGATGAGATATCGACCATTCACCGGTGGGCCCAACAACTAACCGAACTTTGTACGTCGTTGAGTGATCGAGCGATTGCGCGTATTCAAACAGCGCCTTTTTCAGATGGTCTTGGTCGAGCGACCGTGAAAATGTCGTCTGAGACTCGGCAAGCCGCTCGATATGTTCGTTCAAACGAGCATACCGACCTTCTTTTAACAACATGCTTTCAAGCAGTGAGAAGTTCGACTTCACTTGTTCCACAACGTTCGTTTTAAGCAAAGCCTCTGCATACTCCCCCTCCGCCGTTGAATCGATCGTTACCCCACCTCCTGCACCGTAGCGAATGGATTCATTTATGATTGATGCGGTACGAATGCCTACATTAAATAGCGCATCCCCAGTTGGTGTAACGTAACCGATCGATCCACAATACACCCTCGGGAATCGGCCTCTAAGTCTTGAATAATTTTCATTGTCTCTTGCTTTGGCGCTCCGGTGATCGAACCACAAGGAAAGAGGGCACGAACGAGGCACGAAATTTCACTTCAGGTCTCATCGTGCATGCGACAACAGACGTCATTTGCCAAACGGTTGGGTATTGTTCAATCTGGAACAAATCATTCACATGAACTGATCCTGACTTCGCAATGCGACCGAGGTCATTTCGGAGAAGGTCGACGATCATCACATTTTCCGCACGATCTTTCTCAGAGTGTACGAGCGTTTTTTTTTAATTGCTCATCTTCTGCAGACGTTTCTCCTCTACGAATTGTTCCTTTCATCGGCTTTGTCATAAGTTCATCGTCAGTTTTCGAAAAGAACAGTTCAGGTGAGACCGACACAACTTTACGGCCATCCCCAATGTCCACATACGCACTATATGCGGCTTGTTGTTTCGTTTTTAAATCCTCATAATAGGAGTTCGCATCTCCATGAAATTGACTTTCCAATTGCATCGTATAATTGACTTGATACGTATCGCCTTGGCGGATATATTCATGGATCGTTTCTATATCTTTCATATATTTACTCTTAGTCGTTTTCGTTTCCCAATGATCTACATAATACGGCTTTGGATTCTTCAATTTTGACACAGCATTAGCTTGTGAAAATATGCCAAACCAAACGAGTGGCATGCCACTCTCCTTATGAACCGAAAAACTTCGTGTGTCTGCTTCATACGAAATAAATCCTGCCGCAAAGTAACCTCGTTCGGTCCACGAACCAATCTCATCTAGACATTGGTCGACTTCGTCAACGTGGTTTGTCGTTATGATATGTATGGGATTTGTGAATAACATGGGGCCTGTCTCTTTATGATGAAAATCGATTTGTACGTACCCGCGATTTGTCATGATTTCGTCATCCTCTACTTCATGTAATGTCACGTGAAACAAGCGGAAACATCCACATCGCTATGCCCGTGTTTCATCTTCTTCAGTATATATCATCATTCTAATTGATGGGTTGCCTGCAGACAAAAGAAAAGCACCCCCTATGGAGTGCTTGCCATTTATGATGATTTCTTGTGGGAAGGTACGAGTGCATATGGTTGGTGTACTGACAGACGTTCATGAAACAATCGTTTTAGTGCATCGTCATCCATATCCACCAGGAAAGGTCGAGGAATCCCGCATAAATCACTCAAAAGACGGATCATTTCTACTTTTGAAAAACGCAACATCTCCAAGCCCCCTATCAGATATTTGCTTACACTTATACTATACCGTTTATGGATGGAATATTCAAAAAGTTATTGTTTGGAGAGAAATATGGAAAAGATACATCGTTCATGAGAAGATAGTACAGAAATCGATGATGAAGGAGGTTGTATGCTTTGCACCGTTATACAATAGAAAAGGCTAAAGAAATGGACAATCAAGAAACGGTCGCATCACTTCGTGATCAGTTTTACACAAGCCATTCTCACATTTACTTTGACGGAAATTCCCTCGGACTCTTATCAAAATCCGCGGAACAAAAAAGTGCTTGAACTGTTAGAAAGTTGGAAACAACACGCCATCGATGGCTGGACGAAAGGCGATCATCCATGGTTTTACTTAAGTGAACAACTTGGAGAAAAAAGCGCCCATCTCATTGGTGCACACGTCGGTGAAGTGATTGTGACAGGATCAACGACAACGAATCTTCATCAGCTCGTTGCCACTTTTTATCAACCTGAAGGGAACAGAACGAAGATTCTTGCGGATGAATTGAATTTCCCTAGTGATATTTATGCGCTAGAAAGCCAACTCAAACAAAAAAATAAAAACCCTGACGATCACCTTGTGAAAGTTAAATCCCGTGATGGTCTGACCTTACATACCGATGACATCATTGCTGCTATGCGTGACGACATTGCACTCATTGTTTTGCCTTCAGTGTTGTACCGAAGTGGACAAGTACTTGATATCGATGCGATTACCCGGGCTGCAAATGATAAGAACATTCCGATTGGATTTGATCTTTGCCATTCCATCGGCAGCATTCCCCACCAACTTCATGATTGCGAAGTGGACTTTGCTTTTTGGTGCAATTACAAATATGTAAATGCCGGACCTGGAAGTACAGGTGGGCTGTTCGTTCATGAGAAACATCATGAGAAAAGCCCAGGCCTTGCCGGATGGTTCGGTTCGAATAAAGAAAAGCAATTCGACATGAATCATGAGCCTACGTTTGCCGCTGATGCTGGGGCATTTCAAATTGGCACACCGCACATCTTGAGCACTGCGCCATTAATCGCCAGTTTAGATATGTTCGAGCAAATAGGCATTACCGCCTTACGTGAGCGTTCGTTACGGATGACGGCTTATTTTATGGATCTGATTGATGCCCGCCTATCACCGTTTCGGTTTACTGTCAGCAATCCGCGAGGTAACAAAGAACGTGGAGGTCATGTATATTTAGAGCATCCCGAAGCGGCTAGAATCGTTAAAGCTCTTAAAAAGAACGGCATCGTGCCCGATTTACGGCCACCAAACGGGATCCGTCTCGCGCCTGTGCCCTTGTATAATACATATGAGGAAATCTATCAAGTGGTGGATGCACTCTATGAAATTATGTTGACGAAAGCATATGAACAGTTTAGTAAAGGGCGGGATGTCGTCTCATGAGCGAGTGGATTGATATTACCCAACCGCTCACGGGCTCACTCGCTCATTGGCCAGGAGACATTCCATTCACGTATAAAGAAACTTACTCTCACGCCGACACCGGATCTGTTGCCATCGGGCAAATTCAGCTGAGCCTTCATAGCGGAACTCACGCAGATGCACCGTACCATGCAGAAAAAGAAGGCCAAAGGATGGGCGATGTGCCGATTGAGCCTTTTATTGGACCCGCACAAGTCGTGGATCTATCCGCTTATCCAACCATCTCAAAAGAAGCGTTGCAACAAAGTGGACCGATTAAAGCCCGTCGCGTATTACTAAAAACAAAAATACCGAACGATGCGAACCGTTTTCCAGATTCAATTGCTGCTATAGACGAAGCGGCGGTTGACTATTTATTTGAGCAAGAAGTAAAACTCATTGGTGTGGATGTGCCGTCTGTTGATCCGCTTAATAGCAAATCGATGCTCGCGCATAAAAGATTAAACTTACGCAACATGTATATATTGGAAAACCTTATGCTCGACCACGTTGAAACAGGGGGCTATTTTCTATCAGCATTACCGCTCGCAATTACTCACGGAGATGGTAGTCCGGTCCGAGCCGTTTTAAAAAAGCAAACGTTAGGAGGAACCTATTATGGACAATGACGATCAATTGAAAGCGTTTAGAAATGAGAAAGACATCCATACCGATTTTAAAGACAATATGACGTACAGTGACTACTTGACGTTAGACCAAATTCTCTCCAGTCAAAACCGATTGTCAGACCACCCAGACGAAATGCTCTTCATCATCATTCATCAAGTGAGTGAACTATGGATGAAGCTCATTATTCATGAGCTAGATCGGGCAATTCAATCAATACAATCTGGTGAACTTTCACCTGCTTTCAAAATGCTCGCGAGAGTTTCAAAAATCCAATCGCAAATCATCCAAGGTTGGGATGTGTTATCAACGTTAACTCCCGCAGATACATGGAATTTAGAGATGCTCTTGGTAAAGCATCAGGGTTTCAATCCTATCAGTACCGAATGATTGAATTTTCCCTCGGATATAAAACCGAACATAGCTTAAAGATTTACGAGAATGAACCCGAGATTTACGAAAAACTCAAACACCAGCTAAATAGACCGAGCTTGTATGACGTGTCGATACAAGCGCTCAGTCGCGCGGGCTTTGCTATTGACCAACATGTACTAGAGCGCGACATTACCAAGCCGTATACGACGCACGAAAGTGTGCAAAAAGCTTGGCAAGCGGTATATGAAAACGTAGATGAGCATTGGGAGCTTTATGAGCTCGCCGAAAAGCTTGTTGACCTTGAAGATTGGTTCCAGCAATGGCGCTTTCGCCACATGAAGACCGTCGAACGAATTATCGGTAATAAAAAAGGAACAGGCGGTTCATCAGGTGTAAGCTACCTTAAAAAAGTGATTGATCAGTACTTCTTCCCAGAGTTATGGGAAGTGCGAACAACGATCTAACCAACACCTAGACGATGATCGGAGGACAATTCGATGGATAGAGAGAATGCGATAAGGATTGGAGATTTAGAAATTATACGTGGGGAGAATGGCAGTCGCGTACCGTTCACAACCAATGTTGTTGTGGTCGGTGACGGGGAGTCTGCACTCATTGATGCGGGTGCAGGAAAAGAAGCATTCTCCTACATCCATAATCAATATGATATCAATCAAATATTCCTCACCCACTTTCATATTGATCATACGTGGGGCATCAAGCATTTCCCTACCGCACAAGTGCACGTCAACCCGCTTGACGCCAAGAAACTCAGTTCTATGGAGGAGCTTCTCAAAATAGGTGGCAATTATGCTGTTGAAGGGGAACAAAACCTCCAGGCGATGATTCAGAGCCGGGAAGGACGAGCATTTCAATCAGTCGTTGATCGCAACAAAGAGATCTACCCATTCGATGAAGAATTTGTTGTCGCTGGAAAACGAGTGCAAATGATTCATACACCTGGTCATTGTGAGAGCTTTTGCTGCCCATATTTCCCAGAGGAGAAAGTAATGATCGTCGGGGATTACGACCTCACTTCTTTTGGACCATGGTATAACAACGCTGATTCGAACATTAATCAGATGATTGCTTCTGCGGAGAAAACGCTCGGCTATGATGTGGAGCATTACGTGACGCTCCATCACAAAGGTGTATTTTCTCAGGAAGACTATCAAGCGAAGTTAAAAGATTATATGCAAATCATTGATGAACGGGAAGGCCGCCTCATTGATCGAATCAAAGCAGGTGTCACTCCAGAGGAAATTGTCTATCAAGAAATCTTTTATCGGGAGAAAAATTTAAAACAATCCCCTCCTCTCGTTGCTTTCGAGAAAATAGGGATTGCAAAACATCTTGAAAGACTGCTAGAAAACGATGAGCGTTACCTTGACTTTTATGATTCATTTCTTCAAGCCAACTTCAACGCCCCATCGTTCGTACACTACTATCATTCGACGGTTTGATGCAATGCTTGTAAAAAAGCTTCGCCGTAAACATCTAATTTATGCTCTCCGATCCCTTTGATCGAGAGCATTTCTTGTTTTGTTTTTGGTTGACTGACCGCGAGATGCCGCAATGTTTGATCAGAAAACACCATATAAGGTGCGACCGAATGTTCTTTCGCGAGCTGCGTCCGAACTTTCTTTAACTCCTGAAACACGGGATCATCCACACTAACACTCGTCGTAGCAACCGTTTCTTTCTTTAACACCCGTTCTTCTCCTTTAAGAACATCAACGGACCGTTCATTGAGTGTTAACACCGGGTACTGGCCTTCACCGATTGTGACGTAACGATGGGCAGCAAGAAAATCGATGAACGCGGTAATCTCCCGTTGAGAGCGACCTTTCATCAGCCATATGTAGAAAGTTGATCGAGCTTAAAATCAATGATTTTTCGATTGCTTGAACCCGAAAGCACTCCGGCAATCATCGTCTTTCCAAACCGCTCCCTCGTTCTTTTCATACAGGAGAATACCATTTGCGCTTCCTTGGTCACATCGACGGTCTGACGTTGATCCGTACAATGAAGGCAACGTCCACAATTTTTTGCATCGTTATCACCAAAATACTTCAAAATAAACTTCATCAAGCAATCTTCTGTATGACAATAATTCACCATCGACCGGAGTTTTAAAAACTCTTGCTGCTTCCGGTCTTCAGCGAGTTGGGTTTGATCGAGCAAAAAGTTCTGGATTTGAACATCTTGCGGAGAAAATAATAATATACATTCACTGTCCAGGCCATCTCTCCCCGCTCTCCCCGCTTCTTGGTAGTAAGCTTCAATCGTCCGGGGAAGCTGTGCATGAATCACATAGCGGACATTGGATTTATTGATACCCATCCCAAACGCATTCGTTGCAACCATGACGTTTACTTCATCATAAACGAACTGCTCTTGACTCTGTTCACGCGACTCGGAATCCATGCCACCGTGATACTTGCCAGCTTGAATTCCTTTTTGTTTAAGATGGTGATGAATTCTCTCGACTTCTTTTCGCGTGCTTGCATAAATGATCCCGGATTCTCCGGAGCTCTTTCTAATGTAATTGACGATATACTTGTCATCGTCTGATCTTTAATGACTGACAGCGTCAAATTTTCTCGAAGGAAGCCGGTGTTGACCCGTTGGTCTTCGGGGATGTGAAGTGCTTCACACACATCCCGAGCAACTTCTGGGGTCGCCGTCGCAGTAAGTGCGAGAACACTTGGACTCTTCTCTAGAGATTGAATAAAAGATGGAATCATTAAGTAACTCGGTCGAAAATCGTGGCCCCACTGGGAAAGACAGTGTGCCTCATCGATGGCGATTAATGAGATATGTAATTCGTGCAAGCTCGATGTGAAATCTGGAGATACGAGCCGCTCAGGTGCTAAGTACATTAATTTATACTCATCGTTTTTCGCAGCTTCTAATCGCCGATGGGTTTCTTTTCCTGACAGCGAACTGTTAATGTATGTAGCCGGGATCCCAATTTCTTGTATTTCATCTACTTGGTCTTTCATTAATGAGATGAGCGGGGATACGACAATCGTCATGCCGTCAAGAAGTAGAGAAGGTAACTGATAACAGATCGACTTCCCACCGCCTGTAGGCATAATTCCCATCACATCTTGACCGTTCATTATGGATTCTATGACTTCAAATTGTCCAGGACGAAACGAGTCATATCCATAATAGGTTTGTAGTAATTTCTTTGCTTCGTCTCTCATGACTCTCCTCCTGAAAAGCTACTACTTTAATCATAGCGAGTGACTCAAAGACTATCAACCGTTTTCTTTAAATCTGTTTCACCTCCAACGACTAAGGGAATATGAAACTATTATTGGAAGCAAAGGGGACTTTCCTATGCGGCATATGAACGTAATCATTACTGGAGCAAATTCAGGAATTGGCAAAGCAACAGCGCAGGAAATTGGCAGAAGAGGGGCTCATGTGACGATCGCTTGTCGATCAATTACACGCGGGGAAGAGGCGAAACAGCAATTGCTCGCTGAAGTGCCTAATGGACGTTTTTCGGTCATGTACTGTGATTTAAATGACTTGGAGAGCGTACAGCAATTCGCACAAGCTTATCAGAAAAAACATACCTCACTCGACCGACTCATCAATAATGCGGGTGTGGTCACTCTCCAACGTGAAACGACCGCGCAAGGATTTGAAAAGATGCTCGGTGTGAATCACCTCGGACATTTTTTGCTCACACAGTCGTTGTTACCAATGATGGTAGAAGCAGATTGTGCACGTGTCATTAATCTTTCCTCTGGAGCATATAAATGGGGGGCATTTGACTCACAAGACCCTCACCTTGACCATTCTTTTTCTGTTATGAAAGCTTACGGTCGCTCAAAACTCGCGAACCTTTGGTTTACGATGCGGTTAGCTGAACGATTAAAACACACCCGTGCGAACACCGTTGCGGTTCATCCTGGGGCTGTGAGCACTTCCCTCGGTGTGAATCGAGATACAGGCTTTGGAAAAGGCGTGCATCAACTGTTGAGGCCCTTCTTTTCCACGGCAGAACAAGGAGCAGAAACAAGTGTCTTCTTGGCAGATACTGACGATATTGTCAACGGAGGCTACTATTACAAAATGAAACGCCGACCCGTGAAAAAAGCACTCGCATCTGATCAACGAGAAGCGGAGAGGTTCTGGCAATGGAGCAAACAAATGATCGAAAATTACACGTAACCCGAAAAGCAGCAGGACGGTTCATGTATAAGATAAATTCGGTCAACACCTCAACATACAATTGTTGCATGTTGAGGTGTTGATTTTATTGTGGCTATTTGTTAGCGGTCACTACTTATCTCGCTTTCGGTCTCTTCTTTTCTTTTTCCCTCGATGCCATTGGGAAAGGTGGTAATACCGGTTTTGTCGCTCACGTTCGTTGCGATAATATGCTTTCGTAAACTCATCATGCCACATTCGCATACACCTCCCTATATTCTGAGCACTCCGATGTTTCCCGTCCCTTCGTCATTCTTCTCTGTACGAATGCTACCGTGATCAACATCTAACTTTTGCTTTACGACCAACTTCATTCCAGAATTTACATACATTTTCCCGAACAAATATATCGGACCTAACGTCTTCACCGTTTCTTTTTGCACATCTTCAGCTAGTGTGAGTGATCCGTTGATAATGATTGATGTACCTTCATCAACACCTTGAATCGCTTTATCATCCCATTCTTCCTTACCATCAACGACGATGAAGTCGTTGTCGATCGCTAAGATCTCTGTTTCTAAATCATCTGCAAGTTCATACAATACATCCTCAATTTCACTCGAACCAACAATGTATGATGAAGATTTAATATTTGTGATCGTTGTCACCAATCGTTCTCGGGCAACATCTTTTCCAAAAAATATCGGCTTCTCTGTAAACAGCTTTTTATGTTTCCAAAAGGAAAGTTGTTGATCTCGCAATTTAAGGGTTTTGGGGACCACATAATAGTCATCTGGAATGAGCTCTAGTACGGTACTTTTTGATGTTAACAACGTTGTTACTATAGGTTCCAATCGGCTGCGTAATTCGATGACACCTTTAACGGACAATGAAGACATTCGCTGTAAAGACGCTTCATCCACATCATCTTCAATGTATAACACCCCTTTCACTTCCATGTGAATTTCTTGATCCAAGTTTTCCAGATACGATTTACTTAAACGGAATGTGCCTTTTTTTGTAATTGTCTTGATGTCTTCGTCATTATAGCCATGAATGTTACCACCTCGGTCGGTCATGCGTGTTTGAATCGAACCTCTAAGCTCTTCCGGGATATTGACCTGACCATAATACTGAATGTCGGCAATGCATTGTTGTATCATTTCTTTTGTGACGTCTCGATCAAAGGTTACAACACTTGTCGTAGTCGCTTTAAGCGGATGTTCAAGCCCTTCTAAATAAGCCCGAGTAATTTGGAGGTCTTCCAAAAAGAGCTCATATCCCTCCTCAACCTCAACGACGACACCGATGTTGCCAATTGAGATTTGGTGCAACAGATGGCTTCCTCCCTGTCGTGTAAGAACGACACCGACATTGCCAATCTTTGAGATTCCTTTAATTGCTTCTTCTTTCGTTTCTCGTAAATCGAGTACACCTACGTTTCCAAACTTACCGCTCATCATCATTCCTCCTAATATTTTTGCAATTGTTTCAATGCCGTTTTCATCTTTGATCGGACCGTCGATGGCGGCATATTGTGTTGTCTACCAATTTCAGCACTGGACAATCCGAGCCAATATTTCTGAAATAATATCGTTCTTTCTTCTTCGGGAAGTGTTGAAAGGATCTCCATCACTTCAATTTTTTCATAGTCACTAAATGGAGATTCAATACGATCATGAATCGTATAATCAAATACATCTTCACGTTGACTTTTTCGTCGTTCATCAATTAAAAGTCGCTTCATCGTTTTGAAAAACCACGCACGTTGTTGGTGAACTTCTAAGTCAAAGACGTGGGGGTGTTTCATCGCTCTCGTCCAAGCATCGTGGATGAGATCCCCTGCTTCATGTTCATGTCTTGCGATGCTATTGGCAAATCGCCAAAGGTCGGGGAACAACTGTTCATAATGATGATCTAACATTCGGTTGGCCCTTTCTATTTTGTCGGTTCATATAGGTAACGGGTGAGAAAGCAAAACTGACGAAACTTTTTTTATTTTTTCATAACAACATGTGACGGAAGAAAAGCTAGCCGACATTCGGCTAGCTTTGAACGGTCACACGTGAGCCTGTACCTTCTGCCGTAGCAGGGGTGACGAGAAGTCGTGTTTGAAGACGTTCTTGTAATTCCGGAACATGACTGATGACACCAACGGCTAGGTGATCCGTTTGCAATTGTTCCAACGCCGTTACAACTGTATCTAACAACTCCGTATCCAACGTCCCAAATCCTTCATCTAAAAAGAAGAACTCTAGGTTTTGCTCTCCAGTGAGTTGAATGGAAGCTGATAAAGACAGAGCAAGGGCAAGTGATGTGAGGAACGTCTCCCCTCCAGACAGAGAAGTTGTCGGGCGTTTCTCACCACCGTTAAAATAGTCGGCAATGAGAAACCCTCCGCTTGAGTCAAGCACTAAAGCATAGCGGCCTCTCGTCAAATCATGAAGGCGTTCCGAAGCGTTTTTCGTGACATGAATCAATTGCTCTTCCGCTAAAAAGTCAACAAATTCTTTTCCACGAAATACAGACTCCAGTTCTTTATAATTGCTGATTTGCTGCTCATAATGCTCCTTTTTCTTGTTGAGCTTTGCGTAGCGAACATGTTTCTCTTGCACGTCTTCCCACCTTGATCTGGCGGTTGTTCGTTGTTCTTTAAGCGTTTCGACACGAGATTCGCTCTCTCTGTACGAACGCTCAAGCTCGGCAAACGCCTCCTCGTCAAAGGTTTTTCCTTCCATGCGATTTTCGAGACGTTCAACATTTGCGGTAACACTTGTGGTCTTTCGCTCATAGTCGTCTTTTTGTTCTTCATTTTTTAACCGTTCTTCATCGGACAATACCCATTCCGATAACTGCGCAGCAGTATCAAATTGAACCAGATCAATCAACGTTGTGAACGATTTCGTTTGTTGATAATGTCTCCAATCTTTATCGGCTTTTTCTTGAAACTCTTTTGCTGATTCAAACCGGGTCCGGGCTGTTGTTCGCTTCGCATCAACTTCCTCGTAATGCTTCGTAGAAGCTTGTACACGCTCGTCACTCGACTTTACTTTTGCTTTTAGGCGCGCAATCTGCTCTTCGACATCCGCTTTTGCTTTTTCGATATTGTCTACGTCCACTACGTGACGATGTTGCTTCTCAAAAGACGTCATTTGTGCTTCTGCTTGTTGGCGATTATGTTGCGATTTAAGGACGTCAATCTCAAGCTTGTACATATCTTCTTCGAGCCGTTTATGGTCGGCTTCTAACTTCTGTAGCGATTGCTGCTCTTGTTGCACATTTTTTCTCAAGCGATTGATGATGCTCGCTTGTTCGTGCACATGCTCTCTCGTTTTAGCGATCGTCGTAAGTGACCAATCCGAATACGTTTTTTCCCAACGGTATTTCTCAGCTTCCCACTCCGCATGCTTTTCGTTACGCCTTTTTGTCAGTTCTTCAACAGTCTTCTGCTCGTAGTTCAACTCAGCTTGATGGGCTTGTTCAACGCGCAGTTGCTCTTGGTGTTCTTTCATAAGCGTTTCCGTCCGCGCTTTAATTTTTTGGACTGTGTTCGTTTTCGGAGGGATCTGTTCTAACCATTGTTCAATGATTGCAACCAAATTTTCATTGGACTTTTGCTCATAAAGTGTTTCTTCTACCTGTTGAACCTCTCGTTCCCGATGCTCATCAATGGTGACGGTTGTGCGCACTTGAGACGCAATCTGTTCCAATAGTTGTGTGTTGGAAATGAGGGTGGGCGTCTCGGTATTCAGATTTTCATACAGTGTTTGTAGCCGCTCTTCGGCTTCACTCGGTCGCTCAGTGTTCGTATTTGGATGTGAGGTTGAGCCACATACTGGGCATGGGTTTCCTGCTTCTAAGTTTTGGGCAATCTGATGTACC
This sequence comes from Geomicrobium sp. JCM 19039, assembly GCF_000698145.1. Lineage (GTDB taxonomy): Bacteria > Bacillota > Bacilli > Bacillales > Marinococcaceae > Geomicrobium_A. Next base: position 290,170 of record NZ_BAXB01000002.1, read on the forward strand.
GAAGCTTGGGTGTGATGCATTCCCTTAAGTTTCACGGCATCCATCATTTTCGCTTTTTGTCGTTCTAGATCTTTAAATGTTGTGTACCAGTTAAGCGCGTACTCATACGCGATCGAAAGTTTCTCTTCAATCTGCTGTCGGCCATTTATCGCTTGCCGAGCCTTTGTCTCAATCTCTGTTTGTTTTTTTTTCGTTTGAATGAGTTGCTCGCCGACTTCCTCGACCGATTTGAACAGTGCGTCAAGAGATTTGGCCTGTGCAAACGCTTCATCGACTTGTTTTCTTTCATCATCTCGATCGTCATACGCATTCAAATCATTTTGCATCTGCTCGATGTTTTCTTTTTGCTCCGTAATTCTTTGTGAGAGAGCTTCTTTATTCTTACTTAGATTCTTTAGTGTTTTGTTCAATTGTTGCTCGTTTTCACGTTCCTCTTTTACCGTCTTTCGTGCGACTTCATATTGTTTTGCTTGTTCGGCGGCATCAGCAATTTTCGCTTGCCGAACGAGTAGCTCAGGTTCTTTTTTCTCACGATCTTCTTTATCTTGTTGTTGCTGTTGTTTTGCGCTTTCAAGCTCCTTCACGATTTGAGAAAACGACTCTTCTTGCTTTTTATACTCGTTTTCTTTCACAGAGACGTCCGCTGATGCTTCCTCAAGTGCAAACAATAGAGGTTTCGCTTCTTTTGAAAGGGCGTGAACCCGAAGGCGTTTTTGTCTCTTCTCGTAGAGTGGTTTTTGTTCAACTAAGCTTTGTTGTTCCTTATGGGCATCTTGAAGTTCTTCATATAAGCTTTTCAATTGTTGAGCAGCTTCCCATTGACGTTTATGCTTTTCTATTTTTTCTTGTTCCTTTTTCAGCGTTGTTTCAGCTTCCACCACTTCTTTTTTCGCTCTGTTTACCGCTGCTTCTGAAGCTTCACCAATGCCTTGCAATTCACCATCAATGACGCGATGTTCCCCTTGTAAATGGTGCAAACCTTCTTTGATCTTGTGATTAAGGTCATCGCCGTACTTATGAAGGTTAAACAACCGTTGCAGCATTTCACGTCGGTCGGAACCTTTTAGATGAAGAAACTCAGAAAATTTATTTTGAGGCAGTACGACTGCACGCGTAAAGTCGGCCAATTTCAATCCGAGCAGCTGTTCGATTGAAGCATTCATATCCCCCACTTTGTCGGTAAGCACAACCGCTTCGTCCGTTACATCTAAAAACCGTGCACGGGTCGTCTGCAATGTATCATCTTTGGAACGCTTTACTCTTCGTTCGGCCGTATACACACGTACCCCCAGCCGAAACGTGTAAACGACCATGGCTTCTTTTTCGGCTTGGTTAATCATGCTCGCACCCGTTGCACCACTGCGACCGATTTTCCCATATAAAGCAAAGGTCATCGCATCTAATATCGTTGACTTTCCACTCCCTGTAGGACCAAAGATACCAAAAACTCCACCTGAACAGAGCGTATCAAAATCAATTTCTACGGCGTCACGGAAGCTATGCAGACCGCGGATACTCAAATAAACAGGTCTCATTTTGCACCTGCTTTCTGTTCGGTGCTCTCTTGGTCAATGAGATTTAGAAACAACTCCGTAATCTCTTGGTCCGGGGTAGCTCCACCTGTCTTCTTTTCATAAAACTGTTTAAACAGTTCATCAATCGGTAAGTTTCGACGCTCTTCTCGCTCCACATATTGTTCTTCTGGTAATACCGCACGAATCGTCACAATTCCAGGTGGGCGCGTCGTATTTTTTGGATGTCATCAGGGCGCAACGTGTGGTCGCTATGAATGGACAAGTCCACCCAAGAATCAAGTGCTGCCGATTCATCCAGCCATTTGTAAACTTCCTGTAGTCCGTTCTTCGCTTGCCATTTCACGAGAGGCTTGCCGCTATTTAGCGGTATCTCTCGAATATGTGCGTCTTCACGGGGCACGACGTCAATGACCGTTACTGATTTAGATACACCCGTATCATTAAACGAAAAAGATAACGGAGACCCTGCATATCGAGTCGGAGCCGGGGCGTGGTGTACCCATTGGGGGCGATGTAAGTGCCCAAGTGCCGTATAACTCACATGTTCCGGCAAGCTCGTAGGACGCACCGTATAGGCGCCTCCAACCTCGATGGGGCGCTCGGAATCCGTCGCCGCTCCACCCCCAACAAAAATATGACTTGTCGCAATATTAATGTCATCATCGGAAAACGATTGGGTCATTTGCTTAAAAAGTTGTTGAATTCGCTCGTCGTACGTCTGTTGGAATGCCTGATCATCCCCGTCAAAGCTTCCGTTATATGAAAAGCTCGTCCGTAATCTTGATTCAGAAGGATAAGGCAATGCGGCTACCTTCATTGTCACGTCGTGAGATTGGATCGGGACGTTTAGAGGCTCCTTAATCGGCATACCCACTAGGTACATGTTTTGCGATTGAACGAGAGGCAGCGCTGCTGCGAGACGATCAGGTTGATCATGATTTCCAGCAATAACGACAATCGGACGCCTGCCTCCGTCGGATAAACGACTTAACGCTTCGTAATAGAGCTCCTCCGCAGCTGCTGGCGGGTTCATGCTATCGTATATATCACCGGCAATGAGTATCGCATCTACCGCCTCTTCTTCAACAATCGTTACGAGTTCATCGACAAATGCAGCATGTTCAGATAACCGGTCTCTTCCTTCTAAAGAGCGACCGAAATGCCAATCAGCTGTGTGCAATATTCGCATGTGCACCCCTCCTTTTATACGTTAATTTCAATTTCATAACTCCCATCAAAAAAGTATAACCAACTCTCATCGACTTGTCGGTGCCAAATCTGTTCAATGGCTTCCTTATATATTTCTAGTTGCGCACGGTAGCGTTCACGAAGTATGGGCCCTGCTTCAGCAATTCCTCCAGAAAAACGTGAAGCCGCTTGATCCGTTTTGTAGTCAAGAAGGACAAGCCGGTCATTTTCTTCAACAAACAGGCAATCAGCCATGCCTTGTATAAGAATCGGCTCATCTTCAGCGGTTTTCCAATCAGGATAAACGTGACGACTCTTCTTAATGAAAGTAAAAGGGACTTCTTTGTACAATTGTTTGGCTTGCTTCATCCTCAATCCGAGCGGTGATGTTAAAAAATCCAACACCCATTGCGGCTGGATCGTCTCTTTTTCTGAGAGGGTAAGAAGTTCTTTTTCATATAGTTGTTGAACGAACGCTTCGATGTCTAAAAGACTGGCATCTTTCATCGGGAGGTGTTGCATCACGGTATGCATCGCTGTTCCTGCCTCTGCACCGCTTAACGTGCCCTTTTGTAAGAACTCCGGTCGTTTAGCTCTTTCAGAAGAGAACGTGCGAGCGGGGCTTTCAGTTGCACTGTATCGGTCTTCAGCCAGACGCTTAATGTCCGTAACTGTCTGTTTTGCAAACGATTTTGTGGCTTCTGGATGGGGGTAGCTATACGACAACCTCTCGTCAACTTCAGCCATGTGTGAATCCCCACGGTTCTCCACAGGTTGAAGAGATTTAATCAAGCCGAGTATTTGATTCTGATCTGGCTCTTTCTCACCTTCTTCAGAAAGTACGGGCTGCTCAAACTGCAAACGCCATTTAGACGGGTGAGCAATTGATGTTTGCAGCTGTACATCTGAATGAGCTTGCTGAATACTAGGGTGTTTTAAGATCGCTGGCACAAGCCAATCAAAAAATCGTTTTGCATTTTTTCTCACGTGTAACGGCAAGAGCTTCGAATCGTCATCAGCCAGCTTGATCCAGTTGAGCATTTTCTTCTCGCGTTCTTTTACACTTCCAACAAGAATTGCTTTTTCTTTAGCTCGTGTAAGTGCGACGTAGAGAATGCGGAGCTCTTCGGACAGCTGCTCACGTTCTTGAGCATTCTTAATCGCCAATTGTGGCAACGTTTTTTGTTTCGTACGCTGATTTGTATCAATATGAACGGAACCGAACCCTAACGTTTGGTGAATTTGCGTCGCCCGTTTACTATCCGAGAAATTAAATTCTTTCATCCCGTCCACGATAAACACGACGGGGAACTCCAAGCCTTTACTTTTATGAATGCTCATGATTCGAACGACATTTTCCTGCTCACTTAACGTTCTTGCACTTTCTAAGTCATCCCCTCGTTCTTCCATTCGATCAACAAATCGTAAAAAACGAAAAATCCCACGAAATGACGTTTTTTCATACGCTCTCGCGCGGTCATATAACGCATGAACATTTGCTTGTCTCTGTTTGCCGCCTGTGAGACCACCTACATAGGAATCGTAGCCTGTCTCTTCAAAAAGCTGCCAAATAAATGGCGCTAAAGCGGTATGCTTGGACCGCGTACGCCACTGTTGAAAATGCTCATAGAATAGCACAAGTTTTCGCTGCCACCGATCGGTTTGACGCTTTTCTTCAATGTAAGTGGTCGGCGATGGCTCAAACGTAGACGCTGGCTCATTCGTAATCGTCTTTTTCACCGCTTCATAAAAGGGCTCACCAACAGCAGCGAGTCGAATTTCTGCTAATTCATTCTCTTGTAAGCCAACTATCGGAGAGCGAAGCACCGCAGCGAGTGGAATATCTTGATACGGGTTATCGATAATTTTCAGCAAAGCAAGCATCACTTGAACTTCAATTCGTCGGAAGTACCCTTCATCTCGATCTGAATATGCGGGAATCGCTTCATGCTTAAAGATGTCCAAATAAACCGGAGCTGATGGGAGCGATCGCATCAGCACCGTAATGTCCCGGTATTCAATCGGCCTCATTTCTTTTTTCTCTTTGTCAAACACCGGATACTCGCTTGCGATGAGCTCATTAATTTTGGATGCTGTCCACGTGGCCTCGAGCTCAGCTGCTGGCTGTTTGTCCTCATCCTCTGATTCCCGCTCTAATAAAGTCAATTCTACTTCATAGCTGTCCACATCAGGCACATAATCTACATTACCGTATTTCAACGATTGAGCATCATCATATGTCACATCGCCAACGTTTGCATCCATCGTTTGTTCGAACACATAATTCACACCATCTAACACTTCTTCGCGACTGCGGAAGTTATCAGATAGATCGATGCGTACTCCAGGTGCTCGTTCAATCTCCTCTATCGGTTGTCTGAGTGTAGCATACGTTTCATGCTTCTTAATAAATAGACCGGGTTCGGCAAGACGAAATCGATAAATGCTTTGTTTGACATCCCCTACCATAAAACGATTGTTCCCGTCTGATAAAAGCTCCAGAATTGCCTCTTGAACTTGATTTGTGTCTTGATACTCGTCGGTAAGTACTTCTTGAAAGTGGTCTTGGTACTGTTTTGCAATGGCGGATGGTTGATCCACGGAATCATTACTGAGAATTTCTAACGCAAAATGTTCAAGGTCGTCATAATCCATCAATGTCTTCTCACGCTTCGTTTCTCGATACTCTTTGGCGAACGCTTGTACAATCTCGACAAGAATCTCTACACGTGGATGCAATTGTTGAATCGTATCAAGATAGTCATCAGGGTTTGGGTGCAGTAATTTTTCTACCTCACCGATCATCTTCTTGCTCTCATCACGCAACGTTTTCGCTCGTGCTTGAACGGCAGGGTCAAATTCAATGCCTTTTTTCTTACTCGGTACTCTTTTCCACGTAAAACCGATGATCTGTTGGCGCAATTCATCCCACGTATTCACGCTTTTTAATTGTTGAAGCCGCCCGTACTCTTCTTCAAATAGGTCGAGGTAATGAGGGGGACCTTCAGGGGCATGAACCGCCGCTAACGCTGACTTCATTAACCCTAAAGCGGAATGCACTTGTTCGAAAGCGTAAGAGAACACAACTTGTCCCCACGGTGATTGTTGTGGATGTTCATACGGATGCTCGTACATTTTCTTCACGTAATCCAACCATTTATTTGGCTCTGGGTGCGCTCTTGAACGGGTGTATAGATCAAAAATAAGTTTGCGCAATCCCGTGTCACTTCGGTCGTTGCTATACGACTCTGCCATCTCATAAAAGATCGGTGCTTCTTCAATTGACGCTTCGTAATAGGCTTCAAGTACACCATCGAGCACTTCTTCTTTCAAGAGCTCACGCTCTGTATCATTTGCAATTCGAACTTTTGGGTCCACGTTCACTTCATAATAGTGCTGACGAATAAGCTCTGAGCAAAACGAGTGAAGCGTGGAGATGTTTGCGCGATGTAACAATTGTCTTTGACGTTGTAAATAAAGCGAAGGGTTCTCATTTAATTCTTCTTCAATCCGCTCTCCAATCCGTTCTTTCATCTCAGCTGCAGCAGCCTTTGTAAACGTCACAACGAGCAACCGATCAACTTCTGCCTCATCGCTTGAATCAACAATTCTCCGGACAAGACGCTCAACAAGTACGGCTGTTTTCCCACTTCCGGCTGCGGCTGCGACAAGAATGTTTCCCCCTTTTAAGGAGATCGCTTCCCACTGCGGGTCCGTCCAACGAACACCCGCGGGCTTGGCTTCTAGTTTCCAACGGTTCATTACTTTTCACCTTCTCTCTTTGCACTAAGATCCATCATTTTTTGAAGCGCTTCCGCATCGTCAAGTTTAGGAATATCTCGATAGTCGTTTCCTGGTAATGTCGGATCAAACTGACAGACCGATTCGAATGGACAAAACGTACAGGCAAGTTTCTTGTTGTCTTTATTGTACGGAAGTATACTCGTTTCCCCAGCTGTCATGCGATTGCCAATGTCAACCATCTTCGTTTGCAAAAACTCATGTAGGCCTTTTAGTTCGTCTTGATTAATCACTTTTGAGTGAGCGTCAAAATTTCCGTCTTTTTTAAGTTTAGCTGGGACCATTCTTGAAGCACCCGTATTGGTGAACTCCTCATCCATTAACGAGGCGACAGTTAGATCTTTTTGTAACCATCCATTCATTTTGTACGATTTAAAACGTTCAGCTGCAATTACGGTTTTTTCATCCGCCTCTGTTAAGTCAATCACCGGATTATGAACGTGAAAATAAAACATTCCCCCGTATGAGCTTCAATCCCCATCCAAGACTTCGCACCATTAACAACAACGTCTAAGTACACAGGCATTTGCAAGGATATGCCATGCAGAACATCGGTAAATGAGAGCGATTGTTCACTTGACTTATAATCAACAACTTGCATATAGGAACCTCGATCTGTTGTTGCTTGGTCAACCCGATCAATTCTTCCTCGAAGAGACATTGTCGCCCCATTGTCTAATGTGTATACCGGTGACTGCAATGGGCTCTTTCTTCCAAACTCTACTTCTAAGTCAATCGTCTCAAAGTTGGACTGAATTGCCTGTTCACGAAGTGTCTTCGTTACGTTTTGCATGATATTTGTTAATTTGTACTGAACATATCGGAAATGATTCGAGCTCTCTAATATGTGTCGTTGAATTTTAGGTACAACCGCTTTCGTTACTTCTCCAGTAATGTGGCGACACTCTTCTTCAGTGATTGTTTTCCATGTCTTGTTCTCTCTTTTTAGTACATCCGAGATGTCTTTGAGCACCGCATGGAATAATTCCCCTATATCAAATGCTTCTAAGCGGTAAATGTCACGTTCTTTTAGGTTTAACCCATACTGACTAAAGTGTCGAAACGCACATTGTTCAAATAGCTCCATTCGACTAACGCTTGCTTCAATGTGCTCTCCAAACAATTTCGCAGATGACTCCTCTCGCAAAGCCACCGCTTCATTATCGTACGTAAGACTCTGTAGTGCCGTCTCAAAATGAGCATACCAGTCTGGTTGATTCGTAAACCAATTATAAACATCCCACCAAATTGGAGCGATCGTCTCCCCCGCTTTCCATCGTTGGAGTTGGCGAGACAAAAGGTCGATAGCCTGTCTAGGATGGGAGAGGTAGGTCAGTTGATCAGACAATTGTGTGCCCGCGGGTTCCGCTTCAACAAATGCGGTTATAATCCCAGAAAACTGTTCATTCAACTGGCGAATTAGCGGAGAAGGTAGCAAGCTACTACCTTCTTCATCAGCAAGTGCATAGGAGAAAACAATGTGATGACTTGAGCTAGATTGCGTAAGATAAACGAAAAAAGGTTCATGCCATAATCGTTCCACCGCAGACGGCCCAAGAGACACGCCATGTGCCTCCAATTGATTACGGTCTTGGTCTGACAAGATCCCGTCTTCGGTCGGTCGCTTTGGAAGCAAACCTTCATTGCACCCAATTAAAAATGTCGTTTTTATTTTTGGTAGGCGAGAACGCTCCATATCTGCGATTGTCACTTGATCAATCGCAGGGGGGACAAGACGAAAACTCAAACTTTCAAAACCTGCATCAATTAATGTAGAAAACGTCTCAAGTCCAAGGTCATCGCTACCGGCCACGTGTACAAATTGATCAATCACATCGATAATGTTCTCCCAAACTTGACCGTGTTCACTGCTTTCTTCCAAAGCCTCTCGATCTACGGCTGCTTGACTCAATTGTTCCAGCTTTTCTGGGATGTGTAGCTCAATAAGAAATTCATAAAGTGCGCTGCTCATCTCTTCAACATTTGTGCATGTGCACAACACTTTATGAAACTGTTCAATTGGAGCGATGAGCATATTTTTTGTTTCATTTAAGCGCTCTTCAATCTTCTTTTCTTTGTCGGTTTGACTTCGTACATCCAACAGATGACGGGCGCTTGAGTACGTCCAATTTGTTGCGACTGTCCAATCCTGGTTTTTCTTTCCCGTCGCAAGCACATAATTCTCCAACTCATCCACGCGCTCACGAAACATCTGCCAATTCGAATGTAGTGGAAACAATAAATCCGTCTTGAATGCACGAAAAACCGGTTCGTAGCGGTAATTCTGTATCATCATCTCAAACGTCGAACGAATGAACTCAATAACAGGATGATGCATCATCGACCGTGAATCATCAAGAAAATAAGGAATATCAAAACGTGCGAATGTATGCTTCAGTAAGTCTTCATACGGCTCAATATCCCTCATGAGAATCGCGATTTCTTCATAACGATACTCGTTCTCCCTGACGAGGTCCCGGATGGCACGGGCAACACTTTCCACCTCTATGCGTCGGTTTACAGCTTCAACAATTTGAATGCTACCATCATCTACATGCTGCTTTGTGCCTCGTGCTGGTCATCAAATTGCTCCAACATCGAAATGCCAGCATTCTCAAAACGTCCCCCACGAGCAAATTGACGTACGCCCCAAGACAAGTTTTCCGCTTGTAATATTTGGGTTAACTCGCTGTACGTTTTCGCAGGTAAAAAGAAGCGATCCAGTTCATTCGGCGAATCTCCAGATCGGGGTACTTCAGGTAACGTTAGCGACATCTTTACAGAACTTGCCACGTTGAACAATTTATGTACAACGATTTGCTCTTGTTTGCTGAAATCATGGAAACCGTGAATGTAAACGATCGCCCCTCGCGCAATCGTTGATTGGTCCACTAAATCCGCTAACAGTTTAATCGACTCTTCAGCGTTCACATAAACCCCAGTAAACAACGATTCGAACGTCTCATAGATCAGATGGATGTCATGCATTTTGTCACGCATCACGTGTTGGTCGCTTTCTGCGAGAGGCTCTAGCATTTCTGCTGATACTGCTTGCCTTCTCATTTCCGTAATGATGCGCTCCATCTCGGCAATGAACCCTTCCGTATCTGCCGTTTTTTTATAAACGAGCAGCTCGTCCTTTTTCTCCTCGACAATCTTTCGAATGAGCATGTGCATACCTGGCTTTTGTAAGCGTTCCCGTCGGTGCCCTCCCAACTCTTGCAAACCCGGTGAGCTAACCGTGAGAAACTATACACTTGAACCCGTGTCATGCCACCGGTCAGCTTTGCCAACGCATATTCCACTTGGAACGTCATTTGCTCGGGTACAAGAAACACGATCGGTGACCCATCCACCGGCTCGTTTGACAATAAACGGGCAACTTCATTGACCATTTCCTTAGATTTCCCACTGCCATTTCTCCCTAAATAAAACTGGATGCTCACTCGTTAACGCCTCCTTCTTCAATCATTGTCACTTCATCAATGACTTCATTAATAGGGACCATCAATCCGACACGACCTTCATCCCCTTGATTTCTCGTTGCATATATAATACCGACCACTTCTCCCTCGTGGTTAATCGCTGGGCTACCAGAGTTGCCACTAAACGTGGGAGCACTAATGACAGCTGGCGTGCCTGTTTCCAACACCTCTCCCTCATTCGCAATGCCTGTAAAGGAAAGGGGGTTGCCAATAACAATAATATCTGTACCCACGTCCATAATCGGCTCTTCCTCTGCCAAAGGTAAATACGGGACAGGCGTTTGCTCTCCAATATCGATAATTGCAAAATCCAATTCATCAGAAATAAACACAGGCTCCGCTTGAAACGCAGTACCATCATGCAACGTTGCAACCACTTGAAACGCCTCTGCAACTACATGCCTGTTCGTCGCAATCAAGCCATCTTCATTTATAAAAAAGCCTGTCCCTCTTGAGGATGCTCCTGGAGCTTCGACTTGTAACGTGACGACAGATTCCCGCCACTCAGCAACTTCTTCGTTTTGTGAGAGTTCGTATGACGTCGTAAGAAAATCAATTACGTCAGGGCGCAAGAATTGAAACAATGCGGCAGCGCTTGAACGACGAGTAAAAATGAAACGAAGATGATCCCGAATTTTTGCCACCGTTTTAATGTCTTTTTCTTCTTTTTCGTTTTATCATCGATCACTTCTTTTTCAAAAAAAGCCTCTAAAGGGGGTTCCTCTGGAGGGATGTTCGAGTCATCATCGGACTCTTCTGTTTGCCACTCTCGAAAATCTTCTTCTATAAATTCATCGTTAAACTCATCGGCATCATCATCAAACTCACCTACGATGTCTGATTGTTCACGATTGCGTCGTTCTTCTTCACGTCTTTTTTGATCATCTTCTGTCATAAGTACAAGTGGCCCCTTTTCGTTCGCTATATGTATTTTATCATGCAAGGCAAAGGAGCGTCATTTGAAAACATCGAAAGCAAAAAGAAGCGATTCGCAATGATCACTTCTTTTAATGTTATTACGGTATGTGAAATTTAATTTGGTGCACATTAGCAGTTACAAATCATAATCACGTTTCCATCTGGGTCTTCAATATTGAACCACGCCGTTTCGCCAACATGTTCAATTTCTCGCACGACACGTATACCTTTATTTTGTATATCATTATAGGCATCCTGAATGTTTGGCGCATACAAATTAAACAAAGGTTGTGTTGTCGCTTCGTAGTGGAAATTCGGATCAAAACGATGATCGTCCAACGTGAGTGACGTCGTACCCCTCACGGGCACATTGTGTACGGGTGATTCCACATGAGACACATTCAATTTCACCCCTACCAAGTCTGAATACCAAACCGCCGAAGCGTTTAGATCTTTCACATGCACAAAAATGCTATTAATTTCATTTCTTATCGGTAACGTCATGAATGTTCCTCCCCAATATTTGTTTACCCCAATTTCTTTCTAATTGAATCGGCTTGTCGAACATTCTCCTTTAAGAATTCAGGTGCTTCCGCCGTACTGAGCAAGTCTGAAGTAGACAGCCAAAGGACGGCATCCACTTCTTCGCTACTTTTCTCATAGGGTATGCCTGACGCCAATTCACAAACGTACACAATATCAACAACAGGCGTACCGTTATCTGCAAAAAACAGCGTACTATTCACATACTGCAAATTTTTAACCTGCACCCCAACCTCTTCCATCACTTCACGATGGAGAGTTTGCTCCAATACATCGTTTGCTCGTGCCCCAGCCTCGACTCGTCCACCGGCAAAAGCCAATTGCCCAGCGGCGTGTTCTTCTTGCTCACTCCGTTTTATGAATAACCATTGGTTATCATCGTAAATGGCTGCTTCTACATTAACGACAAACATCGTTTTCTCCTTTTTCATCATCACTCAACGCCTGTTTGTTGGAGGATTGATTTTGGCATTTTTAAACGCACGGTTTTCAACGGATTGACCGCCTGGCATATTTCCAAATTCGAAGAAGCGCTGAGTAGCATCATCGCCTCTTCACTCGTTAGCCGTGACCGCGTGGCAAGGTAGGTTGTCCATTCCGACGCCGCTCGTTTACCCGCCTCTTCGAATGTCTCTGCTGACGCAATAACTTGCCAACTATCGCTCGTTTCTAACCACGGAAGATTTATTGCCTCCTTCACGACCGAAAACTTCACGGTCACACGGGCAGCAATTTCCACACCGGTCACACACACTTCACCATCCCCCATGGCCGCATGCACATCACCTAAAGCGAAAAGCGCCCCATCACACGAAACCGGAAAATAGACCGTTGATCCTTCGGTCATACTCGAGTTATCCATATTCCCACCGTGATTCCCAGGCGTTCCACAACTCACGGCCTCACCTGTTGGTGCAACGCCAATCACGCCAACCATTTTGCGCACTGGAAATGAAATCTCATCCGAGAAAATCACGTGATCGTCGCGAACGTCCATCAATTTCGCTTGAAAACGATTCACCTGATCTCCTAACACCCCTAAACCAGGAGCAACAGCCATGACACCTTGCGAATCTAGATCAATGCTTACAATCTCTACTTTCAGCGTATCTCCAGGTTTTGCACCGTCTACAAACACCGGTCCGGTCGCTGGGTTTACGGCATTCATATCAATTTTGTCAAACGTCGACGTTTGATCCACAATTTGATTTGAAAATGCATCTAACGTATGGAATGTCACTTCTTTTCCTACAGGAACTGAACGAATGGCTCGATGCTCCTTTGAAAACGTAAAAATATGATCCGTTGATTGTATGTTCATAACCATCACCTCTTTTCATACTATTCTAACATATATCAGCAATTATTAAGTTACATAATATTTTTATTGGAAACTCAATTGCTCGAAACCGATTCTCCATTAAAAAAAGACGGCTCATCGCCGTCTTACTACTGCTCTTCAAAATAATCTTTTAAGAAACCAGCCATCGTTCCCGTGTCATCAATCACAAAATAAAATTCTTCAGTTTCGTTCTTCACATCGTACGTATTCCCTGGTGTAAGGACGGAATTTACTTTGTATTTCTTCGCGTTCACATGCACACAAGTAATTGTTTTGATTGTCGTGTTATTTTCCCATGTATAGTGCAGCATCTATGATTCCCCTTATTAATCGTGATGGTAAACAAGTTCTGGTAAGTGATCGAGAATAAACTGCGCTTTGTTCGCATCGGCAAGTAAATTGAAGCGCTTATAGTACGTGAGCACTTTCTCGAAATGGTGCTCCATTTGTTTACTTTCCTTAAAGATGCGTTCAAATGCTTCGTCAGCAAGCATAAACGCAGCAACAAAATCGGTAAACGGAATCACATACGACTTCGCTTCGGTTTGAATGGATGAACAATAGATCATTTCATTCGATTGTTCTTTGAAAAACTGAGCGATCTCATCCATATAACGCTGATAACTTTCGGGAACCCAACTTGCTCGATCAGCATAATAAGAATGGAGCTCCCGGAAAAATGTAATGAAAAACGGTAAATCTTCACGTTTTATATTAAGATCAAAGCCATTTTCTTTAATGCGTGGCCAATTCATCGGTTCCAAAGAGTGATGCAGCGAGCGACAATAGAAATAACGCTTTCGGCTCGTATCCATAGTATCCCCTTTCGGATCATGCTTTTCCTGATTGAGAGTGATTATCAATAGTATATCATGCGACATGCTTTCATGACAATCTGAATACAACCCAAAAAAACAGCCGTCAAATTGACGGCTGTTTGTCTTTACCATTTATAAGCAATTCATTCTACGTACGTCACTAATAAAATCAATGAGCTTGGACTCCTCTGAAAAAGCTGTTTCATTGAGGTCATGTTCACTGATGGTAATATGAAGCGTATCGCGATCAGCTTTGTGTTCAATCCAAATTCCACTGAGCTCTAGTGAATCTTCGTTCATAATTTGCATCTCAAGCCGTTCAGCAATTTCAGATAATTGTACACGCTGCTTAGGGACATCAATACGAATGCTTAACTTCTCAGGAACACCTGTAGAAATAAATCCCCACTTCGTCCCTTTCCAAGAACGACATCCCGTTCGACTATTCAGAACAATGTCTTGTTTATCATCTACGGTGAGTGTTGTGTTTGACCAGCCTCTCATCTGAATCGCCGCACGCAATTCTTGAGCTTTCGTTTGTACCATAAGAAATCCCTCCTCAAAAATGTGCACCTCACGGTTATCGACGGACTACGGGCGACTTTCGCTTCAAGAGGCGATATAAAGTATTCAGCCTTCATATGAACGTTTATGAGGGCTAAAGGTATACTATATATTACCACATATCTTGATGATGTAAACCCTTAAATTTCATATTTTCTCACAATTGCTCGTCTTATCGATTTTCCCTTACGATTCGACAACATCGACCTGTGATACAAATAATTCTGATTTACTTTTGAGCGATTATTCAGTAAAGTATAAGTGATTACATACAATTGGGAGGTGAGTAGATATGAGTCTTTTTAGTGGTCGTCTGGCAAAGATCGGTGCGTTTTTAACTCGTTGTCGGACAATTTTTTCCGCATGGGTTGCGAAATTGGATCAGTCTGTCTTTTTTCAACCTTTACGATGGAAAAACTACTAAAGAGACGTGTCTATTCATTTTTCACACGAAGATGATGGAGACTCATTCTCCGTCATCTTTTTTATTGGTCACGTCTTCTCAAAGGAGAAGCGACAATGATTGTATGCTACGCACACCGAATCGAACAATCGTATGGTGGGACAACCGTATTTTCCGACCTATCTTTTGAAATTCAATCAGCTGACCGAATTGGTCTAGTCGGTCAAAACGGGTCGGGTAAATCAACACTCGCCCTGTTAGCTGCGGGGCTAATGTCACCAACCGTCGGCACGATTGGTTGGCAAAAAAACACTTCAAAAGGTTTGCTTGCACAAATTCCAGATCACTCGAACGAGGGTACAGTTTATGAAGTACTCCAACAAAGCTTTCGACATATATACGATATAAGCAATGAGTTGCAACGTCTAGAAGAACAGCTTCAACAGCCTGCTCAAATCAACCTAGACCAAACGTTACACACGTATGGATTAATACAAGAACAATTTGAATCTGTGGGCGGTTATGAAATAGACGCCTTAATCCGACGCGTATCTGATGGATTAGGCATTAGCACACTCTTAGAGGCGAGTTGGGAAGCGTTAAGTGGTGGCGAGCGTGCCAAAGTTGAACTTGCACATTTACTACTTACAACGCCCGATTTGCTCGTATTAGATGAGCCGACCAACCACCTTGACCTTTATGCACTTGAATGGTTGAGCAAATGGGTCCGTAATTACAAAGGGGCTGTTCTTATCATTTCCCACGACCGTGCATTTCTCGATGATACAACAACAAAGACGTGGGAGATCGAGCAAGGTACATTGCACACGTACAATACAAATTACAGTGGATATGTCTTAGAACGAGAGGAACGATTACTGAAGGAATTCCAAGCCTATACCGATCAGCAAAAAAAGATTAAAAAAATGAAAGAAACGATTAAACGTCTTAAAGATTGGGCAAATCGCGCCAATCCACCAAATGCTGGAATGCACCGTCAAGCCAAAAGCATGGAAAAAGCGCTGCAACGAATCCAACGATTAGAACGTCCCGTTCACAAGAAGAAAATCTCATTAACTTTCGATCATGAAAAACGAACAGGAAATGATGTGTTCACTTGTAGTAATGTACACAAATCGTATGCTCACCTACCAATTTTGCAAAGCATCTCTATGCACATCCGTTACGGTGAGCGAGTAGCCATCGTCGGTCCAAATGGCGCTGGCAAATCGACGCTTCTACACGTATTAACAGGAGAAGCGCATGTTGATGATGGAGAAGTAACGATCGGCACGAATGTATCCATTGGCTATTTGTCCCAACACCCCACTGTTGGCGATCAAGAAGATACGATCGTTGCAGCATTAAAAAAAGAAGTGCCGGTCACTGAGGCTCGGGCCCGTCATATTCTTGCATCGTTTCACTTTTTCGGACATGACGTCTTTAAGACAGTCGCCTCTCTTAGCGGCGGGGAGCTGATGCGGCTTCGCCTTGCACAGCTGATGCACCAAAACCACAATGTTCTTATATTGGATGAACCGACGAATCACCTTGATATTGACGCGCAGCATATGCTCGAAGATGCAATTGAAGGTTTTACGGGTACAATTGTTGCCGTATCCCATAATCGATACTTTCTTAACAAATGCTTCCCCACCACCTTCTGGCTTGAAGATGGCCAGCTTGCGAAGTATGAAGGATCTTTTCGTTATGCTTATGAAAAACGAGTAAAGGAGCGTTGAAAAGACGCCCTCCCCCTTCAGAAACATAACAACCGCTCGGATGATCGTCATCCAAGCGGTTGTTATTGTATTATCCTTCGAGTAAAAGTTGCTCAGGCTCTTCGAGCATCTTTTTCAGTTCCACAAGGAAACTTACAGCTTCTTTCCCATCAACAATACGATGGTCGTAAGAAAGAGCGATGTACATCATCGGACGGTTTTCCATGCGTTCCTGATCAATGGCTACCGGACGCCATTGAATGGTGTGCATGCCTAGAATTCCAACTTGAGGAGCATTTAGAATTGGCGTGGATAGCAATGATCCAAACACGCCACCATTCGTAATCGTAAACGTACCGCCTTGAAGGTCAGAAAGAGCGAGTTTGTTGTCTCTTGCCTTTTTCCCAAGCTCACCGATTTCTTTCTCAATGCCTGCAAAGCTTAACCGTTCAGCGTCACGAACGACCGGTACAACGAGACCATCATTCGTTGATACAGCCATACCGATATCGTAGAAATCTTTTTTCACAATTTCATTGCCTTGAATTTCTGCATTAAGAAGTGGGAATTTCTTCAAAGCGCCTACGACAGCTTTCGTAAAGAAACTCATAAATCCAAGACGTACGCCATCATGTTGTTCTTGGAACGCATCTTTACGGCGCTTACGAATATCCATAATCGCACTCATATCTACTTCATTAAACGTCGTAAGCATCGCACTTTCTTGTTGTACATCAACAAGACGCTTCGCAATCGTTTGACGACGACGGCTCATCTTGATTCGCTCATGCGGCTTGCCACCGAACTCATCTTTCTTTTCTGGTGCTGGGCTTTCATTCTTCGCTGCTGGTGTTGATTTCGGCTGGTTCGTGTGCGCTTCTACATCCTCTTTGCGCACGCGGCCAAGTGGATCACGTGTCGAGATTTCATTCAAGTTAATCCCTTTTTCACGTGCCAACTTACGAGCAGCAGGAGAAGCGATTACGTGATCCGTTTCACTAGACTCAGAAGAGTCATCTCCGCCAGTCGAACTAGACTCCTCTTTCTTTTCAGAAGGTTGTTCAGCAGCTGGTGATTCTTTTGCCGGCTCTTCAGCTGGAGCTGAACCTTCCTTGGCATTCTCATCAATCGTCGCGATGGCTTCACCAATCTCGACTGTGTCTCCTGCTTCTCTTAAGTGTTTTTGCAATACACCAGATTGTTCGGAGTTGATTTCAACGTTCACTTTATCGGTTTCTAACTCGGCAATCGTTTCCCCTTGTTCGATATAATCGCCTGGTTGCTTTAGCCACTCAGCAATTGTACCTTCTGTAATCGATTCTGCGAGTTCAGGAACTTTAATTTCAGCCACTATTTTGTTCTCCCTTCATTTCGACCCAATGCTGTATTAATAATCCGCTGTTGTTCGTGTTTGTGGAAGTTCGGATCCCCTTCAGATGGACTTGAACGGCGACGACGCCTACGTAATCGAGCGTTACGTGATCTGGTAAACTTTCCCGCAAGTATGGATCAATATAATTCCATGCGCCCATATTCTTCGGTTCTTCTTGTACCCAAACGGCTGAGGTCACGTTCTTATATTTGTTAAGAATCGTGTTCACTGTCTTGTGAGGGTATGGGTACAATTCTTCAAACCTGACGATATGGATCTTCTTCGTATCAACGGTGTCATCAATACTTTCATGTAAGTCAATCGCCATTTTACCTGTACAGAAGACGAGTTTCTCTACTTCATCTTCGTTTCCAAGCGTCTTCGGATCACCAACAATACGATGAAAACGTCCATCGGTAAATGATTCGTTTGAATCGGCTAGAGATTTGTTTCTTAATAAGCTCTTTGGTGTCATGAGCACAAGCGGTCGAACTTCATCCATCTCCAAGCTCTTCGCTTGTCTTCTAAGGATGTGGAAATACTGCGCTGTACTTGACAAGTAAGCAACGTTCCAGTTGTTCTCCGCTGCGAGTGATAAGAAACGTTCGAGACGCGCACTTGAGTGCTCAGGTCCAGAACCTTCGTAACCATGAGGTAACAACAGCACCATACCTGAACGTTGTCCCCATTTCGCTCTACCCGCTGATAAGAACTGGTCAAACTGGACTTGTGCGGCGTTTGAGAAATCTCCATATTGTGCTTCCCAAAGTACAAGTGTCTCTGGTGCTTGAACGTTGTACCCGTACTCAAAACCAACAACTGAAGCTTCAGATAGCGGCTATTATGCAACGCAAACGATGCTTTCGCCGTTGACAACGTGTGCATTGGTGAATGAATATCACCCGTTTTATGATCGTGCAAAATCAAATGTCTATGATTAAACGTTCCACGCTCGGAATCTTGACCCGTCATACGAATTGGAGTTCCATCAGAAATAATCGAAGCAAACGCTAGTGCCTCAGCATGACCCCAATCAATCACACCATCTGTGAACGCTTCTTTTCGACGTTCTAAAATCTTCTTCAGTTTCGGGAATGCCGAAAATCCTTCTGGGTGTTCGAGCAATTCTTCGTTCATCTGCTTTAGCGTGTCATAATCTACGGCAGTATCCATCTTTGGCAAGCCTTTTTCAATCACTTCAGGCGGGTTCATTTCAGAAACCTCTTTATTCGCCTCGCCTACTTTGTCATACTCACGCTTTAGTTTGTCTTGAATGTTTGCTTGCATTTCTTTCGCTTCGTCTTCAGTAATAACACCATCGCCGACAAGTTTTTTCGCATACAACGTTCGTGCAGTATCATGATTGCGAATTTGTTCATAAAGCTTCGGTTGTGTTGATGCAGGCTCGTCGGTTTCGTTATGCCCGTATCTACGGTAACCTACGAGGTCAATTAAGAAGTCTTTATGGAAACGACGACGGTATTCACAAGCGAGGTGTACAGCAGCGATGCATGAATCAGGATCGTCTGCATTCACGTGAATAATTGGAATTTCATAGCCTTTTGCAAGGTCACTTGCATATGTTGTTGATCTTGAATCGTGACTTTCCGTCGTAAACCCAAGCAAGTTATTTGCAATAATATGCAAGGTTCCACCTGTTTGGTATCCTTTAAGACGGCTCAAGTTAAGCGTCTCCGCAATAATGCCTTGACCTGGGAACGCCGCGTCACCGTGGATAAGAATGGCGCCTGCTCGTTCCATTTCTTGACTTGGAAATCCGATTTCTGTACGGTTTTCTTGTGCAGCACGCGCATACCCTGCGACAATTGGATCTACATACTCCAAGTGACTCGGGTTGTTCGCTAATGCAACCGTTGTATATGTTGATTCTTCACCAATTTGCTTATTCGCCCCGAGGTGATACTTAACATCCCCAGTCCAACCTTCGCTCAATGACCCTTCAGTTGGTGCTTCTTCTGTATTTGGTGCATGCTTAAATTCAGAGAAAATTAAATGGTAAGGCTTCCCTAATACGTGGGCAAGCGTACTTAAACGACCGCGATGCGCCATGCCGATCATGATGTCTCTTGCACCATCTTGCATGTAGCTTTGCGTCATTTCTTCAAGCATCGGTACCATCGCGTCCAATCCCTCAATGGAGAAACGCTTTTGTCCGACAAAGTAACGGTGTAAAAACTGCTCAAAACTTTCGGTTGCAGTAAGCTTTTCAAGGATCGATTTGCGCTTATCGCTTGACAGCTCTTCGTATATATTACCCGTTTCAACCATCTGATTGAGCCAATTTTTCTCTTCGAGGTCGTGTACATGGTGGAATTCAAATGCAATGGATTTGGTGTACATCTGCTTAAGGTGATTAATGGCATCTAAACCATTCCGAACAGTGTTTGGTGCATCTTTACAAAGCATTTCTGCTGGCATTGATTTCAGATCATCTTCACTGAGACCATGCTCTTTTGGATCAAGAAACGAAGATTCTTCTCCTGGTTCTTGCAGAGGGTTCATATCCGCCAACAAATGACCGAATGTCCGAATATTATCGGCAAGTTTAATCGCCGCTGCAACCTTATGCATTGATGATGAGTTCACTTCTTGGCTGTCCATTACTGAAACACCATTAGTCGTTTCATCCATGGTTGGTGCGCCGTATGCGTCAAACCACGCTTTTAAATCTTCTTCAACTTCATCTGGGTTATCCTTATACACTTCATACATGTCCATCACGTACCCTAAGTTCGGTCCGTGAAATGTTTCCCAAGACTTTCCAAGCTTGGAAACCTTTCTGTCCATCTGCTACTACCTCCAACTACACTTGTTTACAATCTGTGAATGATGGCCGCTAATTCTACTAAACTTCGTCCTACCGGACAATTCCGATCCACTCAGAATCATCATTCTCCTCATTATTTTCACACACTAAAATGACGATATTGCAAAAAGCAAATATCACACACAACAGTCATCCATCAAAAAATTCATTCATGACGAAACTATATCCATATAACATTCATCTGCCATTATATGGTGGATCCGTGTTGATCACGGTTAAAACTAATTGCATCATTGCATGAAAAAATGATTGACGTCATTTCGTAACGCTTTCACGATACTATTTTAACATGCTCTGCGAAAGGATACAAAAGATAGAGCAGATTTTGTTTGTTAAACTGACAAACTTTTATTTTCACAACGCAAACGCCGAAAAATTTAGAATATATTACAAACGAATGTCGTTTTCCGTCAGAATATTATATTTATACGTCTATCTGTTGACAATATGCTACAATATGAGTAAATATACACTGACAGGAAAGGATGAACATTGTGCTAAACACATTGATCTTTGACCTCGACGACACATTGCTTTGGGACAAAAAAAGCATCAAAGAATCCTTGCTTGCAACATGCAATGAAGCTTATGCACTTGCTGGCGTTGATCCTGAACTACTTTTTGAAGCCGTAAAAGAACGAGCACCAGAAGAGTACAAAAAGCAAAGTTTTTACCCGCTCACTGTAGCTTTAGGCATTAATCCTTTCGAGGGACTTTGGGGCTCCTTCAATGACGTTCATGACGCCAGGCTTCGGGCGATGGCTGCCGACATTGGTGCTTATCAATTTGATGTATGGATGCAAGCATTAAAAAGTGTGGGGAATGAAGACTTATCTCTTGCCCGCAAGCTTTCCAGAACGTTTATTTATTATCGAGAAACTTTGCCTTATGTGTTTGAGGAAACGTTTGATGTACTCACACAATTAAATAAAGCTTTTCAACTCGTTTTACTTACAAATGGAGCACCTAGCTTGCAATTGAAAAAGCTAGAAATGACCCCGGCGCTCGTCCCTTTTTTCAACCGGATTTTCATTTCCGGTTCTTATGGTGTGGGTAAACCTGACTTAGGGTTTTATCAATATGTATTAGGTCAGCTTGACTTAAAACCAGAGAATGCAGCGATGATCGGCGATAACCTTCATACGGATATAATTGGCGGTAATCAGGCTAAACTAACAACAATATGGTTAAATCGCGAAGGTGCAAAAAACGAAACATCAATTACCCCAGACATTGAGATCGTCAGTTTGCGGGAGATGCACGAAGTGGTGGAGCGAATCTCCATCTCATAACTTTCTATTTTTCATCTAAGGTGGGAACATCATGAACAGCACGACAAAACTTCCAACGATCCTTTGGTTTCTTATTCCTTCATTAATAGGAATATTTATCTTTATGCTTCCCATCAGTTATACGACGGACGGTCAGTCGCAATTGACGATTCCGATTGCCTTTATTTCAGAAACAGCAGAAATGGCATTTGCACCGATCTTGCAGAAATGACAATGGTGCTTGCTACTTTATCTGTTCTTGGTAGTCTCGTCTACCTTTATGTGAAACCAACGTGGATGAACAACTCCGTATTTGCATCAATATTCAACGTATCCACCTTTTGGTTGATCGTTCGAATCATCGGGTTAACACTCGGACTTTTTATCTTTTTCCAAGTCGGTCCAGAATGGATTTGGGGTGAAGATACGGGCGGACTTATTCTTGATCTCGTTTCATTTCTTATCGTTGTATTTTTGTTTGCCGGTATCTTTCTCCCGCTTTTGCTCAATTTTGGTTTGTTAGAGTTTGTCGGAACGCTCATGAACATCATCATGCGTCCGTTGTTCCGTTTGCCAGGACGGTCTTCAATAGACACTTTAGCTTCTTGGTTCGGTGATGCAACGATTGGCGTCATGATGTCCAATCAGCAGTATATTGATGGGCACTACACGAAACGAGAAGCAGCAGTTTTAGGTACTACGTTTAACATCGTTTCCATTACGTTTACGATTGTTATTCTCGGTTATCTAGACTTAGAGCACATGTTTATTCCTTACTATGCAACCATTGTCATCGCTGGATTTGTTGCCGCACTAATCATGCCTCGAATTCCACCACTGTCTAGATTTAGTGATGATTATTATGAACATGCTACGCCTAAAAGAAATGAAGAAGCTTCTAATGAGCCTCTAATAAAAATAGCATGGCATGGGGCGATGACCCGAGCCGCTCACGCCCGGATTCGAGATACTGGAAAACAAGGAATGCAAAACGTATTGGATTTATGGTTTGGCGTCATTCCAATTGTACTTGCCATTGGTACTGTCACGATCGTTATTGCAGAACAAACACCGGTTTTCACCTGGTTTGGTATGCCGTTCATTCCGTTTTTAGAGCTCATGCAAGTGCCAGAAGCTGCTGCTGCCTCTGAAACGATGCTCATCGGCTTTGCAGATATGTTGTTGCCAGCGCTCATCGGTTCAGGCATTGAAAGTGAAATGACGCGATTTATTATCGGTTGCTTATCTGTTACGCAACTCATATTCATGTCCGAAGTCGGGGGATTGTTACTCGCATCAAAAATTCCTGTAAACTTTTGGCACCTCGTTGCGATCTTCTTACTTAGAACGATCATAACGTTACCCGTCATCATTTTATGTGCACACGTTGTATTTACGCTTTAACGGGCTTACACATATAATCTTTGTAAAAGAGATACGCCAATACAACGGATCATAAAAACCGGATGTCCGCTACGGAACATCCGGTTTTTGTGACATTCTTTTTAAGGGTGGTGTGGGCAAACCATTGAGAGTCATCCGGATTTACCTTAATCCCCGTGCTCGGTAGCGCGTCAGAGATTGAAAAGATCACCATCGCAATTATGTATTCGGTTCGTGTCGGCTAGCGACTCTTAATGGTACAAGATCACACTCGAAATGGTCCAATGATTTCTTAGGTTCATTATGTATTCATCATCTCTCTGACCTCAAACTAATACTTGTGGATGCATATCACTTCGTACTCAAAAAAGGGTTCCAAGTCAAATGTTGGGGTAGAGGCAATACACCTCTGAGGCTGTTGAAAAACCTAAATGTTGTTTTTATAGAAGTGTAGGGGGTGTCATGGCTACGCTTGCCACGGGCGTTGCCTCAGCTATCGCGCTTCGCGCGAGGATCTTCGGCTAACGCTACTCCCGTAGGCGTCTCCGCCATGACACCCCTTCTCATTTTGCACAATTTGAGAGACTGCCACACGCCTCTGCTCCTTGGTTTATCCTACTCGACTTGTATGCTCTTTTAATTGGTGATGCAATAGCATCTTCAAATGCAGCCGGTCATAGCGGCAAAAGCCAAACGCATTGCGCTTAATGACCTTCGTCTGGTTGTTCAGCCTTTCAATCGGACCCTTCGTGTGACCAAAATAAAGCTGTTGAGAATTTCTGGTTGCCAATTCTTCAATGTTTTTTGCGGCCTTTTTCATCACTTTCAGCGCTGATGTTTCTACAGCTTGATAAAAAGCTTGTAGACCGGCGAACACGTTGGTTCCCTCGGTCTTGCCCGTCCGATGCTTGTCAAACCATGCTTGGAACTGGTTTTTCAGCCCATAGACTTCCCGAAGTTCCTCGGATAACTCCAAG
This sequence comes from Geomicrobium sp. JCM 19039, assembly GCF_000698145.1. Lineage (GTDB taxonomy): Bacteria > Bacillota > Bacilli > Bacillales > Marinococcaceae > Geomicrobium_A. The sequence continues at coordinate 314,339 of NZ_BAXB01000002.1, forward strand.
TAGCGATTCAAGTACCACGTTTGCTTCTCGCTTAGCTTTTCCGCACGCTTATGAAAGACATGGCGCATTTGCTTGCACTTCTTTCGATCATACTCGTGAAACGTTTTTTGTACGCGGCGCCGCACTTGGTCTAGCGCCCAATAAATATAGCGACAGAAATGAAAACGATTGGCAATGATGATCGGACGACCTAAGGCTTGATTCACCGAGGATTTGAAGGAAGGGCTAATATCGATCACAACCATCTTGACACCCCCACCTTTTTCCTAAAGATCTCGCTTAAGGGTCTTGGCTTTTCGATCCAGCAGAATATCCAGTGGCACACCGGTCGCTCCGTTGGCAATCAGGACTTGAAAACGTTCGCCATTCGTATCGCCTTTGTACTCATCAATGGCGACCACTTCTTCCAGCATCCGTGGAGCGAGCGGATCAAAACGTCGCATTGCCGTTGTTGGCGCGGTGAACAGCTGTTTTGCGGTGTCTTTAAAGTTCTTACCTTGTATGACGCGCAGTGCTAAAGCTTGGATGTACTCCACACTGTGGCGCTGATCGCGCTCTCCACGACTGGGCACGCTTCCGGAATCCGCTTGCCACAGGTACACACATACCGCCGTTTCCGGTACCACAGCAACGTATTGCGCTCAAAAAGTTGCAAATGTTGGATTTTCTGCAGTTGGTAATCATGAACCTTGTTCGTCTTCTCCCGCACGCTGGGCAACGATGTTTCTTGCGCTCCATTTCCACGTGCAAGTGGCACGTGTCTTCAATAATTTGAGAGTCGGTGACCGTCATCGTTTCCAGTCCCGGGAATGATGTGATAAAGTGCATGGATACGTAGCTCCTTGTCTATGACTTGTTTCGGCAAATTCAAATATAGAGGACAAAGAAGCCTGCGTATTTAATTTTGCCTCAGTTGTTTTTCCACCCCAACATTTAGTGTAGAGCCCAAAAAAGAACTGAGCGTACAATTACGCTCAGTTCTTTTTATAGTTATACGTTGTTTAGTCGTTTTTCAAATCGTCTAAGTTCCTCGCCACTGTTTCGCTTCTCATGGATGAGCAACTGTCGGATGAGTTTCTCGGCTTTAATGGATACCGGTAAAAGCCGTTGGCTAATCATACTCTGGCGTAAAAATTCTATTGAAGTAATCTGATACTGTTCGGATTCATCCACTTGGTCTAAATATCGTTCAAACACGTCGCGAATGGAATCTCCTTTTTGTACAATGCGACCGTATTTCTTTTGATTAAACTGAAAGTTCCAGAGATCTACACTGTTCATGAGCACTTGTGAGAATAACATTTCGTTACCTTCCATCTGAAACCCTTGCGCTTTGCAATATTTAACGAACAATGGCAAGTCTTTATCAAAGAAGGCTGCTCTCTGACGTGACTCTTTCGTCTGTGGACGTTGCTTTAGACCCGTCCGTTGTTTAGACGTTTGAAGAAAGTTTACGAGCATCTCTTCTGATTCATCTTTTAATAAAAAGACCGGTCGAGTCATTTGAATAAACTTCTTCATTTCCTGTTCTAAAAAAATCACCGCTTCTTCGTTGTTCGTTGTGTGGTTTACGCGATTCATCGGACGATTCAATCGCAGCTTAAGTCCTGCCAGCATCAGGAGGCCCCCTTTCGGAATTGTCATTAACCAAAATGTAGTGTATCACAGTCAAAGGTAAAATAAAATAGAGAAATACAAAGAATACACGAAAAAAATCACCTGATCAGTTCTGTGCTGATCAGGTGCCGTTTTTTCGTCATTTATCACTATTTTTACTTGAATTCGTCATCTCGATCTTCAGGTTGAAATAACCCATCTGCTTGTTCTGCCATCTGATTAAACACGTTTGAAAATTGAATCGATAGTAAATAGATCGCTGCCGCGTGTGCTTCAATTTCTTCTTTCACACGTGCCCATCCACTTGGGGGCTCGCGGTCTATGACACGGAAACCTACAGTTGCCTCTCGGTCCCCTGCCCACTCATTTTCTAAGAAAGCAAGACTGTCATTTAGCGCTGTGTTACCCGTGGCCATCACTTCATAAAACGATAAAAACCCGTGCATGACGCCTTCGTAGCGCATTGTTTCTACATGTACACCGTCTTGGAATAGTTTCTCGGCATACAGTTCACCCTCATCTCGGAGTGGATCATATTCTGCAGTTGCGATAAATGCTGGCGGCAAATCGGTTGCTTCTCCAGCATCAAGTGGTGAAACATACGGATTCTCCCACATCTCTTTTCCTGGCGTGTATGAATCTCTTGCCTTTTCCATTACCGCTCTAGAAAGCAAGTAGTTGCCGCTACTGTACTTGTCCCTCGTCTCAAGGGCGTGATCGTGAAACGTCGTTAATGGATAATAAAGAAGCTGAGCTACGAGATTGGGGCCTCCTAAGTCTCTCGCTTTCATTGCTGTGACGGTGGCAATGTTTCCACCTGCACTGTCCCCTGCGACAGCAATATTATCTGGATCTCCTCCAAGGTTTTCTGCATGTTCATGCACCCAAACGAGAGCATCATATGAATCTTCAATCGCTTTAGGGAAAATATGTTGAGGTGCAAGACGGTAACCTACGCTAACAACAATGGCGCCAGACCGATTTGCTAAAGCTCGGACGATATTATCATGTGAATAGATGCTGCCGTACCCTTCCATGAATGCCCCACCGTGATAATACATAATGATCGGTGCATTTTGTACGCCTTTTGGTTTGTGCATGCGCGCCTCTAAGAAGTGACCATCACTCACTGGAATTGCAATGTCTTGTCTTTCAAAGACAATTCCACCATTATTCGTTCCTCGCGTGAGAAATGCAGGTGCTTGTAAATTATCGCTTGGCACGATGAGTTGGTTGTTAATTGCGTGAAGAACGACCCCCGTTTTTGCAGGTAAATTCCCTTCTGCGGTGACCGACCAGCTACTGACAAAACTTGATAAAATAATGCCAAAACCAATCCCAAGTTTGAATAAAAACGTGATCATTTTCCAAAGTTTCGTTGATGAGATCTTCACGATTAACTCGCCTCCCGCACTTCTCCTATATATCTCTGCTTTCACGATGTTTATGCATGTTTTTTATATTATATCACAATGTTTGGTAAATGTTGCGTTATTTTTTTAGTTTATCACACATTTTCACACATTTTTAGCAATTGAAAAACCGACTCGGGGAGGTCGAGTCGGTTTTTATCGGTTATGTAGCTACAAATCTCTTAACCCAATGCTGATTTCTAACGCTTCATTCACCTTTTGCATCATGTTCTCATCGAGATGTGTAATCTTGTCTGTCAGCCGTTGTTTATCGATCGTTCGGATCTGTTCCAAAAGTACAACGCTATCTCTGTCAAACTTGTGTTTATTCGCATCAATTTCTACATGGGTTGGCAACTTGGCTTTCTTTATCTGTGCAGTGATCGCCGCAACGATGACGGTCGGACTAAACCGATTGCCGATATCATTTTGGATTATCAACACCGGCCGAACCCCGCCTTGTTCGGATCCTACAACCGGAGATAGATCTGCAAAGAAAACATCGCCGCGTTTGACGCTTTTCTTTGCAGCTGGATGTTGCGATTGATTATGGTTGCTCACCTCATCCATTCACCTCCTTGTTAATAATGGGTGACCTTTTGTGTGTGATTCTCTTTAAACGCTTCCCATTCACAATAGGCAAAGGCTTCAGCAATTGCTAAATTTAGCTCTGCCATTTCCTCATAACCATATCGAAGATCTTGAATGAGTTGTTCGCGCTTTTTCTTTTGTACATAGTATTGAACGATATTGTGAAACAGGCGATTTTGTTCGGGTTGCGTCAAGTGCCTTATTTCACTAAATAAATCATTTGAAAGTGGAACTGCGATTTTTTCTGAATGCATGATCCTACTCGCCCCCCAGCCATGTATTCCTTATCCATTATAAGTGAAATCGGTGATGGAATAAATGATTTTTCACATATTCGCTTCCCTATAATGTAAGGATGACCGGTTCTGTTAGAAAACATGCATAGAATTGTCGCGCAAATCCCATACTAAGAAGTAAAGAAGATTGACAGAAAGGGGTTTCTATCGTGAGAAAGTACCTGTTCGCCATGACCGCCATCTCTTTATTGGTTGGCTGTAATCAATACGGAAACGATCTTGAGCAAGATCTACAACAAGACAATGCTAAGCCTCACATGGAGGATCAGCAACCTAACTCCATTTATGTAAAGAATGAGAAACATCCTCCTGAAGAAGAGGTCATGCTCTATAGTGATCATTACGCATACTTTTTGGGGCAATTTCATGATGAACTTGATGTGCTTTACAACCACATGCTAAATGGGAACTACATGAGAGCAGAAAAAAAGTGCAGAGACATTGTTCAGTTACACAAAAGATATGGAAGGAATCTATACACCTCAATCTTTTGAAGATGTAAAAGAACTCATTGTTAGCTCACGTGTTGAGTTAAACGCCATTCTCGACGACCTACCTAACTGCGATGGGCAAACAGACTGTGACAATGCGAAAACACATACAGAAAACTTAACGAATTATCTCGTGACGATGGAACATTTGTATGAGGCAAAAATTAACGACCTAGGCATCACATCGTAAATAGGAATGAAGAGGAAGGATGGTTTAATCTAACCATCCTTTTCCTCTTTTTTGAAGCTCATACTCCATCTCATGAAACCAATCATCCAGATGCGTTTCTTGATTGGGATGTTCAGCACGTTCAGCAGCTCGGATTCGGTTCACCGCTCCTCGATCTGTAAACCATTCGTACTGCGCATCATTTCTCTCTGATTTCACAATCTCTTGGATGGCACGACTCATTTGCGCCTTATCCTCAGTTTCACTTTCTAAACCAATAAAAAACCTGCCATTGATTTCAACAACATAGGCGCTGTATACAGAGTGAAGTTTTTCTAGTTTGTACTTAATATTCGCGGCATCTTCACCTGTATCCGGCTGTTCAATGCTATCGTTCATTTGCTCAGCCTCATGCAACAGCGCATCAGGATGTGCATGCGAATTCGGCCTATCCTTAAACTTCCCTGTTTTTGCAGGAGTTAAACGGTTATTGTGCCATCCATAATCTCTTTGTGTCGGTTTGTTTGTATAATTATAGTATTCATCAGAACTTAAGTTCTCAACCATTTGATCTTCGTCTCGATTTGGATAGCGGTCTTGACTACTTTCTTCCATTGCATTTTCATTGCATGAGCTCATCAATACGAGCTGACCAAGCACGATCAATACTACTATGGCTTTCCTCTTCATAGTACGCGTACCTCCCTCTTACCGTTATTTTTCTCTGCTTTACTTGATTTATTGAAGGCAAATGTCGTCACTGTTTCCAATACGTAACAAAATGATCATCGTTTACCCATTGCATCGGGTGAGATCGTTTGTTAGTATAAGGATATAAGTTTATACAAACTTCTTCTGGGAGTAGAGGAGCAAAGATCATTAGTAAGTAAATGGAGAAACGTGAGTTTCTTTGAAGTTTACTGAAAGGGGAATTTGCCGAAGCTAAGGCATGCTCACGCAGTCAAGGCTGGTCTTACATTGAACAAATGTATGGCTGTCATATAAGGACAACCTTATATGGAGGGCTATCTCACGCATGAAGTGCTTTTCTGTTTAGGAAGGTATTCATGCAGCAATGAGATCTCTCATTGTTGCTTTTTTATTGGCAGGCTGCCGCCCTTCCCAATCAAACAGCTGCACTTTCACTAGTGCAAGCACATATTATGTTTGTGTCAGGCCCCTCATGTTTTTTTAACAAACCTAGACTACAATTTATAAGCAGAGGGTGATATTCATGGATTTTGGCCGAATTGTCACTGCGATGGTGACTCCATTTAATGAACAAGGACAGATTGATTACAACGATGTTACGAAGCTTGTGAATCACTTAGTCGGAAACGGAAGCGACTCACTGGTTGTTGCCGGTACGACAGGTGAATCCCCAACACTGTCCAAAGAAGAGAAAGTCTCTTTATTCAAACACGTGATTCGCATTGTTGACGGACGAATTCCGGTCATTGCCGGTACGGGCAGCAACAATACGAATGCATCCATCGAATTAACGCAAGCAGCAGAAGAAGCTGGAGCAGACGGAATTATGCTCGTTACACCATACTATAATAAACCATCACAAGAAGGCATGTACCAGCATTTTAAAGCAATTGCTGAAACGACAGCTTTGCCAATCATGCTCTATAACGTACCCGGTCGGACGGTTGTCAGCCTCATGCCAGAGACAACAATTCGTCTTTCGCACCTACAATGTGGTCGCAATTAAAGAAGCGAGCGGAGATTTGGATGCAGCCTCAATGATTATTGAGAACTCCTCTGACGGCTTCGACTTGTACGGTGGAGACGACAGCATGACATTACCGCTTCTCTCCATCGGTGCTAAAGGTGTTGTATCTGTTGCCGCCCACATTATTGGGAAGAACATGGCACAAATGGTTCAACAATTCTTAGATGGTAACAATACGACCGCAGCGAAGCAACACCGTGAATTGCTACCCATTATGAGTGCGATGTTTATGGCACCAAACCCAGTTCCGGTAAAAGCTGCACTAGAAATGCAAGGCATCATCTCAGGCGATGTACGTTTGCCTATGATTCGCCTTACTGACGATGAGAGCCATATGCTTTACAGCATTTTGCAACCAAACGCCACATTTTATGTGAGCTAATTTAACGTAAAGAGCGACCATTCGGTCTGCTCTTTACTTTTGTGATTGGAGGGATGGTCATTCTCCGCCAAATGGTTATTGCACCGATTCGCTTTTATCAAAAATTCATATCTCCTGCCACCCCGCCTACATGCCGATTCCAACCGACTTGTTCTCATTATGCATTGGAGTCGGTGCAAACACACGGTGTCGTTAAGGGACTACTCCTCGGCATCGTACGCATTCTAAAGTGCCACCCATTTCATCGCGGAGGATTTGATCCTGTCCCTCCAAAAAAAGAAAAAAAACGGCACTCTTCGTGAGTGCCGTTTGTATTAATGAATGGACTACAACGGTTTTTCAAACACATCACGGTTAAATGACGTAAGTGTTTCAACCCCCGAGTCCGTAATTAATACGGATTCCGTAATCTCTACACCGAAGTCATCAAACCAAATGCCGGGCATAAGATGAAACGTCATGCCTGGTTCTAAAAGGATCGATCCCCTTTTCGAAAACTGATTGTATGCTCTCCCCAATCTGGAGGATAACTTAGGCCAATTGAATAGCCTAACCGCGATGCTTTAATGAATCCGTGCTTACCAATTGATGTACGCCAAACTTCTTCCACCTGTTCTGCGGTTACACCTGGTTTCATTTGCGCCAACGTTTCGCTAATGCCTTCGGTAACCACTTTCCCTACTTCTCTTACAGATTCAGGTGCTTTTCCTAGAGACATCGTTCGTGCCAGTGGTGTATGATACCGCTGATAACAGCCAGCGATTTCCAATGTTAGAAAATCGCCTTCAACGTACTTTCTATCTGTCCACGTTAAGTGAGGGCTTGCCGTGTTTTTCCCTGTCGGTAGCATCGGAACGATCGACGTGTAATCTCCACCGAACTCTTTTGTTCCACTCACTTGAGCGTGATAGATGGCGGCAGCCACATCATTTTCCCTAACACCAACATTTACCGTATCATAAGCCGATTGCATTGCATTTTCTACGATTTTCGCTGCTTTTCGCATGTATCGAATTTCTTCATCGCTTTTGATCACGCGAACCCAATTGACAATCGTGCTCGTATTTTTAAACTCCGCATCCGGTAAACCGTACGTGATGCGTTCATGACACATCGCTGTGTAATAGAACGCATCCATTTCTACACCAATTTTTCGTTGGCCTTGACCGAGGTCAGTAAGAATGTTGGCGACAAAATCCATCGGGTGTCTGATGGTCGATTGTACGAACTCATCCGGATAAGGAATAATTCTCCGTTGGTCAAGCCACGTCGTCGTGCGAGCACTATGAGCATCCATTTCCCGTCCAATCCAAATCGGTTCTTCCTCATCTATTAACACGAGTACTACTTGGTGGACGTAAAAACTCCACGCATTGTATCCCGTTAAATAACAAAGGTTTGATGGATTGGATAGTATTAGTACTTCAACGCCATATTCGAGCATTTTCTGCTTTGTTTTATTCATTCTGAGTTGATACTCTTCTCTAGGAAACATAATTGGCCAGCACTCCTACTTCGTTGTGGAATTCGTGTAAAAGCTATTCTTCAATTTCTGTGAAGCAGACGACTCTTGGTTCTGTCATTTCATGGAGTGCAGACAGAACCCCTTCGCGACCTAGACCTGATCCTTTTGTCCCACCAAAAGGCATGGCGTCAATTCTAAAATCACTGCTGTCATTCACCATCACGCCACCAACATGTAATTTTTGAATGGCGTAATGTGCGTTCGATAAAGATGCCGTGAAAATACCGGCTTGCAGTCCATAGTTCACATCATTCGCGACTCTTACTGCTTCTTTTAGGCTTTGAAATGATTCAATCATTGCAATCGGTCCAAAAATCTCTTCCTTATACAACAGTGTATCTTTCGGCACATCGGTGAGCAATGTTGGCTCTAAATAGTTTCCATGTAACACGCCTCCACATAAAAGGCGAGCGCCTTTGTCGATCGCTTCATCAATGCGGTGAATCATTCGCTCTGCTTCTTTTTCATTGATTAACGGACCGACATCATCGGTTTCACGCATCTTGTCTCCAAATGCTAGTCGAGATGTATGTTCGATCACTTGTTCAGTGAATATGTCGAATACATCCTCATGCACAATCATGCGCTGAACACCTAAGCAATTCTGACCAGCTGATGCGAAAGCGCCGTCACAGCTGCCTTTGCAGCAACACCGATGTTCGCATCTTTACAAACAATAAGCGGGGAATTGGCCCCTAATTCCATCCCTATTTTCTTTAGCCCGGCTTGCTTTGCTAACGTTTCCCCCGTTTTAAGTCCACCGGTGAAACTAATTAAACGAACATCAGGATGTGCAATCATCGGAGGAATCACTTCACTCCCCCGACCTGTAACGACGTTTAATACATGATCTGGAAGCCCAGACTCTTGAAATTTCTTCGTTAACCAAAGGCTGAAAGTGGAGTTTCTGTCGCCGGTTTTAACACAACAGCGTTCCCTCCTGCAATCGCTGGACCAATTTTGTGTGCGACGAGGTTAAGTGGGTCATTAAATGGTGTGATCGCACCGACGATCCCGATCGGAAACATGAATGTATACCCATGCCGATGAGCATTTCCAGGCATCTGATCGAAATTTACTGTAGACCCGGTTAACCTTCTTGCCTCTTCAGCACAAATTTGCAACGTTTCTGCCGCTCTTCGCGCTTCTTTACGGGCTTCAGTTATCGTCTTAATGCCTTCAGATGCAATGATTTCTGCGATATCTTCACGCTCTTCAAGAATGAGGCGAGACACATTCATAAGAATGTCCATACGTTCACGCACGGTAAGCGCTGCTGCAATCTCTCGACCGAGTACAGCGGACTGCAACGCTTCCACCATGTCTTCTTTCTGTCCATTCGGCACATACCCGATCGTCACTCGTTTACCTGGGTCTTGTACTTCAATCATCTCGGTTTTTTGTTTCCACTCGCCTGAAATAAACATCGCTTGGTCTTTTTCATTAATTCCGATCATTTCTTACACCCCTAACCTATTAGAATTCAATTATCGGATAGACAAAATGTCAATGAGTACAGCAAATCCAGTCTCCGTAATTCCCGCTCCTGCACCAATAAGTGTTACATTTCCAGACAAATCGCACTGATACGTTACCGCATTCATCGGTCCATTAATTTGCGCTAAAGGATCATCTGCGGTAAGTAATTTCGGCTCCACTCGAGCTGTTACGACGTTACCATCGTTTTCTACAACACCGAGAAGTTTCCACACTTGGTTTGAATCTTTTGCCTTCTTAAAATCTTCTCGTGTGAGTTTCGTGATGCCAGTGCAAGGAACGTCATGTCGCGTAAGGCTGGCACCGAGTAGAACATTCGCTAAAATGACGACCTTTCCTTGAACATCATACCCTTCAACGTCGTTCGTTGGATCGGCTTCGGCATACCCTTTTTGTTTCGCAATATCAAGGCTGTCCTCATAGCTCATGCCACTCGCCATGTCTGTAAGCATACTGTTTGTCGTACCGTTTAATATGCCTTCGATGCGTGTAATCGTATTTCCTTTCAGTGTCATAAGTGGCATACGAAGCGCAGGCGTACCACTCATAACGGTTCCTTCAAATAGAAATTCAACCCCTTTTTTATCTGCGGCTTCTTTCAGTTGTTGATAGGCTTTAACGATGGGGCCTTTGTTCGTCATCACCACGTGTTTCCCCGCTTCAATTGCTGTTTTACAATGAGTGATGGCGGGCTCTCCAGTCAAAACATCGGTAAATGTTAGCTCAACGATAACGTCAGCATTCGTGTTTTCGATTGTTTTCACTGCATCCCAATCGGGTTTTATTGCCTTTTGATTCTTATAGTGTTCGAGTGTTCCATCAACGTCTAAACTTTTGAATACTCCCGCCATATCGAGCCCATTCTCATCGTGTAATGTGCCTTTGTATAAATCGTTAATCGACACGATCTCAATGTCCTGATGATGTTGACTGATTAGCTGTTCTTGTTTCTCGGCTAACAGCTTGGCGAAGCTTGACCGACTCCACCAAAACCAATAATCGCAACTTTTTTCTTCATGAGCACTCTCCTGTTATTGAGTTACTGTAATGGCTTTCATCGCTTCTTCAAGATCTGCTTTTAAATCTTCAAAGTCTTCAATGCCTGCAGAGTACCGAATGAGCCGTCAGGGATGCCAAGCGCTTTTCTCTCCTCTGGCGAAGATTCAACATGACTCGTTGTTCTTGCTGGTCCAACCGTTGTTTCGACTGCACCAAGATTTGCCGCACGATTGGCAAATTTCAATTTCGGGAGCATCTCTTTGACCGCATCCATTCCACCGTGTAATGAAAAACTAAACATACCGCCAAATCCTCGCATCTGTTGTTTGGCAATATCATGGTTTGCATGATCGGTAAGCCCAGGGTAATACACCGATTCTACGAGTGGATGCGCTTTTAAATATTCCGCTAATTTCCCTGCGTTTTCTGTTTGTTTCCATACGCGCAAATGAAGAGTCTTCATGCCTCTTATGAGTAAATAAGCAGCCATCGGGTCCATCGTTGCCCCGTTAATTTCTCGGTAATGGTACACCCGGTCAACGAGCACTTCATCCCCGCATAACACTCCGCCAAGTGCATCAGCGTGACCACCTAGAAACTTCGTAGCAGAGTGAATGACAAGGTCAGCCCCAAGTTGCAGTGGGTTTTGTAACACTGGCGTCGCGAATGTATTGTCAACAACGACAAGAGCTCCTGCTTCTTTTGCAGCTTCGGCAATTTTCTCAATATCTGTAATCTTTACTGTCGGATTCGTCGGTGTCTCAAGATACACGACTTGGCAACCTTTTTTTATTTCTTCAATCATCTCATCGTGATTGCCTGTTTCACACAAAGTGATATCAATATCTAGACGTGGGAGAAACTCACTAAAGATCTTGTTTGTGCCTCCGTACGTATCTTTAATGCTTACAATGCGGTCTCCAGGCGTCAAAAACGTAAGCAGCGTATTGCTAATTGCGGCCATACCTGTTGAAAAGCTCGTTGCAGCCTCTGCGCCTTCGAGCTGTTTCACTTTGTCTTCAAAGCTTGCGACGGTTGGGTTTGTATTGCGACCATAGATATGACCTTCCGCGTTTCCAACCGCCACTTCATACCAATAATCAAGATCGTCGTACGTGTACGCAACACTGTGTACGACCGGCACTTGACTCGCGCCGTGTACCCGATACTTTTCTTCTCCTGCCCATACCGTTTCCGTTGCAAATGATGGTTGTTTACGTGTCATTCTATCCACTCCTCAATTCATCAAACGATTTAACTCATTGAAAATTCGGACGAAAAGAAGCTAAAAAAAGCGTAAGAAAAGAGGAAGACAGAAGTGTCACCTCTTTGGTCTTACCCATCTATAAAGTTTCTCTTTACTTACTGTACCTTACTTTTAGTTCTTCTAAACTCTTTAGCGCTTCCTCCCCAAATGAATCATTTCGTTCTTTCATTCGGGCAATCTCATCATCAACAGCGGATTGCAAACTATGCTCATAAGAAGGCAGGTCATCGGTAAACGATTTTACTGTGACCGTGGCACCCACGCTTTCTCTTTATGAGCAAGTGCATTGCGTTGATGAAACAAAGGGACATCGGTGGCGAACCCTTGATGGAGGTCACCTTGCAGTGGGTGCTTGATGACCGCTTCAACTTGAAGTAGCGTTTGGTCGCGCCTCTCTTCCATAGGCGTACCTGCATAGACACCTGTTTTATACTTTCCGATTACGTACACCAGATCACTCCCTTCAGAACAACTCATCTCTTGATGACTTTTTTACCGTAATTTCACTTCTATCATACGTGATGACATGAGCATTGTTCAAGATGTTAATAAAAAAATGCATAAAATGTTTTCGTTTTGACATCCTAAGCATCAGGAGCATCCGGTTAATACGGTATGTGAAATTATGAAAGGCCGTGCGCTTATGCAATTGTTTATCCAACGTCTCTCTAACCGAACCATCAAATCACTGATTAGTATCGCCGTTTGCGTTGTGCTCTGTCGTGCATTGCACTTACCCCCAGGGTATGCCGTCATTACAACGTGTTTAGCTTTAGAGGCTACGAGTCTTGATGCAGTTCGAAACGGGGCTGTCCGTTTAGGCTCTGCCCTTGTCGGAGTGTCGTTTGCTCTCTTTTTCTACTACTCCCTCGGTGCCCATCCATTTTGGTACTTGTTTGCGATTAGTGTTTTACTTCTCTGTACGATGCAGTTGCAAGTGAATAAGCGCACCCTCATTGCTTCGATCTCTTTATTTGCGATGATGCCAACGATGTTTGATCAACATATTGATGATTACAGTGTACGCGTGATGAGCTCAATGATCGGCATTATGATTTCAACAGTCGTAAACATCTTTGTACTTCCAAATAATTTCATGCCCGAGCTAAAAAAACGCCATGATCGACTTTTTCAAGAACTCAAAGCGCTACCGTCTTTGTATGTAAACGGGAAACATCCGTATGCGAGAGAAAAAAACCGGACGAAACTTTTGAAGAGCGTCCAAGAGTTCGAACGAATGGCAACGTTGCAACGAAAACAATGGCAACTTCGTCCCCCTGAAAAAAGTGAGATGAGAAAATTACTCTATTTTTCTCATCAGCAACGCCAAGTGAGAGACCTTGTGCTTGAACTTTCACAACGAGCAGGAGCGAAGACGGCTCCGTACTTAATTCAGTTTGCAGCTAACGTTCCAAAGCATTTGCATAAACTTTCTAAAGATGAACGCGGACAGGTAATCCAATGGTTACTGCGAAAAGAGAGTTCCATTCCCCCCGCTTACTTGAACGATTACCACCTTATCATGCGCACATTATTTCTATTGGAGAGAACGGCCGTGTTCTCGAAGCAATCCGCCGAGCGTAGACAAGCGGGTTGAAAAAAGTTGGGTAGAGAACGAACCGAAGACGAGGAGGGTACCCTCCTCGTCTTCGGTGTCGTTGCCTACCGTTTTACGGTAAAATCGTATCGCCCATCAAGTAACGGTCACACTCGCGAGCCGCTTCTCGACCTTCATGAATCGCCCATACGACAAGGCTTTGACCTCTACGATTGTCTCCTGCAGCAAATACACTTGGAACATTCGTATTGTACTTACCATACGGCGCATCAATCGTACCACGGTTTGTTACTTTTACTTGCATCTGTTTGAGCAACGCTTGCTCTGGTCCGGTAAATCCAATCGCTAGTAAAACAAGATCAGCATCCCAAACTTTTTCAGTTCCAGGGATCGGTTTTCGAATCTTGTTTCCATCTTCAAAGATGTTTCTGCTTGGACGGCTTCCAATCCAACAAGGTTATTGTCTTCATCTGTGACAAACGCTGTCGTAAACCATTGATATGCACGCGGGTCTTCACCGTAAACCGCTTCCGCTTCTTTATGACCATCTTCTTTGGCAAACGTCATTGGGAACAGCGGCCACGGGTTATTGTCCATTCGAATGTCTTCTTTAATCTTATTAATATCAAACTGGGTAATTGACTTCGCCCCGTGTCGAACAGACGTTGTAATGCAGTCAACCCCAGTGTCGCCCCCACCAATGACGATCACGTTTTTATCCTTAGCGGTAATGTATTCTTTATTTTCATGGTTTGAATCTAGCAATGATTTCGTATTTTGCGTGAGAAAATCCATCGCAAAATGAACACCATTTGCCTCTTTGCCCGGCACGTCGCCAACGCCTCGAGGTACTTGAGCACCTGTGCAAAGAATGACGGCAGAATAATCATTGTTCAATTGCTCCCACGAGATTGTTCGTCCAATTTCTTCGTTCGTCTTGAACGTAATCCCTTCTTCTTCGAGCAGCCGAACTCTTCTCATGACCGTATCATACGGCAGTTTCACGTCCGGAATCCCATACGTTAATAGACCACCAATACGATCATCTTTCTCATAAACAACGACGGTGTGCCCTGCTTTATTCAGTTGGGCAGCAGCGGCAAGTCCTGCCGGACCTGAACCAACAACCGCGACGCTTTTTCCTGTTCTTTTTTTCGGTGGCTGAGCTTTTACCCAGCCCTCTTTAAACCCGCGCTCAATAATTTGCCACTCAATTGATTTAATGGCGACGGGATCGTCATCAATGGCAACCGTACAAGACCCTTCACACGGAGCTGGACACACCTTTCCGGTAAATTCTGGGAAATTGTTTGTTTTGTGAAGTCTCTCCAACGCTTCATACCATTTGCTTGATAGATTAAATCATTCCATTCGGGAATGAGGTTGTATACCGGACAACCAATTTCATCAGAACCTGGGATGCTCGTACCTGCCTGACAAAACGGATCCCACAATCCATACAACGAGCGGCTTGTGATTCAATCAGTTCTTTTGACGGTGTCAAATGAATGTCTTTCCAATCTTTTGATCGTTCCACTGGATCTCTTTTTGGCGGAGCTTCTCGTTTAATCTCCATAAAACCAGTCGCTTTTCCCACTGTGATCCCCTCCTGTTCTGACGGTACTACTTAACCGCCGCTTTCTTTTGCTGACTTTGATCAAATGCTGCCATGACGGCTTCTTCTTCTGAAATGCCTTCTTTAATCGATGTTTCAATCGCTTTTAACATATTGCGATAATCTGTAGGGATCACCTTTACGAAGTTCGTCACTGTCCGCTCCCAATCACGAAGCAACCGCTCGCCTATCGGACTGCCAGTAACCAAAGCGTGCTTTTCAATCAGTTCTTTTAACTCCGTCACATCTTCATCTTTCACTTCATCTAATTCAACGAGTGCACGATTGCAATGTCTTTCAAATGACCGTTCAGGGTTGTATACAAAAGCCGTCCCCCCTGACATTCCTGCAGCAAAGTTCTTCCCTGTTTCTCCAAGAACGACAACCGTCCCGCCAGTCATATATTCTAACGCGTGGTCTCCTACACCTTCGACAACAACACGAGCGCCACTATTTCTCACGCAAAAACGTTCGCCAGCGATGCCTGAAATGTACGCTTCGCCATTTGTTGCACCGTATAGCGCGGTGTTTCCAACGATAATGTTTTCCTCAGGCTTGAGTGGTGCCGATTCATGAGGGTGAACATAAATCTTTCCCCCTGACAAACCCTTTCCGATATAGTCATTGCTGTCACCAATAAGGCGAAGCGTCATGCCTTTCGGGATAAATGCCCCAAAGCTTTGGCCTGCGGAACCAGAAAACGTTAAGTCCAACGTATCTTCCGGCAGTCCATCCATGCCGTAACGTTTAGAGATCATGCTTCCAATTACCGTACCGACCGCACGATTTATACTCCAAATTGGATAGCTTTGCTCGACTTTCGTTCCGTATTCAATTGCTTCTTCACAACTTTCCATCAACATCGTTACATCGAGTGATTCATTCACAAGATGTGTTTGTTCAAGATGCCCGATATGTTTTTGCTGATTTTCTGTCTCAGGTCGATAAAGCAATGAAGCAAGGTCCACCTGTTTTGCTTTTTCATTCGTGATGTCTGTACGTTGTTCTAACAAGTCAGAACGACCGATCATATCATCAAGCTTTGTAAACCCAAGTTCTGCCATGATTTCCCGCATTTCTTCAGCAACAAATGTCATGAAGTTCACGACATGATCTGGATTTCCAGCAAAGCGCTTGCGTAATTCCGGATTTTGGGTCGCAATACCGACTGGACACGTATCGATGTGACAGACGCGCATCATCACACACCCTAAAACGACAAGCGGAGCTGTGGAAAATGCATATTCTTCAGCACCAAGCAGCGTTGCTGTAATAATATCATTGCCTGTCATCATCTTGCCGTCTGTCTCTAACCTCACACGTTCCCGGAGACCATTTAGCACAAGTGTTTGATGAGCATCAGCCAAACCAATCTCCCATGGAAGTCCTGTATGCTTAATCGATGTACGTGCAGCTGCACCTGTACCCCCATCATAGCCACTAATGACAATTCCATCCGCACGACCTTTTGCGACACCGGCGGCGATCGTACCGACACCTGTACCCGATACAAGCTTCACACTAATCCGCGCGGCAGGGTTTGCATGTTTCAGATCATGAATGAGCTGCGCCAAATCTTCAATCGAATAAATATCGTGGTGTGGCGGCGGCGAGATCAGACCAACGCCTGCAGTCGTTCCGCGCACTTGAGCGACCCAAGGGTACACTTTGTTTCCTGGCAATTGTCCACCTTCACCTGGCTTTGCGCCTTGCGCAATTTTGATTTGAATTTCATCGGCATTCACTAAATAATGACTCGTTACGCCAAAGCGGCCGGATGCCACTTGTTTAATCGCACTACGTCTTAAATCACCATTTTCATCAGGAGTAAAGCGTTCTGGGTCCTCCCCACCTTCTCCTGTATTCGATCGACCACCAATCCGGTTCATCGCAATGGCTAAAGATTCATGCGCCTCTTTCGATATGGAACCAAAGCTCATTGCACCCGTTTTGAAGCGTTTGAAAATCTCTTCAACCGGTTCAACTTCATGCAATTGTACAGATGGACGGTCTTTCTTAAACGCGAGCAGACCTCGAAGTGTTGTTTGCTTCTCTTCTTGCTCGTTAATGGAACGACTATAGGCTTTAAACAATTCCTGATCGTTTGATCGACAAGCTTGTTGGAGCATATGAATCGTGTGGGGGTTAAATTGATGCTCTTCCCCATTTCTTCTCCACTGATGGTCGTCACCGTCTGGTAAAGAAAGTTGTTCACTTTCAAAAAGACGATAGGCTTTTCGATGACGTTGGATCGCTTCATTCGCAATCGTCTCAAGATCAATTCCACCAATTCTTGTTGGCGTCCACGTAAAGTGATGATTGATTACATCTTCATGAAGTCCAACCGCTTCAAAGATTTGCGCACCACGGTAGCTTTGTATCGTGGAAATGCCCATCTTTGAAAGGACTTTCATCATCCCTTTTGTCGCTGCTTGAATGTAGGCTTTTACTGCATCGACGTAATTGACGCCCTCGAGCTCTTCATCTCTAGCAAGACCTTCAAGAGAATCAAACACAAGATACGGATTGATCGCTTCAGCCCCGTAACCGAGGAGAACAGCGAAATGATGAACTTCACTCGCTTCACCGGTTTCTACAATTAAGCTCACTTTTGTTCTTGTTCCTTGTCGGATGAGATGATGATGCAAGCTCGAGACAGCCAAAAGCATTGGCAGAGGCACGTTGGATTCATCTGAGTCACGATCCGTTAACACAATGAGTGTCTTTCCGTCTTCAATTGCTCGATCTGCGCGTTTGTGTATGTCTTCAAGTGCCTTTTCAATATTTGAAGACGATCCACTCGGCTCAAACGTTGCAGACAGCACTTCTGCTTGTAAGCCTTGCTCGTCACAAGCGGCAAGCTTGGCTAGCTCTTCATTCGTTAGAGTGGTGTTTCTAAGTAAATATGGCGGGCACTCTTCGCCGTTGGGTGAAGAAGGTTGCCCTCTTTCCCGATTGTCGTGCCTACCGCAGTCACGACTTCTTCTCGAATCACGTCGATCGGCGGATTCGTTACTTGTGCAAATTGTTGCTTAAAGTAGTTGTACAACAGTTGAGGTTTCTCCGACAACACAGCTAGCGGATTGTCATACCCCATTGACTACCGGGTCTGCCCCATCTGTAACGAGCGGCTTGATCTGTTTATGAATTTGCTCAAACGTATACCCGTGTACGAGTTGATTTAGGAGCACTTGCTTTTCGTCATACTCTTTAAATGCATCTGAGCTTTCACGGATATCATCTAGCGTCTTTAGTTCCTGTGAAACCCATTCTTCATACGGGTGCTTAGAAATAATCTCTTGTTTTACATCTTCATCTGGAATAATGCGCCCTTCGCTCGGGTCGACGATGAGCATCTGCCCCGGTTTTAACCTTTTCTTCTCAACAACTTTCTCTGGTGCTGCGGGGAGTACACCCACTTCAGAAGACATGACGACGATGTCATCTTCTGTCACGATGTAGCGGGATGGACGAAGACCATTTCGGTCAAGACAAGCGCCTACACGATTTCCATCCGTAAACACAATGGCTGTCGGTCCGTCCCACGGTTCCATTAGCGTAGAATGATATTGGTAAAATGCACGCTTATCTTTAGCCATGTTCTCAGCATTTTGCCATGGCTCTGGAATCATAAGCATTGCTGAGTGGGCAAGTGTTCTTCCAGACAATGTTAAAAATTCAAAAGCATTATCGAACATCGAGGAGTCACTACCATTTTCATCAACGACAGGTCGCACTTTTTCAAGATCGCTTTGGAAATAGTCGGATTCGAACACCGCTTCTCGCGCTCGCATCCAGTTGACATTCCCTTTAATCGTATTGATTTCCCCGTTATGCATAAGATACCGGTTTGGATGTGCTCGCTCCCAACTCGGAAATGTATTCGTACTAAATCGAGAATGCACGAGAGCGATCGTACTTTTGAATAATTTCTTCTTCAGATCGGTATAAAACGTACCGAGTTGATCCGTCGTAAGCATGCCTTTATAGACAATCGTTCTTGTTGAAAGACTGGCAAAATAAAAAGAATCACCCTCTTTTAAAAGGGCTTTAACTTCTCGTTCAATACGCTTTCGAACAACATATAATTTTCTCTCTAAAACGTCTGAAGACAAACCTGAAGATGTAATAAAAACTTGTTGAATATAAGGTTTTGCTGCGAGTGCAGTCTTACCTAACCCTTGTTCATTCACAGGAACATCGCGAATACCGATGACACTTGCTTGCTCCTCTTTTGCAATCGATTCAAGTAGGTCGAGGACAGCCCTTCTTCTGCCTTCATCGGTAGGCAAGAACAACATCCCAACGCCATATTCCCCAGCGTTTGGTAATGAAAAGTCGTTTTCCTTTGCAGCTTCTACAAAGAACGGATGAGGGATTTGCAACAAAATTCCTGCCCCGTCACCAGAGTTCTTCTCCGCTCCTTGCCCACCTCGATGTTCAAGATTGCTCAAAAGATCAAGTGCGCTTCGCACGATCGTATATGATGGTGTTCCTTTAAGATTTGCTAAAAACCCAATTCCGCAGTTGTCATGCTCAAATTCAGACCGGTACAATCCTTGGTCCCCTTGATATTTGTGAGTCAATTCATTCCACCTCTTTCATCCAACTTGAAGTTGTCTCAGTAAACTAGTAAAAATGATCTTACCACTTATCTGAACCTTCGGCAAATTGGAACTGCCCGTCGCTTCAGCATGTAAGCGCTTAATGTATAGTTGCTTCGGGAAAAAATCTAACAATCATTTTTCTGCCTGTTTTCTATATATTAATCCGTAATTGTACTTTTCTTTAATAGAAATAATACATACGAAACCTTTATCTGTTTACAAACGTAAATGAATCAAGACATGATTGTTGTGAAAATGATATAATGAACAAAGAATTGCTCGGCTGATTTTTACTGACAGAAAGGTGGTCTATCCATGCAAGAAGAAAATACACATGCCCCAGAAGTTGACGAAACGAATTTTGAAACTGACCTTAAAGAACCTGAGAAACAAGAGGCTGAGAAAAACGCAGAACAATACATGAACAAATTTAAAGAAAGTAGCAATACAGCTGAACTAATCCAACAGTTAGGTTTGTTAGGAGAAGATGAGCAAAAACTTGCTGGAGACTCTCTTGAATCATTAAAGCGACCGGTGCAAGACATGCTCTCCAATAAAAACAGTGAGTTGCCTGAACAACTCTTTGAACTTCGTCAGCAAGTGTCGACGCTAGAGCCTGAACACCTTAACCAAAATGCATTGCAAAAAGCGTGGAACAAGCTTACCCGCAAAAATCCAATTGATCAATATGCACAGAAATATAAAACGGTTGAAGAACAAGTAGAGAACATCATTGAAGCGTTGTTAAAAGGGAAAGACAAATTGCAAGAAGACAACTTGATGTTAGAGCAACTTCGGGAGACCGCGACTTCCCGGATCACCAATTTGGAAAAGCAAATTGAAACGGGTAAACAGTTAAACACGATGCTTGAAAGTGAAATGACTGCCGAGAAATGGCGAGACAACCCAGTGGAGTTGCAAAAGGGCCAGCAAAAAGTGATTACACGGATCAAAAACATGACACAAGCGGTCATGGTATTACAGCAGTCACTCGCTTCAGTTGACTTAATAAAAGAAAACAATGAGAAGCTTGAAGAAGCGATTTTTAATGCGATTACGATGACGAAGAACGTCATTACGGTCACGGCAAGCATCCAGCTGGCCCTCGGTAACCAGAAGAAGGTCATTGACGCTGTACAAAGCGTGAACCAAGCAACCGAAGATATGATTTTAAGTAATGCCAAAACGTTGCGTACGAATACGGAAGAAACGTTAAAAACATTGGAAGAACCTGCGGTTGCCATTGAATCTTTCCGTAAAGCTTATGAAGATGTGCAATCTGCGATTGAATTAACCGAACAATCCAATGAACGAATCGTGCAATCCGGTAAAGCGTTCATCGCCGAACTTGATGACTTGAACAAAAATGTTCAAGCTCGTCTGCCTGAGCGAACCGAGCGTTCATAGCACCGAGTCATTGACCACTACTTTACGATGAAGGTGATGATGTTTGTGAAAGATTGGCTAACCTCCTCATGGAGGGAGCGTTTTATTCCGGAGCGGATGCGCACCGTTGACGATCATATATTTTCTGACCCAAACGGCCTTTCACTCATCAAAGAAAGTGAAGCGGTTTTAGACAAAGTCATTTCCCATATATTAAAACACGGACCGCCACGAGGCTCACAAGTGTATAGAAAAAATGGTCGCACCTTTAAGATGAGGCTGAAAGTAAGTCAAAAACATTTGAAGTTACTCACGTTTGATACCCATCAATCTCCTTCTGCCATAAAAAAACGCTTTGTGTTGCATTACGTAAGAAGTGAACATTCAAAAGCCCAACAAAAAATGATTAAAGATGGGTTTGTCTATTATATGAAGAATGGGAAATCGCATGTGAGGAGTGTCGTTAAATCACCATATTTTCACGGCATGATTCAAAAATTGCAACACATTGACGGAGCATTAGATGGACATGCCCCTACTTCTCTCATTCAAATGCAAGACCAACCTGATCACGAAGAAACGATCTCTAAAGAAGCGAAATCAGAGCGAGATCAATATGCAGGTTCTCTAAACTATGTATCGATGCTCGAACACGAGTTGCCTGCGCCTTTAAAGAACCGACTGCGCCAGCTCCTTGAACTGTTGTATCCACTCAAAGAACAGCTCAGGCACTTATCGGTTGAAGATCGGTATCAAGTAAAACGCATGCTCCAACAAGACATTCCAAACCTATTAGAAGCCTATCAGCAATTGGATGAGGAAGAGCAGTCCGAGCAAATGGAAAAGGTGTACGAAACTCTAACACAAATGGAAATAACAGTAAGTCGATTGCATGATAACGAAGACGATATGAAATCAGAGCGATTTGATTACCTCATTCGATTAAACGAACGTCGCTATAACGAAAAAAAAGACCGCTAAACAAGGTTCAGCGGCTGAATTTAACCCCAAGTTCGGACCATAAACGAATTTGGGGTGTTTTATTTGTGAAAGCAGCGTGAGCATGTAAGAAGAAGTGGATTAGAAGCCTATGGAAGGCTCGTATTGTAACATTCAATAAGCCTTACACTTTCATGAATGACCAAGTTCGTGCTTGTTTTCACTGTAGCTGATGCCGATACGATAAGGCATCGTCCCCTCGCCCATTCTCGCTGTGTCTGCGTTTCAGTCCAGGCTACAAGGGTGACATCGGTGGTGAAATAACGGTGCTGCCTCCTGGCTACGGTGTGTGGAAAGAAGTCCAAATGCCCCATATATTTATTAATGTGACAATTGAGAAAGAAAATCATGATTTAAAACGTGAATGCGCACATAAACGGTGTCAACTGTCACAAATCGTGCGATTTGTGACAGTTGCGTGCCGAAAGTGCCCGGTTTGAGGCTGGATTGTCACATACGTGATCGGCCATCACATGCTTGTGCCAGGTGCTGAGCCTCGGTCACGACTTTTTACCCTTCGGCAGACGTTTTTCGTGTTGCCCGCAACCCTTGCAGTGACGAACAACGATCGGCAACGAGATGAATTTCAACAGACAATATGCAAGCACTTACCCGCAATGACCCATCTCGGTCATCCATCTCAGTGAATTTCTTTCGTTCTACTTATATAGATAGTAACCGGAACGATTTATATAGAGTGAATCTAAGCTTTTCCTAATTTGCGCTATTGGACTTTTCTTTCCAGTACAAACGGTTAAATACAGCCTGAACTACAAGCATCCACATGTATTGGAAAGCAACAAACAACATCGCAAATCAAGAATTCATAAAGTTCAACTTGCATCCATTCACAATGTCTTATCCATGATACGATATATAGAAGACAAGGAAGTGAATTTTTATAAATCGTAAAATTGTTAAGATATCATTTATGCAAAGTGTGATTTTACGTTAAAATAATGAGCACAAGTCACTTGCCGTTATAATCAACTCACATTGGAAAGGAATCGATGATGCAGAAACTATTTGATCACACGTATCTCATTGACGGACTCGACCTTGGCATGGAAGAACGTACCGGAATTTATGTGTTGGACAATGAGCAACTAACCATTATTGAAACAGGACCGAGTCAATCATTTGAGCCGATTCGCCTTGGACTCAAACAGCTCGGTTATGAAATGACTGATATTTCTAACATTATCTTAACCCACATTCATTTAGATCATGCAGGTGGCGCCGGGCAGCTCGTTCAACACGCCACCAATGCTCGCGTCCACGTTCACCCAAGTGGCTACAAACACCTCATCGATCCGACGAAATTGATCGAAGGAGCTCGTGTTGTGTATGGGGATGCGTTTGACCTTACGTTTGCACCTGTTCTCCCCGTTCCAAAACGGATGGTCGTTAGTCAAGAAGATGGAGCACAGCTCCATCTTGGCAACAACCGAACGCTCACATTTTTCCATACTCCTGGCCATGCAATGCATCATATCTCCATTCTAGACAGCCAAACGAATGGGATCTTTACTGGGGATACGGTTGCGGTCTATTATAAAAGTTTGAGCGAGCGTTACGATCAATGTGTAAGCGTGCCGAGTACATCCCCTTCCCAATTCGACCCAGCAATGATGGCAAATTCGTGGGAAAAGATTCGTCGGTTATCTCCGGATGTTTTGTATTTAGGCCATTTTGGCGCCCCACGGCAAACCGATCAACTGTTTCTAAACAGCGAACAACTGCTCGAGAAATTTATCGATGCGTTAAGAACAGAATCACAAGATGCAAAGCGGTTAGCGCGCATCCTTCAACAAACCGTTCAAGATCATTATCGGCTCGAACACCTTACAGGTGATGAATCCAATATGTTAAACGTCGATTGCCAAGTTTCAGCACTCGGTCTCCTCCACGCTTATGAAAAAGGGAGAATCGAGCTAGATGGTTGAACAACGGTTGAAAGCCCTTTATAATGAGTAGGTGAACTGTGTTGAAAAGAGAGGATAAGTATGAATCGTAAAGAAGCATTGCAATGGCAAGGAAAAACGGTTATTTTTCAAAATGATTCGACGTGCAGTTATTACGGAGTACTAGAAGAAATTCATACACCCCAGAACAAGATATGGACTGGAACCATTCTCGTTCAAGGAGTACACGAAATCTTTGATGTGGATGCGATCTTTTCGCTAAAAGACCGTGGTGGTGAACGGTTTACGATCTCTGGAAACAACATCCATCCTTTTGACGGAAAAACCTCTCGTTCATTTCGAGGATCTGTGCTCAGAGCGCTCACAAATCTAGAAAACGTAACAAGTGCAAACATCCAACATTTAAAAGAACAGAAGAAACACCTTCAAGATTCTCGCTTGCGCTTTAAAAATGGCCATCGTCAATCGGAAGATCCTTATTTATATTTTACATTAGGGTATGAAGAAGAAGAAATTGTACTCATCGAAAACTCGCAAAAAGAGCGCATGATGCTGGACGGTTGCCCTTTTGATTTAGAATGGTACTATGCAAAACATGACGAGTGGTTGATGGTTCTTCATGAGCGCGAATGGAAATTCAAATTAAAAAACGGCAAGAAAGTACGTCTCGAACAAGGTGCTGCCGTTCGTATTCACAAGGAACAGTTTGAACCTTTCCAAATTCTGCTCAACGAACTTGAAACGCCAGCGAAAGAATCTCTAGCGAGTATTCTTAGAGATTTCGGATATAAACGTAAACATCTTGTGAAATGTCACAATACGTTACTTCGCCAATTGCTGCACGCACAAGAGGAGCAAAAGTTTACCGGAGTGAACTTCTTGATCTTTGAAAAAGAAGCGTCCTCCATCATTATTCAACATCGTTACGAACGCATTTTGCACCATATCGGTGAAGATTACGTGTATGACCGGTTTGAATGCACGTCTGACCAAAACGAACGGCAAGTGCTTACGTATACGAATATGCAGACACTAAAATAAAGAAGATGAACCCCTTTAAAGCGGTTCATCTTCTTTTTCGTTTGGACCCAGGTGTGTATGATGTTTTGAAAACCAGGCGAGTAACGTCTGTCCGTCTTCTTCGCCTAAATCATATACTTCAAAACTTTTCCCCGATAAACTTGAAAGAATGGATACTGAAAATGTCGATAACGTTCTCCATCTTTGAATTGGAGATTGCACGACGTCAGCAGCTTGAATTCTTCGCTTAGGAATGAGAACTCGGTTCAGGTTGAACAATCGCCATTGCATAATAACAAAGTGATCGTCATGATAAAAGCCACCGTGCTTATGTCGCCAATGCCCGACGAGCATACCAGGGATAATTAACAATAAACTGTACCACCCTACCGGTTGGAAGAAATAGACGATAGGGACAATCACGAATAAAAGCGGGAAGACGGAGCGAATCATGTAGCGGAACTTCGCCCTCTTCGGCAAACGTGACAACGTATATTCTTCTTCAAGAGAGAATTCTGGTAGAAACTGAGCGAGCACGTCCTCCACTTCGGAACGTTTGATAAGCGGAATGAGCATCGTTGACTGCTGTTCCTCTGCACTGCCGCCACCTTTTGATTCAACATATAAGGTTGTATAGCCAAACGGCTGTCTA
This sequence comes from Geomicrobium sp. JCM 19039, assembly GCF_000698145.1. GTDB lineage: Bacteria > Bacillota > Bacilli > Bacillales > Marinococcaceae > Geomicrobium_A. The sequence goes on from NZ_BAXB01000002.1 coordinate 340,085, forward strand.
AGAATACTCGAAACCATGCGGACAGCGGTAATCCGGTGCTCTTTTAGTGTGAGTTGTTTTCTTTCCAACAATCCTCGGGAAACAATAATATCAGTCCCGCGCTTCTCCACTTGAAATTGCCCGTACTTGATGATCGTAATACCTATTGAAATAACCCAAGCAATAATGGCAATGGAAACGACAATCACAGTAATTAGCGTCATCGTTAACGAAAGAGCAATGCCAATCGTTGACTCGTAAAATTGTTCAGGCAAAAGGAAGTCGATTTGGGACACGAGTGCCACTACTGCTGATAACACAAGTCCGACACCGCCAGATGTCATACCAGCTACGATAAGTCGCTTCGTACCGAGTACCCACTTCTCTTCGGGCTCTTCTTCTACCCAATCTTCCTCCACCTCATCAAGTTCCTGATCGGCAAGGTATTCATCTGTATGGGCTCTTCATGAAATGCCTCATCATCTGTTTGAATCTCTTCATCAACCGTCTCTTCTTGAGGTTTTTTGAGAAGTTTTTTCTTTAGGCGATTCGCTTCACTTCGGTCGAGTGCAATTAACTCTACATCAGGCTCACTACCTCCACCTGCAGTCTCAATTTTCACTTTCACTAACCCAAAAGGTCGTTGTAAAAGACCCGCCGACATGTCAAAACTTTGGACACGACTTCTTTGAATATAGCGCTGTTTTTTTATGAGGACGCCTTGGCGAATATGAAGTTCTCGATCTTCCACACGGTATCGGTACATGAACCAATACAAAAAGCTATACCCCCCGGAAATGAGCAAGATTGCAGGTATGATGATGAGTGCGAATAAACCTGGAAATCCTGTACCTCCGATAAAAAAGGCAATGATGATCGGGATAATAAAACTTTTCAACCCCGATAACACCATGATTACGACAGCTGCCCAGTGCATTCTTTTGCCGTCAGTCATCTTCATCAGCCGTTTGGGCCAAAACGGCAATTTGATCCCGAAGATCCGAGGCCACTTCTTCTGTTAATGCAGGAATTTGATGAATGGTCGCAGCCGTTGATATGGAAACGGCCGATAGCTTATAGTGCCTATAGATCGGCCCTTGTTCTGTATCTACATGCTGCACACGATTCATTGGAACGAGTGTTCTACGTATAATAAATACACCGTACTGAAAGTCAATTTCCTCGTCGTGAACTTCATAGCGCCATCGGCGCCACCTGACTGCTGGAATGACAAGACTTTTTAATATTGCGATCAAGATCCATAGCAGCATCACTGTATAAAATCCAAAACGGCCAATCAAAGAAAAACGACAACCCTGCATATGCAAGTGGTAATAATAAGTAAAATAAGCTTTCTAAAAGTCCTGTAATACGCCATACAGGAAGCGCCTTTTAGATAGGCGCTTCGCCGGTACTTCTCGCATAAGCGGTGCTCCTTCCTTGATTAATCCTCGTCGGTTACGTAAACGATCTCGACACCGATCTCTTCAAGTAACGCAATCACTTGTCGGTTCAAGTCTTCATCACGCAACAATCCAAGAGATTCAACGAGCTCGAGCTCATCAAACTCACCGGCTTTCGCTTCTTCTATGAGCTCAAGCACGTCGGTCATTTTCTTTTCTTCAAGTTGTTGAATTAATTGTTCGTTCGTCATCTCTTCCACCTCTCAAGATTCCCTGCTCGCTCTTACTGAATCAGTCATTTGTTTCCATACTGACCCTTTCGCTTCTTCACCACCAGCAATTCTTTCAAGGGCGAGCTGCATCTGCATGTCAACTTCAAATTCTGAGTCACCAATGGCTGCTTTTAACGGTTCAATCGCCCGCTCGTCTCCAAGCTCATATAAGAACATTGCCGCTCTCCAACGAACGAGTTTGCTTTTGTCTGTTAAGCTTTCAATGACAACGTCCATCGCACTCGCATCGCCTAGATCAGAAAACGCATCTGCGGCTGTCCGCCTTACCGTTGCCGATTTATCGTTCATCGCTTCGTACAGATAAGGAAGAATGGCTGGCGTTTCGATCATGCCGATTAGTGTAACCGCAAGACGCCGAACTGATAACTTCTGGTCTTTCATCGCCTTTTGCAGTACTTCGAGGTCCTCCTCAGCCGGGTCCATCTGATCTAAGGCGGCAAAGCGTGCTTTCCAATCTGGGTTATCAAGCATCTCCAGCGTAACAGCATAAGGTTCTGGTCGGCTGTTTGATCCAGACACTTCGCTCCATTCAATCAGTTTATTTAAACGCTCCTTCGTGTAAGCCGCTCCAATTTCCTCTGCTACCTCTTCACCGATCTTATCCAAATCGCTTCCGTAGCGAACACTACGCTCTTCCCATTTACGTTCTGTCACAATGTTTTCCGAGTCTCCAGCCGCAGTAAACGCCGCTTCCATAAAGCGTTCAGGTAAAGCGACGCGCTTCTCCTCATCACCTGCGACGAGCTTAATTTGCATTGGAATGTTTTTATACACTTGCAGTTGAACGGTGACTTCTCCGTAATGTTCATCTATCACGTGTTCACCCGTGCTCGTGCTCTCCGTTTGCTCGCCAAAGACTTTTCTTGCCTCTTGGAGGACAGCTTCCCATTTCGCTTTTGGTTCACGTTCTAATGCGATGAAATCTGCGACGTGATAAACCCCTTTAATTCCTTCGATTTGAAAAAGCTCTTTGATTTCTTCGGGTGCACCCGCATAGTCCGTTTTTGTATAATTATTGCTCTTCCCACTGGAAAGAGATTCATCTAGCGTTAGCTTCATCGTATTCGGACTTGGTGTCGGTTCAATAGAATTATCTTCATCGTTTGTTCCTCCTCAAAAACAGCGTTCTCGGCTTCTATCATAACAAATTGCGTATGAGATGGCTATTTAACGAATCCACGGGGACAAATGTTGCACAATTTCCGTAAAAGGCGTTTTGTCACCAAAACGCTGTGATACCTCACCTCGTTCATTAATGAGGATTGTCGTTGGTACACCGATGGCGCGATACGCTTCGTACGTAGTCATTCCGTCATCGATAACATACAAAACGGTGTACGGGGCGTTGTCCATAAATTGTTTGCCATCGCCACGGTTTCTCTCTCGGCCTTCTACGTTAATAAACAACAAATGTAAACCCGCTTCTTCCAACGACTGTTGGATTTTCGCTTTTTTGTCGAGGTCGACTTGCGAATCAGGCACCAAGATGCCCAAAACGTCAGAAGTAATGGTTTGCCTTTATAATCTTCCAAAGATACCCGTTCGTTTGATACCGGATTTAATAATGAAAATGCTGGTGCTTTCACTTCGATTCTCCTTTAGTCGTTTCGACAACCATTGGATCACGTTAGCGGTGGAACGAATTTGTGTGAGCTGAGTATACCCCTCAGGTTGTTTGCATAACAACGTCGGGACGGTTTCAATGTTGTAATCATAAGCAAATGTCTTCGTGAGTTGTAGATTTAATTTATACATTGTATCTTCTGGAGCTACGTACCGAAACGCTTCTTCAACCATCGTTTCTGCCACTTGACAACTTAAACAAAACGGTGAAACGATCAATGTGTATCGGATGTTTCGCTTTCGCCACTCGGCTTCGGTAATTTCTTCTAGCACGCTCATCCCCCTTTTTTGTTTACGGAGTAAATACACGATGATGCACAAACAAAAAAGCGCTACAGGCAGTCAAGTTCACTACTGCCAACAGGTGAAAATCTACACCCGAGCGCTTCTTCAAAAACCGTTATTTATGCTTCGCTTGCTTTCATGAACGTCACGATATTCTTTTCCATTTTGGCATGATTCCACGCTGCTTTCAAGCCATCTGTAAACACGATCTCCTTTTGCAAGTGAAAACTGTGCAATGGGTAACGGGTCGTCTCCAAAAGCGGAAACGGATCCAAAACAATCCGCCGCTCGTCGTGCCAATGTGCTTGCACAATTTGATCATCTAAAAAAGAAAATCGAGAAGAGAAACCATTCTTAAACCAAGGAAACTCATCTTTCTTTTGTACCCCCGGTCGGTTCAAACATGCATATAGCGAAAGCTCGTCGCACATTGTGAGTATTTGTTGGTCGATCGTCGTATCTGTGTTTATTCCCATGTTCGATTGCCGCAGCTGCTCACCCTTTATAAATGCAGCTGCACGAGGCGTGTCAATATGCTTAAAGAATGCCAACAAATGGCGACTCACCAAATATGCTGCTCGCTCATCCATCAACTGCACTTCTTCGATCCCGCGTGTATAAAGTGCAACCTTATCCTCTTCTGGATAAGAATTAAAGTCATGCGGTTGCTCATGAATGGCGTTCCATTTCGGAAGGTGGTCGGCTTCTTTCCACCCGCGATCATGTTCCCGCGCGGCGATTACAACCGATTGCCACTCGCTTTGTTTCCTTCGATTTGTATCGCCCCAACGACTGGCAAGTGACCGCTTAGTCCCCCGTGCTCATGTTGCGTCGTAACGACCCAAAACTCAGATTCCTCTCGAATGATCATAAGACGAAATTGAACAATTTGTCTGACGTAGAAATTTCATCAACATCAAACCCTTCAGATCGCATCCGAGCCATAAGAACCGGATAGTCACCGGCATGTTTCAGTTCAATGCCCACAAGTGCGGGCGCAACTGAACGGTTATTCTTTTTCACATAATCAAACCTCGTAATGTCATCATTTGGACCGAGTACATCATTTAAGAATTCTCTTAAAGCTCCAGCTCTTTGTGGGAAATTCACGATAAAGTAGTGCTGTAACCCTTCATAAACGAGCGATCGTTCTCTCATTTCTGCCATTCTACCGATGTCATTGTTTCCACCTGATACGACGCAAACGACCGTTTTACCTTTAATCTGATCCTGATAAAAGTCTAGAGCAGAAATGGACATGGCTCCAGCAGGTTCTGCGACAATGGCTTGCTGATTATACAACTCCAAAATTGTCGAACAAATCTTACCTTCAGGCACTAATACGACATCATCTAACAGTTTTTCACACATTCTAAATGTTTTGTTGCCGACACGCTTTACCGCAGCGCCGTCAACAAACTTGTCAATCTCACCAAGCTCAACAACCTCACTTTTAGCGAGGGAGTCTCGCATTGATGGGGCCCTTTAGGTTCCACACCAATGATGTTGATGCGAGGGTCAATCGACTTTAAATACGTGCCGACACCCGAAATGAGGCCACCGCCTCCAATTGAGGCAAATACATAGTCAATGTTCTCTCCGATATCATTAAGAATTTCCATTCCAACCGTTCCTTGACCAGCAATGATTTTTTCGTGATCAAAAGGGTGAACAAAAATCATGCCATGTTCTTCTTCATAACGTTTCGCCTCTTTAAATGCATCATCAAATGTATCTCCAGTGATGATAACGTCAACAAATTCTTTCCCAAATTGTTTCACTTGGTCTTGTTTTTGCCTCGGTGTCGTTGTCGGCATGAAAATTTTCCCTTTTACTTTTAACTGCCTGCAGGAATAGGCCACTCCTTGAGCATGGTTGCCGGCACTTGCGCATACGACACGTTTTGGAGGTCTTCTTCAGGAAGGCTTTTCATTAAGTAATAAGCGCCTCTAATCTTAAATGAGCGAACGACCTGCATGTCTTCTCTTTTTAAATATATATTGGCATCGTAGCGCTCTGATAAAACCTCATCTCTTTGAAGAGGGGTGTGCGTTACGACATCTTTTAACGTTTGGTATGCAATAATGATATCTTCTAGTTGGACTTCTTCGATTGTTTCACTTTTTTGTGCCATCTTTTACGCCGCCTTTGTATACAATTCTAACGCTAACCGTAACATATATAACGTGAATTATAACACGCTTGTTTGAAGATTTCTTCTATTTCTTTAACGATGTGATGAGTTTAACGACAAAAGCGTACAAAACGAGAAACCGTAATACATTTCGTTGAAAATCAAGCCCAATCCTTCTATAATTAATGAAGAATGGCGTTTATGAAGGAGGAAGAGAAAAATGAAATTTAAAACCGCAATGATGAGCATGATTGTTTTCTTAGCATTTTTAGCCCCAACTACGCAAACACTCGCAGCATATGGGGAAGAGGCTGGTAGTGACGCGAGCACATTTCTTGTATTTTCACTTAGTGCTTTTTCAATCGTTACACTCGTCTACTTAGTCGTTTCAGCATTTAAAGACAACAACAGCTAACAAATGGTTAAAATCTTGGTTTTTCGGGAAACTAGATAGCTATAACGATTGTATTAGGGAGGCTGTTAACGATGAATGATTGGTTAAAGAATGGATTTTTCTTAGGACTTGGTGCTGCCGCTGCTGGAACAGAGAAAGTGCAAAGTTATTTAGACGACCTTGTTACCCGAGGAAGAATTACGCCAAAGGAAGCTGAGCAATTTGCAGAGGAACTGATCTCTAAAGGTGAATCAAAGGAACAAGAATGGTCAGATGCCTCCAAAGCGCGTATGAAAAAGATGTTTAAAGATATGGGTCTAGTTACAACGGAAGATTTAAGTCGCCTTGAAGAACAAATCGCTCGTCTGGAAACACTCGTGAACAACCAAAATGATTCAACTGACTCTAAAGAGTCGTAAGGAAGATGACTATTGCTCTCTAATGGGTTAAAACATGCCAATCGTTACCGAAAAATTGTCACCATCCTCGCTCGCCATGGGTTTGGATACGTACTCAAAGAAGTTGGTCTTTTTCATGTGTTGTCCCTTCCAAAGCGTATGGCTACGAATCGGAATGACCCGAACTATCGATTGATTGGCGAGCGCCTTCGTAATGCATTGGAAGAACTCGGGCCGACCTTCATTAAATTAGGTCAAATGGTCAGTACTCGCCAAGATCTTTTCCCGAAGCATATCGTTGATGAACTTGTTGAACTTCAAGATAATGTGACGGCGTTTAAATATAGCGAAGTGAAGGCCATTGTTGAAGAAGAGTTGAACATGCCGATTGAAAAAGCATACAAAAGCTTCGATGAGTTGCCTATTGCTGCAGCTTCAATCGGGCAAGTTCATAAAGCAGAGCTGGATGACGGTACGATCGTTGCCGTCAAAGTGGCTCGACCGAATATTAAAGAAACTATAGAAAAAGACTTGGACATTCTTCATGACATCGCTCGCCTATTTACACAACGATTTCGTTGGGCGGAATATTACCGGTTAGAAGAAATTGCAGATGAATTTGCAGAAGCCATCCGTAATGAAGTGGACTATACACTTGAGATCCGCAACACAGAAAAAATGCGGATGAATATGAAGAAATTTTCGCTCATTCAAGTTCCAGAAATCTATGAGCCGCTTTGTACCCGGAAGATGATTACGATGAGCTTTATAGATGGGGACAGCTTACATGATTGGGAACCTCCGAATGAAGACATACGCCAGCAGTTCGCTCGCGAACTTGCTGATGCCTTTTTACAACAAGTATTGATCGATGGCTTCTTTCACAGCGACCCCCACCCCGGTAACTTCATTGTCACCCGTGATGAGAAGATTTGCATGCTTGACTACGGTCAGATTGGTCGTTTGAATAAATCAATGCGAAATCAATTCGTTGACTATGTGATCTCTTTGACGAGAGGCGACCCCGACGATGTCGCTCGGTCTGTGTATACGATGGCGGATGTCCCAGATACGGTCGACCCTGAAGAGTTTAGTGAAGAAGTCGAATACTTACTGGATAAATATTACGAGCAACCATTTGAAGAAGTAAAAATAGGCGAAGCGATTAATGACATCTTTTCTGCATCCCACCGGTATAATATTCGAATTTACAAGGAATATACGTTGCTTGCAAAAGCATTCATTACAGTGGAAAGCATCCTTTCCCGCCTTGATCCGAATTTAAGTATCGTTGAAATTGCCGAACCGTATGGACGCGACTTGGCCCGCGAACGATTGAATCCAAAGAACTGGTCAAAGGATATCTATCGACAAGCAAAATCGCAGTCAAAAACGCTTTTTGCTCTTCCTACTTCACTGAAACGAGCGATTGATCGTGTCGGAAATGACGAACTATCGGTTCAATTACGATTGCCAAAGTTGAATCTGTTCTTTCGCAAACTGGACCGCATTTCCAACCGCATCTCTTTTAGCCTGACGTTACTCGCGTTTAGCATCATCATGGTTGGTCTAATCATTGGTTCTACGTTTGGTGAACAAGGATCCATACTCGTGCAATTACCTGTCATTCAAATTAGCTTTATCGTTTCGTTCCTCATGTTTGTTCTCATCCTCTTCTCGATTCTAAAGTCGGGAAGGTTCTAACATTGAAAAGAGCAACGCCCTAGTCGGCGTTGCTCTTTTCGTTCATCTCATCGAATAGCAATTCCATGACATAGTAAATTGCTTGTATCCGTTCTTCATATCGTTTTTCGCGAACGTGTGCTTGAAACGATTCTGTTGGAATTACATACATATTTTCGTATGTATGTTCAATTTGCACCGCATTTAGCGTATTCATTGCATTTTCTTCGGCGAACGCTAACGCTTCTCCCCGCCACACTTCAACACGCTCTTGCACTTCATTCACGAATGGAAGAATCGTTTCTTCAAATGAAAACGATTGTCCTTCTTGCTTTTGTCGATGATATTGCTTCGCTCGCTCAACGTCACTGAGCAGTTGTAGTGACCGTTCACGAAGTTGCTGTACCATGGTTAGTCCCTCACTTTATGATCCGGAGAAAGAAAACATTTTGCCGAGTTTTCTTTTCTCACGTACGGGTTGTTCATCCGTTTTTGTTTCACTACTCTGATCGTCATTTTGAAAGGATGCGAGCTGATCTTCAAGAGAGAGCATCGATTTTTGAACATCATCCAACTCATGGCGATGTTTAAGAAGTTGAAAGCTAACGACTTCATCGGCTTTTCTCTCAATCATTCTTTCTAAATGTTCAAGCCGAAACAAGATGTCTTCCATCTTCTTTCTCTGCTTCTCTCGTTGACGCCATGAGTGTTGGTGCTTTCTCCTCTTGGTTGATGATAAACGTTTCTTGCGCTGGCATTTGCCGCTCTTTTATGCCTTTTAGCATTTCAATCATCTGTTCGTCATACAAATAATGGCCGCGATCATTGGTGTTCACTTGAACTCCGTGTTTTCTTACCCAGTTTTGAATCGTCTTTGGTGCCACTTGGAGCATGTCTGCCACTGCTTGCGTTTTTACATAAGTCAATCGAATCGCCCTCCCCGTTTAAGAAAACGTACTGCCTTCTTTCTTAACGGTAAGATTCACGCAAACAAGTCCCATCTCCTTTCTGGCTGACAAAACTGGTATTAATTCGTCAAATGTTCTCTTTATTCATCGCCAAGACGATGGCCGATCGTCTCAGGTGGATCGCTGACAAAACGACATGGTTACTATCCATAAGAATAATACTTCTCGTTTTACGTCCATTTGTGGCATCAATGCACATTTTTCTTTCTTTCGACTCTTGCACAATACGCTTGGTCGGTGCAGAATCTGCATGTACAATGGAGATAATGCGCTCGCCGGGAACAATATTGCCAAAACCAATATTCGTTGGTTTATCGTTCATGTTTTGTTCACCTCTTTCATAGCACTTTAAAAAGTGTAACATGAGCCCGTCTCATAGAAAACAATTCTTCAAAAATCGTAAAACGTATGCTATTATTAGCTGTTGTTATTATTCATATTGAGACCTCCGGGAAAGGATGAGACGATTGACGTTTCGTTATCCGAACGGAAAACGCTACACGAAACAAGCGATCCCACAAAAAATGGGGAAAGCAAACCGAGGTATGAGTTTAGAAGAAGACATTAACCAATCAATCATTCACTATCGAAATACTGAACGAGCAATTATTCATAAAAAACCAACGCCTGTACAAATTGTAAACGTCGATTACCCGAAAAGAAGCCGAGCCAAAATTACAGAAGCGTATTTTCGGCAAGCATCTACAACGGACTATAACGGCGTATATAAAGGTCGATACGTCGATTTCGAAGCTAAAGAAACCCATCAAGTTCAATCTTTTCCTTTAAAAAACTTACACGAGCATCAAATTACACATATGCAAGAGATTGATGCACACGGAGGTTTTGGATTTCTCATCTTGCGATTTGCCCGCTCTCAAGAAACCTTTGTCATCAAAACGAGTGATTTCTTGCATTTGAAAGCTTCAACCGAGCGAAAATCTGTACAGAAGACTCACATTGAAACATACGGTGTAAAACTAGCAAATACTACGCTTCCACCTGTCGATTTTCTGCCTGCTGTCGATTTATTATTTCAATAATGTAACCTGTGACAGGTTGTAACGTCTAAAGTAATGAGAAATGAGGGGAATTTATGACAGAATATAGATCAAGAACGGAGAAACGGCGAGCAGCCGAAACTTCTTCTAACAAAAACCAAAAACCTTCTAAAAAGAAATCAAAAGGAAAACGCTCACTATTTAAAAAGTTATTCATTAGTTTTGCAATTGTCATTGTCGTTGGCTTGCTTGCGGGTGTTGCAACGGCTGCTGCAATTATAAGTGGTGCACCTGAACTAGACCCAGATGAGTTGATGCTCGCTGAAGGAGCTACGGTGTACGATGTGAATGACAATGAAATTGGACGGCTGCACGGAAATGAAGCGCGTAGCTATCGGACAATCGAAGAGACCCCACAACATGTCCAAGATGCTTTTATCGCTGTAGAGGATATGCGTTTTTATGACCATATGGGTGTCGATGTTCGACGCGTTGGTGGTGCCGTTATTGCCAACATTACCGGTGGTTTTGGTTCAGAAGGTGCGAGTACAATTACGCAACAAGTTGTTCGAAATGCGTTTTTGAGCGCAGATAAATCAATGTCAAGAAAGGTACAAGAACAGTGGCTGGCTCTGCAATTAGAGCGTCAATTCAGTAAAGATGAGATTATGGAAATGTACTTAAATATCATCTATTTCAGCCATGAAGCATACGGAATAGGCGAGGCTTCGATTCGTTGGTTCGACAAAGAGAGCTTAGAAGAATTAACGATTGCTGACGCAGCGGTTCTTGCAGCCGTCCCGAGAAGACCGTCTTATTACAACCCTATTGAGAACCCAGAGAACGCTGAAAATCGACGAAACTTGATCATTTCTATGATGGAAGACCAAGAGTTGATTACTAATGAAGAAGCCGAAGAAGCGAGAAATACGAACATTGAAGACCAGCTTGACTACACTCCTGCTGATGATTCAATTGGGCATACGTCGTTTATTAACCACGTAATGCGTGAGATTGAACAAATCGACGGATTAGAAATCGGTGACTTGTACGCTGCTGGCTTTGATGTGTACACAACGATTGATGTTGAAGCACAGCGTTATGCTGAACAAGTCATCCAAACGAACGATTATATAAGTGGATTCCCAGATGACCCTGCTTTCCAAGTCGGGTTCACCATGCTTGATACGAATACTGGCGGAATTGCTGCCATTGTCGGAGACCGAGGCGGCGAGGAAGTGCTCCGTGGCGATAGCTATGCGATGAATCGCGTCGGGCAACCTGGTTCGACAGTAAAACCGATGCTTGATTTCGGTCCAGCAATCGACAATCTCGGTTGGGGAACCGGACAAACGCTTGTAGATGAGCCGCACAGCTATTCCGATGGCACCGAAATTCGGAATGCTTCTGGTAATTACAGCGGGCAAGTGACGATGCGTGAAGCACTCGTGCGATCATTAAACATTCCAGCGCTAAAAGCCCATCAAGAAGTAGGCAAGGAAGAGGCTCATGAGTTTGCGAACCGTCTAGGCATGGAGTTCGATAGCGTTGAAGAAGGAAATGCCCTTGGTTCACAATACGAGTCACCTGAAACGATTGCTGGAGCATACGCTGCTTTTGGAAACGACGGTGTGTATAACGATCCGTACAGTGTGCGCAAGATTGTCTTTACAGACGAACGTGAAATGGACTTAACACCTGAGTCCACTCGGGCGATGAATGATTACACTGCTTATATGGTGACCGATATGCTTAAAGACGTCGTGACGGACCCACGGGGAACAGGTACCGCAGCGAACATTGAAGGTCTTCCACTCGCTGGTAAAACAGGAACATCGAACTTTGGTGATGGAGAACGAGACAACGTTCCCGCAGGTGGCGTGCCAGACATTTGGTTTGCAGGGTACACCCCTGAGTACACCGCAGCAGTGTGGACGGGATACGAAAATCGTGGTGCCGGGTATTTGCTCGGTGAAGAGCATCAGCTTGCAAGAAATATCTTCCGAACGATTATGACCGAAGTTCATTCAGGTATGGACGTATCGGACTTCCAACGTCCTGATTCCGTTTGCGAGCAAGGTGGAGAACTGTATATTTGTGGTGGAACACCGGATATGCCTGACGAACCAGAAGTGAGTGAAGAAATATCTGATCTTACAGCTGGGTTTGATGAAGGCAATAACCAAATTATCGTAAGCTGGAACTTCCCTGATGAAGCGATGGACGGCGTAAGCTTTATCGTCCGCCACGGTGTAAACGGGCAAGGAATGAGTGACGTACAGGAGAGCAGTGACCGACAATTTGTGCTCACTGACCCAGAAAGAGAAAGTACTCATAACTTTGAAGTCGTTGCCGTTCGTGACGGAGAGCCGATTGACAGTGCGCAAACGTCCGTAGAGATCGCAGAAGCAATTGAAGAAGAAGAACCAGAAGAAGACGAAGAAGAAAATGAAGAAGATGAAGCACCTGAAGAAGATCAAAGCCCTCCTGAAGACGCAGATGAATCCGATGAACCGACCCCTACCCCACCGACAGACGAAGGTGACAACGGCGAAGGAGAAGGCGGTTCAGACGGAGACGACTCTAGTGATGATGGCGAAGATCCAGAAGAAGAAACCCAATCAGAAACCACAAACGATGATGATGATGATAATGATGAATAATCGAACCGCCCGTTACGGGCGGTTTTTTTATCCGTTTACTAAAAAATCAGTTGTAGATCGGGAAAGCAGAACAATTCTCTGTTAAAACCCTGATAACACGATGTATATAAGTTGAACTTTATATTTCCTAAATCGGGCTGTATGCTTGATTGCCACTAAAGGCAGATGGCTGTAGTTCAGACGATAAAGCAAACATTAGATGCCCATTCGGCTCCATTTGTTTTCCCTGTGTCTACGAGCCAAAGGAAGACATACGCTCTACGATCTACCGTTTTATTAAAAACAGGTGAGTATAAAATGCCTCAAATATCACTTTTTGAGACAATCTATCGAGCAAGATTCGTCATTCTTAACTTGAATTGTCTCATAAACTCAACCAATGGTCACAAGTAGACATTTATGAGCCGATTTGCGTCTTAAATTGTCCCATTTGAAAGACGGATTGTTACATAAAAGAGCCAGAGAAAGTAGCTTGCTCTTTCTTCTGTATGATGACACAGAGCATACCGATCACGTCTTTTCAAAGATGGAAAAATACCAAGCCATAAATCTCAAGGGCTAGCAACCATCGGCACCTACAGAGTCGATGCGAAATTGACCGGAGTTCTTCATGAGTCATGACGACACGATGTTGCCTTTTGCCTGTAAAAAACGCTCGAATTGCCTACTTCGTGAAAAGAAAGCGGACGTTAGATGGAAATCCTAACAAATGGTTTAAGGGTTTTCATTACCTCAACATGCACGGATCACGACTTTTGAGTAGACTGTGTATGAGCAAAATTCTGCTCGTGCTAAACCATTTTAAAAACCCGGTTGCCCTGTAAAGGACAACGTTTTAGTGGACTCTCTATTCCTCTACTTACAGCATCATTTATGGGCATACTCTTGATCTCGTGCGACGAGGTGAGATTGGAGAGATTGGAGTTCTTCTTGCACTCGTGTCAAATCGGGTTGTGGGTGTTGCAATTGCTCCATCCATGCTTCATTCTCGCTCATGACCCGTTCAATGTCTTGCTTTAGTTCCTCATTTGCAAGGTGTACCCGCTCGCTCCACAGATCGCGCAATTGCTCAACGGCTTCGTCGAGTCGTGTACGTAACGCTTCTTTTGTTCGTTCTAAAATACGCTGCTTAAACTGCTCCCCTTCTTGATCATGAACAAAACTCGGTTTTACTTTCAGAGTCTTTATTTCATTAAAGAAACTTTCTAATGTTCCTCGTAACTGCAGTGAAAAGTCTAGATGCTCTCGTAAGTCTATGGGCAGTTGTCGCTGGTTCGAAACTGTATATAGACGCTCACACTCTTGTTCTAAAGCGGTTTGCCAGTCGTTTTCTGCTACTTCCATCCACTCGTTCAACCCTTTTTGCAATTGTTCTTTGCGGCCTTCTTGTTGGCCAACATTCGCAGAAATGATTGACTTGTAGTGATCGGCAAAACGTAAGAATAGACGACGATGCGCATACACACCGAAGGCACGAATTTCTACATCTTCAGATTCTAGTTGTCTTATAGCCTGTTCTCCTTCATCTTTCTTCTGTTGAACCGGTTGTCGAAAAGCTTGTGATTTTTGCTTTCGGTCGGCTTCTGGTTGGTCCATCCATTCCTGCCACTCGGATAACTTTACAATATGCGCTCTAAGCAACGCTTCCAATTCCTCATCGAGTCGAGCTCTTAGCACCGGTTTCAAACCGTTCTCAAAATGTCGAGTAAATGAAAGAATCCCTTCTTCATCCGTGTAGTCTTCAAGTGCGCGCTTACTAGAGATGGGTACGACGTCTGTATGAGGGAAACCGAGGGTTTGAAGTTGATCACGCACATGGGTCATAACCGCTTGCTTTTCTCCAACGTCAGCTGCGAGATCACTCGCGTTAATAAGCAAATAGTCTGGAGACTGAATGGTTTTAATCTTTTTCATGAATTGTTCATCAGCATTTGAGAACGCATGGTGGTAGTAAGTCACATAAATAAAAGCATCGGCTTTTTCGATCTCTGACATTGCAAGTGCAGTGTGGCGCTCATGCACACTCTGCACGCCAGGCGTGTCAATCAGTTCATAGCCTGCATCTGTCCAAGCGGTATGCACATAGACGTGTGAAACATCAATTAAACAAGCTTTTGCTTCATCTACGGCCATCTCTTGCCATTCCGTTAGCGAAATAACAATCGTGCTTCCCCATTCGTATTGTTCTTTTTTGACACCCATTTGCAATGCACGTAAGTACTCTACCCATTGCTTTTCTTCGAGCGTATCCGTCTTCTTAATTGACAAACCTTCAGCTCGTTTCAATGATTCAAGTGTGTACGTTAAGTTGCACAAATACGAGACGTGTGCGATTTCACTATCTAAGTCCGCTCTCGTCTTAATCCGAACACGAACTTGTTCTGGTCGGTTCGACCCGCTCGGTGCGCTCACAGTTGTTAAGGAAGCCGTCGTTGGATGGGGAGAGCTTGGCATGAGTTCCCTTTGCAAAAGTGCGTTGATAAACGTTGATTTACCCGCACTAAACGCACCCGCAACAACGACGGACGTCGGTCGATTCTCCAGGCGATCGATGAATGCTAAGATATTGTTTCGTTCGTTTTTTTCAAAAAGCACATCTTCAAACGCTGCCAAGTCGCCTCGGAGCGAATCGAGTGCGAACAGTGGCTTTACTTGGACAGATTCACTTGATACGTCTGCAGTTTGCTCTCTAGCATCCTCTTGAAATACCGCATTGGAATCGTTCACCTCGATCGACTCATCAACACCTGATAAGTCGGTATGTGCTGTTAGCGCACGTTCGATCTTCTCTTCGTAATGAGCGGCAGCACTCGTTTGTAGTCGTTGTTGGACCGTGTTCAGTTGCGACTGGATTGTTTGTTCCTCTGCCATAAACGATTGCTGTAGTTCATGAAGACGCTGAAATGGTTGCAAATCCTGCTGATTTTGCTGCTCTAGTTGTCCCTTACGCTCAGGGTATAATGACCTGAGTTGCTCTACAATTGGCTCAAGGGAACGTTTGATATCTTGAATAATTGCTTGATTGATCTCTTTAGTAAGCTGATAAATGTATTGATTACTTTTTTCGCCCGTCGTCACAAAAGCTCTATACCACTCGATCGATTCCGGCAAATGCAATTGTTCAACCTGCTCTATAAGATCGTCTCGAACGCGTTTAGGCATCTCTAATTTGCTAAACTGTTGAAGCAAATAAAAGCGAATTTCCGACTCGTAGCGCTCATTCATTAACCGAATCATCTTATCAAAATATTGTTGTTCCACGATCAACTTTTTCTTTTTCCCTGCGAACAATCCGAATTTGTACGAACCGTCAACGACTTGCAACCAGTCATTCGCTGCAGACGTCGTGTCATGAGGGAACAAGTTGGTTTGTTTGTAGAATTGTTGTAACGTATGAACGAGTGCTGAGATTTCTTGATCTAATTGTTGTTCAATTTCTTGACCCACTTTGACTAAAGCGAAATACCGTTGATGATCTTCTTGATGATAACCTTCGTTCTTCATCGCTTCTCGCATTCGGATTGTCACTTGATCACGGTCAACGAGTAGTCGTTCTCGTAGCGAAGAAACGGCACTTTCCACCATGCGGGCGTTGGCATCATCAATTAATGACTGGCCTTCATATAACCACGAACGAATCTGTTGAACGAACAGTGGCAATTGATTATGTTTATGAGATTCATCTCTCGAAGTGGTCGTATAAATAGCCACCGGATGTATGCCATACCGTTGGAGCATATCTTTTAGGCCATGATAAAAAATGGAAAACGATAATTCACTTTCATTGTGCTTATCGATCTGATTAATGACAATGACAATCGGCTTATTTTCCCGCTGGATTTGCCTGAGAAACTCAATGTTTGTTTGCGAACGAACGTGATTGTAGTCAGTTACATAGATAATTGCATCCGTTGTAATGAGCTGATCAGCTGTATACTTCCCATGGGTAGGGTCTGTAGAATCCATGCCCGGCGTATCGGCAATTGTTACTTTGTTCGAAAGAAACGGCACTGGCAATGTGAGAGCGACTTCTTCAATACCCGCACCATCAACCGCCATCTCTTGAAGCTTGTCCCACGGAATTTCATTTTTAAAGTGACTCACTTGCCCATCGCTTTGAACCGCTTTTATCTGGGCGGTCGGTCCACCAAGAATTGTCATAATATTGGCAGTCGTCGGGATCGGGCTCGATGGCAGCAGGGCTGCTCCGAGCAATTGATTGATTAGCGTTGATTTACCCGCAGAAAAATGGCCACAAATTGCGACCGAATACTTCGGTTCCCCAGCAAGCTTGCTAGAAATTCGCGCTAAGCGCTCCTCTTCAGGTTTGCCAAACGGTAACATTTGTTTTATCTCTTCGATGCTGTAGCCACCATCGATCGTACTCATACACTTCCTCCTTGTTGTCACTAGACTCGTTTACGCCCTTCTCGACAAATCTCTAGAAGAGGACAGGTTTCGCACTGAGGGTTTCTTGCTTTGCAATGATAACGACCGAAAAAAATCAATTGATGATGGCTATCTGACCATTTTTCTTCGGGTAACTTCCTCATAAGAGTCTTTTCTACTTCTAAAACACTGTCTTTCCAACGACAAATGCCTAATCGTTTGGATACCCGCTCTACGTGGGTATCTACAGCGATTGCAGGCAAATCAAATGCGACAGACGCTACTACATTTGCCGTTTTTCTTCCAACCCCGGCAAGCTTCATGAGCTCATCGCGGTCCGCAGGCACTTCACCACCGTAGTGATCTAATAAAGATTGACTCATTTTTTGAATGTTTTTTGCCTTGTTTCGAAATAAGCCAATTCGTCGAATATCTTGTTCTAATTCTTCTTGTGGTACTTGCAGATAGTCGTCTGGACGTTTGTATTTTGAAAACAGTCCAGGTGTAACTTTGTTTACGAGGCATCGGTGCATTGAGCGGAAAGAATTACAGCAACAAGTAACTCTAAAGCATTCGTATGTGTGAGTTCACACTCCGCTTCTGGGTACATTTGTTCAATTTGCTCCATCGCCCATGTCGTTTGTTTATTCGATAGCATAAAGGGTTCCCCTCATCTGTCAATCTGACTCTAACCAATTATATGTCGGATACGGTTCACTTGTCTTTTTGGCTCCTGCCGGTTCCGCTCGTTTATTTTGTCGAAAGCTTTCACTGTGTGCGTGTGCTTGTTCTGGTGTTTTGATGCCACTTCGCTTCCACTCATATAAAATTCGATCGATATAACGGAGATTTAATTTCCCGGAGATCACCGCTTCTTTTAATGCAGCTTTAATCATTTCCATTGAATAATGATCTTGGTCAATCCATACGCCAATCGTTTCAGATTCCATCGGTGAAAGTGGCCGACTGAACTCGTTTTCGAACAGTTGATACAGCTCTCCACTTTGATTCACTTCTAGGTTGGTTTGTTCCGATTCAAGGTAGTAAAGAATCTTTTCATAAAACGGGCGCAAGCTATACATTTCAAACATAATGCCGTCATCTTCTTTTTTCTCAAGCGCTAATACGCCTCGTTTCATGAGACGACCTAACCCTTCTTGGCAATGGGAGACGGTCAGTGACATCTTTCTCGCTAAATGTTCTGGCGTAGGAAATGCACGCCCTTGCTGGATTTCTCGATGCAAATGCAGCAGAAGCATCATGTCTTTCTCGTGGATGCCTAGTGCATCGTAGTAATCTAAAAACACAACTGGAATAGATACTTGACCTTGTTCCAGCAAATCAATCATGACATTTTTATTCATTCGTTTCACCTCTTACATCCTTACCTCTTTGAAAAACCATCTCCTCCGGCGGACGAGGAGATGGGAGTATCCGGTTTATGGATACAAACGATTTAGCAAACGTGGAAATGGAATCGTCTCACGAACATGCTCTGTTCCGCTAAGCCAAGCAACCGTTCTTTCTAATCCGAGTCCAAATCCTGAATGAGGAACACTACCGTATTGTCTAAGCTCTTTATACCAGCGGTATGCATCTTCTGACAACTGATGTTCTTTGAATCGTTCATCCATCAGTTCATAATCATCAATTCGTTGACTACCCCCAATAATTTCCCCGTAACCTTCTGGCGCAATTAAGTCAGCACAAAGAACCAAATCTTCATTCTCAGGGTCTGGCTTCATATAGAACGCTTTGATCTCTTTTGGCCAATGTGTAATAAACACTGGCGTGTCAAACTGGTTCGCAAGCTCTGTCTCATGCGGTGACCCGAGATCTTCTCCCCACTGGATCTCATAACCTTTATCTTGTAAACGTTGAATCGCTTCGCTGTACGTCAAGCGTGCAAATGGTGCACGAATCTTTTCAAGCTGAGCGATGTCGCGCTCAAGTGTTTTTAACTCTATCTTACCCTCACGAAGTACCGCATCCACAATGTACGTGACGTACGCTTCTTGAATTTCTAAGCTTTCTTCGTGATCACAAAACGCCATCTCTGGTTCAATCATCCAAAATTCAATGAGATGCCTACGAGTCTTTGACTTTTCCGCTCTAAATGTTGGTCCAAACGAGTATACGCGTTGAAAAGCCATCGCTGCAGCTTCCAAATACAACTGCCCGGATTGCGAGAGAAATGCATCCTCATCAAAATACTTCGTATGGAACAACTCCGTTGTCCCTTCTGCTGAGTTCGCAGTAAGAATGGGTGGATCCACTTTCGTAAATCCATTCTCATGATAAAAGCGATGCGTCGCTTGAATAATAATATCGCGAATTCTAAGAACAGCATGCTGTTTGCTCGAACGAATCCACAAATGACGATGGTCCATAAGAAACTCTGTTCCATGATCTTTTGGTGTGATCGGATAGTCAACCGCTTCTTGAATTACTTCCACACCTGTGACGGTGAGTTCAAAGCCACTCGGGGCACGATCATCCTTTTGCACTTGACCTGTCACATAGAGAGCACTCTCTTGCCCAAGCCCTTTAACTTGTTGAAACAATTCTTCTCCGACTTCGCTTTTAACGACAACGCCTTGAATAAAGCCTGTCCCATCTCGAAGTTGTAGGAAAGCAATCTTTCCACTGGATCTTTTATTGCTCAGCCAACAACCGAGTGTCACTTCTTGGCTTTCAAATTGACCGATGCTGTGAATCGTAGGTTTCACGTACGGTAACTCCCTTCAAAATTCCATCTGTTTTCATTGATACACATCTCAATTCATTACTTATCTAGTTTACGAGACGAGCGGTCGAACTTCAAGCGAAGATGTTGAATTTCCCGATTTAAGGCAGTCTTAATACTTGGTTCGTACTTCCTGACTCGGCATCTACATAATGATAAATGTGACCGTCTTCTTCATCAATATAAATGACTTCGTATACATACGATCCGTCCAATAAACCGAGTGTGACACCTCGTTGTTCATCAATAGAAGACGCCTCTTCTTCGACAACGCTCCACGCCTGTTCTTTCGTTATAAATTGATCAGCGGCGATCCGGTCAAAGCGCTCGTAGGCTTCATTAAACATCCATACTTCTTGCTGAGAGTCTTGAAGATCAACAAGCGCATTCGCCGTCCTCTCGTCCCCGTAATGATGGTCAAAATACACGACGTTTGCGACTTCATCTTCATGCATTATGCGGGTTTCCATCTCTTTTTTCGTGTCATTTATATCGCCGAATGCTGAAGAATGAACGCCGAAAAGCACGCCTGACAATACGAGCACAACAGCACCTACACTAATCGCACCAATCTTTAACATACAGACGTCCCCCTCTTAGTTGCTCGATTCAACCAACTGTTTTCTCGCGCGATTGGCATCATACAAGACTCGTTCTTCGTCAATCGTGAGCAATTCTTTGTTCGTCATTAGTGGACGACCATTCACATACACGTCGCTCACATCGTTTTTGCCTGCAGCGTAGACGAGTGTTGCTGGATCAATCGTGAGCGGCTGAAGGTGTGCAGAGCGTGTATCAATCATAATGAAGTCCGCTGCGTACCCCGCTTGAATGAACCCGCTATCTAAAAAGCCAAGAGCCCTAGCACCGTTCACTGTAGCCATCCTTAACGCCTCTTGGCTGGAAATGACTTCAGCAGACTGCAAAGCTCCTTTATGGAGCATAGCCGCTTGACGCATTTCTGCAAATATATCCAACGTATTGTTTGATGCTGCACTATCCGTCCCTAACGAGATCCCAACGCCTCGACGATGCATGTGTGGGATCGGGGCAATGCCCGACCCGAGTTTAAGGTTACTCAATGGATTGTGAGAAACGTTCACGTTTTATCATTCATTAGCGTGATTTCGTCCTCATCCACATGGACCGCGTGCACGAGCAAATCGCCTTCTGACAAAATGCCCCCAGTAAGAAGATGTTCAGCGGGACGCATGCCATACGTCCGCAAGTGGTCTGCGACTTCTTTTTTTGTTTCACTCATGTGTAGCTGGATTGGCAATTGCTCTTTGGTCGCCGCTTCCCTCACATCTTCTAAAAATGTGAAACGGTTCGTATATACCGCATGTGGGAACAACCCACCTTTCAGACGCTCCGTCGGTGAGGCATTACACCGTTTTGCATAGTCGACCGCTTTGTGCAATTTCTCGCTTGCCACACTAGCACTATCAAACATCGTAATCATTCCACGTGTTAGCAATGCTTTCATGCCTGTTTCTTCTACGGCTCTTGCTGTGCCTTCACGGTTTAAGTGATACATATCCGAAAACATCGTCGTGCCGGATCGAATCATTTCGACTAGAGCAAGATTCGTCCCCGCTTCACTCATCTGTTCGGTCATTTGTGCTTCAGCGGGCCAGATCTTCTCACTGAGCCATCTTTCAAGCTCAAGGTCATCGCTCCAACCTCGAAGAAGGGTCATCGGTGAGTGGGTATGTGTGTTCACAAGCCCAGGCATCATCATTTTCCCTTTACCACTGATCACATGTGTACGTGTGTTCGAATTCGTTTCATAGTCACCAGCTCCTACTTCTTGGAACTGCCCTTCTCTAATTACCACATACCCTCGTTCAATGACTGTCTCGCCGTCGATAATGCTCGTATCTTTTATCACGAGATCACTCATTTTATCGGTCTCCTTTTTCAGCGTAAAAATCGTTAGCAATGTCCAATACTTTGTCCGTACCGGTGTATGTGACCGGTACGTTTGGCAATGAATCGATGAAACTTTTGCCGTACCTCGCCTCGATTAAACGTTTGTCAAGAACAAACACAAGCCCTCGGTCTGTGCTCGTACGAATCAATCGACCAAACCCTTGTTTAAATCGGAGGACGGCTTTTGGAATCGCTAGATTCATAAACGAGTTTTTGCGGTTTTTATTAAGCTCATTTGCTTTTGCTGTATATACCGGGTCATTCGGCGGCGTAAACGGTAGTCTTACGATAATGAGGGCAGACACGTCGTCTCCAGGCAAATCAATCCCTTCCCAAAACGTACTCGTGCCCATAAGAATGGAGCGTTCATGCTTTTTGAATTTCTTGATGAGCTTCCCACGCTGCTCGCCGTTTGCTCCTTGGGTGAATATGGAATAGTTTAGGTCCTCGATATACGGCTTTAATTGTTCATACGTTTTTTGGAGCATTTCATAAGAGGTAAATAAGACGAGCATGCGTCCATTAACAGCACTTGTGAGCATGGAGATGAACTCAGTGACGCTACTCACAAACTGTTCCTCATTTTTAACATCAGGAAAGTCACTTGGTATGAGCAATTCTGCTTGATTTTCATAGGAAAATGGTGATTTTACAACGAGCGTATCGGTTTGATCATTCGTGAGGCCAATCTCATCCATCATGTATTGGAAGGAGCCTTTTACAGTCAAAGTAGCGGATGTAAATATGATGCTTTTTGTACACGTAAAGAGTTGTTCATCTAATTGCTTGCCGATCTGGACTGGCCTTTCGGATAAACGAATCCGATCTGCTCGTTTATCACGATCGGTTTCCATCCAATACACATGCTGTTCGTGCTCTTCTACGAGTAGAAATGAAAGCTGATCATGCTCATCTTTAAGATCATCTAGCAAATGCCGGACCTTTTTCCATAACACTTGCTCACGGTCTTTTTCATCTAACGCTTCAATGGCTTGGTTCCAAGAGTGGAACGTTTGATCAACGAGCAGATCAACCCGCCTGATCGTATCCTCAACCCCACGACCTTGAAATTGAGCAGGTCGGTAACGAACGACCGGATCGACAGACCCGCTTGCGACGGATTGCAGTTGATGAAATAACTGCAACCATTCTTGTTGCAATCCGATAAGTTCTGATTTACGATTCTTTAGCCATTCACTCGACAACGCTTTTGGATCTTCAGTCCGATTGGCCAACTCAATTTCATTGAACAGCCCTTCTCGGTCTTGAAGTCCCCACCGACCCGTCCAACGAACGAGAGCTTGATAGCTTGAGCGACGGCCGAGATGTCGACCTGCTGTCTCCTCAATTTGATGAGCCTCATCGATGATCGCATACTGGAATTCAGGAAGCAGTTGATGCCTTGAAAAACGATCAGCAAACAAAAGGGCGTGATTCGTAATAATGAGTTGAGCCGTCTTTGCGCGCTCCAACGCTTTGTAATAGAAACACTGGTGCCAATACGCGCACTCCGCACCGACACACGTATGCGGGTCACTCTTTAGCTCATCCAAAGTGCTCGCCCTCCACTCGGCAAATTCAGTTCCTCTACATCGCCAGTTTCGGTTTCAGTAAGCCATACGAGTAGTTGACAAGCCATTAGCTGCTCATCATAGTGGGCAGGCATACGCTCCAGGAAATGTTCAAACTTCTGCACACATAGGTAATGGTCTCTCCCTTTTAAGAGAGCTGTTTTTACCGTTGTCCCTAGCGCTCGCTCCAACTTAGGTACATCGTTTTCAAGAATCTGTTGTTGCAAGGCAATCGTATCGGTCGCAATGACGACTGGCAAATTCTCCTCAACACTTTTTACGAATGCTGGATATAAGTAAGCCATCGTTTTACCTGTACCGGTTGCAGCTTCAACGAGTAAGTGTTGTTCGTTTTCAAACGCGTGCCAAACCGCTTCAGCCATTTGTTGTTGCGAGCCACGAGGCTCATAATTGGGGATTACTTGATGTAATGACCTTCTTTCCCGTAAAATGAATCTCCAGAAAACGGCCCGGATTTCACAGAACCTTCCAACTCAAACTCGATATGCTTTACCGGAAAGCTACGTAAATACTGAACATTCGGGTCCGGTGCTTTTTCGCGCGCGTCTTTCAAACAGTCGTACACCAACTGTTGTAATCCGGAACTCATCCCCGCTGTAAATGGCTCCATTTTCATGACGGTTGCTTTTGGTAATGAGCGTAGCTTCTCTTCCATTTTTATGAGGATTTCTGCAGTCACATGAGCGTCACTGCCCGCCCTGTGTGGGGCGTTATGACCGAAAGAAAAATGTTGTGCAATCGCCGATAACCGGTAGCTATCGAGTGTCGGATACACCATGCGAGCCATTTCTACCGTGTCCAAAACTGGACCTTCAAAAGGTGCATAGCCCGCATTTTCAAGGGCGACGTTAATAAACTGCAAATCAAAATCTGCGCGGTGAGCGACAAAGCAACTTCCGTCCAATGCTTGGAGAAGCTCGGGTACAATCGCTTCAAATGACGGAGCGTCTTGAAGATCCTCGCTTCGTATACCTGTCAGCTGCTCAATGAAAAGTGGAATATTACGGTCCGAATAGACGAGCGAGGAAAACGTATGCACCACTTTCATCTTTTCGATCACCGTCATGCCGACTTCTATGATCTGATCTCCTGCTGTCGGACGGTTGCCCGTCGTTTCTACATCGATTACGACATAACGGTCTACATTCATAAAATCCTCCTACCCATTACTCCACAGTAAAAATAATATTATCGATCAGCCTAGCTTTTGAGTAGCGAATCGCAGCTGCTAGTACGTACTCACCACTCGGCAACTCATTCGTTGACGCTTGAAGAGTTGGAAATGTTTTTAGTTCAACGTACTCCACGCTTGCTTCCATATTGCTTAACGCATCCGTCACTCTTTTTAGTACGTCTTTTCGGCTTTTGTTTTCTTTTAATTCAGCGACAGCTTTTCTAAGCGTTTGGTAAAGCTCTGGTGCATCTTTTCGTTCTTGTTCAGTTAAATATTGATTTCTTGAAGATAAGGCCAAGCCGTCGTGGTCTCGAACGGTCGGACCACCAACGATCGTAGTATTGATTAGAAAATCGGTAGCCATTTGCTTGATGATCGCAAGCTGCTGGGCATCTTTTTGACCGAAATAAGCACGATCTGGACGAATGATTTGTAAAAATTTCATCACAACCGTCGCCATACCGTTAAAATGGCCAGGGCGATTCTTCCCACAAAGCTCTTCGCCTAATTCACCCACATCGATCATCATGATTTGTTTTTGCTCGTAAAGATCATGAACTTCTGGAAGCCAAACAACGTCCGCGCCCGCAGATTGAGCTTTCTCTAAATCCACTTCCGGGGTGCGGGGGTACGTCTCATAATCTTCTCCTTCACCAAACTGTAAAGGGTTAATGAAAATCGTAACGACGACTTGATCGGATTCTTGCTTGGCTTGACGAATGAGAGATAGGTGACCTTCATGAAGGGCTCCCATCGTCGGCACGAGACCAACGACTCC
Source organism: Geomicrobium sp. JCM 19039 (assembly GCF_000698145.1). Classification (GTDB taxonomy): domain Bacteria; phylum Bacillota; class Bacilli; order Bacillales; family Marinococcaceae; genus Geomicrobium_A. The sequence continues at coordinate 365,520 of NZ_BAXB01000002.1, forward strand.
TTGCAACCGGCTACGAGTTTGTTGAAACTCTAACTTTGAACGGACAATTTTCATTGTTTTGCCCCTTGTTTTCTTGCTGAGAACGTGTGGGCTTCCGTTGGAAAAGCACCCGTTTTCACTTCATGATGATACAGCTGTACCGCCTCTTTCATCTGATCATAAACGTTGGCGTAAGTTTTCACGAATTTCGGCAGTTTACCTGTGGTTAGTCCGACACAATCATGGAAGACGAGCACTTGCCCATCAGCAATTCCTGCGCCAATGCCAATAACCGGAATCTCAACGGCTTCTCGAACACGATTCGTGACGACTTGAGGTACGCACTCTAATACAAGTGCGAATGCACCGGTTTCAGCAATTCGCTTACTTTCGGCCACGATCCGTGCCTCCTCTTCTTGGCTACGACCTTGAACTTTAAAACCACCGAGTACAGTACTTGACTGCGGCGTTAAGCCGAGGTGACCCATGACTGCCACACCTCCTGCGGTTAATTGCTGGATACTTTCCACCATCAAATCGGTGCATCCTTCGAGCTTTACCGCATGAGCTCCGCCTTGTTGGATCATCGTTCGCGCATTCCCTACGGTCTCACTTATGGACCCATGATAAGTCATAAACGGCAAATCCGCTACAATAAACGTATCCTTTGCCCCTCGCCGTACTGCACGGGTATGCAAAACCATGTCATCTAGCGTTACAGGTTGTGTTCCGTCATAACCGTGCACAACCATGCCAACAGAATCACCGACGAGAATCATATCCACGTCTGCTTCTTCAACGATTCGACGTTGGTGCATCATAAGCCGTCATCATAGAAATCATTTCTTCATTTTGCTTCATCTTCAAAAAATCAATCGTTTGCTTCATTGTCTTCTCCCTCCCATAATTAGAGGGAGCGTCTGATGGATCATAGCGTTCCCTCCGTCCCTGTCAACAGTGATCAAGGCAGATTTACTACTTACAATTACCGGTAAACCATGTACAGCTCCGTAGTGGATGCCGTCATTTCATACACCTTCAGTATAGCAAAAACAAACGCACGGTTCTATTGTAGATCCCCACTATAAATGAGCCGTTCAACTCCGGTCTCGTCTTCTAACCTAAGAACACCATCATCTGTAATGCCAACCATCTTACCTTTAACGACACGGTGCTGATCCGTCACCGTCACTGTCTGACCGTAAAGCAACGCCCGCCTTTCCCAGTCATTACGAATGCTTTGAAACCCTTCGTTGATCCAACGTTCATACTCGTGTTCAAACTCGGAAAAGATCTCTTGAAGCAATTGCTTTCGATTCCAAGATTGTTTCGTCTCAATGTATAGCGAAGAAGCTTTTTGCTCCAAACCTCTCTCCACCATCTCTTGAGTCGTTTCATTCACATTCAATCCAATGCCCGCAACCATCATTTCCACACGACTTCCTTCAGCTTGCACCTCTGTTAGAATGCCTGCAATCTTCTTTGAACCGATGTACAAATCATTCGGCCACTTAATGCTCACACTCACATTCGCTACCTTTTCACACGCTTTTGCAACAGCTACAGCCGTCACCAATGTTAGTTGGGGAGCCGTGTGAAGTGGAAGGTGCGGGGTTACGAGTAACGAGAACATAATGCCTTTGGATTGAGGGGCCTGCCAAGGTCGGCTCATTCGCCTCTGCCGCTCGTTTGTTCTTCAGTCGTAACCACTGCCCCGTGCACAGCCCCTTGTTTGTACCATTCCTTCATCACATCTTGTGTAGAGGAGACGACAGGCTCATAACGGACATATTGACCGATATGCTTCGTATTAAGCCCTTTTCGCACTTCAGACTCATTGAGCGTATTGGGACGTGAAACAATTCGATAGCCACGACGAGGTACCGCTTCAATCCCATATCCTTCTTGGCGTAATGATTCAATATGCTTCCACACCGCCGTTCTTGATACGTTCAAATGATCGCTAATTTCTTGACCTGAACGGTACGTTCGATTGGCATCTTCAAGCAGTTCCAGCAATTTAGTCTTCATCATCCAGCTCCTTTGCCCTTTGCCATAAGGTTTGTTTATCGTTTTTTAATGTTCCTTCAACAACTTCGCTCTCCAACCGCTCCATCATGTGTCCGAGCCAACGACCGGGTGTACGTTGAAAATGAGTCAATAACTCTTTAGGTTGTAACAAAAGATCCATTCGTGTCTCGATGGGGATAAGGTTTCCTAATTGCTTTATTTGTTCCTCTCTTGAAGTGAACTGCTCATCTACAACGCTCACTAGCCGGTCCACTTGCAGATGTACGTGCACCCCATATGTGTAAATGTCTCGTTTAGACGGTGCGTGTGTTCGTACGCCTTGCATCAACCGATGCCGCATGTGATACGCATGTACATCAGATGTAGCCAGTCCCCATTTTCGAAAGACGGGGGTCATATCCACTTTCCATTGATCAGACAAAAGCAGCCACCGCTCCCACTCCTCTTTTACACCATAAAACGAGAGGGCGCTTGTTTTCGTATACTCGGGCAAAATGTACGGCAACACGTGTTCATGATTTAGTTCATTAAGAACCGCTTCTGCATTTGAGCTCGTGATTATTTTCCTCATTTCCAAACCGATCCGCTCTTTTGCAACATCGCGCAGTTTGTATTTCTCCGTGTGAATGGCTTTCATCGTTTGCACAGAAATGATAAACCCGGATGCCGACCTGAAACGAAACGCACGTAAAATACGGACTGGATCTGCATACAAGCTTTTTAGGGAAGCAAGCTGTATGGTTTTTTGCTCGAGTGCTCTTTTACCATCTAGTGGATCAATGACATTCCCCGAAACGTCAATAGCCATCGCATTCATTGTGAAATCACGTTGCCGTAGATGAGAGACGATGTTTGTCCCTTCCCATTGGCTTACATCGACCGACACGTCTCGTTTAAAATGAAGGAGCGGCACTTTTGTTGCAATGAGTGCCGCTCCTTCAATCCGCTCATACAAAGTTGACAGCGGTTCATTGGTTACCATATCAACATCTTTTGGGCACGTTCCTTGTAGCCAATCTCTCACCGCACCGCCAACGACGTACACTTCAAATTCATCCGCTCGAAGAAGGGCAAACAACGGCTGAAACGGGTGATTAATGGCAGGCATCTTGTAACATCCGATAATATAGTGCTTCGTATTGTGGGACAATCACATCTTTACTAAAGTTCGTAAGCGCTCGTTTTCTGCTATTTGCTGAGTATCGTTGCCAAGTTTCTTTATCCGCGAGCAATCGCACGGCCTCTTCAGCTGCCTGCTCGTATTCGTACACAGGCACAATGATGCCCGTTTCTTCGTGCACGACGACTTCGGAGATGCCACCGATGTTTGCACCGATGACTGGAACCCCGACACTCATTGCTTCTAACGCGGCCAGTCCAAAGCTTTCTTTTTCAGATAGTAGCAGTTTCACATCTCCGATTGCCAAAAGTTGAAACACTTGCATTTGATTTCCTAAAAAGAATACACAATCATCTAACCCTAAAGATTTCACGAGTGTCTCCATCACATGTCGGTCTGGACCGTCACCGATCAGATAGAGTTTACTTTTCACTTGGCTCTGAATGAGCGCAAAAGCACGAATTACATCATCCACGCGTTTCACACCGCGAAAATTCGACATATGTACGATCACTTTTTCGTCATCTTGAATGTTGAATTGCTCGCGTATGAGATGACGGTTCACGTCAACAAGCTCTCGTTCATCGACAAAGTTATATACGGTGTCGATTGAATTTTTAATATCAAGCATGTCATACGTTTGTTTTACAAGAAAGTCGGACACCGCCGTCACTTGATCGGAACGATTTATGCCATGTTCAATGATGTTTGCGAGCGACGGATCTTCTGCAAGCACGGTAATGTCCGTTCCGTGAAGCGTCGTCATCACTTTCACATCCCCACCTAACATGTCTTTGGCAAGAGAAGCAGAAATGGCGTGCGGAACGGCATAGTGGACATGCAAGAGGTCGAGTTCATGTTTTCGAGCAACTTCTGCCATCTTACTGGCTAACGTCAAATCATAGGGAGGGTAGCGAAACACTTGATATTGATTGACAACCACTTCATGAAAGAAAATGTTTGGGTGAACTTGTTGTAGTCGAAACGGCAGGCTGGACGTAATGAAATGGATTTCATGTCCCCGTTCAGCAAGACGAATGCCCAGCTCCGTCGCCACGACACCAGACCCGCCAACCGTCGGATAACACGTAATCCCAATTTTTAACGGCCGCATGCTACCCTTCCTCTTTCTGCATCACTTCACGAAATGTAAAGCGACCGTCTTTCATGCCATTAATTAATATTTCTGCAGTTCCCATGTTCGTCGCAATTGGCACTTGATGAACATCGCACAATCGAATGAGCGCTGCAATATCTGGCTCGTGAGGTTGTGCAGTTAGTGGATCGCGAAAAAAAAGCACCAAGTCCAATCCATTCGTTGCCACACGTGCACCGAGTTGTTGGTCACCACCGAGGGGACCTGATAAATATCGCTGTATGGAAAGACCTGTTTCATCGGTAATTCTCATTCCCGTCGTTCCTGTAGCAAACAACACATGCTCTTTTAAAATGTGTTTGTACGCAATGGCAAAGTCAACCAAATCGTCTTTTTTCTTATCATGGGCAATGAGTGCAATGTTCATGAGTACATCTCCCTCAACTAGTCAATGATTTGTTCCAAACCGTAAATCAATGTTTTTGCCGACATAACCGTCTCGACTGCCAGTTTCACACCTGGCATAAACGAATAACGATCGATTGAATCATGACGCAATGTGAATGTCTCACCATTGCCCCCAAAAATCACTTCTTGATGGGCGACAAGTCCTGGCAGGCGAACGCTGTGAATCGGCATCCCTTGGTACATGCCACCTCTTGCTCCGTCTAACGTTTCTTGTTCGTCAGGATGCCCTTGCTTTTTCTCGTTTCTCACTTGGGAGATTAATTCAGCCGTTTTTAACGCCGTTCCTGAAGGCGCATCAAGTTTTTGATCATGATGACGCTCAATAATCTCGACATCTTCATAAAATTTCGCTGCCATTTGTGAGAACTTCATCATGAGCACCGCTCCGATCGCGAAGTTCGGGACAATCATCGCCCCCAAGCCTTTTTGTTCCGTTTGCTTACGCAACTCATCAATTTCTTGTTCACTAAAACCTGTCGTCCCAATGACAGGACGAATGTTGTATTCGATCGCTTGTTTTAAGTTTTCTTTAGCTGATTCTGGTGTCGTCAAATCAATGAATACATCCGCACGCACATCATCTTTAAAGCATTCTTCAATGCTTGTATATAAAGGAACTCCTTCTGGGTCAAACCCTGACTCTTCTTTTGATTTTCGGTCTACATACGCCACCGCCTCAAACTCGGCAGTGTTCGCAATCAATTGCCGCGCAGCACTGCCCATTTTGCCTCGTGGTCCTGCTAGTATAATTTGTATCATGTTGATTCCTCACTTTCTTCAATGCGTGTCCAACGATCTTTATCTCTTGTATTAAATTTGTGCATAATTTCGTCAAAGCTCTCTGACAAATCCACATCTAAAGAGTTTGCAAAACAAATGAGCACAAACAATATGTCGCCCATTTCTTCTTCGATTTTCTTGTCGGCTTCTTCATTTTTCTTTGGCTTCTCGCCGTATACGTGATTGATTTCTCTAGAAAGTTCTCCGACTTCTTCGGTCATCCGCGCAAGCATCGACAGCGGGGAAAAGTACCCTTCTTTAAACTGCCCAATATAACGATCCACATCTTCTTGCATATCGTTCATCGTTTTCAACGTCATCGTATCACCCATTCGCATCGTGTAGACTGAAGCAGATTTGCTCCTCGTCTTGTTTTCCACTATAATATGAACGTCTATAATACCGAAAGTAGGAGGAAGCTCTGTGGCAAACATACTCATACATACAAAGCGGATCTTTTTCATTCTGCTCGGTTGTGCGCTCGTATCATTCGGACTCGTCTATTTTAACATGGAAAACAGTTTAGCTGATGGGGGATTTACCGGAATTACTCTGATTCTTTATTTCGTGTGGACGATTGACCCTGCCTTATCAAATATTGTACTCAACATACCTATGTTTATTTTAGGCTACCGAGTGCTCGGGCGTACCTTGTTCGTTTATACAATTATCGGCACACTCGGCTTGTCATTATTTCTATGGATATTTCAAGCAGTTCAAGTGATTCAGCTTCCGTTACAAGATGACCTGACGCTCGCCGCATTATTTTCAGGCGTGTTCATTGGAACAGGTCTTGGCATCGTCTTTCGTTATGGGGGTACAACTGGCGGTGCTGATATTATCGCCAAACTCGGTTTCAAGTATTTCGGATGGAGCATGGGTAGAACACTGTTTATGTTTGATGCACTCGTCATTACCGCATCATTAATTTACTTAGACTACCGTCAAGCAATGTACACCCTCGTTGCCGTATTTGTAGCCGCTAGAGTTATTGATTTCATTCAGCAAGGCGCTTATTCAGGCAAAGCGGCATTTATTATCTCTGAAAATACTGGCGCTGTAGCCGACGCTATTCTCATGGAGATGGAGCGAGGCGCAACGATCTTGCAAGGAAAAGGCTCATATACCGGCAAAGAAAAGGAAGTTCTTTATTGTGTAATCGCCCGTAATGAAACCGTTCGACTAAAGGCGATCGTCGAAAACGTCGATCCCCACGCGTTTATTACCATTTCTAACGTACAAGATGTTGCCGGAGAAGGCTTTACACTCGATGATGAAAAACGACCGTATCAATAACGTTAAAGTTCATCTAGATTAGTTGAACGTTAGATCTTCCTAGTTTGCCCTGTTTGTGCTTGACCCTCACTACAGGTTGAAGTTTGCACTCCAGAGTACAAGGGCAACATCGGTGGCTAAAAATCACCCACCGTGTTTTCTAGACACTCCAGAGTACAACGGCAACATCGGTGGCTAAAAATCACCCACCGTGTTTTCTAGGCACTCCAGAGTACAACGGCAACATCGGTGGTTCAAAATCACCAACCGCGGAGGACCGGCCGAGCCCTTCGATCTTACGACGAAGGCGATGAAAACTTGGAAAATGAATACCCGAAATGGGTTGGACAGGATGTCTCGCATGAGTGAGTTATAAAGAAAGCTACACACTTCTTTTAGTGACCTCGGGCTTTTACTTAGAAAACCCGGAGAGTCGATAAGGTGGGGGATGCCCATTAGGACGCCTAGTTAGCAAAAGTTTTAGCTCTGCACCTTGCTCAGTGCCTTGCATGAGAGATGGGATCATGTACATTTGCAATGCGACATGTTGCTCGAACCCCCGCATAGACTGAATTCGTTCATTTCGGTTAACGAAGATCTTAAATAGTGATGTGCTTTTTTACTGACCTGAGCAGTTTTTAACACGGATCGGAAAAAATGATTCCAAAAGATCACCGTTTTGGAATCAGATTCACTCATATGTGACTGTTTTGCCTCTTTCTGCTTCCAATCGATGGTCATCTAGTTCCAAACATCCAATTATGGAATCAGATTCAGCACATTAAAGAAATTGAACGACAATCTAGTTCCAAAGCGATGTTTATGTTCACCAGATCGAGTCGCATGCCCTGCCCCGCTCGGTATAAACACCATTGGAGGGATTTCGCTACGGGAAAGAGATATGAAGACAGTTTTGTCATAACGGTCGAATCGTATGAAATCACGATGTAATCTCTCCAACATGGCGTCCAATAATGCCTTCCGTTCATCCTATATCATCCAAACAAAGAGCGATCGAGTCGCTTTTTTTTTACTCTGCCTGCACTCACTTTTAAGGATGCTCATATGATTCATTTAGCAGCTGAATAAGGTTTTTAGCCATATCCCCTTCCATTGAGTACAATTCTCCTGGTTCACGATGATTTGAAAACAATACAGACGACTGCTGAACATACACTCGAAATTCCGATCCTCCACCTAGGTCAACCATGTAATCAGGATCGACAATTAATAAGACGTCTGCACGTTCTGCTTCCATGTCGTTAATGAGATTTCGAAGCGCAAACGATGTGTCCCGATCGAGGGTAAGGTGAGGCTGATCGTCATTTCCATAAATGAAAAATGTCACACCTTTCGCTTCGTACGGAATATCCAGTTCTAACTCTGATTGTTCCTCCTGTGCACAACCTGCCATGAGACTTAACAATATGAGAACGAATCGAAACTTGGATACGATCATCTGCACAGCCCCTCACTTTCGCTACCCTCTCATACACATCGCGTACAACGTATTATAGTCTTTGAACATTCGTCCTTTCCCGAAAACAAAGGATAATAAAAGACCTGGAAGTAGCAACCCGTGTGCTTGATCTCAACGACATGAGAGCGAACGGGTCACATCTGTAGCTAAAAATCACCACCGTGTTTTCTAGGCACTCCAGACTATATGGCGATATCACCTCTCACTGCGCTGCGGTTGTGCTCGCTGTGGCAACCCTACACTCCAGAGCATAAGGCCTGCATCAATCCTCCACTTTTGTCTAGAAGTTCGCGCAAAACAGGTGTAACTCTATAAAAATTCGCCAAATCCCCAATAATTACATCGAGAAGATGACTGGCCTTTTCCTCATTCGCTCGGCATGACTCCAAGCCGAGCGAATGAGTTAGAGTCTCTATGCCACACTTTAGCTATCGGTATGCCCATTCAATCAAAAAACACCGCAAACGTTAGTGTTTAACGCTTGCGGTGTTTGAAATACTTAATCGTCACCTGCAGCTACATACATCATAATGAAACGTGCAAGTTCTAGCACTGCAACGAGTGCACCAGCGACATAGGTGAGTGCTGCAGCATTTAATACTTTCTTTGACTCTCGTTCTTCATTATTTCGAATAATGCCAGAAGCCGTCATTTGACCCATTGCTCGGTTAGAGGCATCAAACTCTACAGGAAGTGTAACGAGTTGGAATAAGACAGCTGCCCCCATAAATACAATACCGGCAAGCAAAAGACCTTGAGCTTGCAAAATAATGCCAGCCAGAATAAAAATAAATGAGAAGTTCGAGCCGATGCTTGCAAACGGCACAAGCCTCGAACGCAGTCTCATAAAACTATAATCTTCAGCGTCTTGAATGACGTGACCCACTTCGTGTGCAGCAACTGCAGCACCGGCAATTGAAGTTCCGTAATAGTTATCTTCAGATAGCCGAACAGCTTTTTTTGACGGGTCGTAATGGTCGGTAAGCTTACCCTTTACAGGTCGATCGTTACATCATATATGCCATTGTCTTCCATAATCCGCCTAGCGACTTCAGCACCTGTCAATCCTTGGCTATTCTGGACTTGAGAATATTTACTATACGTTGATTTCACTCTCGCCTGGGCATAGAGAGGAATAATTAGCAACAAAGCAAAGTAAATAATAAATGAAAAACCACTAAACATGCGATTCACCTCCATAATGGATGGTATATTACTATTTTATTAAGAAAGCATTCGCTCGTCAAAGAATCAGCCTCGCTCACGCTCTTTTTCACCTTTATATTTCTTCCAACCAGCATAAGTAAGGCTCGTCACAATGACACCACCGACGATAAAAATAACCATGAGTAACGACGAGCTACTCGATTTAGGCTCCATGTCGTACATTCGGTGAAGTTCATAGGTTAATGCTTTAAAAAAGGGCTCAGCTTCAGATTCATCGTAAAGGCGATGGCTATGCTCACTCATAAACGATAATAATGATCGAATTTCTTCTTGTTCCGATTGGGATGTTCGTAGCATCATCGCTGGACGCACCACTTGAAACTGGACGACCCATTCATTCCACGCGTGTTGGAAACGGGTCGGATCAGATTCGTTAGAGGCCCGTTGCACAGCTTCTAACTGCGCAAAAACGTCTTCTCTCGTATCCAACCAAGCGGGTTGATGCGGGTGGATGACGGCGTCGATTAAATAATAAAAACGCTCAGCTGCCATCAAACGCTCCTCATGAGGCATGTTCGCAGCTGTTAATGCTTCATCGGTCCGTTCATAGTTCCTAATTATGATGCCCATATCATGAATATTTAATGAGGCCGATTCATAGTCAGCTCTTGTTAGCGGTGTAGATAATGATCGAAGAACGAGCCTTGCATCTTCATACTTTTCCTCTTCTACAAGTAAAACGATTTCTTCAGCTTTTGTATCAATGTTCACCCACTCATCTTCACGTTCTGCAGCACCGGCAATCTTTGCTCCATGTAAAACTACTAACGCCAAAATAAAGGGAATAACGACTCTTATAAACGCCCGCACTAAAAGAGCCTCCTCTCTTGTCCAACTATTCTAGCCTATGAGCCATTGGACAAGAGTAGACCATCATTCAAATTCGCGGTAGTTTTAATTGGTATCGGTCGGTGCGAATACTCAACATATAGGTGGTGAACACAGCTGTTAAACCGAGCCAAAAAGTGAAATAGCCGATATGATCAATATACGGCATGAGTACGCTATGCACACCAGGGTGCATGCCATACACGTAATCGATAATGTCGTTATGTACGGTCCAGATCATGGCGACGAGCAAGTGCCATGGCTTAATCCGAAAATAGGGCATAAATAATAATGCTTGAAGGGCCATGCCTGCGTGGGAAGCAATGAGCATATAATTTTGGAACGATAGCGGCGCCCCCATCACACCCGCACCTACATTCATTACAACGGCCCAAATGCCGTATTTTATTAACGTCACCGCTGCAAGTGCTTCAATCAGTCCAAGGTTTTTACGCAACAGTAATGCTGCAAGCACGATCGTGAAGAACAAGCTTGCCGTTGGACTATCTGGCACAAATGGCAAGAATATCGGTGGAGTTACCATCAATTGACTTTCATACCATAAAAAACCATAAAGCGTACCAAATGCATTAATAAAGAATAATGCCCACAATCCATACGGATGGCCAACGACATGAATCAACGCTCTTATCATGTTTTCATCCTCACTTTATGTAATGATGAAGAAAAAAGCTGACAAACGTGTCAGCTTTTTTTCGGACGCTTATTCATCAGCGTCTTCATCCTCTTCATCATCATCTGTATCTTCTGCGTCTTCGTCGCCTTCAGCGCCGCCAGCACCTTCATTCGTGCCGCCACCACTTACAACATATTCAGAAATGGTTTCAATTTCTTCTGTTTGATCTGCATCAATAACAGCAGGCATTTCGCCAATTCCTTCAACGACGATTTGCGCTACGCCTTCTTCGTCATATGCCAAGTCATATAAGTCAGGTCCCATGGCGGTCCCCTCCATATTATCACCGTGACAGGCAATACAACTTTCCTCGACGTAAATATCATAACCTGGATGGGTCGTATCAATTTCCCTGACATCATCGTCAATGGAAGCCGCTCCACCCCATTCGTGCTGATCTGCAGCTTCCCATGTTAAGTAAGCAACAGAGATAAAACCTAGAAGCATCATACCTGTGGCAATCGGACGCTTAGATAATCTACGCTCTGGACCTTTGTCAAGCCAAGGAGCAAGCATTAGCGCACCGAACGCAAGACCTGGGATAACTACTGTACCTAAAACAGTGAAGGCTCCTGCGGCTGCTTCATACTTTAGCAACTGGTAAAGGAATAAGAAGAACCAGTCTGGTACCGGGATATAACCGGTGGCATTCGGGTCAGCTTCTTGCTCAAGTGGTGCTGGATGAGCAATCGTTAAACAAAGGAACCCGATGAGGAATACTGCACCAACAAGCCATTCTTTTAACAAATAGTTTGGAAAGAATGCTTCTGTCTTGCCAGGGTACTCCGAATAATCTTTAGGTATATTCTTCATGCGATGTTCGCGATCGGGGATTCTGGAATCTCCGACGAACTTCATCCCTTTTCCACGTTTCATCTGTTCCCCTCCTTTGATGTTGATTGAGGGGCAATCTCGCTAATTCCTATAGTGGACCGGAGATGCCCTGTCTACGAATCATAATAAAGTGAACAGCTATTAAACCGAGTAGTGCTCCTGGTAAGAAGAACACATGGATGGCAAAGAAGCGTGTAAGCGTCTGTGCACCAATGATTTCTCCACCGGCGAGTAATTCTCCGAGCAAATCACCTATGACCGGAACACTTATGGCAATTTCAAGTCCTACTTGTGTCGCAAAGTAAGCCTTCATATCCCAAGGTAGTAAGTATCCCGTAAAACCAAGTCCTAAAATCACGAAAAAGATAAGTACGCCGACAACCCAGTTAATTTCCCTAGGTTTCTTGTATGAGCCGGTAAAGAAAACGCGTAAAGTATGCAGGAACATCATGACGATAACAACACTGGCACCCCAATGGTGCATGCCGCGAACAATCATCCCGAAGGCAACTTCACTTTGTAAGTATTCTACCGACGCGTGTGCATTAACAATGTCCGGAACGTAATACATTGTAAGAAACATTCCGGAGAGGATTTGGATGACGACGGTAAAAAACGTCAGACCACCAAAGCAGTAGACAAAGGCCGAGAAATGGTGACCCGGGTTTACGTGCTCAGGCACTTCATGATCGGCAATGTCACGCCAGATCGGCGTAATATCGATACGGTCGTCGATCCAATCGTAAATACGTTGTAACATTCGTCGTGCCCCTCCTACTGTTGTGATTGTGGCCGCCCGACATAAACAATGCCGTCGCGAACTTCGTGCTCATAGCGGTGCAACGGTTCCGTTGGCGGTGTGCCCGGCACGTTTGTTCCGTCTTGTTCAAACCTTCCGAAGTGGCAAGGGCAGAAGAATTGATCAGGGTTGCTCTCATCTCCTCCAAAACTTACCGTACAACCAAGGTGTGTACATACTGGCGACAATGCAACAACATCTTCACCATCGAGGTATGCCCAAACCGTTTCTTCAACCTGTTGTGTTACCCAACCATCATCTTGCTCAAATGATAATGGAAATGATTGCGGTTCATCTGTTAGGTTCTCAACTTCAGTTAACTCGTACATATCACTTGCAGCTTCTGCTCGCAAGATTGGATCTACCGCAAAACGAACCATGGGCATAATCATCGCTGAACCCATGAAACCGCCTACACCCATGAGTGTATAAGTTAGAAATTGACGTCTAGATACGTTGTGGTTCTTCTCACTCACTTATGTTCCCCCCCTACGTTGCAAAATCAATGCTTGCTTTGCACTGTGGCAGAGCGTGATCAAGGGCAGTTGTGAAACTCTTCACGCGGCAAACCAAGATTCGCTCCTGTTCCATTTATAAGACTAAGACATATACATGATAGCGTAGCCGTTTTGGACATGTCAATCTTTTCACAGTGCTATTTTACGAAAACTATACAAGACCGTCTTCTTTGCGCCATTCATCCATGACGACAGGAAGAAGTTGTTGCATTTGGTCGCGTATCGTTTTCGTTCGATAATTCGGATCCAAGTGCTCTACTGGCAAGTGCGGAATCCATAATAAAAAGACCTGGGGCCACGTCTTCTAGTTTCTTAAGACGTGGGTCCGAAGTGAGCCAAATCACATGCTTCACTTCATGAGTTCGAAATTCATCGACCCATATACTAAGACGCTCTCCAATACTTTCTTCTGATTCTGTTGATGGATACATAAGGGGTGGCAACTGGAGCAACCTCCCTCGAAATTGTTTCTCCATCTCCATCGTAATTAATGAGATGTATTCCCCCATCGCCACTTTGCTTCTCATCTCATCATCCAATGATACGGGGACAAGCGGCACGAGAATCGTGTCCACATAAGCCTTAGATTGTTGGTACGTATCGACATCAGTCGTTTGCCATCTCATGCTTGTTACACTCCTAATCTTCCTGTATTAGACGCTCGACATAAGCTGCCAAGCCTGCGTTGTCTTCTTGAAGTATGACGCTTGTCGGAGTGCTTCGAATCCGTCTTTGCGTCTACCATTTTCGATGAGGAGATAACCGAACTCTTCCATAGCTTCTCCGTCATTTCTTATTTCATTACGCACTTCTTCATACAAAGCAAGTGCTTCCTCAACTTCATCTTCAAGGTGCTTTGCCTTGCCTTTGTAGTACGTATACAGCGGGTCTTCTTCCCCGGCATCACGCAGCTTTTCAATTACACGATACATTTCTTCTGTTTCCTCTTCTTCAAACAGAAGGTCCAAAAGAGATTTAGCTGCTTGAAAATTACCTGGATTAAGCTCTAACGCTCGGTAAAGGTCCGGTTTTGCTACGTCAGGCTGATCATCTTGCTCAAGACGACTTTTCACGACATACAATTGTTCATTCTCTTCGTCTTGCAAAATGCCAGCATCTGCAACCTCTTTGGCCAAGCCAATTTTATTCTCTTTTTCATATGCCTCAATAAGTGGTAAATAGAGGTAGATAGGCAGGGTCTTTCTCTCTTAAAGCTTCTAGCTGTTCTATAGCGAGCGTTGAATCGTCTGCACGAAGTGCTGTCAGTCCATAGCCAAATAACGCCCGAGGCTCTGCTCGTTCATCAATGGCTTGTTCATAATATGACAATGCCGTCTCAAACGCACCCGTGCCACTATAAGCTTCTGCGAGCATGAGAGAAAGGTTCGCCTCTTCAAGGTCAAACCCATTGGCAACCGCTTGCTTTAAAAAGGGAATCGCCTTTTGATAATTGCCTCGTTCAACATAGTAACTCCCTATGCCTGCCAATAAAACCGCTTCATCAGGTGCGTGCTCATACGCTAATAACAACTTCTGTTCCGCCACTTCTTCAAGTCCTTGCAACTGATACAAATCAGCCAAAAGCATGAGCGATTCTACAAAAACTTCATCGTTTGCATCGATCTGTTCCAAACTTCCGATGGCCGTATCTTCATCACCAAGGTCGATCGCCGCTTCCGCTTTTAGCGTAAGCAAACTTCCCTCACCTGGGAATTCATCTAATAAATTGTCAACAATCGCAACCGTCTCGTTCGCGTGTCCGAGTTCTTGATAGACGAAAGCTGCTTGAAATCTCGCCTCAGCGTCACCGCGGGAAACGACTTCTTGAAGAAGCAATAATCCCTCGTCAACTTCCCCAGACTCAATACGCTTCATGGCTTTTTCTACTTTTTCGAGCAATGTCAAACCTCCGATTCCGCTAGATCTGTTTTACTTCCGACCAACCTTAGACCTTCGGATCTTTATTATAGCAAAAAAACCCGTAGAATGGCTACGGATCGAATACGACAACAACGTGAACATTGCACAAAAAAACCTGAATTGCATCGCGTAAACGCTTACAATTCAGGCCGAGAAATAAAATTCTCTAGGTTATGGATAGGAGTGGAGAGAAACCATACGCTAACTATTAGTATACGCATTATTCTGTAAACGTCAAGGGGGTTTCCAAAATTTATCTTCTTAAATGGAATAAACCTACTGTACCGTTATACTTGACGCTATTTGCTATCCGTTTTTGTTTGAGGAGTTACTCTTGCTATTTGGTAACATAACAGGACATTGCCTGATTTAAACACCTTAGCTCTCACCAATTTTAATAGCTTGCAATCTGTGATGTTTTTAAAATAAGGCTTGCCTCCACCTAATATAACCGGATTGACGATCACTTGATATTCATCGACCAAATTAATGTTTGTTAAAAAAGATACAAAGTCTGAGCTACCTAAGATCACCAGGTCTTTCCCCGGTTGTTGCTTAAGCTCCATCAAATAATCGTTCACTTTCTCTTTGATAAGTGTAGTGTCATTCCAGTCAACATCATTTAATGTACTTGAAAACACGATTTTAGGTAAATTGTTCATTCTTTCCGCAATAGCGGGGAATTTCTCTATTGCAAATTCAGTAGGCCAAAAATTCTTCATGTGTTGATACGTCTTTCTTCCGTACAAAATGGCATCAACAGAATACAGCATCTCTTCGGTATACTTATGATATTCATCATCAACATGATGCCAATTTAATTCCTGATTCAATCCTTCGATGAAGCCATCAAGCGATATCATCATTTGACTAATGATCTTCCTCATTTTATCCTCCTACCTTTCACTTATAGACCCCTATATACTAATTTTACTTCAGTAAAGACAGTAAGATTCTCCAGTGTAGACTTTAATCCAGTGTCTAGATCCTCCATCCTTATTCTTTCAAGTATGTTCTTATAAACGATAGTGGCCTTTATCCTTCGGAAATGGGTTCCAAGTGCCACATCTGTATCATCTCACTCGTGAACGCCAGATCTTCTGATTCGAATATTAATGACTACACAAATTTCTTGTCTGGAACCAACGCCAAAAACTACGCTTGGGAAATTTCAGTGTTTTCCGAATTTTACCCATTGGTGGAGTGCTCTATTTCGTACACGGGAATTATACTCTAAGTTCCGCCTTCGCTAGGGTCAAAATGATAAAATATTCGCTCCGCTGTCCATCCCAACTCGCTCGTGGTTTATCGATCTACTCGAATCGTTTGTAAAAATCAACTTTTAAGGCGATTGGTCAAATATAATTCGTCATTCTAAATCTAAGTTGTCACATAAACTTTGAGAATTGAGCCATATGGCGCCTTAAAGTGCCAAATTTTGAGTGTGGATGGGTATATAAAAGAGTCAGAGAGTTTCCCTCTATAATGACCACGATCCATGTTTTTTCAAGAGGAAAAATGTTTTGTTTGTAATCGTAAAGAGCGGTCGATTCTCCTATACCTTGGATAAGGAAAGGCAATTAAGTGAATTACTTTAGTTCAACATTTACTGCCTCAAAAAAATGCCCAGGGAGAACGTTTTTCGTTCTGCCCAGAGCGATTTTTTCTAACCTACACTTTTTGATCAAGTTCGAAAGACGTAACAAAATGTTACGATTGCACGTCTTGAAGCAGTGTAAAGAAATTAGGGAATGACACGTCAGCAGCACCAGCATCATTAACGGTCGTTTCCCCTGATGCAATTAATCCTGCGACAGCAAATGCCATAGCAATGCGGTGATCACCAAAACTTTCTACTTCGCATCCGGTCAAAGGTGTTGGACCGTGAACGATCATCCCATCAGATGTCGCTTCAATATTCGCTCCCATTGCGTTTAGCTGATTCACAACGGTATCAATACGATTTGTTTCTTTATACTTTAGTTCTTCGGCGTCTTTGATAATGGTTATTCCTTCTGCTTGTGTTGCTAAGACGGCAATGACGGGAATTTCATCAATAAGTCTCGGAATGAGTTCGCGATCAATTGTCGTTCCGACAAGATTCGCATAGTGAACAACAAAGTCAGCGACTGGCTCTCCGCTCTCGGTTCTCTCATTCTCAATGTTTAGTTGGCCGCCCATCGCTTTCAATACATCAATAATTCCAGCGCGAGTTGGATTCATGCCCGTTTCATTAATGCGAAGTTTACTATGGGGTACGAGTGTCGCTGCAGCGAGCAAAAAGGCAGCAGAAGAAATATCACCTGGGACGTTTACATCCGCTGATTGAAGCGTTTGGTTTCCTGCGATTGTCACTCGCGTGTCCTGGACGTCAAGTTTTGCGCCAAATGCTCCAAGCATGCGTTCAGTATGATCTCTTGAGCGAGAAGGCTCGGTCACAGACGTCTGACCATCAGCAAACAAACCTGCAAGTAAGATGCTACTTTTCACTTGTGCGCTTGCGACACGCGTCGTATAGTCTTTTCCGTGAAGCTTTGTTCCTCTAATCGCAAGAGGAGTAAGGTTCGCTTCGTCTCGGCCCCAAATTTGCGCCCCATACTGACGAGTGGTTCCGTCACCCTAGCCATCGGACGCTTCGCTATAGATGCGTCCCCTGCAACGGTTGAAAAAAACGGCGCACCTGCAAGAATGCCCATGATCAAACGAATCGTTGTACCGGAGTTTCCGACATCGAGTTGACTTTTCGGTTCTGTAAGACCTCCAAGCCCTTTCCCTTCAACAACAATCTCATCTGCCACTTCTTGAATGTTTACACCAAGCTGCCTGAAACAATGGATCGTACTTTTGCAATCTTCACCTTGCAAGAAGCCACGTATTCTCGTCGTCCCATGTGCAATGCTTCCGAACATCACTGCTCGGTGTGAAATTGATTTGTCACCAGGAACAGAGACTGCTCCTGTAAGCGGTCTTGCCCGCTGAATCACTTGTGTTGTCATCGTCTCCACCCCTACTCACTTTTATATGTTGAAAAATGCTCGTTCTCTAGACATCTTTGTCCTCGTTCTCGATCAGTCGTCGTGCGGAAGGTGAGCCTTAACACACCCATAATGTCTTCTCGAGCTTCGATAATTCGAATGTTCGTAATGCTAATCCCATGCTCAGCAAGAATACCCGTGACATCCGAGATTACACCCGGGTGGTCGGGTACATCTACATACAAATCTTTTAACGCGGGTATGGCACCAGATGTCTTCACTGGAAGATCGTCGCGGTGACGCTTTGCACCATCAAAGAACGAAAACAAAGATTCAGCATCTCCTTGCCTAATCAGCTCGGTGATGCTCTCCATATCTTGCTGCCACTCTACCATCATCTGTGTCAAAACTTCACGATTTTGCAACAAAATATCTCGCCACATGACAGGATTCGCCGATGCAATCCGTGTAATATCGCGAAACCCTCCTGCTGCAAGGTCCCGAATCATCGGCTGGCTTTGTTCAACTTTGTGCAATTGATGAACGAGCGCAGAAGCAACAATGTGCGGAAGATGACTGACACTACCAGCAACTTCATCGTGCTCACCAGGACCCATTTCTACAAAGCGGGCATTCGTTCCAGCTAAAAGCCTTTGAATTTCTTCACTAGCGGCTCGTTCTTTCTCATCTTGCTTTGGCAGAGTGAGGATATAAAAGGCATTTTCGAACAAGTCATGCCTCGCTCCTTGAACGCCACTTTTGTGAGAGCCTGCCATCGGGTGTCCCCCAATAAAGGTGACGCCTCTTTCCACGAGTGGTTCAGCTGCTTGCAAAACGGTTGACTTCGTGCTGCCTGTGTCCGTAATAATCAAATCGGTTTTCAGAGGCACACGCATCAATGTTTTCGTTAACATCTCTATAGATTTAGAAACCGGTGTAGCGATGACAAGAACATCTGCCTCACTCGCTACTTGTGATACGGTTGGACTCACCTCATCAATAACGCCCAGCCTCATTGCTTCTTCTAATGCGACCTGGTCAACATCCACACCCACGATGTGTACATCTTTCCCATGGCGCGCTTTTATTCCTAATGAAATCGAACCTCCAATCAGTCCCATCCCAATGATTCCAATCGTTTTCTTCAAGGTGCTTCCCCTTTCAATTACTACGCAATACGTTAGCTGTACAAATGGTTAAATGCACGTATCAGTGTATCATTTTCTTCTTTACTTCCTACAGTTAAGCGAATGCATTCCGGGAAACCGAGCGGTACTCCCGAACGAACGATCACTCCTTGCTTCATCAGCTCTTGAAATACTTCACTTCCATTTTTTTGAACGTTCACGAGTAAGAAATTCGTTTCGCTCGGATAAACATTATAGCCTTGATCTTCAAAATAAGACCGCAACCGTTGCTTTTCCGCGCTGTTCTTCTCGTAACATTGCTGAACGAACTCTGTATCAGCTAGCGCAATGATAGCCGCTTGTTGAGCAATCGTCGTCGTGTTAAATGGCGGACGAAGCGGTTCAACCTTACTAATGAGATCACGGTGACCGATCCCGTACCCAATTCTTAATCCTGCAAGACCATACATCTTTGAAAATGTCCGAAGAATAAGGAGGTTGTCATACGTTTCAAGCATCGGAATTGTATCCGGATAATCTTGTGCTTCGACGTATTCCACATATGCTTCGTCACTCACAACGAGCACATGATCAGGAACCTTCTCCATAAAAGCAGAAAACATGTCCTGATTAATATAGTTTCCAGAAGGGTTGTTCGGATTACATACCCAAACAATTCTCGTCTCCTCATTTATTGCTGCGAGCATACGCTCTAAATCATGATCCCCTGAGGACGTCAATGGCACCTCAATGATTTCACAGCCTTCAATCGAGGCATTATGCTTGTACTGGGAAAACGAGGGGGTCGCCATGACCGTATTCGTGCCTGGTCCTAATATGGCACGGCATAAAAACAAAATCACTTCATCTGACCCTGCACCAAAAAGCAGTTGATCTTCCTGAACATCCAAGTGTTCAGCGACAGTCTTGCGTAAACTCGCAGCATGTCCATCAGGGTATATTTGAGAAGGAGAAGGATTTTGAAGGAACTGCTCTACATCTTTAGAGGCTCCGTAAGGATTTTCGTTGGAAGCAAGTTTAATCACTTCAGTCAGTCCATATTCTGCCTTTACTGCTTCCATAGGTCTACCTGGCTCATAAGGCGTGAGATGATCGACCGTTGGCTTGAGTTTTACTTTCATAATCATCACCTTCCGAATATTCTGTTCGTAAGTAAAAATGAGAAGAACAGTTCGTCTTCTCATCAATTTAGCTTTCCTTATAGTTTACGATGAAACGAGGGATTGAACAATCGTTTTTATTTCTTCTATTGCTTCGTCTTGCTCTTGTGAGGAACATAAAGCCTCATTTCGCTCATTTATCTCTGATACAATTTTAGAACCGACCACAGCTCCGTAACCTTGTTTATGAATGGTTTTTACATGCTCACGTGTAGAGATTCCAAAACCAACAGCCATCGGCACCGAGCTATATCGCTCGACTGTCGTGACAAATTCCGTTAAATTCGGGTCTAAAGATTCTCGTACACCTGTCACTCCAAGGCTCGAAACACAATATAAGAACCCTTCCGCTTGCTCAGCAATTTTTTGAACGCGATGTTTGGACGTTGGTGCAACTAACGAAATCAGCTCCGTTTCATGCTCTTGACAAGTTCGCTTGATTTCTTCATTTTCTTCAAAAGGTAAATCTGGAATTAACCAGCCATCGACGCCAACTTCTTTACCTTTTTTATTGCGTCTTTAATACCATATTTTAGAAGAGGATTTATATAGCAAAACAGAATGATCGGAATGTGAACGCCACGAGCCCGAATGTCTTCCACGAGAGAAAATACATGGTTGAGCGACATACCCCCATCCAAGGCTCGTTTGGCTGCATTTTGAATTGTTGGTCCGTCTGCTAGAGGGTCTGAGTACGGGACACCTAGCTCAACAATATGGGCTCCACTAGTCTCTAGCATGCTCACAAGTTTTACCGTTGCTTCGGGTGTTGGGTCTCCTGCGACAATATACGGAATAAACAATTGTCCTTTTGCCTCTCTCGCTGCTCGTTCTACACGTTTCATGACCTCACTACTCCTTCCCCTCATCCACAGCACGTTGAATGGTTTCTACATCTTTATCTCCACGACCCGATAAACAGACGAGCATTGTCTCGTTATTTGGCATTTGCTTTGCTTTTCGTATCGCAAGAGCGAGGGCATGAGCACTTTCAATTGCTGGTAAGATTCCTTCTGTTCTTGTGAGTAAAAGTAGCGCATCCATTGCTTCCTCGTCGGTAACCGCCTCATACACAACCCGCCCAGCATCGTTTAAATAGCATGCTCAGCCAATACCTGGGTAGTCTAAACCTGCAGATATGGAGTACGGCTCAATGATTTGGCCGGAATCATCTTGCATAAGATAGGTAAGTGCCCCGTGAATTACCCCACGATCTCCTTTAGTAAGCGTCGCCGCATGATGGGGGGTGTCGATGCCTTTCCCTCCAGCTTCTGCTCCGTACAACGAGACAGATTTATCGGCGAGGAACTGTGTGAAAATTCCAATCGCATTACTTCCGCCACCTACACATGCACAGACCGCATCTGGACGATGTTGGAGTTGACGTTTAGCTTCTTCACCAATAACCTTTTGGAACTCTCTCACCATATACGGGTAAGGGTGAGGACCAACGACCGAACCGATAAGGTACATCGTGTCTTCCACATTCGCCACCCAGTAGCGAATCGCTTCATTGGTCGCATCTTTGAGTGTTTGACTGCCACTCGTTGCCGGTATCACTTCTGCACCTAAAAGCCGCATGCGAAAAACGTTTAACTTTTGCCGCTCCATATCTTTAGCACCCATAAAAATCTTACACGATAATCCGTACTTGGCAGCAACTGTTGCCGTAGCGACGCCATGTTGACCGGCACCTGTCTCGGCAACAATTTTCTTCTTGCCCATCCGCTGTGCAAGTAACGCTTGTCCAAGGGCATTATTAATCTTGTGAGCGCCCGTATGCAAAAGGTCTTCTCGCTTCAAGTAAATCTTCGCCCCACCCACTTCCTCAGTTAACCGATCGGCATACGTAAGTGGTGTCGGGCGACCGGCATATACACGAAGCACTTCTCTTAGCTCCTCGTGAAACGCATCACTCTTTAGCGCTTCATCTAAACCCGCTTGGAGCTCTTCCAAAGCCGCCATTACCGTTTCAGGTACATACCTTCCGCCAAAATCGCCAAAACGTCCTCTTTCATCTGGATAATCGTTAGCCATGATCTTTCACCTGTCCTATCAGCCTACGCATTGTTGGTTTATCTTTTACACCATCTTTTTCGATACCGCTGGATACGTCCACGCCATCAGGTCGGTATGCGCATAACGTCGCTACATTCTGCTCATAAATTCCCCCTGCAATCCATATCGGTATTCCGAGCTGGTTTGCAGATTGAATATATGGAGGCACGTGCTTCCAATCAAATGCCTTCCCCGTCCCTCCTCGTTGACTGTTCGTTCCTGCATCAATGAGGAAAATGTCCACGTCCTCAGCGTAGCGACCGAGCTGTTGAAGCGTATTTTCTTCATGTGGAAACGCCTTAATCACACGCTTCCCCGTCACTGCTTTCACTTCTCGGACTGTCTCGGGCGTTTCTTCCCCGTGCAACTGGATGATGTCTAAATTCGCTACATTCATGACGGATTGAATGGTTTCTGTACACTCATTTACGAACACGCCTACGCGGTCAACAGCAGCATCTTTAGATGCAGAAAGCCAGTCCCGAACGTCCTCTTTTTGAACTTGACGCCGACTTTTCGTAAAGATAAACCCGACAGCATCAGCACCACAAGAAATTGCATCGTTAACGTCTTTCTCTGACATCATTCCGCAACATTTAATGTACATGTTCCGAGGCACCCGCCTTTAGATCCCTAATCGCCTCACGCGGGTCACCGCTTTTGACGAGATGCTCACCAACGAGTAAAGCCTTTGCACCTGCACCACGAACAAACGAAGCATCTTCACGAGAATGAATACCACTTTCACTAACAATTGTACACGTTTTTGGTACATAGTCTGCCAACGTTTTTGTTTTTTCAATGGATGTTTCAAAGGTTTTTAGGTTGCGATTATTAATGCCGATCAGTTCTGGTTGACTATAGGCAAAAACTTCTTGAATTTCGTCTTCGTTGTGAACTTCTACAAGTACTTCCAATCCGAAATGCTGAGCTTTCTCAGTAAAGGACTGGATTTGTGAGCCGCTAAGCACTGCGGCAATTAAAAGGATTGCATCTGCCCAATTCGGTAGCTTTCTTCAATCTGTCTCTCATCAACGATAAAATCTTTTCTTAAAATCGGTAGTTTGGTAGCAGCACGAACAGACTGTAGGTCGATGTTGCTTCCTTTAAAGTACGGTTCGTCTGTTAGAACGGAAATGGCGTCTGCGCCCCCATTCTCATAGGCAATTGCACGGCCTGAGACGTCCAAGTCTTGTTTAATCCACCCTTTTGAAGGTGACGCTCTTTTAATTTCAGCAATAATGCCAACACCTGTATCGTTTGCGCCTCTTGTTAAAGCGGTACGAAGGCTAAGTGGTTGTTTGTGGTTTCTCATATTTTCTGGCATGATAAACTGCTCTAAATCTTTTTGTTTACGTTGAACAATTTCAGGAAGCATATGTTTCCCCTGCCTTTTTCGTTAGTTGGTGAAAGTGATTGTCAATCGTTCCATCCTTAAGGCATTTCTCGGCAATTGTTGCCCCTTCGATGAGTGTTTCACTCTTGCCGCTCACATACAAACCTGCGGCCATATTCATTACGAGCACTGACCTTGCCGCTTCATGACCTGAACCTTTGAATACGTTTCGAATAAGTGCGGCACTTTCAGCAATTGAATCGACTTGGATGCTCGATAAAGGATGCCTCTTAAACCCAAACATTTCGGGCTCAATATCATAAGAGCGGATGTTGCCATTATGAAGTTCTGTAACGGTTGTTTTACCTGTAATCGTAATCTCGTCAACCCCATCTTCTCCAGTAACAAACAATGCCCGTTTTGTACCTAGTCGCTTTAGCACTTCCGCCATTTTCATGCCGTAATTCGCGTCAAATACTCCGATCACTTGGTAACAAGCGTTTGCAGGATTTGTAAGGGGGCCGAGCAGGTTAAATATTGTCTTAAACCCAAGTTCTTGTCTCGTTTTCGATACGTGCTTCATCGCGCTATGATATAGCGGTGCGTACAAAAACGCGAGGTTCGATTGCTCAAGTTGGCCATTCAGCTGTTCTGGTTCATGAATGACAGGCATTTGCAACGCTTCTAACACATCCGCACTTCCACTTTTTGAAGAGACGGAGCGATTTCCGTGTTTTGCAACCGCTACACCGAGGCACTTAGACCGATTGCCGACGCTGTAGAAATATTAAACGTAGCGCTCTGGTCGCCTCCAGTACCGCACGTGTCGAGAAGCTCCGGATAATCAAGACACACTTCTTTTGCCTTCGCTCTCATTGCACGAGTGAACCCCGTTAACTCTTCGACACTCTCGCCACGAAACCTCATAATTGAGAGCAGACTCGCCATTTGTGTTTCCGGCACCTGACCATTCATCATTTCAAACATGATGCGTTCTGCTTCGCTTTCAGTAAAGGTCTTGCCGTTCATCAATTGTGTTAATTGCTCTTTCATTTTGTTACCGCTCCTCTCTCATACATCTTCTCAGCTGTCTGAATGGCACTAAACAAAGCGGCCGCTTTGTTTCTCGTCTCTTCGTACTCTTCTTCAGGAACGGAATCCGCGACGACTCCTGCCCCAGCTTGAACGGTAACTTCTCCATTTCGAACGACCATCGTCCGAATAGCAATGCACGAATCTACGACATTGTTATACCCAAGGTAAGCAATGCCCCCAGAGTAGATCCCGCGCTTGGTAGGCTCTAACTCCTTTAAAATTTCCATCGCTCGCACTTTTGGCGCCCCAGACACCGTACCTGCAGGAAAACCGGCCATCAATGCAGAAAGAGGGTGGGTGTCTTCGTTTAACTGCCCCCTTACAATAGAGATAATGTGCATCACATGGGAAAACAGTCCAATTTCCATTAACACCGGTAAGTAAATCGTTCCATACTTTGACACTCGCCCAATGTCATTTCTTGCTAGATCTACGAGCATCTGATGCTCGGCACATTCCTTCTCTGATGCCAATAACTCCTGTTTCAATCGATCATCTTCAGCTTGAGTTAATCCGCGTTTTCGTGTACCGGCAATCGGATGGATTTCCACTTGACCATCCTCAACACCAACAAGCTTCTCGGGAGAACTTCCAACGATCTCTTTGTCACCTATTTTGAGGAAGAAAAGGTAAGGAGAAGGATTCACTCGACGCAATACACGGTAGATCGTAAAAGCAGAAATCCCCGTCTCATATCGGAATCGCTGCGATAACACGGTTTGAAAAACATCTCCGTTTTGAATGTATTCCTTAATTCGATCCACATCTCGCATAAACTCTCGTTTTGTATAGTTGGATTGAATAGACGCCCAGTCCGGGGAAACAGGGTGAATAAAGTCTACTGGCAACGATTGTTCATCTGACGTATTTATTCGCTCTACGAGCGTTTTGATGTTGTTAACCGCTGAATTGTAGAGATTTTGCTCGTCGTCATATTCTTGTGTGTCAACGTAATGAATAACTGAAATCGATGATTGTTTATGATGAATACAAATCATCGTATGACAAAAAACAAAATGAATACTCTCATCATCTGTATCGTTTTCAGACACTAATGATTTCTCAAGGTGTTTCACACTGTCATAAGGAAGCACACCTACTGCCCCACCTGGGAAAGGTACGTCTGCCTCCTTCCCTGGACAAGGATCCACGTGTTGAAATGCGCGTTGAAAAGCAACGACCGGATCTTTTTCAGAAAAAATCAAATCACCTGTACGGTTCGTAAATCGAAACTGGCCTGCTTTTTCGGTTAATTCAAAGGCTGGGTCCAATCCGATAAAAGAATAATGCGACCAATCAGACGACTCGTCATTGCTCTCAAGTAAACAGACCGCCTCATCACTTAAACGTTGATAAAGTTCAATTGGGGTGATCGTGTCTACAAACATTTGACGAATGACAGGTACATGGCGGTATTTCTCGGATTGTTGCTGGAAAGTCGTAAACGAAGTTATCATTTGGGGTTCACCTCTCGTCAATGGAGAAGTGGAGGGTCATCGATTGAAAAATCGCAGTAGAAAATAAACACGCCCATCCACATGTAAGAGGATGAGCGATTATTCGTTAACAGTTAAGTACTCTGCTCAGCTCTTCTCTACTCGTCTCCACTCTGCTCATCTCATTATCTCGTTATCTCTTCTCGGGTAAAGCTACTCGTCTACTGTAAGCGTAAAATGTTTATTCGTTTTTGTCAATCCCTCCAACCAAATCTGGGCGGAGTTTCACCGCGTCATTTTGAAATACATGATGAATGTCGGCTTGTTTTTTTGATGAGTTTACACTCATCATCACGCGAATACAGTGATTCAAACTGCTTGGCACACCAATCTCTGTGGCGCACATAACCGGAACGTACGCCCAAGAGGGATCATCTAACAAACGAGCTGCCTTCGCTGGAAAAGCAGCATTAATGTCTGGCGTAACCGTAAACCAAATGTGTGCCACATCTTCTGGGCGAATGTCATTTTGCGTGACCATCTCTTGTAAGCAGTCTTTCGTTCGACTCCATATCTCTTCATCATTGTTCGCATCGATCGTCGTTGCACCACGAATTCCTCTAATCACTGAATACATCCTCCTTGCATTTATCGATAAGCTCACGCATCTTTACTACCGGGATTTGAACGAATTGAGGTTCACCCAGTTTTTTTAAGACGACAAACCCGATATGCCCCGCTTTATTTTTCTTATCGTACTTCATCTTTTCAACTAGCTCATCTGTCGTCACTTCCAGCACTTGATCGAACCGATAGCCACATTGTTGCCACCGCTCTTTTTCTTTCTTCGCATCCGGAACTTGCCCGCTGTGTAGCTGTTTGGAAACAAACAGCGCGAAAATGATACCTATGACGACTGCCTCTCCGTGTGACAACTTCCCAAAACCCGAACTCGCTTCTAGAGAATGACCGAGGGTATGGCCAAAGTTCAAAAACGCCCGCACTCCCCGCTCTTTCTCATCTTGAGAAACGATGTTCGCTTTCACACGGATTGACTCCGCTAAGTCTTGTTCCGCAATTCGCCAATCTGTTTGTCCAGCAAGTGTTTTTTCAATTCTACCGAGCAATCCGTAGTGATGAATGTAGCCGTGCTTAATCACTTCACCAAACCCTGAGCGCCATTCCCTTTCAGGCATTGTTTGTAGAAAACGCGTGTCATAGATGACAAGATCGGGTTGATGGAAGGAACCGATCAGGTTTTTCCCTTGGGGGTGATTAATACCGGTTTTTCCTCCAACACTGCTATCATGAGCGAGTAACGTAGTAGGCACTTGCACGAAAGAAATACCACGCATATACGTGCTTGCACAAAATCCTGCCAAATCACCGACTACACCGCCCCCAAAAGCAATGACCGCACTATTGCGATCTAGTTCACTCTGAAACATCTCATCTAAAACGTAAGAATACGTATCAAGGGATTTTGAAGCTTCTCCAGCTGAAATAATACAACTTGTTACAAAAAAATTCCCCAAACGTTTTTCGAGAGTACCCAAATGAAGGTGACCTACAGTTTCATCAGTAAGAATAAACAACCGTTTTTGATCATTCCCCCACTGTTTTACAAGTAAATCTTCAATCTGCTCTGTGACACCCTCACCGATATAAATCGGGTACGTCTTAGAGTCGGTAACAATATCAAGCACTTCCATCTAAAACTCTCTCGTCTCTTTGCGGTATGCGCCAATTGTCTCTTTTAGGCGGTCAAACTGATCGGCACCAAACATGTCCAACAAGCCGTTTGCCAGCTCAAAAGCTACGACGTGCTCACAAACAACCGCCGCTGCTGGCACTGCACAACTATCCGAACGTTCAATTGAAGCCTCAAACGCTTCCTTACTATCAATATCTATACTCTTTAATGGTTTGTAAAGCGTCGGAATTGGTTTCATGACGCCGTTAATGACGATCGGCATACCTGTTGTCATCCCGCCTTCAAATCCACCAAGACGATTGCTGCTTCTTCTGTATCCGTCTTCTTTTGTCCAATAAATCTCATCATGAACTTTACTTCCAGGCAAATTGGCTGCATCAAATCCAATGCTACTTCTGCACCTTTAAAAGCGTTAATGCTCATGACCGCACCGGCAATCTTCCCATCCAGCTTACGATCATAATGAACGTGGCTACCAACACCTGGGGGCATTCCTTCAGCAACCACTTGGACGATCCCACCGATGGAATCACCATTCGCTTTCGCTTGGTCAATCGCTTCTTTCATCTTTTCACTTGCTTGTTCATCGATACAACGCACCGGAGAAGCCTCTGCACGTTCAATTAGCTCACTGAGATTGGCGTACTCTCCATTTGCTTCGACGCCCCCTATGTTCAACACGTGAACACCGATCGTAATTCCAAGCTCACTAAGAATTTTCTTCGCTACACTGCCAACAGCAACACGCATCGTCGTCTCCCGTGCAGATGAACGTTCCAATACATTTCTCATATCACGATGACGATATTTTAACGCGCCGTTCAAGTCGGCGTGCCCTGGTCTTGGCCTTGTTAATTTCTTTGTATTTACGCGATGCTCATCTTCACTGGATACAGGATCAATACCCATCACTTGTTCCCAATGAACCCAATCATCATTTGTGACCGTCAGTGTAATCGGGGCTCCTGTCGTTTTGCCGTGGCGAACACCACTCGTAATCGACACGAGATCCTTTTCAATTTTCATTCTGCGTCCACGGCCGTAACCACCTTGGCGACGTTTCAACTCTTTATTAATGTCTTCTGTTGATAATGGTAGTGATGCTGGCACCCCTTCAACAATCGTTGTCAATCCGGGGCCGTGTGATTCTCCGGCTGTTAGAAAACGCATATGCTTACCTCCAAAATTTCTCTCACTTTAATGCTTTTATGTAGTAAATTATATCACATCTTAAGACTGTAGTGAACCGTTCATTGGCTCGTTTTCTTACGATAGATGAATGATTTGTAATTCTCAAGCCCGTACTTCTCAGGTGAAAATAACTGTTCAGTACTACCGACAAAAAGAAAGCCACCAGGCTTAAGCGTTGCTGAAAATTGCGTAATGATTTGTTGCTTTGCAATATCAGTCATATAAATAAGCACATTGCGACAAACAATCAAATCTACGTAATCTGGGTAACGATCTTGAAGTAAATTATGACGCTCAAAAGTGATCGGTTGTTTAAATTGTCCTTTCACTTCAAACACTCGGTTTCGCTCATGGAAACCAAATTGCTTCTCTCTTTCATGTAGTGAGCGTAATGAACGTTCGGAGTATTGCCCGACCTTAGCTGCTTCTAAAACGGTCGGATCGAGGTCAGTAGCGAATATGTGATAGTCGTTTGCTTGCAACTGTTTGTGAAAAACCATTGAAAGTGTATACGGTTCTTCACCTGTTGAACATGCCGCAGACCATATCGATAATGGCAGATGCTGTTCTTTTAAAATCGGCACAATCTCTCGCTCAAATTCAAGCCAGCGCTCTTTATTTCGGTAAAATTCTGACACATTAATCGTCACACGATCAAGAAACTGATGCAATAGTTTATCGTCACGTGATAACCCTTCCTCAAAAAACTCCATAAATGACTGAAACTGGTAACGCTCATAAAAGTTTTGTAGACGTCGCTTCATTTGCTTTTCTTTGTAAAGGGTTAAGTCCAACCCTGTCTTTTGTTTCACAACATATTGGAAACGTGCATAATCCTCCGTCATGTTTGGCCCCTTATGTAAAAACCGGCCAATTCCCATTGACCGGTTTTCTTGCTTTCTTTACTTGCCAAAAAATAGTTCAATTTCGCGCGTTGCGCTTTCTGGTGAGTCTGAACCGTGAATAACGTTTTGGCCGACATTCACAGCGAAGTCACCACGGATCGTCCCAGGTGTTGCATCTTTCGGATTCGTAGCCCCCATCATCGTGCGGGCATTAAGAATAACATTCTCACCTTCCCAAATCATCGCGAACGCAGGACCAGAAGTGATAAAGTCAACGAGTTCACCAAAGAATGGCTTATCGCTATGCTCACCGTAGTGTGACTCTGCTGTTTCTTTAGAGATGTTCATAAGCTTCGCTTCTTTCAAAACGTAGCCACGAGCTTCAAAGCGGCTGACAATCTCACCGATAAGTTGACGCTTTACGCCATCCGGCTTAACCATGATAAATGATTGTTCCATGTTGTATTGCACTCCTCTTTTTCTTCTGTACAGGCTTTCATACCCGTTCTAGTATACCATCAGTTGTTGACAGATTAAACCTCTAAAAACGCCTGGAACCAATGTATGTAGCAATTTCGGAGAGAGATTGCACAGCAGGTATTTGCGGCAAGGTTTCAAGTGTCTGATACGCTTTGTTTAAGTAACGCTCACTTAGTTCTTTTGCGTATTCAATACCTCCGCTGTTTTTAATGAGCGTTAGCAGTTCAGCGAGTGTCTGTTCATCAGGCTCTCCATCCATAAATGCACGCGTAATGCGTTCTTTTACACTCGGGTCGTGGTGCATCGCGTAGAGCGCAGGTAACGTAACATTTCCTTGAAGTAAATCTCCTCCTGCTGGCTTACCGAGCTCTTCTTCTGTACCTGTGAAGTCGAGCACATCATCAATAATTTGATAAGCCATGCCCACTTCATAGCCATATCGATAGAGTGCGCGCTGGGAGGATTCAGGTGCACCGACGGCAATCGCACCAAGCTCACAGCTACCGGCAATGAGCAGTGCTGTTTTTCGCTTAATTCGGCGAAAGTACGTCTTTATATCTTGGTCCCATTCATACTGATAGCGGATCTGTTCAATTTCGCCAACGACCATTTCGTGGATGACACGAGACATTGCTTGATGAAGTTTCGGTTCATCGAAAAATGCCGCACTCTCAACCGCCTTCGCAAAAATATAGTCTCCTGTGTACATCGCCACTCGGTTGTCATATTTCGCTTTAACCGTTTCTTGGCCTCTTCTCAACTCAGCGTCATCAATCACATCATCATGGACGAGCGAAGCCATGTGAATGAGTTCTAACGACACCCCAATATGCTTGAGTCGATGAATATCATAAGCGCCGAACTTGCCAGCAAGCAA
Organism: Geomicrobium sp. JCM 19039; assembly: GCF_000698145.1. GTDB lineage: Bacteria > Bacillota > Bacilli > Bacillales > Marinococcaceae > Geomicrobium_A. Next base: position 396,887 of record NZ_BAXB01000002.1, read on the forward strand.
TACAAACACCGGTCGAATTCGTTTTCCACCTGCTTGCAACAGCTGCAGCGTCGCATCTTCTAGCACAGGATGAGCGCCTTCAACCGCTTGTTTCATTTCTTGTTCAATTTTGTGTATATCCGCTCGTAAATACATATAAAGGTCTGCAAGCTTCATGACCATCAGGTCCCCTTCAAGTTATGGAGTGTATCCCAACACCGACATCCCAAACTTTTAGTTCGTCGGCTTTATCGTGCAAATATCCTTCTTCGTAAAGAAGTGTGTAGAAATGAAGCAGACCCTTTTGGTCTTCTTCTTGAAATTGGTAACGGAGATTTGTAAAGTATTGCTTCCAAAACGATGGAGGTCCACCATATTCTTTTGAAACGTGGGCTGCGAGCTCTTCATAACAATCATGTCTCGTTTTTGCCTCACTGGATTTCCATTCCAGTAAAAGTTGCTCCATGCCTTCCGGCTCTTCGGCGAGCTTGTCTTTTCTCATGGCAAAAACAGCAAACGTCATCGGCAAAGACGTGTTAGCCGTCCATAGATTGGCAAGATCATATACGTACACTTGGTGTTCTTCTCTTCTCTTTGCTTCGATGGCATCATCACCGATCAATAAACAAGCATCATGTTTTGACATCATCTCATCATAAATGGGCGGGACCGTATGATACGTATTCCCACGATGCTCGTAGAACCTACGCATAATAATCTTAAGCAAATGAATAGAAGTAGCTGAACTATGCGTAAGCGCAATGGTTTTATCATTTAATTGTTCAATCGGAACCTTTGAGAAAAGAAAAATCGAACCGACCTCTCCTTTTGCCGCTACGGCAAGGTCAGGCATTAGCACGTAATCTTCGTGATTTTGTGCATAAGCGAATGACGAAATAGCCCCTACGTCTATCTTACCTTGTGCCATGGCTTCGTTCAACTTCGCTGGGATACTCGGCACAAAAGACACATCATGCTGGAATTGATCACGATTCAAATGATAGAAGAACGGGTGGACATTTGTGTACAAAATTTCTCCAACGTTAATCATGTCATCTCTCCCCATCGTTGAAATAAACTATGGTTTACATCGAGTCGGTCGAGAATTTTACCGACAACAAAATCAATGAGGTCATCCATCGTCTCCGGCTTATGGTAAAAGCCTGGCATTGCAGGGATAACCGTTCCACCGGCATCAGCAACGCGCTTCATATTCTCCAAATGCGTACTCGTAAGCGGCGTTTCTCTAGGTACAATAATTAATGGTCGTTGTTCTTTAAGCGCAACATCAACACTTCGCTCGAGCAAGCTTCCTGAATGACCGTAAGCGATCTTTGCGAGCGTTCCCATTGAACACGGCACGACGATCACTCCGTCGTTCTTGTAAGAACCACTCGCAATCGGTGCACGAAAGTCTTGCAACCCATGAACGTGCAAATCTCCTGTTGGAAAGAGTCGCTCTAAACAGGCTTCACGATCCGTAACGTCAAGCCCTTCCTCCAAATCAAATACTTGCCAAGCAGCTTCAGACATGACGAAGTGTACTTTATGCTCACTAGAGAGTAGCTGTTGTACTAAGCGAATGCCGTAAATGGCCCCACTCGCTCCAGACATAGCGACCGTAAAGATTCGTTTCTCACTCACACTCATAAAAGAAAATCTCCAATCGTGAAGAAAAGCATTAAAAGACTAATGATGCCATTCATCGTAAAAAACGCAACATTCACTTTTGATAAATCGTTAGGACTGACAAGACTATGTTCGTAAATCATAATGCCCGCACAAATGACCGCCCCAACGAAAAATACCCAGCCGAGCGGAGAAATGAATGAGAGCGTAAGTAGCGCTGTTACACTAATAATATGACTACCACGAGCAATGATTAACGCTCGTTTAATGCCAAAGCGTGCAGGAACCGAATGCAAACCATTTCTTCGGTCATAATCAGCATCTTGCGTAGCATAAATAATATCAAACCCTGCTGTCCAAAACATCACGACTATAAATAGCAACACCGCAACTGGACTGATTGTGCCAGTCGCACCGACCCAGCCACCTAGTGGTGCAATCGCGATTGTCATCCCTAAAATAAAGTGACACGCCCATGTGAACCGCTTCGTATAGGAATAGATGACTAAAAAGAAAACCGCAAGTGGCAACAAGTAAACCGCTAACATGTTTAATTGAAATGCAGCTACAAATAGCAACACGAACGACACAGAAATAAAAATGCCCACTTCTTTGAACGAAATATCACCTGCAGGAATCGCACGGTTGCTCGTTCTCGGATTTCGTTTATCAATGGTTGCATCAATCACTCGGTTTAAACTCATCGCAGCACTTCTTGCACCTACCATGGCAACGGTAATCCAAAAGATTTGCATAAGCGTTGGCCACGTACCATTCTCAACAAAAGCTTCCGAGAATTGCACCTAAAAAAGCAAAAGGAAGCGCAAAAACAGTATGCTCAAACTTGATCATTTCGAGAATTGTTTTTAGTTTATTCATAGATTGCATCCTCAAGACTGATCGCTTAAAACCCCAATGACCAGCGGCTGCACCACCAGCATAGCTGCGGTAGTTCACATCAACAAAACCAGAATCAACAAACCACTCAGCCAGTTCCTTTTTCTTTGGAAACGTCGCGGTCGAATCATACAACCACTGATACTCTTTACCGCTTCCAGCGACCCAGCGACCGAGCCTAGGCATGACTTGTTTAAAATACACGGAATAAAACGGCTTAAACAATACATTCTCTGGGTGGGACGTCTCTAGGCAGAGTACTTGTCCTCCGGGTTTAAGAACACGAAGAATTTCTTGTAAAGCCTTTTTCGGGTCCGGTACATTGCGGAGTCCAAAGCCAATTGTGACAACGTGAAACGACTCATCCGCAAATGGCAGTTCCGTCGCATCTCCATGAAGAAGCTCCACATTTGTTAGTTTCTCATCGTCGACTTTTTTTTTGGCCGACCTGGAGCATATTTTCACTAAAGTCAAGACCGTGCACTTTTCCTTTGCCTTCAAGCTGATTGGCGATGGCAATCGTCCAATCTCCTGTGCCGCAACACACATCAAGCACTTGAGCGTGAACAGGCAATGACATTTGCCTCATAATGTCTCTGCGCCATTGTTTATGCATGTTCAGGCTGATGACACCGTTCATTTTGTCATACTTCGTTGATATGGATTGAAACACTTCATGAACGTGTTTTTCATTCGTTCTCCCCACAGTTGTTACCCCTCCCGATTATGCGCTAAGAGTTCTCCGATGCGATTGGATAGATGCTCTGTTAGTTGCCTTTCATGCGTGTTATACGCTGCTTCAAGCTTAACGTATACACGTTCAGCGACAATTCGAAGTTGCTGGATCATCCCTTCTGCCGATACATCCCCAACTTCCCCACCGGTTCCATGGCAAATAACGGTGATAGCCTCGCTGAACCAAAGGGGTTCTCTTTTTCTTCTGCGTGCTCGATCATGTCGAGTAGTCTTCGATACGTTAGAAAAGGCGGCGCTAAGTGTTGCACAGCCTCGTGATTATAAAAGACACCGACGTTTTTTATAAGTGTAGATTCCATAATCGTGACGAGACTTTCCAATTCATCCACGCCTGACCAGTCATGCTCATGAAGTCGTATCTTCGCGTCGTTCGTCTTTTGGATGGATCCGCTGAACACACGGACAAGTTTCACATCTTCAAGCTTAGCGAGCTCTGAATAATAAAGGCTGCTAAACCAATCTCCAGCAAGCACCGTTAATTGCTTTTCAATTTCACGGTCTCTTGCTTCATTATGTAATGGGACATATTGATGAGTCGTAAGCGCTGCGTCTACTAGCATCGCTGCTGTTGTCCTCTTCAGCTTACCTTCTTCAGCCAGTTCAGGGGCGTCAATACAATTCGTGAAAAGCATCATTTTGTCCCGATCGATGCTCACTTTCGAGACGTGTTGGTTTAAATACCGATGAGCACTTAATCGATTAAATCGGTCTTGAATCCATTGAAACCGCTCTTCTTCTTTCCATTCTGCCTGTTGCATACTCTTCCCTCCGGAAACCCATGATCCTGAATAGAAAGAAAGTAGCTAGATTTTGCTACTCTCTTTCTGTCAACATTTCTCCGTGACTCGTTTGAATAAGTGCCTTGCCGCGAATCTTAACAGCAGACGTATGCTCTGTAAATTGACCAATCATTACTTCGCCTTTGTCCAGCTTTTCAGAGTGATGAAAACGCGTCGTATTTCCACGTGTTAAGCCAATCACATTCACACCGTCTTCTTCTGCCCGAACGACAAAGAAGTCATTGTTACTACTCATGAGAATCCCTCCTCTACGCATTTACTGTCTAATACTTAATGAGAGATAATACTTCTTGACGCGAAGACTCTTCTTCTTCAAATACGCCACGAACCGCAGAAGTGATTGTCGAGCTACCTGGCTTTTGGATGCCACGCATCGTCATACACATATGTTCAGCCTCAACAATGACCATCACACCGTGCGGATCTAACGTCTCTATCAAAGCATCGGCTACGGTTGATGTAATTCTTTCTTGAAGTTGTGGCCTTCTCGTTACGGTTTCAACAACACGTGCCAATTTACTGAGCCCTGTAACTGTACCGTTCTTAGGGATATAACCTACGTGTACTTTCCCGAAGAATGGTAGTAGGTGGTGTTCACACATCGAATAAAACGTAATGTCTTTGACGAGCACAAGCTCTTCATGCTCTTCTCCAAATACTGTCTTCAGATGCTCAGCAGGATCTTCACCAATGCCACCGAATACTTCTTCGTACATTCTTGCTACCCGGGCAGGTGTATCTATAATTCCTTCTCGACCAGGATCATCTCCGATCGCTTCAAGGATTTGACGGACCGCAGATTCAATTTTTTCTTTGTCGAATTTCGTCATGGCGTATGGCCCCCTATATCGCATGTTAATCGCTAGAAATTTTAGCACAGGGCCTTTTATAAAGCAATTATGACCTCTTATCCTATTGTAACACTTCGTCAAGCCTCATCAAATAAAAACAAAATAAACCCCCGTTATATAACGGGAGTTTATTATTACAAGATAATCGCAATCAGACCGCCGCTACCTTCATTAATGATTCTCTCCAGCGTTTCTTTTAACTTATACCTTGCATTTTCTGGCATGAGAGAGAGCTTCGCTTGAATGCCTTCGCGGACGATGCTGTTTAAAGAGCGACCGAATATATCTGAATTCCAAATGGAAAGCGGGTTTTCTTCAAAGTCTTGCATCAAGTAGCGCACGAGCTCTTCGCTCTGCTTTTCTGTCCCGATAATCGGGGCAAACTCTGACTCAACATCAACTTTAATCATATGAATGGACGGAGCAACCGCTCGTAAGCGAACCCCAAACCGTGACCCTTGTCGGATGATTTCTGGTTCATCCAAACTCATGTCCGTAATAGCTGGTGCGGCAATACCATACCCTGTTTGTTTAACCATTTTCAACGCTTCGGAAACTTGATCATACTCTGATTTTGCATGGGAGAAATCTTGCATCAGTTGTAAAAGGTGGTCTTTCCCTCGAATCTCTACACCGACCACTTCTTTTAAGATCTCATCATACAAATCATCAGGCGCATACAAATCAATATCTGCGACCCCTTGCCCCATTTCGATACCCGATAACGAGGCGGTATCAATAAACTCAAACTCGTCTGCAAAGTGACCGACGACGCGATCGACGTCTCGCAACCGTTTAATATCTTGAACCGTCTCTTTCACAGATCGCTCATAATCTTTTCTTAACCAGTGATCATCGCGTAACACCATGACCCAACTCGGTAAATTGACGTTCACTTCGTGCACCGGAAACTCAAAGAGTACTTCTCTTAGTACACGATTAATATCGTGCTCTGTCATGCTTTCTACACTCATTGAAAGTACAGGTACGTCATGCAACTGCTCCAAATCACTTCGGAGTTCTTCTGTCTCTGGTGCGTACGGTCGAACGGAATTGACGATAACGATAAACGGTTTGCCAACTTCCTTTAACTCTTCAATGACACGCTCTTCTGCTTCCAAGTATTCATGTCTCGGCAATTCCCCGATGCTGCCATCAGAAGTGACAACAACACCAAGCGTCGAGTGTTCTTGAATGACTTTTCGTGTTCCAATCTCTGCAGCTTCTTGGAACGGAATCGGTTCTTCGTACCAAGGTGTATTAATCATTCTTGGTCCGTGCTCATCTTCATACCCTTTCGCTCCCGAAACCGCATAGCCCACACAATCAACGAGTCTTATATTTACATCGAGACCTTCATCGACATGCAGCTCAACAGCCGTATTCGGTACAAACTTAGGTTCTGTCGTCATAATCGTTTTTCCGGCAGCACTTTGCGGCAATTCATCTTGTGTGCGGGCGCGCTCTACCTCACTGTCCATGTATGGCAATACGACCAATTCCATGAACTTCTTGATAAAGGTTGATTTACCTGTTCGCACCGCACCGACGACGCCTAAGTAAATATCACCTCCTGTACGCTCCGCGATATCTTTAAAGATATCCACTTTCTCCACGAGATCCCCTCCGATCTAAAATTAACTCCACCGTTTCAAAATATGTGTCATTGCATTCTATGATGTTGTCCACTTCTTTATGACAAGGATTGAACAGGCGGATCGTTTTCTCGAAATATTTACAAAAACAAAAAACCTCTTCTACTCTATATATAGATAGAGAGGAGAGGTTTAGAACATTTCCTTATTCGTTTTTGCCTGTAATTTTTGGTTCTCCGTTATCCAGTTCATAAGGAACAGAATAGACCGGCGCAATTGGAAACTCGTCAGTAAGTATAGAGCGGATGTCTGATTCATCTTCTGGAACACCGTCATATTCATGCAATACTCGGTTTAAATCAATGGCATAGTCGATCACCACTTGACCTGTACGATCCAAATACAATGGTAACGTCGTGGAAAAATACGGGCTGGATACAACCGGTTGCTCATCTAAACCCATAGCTTCATAATCAAGGGCAAAAATGCCAGGTGCTACCATTTCGTCTAGCGGTGGATAACCGTTTGTTCTCGTGTATTCATTTACTTCTCGTTCAAATTGGTTCGCTTCATGCATAACAAGTACTGGTATGACTCGAACTTCGGGATCGTTTTCGACATCAATTAACGTGTAGTAGAAGTTGCCCCCATTTTCATATGCACTCGCAGGAGCATCATGCATATAGCCAGGCACAAGTTGGCGAAAATCAACTTGATACCGTTCATAGTCGGTCATCGTTTCATCAAACGTCTTAATCGGGAGCACCCCGTTTTGTTCTTGGAACTGATCAACCCCAGCTTGCACAGATTGCAATTGCTCTTCGTATGGAAAGCCCCCTGTACTCGTTCCTGATGACGGTTCAGGATCACCACAAGCTACGAGTAAAACGAGCAGCGATATGGGAACTAGCTGTTTTATAATACGCACCATGCTTCACTCCAAAGATATATTCAAAGGGTTGCGCGCGATCCAGGAACGACCACGACCAACACGATTAATCCTGCGATGAGAATGCATACAAATGAAAAGCTGAGCACGATAAAACGTAGCACACCATTTAACTTTTCTCTTCCAAACAGCGCACCCGCTGCAGCCACAAACATTAAAAACAACCCGATAAAAGACAGCCACATTGATTGTAACGGGGTCATAACGTACCCTCCTTCAAATTCACTCGTCCATTATAGCATACCGATGATTGGTCTCGCAGTAACCGTTCATAGCAACAGTTGTCCATTTTTCAAAAATCTTTCGCTATAGGTATGAGGCATCATCCACACCACAAAAAAAATCGAAGAGCATCCGCTCTTCGATTGACTAAACCTTTCTTCCAATAGGTGGAGCCTTGTTGGATGTGGTTCACTGGTATCCTATGCAAAGTATCCGTCTCTGCACTATACGAACGCCTAGCTAAACGCAATTATCCTCTGAAAAGTTGACTCAATGAATTAAAATCTAAAGGAATATCATTATTTGTGATCGCGCGAACGAGTTGATCTTCTTTTTCTTTTGAAACCGGAACGCCTGCCATTTTTGATACATCATGGATGAGTTGACGAACGGTCGCTTCATCTTGCAAGTTAGCCCCGCTAACTGAGTTTGCCATGTTGTATACATCGTTTTGGTTCATGTTTGACTCCTTTTGAATCCGATCGAAAATGGAATCAAATTGATTCATATCTACACCCACTTTCCTATTCTTATTGAATAGTGTATGTAGATCGAATTGAGGTGTGATTTCTAGGCAGAAGTTCAGATCGATTATTCTTTTAGATGTTTAAAAAAGTCTTCAGACTCATGCTTTTTTAGGCGACCCATTAATTGTTCACTGGCGCTTTCTGGGTGCTCTCCATTAAAAATCACGTCATACAACGCCGTTGTAATTGGCACCTCGATCTCATGTGATGCCGCCAGTTGGTGCATGGCACGTGTCGTTTTTACACCTTCTACAACCATCCCCATATCATCCAAAACGGTTTGAAGCGGCTTGCCTTGACCTAGTTGAAAGCCCGCTCTCCAGTTCCGGCTATGCTTGCTCGTACACGTCGCAATTAAATCTCCAAGGCCAGAAAGACCTGCAAACGTTAACGGGTCCGCGCCTAACCGTGTTCCCAGTCTTGTAATCTCCGCAAGCCCTCTCGTCATAATCGCCGCTTTTGCGTTATCACCAAAGCCAAGACCTTCCGCCAGTCCAACAGCGAGTGCAATCACGTTTTTGAGAGACCCGCCGAGTTCAACCCCAGTCAAATCTTCATTCGTATACACGCGAAAGTTTTGGTTAATAAACAAATCTTGAGCCTTTTTGTCGCATGAACATCATCCGATGAAACCGTAACGGTCGTCGGCTGCCTTCGGGCCACCTCTTCGGCATGGCTCGGTCCTGACAGACAGACGATTGAGTCCGTCACTTTTTCTATACCCTCATCTTTCATTAACTCTGATACTCTAAGTAATGTGTCCGGTTCAATGCCTTTAGAGGCATGAATGACATAAGGAATGGTTTTATTGAATGCGACAATTTCTCGAACAGCTTCTCTCATCCCGGACGTTGGGACGCTAATTAATAACGCTTCCCCATGTGCCAATACCTCTCCCATATGTGTAGAAGCCTTCAATTGTTTAGGGAGCGTAACACCGGAAAGATACTTCTCATTCGTCTGATGACCATTCATTTCATTCACTTGGTCTTCTCTTCTCGCCCACATTAAAACATCATGGCCATTGTCGGCGAGAACGATCGCGAGCGCCGTTCCCCAACTTCCAGCACCAAGTACTGCTACACGTTGTTTCATCCCCATCATCCCTTTCCAGCTTTCAAGCCAATACCGCACATTACTTTTCTCCGATTTTACTTTCATTCCCTTTGACTAAACGTTGAATGTTCGTTCGATGCCGCCAAATAGACATGATCCCAACAACACAAGTAAGCGCAAAGTATGATATTGGATAGCCATAATGGTCAAGCGTAAACAACACCGTAAACGGGGTAAAAAAAGCAAAGATCAGTGATCCAAGCGACACATATCTCGTGATGACGATCGCCAAAATCGCAACAATCCCAACATAGATTGCCGGAAAGAAAACGAGCGTTGCAATGACACCAATTGTTGTTGCGACACCTTTTCCACCCTTGAATTGATAATAAACCGGATAATTGTGACCGAGTATTGCGAGCAATCCGCAGATCGCAGGTGTCCAACCCGAGTACTGATCAAAAAATGACAGACCGCTTGATAAGAACAACAATTCCATTAAAAAACCGAGAAGGACGGCGACGATCCCTTTCACTGCATCAAGTAGCAATACAAGTATTGCGGGACCTTTCCCCAAAATACGTAGTGTATTTGTCGCCCCTGCGTTTCCACTGCCGTGTTTTCGAATGTCTACTTTCTTGATTTTCTTTACGAAAATGTAACTAAAGCTAATCGAACCGATAAGATACGCAATAATCCCTGCAAGAATAACATCCATCGTCTCCCCACTCCCCCCAAAGCTTAAGACTCGTTTTTCTTACGCGCAATAATTTTCAGTGGTGTACCAACAAAAGAAAACGCCTCTCGCAATTGATTCTCCAAATACCTGCGATACGAAAAGTGCATTAAATCTGGATCATTCACAAACACAACGAATGTCGGTGGACCGATGGCAACTTGAGTAGCATAATTAATTCGCAAACGCTTAATCCCACCAGCGGTAGGTGCAGGGTTTCGGGAAACTGCATCCATAATGACGTCATTAATCACGTGTGTTGGCATCCGCATTTGGTGACTGTCCATCACTTCATTTACAACAGGAAGCAATTTTTGAATCCGCTGATTCTTTGTAGCTGACACAAACACGATTGGCGCATACGACAAGTAGCTAAACGTCTCCCGAATGTTCTCGGTGTACGCTTTCATCGTGCGATCATCCTTTTCCACCGCATCCCACTTATTCACTACAATTACAACGGCCCGACCCGACTCATGCGCATAGCCTGCAATTTTCTTATCTTGTTCAATAATGCCTTCTTCACCGTCTAAGACGACAAGCACGACATTCGCCCTCTCAAGAGCACGCATCGCCCGAAGAACACTGTACTTCTCTGTGTTCTCATATACTTTCCCGCGCTTTCTCATACCAGCTGTGTCCACAATTTTGTAGTCTTGGTCCCCTCGGGTAAAGTTCGTATCAATGGCATCTCTTGTCGTACCGGCAATATTACTCGTAATGACACGCTCTTCCCCTAAGATTGCATTGACGAGTGAAGACTTCCCGACATTTGGTCTACCAATAACAGCGATTTTAATGAGTGATTCTTCCTCAGCGTCCTCTAAATGAACAGGGAAGTTGGCAAACACTTCATCAAGCATATCTCCGATTCCAATGCCGTGTGATCCAGATATTGGAAATGGTTGACCGAACCCAAATTCATAAAAATCATAGATTAAGTCTTGCATATCAGGGTTATCAACCTTGTTGACGCCTACAACAACAGGCTTTTTGGACCTTTTCAAGATCATCGCAACTTCTTCATCTTGAGGCGTAATGCCTTCCCTACCATTAACGATGAAAATAATGCTATCTGCTTCCTCAATCGCAATTTCTGCTTGCATTCTCGTCTGGTCTATGAGTGGTTCCTCACCGATATCAATTCCACCGGTATCAATGACATTAAACGTACGATTCAACCACTCTCCTTGTCCATATAGGCGGTCTCTCGTTACACCCGGTTTATCTTCGACGATTGCTAACCTTTCGCCGACCATCCGGTTAAAAATTGTTGATTTCCCAACGTTAGGTCTACCAACGATGGCTACTGTTGCTTTTGACATGAGTTATTCATGCCCCCTGTTCTTCTATGTAGATCACGAATTCAAAGGTTGAACTCGCGACACTCCTCTATGCTGAAAGTGTCACTTTCTTTCTACGGGAGTGGTGGTGATACTGACCTGCTCGCTGTACAAGGCTTTCAATCATATGCCATACGACAAACAAAACGAGCACTGCAGTTAAACGATTGAAAAAGAGAGCGTCTGCAATAAACAGCCCTTCTCTTAATGGAACGAGCACCCATCCAGTAAGCAATTCCCCAAAGCATAGCGCTAACATTGCTAGTGGATAACGACTGTCACGGTAGCGATAAACGAACACCGTTAAAAAGAAAATTGCTGCTGCAGGCACCCATACGTCATGCGCATAAAAAATGACAGGACTAAACCAGTACGCCAGTTCAATTGCCGCATACATAAACATTAACGATAACGCACATACGATTAGCGATAGCCATCTTTTCTTTGGGACGTTACCCGCCCACACGATCGCAGTGATGAGTGCAACTCCAAATGCGAACGGGACCGTGTACGCTTCACCTGACCAAGCTAATGGGTAGACGATCATGCCGACCAAAATTGCAGCGGCTAAATAAAATCTGGCAAGGCTTTTCATAAAAAAAGAAATGAGTACCCAAAGTATCCATGAAAACCAAAAAAATAACAAGCTCTCCATTTGCATCCTCCCTTTTCTTGTTCAGTATAGACAAGAAAAGGCAGAAAGAACCGTACGGGTTACGAATGGAGAGCTCTATTTCTCAAAACAATCGGCGAATCCACTGTTGGTATTCGCCGATTGTTTGCGGTAATTAATCGTTACGGTATTTTTTTAGTTGATCTCCAATCATGTCGCCAAGGGAGAACCCAGAATGATCTTCTTCAGGTGCTTCATACTCACGCTGAACTTTATGGTCAGACGTCTGTTTTTCTTCCAATTCGCGAATGCTTAATGAGATACGCTGTTCAGAAGGACTGATATCTAAGATCTTCGCTTGAACAGCTTGACCTTCTTCCAATACTTCTCCAGGCGTTCCAATATGGCGGTTCGCGATTTGTGAAATATGAACGAGCCCTTCCACTCCAGGAGCCACTTCAACGAACGCGCCAAATGAAACGAGGCGCTTCACTTGACCATCAATGACGTCACCTGGTTGAAATTGACCTTCAATCGTCGTCCAAGGTCCTGGCAACGTGTCCTTAATCGACAATGAGATCCGCTCTTTGTCTGCATCTACTGCCAAGATTTTCACTTCAATTTCTTCCCCTTCTTTTACAATCTCTCCAGGGGACTCGACACGATGGTGAGCCATTTGTGAAATGTGAACGAGACCATCAACGCCTCCAACATCTACAAACGCACCAAAGTCAGTGAGACGCTGTACCGTTCCTTTAACCGTATTTCCGATTGTTAAATTTTCAAGAACTTGCTTTTTCTTTTCATCCGCTTCTTCGTCGAGAATTGCTCTGCGAGACAGAATCAATTTGTTCTCTTCTGCATCTAACTCAACGATTTTCAACGTAACGGTCTGCCCTTTGTAGTCTGAGAAGTCTTCTACAAAATGACGCTCAACGAGTGACGCTGGAATGAAACCACGTACACCAACATCTACAACAAGCCCACCTTTGACCACTTCTGCAACTTCAGCTTCAATAGGTGTTCCTGCCTCAAACGTTGCTTTAAGTTCATCCATGCCTTTTCCGCCCGCGCGCCGCGAACAGAAAGGACGAGCTCATCATCTTCGACCTTGATACTTTAAGGTCTAACTCGTCACCCGTATTTAATACATCACTTACCTTTTCTACGTGTAAACTGGAAAGTTCGCTAATAGGAACAATTCCGTCTACCTTGTAGCCAGCGTCAACGAATGCTTGCTTTTCTTCAACCTTCGTCACCTTACCTGTAACGATGTCATTCACTTGAAGATCTTTCATTCCTTCTAATTCATTGTTCATTTCTTCAGCCATTGTCTTTTGCCTCCTTACTTCCCTTTAAAAACATTGCTATACAAAATTCTCCATTGCTTGGAAGAATGTTGCAGACATCAGTTCGAATTCTGTTCTTCTTTTAGCTGCTTAATATGATCCATAATCCGGTCGGTCACTTGCCTCGCAGAAGCTTTCTCTTCCCGCAAATCATCAAGTGGAACGGCTTGTCCATACGTGAGCTCAATTTTTTTGAATGGCTTGTACTTGCCTTTAACGTAGGCCGGAATGACAACTGCATCACTTTTCAGTGCGAAAAAACCTGCACCGGCTAAACCTTCACCAATCTCATCGGTTTTGGAGCGATTCCCTTCAGGAAATAACAGCAACATGTCTCCTTGGTTCAATACAGCAAGCGCCGTCCGTAGCGAAGCTCGATCACCTGCCCCTCGCTTTACAGGGAAAGCACCGAGATTCTTAATCAACGTGCCGAATCCTTTTTTCTCGAATAATTCTTCTTTCGCCATAAACCGAAGTGGCCGTTTAATGTAGGATCCAAGCAGCGGTGGATCGAAGTTGCTTTTATGATTAGAACAGATAATTACCGGTCCATTCGCCGGTATATTTTCTTTTCCCTGAATTGACGCAAAGAAAACACCAGAAAGCAGAATTCTACAAGCAAATTGTCCAATTCGATAGATCATGACGATGTGTGCTCCTTCTCGCGGGCATGTGCATAAATAAAACGAACGACATCCTCAATCGAAAGTTGTGTCGTGTCAAGTGAAATCGCGTCATCTGCTTGTCTTAAAGGAGCAAATTCCCTTGTCGTGTCTAAATGGTCTCTTCGTTCAATTTCTTGTCGAATCGTCTGAAGATCTGATGGTTGTTCATTTTGTATATTCTCCAAATGGCGCCTTGATGCACGTTCATCAACCGATGCAAACAAATAAACCTTCAGTTCAGCATCTGGTAATACGTGGGTACCAATGTCCCTTCCATCCAAAACGACACCTTTTTGTTTAGCGAGCTCTTGTTGGCGCTCGAGCATCTGCAGCCGTACGCTATGGTGACTAGACACTTCAGAAACTGCATGAGTCACACTCGCGCTGCGAATTTCTTGACCTATATACTCGTTGTTGACGAGCATATGGCGCCCATCGCTAGACAATGTGAAGCTCATCTCTTTTAGTACATCATCAATGGTATTCTCATCACTCAGGGAAATGTTATTCAAAAGTACGCGGTAGGCGAGCGCACGATACATAGCGCCTGTATCAATATACAAATATTGCAATTCGTTCGCCACCTTCAATGCGACCGTACTTTTGCCAGAGCCCGCAGGTCCGTCAATTGCGATATTAATCTTTGTCATACGTCTCTCCATATGTAAATTTCATTCGTTGTCTATTGTTGTCCAACATTGCCTAAAGTCTACCATAATAAGCGGTGTAAGACAAATCGCTCATTAAGCAGGCCCTTTAGTTCCAACACTGGAAATAAAGGGCCTTCGTTAGCAAAAGCTGTCTTTTTGTTTGGGGACCCCAAGTCCGAATAACGGTCGTAAATATAACGCTAAAAATGTTCCACCGAGTGCCATAATTCCCCAAATATAACCGTGGGCACTAAACGATGCAATGCCGCTGAAATATGCACCGATGTTACATCCAAACGCTAGCCTTGCGCCGTATCCCATCATCAAACCACCGATAACAGACGCTAAAGCATTCCCCTTCGTGATCTTGTTGAAGCGGAACAATCCACCTGCAGCGGATGCAAGAAACGCCCCAAGAATGACACCGAAGTTTAGTACCGACGTCGTATCAGCAAATATAGAGGCATCTAGTGCTGCTGTATCTCCTTGCCAAAACCCCCACTCACGCACATCAAATCCTAGAAACTCGGCAGCTTTTGAGCCCCAAAGTGTAAATGCATACGTAACACCCCAAGGTGTTTCACGAACGAGCAGTGTAATCGCGTTTAAGACTGCGAGCACAATTGCCGCTGCAAACAACGGCCATGATCCTCTAAAAATTCTTTTCCAACCACTTTCAGTTGGCACTTGTGCCATTTTAGGTGGGTTTTTCTTTTTTTCTATGATTATGGTCACAGTGGCTACCGCACCAAAAATAAGCATCGAGACAAGCCAAGCTCCACCATAACCTAGACCTGTTGATGTCGCTAAGGAAAATGATTCAAATGCGGGCATGTCTTCCATCCAAAAGTTAAAGTGACTCGCCCCAATGGTTGATCCGATGATGAAGAATAGTAGCGTGATGAACATTACGCTTCGACCGCCACCTACCGCATATAGAGTTCCAGACGCACAACCACCGCCAAGTTGCATACCGATTCCAAAGATAAACGCTCCAACGAGTAAGCTGACGCCTACTGGAGAGATGTTCCCGGTAGCTTCACCACCAAAAAACGTAAAACCTGTAGCGAGAATTGGGGCAAAAAGTGTACACGCGATGGCTAGCATGACCATATGAGCGCGAAGCGCTTGTCCATTTCCAACCGATGCGAGTCGTCGAAATGCAGATGTGAAGCCAAATCTAGCGTGAAAGAGCGTATACCCAAGTAAAATTCCAATAACGAGAAGAATTGGTTGTACAAAATGCTGGGTGAATATGAGGTACAAAGCAAGTATAAAAGACGCGATAAGACCAATAGTTACGAGATTTAACTGCGGTTTCTTTAAACCAATCGTATGTTTAGCAACAGAATGTTGTTCTGATATAGGTTGAACATGTGTAGTCAAATTCATTTCACCTCTTTATCTGATGGATTTACTCAGGAATTAATCTTCTAACAGCCTATGCCTGAATGAACAAAATGTCAATACTAAATAAAGATTCTCCTGTGTAAGCAACTGTTGTTCTCTGAAAAAAGTGTCCTGATCTCATTTTATAAGTGAAATGAACATACTTCAGTTACTCATTAACACAATCGATGTGGAAGTTGAAGTAGGTGGTAATTTGCTATGGTAGGATTTTATTAATTTTGCTAGCGTTTTCGGATGAGATCTTGCCATTGGTTATTCTATGGTAAGATTTCTCGACCCGATGGGAGGATTCTTATTAGAACGCCTCGTATAACAAGGAAAATCTTACCTTATAACCATCTATGGTAAGATTTTACTCCCCCTCGCCAATGCTAAGTTTTCGGACGAGGCAAGTCTATGTGGAGTGTGATTGAATTTGACGCTAAATTCCATTAAGAATCCCGGTCTTGTCGCCGAATGACATTCATTAATTCAACTCGTATAGATCGCTTCTATTGAGCTCAGACGCTCTTTTCGGATTCTGCGTCCGTCCACCATGAGAAACCTTCAATTCTGGTGGTCTATTTTGCCGCCCCACCCTTACTTTCGTACAAAGCAGCACCCCTATACAGACGAGTCAAAGTACCGAGAGTGCTGACATTCAAGGTAGCGAAGAAACGTGCGTTAGCTCCCACGTTTAATAAGTAGAGAACACTGAAAAATTAACGTCTCTTTTCTTAAGTTACTCGTTAACTCGACGTATTGGTCAGATCTATGTAGATCCCTGCTAAAAATTGTTCTTTAATGAAGAAAATTCCATCATAGACAGGGTCTATGTGGATTTTATATTTATATCAAGCGAAACACTGTGATATGATTTTCAAATTCTCTTTTTAAGTGACCTCAATGATTGCGGTGGGGGATTTTGACCACATCCTTATGGATCTGTGATCAAACTCTCTTGCATACAACCATCGTGAACGTCGTGTGCACACCTATCGACTTCAAGTACCCTACTCTGGATCATACCCCACCCAAAAACCGAT
>NZ_BAXB01000001.1 GCF_000698145.1 Geomicrobium sp. JCM 19039
CAACTTGCGCGCAGATTCCAAGATGTAGTGCCAATGACACGTCGGCCCCGCCGGGGCCGAAACGAAACCGTACTCGGTTCGGCGCGGCTCGCGCCGACGTCTTGTGGGTACTTCAGGGCGAGGATGTACAGGTACCTTGTAATCTGTTACCAAGTTTGCTCATTTTGTTCCCTAGTTTATGAGAATAGACCACTTTTCCTGCGTATTCCCCCAACTTGAGAACAGTTCGGCCGCAACTCGAGCACAGTTTCCATTTTTCCAAGCTCACCATTTGTTTTCGATGGAACTCTTTCGTTCAACTTACCTAGAACCGAAATGGATGTGTGTGAAACCCGGATGTCTTGTAAGAACAATCCGGGTTTTCAATCGTCTAAAAACGATTGCGATGAATGGCGGAGCCGAGATTTTTTTCATTTTCATGGAGGAATTTATACACCGAATGTCTAAACAGTTATACAACCACAACTAATAATTATTGGCACAACTATTGCATAGTAGAAGGACTGAAACTTCTACCATTTAACGGAGGTTCGAATTGTAAACGCTTACTTTTTTAAGTTGACTAAAGGTGAATTTGAAATGAAGGAGGAGATGAATCATGGATTTGATTGCACCATATGAGTACAACATTGCTGATGACGTCGAACAATATGCAGGTGAGGATGAGAAGTTAGCGATTCGCTGGTTGAATGAAGCGGGTGAAAAGAAAGATGTCACATACAGTGAGCTAGTTTCGCGGGCAAATCAATATGCGCGTGTTCTCCAAAATCATGGTCTACAAAAAGGTGATCGTGTCATTATTAGCTTGCCTCGCATACCAGAAGCGTACGTAACGTATCTCGCCTGCTTAAAAGCAGGGTTTGTTGCAATTCCGTGTTCAGAGATGCTGCGAACGAAGGACCTCCAGTTTCGGTTTGAGCATTCAGAGGCGCGCGCGATCGTCGCATCTGCAAAAGCGGCTGCGGAAGTAAACGAAATTGCCGGAGATTATGATGCGCGGGAACGCCAATTTCTAATCGGAGAGAAAGGGAGCGGCTGGTTAGATCTGGAGCAGTTAGCTGACGGGGAAAGCGATACGCTTGTTCGAAGCGAAACGACGCGTGAAGACTTGGCGTTTTTATCCTATACGTCAGGGACGACCGGTAATCCAAAAGGGGTTGCCCATACACACGGTTGGGGGTACGCCCATGTAGAGACCGCGGCGAAAAATTGGCTCGGTGCGAAAGAGAATGATCTTGTGTGGGCAACGGCAGCACCGGGTTGGCAAAAGTGGATCTGGAGTCCGTTTCTTTCAACAATTATGCTCGGTGCGACCGCGTTTGTGTACGATGGACCGTTTGATGCCAAAAAGTATCTTTCTCTTTTAGAGAACGAGGGGATTCGCGTGCTCTGTTGCACACCAACCGAGTATCGCTTAATGGCAAAGGTCGACCAGCTCGCAAGCTACAAGCTTCCTCACTTAAAAAGTGCAGTCTCTGCAGGTGAGCCGTTAAACCGTCCGGTTATTGATGCGTTTTTGGACGCATTTAATATCAATGTGAGAGACGGGTATGGACAAACGGAAAACACTTTGCTCGTTGGAACGTTGGAAGGCATGGAAATTCGCCCTGGCTCAATGGGCGTGCCGACGCCAGGCAATACGGTCGAAGTAATTGATCCTTATGGTGAGCGTTGCGCTGACAATATCGTTGGAGACATTGGTGTGCACAAAAGTTCACCCGCCTTATTTAAGTCGTACTATAAAGATCCGGACCGCACGTCACTTGCGTATCGTGGTGAATGGTTCATTACCGGAGACCAAGCGTACCGGGATGCGGATGGGTACTTATGGTTTGTCGGTCGAGGCGACGACATCATCATTAGCTCAGGATATACAATCGGCCCGTTCGAAGTTGAAGACGCACTTGTGAAACATGAGGCGGTAAAAGAGTGTGCAGTTGTCGCTGAACCTGATGAAATTCGGGGCAATATCGTCAAAGCTTACGTCGTGCTTAAGGACAAAGCGTATGACGGTCTTGTGGAAGAATTGCAAGATCATACGAAGCGGTTGACGGCGCCGTACAAATACCCAAGAAAAATTGAATTTATTGACGATCTACCTAAAACAACATCCGGAAAAATTCGACGAGTGTCATTAAGGAATGAAAGTGATCATACGAAAGCAAAGAGGTGATTTGAGTGGGGCAAAGAAGTTCTCGTGACCATAGTGGCCAGTGGATGAGGATTGCTCCACGTACAGTAGCACCTACGGACAGTATCCGTGACGTACTTCCTGTCATGGCCGAAGTCGCCGATGGTGAAGTTCCTGTTGTAGATGCCAGCAAGTTAGTCGGAATCATCACAATTCGCGATTGCCTTCGTGTTGAAGATGCAAACGTCCACGTTCAGCACGTCATGAACACTGAATTCTTTTCCGTAGGAGAGGATTTTTCCTTGAGATCAAGTAAGCCATGTCCTCTCTATGTGATTCAAGTGAAGACGGGCACGTTGCTCGGTATTGTCGGTCGGGATGAATGGTTTGCGTTCTACCGTTATATTGAGGAACAAGAGGAAGTGGCTCGTCAGGCGATTGATTGGATGAAGCTAAGTTTAGACACTGCTTATGAGGGGGTTGTGATTGTTGATGAGCGGGGGATCATTCAATTATTCAATGATACGTACGCCCGGTTTGTTGGTGTGACGAAAGAGGAAGCGATCGGCCGAGCGGTTGAGAAGGTGATTGAGAATACGCGTTTGCCTGTTGTCTTGAAGACGGGTGTTCCTGAGCGAAGTCAGGCGCATCGCTTGCAAGGACAAGAACTGGTTGTGCATCGCTTGCCGATGTGGCGAGACGGCAAGGTGATTGGCGCGGTGGGGATGCTCGTGTATGAAGGGAAAAAGGAGCTTTTGGAAACGTTAGAGCGGATGGATATTTTGGATTACAGCAAACCTGAGCAGGAGACGGTTGTCGAGAAGAAGCGAGGCATTCCAGATATTCGTTTTGAAGACATTATCGGGGAAAGCGCGAAGATTGCCGAGTCCAAGAAAATGAGTCGAAAAGCGGCGAGGACAACAGCTTCTGTCTTAATTACAGGAGAGTCTGGTGTAGGTAAAGAACCGTTTGCCCAAGCGATTCACAATATGAGTGCTCGAGGAGAAGGATCATTCGTTGCTGTCAATTGTGCCGCAATCCCTGAAAACCTTTTGGAGTCCGAGCTGTTTGGCTATGTGAAAGGGGCGTTTACGGGCACAAAGAGTGAAGGCAAGCCCGGCAAGATGGAACTTGCCCATGGGGGGACGTTGTTTCTTGACGAGATTGGGGATATGCCGCTCGAGGCTCAAGCGAAAGTGCTGCGAGCACTTCAGAGTAAAGAGATTGACAGGGTAGGCAGTACGTCTCCGACACCGGTTGATTTTCGGTTAATTTCCGCAACGAATCAAGACTTGAAACAACGAATAAAGCAAGGAAAGTTCCGGGCCGATTTGTATTACCGGTTACATGTAATCGATATTCCCATTCCGCCGCTACGGGAACGAAAGCGAGACATCCCGTTAATCATCGCGCACCAGCTCAAAACGCTTAGTCGAGACACTGGTGCGAAAGAGCGGACGATGGATAAAGCAGTGATTGAGCGAATGTTCCAGTACGACTGGCCAGGAAACGTACGAGAGCTCATACACGTTGTGGAACGCATGTTTCACCTTTGTGATGATGATCGAATTACAGTGGAGGATTTGCCAGGTGAATTGCGGACCTTTCAGGATGAGGCGCCTTCTGTTCCTTATATCGAATGGCAAGAGATGAACCGAGAGCAAGTGCAAGAGTATGAGCAGGAACAAATTGAAGCGGCTTTGCAAGAAGTGGATGGCAATAAATCTCAAGCGGCAAAGAAACTTGGAATTTCTAGAGCAACGCTGTACAACAAAATGTCTCGTTTCCAACGATCGATGATGTAAAAGTGTTTAGACACGTAGACAGTTTGAGCAGTGCCAACGCTCGGGAGTTCGAAGAAGTTGTTGGCATATCTTTTGCAGTTTGTTAGATGACGAGGAGGTCATGAGCATGAAAACAAAATATTCAAGGCCAATGTGGGGCGGTAGCTTACAGAGCATGCGAGATGCGTTTACGCCAGAAGACCTTTCTACCGATGAAATAATGATTCAGAAGACGACAGAGAAGTTTGTCACGAATACCATTCTTGCCAATATGGAACAGGCGGAAACGCATGACTATACGTTTGCCAAAGATGCCTTTCAAGAGGCGGGTTCTCTCGGTTTGCAGGCGGTTGAAATTCCAGAAGCGTACGGAGGATTTGGGCTTGGGAAGCATGTCGCTGGGCTCGTTGCAGAGGGGATTGGCAATGGCGGTGGCTCGTTTAGTGTGGCGTTTAATATTCATGCGGGCGTTGGCACGACGCCGTTCATTTATTATGGAACAGAAGAACAGAAAGCCACATATTTGCCAAAGCTCGGGTCCGGAGAATGGGTAGGGGCATACGCACTGACTGAACCATCAGCAGGCTCAGATGCGTTGAAAGGAAAAGCACGAGCGACGTGGAATGATCAAGACGGTGTATGGCATTTAACCGGTGAGAAACAATGGATTACGAATGCGCACATTGCCGATGTGTATGTGGTGTTTGCGAATTCGGATGAAGGAATGACCGCATTTATTGTAGAAAGAACACAAGACGGTGTAACGCTCGGGCCAGAAGAGAAGAAGATGGGCATCAATGGTTCATCAACGGCAACGCTTTTGCTTGAGGATGTAACTGTAAATCCAGATCGTGTGCTCGGGGAAGTCGGTGAAGGACACAAGATTGCGCTGAATACTTTAAACCTCGCTCGACTAAAATTAGCATTTAACAACATTGGTGCATCAAAGCGGGCGTTAAAGCTTTCGGTCAACTATGGTTTGGAGCGAAAACAATTTCAGCAATCACTCGTGAACTTTCCGCTCATTCAAGAGAAGTTGGCGAATATGAACACGGCACTGTTTGGGGTTGAAAGCTTCGCCTATGGGACAGCAGGAAGTGTAGAGAATGCACTTGACTCCTCAGAGGGAGTGAATTCGTCTACGATCGTGCGGGCGTTCATTCCAGACTGTGCCATGTGCAAGACCTATGCCTCAGAAGTGTTAGGCAAAATTTCTGATGAAGCGGTGCAGATTCATGGTGGTTATGGCTTTATGCAAGAGTATGAGGTTGAGAGACTGTACCGTGATGCCCGCATTAACCGGATTTTTGAAGGGACAAATGAAATCAATCGTATGGCATCAGCAAAAGCTCTGCTCAAGCAAGACGTTCACGTCAATGAGAATCCAATCAGTGACACGGATGTTAACGGGCAATGGATTGCGGCTACAGAAAGAATCATGTCTGAAGTTTTAGAAGGGCTGTCTCGCACCGATGAAGTTTCTGAAAAGCAAGAAGTGTTACGGATGGTCGCAGACTCGTTTGCAACCGTAGCTGTGATGCGGTCATCGTATACACGAACGGTGAAGCACCCGACCGAGCTAAAAGAATGGATGACCCGAGTGATTTGTGAAGAGGGCTATGAGAACGTCGAGAGTAACATGACGAGACTTTGGTTAGCACTTGATCAGCCGGAAGAGGCGAATCGTGTAAAACGACAAAGTCGAACGCCAGAACGAAGTGACCTGACGAAAGTGAAGCGAAAGATTAGTGAACGAGTAATTGAAGCTAAAAACTATATTTCGTAAAAGTGAGGGATCCGAAATGAAAATTGGTTGGATTGGGTTAGGGAACATGGGAATGCCGATGGCAACGAATCTCATTGAATCGGGGTATCAAGTCGTTGGGTTGATTTGAATGCCGAAGCTGAACGTGCGTTTGAAAACGCGGGCGGCAGCATTGGCGCGTCTATAGCCGCATTGGCTGCAGAGTGTGATATGGTCATTACAAGCTTGCCGTCCGCACGAGCTTACGAATCGGTGTTTTTAGGTGCTGAAGGGTTAATTGAAAACGCCCATGACGATGTGTTGCTCATGGATACGAGCACCGTTGCACCGGAGAACAATGAAACAGTAGAAGGAGCTGCGAAGAAACGTGAAGTCCTCTTTCTTCAGGCACCTGTCAGCGGTGGCGTCGTTGGCGCTGAAAACCGCACGCTTACGTTCATGTGCGGCGGCCCGAAAGTTGCGTTTGATACAGCGACACCCGTCATGGACGTGCTCGGGGCGAACCTCTTCCACGTCGATGAGCGAATCATTAGCGGAACGATGACGAAGCTCATCAACAACTTACTCATCGGTTTTTATACTGCCGGGGTAAGTGAAGCACTTACGCTCGCGAAGAAACAGAACATGGATTTGGACGCGTTGTTTGATGTGATGAATGTGAGTTACGGGCAGAGCCGAATTTATGAACGAAACTACAAGACGTTTATTGCAAACAACGACTACAACCCTGGTTTTACGCTAAGTTTATTGCGGAAAGATTTGAACTTCGTGAAGGAGACGATGACAAGAGAAGGGTTGCACTTGCCAATAACCGATGCGCTTATTGATGTGTATGAAGAAGCAGAAGATGCAGGGTTAGGCGATCGCGATATGGCCGTATTGTATGAACGCGTCGGAGACCAAGACATTTCATTCCAATCTGTAAAGGAGAGTTCAAAATGATCACAGAAGTAAAAACAATGAAAAATTACATTAATGATCAGTGGCAAGAAACCGTGGGTGGCACGTATGAGTCGGTTCCGAATCCAGCGACAGGTGAGGAAATTGCCAAAGTTCCGATCTCGACAAGTGAAGATGTCGACCGCGCGGTTCAGGCGGCAAAAGAAGCGTACGAGACTTGGTCACAAGTGCCAGTCCCTGAGCGGGCACGTTACATGTTCCGTTATTTGCAACTCTTAAACGAAAACCGCCAAGAGCTAGGAGAAATTATCACGCTCGAAAACGGCAAAACGTTAAAAGATGCCCACGGCGAAGTACAAAGAGGGATTGAAGTTGTGGAGCTGGCTACATCTGCGCCAAACTTAATGATGGGTGATGCACTGCCTCGTATTGCCGGAGGCATTGACGGCTCCATTTGGCGCTATCCACTAGGGTCGTAGCAGGGATTACGCCGTTTAACTTCCCGATGATGGTGCCACTTTGGATGTACCACTCGCCATTGCTTGCGGGAATACATTCGTATTAAAGACGTCAGAACGGACACCAGTGCTTGCAGAGCGTCTCGTTGAGCTTTTTTACGAAGCAGGCTTTCCAAAAGGTGTGCTAAACCTCGTACACGGTGCGAAAGATGTCGTCAACCGCATTCTGACTCACGAAGACATTGAAGCGATCTCGTTTGTCGGGTCTGAGCCGGTAGCGAAGATTGTATATGAAACCGGTACAGCTTATGGTAAGCGCGTGCAAGCTCTTGCAGGTGCGAAGAACCATGCGACGGTGTTGGCTGACTGCAACTTGGATAAAACGATCGAAGGCGTTATTGGTTCGGCATTCGGTAGTAGTGGGGAGCGTTGCATGGCTTGCTCCGTTGTGGCGGTAACTGAAGACATTGCCGATGAGTTTATGGAGCGTCTCACTGCTCGTACTCGCTCCCTTGAAGTTGGCGACGGATGTTACGAAGAGAACTTCGTCGGCCCCCTCATTCGCGAGTCCCATAAAGAACGCGTCGTTGGGTATATTGACTCCGGCGTGCAAGAAGGCGCCAGCCTTATTGTAGACGGGCGAGAAAAGGGCGATGCAAAAGAAAGCGGCTATTACGTTGGAGCGACGATCTTTGATAATGTCACGCAAGAAATGAAAATTTGGCAAGATGAGATCTTTGCACCCGTGCTTAGCGTCGTTCGCGTCAAAGATTTGGAAGAAGCGATTGAAGTCACGAACGCCTCAAAATTCGCCAATGGAGCGGTCATCTATACGTCTAGTGGAAAATCAGCGCAACTGTTCAGAGACCGAATTGATGCGGGGATGGTCGGTATTAACGTGAACGTGCCCGCGCCGATGGCATTCTTCGCGTTTGCCGGGAACAAAGCCTCATTCTTTGGAGATCTTGGAACAAACGGAAAAGACGGTGTTCAATTCTATACAAGAAAGAAAGTCGTCACAGAGCGCTGGTTCTAAATTGAAAATGAGTAGCCGAGGGCAACTGCTCTCGGCTACTCATTTTTAAATGTAAGAAGGTAGTTTATGTCGTAACAATAATTTCTGAAGGACCATATTGACCGTGGATTTTTCAATAATTCTTAAATAGAGGAAGAGTAATGACAAACGTTGCTCCTGCGTGTTCTGAATTGTAGGCTGCAATCTGCCCACCGTGACTGGCTATGTTTTGCTGACTAATGGCTAATCCGAGTCCGATGTGGTTGTGGGTGTTTCTAGATTCATCCCCTTGGACAAGTGGTTTAAAGATTTCTTCTAAATTAGACCGCTTAATCCCTGGACCTTCATCGGTAATGCGTAAAACGTACTGTTGGTCATCGGAAAAACCTTCAACTTGAATCGTTCCGTTAAGAGGGCTATAACGTATTGCATTCGCAAGGATATTTTCAAGCGCTTGATGCATGAGTTCTTGGTCGAGAGAGAGCGTGTACGATTCGATTTTAGTCTGAATCACAAGTTGTTTGTCGTTAATCTGATAGTCTAAGCTTTCAATTAGTTCATTTATCAATGGAATGATTGGAGTACGTGTTGTTTGAATGTGTTTAGTTAAGTAAAGAGAGCGATTGTAATTCGATAAAAGAGTGAGTAAATGATCCATTCGCCAAGCTTGTCGAAGCGATTTAGAAAGGTAGTGAGCTTTTTTATCTTGGGATTCCACAACACCTGTAGTAATTCCTTCTAAATATCCTTTTAGAGAGAATAAAGGGGTACGTAAATCATGAACAATTGAAGACATGAATAAATCACGGTCGTGTTCAAGTTGTGACCGT
Source organism: Geomicrobium sp. JCM 19039 (assembly GCF_000698145.1). Classification (GTDB taxonomy): domain Bacteria; phylum Bacillota; class Bacilli; order Bacillales; family Marinococcaceae; genus Geomicrobium_A. The sequence goes on from NZ_BAXB01000001.1 coordinate 8,884, forward strand.
TCGTTTTGAAGGCGCTGCAAATTTCGATTCATCGTCGTAAACGCTTCGGTCAATTCATTCACTTCTTTAATATGTGAATGAATGGGAGGTGGATTGTTTTTTTGTTTCGTAATGTTCGTCAGTGCATCATTTAACGTTTGTAGCGGTTTGACCGTGTGCATACGGACATACCACAAGAATAATAGTAGAAGAAAGACGATGGTAAATAGGATCAGTGTCAGTGCAGCGGAATCATTTGACGCTGTTGTGACATACTGTGGTGATGATGGCTGGCTATAGTACAACGTCGCAACAACAGAAGAGGACTGAACAATCGAATATTTGTAGGAAACTTCAAGTGTTTGATCAACTGATTGATCGGCTGGTCGATGGTGATAGTATGTAGTACCGTTTTGGAGTACGACGTCGATATGTAACTGCTCTTCTCTTGCAATTTCATCAAGATTTTTGAGCCATTCTTTTGATGGCCAAGATTGATCAACCTTAATAAATTCATCAATCCATTCGGTTGGTTCCTCAATTGGGTTTGGTGGAGTCTGATGATTCTCGTAAGTTTGATACAGTTGACTGACCGCAAGTGGGAGAACAAGTAGACTAATCGAAAACAAAATTAGTACAACATTTAGTGAGAGTTTACGGTTCATCGAAGTCTACCTCAATAAGTTGGTACCCTAATGAACGGATCGTTCGGATAGACAGAATATCATCATAGGTACGCAATTTCTCTCGTAATTTCGCAATATAGACACGTACAATTTGCGGATCTTGTAGTTCGTCTTTCCAAACTTTGTAAAGGATTTGATCATAAGAAAGAATGATTCCGCGGTTTTCATACAAGTAATGAAATAAACGGTATTCATAGAGACTTAAGTCGATGCGTTTGTCCTTAATAGTTAGCTCTAATGAGCCGTTATGGACATGGATGTTTCTTTGTTTGTTGTTCACTTGGTTAAATTGTTGCCGGCGGTACATGGCATTTACGCGAGCAACGACTTCCGCTGGACTTACTGATTTAACAATATAGTCGTCCCCACCAATGGTTAAACCTCGTATGCGATCTTGTTCACTTTCTTTCGCACTTAAGAACAAAATGGGTGTCGTTTGATGTTTGCGAAATGCTTTGCAAAACGAAAACCCATCTTCCCCAGGCATCATCACATCTAAAACAATCACATCAAGTTGTTCTCGTTCAATGTGAGCCCATGCTTCTGTCGTATTGTTTGCTTGGAAAATTGTATACCCTGAGGCTTCTAAATAATCTGTTAATAATTCCAAAATATCGGGTTGATCGTCAATAAGTAAGATATTCTTGGTTAGCATCCATATCACCTCTAGTTCATTTAAGCACAGTCTAATCGCAAGTGCGATGGTTACTTAGTAGAGAGAGTGGATGGACGGCAAGCGCCGTTCATCCGATTTATGTTAAATGTTTAAGAATGTTTTGTCGTAAAGCCCATCGTGTTGGAAGAAGGAAACCGAGTATCCCTAACACGGGTGACAAAACAATAATAATAAAGAGTTCAGTAACCGGCAAGACGCTTAAGCTTCCTTGAAGTGAGAATGTTAAGTGCATAGATAGCCATAGAGAACATACAGAAGCCATCAAAGCACTTATGAATGTGAGAAAAGCGCCTTCTAACAAGAGTGTTCGATGTAGCTGTTTGTGAAACAAGCCAATTGAACGAAGAATAGACAATTCGGTTAAGCGTGCTTGAAAGGTACTCATTGAACTCGTAAAAAGACCAGCCATCGTTAGAACAATCATGATGCCAATGGTAAATGCCAAAACGTATAAGCGTTCGTTATATTGTTCTTGGAATTCCTCAAGCGCTGCATAACGGTTAATAACGTGTACGTCGTTCTCTAATTGCAAGGATTCAATTGTTTCATGAATTTGTTGTTCTGCTTGGCGATTTGCGCTTGATAGTAGAAGCTCAGAATGTTGTGTAATCGCGAAATGATCGTCCATCTGTTTTGGTGTCATGAGAAAAGAGTCAAACGGTTCGAACTGCTCGTTGCTTAAAAACGGATGATTCGAAACGATGGAAGCTACTGTAAAGGAAAAGTCAAAGGCTTCCTCATCGCTTTCAATGCTTTTAAGGTTAATTTGATCGCCAATCTCATAGCCGAGTGCATCGGCGGTTCGCTCCGTAATAACAACATCAAACGGGTCCAACTCGTTGATTGTTGTTTTTCCTTGTCGTGCTACTTCAAGATATGGATGTAAATCAGTGCCTTTAATTTGTGCGAGCACTTGTGCTGTGCCGTCAACGTCTTCTGTTGCCCAAGTGGCATTAGGTAGATTCGTTGTCAGCCCAATAAAAGGAGTTGTAAAGTAATTGGAAGGCTCCGACACATCGTTTTGTAAGGTAATCTCATCATATAGCTCTGGTGAGAATCCTTGATTTTGCAGTGCATAATTGCCATAGGCATAGGACGTGACACGAAAATCGGCAGGATTTAAAGAAAACAGTTGGTCAATGGATGTTTCTTTTAGGTTTTCTAATGTCGTAAATCCGAGTGTAGTTAAGATGATACAGGCTGAGAGTAACATCGCGATTGCCTTCGTCTTTTGTATGTGGCGAAGGAGTTGTAAGGGCGCCAACGTCCATACCGACGAGTGACGAAGTGGCTTTATAATACTATGAACGACCCGTAAAGCAAAACGTAAAGTGTGAGTGATGCAGACAAAAAATAGCATAACAATACTGAACATGGAGAGTACGTGTAACCAAACACTCGTAGTAACAAAACTGAGTATTGAAAGGATGAGCGTGCACACGAGTAGCACGATAAATAAACGAACCCGTTTTCTTGTTAACGTTAGTTGGGAAGAAGATTGCTGATAAGTACTTATCGGTGAAACGTTACTCGCTTGATAGACCGGAAATACTGAGAAGATGAACAGTGAGGCTACATACAAGAGCAAATAGAAACCGATGCTTAGCCAAGGAATTTCTGTAGTTACAATCATGACATCAGCAAATGTCATCGGGGCTGATAAAATCATCAAGGCAGTGCAGATCCCGATCACTAAACCAATGAATAGACTTACGATACTCATGAACAAAGTCTCGTTGTATGCAAGGAAGAGTAGATTTCTCTTTGAGGCGCCGACGAGCCTGAGGACGGCTAGTTGTTGATTTCGTTCTTGAATCATCACCTCCATAATACTTCGATATAATAAGCCACTAACGATGATCACTGCGATGTTTATGCTTGTCAGAATGGGCAACAGTCCTCCGACATTTTCACGTAAATCGTTTGTTTCTTCTAAAAGATCAACGTTTAACAACGGGTTCATCTGTACAATTTGATCGTGGACAGATTGTTTTGATTCATGAGAGTCGAGTTGTAGCATCGCCATTGTCGGACCTTTTCGAGTAACGGATTGTAACCACTCGGCTTGAAAAAGCAAAACGGAAGACAGATCTTCTCGATCTTCATTTGAGTAGCCGACAATTTTAACTTGTTCCTTTTCTCCTGGTGGAAATAATAAGTCAATGTAATCACCAATCGCTACGTCATGAATCGAAGCGTAAGCTCTTGAGACAATCACTTCACGTTCAGCAGGAATGGTTTGTTCACCAATATCAACCATCGTACTTTCATATGCTAAAGGTTCCTCATTAAATCCTACATAAATGTCATCCCACATTTTATATTCTTCTTCGTATCCTAAATAAGGGTAGTGAATGGTTCCGATTTGACGTACTTCAGTGAGACTTTCAAGGTTTTTTAAATCTTCTTCTGTTAGAGGTTTACGAAGCTCATCATGGATACTTAATTGGTAACCTACATAAAGATCAACATCCCCGTAGACCGATTGAATTGATAATTCATTCGACTTTTCGATGGATGCCATAAAGACTTGTGATGCACTGAGTAATGCTGCTCCTAAACTTATACTTATAACAATTAACATGGTTTTCAAACGTTGTCTTGAAAGATAACGAAAAGCAAGTGTACGTAAATTCATTCGACCATTTGTCCATTCTGAAGTTGTGTATGGTGAATGGTTTTTACTTTTTGATCCATAGATTGAGATGTAGAAAAAGGTAGATTCGAAACAAGTTTTCCATCGTTCATGATGACTACTCGATCAGCAAAAGCAGCAACCGTAGGATCGTGAGTAACGATAATCATCGTATAACCTAAAAATTGGTGTAAGTCTTTAAATTCTTTCATGACAATGGATGAAGTGAAGGAATCAAGACTTCCCGTAGGCTCATCAGCAACTACAATACTCGGTTTATTAATCATTGCCCGAGCAATGGCGACTCGTTGCTGCTGACCACCAGATAGTTTCTTCGGCAAAACGTGTGCCAAATGACCAATGTGTAACCGTTCCAATAATGTCTGTGCTCGTGCGGTGATTTCTTTTGATGACGGTCTATGTTTCGTAAAGCTTGTTGGTATGATCACATTTTCTAAGGCCGTGAGGACAGGCAGTAAATGAAACTGTTGAAAAACAAAGCCGAACTCTTCATTTCGTAACCTCGTTAATTGATTATCATTGAAATTGGTAATCTCGTTTCCTTTCAAAGTAATCGTGCCTGATGTTGGCTTATCTAAACCAGCCAGTAAATGTAGTAGCGTCGATTTTCCTGACCCGCTACTTCCCATAATAGCTGTAAATGAGCCTTCTTCAAACGAAACGGACAAATTGTTTAGTGCATAAAAGCGTGGAGAATAGATTTTGCTCACGCCATTTACATCTAGTAATACCATCAGTACCCCTCCTTGACTTTGACTCTAACAAAGCATTGTTAATGGCTGATAAGAGAAATATCAACGGCTTATAAAATCATATAAACAAATGTTTATATGACGTACTTACCGAGAATAGAGAAAGTAGATGAAGCATTGACGTAAAGGAGTAAGAGGAAGATATGAACAAAGGTCCATCCAATCAGCATGAGTACACCGAACGCTACCGCCCGCAATTTCATTTTTCAACACCAAAAGGCAACTTGGCGGATCCAAATGGCCTTGTTTATTACAACGAAACGTATCATCTATTTCATCAAAAAGATGGCAATTGGGCTCATGCAATCAGCGAAGATTTGTTGCATTGGAAGCACCTTCCGCTTGCATTAGAACATGATAAATTAGGACAAGCGCTGTCTGGAAGTGTAGTTATGGATCATTCCAATCATTCTGGTCTGTTTGATCGTGGTGAAGGGTTAGTTGCGTTTTATACGAGTACAGAGGGTGGAGAAGCACAGTCGCTTGCGTATAGTTGTGACGACGGGTTCACGTGGCAACGATACCCACACAATCCGGTCATCAACAATCCGGGTATAAAAGATTTCCGCGACCCGAAAGTCTTATGGTATGATGATTCAAATGCTTGGGTCATGGTCGTTTCAACGGATCAAACCGTATCATTTTACCGCTCACATAATTTAGTAGACTGGACGTATAGTAGTGAGTTTGGTGAGCACGAAGGCTTGCACGTTGCGGTGTGGGAATGTCCAGATCTGTTTCCATTGCCTGTAGATGGCTCACGTGCAAACGAGAAATGGGTATTGCACGTGAGCGTAGGTGACAATGACGAAACGAAAGGCTCGACTGCACAGTACTTTATCGGTCGGTTTGATGGGTATGCGTTTCAAAATGACAATCCATCGGATGAAGTACTCGTTACCGACTATGGTCAAGATTTTTATGCAGCCCAGACGTTTTATAATGTAAATGACCGAACGATTTGGCTAGGTTGGATGGCAAATTGGCGTTATCCGTATCAATCCCCAACAAATCCGTGGATGGGCTCGATGAGTTTTCCTAGAGAGTTAAGCTTAGTCACGAATCCTGAAGGTCAACTCCGGTTGGCACAACAACCGATGGCTGAAATTGAACAACTGCATTCAAAGGAAAGGCAGTTCAAAACGTTTGAAGTTCAAGATGAACCATTTCGACTACATTTCCAAGGGACGAATTATTTGTTGGAAGCTACCGTAACGTGGGAAGAGCTACGTGAGTTTGGACTTCGTCTGCGTCACGGAGACGGGGTGGAAGCCTTAATTGGTGTGGATGTGGAATATAACAAAGTCTTTATTGACCGAACCAATGCGGGCTTGAAGACGATCGTCGATCGGTGTGGTGAGAAGTTTCCATTTGGACAACGTTATGAGGCAGAGTATGATGGGGGCCGAAAATACATTAATTTGAAAGTGCTCGTTGACGAGTCGTCAATTGAACTATTCGTTCAGCAAGGAGTGACGGTGTTTACTTCACTCATCTATACCGAACCGACGAATGATGGCATCGAGTGGTATGCAGCAGATGGGACCATAACGGTAAAGGATTTGACGATTACTCATTTACACAATACGTGGCGAGAGCAAACGGATACGGTTGATCGCCTAGTCACGAATGTTGAAGAACAATCGTTAACCGTAGGAGAACAGCATCAAGTGAAGGCAGCGCTAAAGCCGGATGAGCAAGACTTTGATGAAGACGAGCTCATGTGGAGAAGTGCAGATGAGCGAGTCGTAAAGGTTATTCAGATGAACGGACGAACGTGTACGATTGAAGCAGTAAAGGAAGGTCATACAACCCTCCATGTGTGTGATCAAAGGAGTGTTAGCAGTTCAGAAATACAGCTAGTCGTTGAGGATGAGCGTTCATTTAGTGATCGTCTGAAAGACGTTTTTAAGAAGTAATGCGTTCACGTTTTACTGCTGATTTAAACCGTTACTAGGTAACTCTTTTTCTGTTAACAGTACGTCAAGGCTCGACACTGAATAAGCATTCTTACAATCAAAATGAATGAAGCATTAAAGCTAGATCGGTTCATCACCAATTATTTAAACGGACGTTCTTTCGTTGTCAACTTCTGGGAGTTCTCGCGAGGTATTGTTTATTTGATTCAGTAGATGGTACTATAATTTACAATACAGTACCAAGAGGTGATGAAGATGACGACAGAAGTAACGATTCAAAAAGCAGAACGCGGATCTTCTGTAGGGGCGAAATTAAATGCGATGGCGCTCAATACGTTTACGAAAACAGTTGTAGGGTCAAACAATCAACATGTTATCGACGACACGATGTTGATGTTGTGGAGAGCGGATAACAACCGTTTTAGTCACGAATATGCGTATGTTGCAAAGGAAGGCGACCGTATTCTAGGGTTAATGACGTGTTATCCTGCGAAAACGATGGACCGATTGCTTTTTCCGACAGCGGTTAAGATTTTACGATATCGTCATCTCGGCTTCTTGATTCATTCTTTAAAGAATCGAAAAGACTTCAGGTCCATGCTCCGATTAAAAGAAGCAAAAGAAGGTGAGTTTCATATCGGTACGTTGGCGATGTTGCCAGAAAGCCGTGGAAAAGGGATTGGTACGATGCTCATTCACAAGGCAGAGCAGTTTGCACGCGAACAAGGGCTAGACAAGCTTTCACTCACCGTAGACCAAAACAATCCAGCAGCACGTAAACTTTATGAGCGTGTTGGTTTTCACATCGTTCATCAGTCTGACCAAAAGCCGTTTGCGGTGTATCGCATGGTCAAACAGGTAGATGAGGGGGCAAAGCGATGACAAAGGAACTGAATGACGCCATCTACGTCACCATTATCGGTGTAATTGCTGAGAATGGCATACGCTTTACGACAGAGCAAGTAGCACGAGCGCTCGGCACGAGTAAGCGCACGGTATATGAATACTTCTCTAGCAAAGAAGAATTGCTTAGCCGGACGATTGACTTTGTGTTCCGTGACATCCAAGCGATTGACCGAACGATTGTGAACGATCACACGTTATCTGAAGCGGAGAAGATGGAGCGAGTATTCGCTTCTTTGCCAGTCAATTATGACGTAGGCATCATCATTCAACATGCGGACGAGTTAGAAAAGAAATACCCCGCTTTACATGAAAAAGTTGCAAACCAAGTAAGTGCGGTTTGGAAACCGTTCATTGAGTTAGTTGAGCCGAAGTTTCCAACCGCTTATGTAACGGTGCTGAAAACACTGTTAGAAGAGATGCTCCTAAATTTTTTAGACACTCAATATTTACAGCAACATAACGTAACGTTCGAGGAAGGGATGGAGCAGCTGCAAGCAATTGTACTTCAAGGCATTTTACCTTCAAAAACCTAAACACGCGGTTAAGGAATATAGAGCGCTACTTTGTGGTGCTCTATATCCGTTGAACAAAGCAATTTTCGAGAAAGAAAATCAAAGTGCGCGCTTTCGACATGAGAGTGCACACAATCGACACCGAAGCGCACACTAACCACCCACGCCCCCTGCAATCCCTGCACTTTGCCTTTATTTGAAGTATTGATCTACCACATCTTCTCTAACTTCTTCCAATGTGCGGTACGTGTATTGTGGATTGTTGTCCTTTTTAATAAGAACGGACTCGACTCCTCGGTAGAAGTCGTCTGCTTTTAAGAAGTTGATTGCTAGAGTCGCGTCAGCTTCCAATACCTTTTCCAGTGGCTGGTGTGTGCTTTCGAGCATATGTCTCAAAGTTACTTTTAAAGAAACGGGAGATTTCGATTCAAGCGTATCAGCGGTTTTCGTTGCAAATTCTCCGCCATCGTCCCGTAGCTTTTTCACGATGTCTTCGACTTGATGTAAATGAAAGAATTCATCGATGAGTGTTTGCTTGGCGGCGAGTGCACTCGGTTTCGGTTCTTCACTCACGTCTTTGAGCAGTTGATCGAGTGTTTCTCTTGGCGCATCAATGTTCATCCAGTTCTTACTGCGAAGCGTTTCTTCTACACGGGTGACATCATCGACGTAAAAGTCTGCGGCACCGATGTAGAGAACATCTTCTGCTGGGATGACCTTAGCTGTTAAAGCAAGGTACGTTCCGGAGTATCCGGGAGCTTGGTTTAGATAATAAGAAGCGCCAACATCTGGAAAGAATCCAATGTTCATTTCTGGCATGGCCCACTTCGTATTGTGCGTGACGATGCGGTGACTTGCTCCTTGAGACAAGCCGACGCCCCCACCCATTACGACACCGTGCAAGAGAGCAACGATCGGTTTTTTGTAGTTGGCAATATCGGCATCCAGCGCGTACTCATCGAGGAAAAATTGACGGGCTCGTTCAAAATCTTCGTCGCTCTTATTCGCGTTAGCGAGTGTCTTAATGTCACCGCCTGCGCAAAACCCTTTTTCGCTGTTTCCTTTTAGAAGAATTACTTTGACGTGGTCATCGTTCTTCCAATGTTCAAGCTGCTCTTGAATCGTTTGGACCATTTCATGATTAAGGGAACCGATTGCTTTCGGTCGATCCAATTCCAAAGTAGCCAACCCTTGATCATTTACGTGAACGTTAACGCTCATTCTTTTCACTTCCTTTTCCTTTTCCGTAGTATGCATCATGGTATATTAATGCAAGATCTATGCCCGAGTTAGCGTTGCCAAATGTTTAGCGATGCGACGAACATTCTCTTCGGCTTGCTCTTCTAACTCGGCCCGTTCTTCTGTCGCATTGTAAAACGTATGTTGACTTGGCAAGTGGTCTGACATGCTTAACACGGCAATCGCTTCCCGCCCGTATTGAGCAGCAATGGCAAGCGTTGCAGCCGCCTCCATTTCAACACCGGTATGACCAACAGCAGCCCAGCGTTCGATCATCGGTGACGTTTCATAGATGTAGCTACCTGTCGTGACAATTGAGCCTAGCCGGTAAGCAATGTTGTTCTCTTCACAAAACGCTTGAGCTGCTTCCAAAAGTGCTGGGCTCGTCTTCGCAGGCCCGTACTTATCGGAAACGCCGTCGTCTTTTTCCGCAGATGTTACGAGCAAGACTTCTCCATAGGTTAAATCAGCCTGTAGTCCTCCGAAGTAGCCGGTTTGAATAAATCGTTCACAGCCACAAATGGCAAGAGGGTGCACAACCGTCGCTGCCATCGGACTGCCATACACGTTTGCGTAGGCGATATTTTTGTTATTCATAGTACCGAACCGTAAGTTCCACGCTGGTGCACGAGAGTGATTGAGCGTTCCTTCCCAATAAAGCAAATTCGTCTCATGAAGAAACTCTCCATGAATAATTGTGGCAGTTGGAATGTCCGACTCTTGTAAATTCAACGAGCGAAGCCAATCTTCCTTTTTAAACTCTCCGTATAATGCCATGATGACCTCCGATTGCAGAAAATTATAAAGATGATGTACACTTACTATATTATCAGAAAATTAGTGGAAATGAGGGTCTAGACGGCAAATGATAAAAGGAAACTGTGTGGAGTTACGTGCACCAAAAAGAGAAGAGTTAGAGACGATCTTTGTGTGGAGAAACGACCCGCTACTTGCCAAGCTTACTGCAGGAACGAATGCCCACCTTTGGTCAGGTCTGACGATTGAGCAAATGGAAAGCTGGTATGATACTCATTACCAACAAGCCAATTCACTAGAAAAAGGAAGAATCTATTCCATCTATCATGAAGATCGGTTTATCGGGTATTGTGATTACCGCGAGTACCACCCATTAACGAACAGTTGCACCGTCGGCATGGTCATTGGTGACCGTAATTATTGGGACCGAGGATTTGGTAGCGAAGCGATGCAACTGCTTGTAGAGTATTTGCATAAAACCATTGCGGTTCGTCGCTTCCAACTAGACACGTGGTCAGGCAACATTAGGGCCATTAAATGTTACGAGAAGTGCGGGTTTCAGATTGAAGGTACGCTTCGTGACAATGAATGGGTGGACGGACAGTATGAAGACACGGTTTTGATGGGTTTACTCATGGACGAACACAAGAGCTGATTGAGGAAATAATAGCCCAGTATTAAAACATAGAATTGCCGCTTGCGCGAGGTTAGAAGCGTAAACCTTACCACACTTGCACGGTTGGTTTTTGGTTACAACACAGGCGGAAGTTTTTGCTCCAGAGCATAAGTGAAACAGCGGTAGGCAAAGCACACCTACCGTGTTTGCTTTTTACGCCGGAGCACAAGTGCGCGTTTCACTTTCTGTCTAGGGGCTAGAAAGAGGCCCAAGTGTCGCATAAACTAATTTATGAGGCGGTTTGGGAAGGGAAAGTCATCATATTTAAACTGAAGTATCACATATACCCCGTCAACTGTAACAATAAGAGATATACGTGACAGTTGAGGCCCTAAAGCGCCCTGTTTGAGGGCTGGATTGTCACATAAAAACCTCAGAGGTCGGTATAGCCCTAGCGCCAGGTGATGGTTACCGTTCACGTCTTTATACCCTTAGGCAAAAGCTTTTCGTTTTTGAACGCAGAAATTTCGAGGGCTATTAATGATCGGCACTGGAACTTTTGAAATGAAACAAGATGAAATTAGGGAGGCTTTACCCATAAAGAGCAATCTAGACCATAGGGTTCTGTAGATTTCTTTAATTGAATGCATATTTTCATGCATAACCGTGTCTCATTAAGCATTTGGCTGCGAAATCATCGATTTATTTTGCCCCTAAACAAATGCATGAAATTTTTTTGAGAAAAACTATTGCATTTTCGTTGTGGAGATCATATAATATATTTTGTCAGCAAGAGATGTAAGCGTCCGGCCCGTTGGTCAAGGGGTTAAGACACCGCCCTTTCACGGCGGTAACGCGGGTTCGAATCCCGCACGGGTCACCAATAATTATCTATAGCGATATAAAGGCTCCAGCAAACGATTTTGCTGGTTTTATCATTTACTTATACTCTTTTGGAGGGGTAGCGAAGTGGCTAAACGCGGCGGACTGTAAATCCGCTCCCTCAGGGTTCGGCGGTTCGAATCCGTCCCCCTCCACCATTTCACATGCGGGAGTAGTTCAGTGGTAGAACACCACCTTGCCAAGGTGGGGGTCGCGGGTTCGAATCCCGTCTCCCGCTCCATTGCTTACCAATTCGTTTTGTGATAACATAGTAAATGTTCCCAATTTGCGGGTGTAGTTTAGTGGTAAAACCTCAGCCTTCCAAGCTGATGATGTGGTTCGATTCCCATCACCCGCTCCATACATATGAACTCAAGAGAGTAGAACAACCTTGTTCCGCTCTCTTTTTTTATGTTTTACTAACCGAAAAGGTCTCTCCCTTTTAAAAAATTATTAAGATGATACCCACCCTTTGATCCCGTGGTACACTAAGAAGGTTGCGAACTATTTTGTGAATAGTGAAGACCTCTATACTATTTATACAATCAAAAAAATAAATGAAACCTATACATAGACAGGGACGTAATCATACAGAACGGACGTAAGGCGGGATAGGGATGGACGATTGGTTAAAGCAATGCATAAAGGAAGTGAAGGCTGGAGACCCAGAGGCTTTTGCTCAAATTGTTGAAGCATATAAAGATAAAGTATATCAAATAGCCTATCGCATGGTCGGCAACGCCCAAGAAGCACAGGATGTTGCTCAGGAAGCCTTTATCCGTGCCTACACGAACATCGACCGATATGACACCAATCGGAAGTTTTCGACGTGGCTGTTTCGAATTGCTACCAATTTAAGTATCGACAAGCTCCGAAAGAAAAAGCCTGACTACTCGCTAGATGCTGAGGTTAGCGGGACGGAAGGCTTGGATGGATACTCGCAATTGGCGGCAACGGACGCCCTTCCGGATGAGCAAGTCGTGACCCTTGAATGGCAAGCGTCGATTCAAGAAGAAATCAATGCACTTCCTCCTAAATATCGCGCTGCGATTATTCTTAAGTATATGGAAGACCTCTCCTTGCAGGAAATGAGTGAAATTCTTGATCTTCCTGTAGGTACGATAAAAACCCACGTTCATCGGGGACGAGAGGCACTAAGGAAGCGATTGAAAAAATGGTAGTAAGGGGGGAAAAGGCAACATGAGCTGCAGCAGTGAGCGTATTCAGCGATATTTCGATGGTGACTTAACCCGGGATGAGCGAATGCAACTGTATGAGCATTTGCGTGAATGCGGAGATTGCAAATCCCATTATGATGAAGTGAAGAAATCAATTGCGCTCGTACAGAGCGCTTCACATATTACCGCGCCGAGTAAGTTTACAGAAAGCGTGATGGATGCATTGCCGAAACGAAAGAGACGCTCTGTTGCTTGGAAGCGCTGGTCAAGAAACCACCCGATGCTCGTGGCGGCTTCTGTATTCCTTGTGCTCATGTCCTCGATGGTATGGGTAAACTGGTCCGGCATGAGTGGAGATGACGTCATGGTCCGAGGAGCGACTGGCGACGTGCATGTGAATTATGAAACGAACACTGTCATTATCCCTGAAGGTGAAACCGTTGCAGGAGACTTAACGGTAAGGAATGGGAATGTTGACGTACAAGGTGAAGTAGAAGGTGATCTCACCGTTATTAATGGGGAACAATATATGGCATCTGCGGGCAATGTTGCGGGCAATGTCGAAGAGATAAATGAAATTCTTTCGTGGATCTGGTACGAGACGAAATCGCTTTTCTCAGGGTTAACGACTGGGGACGATTCGTAAGCATGGAGTGATGCGTTCGTGCACCACTCCCCATTGAGCGGGAAGAATGTACAAAAATGCATCCGGGTACGAACTGTGCCGGATCGCTTTTTTGTGTTTCCTTCTAAATCCTCCAAAAAACGAAATGCGTTAATTTCTCACGATTCTTCCGCTAAAATTCCGTAGTTTTAGGCGGTTTTTATTGGAAAATCATGTAACGAGGGATTACGATTGTCGTAGGAATAGGTGTAGTGGAACTCGTTTCTACAATCAGGAGGGATAGGAGAAACTTGCCAGAGATATACTGAAGATAGGGCGGCGCATTGGAAATGATAACATCGGGTTTCAGCTATGTTATAATGGTTGCGTGCTAACCTCTCGAGGTTTCTCGTTTATATCCTAATGGGAGGAAGATCAATGTTTGGTGAGGATTTCGAACTTTTAACGTGGATACGCAGAATTGTTGATATTTTGCTCGTTACGTTTGTTGTCTATAAATTGATTTCGATTGTACGTGGTACAAGAGCGGTACAATTACTAAAAGGAATTACGGTTATTCTAGCTGCCGGCTTTCTGAGTAACTTCTTCGGTTTACATACGATGTCATTTATTATGAACTTGGTGATTACGTATGGAGTCCTCGCCATTATTATTATCTTCCAACCTGAAATGCGTAGAGCATTGGAGCAACTAGGAAGAGGGCGTTTATTCGGACGAGGCCCAACACCAGAAGAGCAGAATTCCGTTAACACGATCGAAGCATTAATGAAGTCATTGAAATACATGGCGAAGCGTAGAATTGGCGCCTTGATTTCCATTGAAAATGAAACGGGAATGAACGACTATATTGAAACGGGTGTGCCAGTGAAAGCTCAAATTTCTACGGAGCTGGTCACCAATATCTTTATGCCTAACGCCCCGCTTCATGACGGTGCGGTGATTATTAAGAACAACATATTGGAGGCGGCTGCTTGTTATTTGCCTCTTTCTGAAAATCCGTTTATCTCAAAAGAGTTGGGCACAAGACACCGAGCTGCGATAGGTGTGAGTGAAGTAACCGATGCAATTACAATAACGGTTTCTGAAGAAACAGGAGCAATCTCTGTGACGAAAAACGGAGAATTGCACCGGGATTTGGACGATGATACGATAAGGAAAATGTTGGAAAATCAACTTCTGAAAAATACGAAGTCATCGAATGCATCATTCTGGCAATGGGGAGGGCGAAAAGATGGATAGGCTCTTCAATAATCACTGGTTTTTAAAGCTTGTTTCTTTGCTTATTGCAACGATGCTCTTTCTTTTCGTTAACCTTGATGACGTTGGCAATCCAGGTACGACACCAGTAATGAGCACCGAGCAAATCTCTCTTAGCGAAGCAGAGCTCCAAGTGTATTACGACAATGAGCAGTATGCGATTGCGGAGATTGATGATGACATTGATGTAAGAGTGTCAGGAACACAAAGCGCGCTGACGCTTTTCCAAGTGACCAACCCTTCCTACGAGATTTATGTTGATTTGGAAGGGTATGCAGAAGGGGTTCACACTGTAGATGTGGAGACAGCGAACTTCCCGAGTGGGTTGACGGTCAGTGTGGAACCGAGTACGGCGCGAGTCGTACTTGAAGAACGGCAGTCGGTCACGCTTCCGGTGGAAGTGGAGTTAATGAATGAAGACCAAATAGCAGAAGGACATACTGTCGGTGAGCCAGAAGTTACGCCAGGAGAAGTTGAAATCAATGCAGGCGCCTCTGTTCTGGATAACATTAGTTCACTGCAAGCGTTCATTGATGTTGCGGGTGCAGAAGAGACGATTACGCAAACGGTCGATGTGATTGTGTATGGTCCATATGGTGAACAGTTGGATACGAATGTTGAACCAGAGACAGTAGAAGTTGAAGTGCCGATCATTCGTCCTTCCGCTGAAGTGACGCTTGACTATGACGTCGAAGGAGACTTGCCGGAAGGACTCGAACTCATTGACATGAGTATTGATACAGAAACGGCGACGATTTACGGTCCCATGGATCAAATCGAAGATATTGAATCCATCTTTTTAGGAACACTTGATTTGTCGGGAGTGGCCGAAAGCGAAGTCCGAGAAGTTGAAGTTCCCGTTCCAGACGGTGTAGAGCACGTTCGTCCGGAAGTGGTCACACTTGAAATTGAAGTGACGGATGCTGAAGATGTGATGAGTATAGAAATGCCACTCGACTTCGATAACCTGCCTGCGGGATTCGATGCGACAATACCCGCAGGAGAAGCTGAAACGTATATGGTCAACGTACATGGGGATGAAGAGGAGTTACAGGAGTTTAGTGAAGAGAACTTACGCCTGTATATTGATTTTGAGGATGAACAATTGGAAACTGGGGAAACGCGTAAACCTATTCAAATCGAGGGTCCAACTGACTTTGATTACTCGGTAGAAATCGATAATGTGCCTGTTGAGATAACAGAAAGCGATTAGTTGAATAGTTTATAACAGGGTAAGCATGAAGGAGAGATATTGAAATGGGTAAGTATTTTGGCACAGATGGTGTAAGAGGTGTAGCAAACACAGAGTTAACCCCGGAGTTAGCGTTCCGCTTAGGGCGTGCCGGTGGGTATGTGTTGGCCAAAGATGACAAGCAGCCGAAAGTGCTAATTGGGAGAGACACGAGAATCTCTGGAACGATGCTTGAAGGAGCATTAGTCTCAGGACTGCTCTCGATTGGTGCGGAGGTTATGAAGCTTGGTGTCATCACTACACCGGGTGTGGCCTTTCTTACGAAAGCTGTGAATGCGGAGGCAGGGGTTATGATTTCCGCATCACACAACCCAGTAGAAGACAACGGCATTAAATTCTTCGGCAGTGACGGATTTAAGTTGTCACGAGAGCAAGAGGAAGAAATCGAAGCCCTTGTTGATCAAGAAGACACGCTTCCGCGTCCGACAGGCACCGGTCTAGGAAGTGTAAGTAGCTATTATGAAGGTGTCCAGAAGTACGTTCAATATTTAAAACAAACGAGTGATGAAGAGTTCACAGGCATTCACATTGCGCTCGATTGTGCACACGGTGCAGCCGCTTCTGTCGCACCGAGGATGTTTGCAGACTTAGACGCAGACATTTCCACCATTGGTAATAGTCCAGATGGTACGAACATTAATGACGGCGTGGGTTCTACCCACCTGAAAAGCTCGTGCAACTTGTGCGTGAGAAAGAAGCCGACATTGGGCTTGCCTTTGATGGAGATGCGGATCGCCTCATTGCTGTTGATGAAAATGGACAGCTCGTAGATGGCGATAAAATTCTTTATATTTGCGGGAAGTACTTGAAAGAAGAAGCGATGCTTGCCCACAATACCATTGTAACGACAGTCATGAGTAACCTTGGGTTATACAAAGCGTTAGACCAAGCAGGTATTCAATCGACACAAACAGCCGTTGGCGATAAATATGTGATGGAAAGAATGCGCGAAGGTGGGTTCAGCCTTGGCGGTGAGCAATCTGGGCACATTATTTTCCTCGATCACACAACAACGGGCGATGGCATGTTAACCGCTGTGCAACTTGTGAATATCATGAAAGTGAAAGGCAAGAAACTTTCGGAGCTTGCTGCAGAAGTTCAAACCTTTCCACAGAGATTAGAGAACATTCGTGTCGTTGATAAACACGCAGTTCAAGACAACGAAGCTGTGAAAGAAATCATTGCAGCTGTCGAGACGCAAATGAATGGGAATGGCAGAGTTCTCGTCCGTCCGTCTGGGACTGAACCACTCGTTCGTGTGATGGTCGAAGCAGAAAGTGACGCACTGTGCGTACAGTATGTAAACGAGATTTCAGCAGTCATTCAAGAGCAACTCGGAAATCAGTCATAACACTAACTGTGGGGCTGATTTCTGCTCAGCCCTTTTTTGATTGACGCTCGTCTCAAACGTGTAGTACGATTGCCATGTTATTCAAACATAGAAAGGAGCATCGGGGATCATACAAAATGATTCATAAGCGCCCGGACTGTTTTGGACGAAGATAAAACAGTTGACGAGGAGGAGGTTTATCGAACATCGGCGGATACCTCCCGGTTGTATGTCACGACCGCAAGCGTGTACTGAAAACGAAGAGGCGACTTTTCGTACAAAGAACACACATTGGCACATGTGAATTTTAAATAAACGGAGCGGGGACGTGTGACAACTGTCCCCAGTGAACAGCATTGTCCTCGTCCCCATAATGGAGGAATCATTTATGTGTGGAATCGTAGGCTATGTAGGATCACAAGCGGTGAAAGATATTTTATTAAAAGGGTTGGAAAAGCTTGAGTATCGCGGATACGACTCTGCTGGACTCGCGATCGTAGACGAGCACGTAGAGGTTGTGAAAGAAAAGGGACGCATCGCGACCCTTCGTGAAAAAGCAGACATTCAAGACCCGAAAGGCACAATCGGTGTGGTCATACACGATGGGCGACGCACGGTGTACCCAACATTACGAATGCGCACCCTCACCAAAGTACAACGGAGCGCTATACACTTGTACACAATGGTGTGATTGAGAACTTTGAAGAGCTCAAAGCTGAATATCTTCAAGGTGTGGATCTCGTCAGTGACACAGACACAGAAGTCATTGTACAGATCATCGAAACGTTTGCTAAAAAAGGCTTAAGTACAGAAGAAGCGTTCCGAAAAACGCTTGCTTTGTTAGAAGGATCTTACGCCATTGCCCTTCTTGATGAAGAGGACCATGACACGATTTATGTCGGTAAGAACAAGAGCCCGCTGCTCGTTGGTCTTAGCGATGAAGCCAACGTTGTCGCGTCTGACTCAATGGCGATGCTTCATGTGACGAAAACGTTTGTTGAACTGATGGATGAAGAAATGGTCATCTTAAATCGTGATGGGGTCCAAATCAAAAAGCTGGACGGTACGCCGGTTGAGCGCGAATCATTCGAAGCAGAATTGGATGAGAGCGACACGGAGAAAGGGACGTATGCTCATTTCATGCTCAAAGAAATTGATGAGCAGCCATTCGTCATCCGAAACATCATCCAGCAGTACCAAGATGAGGACAATGAGATTAAACTGTCCAAAGATATCCGTGCAGCTGTAACCGAAGCGGACCGCATTTATATTATTGCAGCAGGCACAAGTTATCACGCTGGCCTTGTCGGAAAAGAATTGCTTGAGAATGTTGCAGGCATTCCCGTTGAAGTGCATATCGCAAGCGAATTTCTATACAACCAGCCACTTTTGTCAAAACAACCGCTGTTCATCTTCATTTCTCAAAGTGGAGAAACGGCAGACAGCCGCGGCGTGCTCGTAAACGTCAAACGAGCGGGTCATCCGTCAGTAACGATTACCAATGTTCCTGGCTCAACACTTGACCGTGAAGCTGATCACGCCTTGTACACGTATGCCGGCCCAGAAATTGCTGTTGCTTCAACGAAAGCATACACGGCGCAAATGGCGGTATTATCCATCTTGGCGATGGATGCTGCCCAAGCAGCGGGGATTGACAGTGACTTTGATGCGATCCATGAATTGAGCATCGTTGCCAATGCAATGGAGACACTCACCGATTCCAAAGACGACATGGAGCAGATCGCCCGCGACTTCTTGCTAGAGACGCGCAATGCTTTCTTTATCGGAAGAGGGTTTGACTATCACGTCGTTCAAGAAGGCGCACTAAAGCTTAAAGAAATCTCATATATCCAAGCAGAAGGGTTTGCAGGTGGCGAATTAAAGCACGGCACGATCGCGCTCATCGAAGAAGGAACACCGGTCATTGCACTGGCTACTCAAGAGAGCGTCAACCTGAACATTCGCGGCAACCTCCAAGAAGTCGTTGCCCGCGGCGCCAACCCGTGCGTCGTCAGCATGGAAGGCACGCACCGCCCAGATGACCAAGTCGTTGTACCGAACGTGCACAACTACTTGACACCGCTCGTATCCGTCATCCCGCTCCAACTCATTTCTTACTACGCAGCCCTACACCGCGGCTGTGACGTAGATAAACCACGTAACCTTGCTAAGAGCGTTACCGTAGAATAAAGTAGTGAGCCGTCCGCTTTGCGGGCGGTTTTTTTCTGTATAAATTAGATAACCCAAGTCATTCCGTCATTCAGGCTTTCAACATCTCGGTCTGTGCGCTGAACGGCTGGCGCTTAACAGTTGGGGGTAGGGGTGCCATCAACTGTTGATTTTATATGGAGTGAATTTAAAATATGATATTTTCGCAAACTTACAGCGTGCGTATCTTAGTAGTAAAAATGCCGATAGGTCTAAGTAACGATATTGCTGATGGCGCGATAAAAAGTAAGAGAGTAACTGATAAATATTTTGGTGCTAAACCTGATTGGCGCGCAACGACTAAAGCAACCATCTGCCTAAATTGCTCTGTCTCAATGATACCACTGGAATGTTAAGTGCCCTTAAGTGGCTGGTAACTCGCGTATGATATCGTTGTATTCTTCAACAGTCAAAGTTCCTTTCTCCCTAATCTTGTAATCAATATGAGAAAACGTGTCACTAATCTCTTCTAAGAATTGTTCTTCCTCTTCTCTTAACCCTTGTGGGGAGTTAAACTCATACTCTTCACCCGTTTCACCACGAATAACTCTATGTAACTTACCCCACGGCTCTAATGGGCTAGGACTGCTCATTCCGTTCTGAAAAAATGAGGGACCCTTCACCCACAAATTTTCCAGTTGTTTTACCTCCATTAACAAATGGTGGTATGATTCATCTGTTTGATTTTCTAAGTGCAATTGAGCTGCATATGAAGCCCCGCTCGCCTGACTCCTGAATTCACTAATATAAGAGGTAAATCCATGAATTCGATTTTGCTCTTCATTAATTAGAAATAAATTAAATATAAGACTTACTGCAAAGCCCATACCAAGAACTCCGATTACAATATTCTTCATTAATAACGTCCTCGTTTCTAGATAGAATGTAACATTTTCTTAATTGCACAGTTTGTTGTTGCTTTCCACTGCAGGCGGATGCTTGCAATCCAGAGCACAAGGGCAACATCGGTGGCGAAAATACACCCACCGTGTTTTCTATGCACTCCAGAGCACAAGTGCAACATCGGTGGTCAAAGTACGCCCACCGTGTTTTCTTAACACTCTAGAGCATAACGACGAAACGGTTCACGTTTCTGGCCTACTGGTCACGGTGTGGAAAGAAGCCGAAATGCCCCATATATTTATTTGTGTGACACTTGAGAAAGAAAAATCATCATTTTAAACGTGGATGCGCACATAAACGGAGTCAACGGTCACAAATCTGAATATATGTGACCGTTGAGGACCGAAAGTTCACGGTTTAAAGGCTGGATTGTCACATACGTGACAGGAGATCACACGCTTGCTTCAGGTGGTTACCATCGGTCACGTCTTTTTACCATTCAGCAAACGTCTTCTGTGTTTCCCACAACCCTTGCAGTAACGAACAACGATCGACATCGAAGTGAGATGAACTTCAACAGACGATCGGTAGGTGTTTGCCTGTAAAGACCGAGCTCGGTCATCGGATTCAGTGAAATTCTTTCGTTCAACTTATATAGATAGGTTTAACTTCACAAATTCCTTAACTATAGTGTGTGTATAGGGGAATGTACTCCGCTATATTAGGTATTTCAATTAATGTTTCGTTCATTAATTTTATTCATAATAATGTGTATTCAATATATTCAGAGGGGATATGATGTAAGATATATAATTCTTTCTTGGAGTGATTACAACTTGTGCTAGCTATATCAGTAGTTGTCATAGGCTTCCTAATGTATTCTATTTTATTGTGGACAACAGGTAGTGGTGTTATTGTATCGAACGATGTTATAACACGCAACTCGGTTACATCTCATTTACAGGAACTATATATTCTAAAAGTAGTTATTGCTATAGCTTTGTTAACAATAGGCTTGGCTGTAATTTTTTTCGTTATATTTCAGGTGTAAAAGAAAACAAAGGGGAGTAATACTCGTTCATTAATTTAATTCGTCAGTACAAAAACCTATTAAACAAATCCTCACTCCTCCATCTCTAAATCCCGTTGAACTCAATTCTCTCAACACCAAATTGCTGCGGCGGTAAAGACTCATTTCTGCCGACAAACTCGTCATAGTAAACGGTGATATCATCATCTACTTCAATTTCTTCATACATCTCAGGTGGAACAGAAAAGATAATGGTATTTTCGTCTTCATTCCCTTCATTTTCTTGTTCAACATAAACCCACTTAAAATTATTGTTTGCGGACGTTATTTCCGTTACATTCCCAGAGAAAATGGATAAGTCATCATCGTTACACGCGGCCAAAAAAATTATTATGATTAATGGCACTAGTTTACGCATTGAAAACCTTCCTTTTCAGTGCAGGTTAGTTGGTGACCCATTCAAGATACGTAGAGAACCCGAGGTGTTAAAAGGCCAGCTTAAATTGGTAAGAAGACATACTGTTTGTTAAAAACCCATACCCATTCACTTCGATTGATAAAACAACGAATGAACTTCATTAGTACTAAGTAAGAATCGAACTCGTTTTGCAGAGCATGACGAGAAAGTTTGCAATGAGGGAGGGCTTTTAAAAAATAATGGATAAGTATATGGATCTATAGTTAGCGAAGTTTAATTTTTGGAGAGGGGATTGATTATTGTGAATCTTTGACATGAGTATAAACGTAGCTAGAGAGAAGCTTAGCACACGGAATGATGCAAAAAGACTTCAAAAACGAGCATCTTCAATTGCGCAAAGGGGTCAGTTTTATGAGTGCCATCGCATATATACTAGGAATATTATTAATAATATTCGGCTATTTGATTGGTGTAAAGAAAAAGCTACACTTGCTCTCATTCGTTTGGATTGGCTTTTCAGAAGATCTCGTCACGAGCCTCTAGAGATCGAGTAGCAAAAACAATCGAAACCATGCTCATCGTTGTTGGCGTCGCTCTTTTGCTAGGGCCACTGATGAAAGGGTTGATAGGAGAAACGCGGACGGCGATCATGAGTGTTGTTCTTATAGTAGGATCCGTC
The DNA here is from genome assembly GCF_000698145.1 of Geomicrobium sp. JCM 19039. GTDB lineage: Bacteria > Bacillota > Bacilli > Bacillales > Marinococcaceae > Geomicrobium_A. Next base: position 31,283 of record NZ_BAXB01000001.1, read on the forward strand.
ATAGCTACCGGGGTCGTGGTTTTCAAAATGGAGAGTGGCGATAACTAAGGTGTCTATTTGAATTAGCTAGTCCTTGTCGTGAATTTAACGGGCCATCCGAAAAAAGAAGATGAATACATTTAAAGATATTGTTGCTAAAAAGAGGAAGCAATCTTAGAACAGATGCTTCCTCTTTTCCTGGTTTTTAATCTTCGCCATCAGCTTTATCATCCGGAGTTGCATCGTTTACCGATATAGAGTTCGTGCTTACCCCGTCTTCTAACGACCCGTCCATCGATGAGAATCCCGACAACATACTTATCGCAAGCACTAATACGAATAATGATGAACTAATTTTTTTCATGATTAGCTACCCCTATATGGTTTAATTTTCTTGCAAATTCCATGGATTGTCGTAAATATACTAGCGCTTTGCTCGTCTCATTAAATTGTGACTCAAGTATTTCAGAGACAGACTCACAAGCTTCATGAGCTTCAAAATACAATTCACGTTCAACCATCATATCTATTCCTTGATCAATCGTTTCGTAGCACACCCCCATTTTATGGAACAATCCTTCAAGAATGATAAGTTTTGCTTGTTGTTCGACAAGATGAAATCGATTAAGGGAGCTTTTTAGTGCGGATAACTTGGTAAGACCAAGCTCGATCTCTCCTAATCGGATATGAATGACAGCTAAATTAAAATTCGATTTTATTTGGAGAGTCGTGTTATTACTCATATCATCAAGAGAGGATATTATGACTTGCTTCGCATGGTGATAATGCTTATAACGCATTAGGTGTAGTCCATATGTGCGCTTTACGATCCTGTTGTGTTGGTGATCCCCTTTGAGGTTTCCATTGCCTTAAAAAACATCCGCTCTGCATCTTCTATCTGACTTAACTCTGAATAGATTGCTGCAATGTAATTTTGACAGTTTGCAAGTTTATAACGTAATGGCGGTTCTAGTTCATAGATGAAAGCTGCCGACTCGAAGTAACTAAAGGCAGCAATGTTTTGATGAAGTCGATAATAGATTTGCCCGAATCGATAGTAGAAGTTGGCCTGTTCAATGGAGTCAAGATCAATGAGTGCTGTTTCTGCCTCACGGTAGCAGTCCAAAGCGGTCATATAATTATTATTGTTAAAATGTATGATTCCTTGGTTTGAGAAGAACACGTACTTGTGAAAATCATTAAAAAACATTTCTCCGACAGCATCAACCAAGTATTCTTTTTGCCGGATAGGATGATTTCGCAAAGTACCGATCACTAATTGGTGGCGAAATTCAATAAGGCTGTAGATTGACTCAAAGGCTTCTGGTAATAGTTCGTTCTGTAATTTTGAACGAATGCTAGAGCGGTATTGTTCCGCTTGATCAATGTCTAGCAATCCGACAAACTTAAACCACATTTTCAATTTGTCTAATAGTACACTTTGTGAGTTTTGATTCATGGCTTCACCTACATATAAGACGTAAAGGTCTAGTGCTTTTCTAGTGTATATGATAAGCGATTTACATTTATATTCCTACAATAATTGCAATTTCTAACGATTTTTCTCTCTGTATAGCTAAATTTAGACAAATATTGACAAGGTATATATTTGAAGTTGAATGAGGAACTAGAATTTCTATCGGGAGGGAATAAAATTTTCGCTTTGTAAAGACAAAGAGCCCTAGCAAAAATTGGCTAGGCTCAGTTGGGCCAAGCAAATTTCGTTTAATCAGTAACCTCACGATAAATCACTTCCTCTGCTTCTTCCAGTGCGGTTACTTTGACGGGTTCTTCGGTTACCGTGTCGTACCCAAATGAATTCACTTGTGCACTGTCGGCATTTGTTGATTCTGAAAAACGGTTTTGGTAGGTTTGGATCTCTTCTGATATCGCTTCTTCAATCGGTACGGCTTCAACTTCAGTAGCCTCAATTTCATTGGAAATTTCAGCGGGGTCAGTCGCTTCATCATCTGCTGAGATTCCGAGTAGGAGTGCACTACTGATGATCGTTGTTGGGTAAAGAAGCCATTTATTCATTTAGCAAACCTCCGTATTTGTATGGGTCGTTCTTATACGCGTAGACGTAAATGAGCAAATATTGTTGCGGATGATTTGCAACAATATTTGCCTTCGGGCGTCTAAACCAGAGAGGGAGGGTAGCTACGATGTATGAGGATGATATTCTTGTAGAGCATGCTTTGGACGGAGATGATGGGGCAGTTGAGAACTATATTTTAAGTATGTGGACTCTATTTTCGCTATGCTTATGTTCATCTAGGAGATTACCACGATGCAGAAGAGTTAACGCAAACGTTTTTTTGGAAATGAATGCAGAGTTTACATAAATTTCAGAGGCAATCTTCTTTTAAAACGTGGTTATTCTCCATTGCCTGCCGTGCAATCATAGACCAATCCCGGGAACAGAAACGTCAACGTTTTCTAAAAAAGGGTAGAGGACTTAGAACTTAGGATGCCTCAGCGGGCGTCTGTTGACCGAGAAGTTACAGCAAAGGAAAGTTACGATGAAACGATCTCGTTGTTACAGCAGTTGCCTGAACAATACCGCATAGTACTTTTTCTTCGTTTTGTGGAGGAGAACTCTATAGAGTCAACAGCAGAAGTAATGAAGCATTCATACAAATCGGTTCAGGCGCTCCAGTATCGGGCGCAGAAGAAATTGATGGATCTCGCACGTAAGGAGGCAGAGTAGGATGAAGGATGAGCAGCGACCTACAGATTGGAAGTCCTTTGAATCAAAGCTGACAGCTATGAAGCCGTCAATGGAAGAAGAAGCCCGAATGAAAGGCTTGGCTTATGCGCACGAAACAGTGAAAGAAGCTAGAAAGCAACATCGTCGACGCACTTTTTTGAAAAAGATCTTTATTCCTATACCCGCAGTCGTTGTGCTACTGTTCATGATTGCGCCCATCACGATCTGGTCACCAGGAGATGAAGAAGGCCTTCAGGAAATGAACAAGAGGAAGAGGAGATTCATATGAACCCAGAAGAAGATGAGGCAGATAAATAGTCGCATACTCCACCCATGTAGATTGATTGCGTTGTCGACATGATATTAAAATAAACGGCTATGATTGTAGGTTAATCTTTCTTTGTGCATGTTTTTGTAAGGCGAAGAACAATGCTAAGCAGCTGATACCCAAAGCTGCGGACGATAGAGCGTCGATTGTTCGTTCCCCGATTTGAAATACATTTATAAATGCAATGACTACGGTGATTGAGCCGAAGGCAATGGCCAACCATTTAAATCGTTGTGCGAGTGATCGGAGCTTTTTCGGTTCGATGTTGACTCACTCCTTTTCATCATAAAGCCTTTTATGTCACGTTTTATCTTAATGGTAGTAGTGAGTGGTGGGATTACTCTTAGCATTCCAAGATACTTGATCAAGAAAGAATACGATATTTGGCAAGAACGAACGCTACCGTTTTTCTAAGGATAGAACATCATGCGAATCACGTATATGTTCGGAAGTGTTAAACTGAAAATTTATACAATAGCACTCAGGGTGTTAGTCACTCTCCATGATCACGTGTTAACGATTTGTATGTAAGATTAACATGAATTAGCATATTATGTCACCTCGCCTCGAAAAGGTATGGAACTTAATTGATTGAAGGAGCGAAGGTAAACGTGCAGGCTTTAGGGAATCATAATATTGACAGGTTCAGAAATTGTATGAAGGTTGATGATTGGTTTTTGGTGTGAATAGGCAAACCAATTTCCCACATCGTGCCAGGGCCTTGTTCGTCATAAATGGCAACGATGGTGTCAGCGTATTGTATCGTCTCCCTGTCGTCATCGAAAGTGGCACTTCTCCATTCGAGTGATCCAAATTCAAGTTGTTCATTGTCATGCTCTCGTGGGACTAAACAGCCGAAGTCCTTTCCAACGCAAAATGTCCTCGGTAATTTCAACTTTCTTCAATTGCTGTTCAATTAAAGAAACCTGAAGCTAAATAAATGTATGTAGACATAATACCTTCCATAATAGCTGCCACTGTATATTGTATATGTTCAAGATGAGTTTTTATTTCTGAATGAGGAGTGAAGAAAAAATATATTTATCTATAAATTTAGAATATAAAGTGCAATTGTGATCTGTATAGTGTAGAGTAGATATTAGGGAATATTTCTTAGTATTCAGTTATTCAATTGGTTGAAAGGGTGTTGGTTTTTGTCTAAAGAATTAGAGAATAAGCTGGTAACACTTATTGGGGAGTGGTTAAAATTACTGTCTGATTATGAATTGGAGCAGGCTAAAGAAATGCAAGCCAGATCACTGAATTAATGCGATTCAATACGATATCAAAACAAGTAACTTCATACTATGATTTAGTAAACTTTAAACATCAAATGCTTGCAAATCAGATTCTACACCGGCTAGATGGCCAAATATCAGCTCAGGTAGTTGATGTTGAAGAAACAGACAACACACTAAATTACCTTTATAACTATATGGAGGGACTGCTGGCAACAAATACAGAAAGGTACATAGAAGCTTTGTCATATTACCGCGAAGCCGAAAAGTATCTCGTTTACGTAAGTACAAATGAGCAAGCAGAATTTTATTTTAGGCAAGCACACGTATATTATCGATTGGATCAAAATTTAACTGCTTTGAGTTATGCTAATCATTCATTTGAAATGATTAAGAACTCACAAAGACATACGAAGCTAAAAATTAATGCTTTGATGTTAAAGTCTGGTGTTTATTCAGAAGCAGGGAACTACGATAGATCGGACAAATACTCGAATCAAGCGATTATGTTAGCTACGCAAGAACCTTACGCTAAATCTCTTGCTATTCGTGGGAAAGCGAACAACTCATATCGCCACGGAAGGCTTGATGAAGCAATCAATCTGTATAGTGAAGCTTTAGACACAGGAGGTCAAAAGAACACAATTATCGGTGTTAAGACACGTTATAACTTAGCAAATACATTGTTAAAAATAGGGGCTTATGATAAAGGGAAGGAACTATTGGAACGTGTAGAAAAAGAACTAGAAGACCATTCTTTAGGTTTAAGAGAATATGTAGCCAGGTGCTCTGTCACACGTGGTCTATATTTAGAAAGAACAGTTGACGAATCATTAATTAATCGAGGTTTTATGATATTAAAAGAGCACCATCTTTTCTTTGAAATGAATGAATTAGCAGAAGACTTATCCAATTACTACAAATTAAATGAGAATTATGAGAAAGCCCTTTCGTACTTGCATATTTCTCAGCAAGCGACTAAAGGAAATTATCTAATAGGAGCTGAATAGTATGACTAAAAAAGTATTTGCTGTGTTGGTTGTTGTCGCTTTGTTTGTTGGAAGTTCTGCTACAACGGATGATACAGTGTTCGCTAAAGAGAACATCGTCTCTCCACAAGACAAAAACGATTTTCTTTAAATGTATGGAGTGCCAACTATCTATGTTTAACAGGTGCAAAACGTCGATCGACGTTTTGCACTTTATAATTAGAGGGCTTGTTTAGGAAGTTAATGATCAATGTATTTGTACCATTTGTTTAGTGTGCATTTCTCAAACACTAAGAGGGTCAACGATGAACTAAAAATTGGACGGAGTTTACAAAATGCTTCCACGTGGGGGAGCGAGCCACTAGCGTATGGTATGTATCCAACTGTCTGAATGATATAAAGCGAGGAAGCTCAGACGAGTGGATGAACTTTGGAACTTGTTTCACCCTTGAATCAAGCTCATATTACTTTAATGATTATTTAAAGTTTCCGTCTAAAGACTATCGTATTTACGTCTTTAACAATCAAAGTATAGAAGACCTCATGGATTAGTATGAAAAAGAGGTAGCAGCTAGACTTGGGGAGAGCACAGAAGGTTTTTTACTGCGAGCTTACGTTCAATAGAAATTCTGTTGCTACAATCTTGGCAAAGTAGAATGCCACTAAAAGACTATATTCTCAATCAGAATTACGATTCACCTGAATGTATAGGCTATGAACCTATTAAACGTGAACATCTAGAAGGGTATGTAAACAAAAATGATAAAAAAACAACATGATCAATAGACTAAATAATCATTCCATTATTGGATTGTACATATGAAAAAAGTTCTCACTCGCTTGAATTTCTCACATCAAGCTAGCACAGGTTATTATGTCTTTGGGTGATTATGAAAACAGGATACGTTCTTTGGGTACGGGCATATAATCGATCTCTTCATTTTGTTGTGTTATCTAGTGAGAATCGTTTTGGACGTTTAGCGTGACATAAAGTAAATAATAAGAGAGCCTTCCATTGCAAAAACTGGAAGGCGATGGGTAGTTAAATAAATACCGCTCTCGTCAGTTCCAAAAAAGCTTGAAGCGGCTCGGTGAGGCGTTTATCTTTATGCCATGCTAGATGGGTGTACATCGGGGCGATGGGAGGTGTCCAAGAGAGTGCTTTCATTTCCCCGTTGTATAGCTCACGAGTTACAGCCATTTTAGGTAGAATCGCAATCCCAAGGTCAGCGATCACACATTGCTTGATTGCTTCTATACTAACAAACTCGATTTGATTGTTTGGTTCTATGCCCTGCGGCTGTATGAATTGCTCTAGAACCTCTCGATAAGAGCACCCTCTTTCTGTTAAGAGGACGGTGACGTCTCGTAAGTCGTTCGGCAAGATATGTGACTTATCTGTAAGCGGGTGATCTGGTGAAGCGACGAGCACAAGCGTTTCTTCTATGAGCGTCTCTATGTTCAATTGTGCAGCAGGCTTTGAGCGGTCCATGATGAATGCGATGTCGAGTGCGCCGTTCACAATTTGCTGCCTTGCTCGTTCGTCGGAGTGGGCGGGTTTGAAAATGATTTTGACTTTTGGATAGCTTTTTTGAAAGATTTCAAGATCGGCATTAGCCGGTACGTACATTGACTCTCTTGAGCACCGACAATGATCGTTCCGGAACTTTCATCTTCGTGTAAAGCGAGTTTCGCTTCTCGATTTGTCGCGATCATCTGATCTGCGTACCGTTTAAAGGTGTGGCCTGAATCGGTGAGGTGGATGCGTTTCCCGAGTCGCTCAAATAGAGGTATGCCAAGCTCTTGTTCTAAACCTTTGATTTGTGCGGTCACATTGGATTGTGAGTATTTCAGTTTCTTCGCAGTTTGCGTCAAGTTCAGGCTTTCGGCCGCTTCTTGAAACGTTGTTAATTGTTTAATGTCCATACAACACCTCTAAATCGAAAATAGTAATTGATAACATCATAATTATTCGTTTTTATTAATGGATAGTATACCGTACTATGAAGAAACAACAAAGTTTTTTTGGAGGGATTTGGATGAGAATTGCAACGATTTATGGGAGCACACGTCGTATGGGCAATACAGAGTTACTCGTGGAGCGCATGATGAAAGGGATCGATCATCGGAGTATTTATTTGTCAGACTTGAACATTCGGCCGATTATTGATCAACGGCATGACGAGGGTGGCTTTGATCCTGTGAATGACGATTTCAAAGAAATTGTTGATCTATTTTTAACGAGTGATCTGATTATTTTTGCTACGCCCTTATATTGGTACGGGATGAGCGGTCCGATGAAAAATATGATCGACCGGTTTAGCGGAGCAGTTCGGGATGAACGGTACGGAGAGGAATTGAAAACAAGTTTGCAAAAGATGGAAACGATTGTCGTCACTGTTGGGGAGATAACCCTCGGTTAAAAGCATTACCGATGATCGAGCAGTTCAACTTGGCGTTTCAATTTTTAGGTGTACAGTCATTTACTTCATACATCATCGGTCACGCCAGTAAACCCGGTGACATTCATGACGACCGAATGGCGTTGGCACAAGCCGACGTGTTGCGTGATCACCTTCAGAATCAAGCAATTGCTCGCGGCTGACCTCAATGCTTAGCATAACAATGGTAACTAGTGCGAGACGTGATCGTATGAGGGTATAAATCTCCCTATAAATTTGGAGGTGTTTAAATTGAGATACTTAACAGTAATCGGCAGCTTACTATTTGCTAGTGGTTTGATGCTACTCGGCTTCATGCACGTGGCCATAGCTACGTATTCGCCTCATCTTGGGGATTATTCTGGGTCTCGTTTGCTCGCTACGCTATCGCAAATCTCTGGTACTGTTCCTTATTTTCTGAGCATCGTTCTTGCATTCGGTGGAGCTGCATTGCTAGTCATTGCAGTCGTTACGAGCAAAGAAAAGGATAAATAAAGTGCTCGTAGCACCTCATCTATCCGATTTGTCGGTTTACCCTTGTTCCTTAAGCATTTTTGCGACGCTCGGGGTTGTCCCGCCGTCGACACGTAAATCTGTTCCGGTGATATAAGAAGCTTGATCGCTAACTAGAAAAGCGACGGCTGAGGCAATTTCTTCAGCCTCACCAAAACGTTGCAAAGGCGTCACTTCCAGCATTTTTGCCATCATCGGTTGGCCCGCTGCTTCTTGTTTGCCCATGGGCGTATTAATTGAGCCTGGTGATACGGATACGATGCGTGCGCCTTTTTTCCCCCAAGCGAGCGCCTGTTCTTCTACAATAAGCAGTACCCCCAACTTCGATAAAGCGTAAGCACTGCCAGAATTATTTTCGGTCATCGGAAGTAGCTGTTCAACCGTATTGTCCGCTAACGGTTGCTTTAGTAACAGAGTGTATGGCCCCTCTTTTGGCGGATTGTGAGCACTCATCGATGAGATACAAACGACTGCAGTTCCTTCTTCTGCAAGTGGGTAGAAGCTGTCCAAAATGATTCCTGTGCCAACAAGGTTGACGTTAAGCATTTGCCTTGCATCACCCATTGTTGGAGAGACCCCAGCCGTATGAATGAGTGCCCGTAATTTTCCTAATGAAGCCGCGCGATCTGCCAATGCTTGTACGTCTTGACGATTCGTAATATCAACCGTTTGATAATGAACATCCGTAATCCCTTTTTCAAGTAAATGCTGTTTCGCCTCTTGCAACCGCGTTTCATTTATATCCGCTAACAAAACCGTGCCAAGTGGACCAACCTGCTCAGCCGTTGCCTTTCCCATACCGCCTGTACCACCTGTAATTACGTAAACATTATTCATTCGGATACCCTCCTGTTTTTAACCAGTGAATTAAGTTTTCTAACCAATTAATCTTATGTTCATGGTGACTGACAAGATAGCTGTCTAGAAACAAGCGTAACTCTTCAACATTGTCGATCGGGTGATTGCGATATTGTGTGATTTCTTGCCAATCGGTATTTATTTTATCGATTTTCTTCTGGATAATCGCAATCACTTGATCTGTGTCGACATGGTGGAGATTTGCCAATCCCACAATCATCCCTTGAATGTCTTCGGATTTCTCAAACAATGATTGAACTACTCGGCACTAAAGTACCGAGATTCCTAGAAGCACAAACCTTGACCGAGCATGATTGATACTGGACAGCGGGTTTCGTTCATGGCTAGGCGATCCCCGCAGCCCCTGCGGTTCTGAGTCCTTCTTGAAGAATGTTTTTGGCAGCGTTGATGTCGCGATCGTGAGAGGTATGGCAGGCTGAGCAGGACCACTCACGAACGTGTAGTCCTTTCTTGCCATCATGGTGCCCACAACTCGAGCAAAGCTGGGAAGATGGGAACCACCGGTCAACCTTAATGAATTGTTTCCCATACCAGTCAGCCTTGTACGTGAGCTGTGTCACAAACATCGACCAGGAGACATCACTGATGGCCGAAGCCAGCTTACGGTTGCGAAGCATCCCTTTCGCATGAAGGTCTTCCACCACGATCCGATCGTGGTTTTTGATGAGATCGGTGGATCGCTTATGCAAAAAGTCCTTTCGTTGGTTGGCCACTTTTTCATGGAGACGAGCGACAACACGTTTTTGCTTTTCATAATTTTTCGCCAAGTGTAACGGAGTTCCACGACGCTTTGCTCCTTCAGCTCGACGTGACAACTTTCGTTGCTCACGAGCGAGCTTTTGTCGCATCGCCTTTGTGAAGCGGTGATTGTCCATTTTTTCACCGCTCGATAGGATGGCGAAGTTGGTGATTCCAAGGTCAACACCCACCGATTGCCCTGTGGACGGCAGGGGCTGTACATCGGCTTCAACCTTAAGTGATACGAGATAACGACCGCTCGCTTTGCGAGTGATGGTTGCAGCGATGATGCGTCCTTCGATAACACGACTCCCACGAATCTTCACCCAGCCGAGTTTCGGGAGCTTAATTCGGTTGTTCGTGACCGTGTTAGTAAATACTTGGGCTTTTCCTTGGATGGCCGTCGTGTACGATTGCACAGGATTTCGCTTACTCTTAAACCGTGGGTACTTGCCTAGCTTTGCGTAGAATCGTCGGTAGGCATCGGCAAGCGACCACACAGATTTTTGCAAAGCGGTACTGTCCACGTCCTTTAAAAAAGGAACGTCACCCTTTAGCAAGGGCAATGCATTCGCACACGCCTTGTAGGTAAGGCCTTTGCCGGTTTCGGTGTAAGTGTGCTCCCAGGAGGCACGGAAATGGTTGTAGACGAACCGGCAGCAGCCAATTGTCTGAGCAATTTGTTCTTGTTGCTTTAGATTGGGGTACAACCGAAACTGAATGCCTTTGTACGTCAACATAGCGAACCTCCATTCTGGGAACATATATTCTTATGTTCAGTATACCATGAATGGATTGAAACGTCTGATAATTCAAAACGGAGAGCCATTCATTTCACGACTAAAGTCGCGAGTGTTCTGTCTCTCTGATCATAAATTTGTTTCGGCAACGAGTGTCTTCCTTGCTCCGTAATTTGAAAAAGCTGCTTATCAGGCCGATTTTCTTCCTTCACAACCTCAGTACGTGCAACGAATCCTTTTTTCTCTATTGATTTGAAGTGATAATACAATTTGCTCTCCGTTATTCCGCCAAAACGATCAAGGGGAATCGGCTCGGATAGTTTTTTCTTTAACTCATAAGGATATGTGTCGCTTTCCATTATCTGTCCGAGTATGAAGAGTTGAACAGACATCTGCACACCTCAAATGCAATATATATTCGGTATATACGAGAAAAACTAATGTCAGATTATTTTGAATTCATTTGGGGTACGTGTAAGTATAAGAATTTCTCAGTTGAATGGAGAGGGTGTTCGAATGAGTGCCAAAGAATATGGTGTACACGTACTAAAAGCAGCGGGGGAATTGCGCTTGGAATCCCGATCGCGTTCGGATTATTTTGGGTGCTTGACATGAACATTGACTTGTTGCAAATCGTAACGGTTGCGGCCACAATTTTTATATTAGCGATGATCTTTATTCCGATTGTACCGTCGCGAACGAAAAAACGAGCGATGACAACGAAGCAAAGCGCCATTCGGTACGTACTCTTTTTCGCAATTGTCGTTAGTATTGTTATTGGAATTAGCTTTATGATTTAAGAATGCGGTGGAAATTGGTTGGGAAAACGATCCTTTTGGTGATGGGTTTAGTTTGAAGGTTTTTAATTCTGGTGTTTCTCTTCAAACTAGCGATATAGTTACTGACGGTAAACGGAGAGCTTAACCAATCCGTGAATCCTAGCACCTGATATGGTACAATAATGCGGGCAAGAAATATAGTTATATAAAAGAGAAGTCTAAATATAGAGCACTACCGTTACGAAAGGAAAGAGATGAGTATGAAAGACAATTTCTGGCGTGAATTGCCACGGCCGTTTTTCATCCTTGCGCCTATGGAAGATGTGACTGATGTTGTATTCCGTCACGTCGTGAGTGAAGCAGCAAGGCCGGATGTGTTTTTTACGGAGTTTACGAACTCTGAAAGCTACTGCCATCCGGAAGGGAAGCAAAGCGTCCGTGGACGGTTGACGTTTACTGAAGATGAGCAGCCGATGGTTGCGCATATATGGGGAGATAAGCCTGAGCTCTTTGAGCAAATGAGTATTGGCATGGCAGAAGAAGGTTTTCGCGGCATCGATTTAAATATGGGTTGCCCCGTGCAAAATGTTGCAGGTAATGGAAAAGGGAGCGGCCTCATTCGTCGTCCGGATGTAGTGGCTGAACTTATTCAGGCAGCGAAAGCAGGAGGCTTCCAGTCAGTGTGAAAACGCGGCTCGGGTACACGTATGTCGACGAGTGGCGGGACTGGCTAACCCACGTCCTAAAACAAGACATTGCGAACTTATCCATTCATTTACGAACAAAGAAAGAAATGAGTAAAGTCGAAGCACATTGGGAGCTCATCCCTGAGATCAAGAAGCTTCGAGATGAAATTGCACCAGACACGTTACTCACCATTAACGGAGATATTCCGAATCGACAAGTCGGATTAGAACTCGTTGAAAAATACGGTGTAGATGGTGTCATGATTGGTCGAGGCATCTTCACAAACCCATTTGCCTTCGAAAAAGAACCGAGAGAGCATACGAGCGAAGAATTGCTCGACCTGTTGCGTCTACAACTTGATTTACACGATAAATATCATCAAGTTGAATCACGAGCGTTCAAGCCGTTGCATCGCTTCTTCAAAATATACGTGCGTGATTTCCGTGGTGCCAGCGACTTGCGCAACCAACTCATGAACTCCAACTCAACTGGCGAAGTACGCTCGCTGTTAGACGCGTTCCAAGCAGAAGCGGCAGAGACGGTATAGAACTCCTATAGAGGCCATAGTGCCTTTTAGGAGTTTTTTGTTTTGCACAATTTTCGGTGGAATGAGCAAGAGTGGAAGGTGATCGATACTCGTTATTGGTGCATAGCTACGTCAAAAGTGCCGTTTAAGGACAGACGAACCCTAAAACTGGAAACGTTGGCAGTTCGAGCACTCGGGCAACATTCTCTACCCTTCTTTTGCATATAAAAATCTGACAGTTCATTAAATTCTCCAGAAAAACGTGATACGATAAAAAAGACTGTCACCGTAGAGAGGAGAACATCCATTGACTGTACTCGTAATTCAACCGAGCAATATTTCTCCGTTAGGCGATTTAGAAACGTATATAGTAGAAGAGCAGATTCCGTATACGTCCATTCAAATTGAGCGAGGCGAGGTGCCGCCAACGAGTGATGCCGGATTTACAGCGCTCATCGTTCTAGGGGGAGAGATGAGTGTTAACGATAAAGCGCTCTATTCATTTATAGAAAGCACTCAACAGCTAATACGAATGTTTCATGAAAAAAGCAAACCTATTCTAGGTATATGTTTGGGTGGACAAATGATTGCTAGTGCTTTCTCGGCTTCGATTACCCGTATGCCAACAAAGGAATTTGGATTAACGTTGCTACATAAAACTTCAAGTGCGAATTCAGATCCGTTATTTTTTGATTTGCCGAAACGAATGAAGTTTATGCAGTATCATGAAGATGTATTTTCGCTACCTACAGAGGCTTTGCAGCTCTGTAGCGGAGATGTATGTGAACAACAAGCTTTTCGGATTGGAAGCAAAACGTATGCGTTGCAGTTCCATCCAGAAGTGAATGCCCGCATTGCTAGTGAGTGGGTCGAACATTTTGGACAGCAAAACCGACGTGTAGAAAAAATTGATGGGAGTGATCTAGCAGAGGCGCAAAGCTGGGCTGCACATTTGTTTCGCCGTTGGCTAACACTCGTTTAGACAGGAGGTTCCTATGAAGCACGAACCAAAAGCGGTCTTTGATCGACTCGCAACCACGTATCAATCTGATATTGATCAAACGAGTCCGTATAATGCTCTTTATGAGCGGCCGGCGATGATGGCAGCACTTCCAAACTGCCTTGAAGGCAAACGTGTACTCGATGCCGGGTGTTCAGCTGGATGGTACGCCTCTCAGTTGACGGACCTTGGAGCGGTTGTGACCGGCATTGATGTGAGCCCTGAGATGGTGAATGCTGCCGAAGAACGTGTAGGTGGCGCTACGTTTCTTTGTCATGACCTTAAAGAAGAGCTCCCGCTTCTTGATCATACATTCGACATCATTATCAGTTCATTGACTCTTCATTATGTGGAAGAGTGGACGCCGACGTTTTCCGAATTCCGACGGATCCTAAAACCGAACGGAACACTCATATTTTCTGTTCACCATCCGTTTATGGACTTTACGAAGTTCGAGAGCACGAATTATTTTGATACGACGTTGCTAACAGACACGTGGGAAAAGCCGTCGATTACAGTTGATGTCAGCTTTTATCGTAGACCAATGCAACAGATCATTCATGATACGACTCAGTTTTTTCGATTAGAGTCACTTATTGAACCTCAACCGTTAGAAGAAATGAAAGAAACTCATGAACGTGCGTACCAATATTTGAACACTCATCCACATTTTCTTATTGTGAAAGCAAGAACTTCGCTTTAAAAAGGAGAGCACAATGAAAAAAATTAAAAGAGGGTATGGACTGAATCATGACGGGTATATCGTGAGTGACGTATCAAAACAGTGTATTTCATCTCATTACGAGGGTTGTATAGAAGATTCAGTTCAGCGGTTGTCCAAGCAATTCAAAGAGCAAGTACACAGCATCTACGTGTATGGAAGCGTGGCGAGAGGGGATGCAACACCCGTCACATCTGACCTTGATCTTATCGTAGTGTTTACTAGAGCACTTACCGAAAAAGAGAACGAACATCTGAGGAAGTTAGAGAAACAGTTGTCCGATGATTACAAGCAGCTCGTTCGTGATATAGGGTTTTCCCTTGCGCAATATGATGAAGTGATGGACCCATCTACGTACGAAGAACAAGCCTTTATTAAGGAAATGAGTGTCAATGTGTATGGCGACGACCTCGGGGATCATTTTGGACCGTATGCGCTCACACCACAACTGGCCATACGTTTTAATGGGGATATCGGGGCATCACTCCAACGTGTGAAGAACAGGCTACATACCGCTTCAAAACAGGAATTGCCACGCATCGTGCACAGTTTCTCAAAGAAACTCATACGCACATACTATTCCATGGTTAAAGCTCGTTCTCAAATCTGGACAACAAAACTACATGAACAAGCCGAGGTCGTCATCACATATTTTCCAGAGAAACAGTCAACACTCGATACGCTCCTCCAATGGGTAGACACACCGCCACAAAACATTGATGAAGTACGGCAGTTTTTTATAACGGAAGGGGAATGGCTGCAGGAACATTTTCACGAAGAAGCATCGAAATATTAGGTGGCGTCGTTTATTGAAATTCAAGAAAATTAGAACACATACTCATAGATGGTGAATTCTATACAAATGTTAAATGAGCGCTTTAGACATTTCATCAAGAGAGAATTTCATCATCACCCGTTTTTCTATTATGCGTTTCTATATAGAATGAACGTAACATTTTCTTGACTTGCACTGTTGGGTTGGAGGGGTAGCGCGGTGCTGGATGCCATTCTGCGCGCTAGTTTCCCCCATCTGCGCGCAAGTTTGCGCTTTTCACCGATGTTAGCGCCGATATCACCAAACTTGCGCGCAGTTTGTTCCAACTTGCGCGCAGATTCCAAGCTGTAGTGCCAACGACACGTCGGCCCCGCCGGGCCGAAACGAAACCGTACTCGGTTCGTCGCGGCTCCCGCCTACAGCTTGTGGGTACTTCAGGGCGAGGATGTACAGGTATCTTGTAATCAGTTACCGAGTTTGCTCATTCTATTCCCTAGTTTATGAGAATAGATCGTTTATCCTACGATTCCCCCAACTCCAGAACAGTTCGTCCGCAGCTCGAGCACAGTTTCCACTTTTCTAAGCGTACCATTAGTTCTTGAAGAAATTCTTTCGTTCAGCTTATATAGTCATTATCACGCTAGTTTTATTAGGGATAATCATCGAGTTGTTTACCCCTTACGCGCAGCTTGTCGCCTATGTTGTTTTGCTCATTTCAATTACCTATTGCAGGATTGCCGTTTTCCAGATGATCAAGATGAAGCGTCAAGGAGGGGATCCCTGAACGGGTAATCAAAGGAAATATCGTACTCATCATCATTATGGGTGCATGCCTCACTTATACGATCATGAGAGTATTATAGTTCGAAACGGGAGGTCTACAATGATTTCGTTTGGATTAGGGTTGTTCCTATCGGCCGTCATTTATCTGTCCTATATTTATTTTCAACAAATCGAATGGCTCATCGTACCACTCGGTGTAATGGGTATCGGTGGCATCATTTTAGGCGGTATTATCTCGGGTGCTTTCCAAGTAAAAGCGGCGCCGGGGGAGAGTTTTACCCGTGAAACAACAAGTGAGCGAAACCTAAAAACAAATTGGTCTACACGCGTATTTCTCTTTAGCTTACCAAGTTTTGTTGCGCTCATCTTAAGTATGATCGGGCAATTTTAAAGTTTCGTTCTTGTTGCTCAATATACCTATATGGGGTATATTGATTTAAAGAGGTGATGAACATGAAAGAGATCAACGTCGTTATTTTGCTGTTTGATGATGTGGATGCTTTAGATTTTGCGGGCCCTTATGAAGTGTTTAATTTATCGACCTATGCTGAAGCCGATGTGGAGAAGCTTTTCACGAATCGCTTAAAACGTAAGCCTTTCCGAGTGCGCACGGTATCAAAAGATGGGGCAGCCATTGAAGTGCACAATGGATTAAACGTCACGCCTGACTTTTCTTTCAATACGTGCCCGGATTTTGATCTTCTAATCGTACCTGGAGGCCCATTAAAAGCGATTCAACGTGGGTTAGCCGATGAAGAAACCGTCGATTGGATTGCCAGCCATAAAGAGAAGAAAGTAGCATCTGTTTGTACGGGCGCTTTCTTTTTGGCAAAGGCGGGGTTGTTAGAAGGACGAAGTGCGACAACAAACCGTGTCGCAGCAAAATGGCTCAAACAAATGTTTCCAAATGTGCAAGTGAAAACAGGTGTCCGCTAAGTTGATGAAGGATCGGTCGTTACGAGCGGAGGTGTTTCTTCGGGCATTCACATGAGCTTGCACCTTGTCGGCACACTATTCGATGAGGAGATGGCCAATCGTTCGGCACAAACCATTGAGTTTGAGTGGGAAGCGTAGGAGAGGCAGTCTACCCGCTCTTAGCTCTAGTGAGGCCCGTTGCGGTACTTGTATTTCCATCCGATGAGTAAAGCGACCCACAACTGTGGGTCGCTTTACTCACGTTGCAGGGAACTCAACGATAATGCGCTGTGATTTGCCAGCGTGAAGCCGGTCAAAACCTTCATTGATATCTTCGAGTGCAATCTTCTCGCCAATGAGTTGGTCGACAGGTAATTTGCCTTGTTTAAACAAAGAAATATACCTTGGAATATCTCGGGTAGGTACGCAGCTTCCTAAGTACGATCCTTTAATTGTCCGCTCTTCGGCAGTTAAAACGACTTGCGGAAACGAGAATTCATCTTTAGGATCTGGCAAACCACTTGTAATCGTCGTACCGCCGCGCCGAGTGATGTTGTACGCCGTTTTCATTGCAGGCACAACACCGGCAGTCTCAAAGGCATAATGGACGCCGCCAGCGGTATCAGCTTTTATTTGCTTCACTACACCATCGTCGGATGCGTTGTATACAGCCGTGGCACCAAGCTCTTTGGCATGTGCGAGCTTCTCCTCGTTCAAGTCAACAGCGATGATGCTTTTTGCACCTGCTAATACCGACCCGAGCACCGCATTCATGCCGATTCCACCTAGCCCAACGACGGCGACATCTGTGCCTGGCTTTACTGCAGCTGTGTTGATGACAGCGCCAAGACCAGTAATGACGGCACATCCGAACAGGGCGGCTTGGTCAAAAGGAAGGTCGGGGTCGATCTTGATTGCCGAATTGGTGGACACGATACTGTATTCGGAGAATCCGGAAATGCCAATATGCGAATACACATCGGTACCGTCTTCTTTTTGGATGCGTGTGCCACCGGAGAACATTTCACCGGCGTTATTGGATGCTGCGCCAGGTTCACAAAGTGCTGGCCGGCCCTCTTTGCACGGAAGGCATTGTCCGCAACTTGGGACGAACGCGCATACGACGTGATCTCCAACGTCAAAACCAGTAACGTTTTCCCCAACTTCTGTGACGACACCGGCAGCTTCGTGACCGAGAACCATCGGCGTTTGCCGCTTGCGACTGCCGTTAATGACAGATAGGTCGGAGTGGCAAAGACCGGCGGCGCGCACTTGAATTAACAGTTCGTTTGGCCCGGGGCTTGCCAGTGTGACGGTCTCAATCTTTAGCGGCTCTGACTTGGCGTATGGCATATCGTAACCGCTTTCATATAACACGGCGGCTTTACACTTGACCATAAATGAATCCTCCTTATTCATAGTAGCCATCGGTTGATTTGCGGAATGCTTCAAATTGATTGGCGTCATGTCCGTACCAAATATCTGCATCACGATCTTTAGCTAACGCTTTAATGTAATTTGCCGTCTTTTGCCAACCGATGCTGTCATAAATAATGCCTGGCGGGCGTAATGGTGGTCCAGCACTGTCTTTTGTATATAAAGCGTCAGATGCTAATATGATGGTGCCTTTCTCTTCTAGCTCTACTTGCAAGCCGAGCATTCCCCAGGCATGTCCACTACCGAAGTTCAACACTTCAACACCTTCTGCCAGTTTGATTGATGCTTTGTCGGGTTCGATTGGCTCCCACATGAGACCGTTTTTCATCCAGGCATCGATGTCATCCCATATATAAGCTCCTGAGCTTTATCGATGAGCATAAACGTTTAGCGCTCCGTTCAATTCATCTCGATGCACGATGATCTTCGCACGAGTGAACAATTCCAAGCAGCCGGCATGATCCATATGCAAATGCGAACATACGACAAACGAGATGTCTTCCGGTCGCACACCTAACTGCTCTAAACGATGAGGTAAATAGCATTCTTCAGGTTGATCTAAAGGAAAGCCGACTTGAACAGCATCAGGCCAACGACCTTCTGAACCCATAGAATCAGGGTTGCATGCCGTATCGAATAGAATTTTTCCTTCGGGATGATCAATCAAAACTGTATAAATTGGGAACTTCACCATTTCGTTAGGCTTGCTAGGTTCAGCGTTTGTTGCTTGATTACTGCCGGCAATTAATAGATTGGCATCCATGGACAATCTTCCGTTATCCATCACATACAGCTTCGGTCTTGCCTTATGATAGTTCAAAACGACCCCTCCATTTTCGAAATAGTGTCATAAATGTCTTGCAATTATAACTATTACGCTCATTTTCAGTATTGTCAAGCGATGCAGTTACGTGGATTGGGTCATTTTTTCAAGGCGGAGCATGGCAAAAACGCCGAGCAAAGGACCGATCGAGATGATTAAGAACACCGCTCCCCAGCCAATTACAGGAACGAATACAGAGACAAGATAAATGGATACTGCTGTTAGTAAAAAGCCAACGCCTAGTTGCATCGTTAAAGCAGTCCCGACGTATTCGGGACTAGCATAGTCAGATACGAGGGCAGAGAATTGTCCAGAATCAGCAATAATCGAGGCGCCCCAAATGATGGCGACGAGAGCTGTAAGGAGTGGGTGCTGTTGAAATGTTAAGCCGATCAGAATGGCGCATATACTACTCGTAGTCATCGCAATAATGGTAAACCGTACCTTACCCATTCTCTCCGCCCAAACGCCGCCAAGAAAGCTACCCATCCCACCAAATATACCAATGGCAACAAAGGCGATGAAATAACTATAAGACGAGTCAGAATTGGTGAAGCTTGCCATTAGAAAAAACGGAAGCCACGTCCACATTGCGTACAGCTCCCACATATGAAACCAGTAGCCATAGTTGGCATACATAACTTTGCGGTTTCTTACTACATAGTGGATATTACGAAACGAAAACTTCGAAGACGAAGCTTTCGTCTCTTTCGTTGGAAGCAATACAAAAAGTGCCAAGCCGGCAATGATCGCAAGAACAGAACTTATCAAAATCGTCGTTTGCCAGAGTAAATCGGTTTGAAAGCCGAGCAACAAGTAAGGTAGGGCTGAACCGAGTGTTAACCCCGCGATCAGAATTCCGATGCTAATGCTTCGAAAACTTTGGAACCACAAAGAGACAAGTTTAATCGCAATCGGGTAGACTCCTGCGAGCACGAAGCCGGTGAGAAAGCGCAACACGAGCGCAAGTTCGAGCGTAGAGCTGAATATGAGAAGTCCATTAAAAACACCTGAGGCAATGCTCGCGACCATAAAAATTCGTTTCGGATTGTAACGATCAGCAAGACCGAGTAGTGCTGAAACAGTCGCTCCACATGCAAAACCGAGCTGCACAGAAACGGTCACAACCCAACCTTGGTCCACCGATAATCCCCATTCTTCTTGAAGGCTCGGCAAGACGGCAGAAGCGCTGAACCAAACACTTAACGCACACAATTGCGCCACGACGATGACAGTTAGAGCTACCCAGCGGCTACGCATGATGTTCATACCTCCGTGTCCAGTCAATACATTCATTTTATCATTAATCTAAATTTTGGAATAAATAAAAGGGCACATTTGTGATGTTTGAATTGCACAGATCAATGGTACGATAAGATTGTACTGATTTTTAAACATAGGAAAGCAGGGAAACTCATCATGATTCGAAAAGCAGCCAAAGATGATGCAGAACAAGTCGCACGCCTTGTCGATGTAGTGTTTGAGCCACATATTCGGCGGTGGACAGGTGGTGCAGATGAAGAAGAACGACTGCAGTTAATTCACCACTTTTTTAAAAACGGAGCCAACGCCTTTAGCTATCAATGTACCGATGTGTATGAGAATAACGGGCGTATCGATGGCATTGTTGTTCATTATCCAGGTGAACAAGATGAAGCCCTTTTCAAACCAGTCATGGAATATGTCAGGGAACATTATCCAAACGGGAAGACCGATCCTCCCGAAAAAGAAGAACCTAGTCCAGAGTATTATATCGGCCTCTTATCCGTCAGTGCCGAGGCACGAGGACAAGGGTTAGGTACAAAATTAATTGAACATGCAGAAAGAGAAGCGTTAAAAACAACAAACAGCACCGCGCTGTCTGTAAGAGAAGACAATGGTCAAGCAGAGAAATTATATAAGCAACTAGGTTATCATTACAAAAAGACGCATAAATCAGATGAACTCGTCTATGACTATCTCATTAAAAATCTCGGACGCCCACAGTAAAGCTTCCGCTCTAATGTGAGGATTTTAGACACCTGTCATCCGAAAACCTACCCAAATTCCAACATAAGTACGTCAATGTTGGAACTTACGGTTTCTACGTGGGGATAAGCAAGGGGGAATTGTCTCTTTTGTTAGTGAAATTCCCACGTAGAGTGTGTTATGTGGCGATTTCATTTGTCAAAATACAAACGTGCGCAACTCCAAAAAAACCGCCGAGCATACCGTATGCTCGGCGGTTTTTATAATTTACTTCACAGCTGCAACATTTTCTGTCGCTTTTCTGACTTTCACATCATAGCGGTCAGCGTCCATGATCTTCACCCAAGCTTGAACGAAGTCATTGACGAATTTCTCTTTATTGTCTGCTTGCGCGTACACTTCTGAAAGTGCGCGAAGCACAGAGTTTGAACCGAAGACGAGATCTACCCTCGTTGCTGTACGAACAACGTCGCCTGTTTTGCGGTCCCGACCTTCATATAGGTTGTGGTCAACGGGCTTCCACTCAATGTTCATGTCCAACAAGTTTGTAAAGAAATCTGTTGAAAGTGTACCGATAGAATCTGTGAACACTCCGTGGTCGGTATCATCGTAGTTGGCGCCAAGAACACGTAACCCGCCGATGAGGACGGTCATCTCTGGGGCAGTAAGTGTTAATAGTTGAGCTTTGTCGATGAGAAGTTCCTCAGGACTTACGCTATATTGTTTCTTCTCGTAGTTTCTAAAGCCGTCTGCAAATGGCTCCAATACTTCGAAGTTCTCCACGTCTGTTTGCTCTTGAGTGGCATCTCCGCGTCCTGGTGTGAACGGTACGCGAATATCAACGCCGGCATCCTTCGCTGCTTTCTCAACAGCAGCAGAACCACCGAGGACAATCAGGTCAGCAAGGCTCACTTTCTTGTCGAGCTTGCTTTGCACGCCTTCAAGTACTGAAAGTACTTTATCGAGCTTTTCTGGTTCGTTGACTTCCCAGTCTTTTTGAGGAGCAAGACGAATTCTCGCACCGTTAGCTCCACCACGCATATCAGAGCCGCGGAACGTGCTTGCTGATGCCCAAGCCGTCGTGACGAGTTCACTAATCGTGAGACCCGAATCGAGAAGCGTCGCTTTTAGCTGATCGATCTCTTGCTCGCTTAATTCGTAATCAACGGATGGAATTGGATCTTGCCAAATAAACTCTTCTTTTGGTGCTTCAGGGCCAAGATAACGATCCCTTGGTCCCATGTCACGGTGAAGAAGCTTGAACCATGCACTCGCAAATGCATCCGCAAATTCCTCAGGGTTACTGTGGAAACGACGACAAATCTTCTCGAAGTCTGGGTCCATGCGCATCGCCATATCAGCTGTCGTCATCATCGTAGGTACGCGTTTTGAACTGTCTGCAGCACTAGGAGCCATGTCTTCTTCTTTTTGATCAACGGCTTTCCATTGGTAAGCGCCTGCAGGGCTTTTCGTTAGTTCCCATTCGTAACCAAAAAGTAGATCAAAATACGTCATGTCCCACTTCGTTGGTGTTGGTGTCCATGCACCTTCGATGCCACTTGTGATCGTGTACGGACCATTTCCTGATTCGTAACTGTTAGCCCAGCCTAAACCAAGAGCTTCCATCGGCGCAGCCTCTGGATCATCAGCGACATGCTTGTCTGCATCTCCGGCACCGTGAGATTTCCCGAACGTATGCCCACCTGCGGTAAGCGCAACGGTCTCTTCATCTGTCATTCCCATGCGGCGGAATGTGTCGCGAATATCTCGTCCGCTTCCAAGCGGATCAGGTTCACCATCTGGACCTTCAGGGTTTACGTAGATCAGACCCATTTGTACGGCGGCAAGCGGGTTCTCGAGCTCACGATCTCCGTGGTAACGGTCATTGCCGAGCCACTCCGTTTCAGGTCCCCAGTTCACATCTTCTTCTGGATGCCAAATGTCTGGACGACCGCCAGCGAATCCAACGGTTTTTCCACCCATCGATTCAATGGCTACATTTCCTGTGAGTACGAGAAGGTCAGACCAAGAGATCTTGTTCCCGTACTTTTGCTTAATTGGCCAAAGCAAACGACGCGCTTTATCCAAGTTACCGTTATCTGGCCAGCTATTTAATGGAGCAAAACGTTGAGAACCAGTCGCTCCTCCACCACGTCCGTCAAATGTACGGTACGTACCTGCAGCGTGCCAAGACATACGAATAAAGAACGGACCGTAATGACCATAATCTGCAGGCCACCAGTCTTGGCTATCCGTCATTAAGTTTTCGAGGTCTTTTTTCAGCGCGAAATAGTCAAGCTTTTGAAATTCCTCTGTATAATCAAAGTCTTCATCCATCGGGTTCGACTTCGTATCGTGCTGCTGAAGAATGTTAAGATTAAGTGCGTTTGGCCACCAATCCTTATTTTGGGTTCCAGTTGTTGATGGGTTGGTCGTGCTCCCGTGTGTCACCGGGCACTTACCATTATTGCTATTTGCATCCATGTAAAAATTCCCCTCTCTTTTGTTTGAAATAAGTATGAAATTTTGAAATGGAAATAACGATTCTCACATTATAATTATAATAAACTGAGCCCGTAATGAAAAGCAATATGCATGTTTTGTAAAAAAGAGTTTTAACTTAGGGGTTTAAATAATTAGTAACTCCTTGCTGTGTTCCCGACATAGAAGATTACTCAGCTTCGTCGAGCTCATCATGAATGGATTGAAAAAGCGTATTCTCACTCACAATTTCATAGTTCTTGTTCTCTATACTGATTCCTGTTTCCGACACGAGTAATGAATATGTGTGACCGGTATCATAGCTTACGATCGTTAAGCTGTAAGAAACATTTATTGGAGGGGCGCTCCCTTGAACCATTTCCATAGAACTGGATGGTTGAAGAAAACGGGTAACATTCTCACTACCTTCAATCTGAACGGTAATGGGGTCTGTGTCATGCAATTCGTACATGCTAACCGATGTAAATTGCTCAGCCGTAATCGTTTCATGCAATTCCTCACCAAACGTTGTTGTTCTTGGAAACAAAAGGAAAACCGTGATGCCGATAATGAGCACAAGTATCCCAATAACAACCCATCGCACCTTCATTCACGAGTCCCTCCTCGTAAAGGTAGAAAAGTTAGAACAATTTGAATTTATTATAACATATCGTTTCTGTAGTCGAACAGTCGCAAGCGAACCTAAAACCCATCATATAAATGCATGGTGGGTGTAAGTTCGCTTGCCTATACTGATCACGAGTTCACAATAACATCATGAGCAAAATGATTGCACCAGCAATCAAGACGCCGCCGGCAATGCTCGAATAAGGCAACCGACGCCACGCATGAAAATCGGAAAGATAAAAATAACCATAATCGCTATGACAAGTATTGTTACAATATCCATCTGTGTCACTCCTTGGAAGCATCTCTGTATGGTATAGCTTCCCCATTTTAGAGGATGTGAAACGAAATGTCATGTTGCAAGTTGTCAAAAAATGCTGTCGCATCATTTCCCGGGAAATGAAACCTTTTAAAAATCTCAATCATATACAAATGTTGATAAATGTATACACTAGACGCAGCATAAATGGATAGAATTTTAGAGTTAGGAATGAGAATAAATAGTTAAATACGTTAAATTAGCGTACTCGATTTTGATGGAATGCCGGTATATCCGGGTTTGCCACAAACAGAGGTGGACAAAAGAGTACGGATTGCGAATGGAGATCCATGGTATAGAAGTGTACTGAAAATGTATTTGCATGCGGGAACTCATGTGGACGCACCTTTTCACTATGATTCTAACGACCGTGGTAATGATCAAGTGCCGATTGAAGACTTCATTTATGAGTCTCCACTGCTGTTTGATGTTGAATTTGGGGAAATGAATACATTACTGTGGATATGTTAAAAGCAGCAGGGGAGCAGTTGGAGAGGTCAGACCTGTTGATCTTTAATACAGGATATTGGAAATACCGCAATGAGGATTTCGTAAAGTACGCGAATGGATTCCCTGCGCTATCTGTCGAGGCTGCACACTTTATCCGGACGTCACTACCTGTGTGCAAAGCCGTTGCAATTGATACGATTAGCATCGAGAACGTGAACGATGCACCAGAAAATCACTTCGCCGTGCACAACGCGCTGCTTACAAAGCCGGATTTCAGCGAACGTTCCTTACTCATTTATGAAGATATAAATCCCGAACCCTCATCAGCCAGAAACTTAGGTCTGCATTTGCAGCACCGCTTCGCATTCGCGGTATGGGCGCGTCACTCGTAAACATGATCGTTAAAGTGGAAAGTTAAAAAGCAAAGGCCGTTGCAACTTAATAACACGAATATTACGGACTTGTCAGACCTGACTGGTGTGACGTGCATGGGTGTTGAATAGGTGCACACCCGTGTCGGAAGCGTGCACCTCCCAGTGTCTAATCATCCCTCCAATCTGCGCGCAAGTTTCTGTTTTCTGCGCGCAAGTTTGCACTTGGCGTAGGATTTACGTGATGCTTACCGGTAACTTGCGCGCAGAACGGTCTTTCGTCTTGCCCGTATGTGCCGCCATCCCCTGTGGCAACGGATTCAGAGAACCTTCCTTTGCATTTCCAATCCCAATCCCAATCCCAATCCCAATCCAAAACCCTAGCATCCTGTCGGCGCGAGCCGCGCCGAACCGATAAGGATCCTACCTTTACTCATCATCTTCTTGTTTTTGTTTCTTCTTGTGAGCCAAGAAGAAGTAAAGAAACGCAAGGCCTACAGAAATGACAAGCATAAGGAGAAGCGGCCAAGTGTCTACAAGAAGTTCCGGTCGGTCCATATGAACGGTTGCTCTCATGCCAAAGACCGAGTACGTCATCGGAAGAAGATGGTGCACCCATTGGAACGGAGCAGGAACCAATTCAACAGGGAATGAACCACCGCTACCACCGAGTTGAATAATTAATAGAATGATGCCGATAAATCGCCCGGGATTGTCGAGTGCGGCAACGAGCAGGAAGATGATGGCCATAAAACTGAGGCTAGAAAACCAGAGAGATAGGCTGAACCACACCGGATTTGAGATCGTTAGATCGAGCATTAAGAATACGGCGGCAAGCAACGCGGCCGATTGAACGGTAGCTACGGTCCAAACGACACCGAGCTTTCCTGAAAACCAACGCCAACTCGTTTGGTGGTCCGCTAGTGCGGTGCGAAAAGGATAAATAATCGATAGTGTCAAACCGCCAACGTATAACGCAAGCGATAAGAAATACGGGGCTAGCCCTTCCCCGTACGTGTATTCATTTAAAGGCTCTTCAGATGCTGACTGTACAGGTGAGTGAAACAAGGATTGCTGCTCTTCATTCAGCTGGTTGTCGAGCAGTGTGTCACTAAGCGTCATGAGATTTTCATATAATTCCAGTGCACCGTCATCTAAATCAAGAATGCCTTCGCGAATCTCGTCACTACCGGTGTACGCACCCTGCACACCTGTGTGGAGTTCGGACGCCCCGTCATCAAGCTGCTCCATACCGTCATTTAGGTCTGAAATTGCGTACGCTGCTTCAGAAAATGTGTCTTCAATCGTACGGACAAGGTCATCGGTTTGTTGGAGAGCGGATTGCAAATTGTAAAGAGTGGTCGTTAAATCTTCTACCGTTTCAAATTCATCAAAACCGCCTGTGCCTAACCCGTCTGGCAATGAAGACGCCAAAGCATCGAAACTCGCATTCACGTCAGCGATCCATTGTTCAATTTCAGCTCTGCCTTCAGAGAGCGTTGATGAGGCATCGGCATACATTTGTTCAACATCTGTTGTAAGTGTATCGACACGGTCCGTGCGTTCCTCCAATTCATTGGATAACGATTGCAAGGAAGCGTGAACATCTTCCAATTCCTCACATACCGCCTGCTCTTCGCACGCGTCAAGTCGATCCTCGATCGATTGAAGCTGCTCATCGACCGTATCACCAACAAGCTGTACACTCTCGTTCACATCCTCCACTTGTTGAAGCACCTCTGCCGCAGTTTCAATGGAACTTTGACTGCTTTCTAGCTGTTCTTCCCATTCATTCCACGTCTGTTGAGCGTCACTAAGTGTGCTTCTCGTTTGTTGCCACGTCGTTTCAAGATTAGCGACCGCGCGCACCACATCGTTGAACGACTCGCTTTCCAAATAACCGATCGCTTGTGCGGTCTCTCGCTCCAACTCATCCAGTCGATTGCCAATCTGGTCCACTTCTTCGCTCGACTCATACCGCTCAATCAGCTTGTTTACCTCTTGGTGAAGCTGTGAAACGCCGGCTGACGCTTCGTGTAGCCCTGTTTCCAACTCTTCTGATCCTGACTCCAAGTCATCCAGCCCACTTACGAGCGTTTCCATATTTTCAAAAGCCCGCGTCGTACCGTCAGCAATCTCTTCTGCGCCGTCTCGCAAGTCAGCAACCGCTTCTGTTAGCGTACTGTACGCGTCATCAGCAACGTCTACATACGTTTCCGTCAGTGTACGCTGGAGCTCTTGCTCCATCTCATCGACTGCTCCCGAACCGAGTTGCCCACCGACAAAACTCATGTCCTCGTTAATGTTGTAGTGGATCACCCCTTGTTCAGGCGTTTCATCACGAATGCTCGTCACATTTTTAGAGAAATCAGTAGGGATGTGAACGTAAAAATAATAGTCAAAATCCTGGAGTCCACGTTCCGCATGCCGGGAATCGGTCACTTCCCATTGGAAATCTTCATTCTCCAGTAGCGTATCAACAAATTCTTCTCCTGCATTTACATGTTCCTCATCAATCTGTGCCCCCGCATCCTCATTCACAATCGCAACAGGCAGATTTTCGATCTCCCCGTATGGGTCCCAAAACGCCCACAATAACAGCGCCCCGTATAAGACGGGAATGACCATAATGCCAAGAATTCCGATGCTCATCTTTTTATCCGAAAGAATGGCTCGCCATTCATCTATATATCCTCGCAATGTATTTCCTCCTAAAACCAAATGACCGAATTATTAATATGGTCATTTTATTGTAAAAAAGAAACATCGCTACGCTTATTGGATCGCGATGCCATCAAAAATATGGTTCCGAAATACATCATACAATTCTTGTTCAGTAAGGGGTGTTTCTTTTTGCTCCCAATCGACGATAAACGCCATATACAATTTATAAATCGTGAACGCCGTAATCTTCGCGTCAGCGATGCGAAGCCGCCCCTTTTCTGCGCCTCGTTCGACCGCTTGTTCTAGCGTCGATAAAATAAATTGTTCGACACGAGCAATGGCTTGAACCGCTTCGTGTGTTCCGTATATGTTTACTTCCTCTGTCAGTTGCGCCAACAATTTATGTTCTTTGCGATATTGCATCACGCCGTAGAGCGCTTTGTGTAACGTATGAAGAGTCGGACCATCGTGCTGTAATACACTGTCAAACAGGTCTTTAAAGTCAGCAAGTAAGTCGTCCATGACGGCTTCAAACAGCTCTTCTTTGTTTTTGAATTCCGTGTAAATCGTCCCTTTGCCGACGTGCGCGACTTTCGCAACATGTGCGACCGTAGACCCTTTGTATCCAAATAGAGAAAATGCGTGTTTCGCCGCCTCTTTAATGGATTGACGTTTATTAGTAATCACAGACCGCCACTTCTTTCCATCTAAAAATGACCAAAATACTAAAATGGTCAATTAAGTGTATCATGATGGTTGAAGACGTGCAAAGGTTTCTTTCAATCGTAAAGCATTGTATGATGAATATATCGGAATAATTAGAACAATAGAACGATACATACAGGAGGAACGACCCGATGAAGCGAATTGGTTTGCCCGTATTGCTCATGTTGCTCGTTGCATGTGGAGATTCGGGATCTGAAGAAATTGTGGAAGTGCGGGAGCAAACAGATGATGAGAAGCAATTCATGCCACTTATTCTTGACGGCTATGCGTTTTTTGCTGGGGAAGATCTTCGTGAGGATATTACTGGAATGGAAGTATCCTATGAAGTGTACATAGAAGGTGAGCAAGTGGATGAAAGCAATGTCTCAACAGGAATTAGGGAGAACCCATTCGAACTTGAAGACCTCATGATCGGTTACAACACGACAACAGTAGGGGATGAGCAAGAGGTTGAATTGATGATCCGGTGGTTAGAAAATGGCCACTACGGAGTGACTTCAGTCAATTCAACGATGGAACAACCACTTGACAGTGTGCAAGGGTTGTCGACCGTATACGCCCCAGAGATTAAGCAGACAGGGGAGAAAAGCCCGCTGTTCGCAAGGTTTGATTCTAGCCAAGTCGTTGAGGCATGGTATGAGGAAGATCACATTCAAAGCCTTATCCAACAAAATGATTATGTGTTTATTGTGTATGCGACATTAAAGCAAACGGACATTAATGAGCGATGATTCACATTCACGGGCAAGTATTAGATGAAGAGACGAGATGTGTTCATTACGACGGGCCAACAGATATTATTGCAATAAAATTTGCATGTTGTGGTCGGTATTATCCGTGTATACATTGTCATGAAGAGAATGAGTCGCACCGGCGGCGCACGTGGGCAACAGACGAACGCGATGAACGTGCCATTTATTGTGGGGCATGTAAATCCGAGCACACCATTCAAACGTATATGAACCATACCCATTGCCCACGGTGTTCGTCGTTGTGGAATGAAAACTGTAAATATCATCATCACTATTATTTTGAGGGGGACCGTACGTGAACGTCATTCGAAGAGACAACTATGTTGCAGGTCGTCCACAAATCGTAAAACAGTACGTGATGAGCGGGTTTGATGAGCCAGCCGAGCCGGTCGGGCGAGGGGGTGAGTGTGGGGAGAATGATCACCGGGCAAACGGTTACCTAGTAGTCGTAAGGCGTATTGACGTAGAGCACATTTCCGTGAATACCGTCGGGAAAGAACAACGCGAAGAGACAATGACCTTTGTTTGTTTTAATGAGGAGAAAAGCGAATGGGATCAGGACCTACGGCTATGAACCCGTGGCGAATGCTCGTCTGGTTATTTATCGGTCAAATCTTAATTGCATTTATAGGGAGAAGTGTCTCACCGCTCGGTGTATTCATCGGCGATTCCCTTCACTTAACGAATGCCCAGATTGGCATGCTCCCAGCGGCGCTGTTCTTCGGTCAATTTGTTGCTTCGATTCCTTTCGGAATACTCGTTGACCGTGTAGGGACAAAGAGGCTGATCCTTGTTCTTAGTCTTACGCTTGGCATTAGCTTCATGCTCGTATCGGTCACGTTTCATTTCATATTACTTCTCGCTTTTATGGCAATTGGTGGAATTGGTTACGGAGCGTATCACCCCGTTTCGACCCGAGGAATACTCGACTGGTTTGAAACGACCAATCGCGGCACAGCGATGGGCATTAAGCAAATGGGCGTGACTGCCGGTTCTGCACTCGCTGCATTCCTTCTCGTCCCGCTTTCTGATCAGTTCGGGTGGCGACCGGTGCTGTTCATTTCTGCCGCAGTTTTAATCATCGGAGGCACGATTGCGTATCTATTTTATCGAGATCCGCCTAAAGAGAAACTTGCGACGAGCACAGGAATGTGGAAACAGATGGCCGCTGTCGGGAAAAACCGTCATTTGCTACTCATCACAGTTGGCGCAGGCACATTGAGTGCGGGGCAAATGTCATTGAACACTTATCTCATCTTATATACGAATCAAATTTTGCTCATTCCACTCGTTCTTGCCGGCATGTTGCTCGTCATCTCAGAAATTAGCGGCTCCTCGGGTCGCATCATCTGGGGAATCGTTAGTGACAAACTCTTTCATGGCAATCGTTTCATTATCCTTTGTATCATCGCAATCATTTCAGCAGGCTGTGCGCTCGTTATGGGAGTGTTGCCTGCAGAACCTCCAGTTATATTGCTCGTTACTACAGTTATCCTATTTGGCTTTTCAATCGCAGGCTATAACGGCATCTGGCTCAATGCTGCAACCGAAGTTGTGCCGAAAGAACAAAGCGGCTTAGCGAGCGGGTTTACGACGAGCTTCGGAGCTTGGGGAGTGATCCTTGGTCCACCACTATTCGGACTCATCACCGATGTGACCGGCAGTTTCCAAGTCGCTTGGTTCACATTAGCCACACTTATGGCGATCGTGTCCATCTTATTTTTCGTTTTACATTATCAAATGAGGAGGAGTTAAATTATGCGACATGTGTATAGTGTAGGAGTACTCGTTCTCATCATCATTTTCTTCGCTGTGTACACCGAAATCTTAGCTTCCGTAAGAGAGCAATCAGAAATAAGCTTTGATGTGGTCGCACTCATTACAACAGCATCGATTTTACAACTGTTCGTAGGCGTCTTCTTAAGTCTGATCTTTATCGACGTTCGAAAGTTCAAAATCCGTCTATTTTCTTACATCGCCTGGTTTGGGGCGCTCGTCTTTATTGCCATTTACCTCATGCCCTATGTCGGATTTTTGCCTAACAGCACTTATTTTCACGTAGAAGGCACATCGGCATTTCTTCTCGTTGCGAGCGGCCTGCTCATTATGGCAGGATTCTTTCAAAATCGGGAGTAGGGAGAAGATGGAAGTGATAAGGGAGAGGGGTTTAGTATGAAGAAAACGACGAGATATCTTAACGATATTGTACAATCTCAAGTCATTGCAGCGATCAGCTCAGAGGATAAACTTGACGTTGCGATCAGAAGTGAGTCGAATGTGGCGTTTCTACTCACTGGAGATATTATGGTGTTGCCATCTTATGTGGAACGTCTAAAGAGCACGGGAATGCATGTGTTTGTGCACTTAGATTTTATAGACGGACTTGCAAACGATAAAAGTGCGATTGATTATATTGCGAAACAAGTAAAACCAACAGGTATCATAACGACAAAAAGCTTTCTCATAAAGCTTGCAAAAAAGCAAAACCTTTTAACGATACAAAGACTTTTCATTATTGATCGCAATGCCGTACAAAAAGGAATTACAATGACCAAGGACTCTCAACCTGATGCGATTGAAGTGTTGCCAGGAATTATCCCCAAGGTAATTCATCAATTTTTGGAATCTAGTAAACTTCCGATCATTGCAGGTGGTCTCGTTGACCGTGAACAGGAAGTTCACGAAGCGCTTGAAGCAGGTGTTCTAGCGGTATCAACTGGAGAAGCAGATTTGTGGAATTTAGGTGTTTAACATCATAGAGAGGCGAAACTTGCAGTTAATAATATAAAATAATTGAATATTGACGGAATTGTAAAGGTATTATAAACTGTTTAATACGATGAAAGTGTAAGGGCTTTCATATACGACAATAGAATATAGGGAAGAGATAATAAATGAGACGACCCTAACAAACATGCAAGGCGGAGAGCCTTTCTGTTTGTTGTGGTCGTCTTTCTTTATTTCTTTTGTCGAAAATTCTATACGAGGGGGAAGTGCATTGAAACAGTTGAAGAGTTCGATGTTTATAACAGGAGTGAGTTCGCTTTTTATTTTATCTGCGTGTGGTGATGGCAGCGGCGGCGATGATGTAGGAACGATCACATTGTATTCTCCAGAAACTCCTGATATGTCGGCGGAATTGGCAGAAGCGTTTGAAGCTGAGTATGGAGGAACGGTAAATGTTGAATATGCAGGAACAAACGTCCTCGTAAATCAAATGCTTGCAGAAAGTGATAATCCACAAGCGGATGTCTGGTACGGCGGTGGAGGATTTATGCCATTCGAGTCTGCGATAGACATGGGCATATTAGAAGCCTATCAACCTGAAGCCGCTAGCGATTGGGAAGTTTACGAGAATGATATTAAAATGAGGCAGGAAGATTGGATGTATACAGGCATTGAATTGTTTGCGCTAGGTTTTGCATACAACCCTGATTTGGTTTCAGAAGATGAATTGCCACAAACGTGGGAAGACCTTCTCGACCCACGCTGGGAAGGGGAGTTGCAAATGCCGAACCCAGCAGCATCCGGAACAGCGACACTCCTTGTATTGAGTCAATTGCTAGAGATGGGTGAGGAAGAGGGATGGGCATACTTTGACGAACTTGTTCAACAGATGAGTGCCATGCCAGACTCAGGTTTAGCGCCAACCAAGCAGCTGCCTCAGGTGAAGCTTCTATTGGCATTGGCTTTGATTTCATGGCGTACCAAATGAAAGATCGTGGAGAATCAATTGATTTCCACGTTCCTGAGTCCACACCGGTACTTGTGAACCCAGCTTCACTTATAGCAGGTGGTCCAAACCCTGAAGGCGGAGAGTTATTTATTGAGTTTCTGTTGTCCGAAGAAGGTCAGCAGATCAAAGCAGATTGGGGTCACATCCCTCTACATCCAGATGTAGAGTCACAAACCCCATTAAATGCGGAAGTGCTGGAAGACCACGCCATGGAACTCGATGTTGACTGGGTGATTGAAAATTATGATGAAGCGAGAAATGAATGGCAACAGAGATACTAGAGTGAAAGAGAGTGGATAACAATGGGGTCTGTAACTGTAAAAGGTCTTGTGAAGCAATACAATGATGTTCCAGCACTAAAAGGTGTAGACCTAGACATTCAAGAAGGAGAGTTTTATGCTCTCCTTGGCCCTTCGGGGTGTGGTAAAACAACGACAATGCGCTGTATTGCTGGATTTGAAGATATAACAGAAGGAGATATTTTTATCGGAGACAAGCGTGTGAACGATGTGGCTGCCAACCGTCGGAATTGCGGAATGGTTTTTCAAAGTTATGCGCTATTTCCTCATTACAATGTGTTTGAGAATGTTGCCTATAGTTTGACGGTAAGAGACCTGTACAAAGGGTCGGTTGGTAATCGTGTGAAGAGCTTCGGAAGGTTGATGAGTAAGAAATTTGGAAAACAACTCAAGATATTCATGAGAAAGTTATGGAAGCTTTAAAAACTGTAGAACTAGAAGACTATGCGAATAGAGGCGTTGGCGAATTATCTGGAGGTCAGCAACAACGAGTCGCATTAGCCAGAGCGCTCGTCATGGAGCCTGCAGTCCTGCTCATGGACGAGCCTCTATCGAATTTAGACAAGAAATTACGCAATACAATGAGAACAACCATTCGAAAAATTCAGCAAGAAGTAGGAATCACTACTATATTTGTTACGCACGACCAAGAAGAAGCGATGAGTATGGCCGATCGTATTGCCGTCATGAAAGATGGAGAAATCATCCAGCAGGCTAGTCCAACAGAACTTTATGGCAAACCGTTAACGCCATTTGTTGCAGATTTTGTTGGCTCTTCGAACATCTATGACGCTGTTCAAGTCGAGGGTCAGAAACTAAAAGTAAATGATGATTTTATTGTGCAAACAAGCTTTCCAGTTACAAAGAAGGAATCGAAGCTGCTCATTCGTCCTGAAGGAGTCGAACTATTACAAAAACCGAATAGGGAACAGAATATCCTTAAAGGGAATGTGACGATGAGTACGTATTTTGGGCCCAGTGTACGCTACGATGTTAATGTTGGCGGCTCAAACATTGTCGTTGAACAAGATTTTCAACCTGGACTTGCTGTCTTTGAACAAGGTGCACACGTGTACTTACACATTCCAGAGGAGAGGGTGTTGCTCTTATGAGTTCCCAACTAGGGACGCAACCTCCCACGAAGAAAAGGAAAGTCAAGAGCAGCAAAGGCTTTGATAGTTTAAAGTTATTAAAGTGGGCTGTTGTTGTTTTTTTCTTTTTGTTTCTCGTCCTACCTTTATTATCTGTCTTTATTGTGAGTTTTACAGGTGAACCAGTAAACATTCTAGGTTCCTTTGTAAATCCAGAGATTTTGTCTACGAATCTTGAACGACTTTCTAACGCCTCTCTTGAACATTATCGAGATTTATTTACGGGCGGGAATGTGTACCTCTCTGCCCTTAATAATAGTCTTCTATTATCAATATTCGTGTCCGTTATTGTGATTGCGATGTGTTTTCCTATTGCCTATGCATTTGCTAGAACGGCCATGCCGTTTAAGAAAACGTTGGCGGCATTATGCACCATGCCAATCATCGTACCCACATTCATTTCGGCAGCAGGTTTTATAATTATGTTTGGTCGTACGGGTTGGGTCACAACGATCTACAACTCCATTCTAGGGACTGAAGGAAGTATCTTTAATGTCTATTCAATGACAGGCATTGTCCTCGTGCAAGTCTTTTTCTTTTTTCCGTTTGCTCTTTGGCCAATGGTTGCGGCATTTAAGATCGCGGATTTATCACTCGAGGAAGCGTCTCGTAATTTAGGAGCCAAAAGTTGGTCAACGATGTTATTTGTGACGTTGCCATTGGCCCTACCCGGAATGATTTCGAGTGCTTTGCTCATCTTTACGGTAAGTTTTTCTGATTTTGGAACACCGATTATTTTGGCCCTGATGGTCTAAACCTAATCGTTGTTGAAGCATATCGTGAAATATCGGGTTTCTTTAACTGGGCCGGGGCATCGATATTAACAGTCATTATGGTGATGGTAGCTGCAATATTCTTCTGGTTGCAACGCCTCGCTACAAAGGGAAAAGATTATGGAACGGTGTCTGGGAAGCCAAAGTCAGTAAAACTAAATGCTAACCGAGCAGTGACGACGTCATTGTTTGTTTTCACAAGCCTCGTCGTTTTGCTTCCTGTCCTCACTGTCTTATCAGTATTCATGCAATCTATTGCAACAACGTGGGGCGCAGATTTGCTGCCGAGGGGATTCACTTTAGAGCATTATCAAACCATTTTCACACGTTCAACCGATAACATTATGAATAGTATTATTTTAGCTGGAGGCGCACTCGTCATTAGCGTCATCGTAGCAACATTAGTGTCTTATTTCGTTGTCAGACAAAATGCGACTAAGCTTGACTTTATTGCTTCCATCCCATTAGTTGTACCAGGCATTGCTTTAGGGATTGCCTTTATTCAAACATTCAACACTGCTCCACTGCAGTTAACGGGCACGGCGTTTATTCTAATTGTCGCGTATGCTATTCGAAGAATGCCTTATATGATTCGTTCAACGATGGGCAGTATGATGGCAATTCGCTCAGATATAGAAGAAGCTCAGTGAACTTAGGTGCTTCGAGGTTACTCACCCTTACGACCATTGTCGGGCCTCTGATGTTGCCAGGAATTGCAGCAGGCTCTATTTTAGTTTTTGTCACCGTTATAAAAGAAACAAGTGTAACGATTTTATTAGCACCATCTGACTGGGCACCAATGAGCTTGATGGTGTTTCAAAATATTCTACGTGGGCAGATGTATACCGCTTCAGCGATGGCGATTCTCATCATTGTCGTTGTACTCGTGTTGCAGATGCTTGCCAATCGAGTAACGAAGAATTCACTTTATTAATCAGGAGTGAAGCTTGTGCAAAGGGGATATGTATTTGATCTAGATGGGACCATCTATTTAGGAAATCAGTTAATTAATGGCGCTGAGGAAGCCATTCGCCATATTAAAGATCGAGGAGACAAAGTCATTTATTTATCAAATAATCCTTTATATTCTCGTACAGATTTTCAAAAAAAGCTGAAGCATTTCAACATTGACGTGACGATTGACGAAATCTACAACTCAAACTATATATTAGCATCTCACTTAAAACAAAGGATGAGAAGTGGAGAAAAAGCATGGGTGATCGGGGAATGGCCGTTGTATGAGGAACTGCAAAGCCAGCAAATTGAGATCACTCACAACCCATTACTTGCCGATGTTGTTATCGTTTCTTGGGATCGGGATTTTACGTATAAGAAGTTGCACCAAGCCTATCAGGCATGGGAGAGAGGTGCAGTGTTTATCGCGACGAATCCAGACCGGACGTGTCCTACCGAAACAGGGCCTATACCAGACTGTGGAGCAATTATTGGTGCTATTGAAGGAGCGACTGGTGCGAAGATTGAAGAGGTTGCTGGAAAGCCGTCTGCGATTGCTGCGGAAGTGATTCAAGAAGCCTTAAATCTTCCTGCATCTGCTTGTTTTATGGTAGGGGACCGTCTAGAAACAGACATTCTCATGGCGAATACATCAAAGTGGAATAGTGTGCTCGTTCTTACAGGTGTTACGACTAAAAAAGCAGCAGAGAACCATCCTATTATACCCACCACAATTTTGGATAGCGTAAAAGAGCTACCCTATATGTAAAGTGTAACTGAAGGTATTTTTCAGAAGAGAACAGGTGTAAAACTACCCTCATTGTGGTATATGAACAATAATTGAGGAGTGGTTGAGTTGAGCAAATATTCGATTAAAGAATTCATTGAACAGACAGAGCAAGAGAATGAAAGCGATGACTATTTTCAACTGGAAACGCCGAGAATCTTGGAAGTGAACTTGGAAGAAATGGTGTGGGCGAAGCTTGGATCAATGGTGTCGTACAACGGTTCCATTAAGTTTGAGCGTGAACGCATGATGGAGCACGGCACAAGTCGAATGTTTAAAAAAGCATTTACGAGCGAAGGCGGCACGCTCATGAAAGCGACAGGTCAGGGGCAGTTGTACCTTGCCGACAAAGGAAAACGCGTGACTATATTAGAACTCAAGGACGACACGATTGCTGTCAATAGCAATGACTTGCTAGCGTTTGAGCCTTCAGTAGAGTGGGACATCAAAATGATGCGCCGGGTTGCAGGTATGATGTCGAATGGGCTCTTTTATGTCGTTTTACAAGGTAGCGGGCTCGTTGCGATTACCTCTCATTACGAACCACTCACAATCCGTGTGAACGAAGATAAACCAATCATGACTGACCCGAGCACAACTGTCGCCTGGTCCGGTCACTTAGAACCAGACATACGTACCGATATTAACTTCAGAACGTTCATCGGTCGCGGTAGTGGCGAATCGTTCCAGATGGAATTTAAAGGGGACGGGTTCGTGATCGTTCAATCAGCGGAAGAATAACTGAGAAGAGGCGTTGTCGAAATGGACAGCGTCTTTTTTGTATATGGAGAGGTGTTCGGTCACTAGATTGTGATGTTCTTCGCCGCATATTTGCACATGTGACGTGAGACCTCTCAATGCTTCATAAACGAATTTTTGAGACGATTGACCGAGCAAAAGTCATCAATCTTGATCTAAATGATCACATAAACTTTGCGAATGGTCACTAAAAATAATAAATGTGACAGTTTCCACCTTAAAGCACCCTGTATGAAAGGGGAGATGTGTCACTTAAAAGAGCGACTCTCTTGCTCCCCAGAAGAATCCCCAGAAACATCCGGTTCAAGCTTTCCCGCAAAACCATGACAATTTGAACCCATCGGTGCCGACATTGTGTTGGCGTTTCGCGCATCGAAAGCAGTTTCGATTCCCCGGTACGATGCGAGCATAGATCTGCTCCTTGACCATGCTGAAACGTCATCCTTTCGTCATGGTTCATGCATTGAACATTGAGTTGTGGACGTGTAGTCTTTAAATTAAGAATAATGAAACGGGGTGTGCGTGGATGGATGAGATTACATTCGGGTTGGCGGGGCTGGCGTTTGTGGCGGGTTTGGTTTCTTTTTTTCTCGCCGTGTATTTTTCCACTTGTGCCCGCGTACATTGCCCAGTTGACGGGCGGTACGATTGCGGATGGTGCTGTACATACGGATCGACGTACGATCATGGTTCGAAGTTCTGGATTTATTATGGGCTTTACCGTCATTTTTTTGTTGCTCGGAGCGTCTACGACGTTCATTGGCCAAGGTTTCTCAATGTATTCAGGGGTGTTGGAGCAGATCGGTGGTATTTTGATTATTATTTTCGGGTTGCAGATGACAGGCATCATTTCTATTCGTGCGTTGTTTACGGAAAAGCGGATTAGGAAACCGAAACGTTCATCTAGCTTTCTCGGTTCATTTGGATTTGGGCTTGTGTTTGCGTCGGGGTGGACGCCATGTGTCGGCATTGTTCTCGCGTCGGTGCTAAGTATTGCTTCTAGTCAGTTAGCGGGTGAGGTGGCGGCAGGCATGGGCATGTTGTTGCTCTATTCAATGGGGCTAGGCATTCCGTTTATCGTTGTGTCCCTCGTCTTCTCGCAATCGATTAATCGGTTAAGCAGCATGAATCGCTGGTTACCTGGCATTCAAAAAGTGAGCGGCGGCCTACTTGTAGTGCTAGGTGTGTTATTGTTTACCGGACAATTCCAACATCTATCCAACTTCCTCGCACGCATTTCACCAGGTTGGTTATAAATTGTAAATTGGAGGTTTTATGATGTTTTCAAACAACCGTGCGATCGAGATTATCGTCATGATTGCGCTTGCCATCGTGGCACTTTTCACGGCTGAGTTTGTGACGTTTATTATGCTCGGACTCATTCTACTGAAGCTACACGACATGCACAAGACAATGGAAAAATCCCAAGAGAATCCTCCTCCGTCCTAAATGTGTTCGATGTTATACTAGAGGTATTGAACAGAACGGACGTGGTACACGGATGCGATCAGTTGAACAGATGATGAACATGATTATACAGGTGGCTGAAGAGGATTCAGGCATTCGAGCGGTCGGGATGAACGGTTCGAGGACGAACCCGAACGCGCCAACCGATCAATTTCAAGACTATGATATCGTCTACTTTGTCACGGATATGAGCACGTATACGAAGCATCACGATTGGCTTCATGTATTTGGTGAGCGCCTCATTATGCAGACGCCTGAAGATATGGAGCTATACCCCCCAGAGCTTGGGGGGCGTTATTCGTTTCTCATGCTATTTACAGATGGAACGAGAATTGATTTGACGATCGCCCCCGCCTCGGAATTGGAAGCGTATGTGGATGAGGACACGCTAACCGTCATGCTCCTCGATAAAGATGAGCGTATCGGTACGCTTCCTCCTCCATCAGAGCGGATGTACTGGGTCACACCCCCAACTGTGCGCTCTTACGGTGACTGTTGCAATGAGTTTTATTGGTTAAGTACGTATGTGGCGAAGGGGCTTTGGCGTGATGAGATTCTCTATGCCCACGATCACTTGCATAAGCTACGGGACGTGTTGATGCAAATGCTCGTGTGGCGAATCGGCCATGATTATGCGTATCGAGTGAACATCGGAAAAAGTGGAAAATACATCCAACAGTATGCCGATGAAGAAGAATGGGCAGGACTCGTCGAAACGTATGCTACGGGTGAAAAAGCGGATGTGTGGCGCGCGCTGGAGCGAAGTTTCGCTTTATTTAGCGCACTATCGGACAAGGTAGCGAAACAAAATCATTATCCGCGTCACACCGATGAAGGTGAACGTGTCGAGGCGTATGTAAGGAGGGGTAACCGTGGATTTCTTCGCTAGAATGCAACAAGAAACGGGGGTTGAATTAAATGACGTCCAAAAGCAGGCGGTGTATGAGACGGATGGTCCGCTTCTCTTACTCGCCACCCCGGGTTCTGGAAAGACGACCACGTTGAACATGAAAATTGGTTATTTGCTGCTGGAGAAGCAAGTTGCGCCATCGTCCATCATGGCGGTTACATTTAGTCGTGCTGGTGCTGAAGATATGTCGGAACGCTTTGACCAGTTTTTCTCCAACATGACGCGCGACCGGGTTCATTTTTCAACGATTCATAGCTTCGCATTTCGGATCGTTCGTGAATACTTTCAGAAACAGCGCCAGTCGTTTCAAGTGATCGAAGGTAAAACCGAAGGAATGTATGAAAAAAGACGGCTACTCGCTCAGCTGTATACGAAGGTGACGGGGAAAAAGCTTACCGAAGATGAAATGGAGTCGCTTGCGACATACATTACGTATGTGAAGAATCGCATGACCCCAAAAGCAGAACTATCTGCAGTCAAGTGCAGCGTGGACGCGGCCAAAGACGTGTACCTTGCCTACGAATCTTTCAAAAAAAATGAAACGGAAACGTTGCTGCTCGATTTTGATGACATGCTCGTGTATGCGTATGAAGTCTTGCAAGTAGACCGTGACATTCGGACGCGCTATCAGAAGCAGTATGCTTACGTACTCACCGACGAAAGCCAAGACAATTCTCTCATTCAGCACGCGATTGTCGAAATCATCGCCAAGCCTCGTAACAACTTGTGTGTCGTTGCGGATGACGATCAGTCTGTATTTATGTGGCGAGGGTCTGATGTGAATCGTTTGCTCGAGTTCAAGCACACGTACCCAGACGCAACGGTCCTTACGATGAACCGAAATTATCGCTCCTCTTCGCAAATTGTGAAAGCAGCGAACACGTTTATTAAAAGAAACGAAAACCGTTATGAAAAGAACATGTACACTGAGAATCGAGAAGCCGCACCGATTTCTTTTCATCATTTCAAAGAAAGACAAGTTCAGATTTCGCACCTCGAGCAGGCTGTGACAGACAATGACAATCATAAAGAGCTCGCCATCCTCTATCGGAACAACTTATCGGCTGTTGCGATAGTCGATATGTTGGAACGCAACCACATTCCTTTCTATATGAAGGAAGTGGATACGAAGTTTCTCCGGCATTGGGTGACGCAAGATGTTTTGAATTTCATGCGCTTCTCCTACCATACCGGCCGTGTCGATGTGCTAGAGAAGATTTATATGAAATTTAACGGCTATATTAAAAAGGTGCAGATGCAGAAGTTAAAAGCGGAAGGCTCGGGAGCGTGTGCGTTTGATCGCTTGCTTCAAGACAGCCCAGAACCGTATCAAGTGAAGCGGCTAAAAGAAGCGAAAAGCCATTTTGAGCAAGTGAACAAGCTGTCACCTGAAGCGGCGATTAAGATCATTGAACAAGAGCTTGGCTATCGAAAGACGATGGCAAAAACGTCAGAAGCGCTAGGATTTAACCTTGAGCGGGCGACGGAAGTATTGGATGCGCTCAAGCAAATTGCCAAAGGATTGCCGACACTAAAAGCCTTTGCAAATCGACTGCAACGACTGGAGCAGATCATGAAAGAATCCAAGTTCAAAAAGCACGATGAGGTGCTCACTCTCTCGACATTGCACCGGTCGAAAGGGCTGGAATTCGACTGTGTGTATGTTGTGGACGTAAATAAAGATGTGCTGCCAACGAAAGAAGATGCCAATGACCCTGCCTTAATGGAAGAAGCGGTTCGTTTATTTTATGTAGGAATTACGAGAGCCCGGGAGCATTTAGAGCTACTCTCATCAGGCACTCCCTCATCGTTCTTTTCACAGTTGAAGTCGATTATAGACGTTCCCGCAGGGGCGTTGAATCATGGGGATTTCGAAGTGAATACCGAAGTAATCCATAATAAATTCGGCAGAGGCACCATCATTGATTACAACAAGGAAAGCGTCCGCATTGACTTCCACGAACACGGCGAGAAAGAGTTCCTCAAACAGTTTTGCATTGAGCGTGCGATCTTGCAAAAAGCATAGCCAAACGATTAGATTCATTGTACGCTTATAGAAAATATAAGGAGGCGGAAACGTCCATGTCACACCTCGAAAAAGTAATGGAATTTAACCGTGAATTCGTCGATGGAGAGGAGTACCTTTCCTATAATACGACGAAATATCCAGATAAGAAGATTGTCATATTAACGTGTATGGACACGCGCCTCGTTGAAATGTTGCCGCAAGCTATGAACGTAGCACACGGAGACGCGGCGATCGTCAAAAATGCTGGAGCAGTCGTGTCCCATCCGTTCGGTTCGATTATGCGAAGCATACTTGTCGCCATTCATAGTCTTGGCGCAGAGGAAGTATACGTTGTTGGGCACCATGATTGTGGGATGGCAAGCCTGAATGCAGAAGAATTGCTAGAGAAAGCAAACGCCGAGAAGTCAACGGTCG
Source organism: Geomicrobium sp. JCM 19039 (assembly GCF_000698145.1). Classification (GTDB taxonomy): domain Bacteria; phylum Bacillota; class Bacilli; order Bacillales; family Marinococcaceae; genus Geomicrobium_A. The sequence goes on from NZ_BAXB01000001.1 coordinate 73,921, forward strand.
ACACACTAGAGAACGCGGGCATTGAGCTAAAAACATGGCTCACTGGGTTTGATAGCGTCGAAGACAGCGTGCGAAACAGCGTAAGTATGATTAAAAATCACCCGCTGCTCGAAGAGCGAATCCCCGTGCATGGTCTCGTTATTGACCCGGGCACAGGCAAACTCGAACTCGTCGTAAACGGAGAATAAACGGAAGTGTAATAAGAAATCCGCCGAATTATTCGGCGGATTTCTTTCATTCATTATTGCACGGGTGTATTTTCGTCACGAACGAGCACGATTTTCCCTTTCGTCCGGTTCGTCGCGCTATCCTGATGAGCGTCTCTGGCTCCTTCGACAGACATCGGATACGTATGGGAAAGCACCGGGCTTACTTGGTGTGCGGTAACGAAATCGTTTAATTGCTTCATTTTTTCTTGGTCGGGTTGCATGAACATCTCGTTCACTTGAATGAGCTTTTGTTGCTCGATTTTGATGGTTTCTTCGTCTTGGCTGACACCACCTGCAATGCTCACAGCGACACCGCCGTTTTTAACGTGGCTGATCGCTTTTTTGTAAGGCTCACCGCCAACAGCGTCAAACAATACGTCGAACTCGCCCTCAATCACTTCATCCTGATCATAAGCAATCACGTGATCAGCGCCACGGGCACTTGTGAACGCACGGTTTTTATCACTGGATGTGGCCGTCACAGTAGCTCCAATTGCTTTGGCGATTTGGATGGCAACCGTTCCGACACCGCCACTACCTCCGAGAATGAGCACAGAATCTCCCTTTTGAGCCTGGGCGATATTCATGAGCGCTTCGATGGATGTGAGACCAACGAGCGGAAGCGAAGCGGCTTCAGCAAACGACAGTTCAGCAGGTATATGTTGGAGCAACGCTTCCTCGACTATAATTTCTTCGGCGTACGTTCCATACTCGGTAAGCTCTGGACGAAAATAGACTTCGTCACCCGGTTGCCATTTGTTCACGTACTCACCTGTCTCAACGACAACACCGGCACCATCCCAACCGAGCGTGAGCGGTGGTGTGAACGATAGTGCATCTTTCAAATATCCTTCACGAAGTTTCCAATCGATCGGGTTCACTCCGCTTGCGCGTAGTGATATGCGAACTTCATTTGCGCCAACATCCCGGTCGGGCATATCGACGACAGTGAGTTCACGTTCGTCTCCATAACGATGAATGCCAATTCCTTTCATGTGTAAAACCTCCTAATTAGGGTGTACCCACCTTTCTGTATGCTTACACGTATAGGCGAACATCCAGAATTTTTCGTAGGAAGAAAAAATATTTAAATATTTTCTGAAAAGTAGTGACTTTTTCTGGAAATTCATTATAATAAGATCAGCTTCATATGAAGCCGTTCTTATTACACAATGGGAAGAAGGAAAAAGAAGATGAGGAAAGTCAGTCTTCACGGTAGGGGATTACATAAGAGAGGGGAAAGAAAACGACGTCAATGGAACGCAGTGTCCGCACTTGCGGCTTGTGCAATCGTACCGTTCATGCTTACAGACGGTTATGCGAATGCAGAGTCCGATACCCTGGATGCAGATGCAGCGGAAGAAGAAACGGTCATTGTTGACGTTGAAGAAACCCTAGAGGAATCTCCGGTTATTGAGCAAGAAGTCGTGGAGGAGGAATTTGAGTTTATCGTTGATGAACCCGAATTCGTAGAACCAGAAACAGATCAGGAACCGGTTGTTGAAGAGGGTGTTCTTGAGGAGGAAGATCAGGTTTCAGAAGTTGTTGAAGAAGAGGTTGAAGTACGCGAGCCTGTTGTTGAAGAGCCTGAACCAGTGACGCCTGTCGAAGAAGATCAAGAAGAGAATGTTGACTCAGGTGCACCAGCACCAAGTGAGCCAACCCCGCCTTTTCATGGGGATTGGGAACTGATCGAGGTTGATTATGACTTATGGATTCCAACAGGACCAGCGCCAGACAGCTGGACAGAAGCAGAGGCAGAACGTTGGATCGCCTACTGGGAATCATTAAGTGAAGAAGAGTTAACCCTTTGGTTCTTGCATTTAAGTGAAGATTGGCTGGACTACTTTTTAGAGATGTTATGGTGGTATTATGATTTCGATGACATTGACTGGGATTGGGATGAAGACTGTTGGGATGAAGGAGGCGCGCCGGTTGAAGGAGGCGCTTCACCTGTAAAAGAAGCCGAGCCTGTACAATCACAACCAGTTGCCTATACGCCTGAAATCGTAAAATCAGTAGACTCTACAGTAGAGTCTGGTGGGGAAAGACTTCCGGATACATCGACGAATATATACAACTTTGGCTTTGCGGGATTGTTAGCATTGCTCCTTGGCGCTATGCTTAGATTCCGTCGCGTAAGCGCTTCGTGAGGAAATTTCTCGGGACGACGCTTTTGATTGCGGGTCTCTTGCTTGTCGGGGTTTCAGCTTATGACTGGGCCTCAACCAAGGTGAATACAGACCAAGCACTAGGGGCGGCAGTACAGAATTTAGAAAAAAGTACGGGTGAACTGGATGAAGGAGTAGATGTGGAATTCAGCCCACAGCTAGGCGAATCTGTGGGTGTACTTCGTATCCCCACACTTGACGTTACCCTTCCAATTGTAGAAGGCACCGAAGAAGAGATGCTTGCACAAGGCGTCGGTCATATGACATCAACGGTATGGCCTGGGCAAGGGGAACAAATCTTGTTATCTGGCCATCGAGATACAGCCTTTCGCAATTTCGGTCAACTCCAAAATGGTGATGAATTCATTGTGGATCTCTCGTACGGTACGTTTCAATATGAGATGGTCGACCATGAAATCGTCGATAAAGACGATACGACCATCATCCGCAACATGGGGGAAGAAGTGCTCGTGCTTTCCACATGTTATCCGTTTCAACTACTGGGTGCAGCACCGGAGCGCTATGTAATTTATGCGATGCCAGTGAAAGAGCTGAATTAAGGCAAAGGCAGGTGGCGCATTGCCCCTATTTGGTTGCATGTTAGCGCACTGAAAACGTATAACTGTGTTTCGTTTATAATCAATCGAAGATCCCACATAGACGCTGTCTATGATGGGATTTTCTTTAATAGGGAACCATTTTTTGTTGGAATCCCCACATTGCAAGGCTAGATCCCCACATAGACGGTGATATGATGGGATTCTTACCGATCGCAACGCTCCGTATTAGTGAAATCCCCACATAGATCGGACCAATACGTCGCGTTAACGATTAACTTAGGAAGAGAGAGGTTATTTTTTCAGCGCTCTCCGGCACAAAATTCAGAGGGCTTTCCCTTTTGTTCCGTATAGCCCTCCTGGCCTCACGCTGTCTATGATGGGAAAATACGCGATCGCAACGCTCCGTGTTATTGAAATCCCCACATAGATCGGACCCATAGGTTTGCATTAATGACTAGTGCAAAGAGCGATGCGTTTTTTTCAGTGCTCGCGTGGATTTACTCAAGGATTCGTTTAAAAGTCTCCAGCCTATGATTGAACTTTCTCCAATTTGAGGGCCGATTTAGCTGAAATCTTACCATTGTTTTGTTTATGGTAAAATTCTTCGTTTCTATGGTAGGGTTTGCACTAACAAAGCGCGTAAAAGAAGAAAAATCATTCCATAGGATATACTATGGGAAGATTTAGCCCTGCGCCCTGCTCATGGTTCCAGCAACACGTCGGCGCGAGACGCGCCGAACAGATACCGGTTTCGTTTCGGCCCCGCTGGGGCCGACTGGTTGCTTGCTTCTTAGCATTATATTTGCAGAGGAATTGGAACATCCTGCATAAATCGTAAAATAGGCAAAATGGCACCTAGCACCGCGCTGCCCCTCGTGCTGAAGACCCAACAGCACAATTCAGGAAAATGTAAAGTTCACTCTATTTAGACGCTTTCTATGATGAGAGCGTTTATGTTCGCAATGATCGATACCGTTAAAACCGCCACATATACGAAAGCCCATTGTTCGCAATAATGAGCAACGAAGGGTTTGAGACGTTATTTTTACAGCAACCACTGTATGCCTAATGAAGGTTTCATCACGAAGTGCATGTGCTATTCCTTTCGACAACACCGAGCAGTCTCTTTTCAACCGTGCTATAATGTGCGGTGGGGTGAGCACATGAATCGAAAAGAACAAAAGTTAACCGTGGATGAAACGGTTATTCAACGATTAAAAAGCGGAAATCCGCTACTACATAAAGAAGACTTTGAAGCAACGAACCATGCGTTAACTGAAGGCGATGTGATCCACATCACCGACGACCGGGGGAAGTTTGTAGCCCGTGCGTATTACGGGAAGCAAAATGTTGGGATTGGCTGGGTGCTTTCATTGGACGAGCGAGAAGACATCAACCCATCATTTTTTCAAAATAAAATTGAAGAAGCTGTCCGTCTTCGAAAACGATCGTATGACGATGAAGAGACGACCGCTTTTCGTGTGTTTAACGGTGAAGGGGACGGAATTGGAGGACTCACGATTGATCGATATAACCACCACTACGTCGTGACGTTTTTTAGTGAAGGCATTTATACATTCAAAGATTGGGTCATTGAATCTTTACTCACACTTGATGATGTGACCGGCATTTATGAAAAGAAACGTTTTGCGACAGACGGCAAATATACGGGGGAAGATGATTTTGTTGCGGGTACGCCGGCAGAATTTCCGATGCTCGTGAAGGAGAGCGGTATGCACTTTGCCGTGAACCTAAACGATGGGCCGATGACAGGAATCTTTCTCGACCAGCGTGAAGTCCGAAAGCGAATTCGCGATCATTATGCTTACGACAAACACGTATTGAACTTGTTCTCATACACCGGCGCATTTTCTGTCGCCGCTGCTCTAGGTGGAGCAACGAAAACGACGAGTGTTGACCTCGCAAATCGAAGCCTCGAGAAAACAGAAGAGCAGTTTCTCGTTAATGGCATTCCGACCGATGATCAGAACATTGTCGTCATGGATGTTTTTCGTTACATGTCATACGCAAAGAAGAAATCACTCAACTTTGACGTCGTCGTTGTTGATCCGCCGAGCTTTGCGCGCTCAAAAAAGAAAACGTTCCGTGCGGCCAAAGATTACCGAGCCATGTTGGAAGAAGTGATTGCAATTACGTCCGCAAACGGGGTCATTGTTGCATCCACGAACGCAAGCAACGTATCGTTGAAGAAATTCAAAGGGTTTGTGCAAGATGCGTTTCAAAACAGCAACCAAGCCTATGAACTACTGGAAACGCGCGGTGTGCCTGAAGATTTTAAGACGAGCGGCGCATACCCTGCAGGCAACTACTTGAAAGTCCTATTCATACAAAAGAAATAGGGGGCAACACGTGAACATTTACCATACAGCCAACGAACCAGAAGCCGGGGTACTAGAACTGCACGAACAAATATTCGGAGACTGTTTACAAGATCGTTTGTCAAAAAAGCCCGCAACAATCACGACCGTAGCGACGAGCGGTGATCGGGTTGTCGGGTACAAAATCGGTTATCCACAAAATGACCGTACATTTTATAGCTGGCTTGGCGGTGTAGATGAACGAAGCCGTGGACAAGGCATTGGGAAGCAACTTATGAAAGCCCAACACGAATACGTAAAACAACACAAGTATACGACAGTAGAAACGAAAACGATGAACAAATGGCGGGGGATGCTCATCCTCAACATCCAGTCAGGCTTCATGATTTATGGCACCCACCTAAATCAAGAGGGAGAAGTGATGATTATGCTTAGAAAACAGTTATGAGTGTAGGCATAAGAGCGATTATCGGTCTAATTCTCGTATTCGGGTTCTCTGTACTGTTCTCCGTTTCTCTCATTGAGCTGGCGTTATTTCTCGCAATATTTGTATGGGTACCTGTTCTTCTCCACTACATCGTCCCTCTGTCCACCGGCATATCGGCGGATCGGTGGCTCATTCAGGCGGGGCGCTGGTCGTTGCTATTTGCCGTCGCTGGAGGTCTCGCTGTTGTGCTTGAGAGCACAATTCTTGCTGGAATTTGGCTCGTGTTCACACTCGTGATTGGCGTACTTGGAGTTTTACGACAACTTCGCTACGGATTGTTTCTGAGTGAGGAAATGCTCATCAATCTTGCACTCGTTTACTTGCCGGTTGGTGGCGGTTGGCTCGTGTTATCCGTATCTGGAGCGTCGTCATGGTTGCCGTACTCTGACGTCATTGTATGGCTCACAGCTGTCCATTTTCACTATGCATCCTTTTTATTGTTGATCATTGCCGGACTGTACGTCAGACACTTGCGACAAAAGCGGTCCGTCCCGATCGTTTGGCCGCCCCTTGCAAGTATGCTCGCCATCGGTCCGGTGCTAATAGCGATCGGTATTGATCAAGGGCCACCACTGGAATTTTATCTTGTCGTCTTTTATTGGCTCGCACTCGCTGGATTCTCGGTCTGGTGGTTCATTGATGCAACACGTCGAACGGATTTGACCGGGTGGGTTCGCGTCGTAATGTCAAGTGCTGCGCTCGTATTTTTATGTACGTCTAGTTTTAGTGTGCTGTACAGTTACGGGTTATACACCGGCACAATGATTGTGGACATCCCGTGGATGGTGACTTGGCACGGGGCAATCAATGCGACCGTATTTTCCCTCTTAACGGTGCTCGTTATCTGGCAAACACACGCTCGTCCAGATGTGCGTACGATCGAAGTCAGTCGATTGCGAACCCGTGGATATGTCGGCGACAAACCGATTCAAAGCGGCGATTGGCCCGCTGGAACACATCGCGCGAAGCTTGTTCACGACTGGCATCGTTTCGTCGGGGATTTAGAAACAATGCACCCGAACATTCAGAAGTTCTATGCCGACCCACAGTCGTACAACATGCACGCCGATGTACAGTGGGCAGGCTGGATTCGTCCTTTAAAACCAATGGTTCACGCCATCACTCGGCGCATGGGGCAATTGAACGTTCCTTCTGGTAGAGTGGAAATGACCGGTCGCGTGCTTCCGATTGATCCAACAGAAGACGGTCGACTCTACGCGAGTGCGTGGCTCCGTCGAAATGCGGCAACCGAAGAAGCCATTTTCACTGCCGTATACAGCATGCAACATCGGGCGAACCATTCATTTATGAACATCGCTTTGCCCTTACCCTTCGGGACAATGACCGGTATATTGCGACCGGCAAACGACAACACAGACGGATTCATCCTATCTAGCCGACCCGTTGAAGGCGAAGAAGGCATCTATTTGACGTTCGGACGACTCACCGTCCGCACACCATTATATGAGACATTTCACGTTCAAGCACTTGAAGAAAATAGACTGCAAGCCAAACAACAACTCACAATATTCGGCATACGCTTTCTGACAATTCACTACCGATTACACGAAAAACGAGCCATCAACGCTTCTGCTGAAGAAGCGTAATGGCTTATACATTTGTTAAATTGCTCGAAGCTTTGTGAGCACACTTTCGACAACCTTCCCCGCCCTCTCCTCCCCACTTACGTGCTTTTCCCAATAATTTACAACTTTTTTCTTAAATGAGTGATCCATTGTCGTGAATCGTTCGTTATCTAGGTAAGAGGTTACATATTGGCTGGTGAATGTGTGCGATTAGCCGAGTGTGATTTCACTAAATTCAAAAGGAGCGATATTACGATGAAAAAAGCAATGGTGTTTCCATTGGCTGGCGTGTTAGCTGTCACTGGATTTGCTGGAACAGCTTCAGCCGATCACGAAGGCCGAGAGTTTTTAGTTGAACTTAGCCTGAGAATGAAGTGATGGACGTTGAAAGCGACGCAATGGGAGAGGCGCATTTTGAGGTAAGTGAAGACGGAGATTCATTAGAATACTGGATTCACGCGGAACATTTGTACGGAGCAACGGCGGGTCACTTGCATAGTGGCGCTGCGGGTGAAGATGGACCGGTAGAATTATTCCTTTTTGAAAACGATGAGCCGATGGATTACAACGGTGACGTGGCTTCAGGTACGTTATATGCTGACGACCTCGTCGGAGATTTAACGTGGGAAGAATTCTCAATGGCGCTTGTCGCTGGTGAAGTTTATGCGAACCTTCATACCGAAGAATACCCAGAAGGTGAGATTCGCGGACAGTTAGATGAGTATGCACAAGACGCGGCAATGGAGAAAGCGAACATGCCGACAGATATGCCGCAAACGGGGATGGGCGGATCAAGCTCAGGAAATTGGTTCGCGTCTATCTGGGCGAATATTACAGGGTTCTTGTTTAACTAAACACGTGCAACACATGAATGAAACGCAACCGTCGGGAAGCACTAGCTTCCTGGCGGTTGCGTTTTTTTTATTTTGCGACCGTTCTCTTTGCTAGCGGCAAGGCACCATGTTCGTTTCTGTTAAAATGAATAGGGGGATTCCGTCTACATATAAGAGGTTCCGTTACGTAGACACGTCATTACATGTGGAGGTTTTTTTATGAAAAATATTTTACTCATTTTTTTAGGATCAATTGTAATTGCAGTTAGCATTTCATTTCTCGGAATGCCAAATGGAATTGCTGATGGCGGACTCATTGGGATTGCCCTTCTTCTTTATCACGCTTTTTCTTTTTCGCCTGCCGTCGTTAATTTCATCGGCTTTATCATTATTCTGCTCGTTAGTTATAAGCATCTTTCGAAGTCAGTATTAATGAAAAGTTCACTCACGGTCGTTTTGGTTTCCTTCTTCACCTTTTTGACTGAGTCGTTTGGTGAGCCGGTTGGAGACGGATTGGTAGGCGGGATTTTTTATGGCTTTTTTATGGGGATTGGGTTTGCGATTATTCTTTATGCAGGCAGTTCCATCGGTGGGGGATCGACCATCGCCCTCGTATTAAAAAAGAAGTTCGGTTGGAATGTTGTTCTCGTCACCTTTATTTCTGATGTAGTTGTTGTATTAGCCGGTGTTATGATTATCGGTGTATTGAACACACTCTATACGATTATTGGGCTGTTTGTCGGTAAGCTGACGACCGATTATATTATTGGAGGTGTTGATTCTAAGAAGGCGTTCAACATCATCTCACCAAAAAATGAAGAGATTGCTCAAAGAGTGACCGAAGAACTTTCTTCAAGTGCGACATACATTAAGGGGTCAGGCGTTTACACAAATAATGAACATCATATTCTCTATATCATCGTCAAAAATTATACCGTCGTAAAGTTTAGAAAGATTATTAGTGAAGTGGATAGCGATGCCTTTGTCGTCGTTAATAATGTGAAGGACGTGTCTGGAGGTACGTTTTTTGTTAACAAAGAGCCCGAGCCTCAACTTCAAGTAGAAGAAAGCCAAGAAGAAAATCAAGAAAACAAAACGGAGTAAGAGGAGATGAATCATGGAATTTACGTACGTAAAATTTGAAGTGTTAATTCCGGAGGAGTATATTCATAAGCTTCGGGATGAATTAAACGATGCGGGTCTTTTAAATGTTGGTCATTATGATCATGTATTGTCTTATGTTCATGTAAAAGGCTATTGGCGTCCGTTACAATCATCAACTCCTTATCGTGGCACGAAAGGAAAAGTTTCTTTTGGAGAAGAGTGCCGAGTAGAGTTTACGTGTAGTGCTGATCGCGTCGAAGTAGCGAAGAGAATTATAAAAAATATTCACCCGTATGAGGAGCCGGTTATCCATGTTTTGCCGCAATTCACAATCTAACAAGTATGGAGGTGATTTCAATTCAAGATCATCTAGAGATATGTAGGTTTGACAAATCAGATATTCAAGGTTTAATTGATCTTTCTGAATCTGTTGGTTGGGATTATGACAGGAGCGAAATTGTTACAGTTTTAGAGTCTGGAGCCATTTACGGGCACAAAAACGTGACTGGAACAATTGTTTCAAGCGCTGCAATTATTACATATAATTCGTACATAGCTTCAATCGGTATGGTCATTGTGAACCCTAGCTATAGAGGGATTGGACTAGCGAAAGAGGTTACGAAACGGTGTATGGATTCAACAGCTCAGCATACGAAGGTTATGCTTATTTCCACGGATGAAGGAAAGCCATTGTATGAGCGTTAGAATTTAAGACGGTTGATTTTGTGCATAAGTATATAAGCAATAAGTATGTTCCACTTAAAATAGCAAATGCAGAAAATATAACGATTGAGAATGTTGAAGAGCGAGATTTAGAAGAAATTATTCAATTAGACGCCGCGGCTTTTGGAGATCAAAGAGGTCAATTTCTCATGACTAGAATCAACCAAGCCGAACAATCTTTAGTAGCAAGAAATGAACAAGGTGAAAAGGTAGGGTTCGGCCTATCTATTTTAGGGTCAGAGAATTTGTTGATTGGCCCCATTGTTGCGGCTGATTCAATTACGGCAATCCGGTTAATCCATGAACTTGCGCGTCTCCATACAGGGAATTTAAGGATTGACGTGCCGGCAAACACGATTGATCATATTAAAGAATCACTGCAACAAAGTGGATTTAAGAAGGTGAGAACCCCTGAACTCATGATCAACAATGCCGACCAAATGCCCCAAAGAAGCGGTCAACTGTATGCCATTGCAGCACAAATCTTTGGGTAGTGCTCTTACGTGAAAGATATGTCTGGTGGTACGCTTTTTTTATCTGGGAGCGAAACGCTACTTCACGAAGAAGAGGGACAGAAAACTACCCATAACATCAACCTGTTTTCTGGAAGCGTGTAAAGGGAGACGACTAACAATCAATGGGGGAGGGTCAATTGAAAATTAGAAAAGCGGCTCAAGGTGACCAACACCGATTAACAGAAATAGCGATCTCATCAAAAACCTATTGGGGCTACTCAGAAGAATTCATGTCTTTATGTAAAGATGAATTGAAAGTTAGCAGAACAGATATTCAATCAAAACTAGTTTATCTTCTAGAGGATCGAGAAATCAAAGGGTTTTATTGCCTATCCATAGAAGACAAAAGATTGGAATCATTGTTTGTGCATCCTCAGTTCATCGGCCAAGGAATTGGGAAATTACTATGGGTGGATCTATTACAGAAGGCCAAGGCATACCAGTTAAATCGCTTTCAGTTGGAAAGTGACCCATTTGCAGAAAGTTTTTACGTGCGAATGGGCGCAATTAAAGTCGGAAGTGTTCACTCCGAGGTATTTCCTGGAAGGAAGCTACCAGTAATGGAGTATATTGTGTAAGCTTCATTCTATAAAGAGAATGATCGTTAAGGTCAGGCACATTGAAAACCGTGGGCATCCTGGATGAATTCTTTGTTTGGGATGTCATTCAATTCGATCGATAGAATGGGCTTCGTCTGTCATAAACAAATAGACTAATGGAGGTGGATCGAGATTGAGCAATAGTTATGAGCGTTATCATCAAGCGTCTAGTTGGCCACCTGTTCAAAAAGATGAACATGGAGAAAGAGTCACTGATGAAACGTATCGGCATGTTATCCCTTTAAAATATGATGAAAATATCGTTACGAAACTATCAAATTGTATTCTTGCGAGGAAGAGCAAAAAGGCGATAGAGATCCATCCTGAAATGGACATCACTCATATCGGTACGCTATTAAAGTGGGCAGTAGGTGTTCATGATGATGAACAACACCGAAGAGCATACCCTTCGGCAGGGGCGCTATATCCCAATGAGATTTACGTTGCGGTTAAAGAAGCGAAGAATATTGAAAGTGGGTTGTATCAATATTTATTAAAAGATCATGCATTAGCTTGGGTGAGCAGACATCACGAAATTGAGGATGCATTTGTTCAAACAGACATAGATTTTAATGTGTGCGTTATTGTAGCTGCTGATTTGGCAGAATCGACGAGATGTTATGGAGAACGGGGGTATCGATTTTGTTTGCTAGAAGCAGGTCATATCGTTCAAAACATTATGTTGGTTGCAAGTGCGCTTCATCAATCCGTCGCTCCAATCGGTGGGTTTAAAGATGACATCATAAATGAAAAGATATTACCTGGCAATAAAAATCTCACTGCATTCTATTTAGTGCCTATCGGAAGGTAGAAGCGGCACCAAAAAGGATACTCAAATGATGAGTATGTATTAAATATTGAAACTCAAAGGAGAATTCATATGGCAACGATTGATAACGATGTAAAAAGGGAAATTTCACTTTTAGGACGTGCCTAGTTGTTCGTCCCGATTTTAAGGGGGTTCGTTATGGAATCAATGAATAGAAAAGTAGCCATCGTGACGGGCGCGAGTCGCGCAAGCGGCATTAGTACGGCCGTTTGCCTTTCTCTTGCAAAAGCAGGAGTTGACGTATTTTTTACACATTGGACGGCATTTGATCGGATAGAGGAAATGGGGAAGAGCGTGATTTCCCGGACAAATTATGTGACAAGATTAAAAGTTTTGGCGTAAGAGCAGAACATTTGTCTCTTGATTTAAGTGTAGACGAGGCACCCGCTACGCTGTTAAACAAAGTGAAAGAAACGTTAGGACCTGCGAGTATTCTAGTTAATAATGCGACGCATGAATCGCCAACGGATTTCCGTAATTTGAGTATTGATCTTTTAGATAAACATTACCGAGTGAATAATCGAGGAACATTGATGTTATCTGTTGAGTTTGCAAAACAATATGAAAAATCATTTCAAAACAAGCACGAAGGTAGAATTATTAACCTTGTTTCTGGAGGACTAGACCCTAACAATATAGCGTACATTGCGACGAAGGGAATGACCATTGCCATTACTGAGCCTTATCTGTAGCACTTCTTCCATTAGGAATCACTGTTAATTCAATCAATCCTGGCCCGACGGATTCAGGGTGGATAAACGAAGACACGAAACGTCACCTGCTCGCTCAATTTCCTGCCGATCGAATAGGAAAACCTGAAGATGTAGCAAAAGTGATTGCCTTTTTAACGAGTGATGATTCCTATTGGTTAACCGGACAAATGATCCGCTGTGAAGGTGGTTTTTTAGGGAAGTAGGCTCTGGATGCTTCTTTACAAAAAATGATACGGGAGCAAATGAGGCTTGCTCCCGTACGTGCTTATCGAATTGCCCGACCATACTGTTTTGGAGGGGTGACGTGTTTATGAATGTCTTTAATGGCGTGCATTGCCCAATAAGGGTCATTCAGCATCCCACGGGCAATGGCTACTAATTCAGCATCCCCATTTGAAAGAACAGATTCTGCCACTTGTGGGTTTTCTAGCCTTCCTACTGCGATGACAGGTACATTGAGTGTGTCTTTAAATTTCCTAGCATAAGGCACTTGATATGCAGGGGTGTTCAATGGTTTCATTTCTCCTGGCAAACCTTCACCACCTGTGGAGATGTGGAAGAGGTCTACGCCTGCGTCTTGATACTCTTTTGCTATTTTTATGGAATGATCGACGTCATACCCACCATCAATATACTCAATGGCTGAAATCCGCATAATTAAGGGCATCTGTTCTGGCATAACGGATTTTACAGCTTTTATAATATCCACACCAAACTTGGATAAGTTTCCGTATTCATCTGTACGGTTGTTAATACTAGGTGACATAAATTGGTGAATCAAATACCCGTGCGCACCATGCAACTCAATCGTATCAAACCCTGCTTTTACGGCACGCTCTGCCGCTTCTTTAAAACTTGATATGATTCGTTTTACTTCATGTGTCTCCAATGCTCTTGGAGGAGTTAATGTGCCATTCTTCGTTTCTTCTGGAATAACGTCAACTGGAATGTTCGATGGGCTAACGGGTTGAGGAGCATCTTCGGCTTTCCGGCCTGCGTGTGCAATTTGAATACCCATCTTCGTGCCATGCTTATGAACTTCCGTAATGATTCGTTCGTACGCAGGAATTTGAGCATCGTCCCATAAGCCTAAATCTTGATCCGTAATTCGTCCGTCAGGCTCTACACCCGTCATTTCCATAATCATAAGACCTGTACCACCGACAGCTCGTGATACGTAGTGCACAAAGTGCCAATCATTAGGAGCCCCATCTTCGGCATCTACCGAATACTGGCACATCGGAGGCATAACAATCCGGTTTTTTAGCTTTAGACCTTTTAGCGTATAAGGTGTTTGTATGAGAGACATTCAATCACTCCTGTCATTTATTTGTTTGCGCACGCAAATATATACCCGTATGATAGAATTATAAACAATCAGTGTATTTTTGCAAGTATAGCGGTTTATATGGCTAGCACATGAGTTTAAGAATGGAGGTGGAGGAAATGAACATTATTGATGCTTGGATGAACTATTCGAAATTTCATATGAGAATCTTAAAAGCAATGAATCACACATTAATGGAAGAGTATCAATTAGGAATGAATGATTTTTACTTGCTTTACTTCCTTGGAGAAGCTGACGAAGGAGAATTGCAACAGTCGCAATTGCAAACATTGATGGAACTAAGCCAAGTGCGCTGTCTAGAATGATTGTGCGGTTGATCAAATATAAGCAATTGAACATTATTGAAAAGCATTCCCTAGATCATGATAAAAGAGGATATGCGATTCGCCTAACAAAAACGGGGAAAGAGTTATTAAACCAACTTCATAGCACGTTAGAACAAAAGCTAAATCACTCGTTAACGGAAGAAGACTTGGCGCATGTTCTTTCGTTAAGCAAACCGTGATGGACGACCAGTGTGTGGAGAGAGTTACTTCATTGGGGATCGTACACTTGATATGCTGGGATATACCATAGAGGAATGGCTTCACCGATTAAGCAAACGAAGCAAGGAATACGACAAGTGGAGGTAACCATTTTGGACGAAAAATTAGTAAGAGTTGGAACGACGTACATTCCCGTAACCGATGTTGAACGATCAGCCCGGTGGTATACAGATAAATTAGGCGCAAACCTCACATATATAGATGGGGATAAAGCAATAGTAAACCTTGCTAATCAAAGTATGTTCTTAGTGAAGTCAAGCGAAGGACAAACGTCTAATTTTATTGATGTTTATGGTGAGGAATGTTTTTCTTTAACATTTGAAGTAAACGGATTGGAATCGTTAAAAACTTTGCATAAAGAATTCAAAGAGAATGATATTAAGGTTGGACACATTGAAAACCGGGGCCATGCTGGAAGAAATTTTGTGTTCTTTGATCCAAATGGGAATAAATTTGACGTATGGAGCGAGCTTCGTATGTCATAAACAAGCGATTTGTGGAGGTGATCTGGGAGTGAATCCATTAACGAACGTCACAATGACCATTCCGAAGGGGTGTGATAATGCCCCGCGAAAAAAGATTGTCATTGACTTAATCGTAGCTTTTTTAGCGGGGGACGGGGGTACGATTCGTACGAATGTGAGCGAATCGGCTGTTTGGATCAACATTGCAACGAGTGAAGAGTTACGTGGCGTCGATCAGATTGTGGACCGTTTGGATGAGAACGAACAACAGTTGACTGACGTTGAGGTTTCATCTGTCATTACGCACGGGAAATTTGCATCGATTGATGGCGTTGTCCATTATGAAGACGATTCTGCTCTTTATTTTTGTGAAGTGCTTACCTTTACGAGCGCTTCCAACAAAGGTATGGTCAAAGAGATCAAATCGTATCATTTGCTGAAATGACCCTTCAAATCAGCACCAGCACTAACGAATGAATTCCAGTAAATAAAAATACCGCGGGTAAGAGGCAAAAAGCAATAAACCATCCTTTGTTCATCGGATCTGCAGGGTTTACGTACGCATGCAAGATGGCGAGAAAAGACGCAGGCGCAGCAACGAGTGAAAATGCCACGTTTACCCAAGGATTGATCGACTCAACGTATTCGTACGTAAACGTTTGATAAAGCGTAATCACTGTAAGAATGCACAAAACACTAAATAGCGTAACCGCACTCCATTTTAATGATTTCATCCGATCCCCACCTCATCGTTCCCGCTTAGAAAATACGGAATAATCGCAAGACCCCTTCGCTGCTACCGCTCATATGTATAATGACGAAATACAGACTGCAAAGCATAATTACAATTCCACTCGTGAGTGCGGTATAGCCTAGCGCTTTGCTCCGTTCTTTCAGTAGTGGATAGAGTAACAAGAACATGATGCCTAAAAAGAAAAAAATTAAGACCGTCATGTAATGTGCGTGGATGGCGTGCTCTCCGTAATGCAAGGAAATCCCTCCTAGAATACATATTCTACTCATCAATTCCCTACTACAAGCTATACAAACATTTGCATGACGTCTCCTTAACTCGGGGAGCTGTTAAACCACTCCCCCTCCCCACTGAATATAGTCGATTTATATTTCGGCGCCGGATATCCAAATACTGGAAGAGTATTGCCGAAAAGAGCGAAGTACCGGCATTAGGCATCCAAATACTGGAAACGTAGTACAGAAAAGAGCGAGGTGCTGGCATTGGGCATCCAAATACTGGAACCGTAGTACCGAAAAGAGCCAAGTACCGGCATTGAGCATCCAAATACTGGAAACGTAGTACCGAAAATGGGTATGCAAAATCGATGCACCCTATACCCTCTGCCCGTCACCTCTCTGAGATAATTTTGGGAAATCATGATCTATATAAGTTGAACTAAAGAATTTCTTCACAAACGAATGGTATACCAACCGTTAAAGCCTAAAGTTCATCGACTTTGAGATCGATCATCATCGGTTTCAATAGACGTAGAAAAGATGAGTATCTACTGCTATTGGCCTCCAAAGTGTACGGATCGAGTTGAATGCCAATATTGAGCAACCCCAGTTCAGCGACGTCGTCTATTCAGTACCGTCGCTTGGAACGAAAGGCGATGACGCCTGCGGAAGAAGGGCCGAGACGAGACCCCGCAGGTCGTTAGACCGAGGAGGCTCGGCCGGTCCTCCGCGGTAAAGAAAACACGGTGGCTGTCTTTTAGCCACCGATGTTGCCCTTATACTCTGGAGTGTCAAGAAAACACGGTGGGCGTACTTTGGCCACCGATGTTGCCCTTATACTCTGGAGTGCAAGCATCCGCCTGAAGTGGAAAGCAACAACAAACTGGGTAATTAGGAAAATGTTAAGTTCATCCTATATAGATCACCCCTACGCCCCCTAATTGAAAAGCCTCTTACATGTTCACATGTAAGAGGCGGTTTTGTTTCGGCACCTCAGGTGCCGATGTGTGGATCTGTTTTGAAATTATTTAGGGGAAGGGCGACCCGAATTGGGAATCACCAAATACTTTAGCCTTCGATCCACTCATCGACGAGATCGCGGTTATCTTCGATCCATTGTTCGGCGGCGGCTTGTTCATCGTCAAGTTCCGCATACAGAACGAGCATTTCAGACAGTTGATCGTCGGTAAAGAAGACGCGGTTCATAAATTCAATTAATCCTGGATCTTCATCGCCAAGACCAGGGCGGGTCATATAATACATGTTGTCCCCTTCTCCGTAAATGAGATCAGGGTCTTCTAAATATTTCATATCGTATTCCCCGAATGTCCAGTGTGGGCTCCAAAGGGTAACGACGATCGGCTCTTCATTGTTGTATTTGCTGTTTAATTCTGCAATCATCGCTTGTTCTGATGAGGTTTGCAATGTGAAATCGTCCAAGTTGTAGTGGTCAAGAATTTCGTTTTGTGTAATGTCGGAAAGGGAGGCGCCAGGGTCGATACCGGTAATGATGCCATCTAGTTCATCCACGTAGTCGTTCAAATCTTCAATTGTATTCAAGTCTTCCATATACTCGGGTACAACGAGTCCCATTTCTGTACCTTCATACATGACACCATCTTCGTACGTATCAATATTGTCAGAGTCAAGAGAGAGGAATTGTTGATCCGTGTGTGGTAGCCAAGCAGAGATTCCTAAATCAATCTCCTCGTTCTCTAAACCAGAGAACAAGAATGCTTTCTCTACAAGAGAGGTTGTCGGTTCGTAACCGATTTCTTCAAGGACTTGTCGGAAAAATTCGGCTTTTACAATACCTTCTGCGTAGTTGTTATGGCTGATCGAAATTGGACCACCTGCAGGTTCTTGATCACTCGCTTCAACGTTGTCCTCACCATCCTCGCCATTCTCATCAGTTTCTGCGCCATCATTTTCTTCGGTCGTCTCGTCTGTGTCGTCTCCACATGCAGTGAGTAGAACTGCGGTTGCGCCAACTGCTAGAATGGTTTGTAATTTTTTCATTTTGACCCCCAATGATATTTTTGTATCTTTAAATCATACTAGAATGGAAGAGAATTACAAGTAATACGATATATTTCTTCTAGCAAGGCAAATGCTCTACAATAGAGAGAACGACACACAAAGCGAGGAAATCAAATGAAGGAAGTATATAGTGATCTCATTCAATACCGTGGCAGTCACTATGAGTTTGGTGTGCTGCAAGGCGAGAAACTCAGGCGTTCACTCACGCTTGTGAATCGAGAGAATCAGTGGAAAGTTCGGCAACCTAGGTTTCAAATTGATGTCGAAGAGACGAAAGAAGTATTCATGAAATTGGCGCCACTCATTTGGGAAGAGCTGAACGGTCTTCGCGACAGCTTGGATTGGTCAATGGAAAAAGTGTTGCAAGAGTTTGGTGGCTACCGGGTCAACGGTGAACGCTCCGGATGTTCCATCTTGTCCGGTGATACATATCTTGTACGTAATTACGACTATCATCCGAAAACGTATGATGGGCGTTATGTGCTCTATCAGCCGACAGATGGAGGGTACGCAACGATTGGACCGAGTCAACGCATTACCGGAAGAATGGATGGCATGAATGAAAAAGGACTGGCGATGGGCTATAACTTGACGAACCGAAAGAAGCCAGGGGACGGTTCATCTGTACGATGATTGGCCGCATTATTCTTGAGACGTGTGCAGATGTAACCGAAGCGGTGGAGTGTGTACGTGCCATCCTCATCGCCACTCGTTTAGCTATATCGTCTACGACCAGACCGACGGAATGGTCGTTATCGAAAGCTCACCACGGGGTGTAGAAGCACGTTCAGCAGATGCGTGTACGAACCATTTCGAACGGTTAACCGAAGAAAACCGATTTAATTTAGACGATTCTCATCGGCGTCTAGATCTCATGAAAAATGCGAACGTGCAAACAGCTGAAGAAGCATTTGCACTATTAAACTCGCCTGAAGATGATATATTTTCCCTAAAATATAGCAGTTGGTCAGGGACGATTCACACGTCGGTCTATGAGCCAGAGAAGATGTGTGCTTGGATTGGCATCGGAGGGGATCAGACACCGAAGAAATTCGACTTTGAATCGTGGCTGTTCGGGACCGATGCTAAAGGTACAAAGGTGTACGGAAGAGTTGATACCGACCTACCATTTGTTCATATGGATGAGAATGCAGATTGGTTCCGCAGAAAGGGTGAACGTCGTGATTGAAGTAAAGAACTTAAGCAAATCATACAAAGACTTTCAGGCGGTCAAAGATAGTACATTTACAGTGGATAAAGGGAGATCTTCGGGTTTCTCGGACCGAACGGAGCAGGAAAGAGTACGACGATTAACATTCTCTCAACGATGCTCAAGCCGACGGGCGGCACGGTCATCATCAATGGGTATGATGTGACCAAACATAAAAACAAAGTTCGCGAGAGCATTGGAATTATTTTTCAAGAGAATACACTCGATGAGAAATTAACGGCTAAAGAGAACTTGATGCTTCATTGCAAGTTGTACCGCGTGCCAAGATCAAAACGAAAGGCACGGATTGATGAAGTGTTAGAGATCGTTGATTTGACCGACAGCCTAAACAGTACCGTTGAGAAATTTTCCGGAGGGATGAAGCGCCGGTTAGAAATCGCAAGAGGGTTATTGCACTATCCGAAAGTATTGTTTCTTGACCAACCATCGGTTGGCCTTGATCCTCAGACAAGAGCACACATATGGATTACATTCTCAAACTTAAAGAGAAAGAGAACATTACGATGTTTCTTACGACCCACTATCTTGATGAGGCAGAAATTAGTGACCGGGTGGCGATTATGGATCACGGTGAGATCATTACAATCGACACGCCAAAAGCGTTAAAACAGCAACTTGGTGGAGATATTATTGAGCTCACGACAGCGGATAATGCCCGTGCTCTTGAAGAAATCCAAACAAAATTTGATGTGGTTGAGGCCGCGATTGTTGAAGATACGATTCATTGCAAAGTCGAAAACAGTGACGCATTCGTGTCGGACTTCATAAAGCAACTAGAAACACCACTGACCGGTTTGGACATCCGCAAGCCGACGCTCAATGATGTGTTTCTATCATTTACCGGAAGAGCAATTAGAGACTAGAAGGAGGGGGAGTATATGGAAGGAATGATTGCCATATGGCAGCGTGACGTCTTGAAGTTTTTTAAAGATCGAGCCCGACTGTTCGGTTCGATGACGATGCCGGTCTTATTGCTCATCGTGTTCGGTGTCGGTATGGGCGGCTCTATGGAATCGTTGATGAGTTCAGCTGTCGGCGGGGACCTTGAGTTTAATTATGTCGAGTTTATCTTTCCAGGTATCGTTTCCATGACGTTGCTCATGACGTCGGTGTTTTCATCACTATCGATCATTCAAGATCGGGATTTTGGGTACATGAGAGAAATACTTGTCTCGCCCGTTTCACGGGTGAATATCGCGATCGGGAAGATGCTCGGCTCAGCAACGGTCGCGTTTATGCAAGGGTTGATGCTATTTATTCTCATGCCTGTGCTCGGGGTGAGTATCGATTTGGTGTCGTTTCTCCTCGTCATGCCAGTCATGTTTTTGCTCGCGTGTACGTTTGCGTCATTAGGATTACTCGTGGCGAGCATTTTAAAATCAACACAAGCGTTTCAACTCGTCGTTAATGCACTTGTGATGCCGATGATCTTTTTGTCAGGGGCATTATTTCCATTAAACAATATGCCGGCATGGGTCGATTTTCTCGTTACATTAAACCCGGTTACATACGGCGTGGACTTAATGAAACATATCATGATTGATGTGGAGAACTTGAGTGCAGAAGTGTATGAAGAAATGGGATTGAACCTTAATTTCTTTGGCATCCCTGTAACACCGGCAGGAGAGATTCTCTTCATTGTTGGATTTACAACCATTCTCATCATTCTCGCTACATTTAGCTTTAGTCGATCCAACTCGTAGAAAGGACGATATTCTTGCGTAAACGAATTGTACCACTAGGTTTCATCGTGCTTGCCAGTGGCTGCGTTCCTGGCGCGCAAGCTGCGGCTGATGGCTTTCCAGACGCGTCGATGACGTTGCTATTGCTCATTACGATTCCAATCTACTTCATCTACTTCCTCGTGGCGCTTTTCCAATTTAAGCGAACGCCCCGTGAATCGAAAAGCTATTCCGGAGCCACTGAAGCGTTTAACGAGCGTTATCCGGTGGAGCTTGCGCTCATCACGAAACGAAAAGCGTTGTTTACCCCGAACGTGCAACACGCGCTCTTCGTCGATCTCATTCGCCGTGGCTATGTCGAGGAACAAGACGGGTTGTTTGTTCTCGTTCATGAGGAAGGGCTTTTGGATTACGAAAAACCGTTCGTTCAGCTCGTGTTCACTAAATTGAGCGAGACAGCGGGGACGTTTGAACCGGAGCGAGTCAAATCCCGAATAAAACAAGACAAAGCTTTTCAAGAACGCTTCAAGCGTGCCTATTTAGAACAAGGGAAATTATACCAAGAGCGATTTCTTCGTCGCGGCTGGTTCAACCGGCAAAGCCTGTGGTCATCGCCAATACGCTCGCAAGTATTGGATTCGCTTCCGTCGGCGTCGTCTTCTTTTTTGCACAAAGCAATGGATTTGCTTTCGCAGGTGCGGGCTTAATCGTTTCGGCACTTGTCATGTGGGGGTATCTCATCCAACAAAACGTACTGAGTGAAGCAGGCAAAAAGAATACATTCTCGGGAAAGCGCTGCTTTATGAGCGCGGGCGCGGCGAAACGATCGAGAATGAGCAAACGTACATCTTTTTAAGAGCGGCTGGGCGCGCGCACGAAGCCCCTGCTCATATAAACGTCAAATCTAATATGTTTGACTTTTACGGAGGTGGGACGGATGCTAAGCGCTAAGAAACAATTAAATGATGATTATGTAAGCCACCCAATTGAAAGAAGGTTGACTGCCGGTGTGGTGGGCAGCCTCCTTTTATTATGGGGGGTCTCGATCTGGATGTGGCTCGTGTTCTCTGGCCCCGTCGTCGTTCATTGGGGGATCAATGGCTACAGTTACGGAGCGCCCAGTTCAAACTTATGGATGAGTGTTACGTTTACAGTCCTTGCTCTTTTATTACTCATGTTGCGAAGGTGGCTGAATCCGTATTCCAAATGGACGAACATCCCAACGTCTGTTACTGAAGAGAATGCCGAGCCAATTTATCGAAGTTTGCGTCACCTTATGGCATGGCTCGCATTCATTACGGCGTTACTTCCGTTGCCGATTTTCATCGATTTTCTACTCGTTAGCCTCGGTGTGAATGTTTACCTGTTTGCGGTTGCCCCCATCCTAGGCCTTGTGTATCCGCTCGTGACTGTCTACTATTTGCTTAAAATTTCGAATCATTAAAAGTGAGGCCGATAAGATGTAAATCTTTTGTTAAGATTTCTAGAAAGAATTGATCGGAAGTGAAGCGTCGTTTACCGTTTGTATTATATTGCGTAAAAGGAGACAGATTGTGCGACAGCTTTTAGAAATTTTAATTGTATCTTTTCGACTTGGAGTAACATCATTTGGAGGGCCGGTTGCTCACTTGGGCTATTTTCATGAAGAATATGTGAGAAGGCGGCAGTGGATGGATGAGAAAAGCTACGCTGACCTTGTTGCGTTAAGTCAGTTCTTACCAGGGCCTGCAAGTAGTCAAGTAGGAATCGGCATTGGCGTTGCACGAGGGGGAGTCGTTGGTGGGTTGGTTTCTTTTGTTGGTTTCACACTGCCTTCCGTCGTGTTGCTCATCGTGTTCGCGTACATTGCCCAATCTTACGGAGTGCTTGATGCCGGATTTATTCAAGGCTTAAAAATTGTAGCTGTCGTCATCGTTGCTCATGCGATTCTAGGCATGGCTGGAAACTTAACACCAGACATGACTCGTAAAGCGATCGCACTCGGAGCACTCGTACTCACACTTTTAATTCCTCACTTTATGATTCAGATCATCGTGATCATCACTGCTGCAGTTGTCGGCTTTTGGCTATATCGAGGGGAACGGTTAGCAAAAGATGAGACGTTGAACTTATTGCTTCCGCTATCACGCCGGTTTGGGGTGGTCTGCCTAGCGTTGTTTGTCGTGCTGCTCTTTGGTCTGCCGATGCTAAGTCAACTAAGCACGAACGTGTGGATCGGCGTCGTTGATAGCTTCTACCGTGCAGGCGCTCTCGTTTTTGGTGGTGGGCATGTCGTTTTACCCCTTTTAGAAAGAGAGTTCGTTCCGACGGGTCTCATTAGTGCAGAAAGCTTCCTGGCGGGTTATGGTGCGGCCCAGGCTGTGCCGGGACCTTTGTTCACATTTGCTGCCTACATTGGAGCGGATCTCGGAGGATGGGTTGGAGGACTCATCGCAACGGCTGCAATTTTCTTACCCGCTTTCCTGCTTATTCTAGGGGCGTTGCCATTTTGGAATACACTCCGCCAAAATGACTCCGCTCGTGCAGCGTTGATGGGCGTGAACGCTGCGGTTGTCGGCATACTTATCGCTGCGTTTTATACACCAATATGGACAAGCGCAATCGTTGGCCCTCTCGAATTCGCATTTGCGGCTATTCTGTTCTTTATGCTCGTTTATTGGAAATTGCCACCGTGGCTGATCGTTGTAACGGGAGTTATAGGAGGAGCGTTAATCTTATAGGAAGAAGAGCAAGAGCCACTATGCAAAAAGTGAAATGCCCCCTGTCAAGTAGACAGGGGGCATTTCAACTCTGTCCCAACTGCTCAAAGCCAATCATAGAAACAAAAAAACGATTATCATGACGACTCTCCGGCAAGTCCCATTAATTCATCATAAATGGCTTCCGCTTCCTCTGTATCTTGCACCCCGCGAATCATCGCCCGTCCATCCTTGAACAGAATCACTTGCCGCCCGTCTTTACGGAACGTCGATAGATCAGGAAAGCGCTTATAGTGCCATTCGTCCGCATTTAGATTATCCGGGAAATCTAGTTGTAAAGACTGAGCAGGGCGGACTTGCACCCCCGTCCGCGCGCACATCCATTGGATGTGCTTCTCCCGAGGGCGCTCACGGAGCGCAGGGTACGAAGGCGCCGGGCCGCACGTTTCGCATGACGCCATCGCCAACTTAGAAACCGCAACGTAAGAAGACTCCGCCTTCCACACATCAAACGTGTACAACTTCGGCGTCTGCACATCGCCGACGAGGATTCGCAACACGTGTGTCGCCTGATGAGCGGCGACGATTTGGATGCCCGTCGCTAACACCCCGTTCGTGTCACAATCCTCATCTTCTCCAATATAAGGAGATAAACAGCGAAAACACGGAGACTGGTCAGGGTAGAAAGGCATTGAAACGCCGTAGCTCCCCGATACACCTCCGTATACCCAAGGAACCCCGTTCTTCCTCGCCGCATCGTTAATGAG
Organism: Geomicrobium sp. JCM 19039; assembly: GCF_000698145.1. Classification (GTDB taxonomy): domain Bacteria; phylum Bacillota; class Bacilli; order Bacillales; family Marinococcaceae; genus Geomicrobium_A. The sequence continues at coordinate 98,337 of NZ_BAXB01000001.1, forward strand.
CATTCTCGTTGCAAAGTTGTCTGTTGCATCCACAATCACATCGACGTTTTGGACATACTCGTCGATATTTGCTGCACTTAATTCCGCAAAAGCTTCGTGTATAAGAACCGATGAATTAATTTGCCTGAGCCGTTCAGCGGCTGCTTTTACTTTAGCACGATGATCGTCGGCGTCTTGTTCGGTGAATAATTGTTGACGCTGAAGGTTGTGAAGTTCAACAAAGTCTCCGTCCACGAGTGTTAACGTGCCGATGCCGGAGCGTACAAGGTCGAAGCCGCAGCTGTACCGAGGCTCCAGCGCCAACGATTAAGACGTGAGACGCTCGGATTTTGTGCTGGCCTTGTTCACCGATGGGCTTAAAGCGTTCTTGACGACTATAGCGTGTCATTTCTTCGCCCAGCTTTCCTGGGGACTGCTCGCACTGGCATACTTTTGTGCGGGGATGCGTCCAGCTTCAAAGCCGAGGCGTCCAGCTTGAATGGCAAGCTTCATCGCTTCGGCCATTTTAACCGGGTCATTCGCTTTTGACACTGCACTGTTCAACAGCACCGCATCCGCTCCGTATTGCATCGCTTCGGCCGCATCATGTGGGCGCCCACACCGGCATCAACAATGACTGGAACGTTGGCTTTTTCGATAATGAGTTGCAAGTTGTACGGGTTGGTGATGCCAAGACCACTACCAATTGGCGAAGCGCCTGGCATAATTGCATGTGCACCGAGTTGTTCAGCTCGAAGAGCGAGCATTGGGTCATCTGACAGATACGGAAGAACGGTAAATCCTTCGGCTAGCAAAATCTCGGTTGCTTTTAACGTTTCAACGGGGTCGGGCAATAGCGTTGGCGGGTCGCCAATCACTTCGACTTTAATCATGTCGCAAATGCCTGAAGACCTCGCGAGGCGAGCTAATCGAACCGCCTCTTCAGCCGTTTTCGCTCCTGCGGTGTTCGGCAAAAGTGTAAAGTCATTTCTGTCCAATTGTTCAATCGGATCAGGTCCGATATTGTCTAGGTCAATGCGGCTTAGCGCAAATGTGAGCACGTTCGTTTCAGATGCTTTGACGGCTTCCCTTTGAATATCGGCATTTGGGTATTTCCCTGTACCTAATAATAAACGCGACGTAAATGTGTAGTTTCCGATCGTTAACATCGTTTATCCTCCTCCTACAAAGCGAACCATCTCAATCTGGTCACCTGCAGTAATGTGGGTATCGTTTTGCTCGTCGGCGGAAAGTGCCTTGCCGTTATGCTCGATCATGACGACCGTGTTTTGCAGGCCGAAATGTTCGCGTAACTGCTCAATAGTGGTCACGTGGTTTGGCAGTTCACGCTTTTGTTGGTTGATGATGACTTCCATGTGGAATCCCTCCATATTTCGGTTGAAATGTTGGCAACGCAACAGAATCGTGCATGATTTGTTGGACGATGTGCTTGCCGGTGATCGGTGCGAGTAGAATGCCGTTACGCCCGTGTCCGCCAGCAAGCCAACAGTTTTGTTGGGCGGGGTGCGGTCCGATGAAAGGAAGCCCTGTTGTCGATTGTGGCCTGAGCCCTGCCCACATGTTCGTAATTTTCGCATGCTTTAGAGAAGGGATGAGCGTTGTGATTTGACTGAGCAATTGTTGAACGCCGTGCACCGTGACGTCTCGGTTGCGCGAGGCTTCGGACGTCGCCCCGAGAATTAGCTCCCCATCTGGTTTTGGAACAACGTACATTCCTTTATAGAAGAGGGTCTGTTGCACCGCTGCTCGATCGGTCATTACCTTCACAATTTCCCCTTTTATCGGATGTACGTCCCAAAGCGCTTCCAGTTCAGGTAAGGTGTCTACGCCCGTGGCAATGACGAGCTGGTCGGCGTGCAAGGTGCCAGATGTCGTCTCTACGCCGTTAATGAGCGGTTTGATGACGGTTGTGTACAAGTATAGGTCGACACCTTTTGAGACGATGGCTTGTGTGAACGCCCGCGCGGTTTGAGCGGGTTGGATATGCGCCTCGTATGGGAAGTGCAATCCACCGATCGCTTCGGGTGAGGCAGCAGGTGCGATGCGTTGCAATGTTTCTTGATCCACATACTCAACGTGTTCCCCTTCGCGCTTTTGCCACGATTGGATGTCTTTCAGGTGCGTCATTTCGGTTTGATCAAAGGCCAGTTTGAGTGCACCAGAGCGGGTCCAACCAATGTCTGTACCGGTAAGTTCAGCCAATTCATCTTTCAGGTGCGCGTATAGTTCGCGGCTCTGTTTGGCTAGCGGGTACAGTTCGGACGGCCCTTCTAACTCTGCCTGCACTCCGAGCATCCCGGCTGCGGCAGCTGTTGTGCCAGAACCCGGCTGAGCACGGTCGATAATGGCCGTTTTCAGCCCGTGCTTGGCGGCATAATAAGCGGTGGATAAGCCAATGATGCCTGCCCCGACAATAAGTAGGTCATACGTTGGATGCTTCATGTGTCGCACGATCCTTCCCGTACTGTCCATAAGTTTGAGAATCCACTCGAGGTTTTCAGATGACCATACCCCAGACATGATGGCAACACCAGAGGCTCCAGCTTTTTGCACGTCTGGCAAGTTTTCAGGAGTAATCCCACCAATCGCATAGATGGGTACGCTCACGTGTTGCGTGATATCTTCTAGCTGCGCCAACCCTCGTGGGGTGATTCCCGGTTTGCTGTTCGTTTCGAAGACGTGCCCAAAGTATAGGTAGTCTGCCTCGCCTTCCTGTGTGAGTGCTTCGTCTTTAGAGTGAACAGACGCACCAATCACCAAATCTGGATATTTCGCTTTAAGCTCACGAATACGATAGGCGTAGCTTGCGGGCAAGTGCACCCCTTTTAGCCCCCAAGCTGCAGCAGCTTCGGCATGTGTGTTCAAGATCATTTGGTCTGTTCTAAGCCCTAAGCGAAGCATATGGTCAATCTGTTGTTTCAAACGTTGCAATGAGGCTTGTTTGTCCCTCACGTGAATCGTCGTAATATGAGGAACGCATTGTTTAAGAATGCGTATTTGCATATGAAATGGAAGTTGTGCGTCAGTTACTAAATGCCAAGACATCGGTCTCACGCTCCTACTTTTGTATACACAAAAAAGCCGACCTCTTTGGAGAAAAGATCGACGAATGTCACATAGTAGGTACCCATGCATGGTCACACATTCTACTTTCCTCCGCTGGTATCAACCAGTTCAGGTTCAAGAGTTTGAGTTTCCTCATCTCAGCCCGTACGTGGGCACCCCTAGTAGCTTTTTTATATATAGAGTATCTTTATGTTATCTTATCAATGAAGACAATTGTTCGTCAAACGTCACGTAAGTAGAGAGGAGACTTGCCATGTGGATCCAGTCTCAAAATAAGAAATCCATCCTTCATGTACAACAAATTACCGTCAAAGGAAAATATGTAGAAGGCGTACTCGGTAAAGGTTCGTTTTCTGAATGGAGCAGTACGCTCGGGAAGTACGAAACAGCGGAGCGAGCACAAGAAGTGGTGAATCACATATTTGAGCGCCTGAGCAGTGAGGCGCCAGATCGTCCCTCTTATCAGATGCCAGAGAAATAAAGTATCTACACTTAGTGACAGAAAAGGAGCGGATCGCATGTTAAAGTCTGAACGAGTGAGACTGCGGAAAATGACGGTCGACGACGCCAAACAGTATCACCGCTGGCGCAACGATCTGGATGTAATGAAAACGACGAATCCTTATTTAGATGTGTATACGCTTGAGGAAACCGAACAGTTTGTCCAGCAAGTCATGCTAGGTTCGCCCCACTCAAAGAGTTACATCATTGTTGATCGAGAGAGTAATGAGGCGATCGGTGTTACGTCACTGATCGGAATTGATATGAAAAATCGCAACGCAGAATGCATTATTGATATTGGGGACAAAGACTACTGGGGCAAAGGGTATGGACGCGAAGCATTCGGTCTCCTCCTAGCGTATAGCTTTTTGGAAATGAACCTCCATCGTTTGCATTTGCAAGTGTTTGAATTTAATACGGCCGCATTACAATTGTATGAAAAGCTCGGCTTCACACGAGAAGGCATAAAGCGCGAAGCCGTCTATCGAAACGGAGAGTATTTTGATATTGTGCAGATGAGTCTATTAAAACGGGATTACTCGCTCGACACGACCCGCGTCTAACACAAACACATCGGGGTTTTTCATTTGCTTCCACTCATCAAAACCGAACCCTAATAGAAGGGCCAACAGATTGCCGTGGCTCACAACAATCGTGTGCTTTGGAAGGCTGTCCAGCACAGCCCGACCTCTCGTAAGCGCGTCTCTAGCCGATTCACCACCAACGCACGTGTAATCGGGATCTTGAAAACTCTGCTCCAACGGGGTGAGCCAGTCGTCCATCGGTTCTTCGCTCAGTACCCGCTCTCTTAGCCGCTCATCGGTTTGTATCGGAACGCCGCTCTCAGCACTAAACGGAGCAATCGTCGCCGTCGCCCGTGTGTAAGGGCTACTAATGATGCGAGACACTTCTTTTTTATGAAAGAATGCAGCGAGATTCTTCGCCTGTTGTTCTCCTTCTTTGGTGAGCGGTGCATCGGGCTCTTGTCCCGTTGCACGACAATGTCGAACGAGATAAATCATGAAATTGCCTCCTTAAGTGTTTGTCCATACTACGAATCGTCCTGAAAAGAAGTTTCGAAATGTTTTGCATATCGTTTACGGGTCTAGCATCTAATGAGATAATTTACGAAAACGAAAGGTGGTCTTATCGTTCATGAAAAAACTAATGAATGATTCCGAGCAAATTGTAGAGGAGTTTTTGCAAGGGTTTATCACCGTTCACGGCGATTCATTGACGCGAATTAATGGCACAAATGTCATCACACGCATTGATAAGGTCGCAACCAAAGTTGGCATCATTAGCGGGGGTGGCAGCGGCCATGAGCCGGCTCATGCGGGCTATGTTGGTCCAGGTATGTTAGATGCAGCAGTCGCGGGTGAGGTGTTCACGTCTCCTGGAGCCGATCAGTTTCTCGCCGCAATACAGGCAGCGGACAGTGGAAGCGGTGTGTTACTTGTGATCAAAAATTACAACGGCGATGTTATGAATGCTGAAATGGCTCAAGAAATGGCGGAGGCAGAAGGTATTCAGACCGAGATGATTATCGTAAATGATGATGTAGCCGTTGATGATCCTGCGAAAAGGAGAGGGATTGCTGGAACCGTTCTTGTGCATAAAATTACCGGTGCCGCAGCAGAGGCTGGAAAATCATTGGCAGAAGTGAAACAACTTGGGGAAAAGGCAATCCAGAAGATGAGGAGTATGAGTGTAGCATTGTCAGCATGCACATTGCCGTCATCGTCGAAACCGAGCTTTTCGCTTGCGACTGACGAAATGGAAGTTGGCATTGGCATCCACGGAGAACAAGGGATGGAAAGACGGGAAGTGATGCGATCAGCGGAAATCGCGCAACTCCTTACTGAACATACGTTAGAAGAGCTTGATGAGAACGGGTCGTACGTGGCGCTTATTAATGGCATGGGCAGCACACCTCTTTTAGAACAATATGTATTCGCAAAAGATGTGCAAGAGCAACTTGAAAAACGAAAGGTCACGTTGAAAAAGATGTATGTCGGCGATTATATGACGAGTTTGGATATGGCCGGCGTGTCGTTAACGCTGCTCACGGTTGATGATGAACTCTTGCAACTCTTGCACGCACGAGCAAAAACAACGACATGGACGGAGGCGGGCAATGACGACTGAACAATTGCACGAATGGATGAAAGAAACATACCAATTGATTCAAGACAATAAAGAAGAACTATCGGCACTCGATCAAGAAGTTGGCGACGGGGATCATGGTACGAACATGAACCGTGGCTTTCAGGCGATTGTCGAGGAACTCCCAAACTGGGCAGGAGAATCACTCGCCACGACACTTCAAAAAATCGGTATGACGCTCATTTCAAAAGTGGGAGGGGCGTCAGGACCATTGCTCGGGACGGGCTTTATGCGATTAAGCACCTCGTTTAAGAACGAAGTAAACTGGGGTGATGGTTTGGAGAGTGCATCAGAAGGAATCGCCAAGCGCGGTAAGGCTGAAGTTGGAGAAGCAACATTGCTTGATGTGTGGTCGGCTGTTAGTAAATCGGTACGTGAGCATGGGCTTGATTGGAACCGAGTAGCTGACGTTTCTCGCGATGCAATGGAGCGCACGAAAGAGTTAGAAGCGAAACGTGGCAGAGGGGCTTTACTCGGTGAGCGTTCAATTGGACACCTTGATCCTGGTGCAGTCTCAAGCGATTATCTTTTTCAAGCACTTGCTCGGGTTATGAAAGGAGCCGATGACGAATGTCGAACGTAACCATTCTGCTTCTTTCTCACGTTGAAGAACTGGCACGAGGAGCGTCTAGACTACTATCAGAAGCGAATGCCGAGGTGGAGGTCATCGCTGTCGGTGGCCTCGAAGATGGAGAAATTGGCACAAGTGTTGACTGCATCACACCGATGATTGAGCGAATCGATGAACAGAAAGAGATTCTCGTTTTTTACGATATCGGTAGTGCCAAGATGAACGCAGAAATTGTGCAAGAAATGTACCCTGATCGCATAATTGAAATCAGTGACGCTCCGCTGATCGAAGCAGGGTATGTGGCGGTCATCACTGCAGGGCTTGGATCCAACTTGCAAGAAGTGAAAGAAAAAGCAGAAGCTGGGTATAAGAAAGGGCGTTGACGACTGTGACTATCCGAAAAATTACCCCATCAGACGCCCCACAACTATTTGCGCTCACCGAAACGGGCAGAGAGTATTTACGCACATGGTTGCCGTGGGTAGACAAAACAACTAACATATCACATACCGAAGCGTTTATTGAAAGCTCGTTGCATGCGATGAACGATAAAAAAGGCGAGACGTATGTAATCCTAGAAGAAGATCAAGTCGTTGGTGTCATCAGTTTCAACCTCATTGATTGGCAAAACAAAACGGCATACATCGGATACTGGCTCGGTGAGATGCATCAAGGAAAAGGTTAATGACCGAAGCAGCAAGAACATTGGTTGATCGTGCCTTCTCAACATTGGCGATGCATAAAGTTGATATCCGAGCAGCCGAAGGGAATGACAAGAGCCAGGCCATCCCTAAAAGGCTAGGCTTTACCGCTGAAGGAACACTTAGAGAAGTAGAAAACGTCAACGGAACCTACCACAACCATGTGGTATACGGCATGCTCCAGTACGAATGGCAAACGTAAAACAACCTTTGGGGCACTTTGCTGAGCAAATGCCCCAAAGGTTCAGCGTATTTTTGTCTTTCCCCTTAGACCGCATCCCAGGTACTGTGACTTCCGTTATCTAGGTACATATTTCCTTAGATCGTACGACCAAAGGTCATAGTTCTCTTTAAGTAGGCATACTTGCGCTTATTTGGCCATTGCTAACAGCACATACTAGGTATGAAAAAGCTGCTGCCAAGTCCCTTCCTGTTGACTACGCTATCGTTCAAATGCCAACAAGCTGTCGGCATGAGTCGTGCCGAGGACAATTCGGTCTATCTTCGGCACTGCAAGGGTTGCGGGCAACACGGAAAACGTTTGCCGAAGGGTAAAAAGTCGTGACCTAGGGCCACCACCTGGCACAAGCATGTGATCTCCTGTCACTTATGTAACCATTCAGCCTCAAACCGGCCAATTTCAGCCTCAACGGTCACATATATCGGGATTTGTGACCGTTGACTCCGTTTATGTGCGCATCCACGTTTAAAATGATGATTTTTCTTTCTCAAGTGTCACATTAATGAATATATGGGACATTTGGGCATCTTTCCACACCGTGACCAGTAGGCCGAAACGTGAACCGTGTCGCCCTTGTTGCTCTGGAGTGTAAAGAAAACACGGTGGCTGTCTTTCGGCCACCGATGTTGCCTTGTGCTCTGGAGTATAAGCATCCGCGTGCAGTGGAAAGCAACAAACTGTGCAATTAGGAAAATGTTAAGTTCATTCTATATAGATCACCGATCTGCTAAAATTCCCTAACGGTTATACAACTAGCGGTTTTTGTGAGCAAATACCTCCTCAACTTCGGTATGCAGTAAAATCAAACATCTGTGTATACTCTAATGCAAGGATTGCTCGGGCAACTCGATGCGGAAGCGAACGTGACGGTTTTATGGACCGCGCTCTACCATCCAGCCTCAACCGTCTCATCGGATGCTTGGGCTACACTTCCAGAAGCGTAAAGAAATAATAAGAGAGTGATGAACCTCTGAACTATAAGTACACTTTCCCCACCGTCTAAAATGTATAAAAAACCGAGCGTACGGCATGAGCCGCGCGCTCGGTTTTTTACGATCTAACTGTTCACCCAATCTGCAATTGATTGTACGGTATCACTCAAAATTTGAAGGGACGTGGCTGTATCCTCTACTTCAAGTGAGTGATCGGCGTGGGGTACGACGTTGACTTGATGTAATCCTTGTAACTGCTGCACAATCTCTTCATCGTAATGTGGGTCTTGGTCACCAATGACGAGTAGACTTCGGTTTTTCGTGGCGAGTAAGGACTCCTTTAAAGGTTCAAGTTTCACGAGCGGGGTAAGGGCAATCCATTTCGCATCGTTGAATTGTTCATCTTCCAACAATCCGCCGATGAGTGGAATTGTACCAATGGACTTACCGAGAAAAATGGTTTCTTGGTAATGGCCTTCTCGCATAATGTCATCAACAACAGGGGAAACGTCGTTCATCATTTCTTCTAAAATCGTTTCGTAATCTGATTCGAATAATTCCGGACTATATGAATATTCAATATGAACAAAGTCGATATGCTTTTGTTTCATGAGCATAGAGGCATAGTGAAACAGGGGTTTGTCATACGTATAACCAAGCCCTGAAAACATAAAACAAATGCCTTTCATGCCATTTTGTACGTGCGTGTAGTCGATGGACCGTTCTGCTTTTGTTTGGACAGATAGCTTCTTCACGTTTACCGACTCCTTTGTTGACGTCTTTAGTCGTAGTATACGTTACCTTTAGACGAAGAAAAAGAACAAGGGTTAGTTGTTTGCGTGTCGTTGTTTTTTATGGACAAATAGAAAGGGTGAGTTTCTTGAACATCTATGAAAGCAATCATAAGGAACATGATTCGGTTAAAGAACATTCGCACGATCGCTTTCAGATCTTGTACGTGTTAGAAGGTTCAGGTGTGTGTGGTTTCCAACATGAGCGGCAACTTATTAAAAAGGACAGCTTGATTCTCATTGCTCCACGTCAATTGCATTCCATTCATGCGGAAACGAAAATGACGAACCTTGTTCTAGATTTTACGGAACTCGATCTCGAGAAGAATGGTCGGAATATCTTGTTACCCCAAGCGTTTTTAACATCAGCTGTTCTTAATCTGAACGTATACGAGTGCAATGACTTTAAACAATTGCTTCGGAAAATGCTCTATGAAAAGCGTTATGGAGATGAGCTTCAGTCTTTAATTATCCAGGCACATTTAATGGAGATTCTTGTGCTCATCATACGAACAACGGATGATCAGCGGAAACATTCGGACACTGGTCTTGCTGAACGTTTAAAAGAGTATATTGATAAGCGCTATTTTGATATTGAAAGTGCTGAAGATATGGCGAGCATGATGAATGTGAGCAAACGCTACATCCAAACGATTTTCAAAGATCGGTATGACCGAACCCCGATGCAATACCTTACGGAAATTCGCATTCGTGTCGTCAAGAATCTATTGTTAAATACGGATAAAGATATTATTTCAATCTGTTTTGAAGTAGGGTTTGAATCGGTCTCAACGTTTTATCGAATTTTTAAGAATGCCGTAGGTATGCCTCCGAATGCGTACCGTCATCAAAACGGCAAAATCTATCAATAATACGTTCTGAAAATAAGAAACGTTTCTTAATTCAGTAAGACAGCATACAGCTGATTTGATTAACTGAGTATAGATAGGAGAGATTGTATGATCAATAGTCTGTACATTATGAATTTATCGTCTTTTGAGCAAGTATACGCACAAGCTGACCGCGACCGTCTCATACAAGCGAGCCACGTGCTTCGAGCACCGATGGACACTTTGGACGTGTATAAACATAAAGAAGCGCTAGAACAGGTGGATGTGATTTTCTCAGGATGGGGTGGCCCGACGCTCGATGAGCAGTTTCTGCAGGCAACCCCCAAACTGAAAGCGTTTTTTTATGCAGCGGGATCTTTGCGAACGATCGTGACAGAAGCGGCTTGGGAACGAGGCATTCGATTTTCATCTGCAAATGCCGTAAATGCCATCCCTGTCGCAGAATATACGCTTTCACAAATTCTATTTGCTCTAAAACAAGGATGGCCGATGATCCGACGTGTAAAGGAATATCAATCGTTTCCGGCTAAACCGTATCGTGAAATTGCGGGTGCATACGGTTCAACCGTTGGCATCATCTCTTTAAGTAAAGTCGGAAAGCTCGTATGCGAGCGACTAAAGACGTTTGATGTGAATGTTCAAGTGTATGATCCATATGCAACTGATGAACAGATTGCAGCTGCAGGGGCTACGCGTGCGACGTTAGCGGCGATTTTCGCAGAATCTGATGTTGTATCTTTACACGCACCGCTGCTTGAGGAAACAAAAGGCATGGTTCATGGGAACCACTTCCAATCTATGAAAGCCAATGCCAGTTTTATTAATACGGCACGTGGTGAAATTATTCGTCAGCAGGATCTCGTGCGTGTGTTCGGTGAACGGCGAGACTTGACTGCCGTGCTGGATGTGACAGACCCAGAACCTCCTTTACGTAATGATCCGTTGTGGAAGTTAAACAATGTGATTGTGACGCCGCACATCGCTGGCAGTGAAGAACGAGAATGTGAACGGATGGGTGCGCTTATGGTTGAAGAATACTTGCGTTATCAAGCGGGCGTGCCACTGGAACATGAAGTCACTCGAGCCCAGTCCCAAATTCAAGCATAAAGGAGGCCTTCGTATGAAAATCGGAGTATGTTCCATTACATTCCGGCAAAAAACAGTGGATGAAGTTATCGAGATTGCAAAATCAGCATGCCTAGATGCGATTGAATGGGGAGCGGATGTGCATGTGAAGCCTGGAGATATTCTGCACGCACAACAAGTCAAACAAAAGACCGAGGCGGCAAAGTTAAAGGTTAGCTCTTACGGCTCGTATTATGTTGTCGGTAAAGGCGAAGACGTTCAGCCAATAGTGGATACGGCCTGTGCATTAGGAGCACCTTCCGTTCGAGTATGGGCAGGGGCCAAAGGCTCTGACACGATGAGTGAGGAAGAACGGAGAATTGTGACTGAAGACCTTATAAACATTGGTGAGAAAGCACGTGTTGCCGGAGTTCGGGTGGATGTTGAATATCATAAAGGGACACTGACTGACACGCCCAAAAGCGCCGAGCAACTAATGAATGAAACGAATCACGAAAATGTCCGCTTGTATTGGCAGCCTGCAGAAAGTATTTCCTACTATGAGCGGATGGCATCTATTGAACAGTTGCACACTTGGATCCGTCACGTTCACGTCTTCCACTGGATGGATACGACGCGTCTTCCCCTTCGTGACGGGGTCGAAGATTGGCACCGTTACATTGATCAACTTGCCGGTGATGACCGATATTTTTTAGTGGAATTTGTGCGGGACAACGATGATCAACAATTTCTAGATGATGCTCGGGTATTGAAGAAATGGCTTAGCCGAAAATGAGAACTGTAAGCCGAAACTAGTAAGACAATGCTCGGCTCATTCTTTACAATCATGTATAACGATTAGACAACTGAGGGGGGATGAAGATGACGGCAACCGTGCCTAAAAAGAAGAAATCAGGCCAATCCTACATATGGTATTTGTTTTTGTTACCGACGATTGTTGGGATTGTGCTTTTCATTCTCTACCCGGTATATGAATCGTTTCGACTTAGCTTCTTTCGGTCATCAGGGGCAAGTGAAACGTGGGTCGCACTGAGCAATTACGAACGAGTACTTACTTCGTCATCATTTTGGAATTCCGTATACAACACGTTTTATATTGCGTTTTTCCAATTGCTCATTGCCATTCCGCTCGGGTTTATTATCGCGTCCTTCATTAATAGCATTACGAGATTTCAAAATTTTTTCAAATCTGTATTCTTCCTGCCGCACGTCACCTCTATGGTCGCAGCGGCGATGATTTTTTCCTTTGTGTTGCATCCGGAAATGGGGTTATTCAATTACTTTCTTGATTCACTCGGGTTACCGACATCTTCGTGGTTATCTCACCCTGATAGTTCCAAAGGTGGCGTCGTTCTACTCACTGTCTGGCATTGGCTCGGGTTTGTCATCATCATTTGTCTTGCGAACTTACAAGCCATTTCTTCAGAGTTGTATGAAGCCGCTGACATTGACGGGGCGAGTGGTTTGCAGAAATGGTTCTTCATTACGATTCCGAATATGGGAGGAACATTTGCGTTCTTACTCGTCATCGGTTGGATCGCTGGACTGCAACGTTTCAATGAAGTGTTCGTTTTTGGAGGCGCGTCAGGAAGTCCGAGTCGCTCCTTGCAGACGATGGTGCTGTTCATCTACGAACGGGGATTCAGTGGCTTTGAATTTGGGATCGCTTCTGCAGCAACAGTGATTCTATTTATCATCATACTCGTGCTTACGCTCATCAATCTTCGGTTAGCACGCGTGAGAATGTAAGGGGGGAGACCGGTGGCTAAACGACGTAAAATCATAAATGCTCTTATCACAGTGTTTCTATTCGTTTTTGGGCTAATCGTTATCGCTCCTTTTATTTGGATGATTACGGTCAGTTTTGACCGGCTTGCTAATATACAAATTCCATTTCCTCCATCTCTCATTCCGGACGAACCTGCGCTCTTCAACTATGAACTCGTGTTTGAGAATGGAAGAATTTTTCGTGCCTATATGAATTCAGCCTTTGTCACGTTTGTGTCGGTCGCGATACAAGCATCCGCAGCGCTTCTTGGGGGTTATGCGTTTTCCAAGGGCCGGTTTAAAGGCAAACGAATTCTATTCATCCTCGTGCTCGCCACGATGATGGTGCCGATTGAAGCGCGTTTAATCCCGCTTTACCAAATGTTTAATCAAGTGAATCTCATTAATACGTTTTGGCCCTTAATTTTACCGACCATTTTGTACGGTTTAGGCATCTTCTTATGCAAGCAATATTTCGATCAATTGCCAGACACGTTGCGAGAAGCAGCTCGCATTGATGGGGCAGGAGAGTTTAAAACATTTTTCCGAGTTTACTTGCCGCTTGCAGGCCCAATTACTGCCACTCTCGTAATTTTGTCATTCATGTCCAATTGGAATGAATTCCTATGGCCGCTCGTCGTCATCAACTCGGAGAGCTTACAGACGATCCCGCTCTTTTTAGCCAGTTTCTCACAACAAAATCAGACACAAATTGCAGGAATGACGATGGCGCTTGCGACGATGAGTGTATTACCAATTATTGTGTTGTTTCTCTTTTTACAACGATACATTATTCAAAGCATTGCACTTAGCGGAATCAAAGAATAAAAATTTAGGGGAGGGTTTATTGTGCACAAACGTTGGATGAGAAAGGTAGGGATGGTCGGCGCTGTAGCCGCACTTACGCTTGCTGCTTGCAACGGTGAAGAAGACGCTGGCTCAGGAGATGATGCAACGGGGAATGGTGAAAGTTCGTCCTCAGGAGATGCGGATACCCTACGGGTAGCGCTCATAGGCGGTTATGAAATGTCTTCGACAACGGACCCGATAACAGGGGAAACAGTGGAAGGATTAGAAGTCATTAAAGACGAATTTGAGTCGCAAAACCCTGATATTGAAGTCGAGTTTATCGTTATGCCGTGGAGCAATCATGTGGCGAACACTCAAGCGATGATGAGCAGTGGTGAAGCCGATATCTATCAGATGCCAGGCATTAATGATTTTGCAGCCCAAGGCATGTTAGAACCACTCCAACCGCTCATCGATGAAGACGGATTTGATTTGGATGTGTATATTGATAATCAAGTAGAAGGTTGGCTCACCCAAGGTCCAGATGATGATGACTTAGCCATTTACGGCTTGCCTGCCTTTGGTGACTCTCGATTTGTTGCCTACGACGGGCAACTGTTTGAAGAATGGGGAGTAGAACCTCTGTCTGATTACCCAGATATGGAAGAGATTCTTGAAAAAGCGGAACAGATGACAGGAGAAAATCCAGTGACCGGTGAACAAAACTACGGCGCTTGGTTCTCTGGAGAGCACAGTACGTTGTTCCAGCTCGTCAATGCCGCAGAAGGTCAAAATAGGCAGTGGGGAGAAGGGTATGAATGGTCAGAGATTGAATTCGCCTTTAACTCAGATGAGATGGTCACTGGATTAGAGTGGTTAGTTGACATTAATGAATTCACACCCGATGGCAACATGAGTGCTCAAGGCAATGAGCAATGGATGACTGAAAACAACAACATCGCCATCCGTCTTCATGCCGAATCCGCCGAAATTATACAACAAGTGCAAGCTCAAGGGTTAGAAGACAGAATTCATGTCGTGCAAGAATTTAAAAACGATGAGGGCATTGGCGGTATGTTCGCTGGCAGTCCACTTTCCATTGCCGCAGACAGTGAGAATCAAGACATCGCCTTTGAGTTTCTAAAATTTACGGCAAGTGACTTTTTCCAAGAGTTTATGTGGGAACAACATAGCGGCGTGCCTGTCGTTGAAGCCGCAAGTGACTGGGCGAGCATTCAAGAGCTCGAATTGATGGAGGGGGTACTAGAGGCAGCAGCGAATCCTTGGACACCTCGTTATCCGTGGTCATCGTCACAACCAAGGTATATTTTGCAAACGGCAGTTGAAGATGCACTCACCGGAGGGACAGATGCTGAGGATGCACTAGAAAATGCTCAAGCAGAAAGTGAGCAATGGTTAGAAGACCGTTAATTGAAGCTTTGGCCGAGACGAATGAACGTCGTCTCGGTCATTTTTGCATGAAAGGGTGAAGAAAAGATGGAAACACCTCGGACGTTTGCTAAAGAAGAGTTGAAACGCATGCAAGCAACGTATGCGTTACCGAATTTGCGGATGAAATTAGACGATCGGTTTGAAACAGAAAAATTTCTGATCCAATCCGGTGCCCAACAGTGGACGCTGACAGCAGGTAGTGAGCGGGCCCTACTATATGGCGTATACGATTTTTTGCGGCTCGTGCTAGGCGTGGAGTGGCCTTACCCAGATCGGGATTTGCAGTTTGTCGGGAATGACGAGCAACAAAGTAATGTTCACATTCATTCCCGTCCCCAATTCAAACGTCGCGGTCTCGTATTTGAAGTGAACTTTGATGCCGACTATATTGTCGCTTCCATTGATTGGGCAGCGAAACAAAAACTAAACGAGCTGTTTTTTACGTTTCTTGTATGGGACGAAGTAAAAGATCGAGCAGCTCCAGAGTTACAGCGCCGTGGACTCGAGGTAACATTAGGTGGACATAGTATCGATTATTTGAATCAGAAGTTTTCATTGTATGGAGAAGTCGGGGATCTCGAGTACGAGCGAGCGTTTATCCAACAACTACAGATGTATGTAAAAGACAACCCGCGCATTTCAAAGTTATCGTTATGGCCAAGAGATATTGCGGGTGCGGTCGATCTCGCGCATTATATTCGCTTTTGTGAACGAATGGATGAGGCTCTCGATATCCCCGTCGAGCATATTGCGTACAATGCCGGGTTGGATTGGCGGTTATTGGAAAAACGAACGAGTACATCGAGTGAACTACCGACGTTATTCGCCTATTGGGGGCGTGATTATCATATGAACGCAGCACCAGACGAGCGCGGGGAGCGAGCGTTATCCAACTGGCTTGCCACGAATGATGTTACCGTATTTGAATACTATAGCGATCATTTTATGCAAACGGACCTGTTCCCCCCGCTCCAAAAACGTATCGAAAAAGATGCCGTCGAGTATCACGCTGCGGGTGTACAAGGAATGCTTAATCTTGTCGTTCCGTATTCGGGCGATGACCCGTTTTACAAGAAGAAATGGTACGACTTGCAAGCGCAAAATAGTTACGCGTTCTCACGGGCGGTGTGGGGTGAGGCAGACGCACGAACATTTAACATTATGAACAACGAACTTGAACACATTTTGAGTGCATTCACAGCATTCAACGTTCCGCTTTTCCCGCACCGTGTCGTCGATCCGTCCGTAACAATTGAAAACGAAGCACTCGCAGAGCGCGTCATTGAGCAGTTGCACATCGCCAAGCTGCAGATTGCCGATATAGATGATACCCATGAAGAAGCGTACATGGAATATTTGCACCAGCGCCTTCACACATTGCAAGCCTCATGGACTCGTCTTTTGAAAATGAGCAAGACCGATCGTTGAAAATAAACGACGTATCACTCTTTATGAGAAAAGGAGTGATTAGCATGAGTGAGTCATTACCCATCGTATCCGTTGACTTTAAAGACGGAGAAGTTACGCTCACAAGTGAGCAAGCAAAGGTGAGTGCTCATGAGCTTTACCGCTTAGGTGCTGACCTTGTCATGGAAAGCGGTTCTGTAGAACTGGAGATAAACTACTTCGATGAGGAAGGAACGACGGTAGAATCCGCATGCATGCCATTTCGAAGTACGAATATTGATGCTAGAGAAGGGATGGGCGTGTATGTGTACGGAAGAGCACCAGAACACGCTGTGACTGCTTCTTTGTCCATCACGGCAGGAATGGCAGCGGCGGCGAATTTGCGAAACTTGAACATTCGCTGGGAGAGTCAATTGGAACTGGATACCGAGGATAAAGAAGATTTAGGGGATATGGTTCTGAGCACGATCACTTCCAATGCTGCTCAAAATGAGTATGGTGAGTTGTTCTTTGCAACGAATGGGGATCCTGCGCTTTTTCAAGTGATTGATCTATACACAGGTGAGCGTATCTTTGAAGAACGAATCCCAGGGATTGATACAGCTTGGGGCATTGCCATCGGGTCAGATGAGAACGTATATTTCTCCGGTACGAGCAACCGCATGTTGTATCGGTACGATCGCGTAGAACAACGCCTTGAAAATTTAGGAGCCAACCCTTCTGAGCCATGGGTATGGGATTTAGCCGCAACAGAAGATGGGAAGGTTTACGGAGGAACGATGACGAGCGCAATGGTGTTTGAATACGACATTGCCACTGGAACGTTCGCGAACCTTGGCAGTATGAGTGAAACAGATCAGTATGTTCGTGGCATTGGTGCGACGGATCGCTACATTTATGCAGGCATTGGTATGACAGCGGGTGTCGTGAGAATTGATCGTGAAACAGGAGACCGCGACGAAGTGCCGATTCCTAATGCCGGGCAAGAAGGCATTATTGCGAACATTGAAGTGTACGCGGGCAAGCTGTTCATTCGTTCCGGCTGTTGTACAGTGTTCGTCATTGATGAACAGACCCATAAACTGCTGCAAACGTTACGATATCGAAATGAAATCTCCCCTCCAAACCCTAATAATGAGCGTGACCTTTATTACACGAGAGGGACGAGATTGTACTATTATAATATGGAAGATAACAAAGAGCATGATGTTTCTAATGTGAGCAACTTGTCGGATGCGGATATGCGGTCTCTCGGCTGGTTGAAAAAAGAAGACGAGTACGTACTCATCGGATTGAATCGTCTTGCAGAAGCGTTTGAATATAAGCCCGCATCTGGTGACTTTCAGTTTTTGACGATTGACGCCGCTCCGACAGGGGTGCCTATTCATTCGATAGAAATCGGGTTTGATGGCAACGTGTATATGGGTGGTTATCATAGGGGAATGACGATTTATGACCCTGTTGCTGAAGAGATTATTCATAGCGTGGAGAATATGCAACAATCGGAAGGCATCGGCTTTATGAATGGGAACGTCTACTTCGGTACGTATGGCCAAGCGAGAATCTATCGATACAACCCCTCCGAACCGTTTGACTTTGGAACGAATCCAGAAATGTTCAAAGCGATTGGTGAAGCTCAAGACCGCCCGTTTACGTTAACATCTGGGAACGATCATTTATTCGTTGGAACCATTCCAGATTACGGTCAACTTGGTGGTGCACTATCGATCTATGATGAAACCAACGATCGTTGGGACGTTCACCGTCATGTCGTACAAAACCAGAGCATTGTTGGGCTAGCGTACCTAAATGGAAAGGTGTACGGAGGTACATCGATTTGGGGTGGGGATGGGTCAGTGCCGACCGAAGATCATGCGAAGCTGTTTGTTTGGGATGTCGAGAAAGGCGAAGTCGAGACGGTACTCACCCCGAACGTTTCTGGCAGCGATATGCGACCAAAAATGATCGGAGAACTTGCGGTCGGTCCCGACGGTTTCATTTGGGGGCTAATGGATGGAACGGTGTTTGCAATGAATCCTGACACGCTTGAAATTGTGAAAAGTAGAGTCATCTACTCAAGTAATTTCAGTGCAAGCAAATGGCGTCCATTTCATTTGCGATTTGCTCCGGACGGACTTATCTATACGACGGCAGGCAGAAAGTTGACCGTGATTGATCCAGAAACGTTGCATCACCGTCTGATTGAAAATGACGTTCACCTTATGACCGTCGATGAGCATAACCAGTTGTACTTTGCGTCTGGATTTACAGGTGCAAACCTTCTAAGAAAACGAGTCATCAATCACCGACCTACCGTTTAGGTAATGCGCTTGGCCCCATCAAGATCGATGGGGCCAATTTCTTCATCTATAGATGTAAAACGAGTTGTAATTCATCACAATATACGTCGGGTCCTAGCTTCATAGAACGACTCATCTTCCCGTATTGCTCAAAACCTAACCGATGGTAAATGTTAAGGGCGGTTTCGTTATTCGTTGCTAACGTGACATGTATTTGTTCAATAGCGGCTTTCTCTCGCGCCAAATCAATGGCACTTTCCAACAGACGTGCGCCGTATCCTTTTCCTCTGTAATCAGGTGTAACATAAACCGCAAGCAAAGTCGCTTTATGTTTCAGTTTTTGTTGCTCATTCATTGCAAGGGTTGTCATGCCAACAAGCTTCTCATGATCGAAAGCACCAAAAGTGGCAAGGTCATCCCGAAACAAATGGTTTTGGAACGCTTCTAAATTCAGGCTCTTTTCTTCGTCAACGCTTGATGCAAAGCATTCTGGACATTGTTCTAATGACTCTAATCGCAACGTACGGTAGATGTTACTATAACGTGCATCCAATTGAATAATTGACATGATTCGACTCCCTGAATTTAATCTTTTTTGTGTAGCACATCTTCGTACTCTTTGTGTCTTTCGAACTCTGCTTTGGCAAACGGGCATAGTGGCATAATCTTCTTTCCTTGTTGCCTCATTTCATCCACCACGGAAGCGACTAGCTTAGAACCCGTCCCCTTCTCACGCATTTCGTCAGATACATACGTATGGTCAATAATGACCATAGAACTGCCCGAAGGTACAAAAGTAATCTCAGCAAGCATCTCCCGTCTGTATTCTCAATCACATGCTTTCGTTCTTGTCGCTTGATCTCCATTAGGAAGACTCCTTATGAATGTATTGGAGGGCGCCGCTTGGGCATAATTTGACCGTATGTTCGACTTCGTCAGGGCTGTCTTTGTCAGGAAGGATCCACGGTCGTCGCTCTGTATCAAAAACGTCTGGTGAGTTTCCGACACATTTTGCGGCATGTTCGCACATATCCTTATTGAAGTAGACATTGATCTTTTCACCATGGTATTCTTTAAAGCCACGTTCTTTAAGGTCTGTACTTTTCATGTTTTCATACCTCCTACTTTTAGTATACTTTTTACCCTTATTGATGGAGAGGTAAACGACGCCGGGTTAATAGAAACATGCTTGCATTTTGTTGTTGTCAGGATCATAAAACGTGAAAAATCGCTGATCCGCATCTTCTTCAATCGAACTTACTTGAACGTCAAGCTCTTGAAGATGCTGATGAGCTCGTGTAATGTTGCTCGTATAAAATATAGGGTACGTCGTATTCGTTTTTACTGAAGGTGTGCCTTCTTCAATTGTGAAAGGGGCTGAATGATCGCCAAAGCCTAAGATTGCGTATTGTTCACCCTGGTGCAACAGTGTGAACTGTAGTTTTTCATGGTACCAACGTATGGAAGCTTGGAGGTCTTTGACGGTAACACATATCGTATCGACACGTTCTAACATAATGTTTCACGCTCCTGTCTAATGATTACTCATTCGAGATCCGTCCACAAAATCCTCCATTAAAAAAAGCTTAAGATTCGGATTTTTTATTGCTGAGCAAGTTATAGTATAGATGCATAGAGAGGAGAGTTTCCATGAAACAACAAGGATTAGCAGCAAACGAACGAATTCAATCACTCGACATCATTCGAGGAATTGCACTACTGGGAATCGTTTTAGCCAACATGTCGTTTTTCAAGTCACAAGCTATTATGAGTGAGGTAATGCTAGTGCAAGGGTATGTGTTGCCAGATGGTGGGTTTGATGCGGCAGCTCGTCTATTTACGACTGCATTTATTGACGGGAAATTTTACCCGATGTTCAGTATGTTGTTCGGTCTAGGCTTTTACATCTTTTATCATCGATTGCTTCAAAAAGATGTGAATGCAACGCGCGTCTTCGTGCGGCGCCTCGTTTTTCTCATCGTCATCGGGCTCGTACATCTCTTCATGATCTGGTCCGGAGATATTTTGTTTACATACGGAATTACAGGATTCTTGCTCCTAGCTTTTGTGTCAAGAACGCCAAAGACTATCTTGATCTGGGCGGTTAGCATCCTTGTTAGTGCGACGGTTCTGCTGACATTACTAAATGTCCTCGGTGGAATTGGAATACAGCTTTCCAAATCCGCGGGCCTCTCATCGTTATCTGAAATGAAAGCGTACGACACAGCATTGGCAGAGCAGATGGCAGGCGGCGGGTATGCAGAAGTGTGGTTGGCGCGCTTGCCAGACGTCTTGCTCATGTTCTTCAATGCGTTTATGGTTATTCCCGGCATTCTTCCTCTTTTCCTGCTCGGTTTATATTTTGGGAAGAAGGGGATGTTCAAAAACGCTCAGGAGTACGCTCGGGTGTGGAAAAAGATTTGGGTGCATAGCTTGTGGGCAGGTTTGTTAGGAACGATAGTCGTCACCGCACTCATCCACAATTTCACGCCGCTACCGAGTGCAGTTGGATTTGGACTAGCACAAGGCCTACGCACGTTGACAGGGCCAATTCTTATGTTGTTCTACGTCTCTTCACTCGTGCTTCTTACCCAAAAAGAAACATGGCAACGAATGTTGAAGCCATTCGCAAATGCCGGCCGAATGGCACTCACCAACTACCTCATGCAAAGCATCGTACTCGTTTTCATTTTTTACGGCTTTGGCTTTGGACTGTACGGTCAAGTAGGCGAAGGAGTAGGATTTCTCCTCGGTGTCGGCCTGTTCGTCGTTCAAGTTATTCTCAGCACACTGTATTTAAAGAAATTCAACCAAGGACCAATGGAGTTCTTGTGGAGAAAGTGGACATACGGACGCAGCAACGGGTAACGACTTGTGACTGGAATCTGCGCTCTAGTTTACGTATTGTGCGCGTAAGTTCGCAAGGTTGTATTTATAAGACCACTTATTTTTCGAACTAGAGCGCAGATTGTACAGTGTGGCCATGACGAAACATGAAGGAGGGATCGGAGTGATTCATATTGAAACACCTAGACTACGGTTACGTGATTGGGAAGACGGGGACACCGATCCTTTTTACTCGATCAACAGTGACCCGAAGGTGATGGAACATTTCCCGAGCAGGCTATCAACGGAAGAGTCAGCAAATCTACAGAAACGTATCATTGAAGAAATGAGCGAATACGGCTATCTATTGTACGCCGTAGATTTGAAAGAAACCGGACAATTTATTGGATTTATCGGCTTTCATCACGCCACCTTCCCCGCTGATTTCACCCCGTGTATTGAAATTGGTTGGCGCCTATCCCCAAAGGCTTGGGGAAGAGGGCTAGCTACCGAAGGGGCAACCGCATGCTTAACCTATGGCTTCAATGAGCTAGGCTTTACAGATGTCTACAGCTTCACAGCGTGTACGAACCAACCGTCCATACGCGTGATGGAACGCTTAAATTTTGCCTTTGAGAAGACATTCCAACACCCAAACATCGCAGCCTCGCACCGATTGTCTGAACATGTTTTGTATAGTACGAATGTGGTCCGGTGGACGCGTACTTAATTGTGTTATGCAATCGTTTCGACAAAACATAAAGCAGTAGCTTTCAATGCTTGCATAAGGGTTTCATTAATTGTGGTTGTAACAATCTTATTGGAAGCGCTACCATATAAAGATAGACAAAGAGTAATATGTATGGTCTAATAAAATGAGTTATAACATTTTGAATTTTATGCAATCGTTTGCACGGAAAAAGGGAGGAGATTCATATGAAGTATCACTACGGTTTGATTGCGACGAGCTGCTTATTGCTCATGGCATGTGCCCCGGATCGTGAAGAAGAAGCGAGTGTTGAAGACCCAGACAATACTGAAAGTGAAGGTGCAGAACCTGATAAACCAGATCAGCTACATATGTGGATTCATGACAATGATGAGCAAGCCAATGCCATTGAAGACATGGCAAGTGAGTATACCGAAGCTACAGGTATTGAAGTTCAGTTGACACGGATGAATTATGATGACCAAGCCGAGAACATTGCGCTAGATGGACCAGCAGGCACAGGGCCTGACATATACTTTAAGCCCCATGATTATACCGGTGAACTTGCTGTGCAAAGTCTCGCAGAGCCTCTAGATTTGGATGAAGAGCAACTCGAACGATTCACTCCAGAGAGCTTACAGGCGATGACCTATGAAGGGGAATTATACGGTTTACCATTTGTCTCAGAAACGGCAGCTTTATTATACAATGTGGAGCTCGTTGAAGAAGCTCCTGAGACGATTGAAGATTTGCTACTGATCGCTGAAGAGCTGACAGACGCAGGGAACGATGAATATGGGTTTCTGACTGTTCCCATCTATTATTACTCTCATTCATTTATTACAGGCTACGGTGGTTATATATTTGGAGAAAATGAAAGCGGTTACGATGTTGGAGACGTTGGTTTAGCAAATGATGGTGCTATTGAAGGCGCGGAACGATTTCAGTCTCTGTTTGAAGATGGTTTGATTCCGTCTTCGATCAACCCTGAAATTCAAGACGGGTTATTTGCAGAAGGCAAGATTGGCGTTTCGCACACAGGTCCTTGGAATATCAACCCTTATGGAGAAGCCATTGGTGAGGAGAACTTGCGCTCAGCTCCACTTCCTGTTTTAGAAAATGGAGAGCCAGCTTCGTCACTTGTTGGTTTTAAGTCATGGCTCTTATCCCCTTATTCTGAACATCAGTACTGGGCGCAAGACCTTATGCTTCACCTTACGTCAGATGAGCAGAACATGTCTTATTATATGGCTACTGGCGAAATGCCTGCAGTATCAACTTTATTAGAGGCACCAGAAATAGCGGATGACGAATTGATGTCAGGTTTTGCAGAGCAAATTGTAAATGGAGAGCCGATGCCAAATGTACCTGAGATTGATCCAGTATTTGGGGCAATGGGGGATGCGATGTTGTTCTTAGCAGATGGTGAAGATGCAGAAGAAATTATGACGGAGGCAGTGGAGCAAATTCAACAAGATATTGACACGATGAATTAAATCATAAGAGGAGCTAATCGATGAAACAACTTATTCAACTTATGAAATTTATCATTGTAGTTTTCCTGGTTACTACACTAACCCTGGTAGACGTAGGGCAAGCAGCAATCTCTTCACCTAATGCACCTGTCGGAGACAATCTTGGACCTGTTACCTCAAGGGATACAATCTATCAAATCGTAACGGATCGGTTTGTTGATGGAAATTCGAACAACAATGTGCCAGAAGGTTTTGATCCGACATTATTTGATGGGACGGGAGAGGATTTAAAGCTTTACCAAGGTGGAGACTTTGCAGGAATCGTTGAAAAAATACCTTATTTAAAGGAGATGGGCATTACTGCTGTTTGGATTTCCGCGCCATACAGTAATCGAGATACAGAAATATTGGACTATCAATCCGATGGAAGCATTGATCGCTGGACGAGCTTCCACGCTATCACGCCCGAAATTTCTTTGAAACGAATCAGCATTTTGGATCTATGAGAGATTTTATGGATATGAAAAACGAGTTGCAAAACAACGGAATTAAAGTGGTACTAGATTTTGTTTCTAACCATACAAGTCGTTGGCAAAATCCTACCATCGGTAATGTACCTGAAGATGGGCAGCTATTCGAACCGAATCGGGACGAAAATGGGAGGTATATGTTTGATGATGACGGTGAACCTACTGTCGTTAACGGGAGGACAGAACAGCTGTTAGCTGATCCAAATGGCAGTTTAAACGCTAATTGGTTTTACCGAATTGGTGATCGAGGTAATGATGAATCTAGATACGGATTCCGTTACAAAGATCTTGGTTCATTAGCAAGTTTCAATCATGAGAATCCTGCGGTAATTCAACATTTAGATGATGCAGTGCAGTTTTGGGTTAACACCGGGATTGATGGCATTCGACACGATGCAACACTTCATTTAAACCCTGCTTTTATGAAGGGATTTAAGCAGAGAATTGATTCAAATAACAACGGTCCAATAACACAATTTGGGGAATTTTTTATTGGTAGACCGGATCAAAAATATGATGAGTACGTTAGCTTTCCAGATCGTACTGGCGTGAACAACCTCGATTTTGAATGGTATCGAGCATCCGCCAATACTTTCGGAAATTTCTCGGAATCTATGAGTGATTTTGGAGATATGCTTGTGAAAACAGAACAAGATTATTCTTATGAAAACCAAGCTGTAACATTTCTTGATAATCACGATGTGACTCGATTTAGGTATACACAACAAAATGATAGGCCTTATCACGCAGGGATCGTCGCTTTAATGACGAGTAGAGGTATTCCTAATATTTACTATGGCACAGAACAATATCTGGACTCCGATGATGCAAGTGATATTGCGGGTCGAGTGTTCATGGAAAGAGAAACAGAATTTAATGAAAATACAGTAGCATTTCAAACCATTTCATCTCTAGCTGAACTTCGACAGCAGAACCCAGCGATTGCTTACGGTTTGACGAACATACGCCATAGTAGCGAACACGTACTCGTTTATGAGCGTAGTTTCTATGATTATACAGTCGTTGTAGCCATTAACCGCCATCCAGATGAAGCGTTTAACGTGCCCTCAGTTCCGACTCAATTGCCTAATGACACTTATGAAGATGTTCTAAGGGGGTTGTTAGATGGACAAAGTGTTGAAGTCAGTGACGGTCAATTGCCAAGTTTTGAATTATCAGGTGGAGCTTCTGCTGTATGGTCTTATAACAATCATTCAAGTGAGCAACCGATGATTGGGGATGTCATTTCTACAATGGGCGTGGCAGGAGACCGTGTTCACTTATATGGAGAAAACCTCTCAGAAGCGAGTGTTTGGTTCGGTGACGTAGAAGCAGAAGTTATTGATCGAGGTGATCAAGAATTGGTCACTCTAGTGCCAACAGGATTAGATGCGGGTGATGTATCCATTACCCTTCAATCTGGAGCAACAACAAGTAATGCTTTTACTTTCCATAAGTTAAGTGGTGAACAAACCCAAGTTGTCTTTAATATTGAAGCGAACACGAATTTTGGGGAGACGATTCATGTAGTTGGAAACATACCAGAACTAGGAAGTTGGGATGCGGATCGATCGACTGAGGCGTTTCTTAATCCTGAACATCCTTACTGGTTTTTACCGGTAAGCGTACCGATAAATGAAGAAATTGAATATAAGTTTATTAAGAAGAACGAGCAAGGTGATGTTATTTGGGAAAGTGGCACAAATCGTACGCTCGATACTCCTTCAAATTTCTCAGATGTTAAATTTACTGAAACGGATGTCTTTCAAAACTAACCGACAAAAAAGCAGCAGGTATACAAAACCTGCTGCTTTTTTTAATTTAGCGCTCTGCCCCAGCCACTGGCGATTTTTGTGAACTGTTGTGACTCATAAAACTGTTGTGCAAGCAGGCGTTCGTTGCGGTTGCCTGTATTGACAAAAAGCTGATCTGCCCCGATACTCTTGCCCCAATCGTCCGCAGCACTTATGAGAAGAGATGCGATGCCTTTACCGCGATGATACTCATCGGTGATTAAGGTGACGATTCGAACATATGTCGTGTCTTTTTCATAATACATGCTCGCATGTAAGCCAATCATGCCGAGTATTTCTTTGGAGTGGTGTTCGTGAGTTACATAGGTTCGATAATCAGGATGTGTGGCGAATTTTTGTAAACGTCGTTCCATACGTGAAGTGTTCGTTGGGTAGCCTAATTGGGTCATCAAATCAGTTACGTAACAACCGTCATCTGCTGTTGCTAGACGTACATTCATTGAAACCACTCCTTAAATATGAAACCGTCGGACGAATTCATTACGCATCGTGCGATTCGCGAATAGCGCCATGCCAATGAGGGTGAGCAGCGCATAAAATGCAGTGATCGCACTCGGCCATAAGACGAGCGACAGAGAGCTTAAGAACAATAAAACAGGCATAAAGCCAAGAACGATCATCGTCATCATGTACCCTAAGTATTCTCGCCACTTCATCGGTTTGTTCAGAATGATAATCGTAACGATTAATGTTGCGCTGATGACGAGAAAGGGAATGACGTAGTGGATCGACCAACGGGTCGCACCTGCAGCAGTATCGAGTACAATGAGCATCGCCGATAATGCGAGCACTTGAAAAATAATTTTTGAACCTGCATGTGCACGGGAGAGGATCGTGTGATTGACGAGAAGAAGTACGTACAGCACAGGTCCAACTATATAAAATACCCAGAGCACGTCCGGTGTTGTCAGCAAATTAATTAACAGCGAGCCGCTAATGATAAAAAGAGCGATAAATAGTGTGACTTTCTGTTTCATGTATCGCTGTTTTGAGCGATTATGGTAGACCGGATAATGATCGGCGAGTTTTTCTTCTTCAGTCAATTTCCGGCTGCATAGTGGGCAGACTTGCTGTTGAGTTTGCACTTGACAGTGTTCGCAATGCTGCAAGGAAATCATCCTCCGTCATTTGAGTAAACTTCGACATCGATCCCTGATATTTCCACAAGTTGCGTGAAGAAAGCACGAATCACATCGCTTTCCTCAATCGACCGGGCGAAAGAAATAACAAAGCGGTCGTTAATTGAGCAAATTCCCCCATTTATAGGGCTTTTTTTTGTTGGATACATCACCATTTCCATCTGTTCAATCGCTGTGCTCACGTCTTTTGGCAAGGATATGTTGCCGATGTTCGTGAGCGTGATCGTTTTCGTTCGTTCCCCGTAACTTTTGTAGCCGTAGCGAATGGCTTGATATTTCAAAATCGCTGGTACGAACCGTGCGGTGAGCATGTTTTGTAATTTCACATGGTGGTTCAGACCTTGTTGTAATTTCTCTTGCTCTGTTTTTTTCTTTAATTGTTCTACAACTTCTGTGTGAATCATTTCCAGTGATGTTTCTTCAGTCACTTCCATTCCAACGTTCACGACCGCAAAAAAATTACGCAATGATTTGGAAGGGAAAATGGACCGTAAATTCACGGGGATGGCAATCTTTATTGGTTCACTACGGTTTCTAAATCGCAGCTTTTCACGATAAATGCTCATAATTAAAACCGAAGTAAGGTAGGTAGTGATTGTACCTGTATTGTTTTCGCCGCTTTTCGTAGTTCAAGTGCACTCATCACTCCGTGAATCACTACGGTTTCTTCAATCGGTGTTCCTTTTATTTGATAGGCATTTTCTTCCTTCGTTCGTTTCGATGAATCGCTAGACTTGTAGTTCTGATAACTATCATCAAGCTCATACTCGCTAGGTGTACCCGATACATCAATGACTGTGCCGTCATTGTTCGGTTGTTCACCGGTTTGATTCAAGTAGTCAAAGACGAGTGCTTTTAGAAATTCAAGCGCTCCTGTACCATCAGTTACCGAATGAAAGAACTCTACAGAGATTCGCTTTTTGTAATAGAGCACGCGAAATAAATACCCATTCGTCTCAATCGGGTCGACGGGTGAGCACGGAAATGTTGATTCTTCTTTAACGAATAATTTCTTGTCATTTTCCACGAGAAAATCCCAAAACACGCCACGACCTAATTTCACTGCGAACATCGGGAACCGCTTCATTACGTGATCCAATGATGTTTGCAGCTTGTCCGGTTGTACGTGTTCGTTCATGATCATCGCAATGCGAAACACAGATGAATTCGCACGTTCAGATACAGCATGAAAGACTTTCCCGGCATTATCAATTTTATACCACTGGTCCATCATGCACTCCCCCGAATGTGTTTATTGTTATCATAGCATTTCCAACTCGCTAACAACATTCACATTTCGAGAAAAAATAGTCAAACAAAAGAGATGATCCATTCGATTTGACACGTTCTGTACAATGATAAGGAATGAGTAACGGTTAAAAGAGGTGGTTTAATTGTATACGATCGGCACACTGTCCAAAAAAACGGGAGTCACCATCCGTACGTTAGATTATTACGATGAGATTGGCTTACTATCTCCTCATAACAAAACAGAGGGAGGGCATCGTTTATATAGTGACGAAGAAGTGTTCAGATTAGAGAAAATACTATCGCTGAAATTTTTAGGGTTGTCTCTTGAGACGATACAGTCGTTCATGAAAGAACGAACAACTACGTGGGAAGCTGAACTATCCAGGCAAATGCGAATGGTGCAACAACAAAAAGAACGGCTAACCCAAATTGAAACAGCGATTCGCAGTGTGCTCTACTCAGTGAAAGTTGAACATGACGTAAACTGGGCTGTCATTTTTCAAGTGATGAACCTTTATCAAGAAGGGATGATGCCTGCGAACGATACATTGAACCAATACCTTAATAATGAGGAAAAAGAAAGAATGCTTTCTATAAGTTATGATCAACAGACGGAAGAACAATGGCTCGCGCTTATTCAAGACATTCGTTCTAATCTTCACGAATTGCCGACTTCGACGGTAGCCCAGCAACTGCTTGACCGTTGGCTAGCGGGCACGTACGAGATGTATGGTGAGGATAAGCAATTCCTTGGCAAAACGTGGACATGATTGCAAATGAGAGTGAAAGTGTCTTATTCTATCCAATGACTAAAGAAGTTGTGGAATTCATTACTGCTGCTATGCACGTGAGGGACAAGTCTCACCACCAACTGTAATAAAGAAGCCGAGCATCGCTTTTAAAGTTAAACAAAGCTAAGATGGTTTTGCACACTTGAGCAGTATACGAAACATCTTGGTAATACCATTCGTCATAGGAAGTCTCTCCAAAAAAAGGACCAGCTAGGGCGGGCAACGTGTAATGGGAAGTGGAAGGGTCATTTAACGTCTCCGAGCATACGTGGAGTAATTGTTCAAGTTGCTCTCGGGTGACAGGATACATTTTGCAGTCATCTTGTTCATGTTGAACGTTCTCAACAAACCAGCGATGAATGTGATTCGCTTTGCGCCAATAAGCGATTTCTTCGTGGTATACATCATCAAAATCATTTCTCTTTTCAACGACTAAATACATATCTAATCCCAAATAATCACCTCGTCTTCTTCGTATTTCAAGGACAGGTGTGCATAAAGGGCAAAAGGTTGGGGATAAAGGATCGCAAAGTTGAGGGTTTAAAGAAGTAACAGCTTGAGGTAAGTAAGTCGTGCGAAGGTGACTCACTGACTATTATAAATGTTTGGGTATTAATTGTGTAGAGGACAAACTACAGATTTATCTGGAGAAAAACATGAACCATGAATAATGTGTATGACGGAGGTTGCGGGGGAAATAGATAAAAGAGACGAGGAGGGGTTTCATGATTGCATATGTGCAGGCGACGGAAGATGATTTTGACAAGCTATTAGCGCTACGCACGACAGTGATGGCTGACGACTTTAAGCGACACGAAATTGATGTAAATCGAACGAAGTATTATTTCGCCAAAGCTTTTCAGCCACAATACACATCAATACTGATGCTTGAAAATAATGAAATTGGTTGTGTTTCAGTACAACCAGGTGAAGGTGGGGAAGATGAGCTAAAACACTTTTATTTGTATCCAAGGTTTCAAGGTTATGGGTACGGAACAGAAGTGTTAAAGCGAATTATCCGTGAGCAGAGGAAGAATGGGCGAAACCTCACTCTGCACGTGTTCAAAGGAAGCGAAGCCATTCCTTTATACAAAAAACACGGGTTTAATGTCGTTGAAGTAGGAGATTTTACCGAACGTCTTAGGCTATCGGTAGCCGAGTAACGGGGTGGAGGTGCGGTGGGGTCTGCCCGGTTATGTTAGGTAGAGAAGGGTTTCTAGTGCTTGGCATATAGCGGGGAAGTGTGAACTATATAAGGTGAGCTTTACATTGTTAAATCATTAAAATTACACGAACCGTCACGTTCGCTTTTGCTCTCTACATAGGTTGAGGTGGTTTTTGCTTACATAAACGCTTGGTTGTACACCGTTTGGGGATTTTTATGAGATCGGCGATCTAGATAGAATGAACTTAACATTTTCCTAATTGCGCAGTTTGTTCCAACTGGAGCGCAGATTCCAGGCTGAAGTGCCACCGACATGTCGGCTCCAACGGGGCCGAAACGAAACCGAACTCGGTTCGGCGCGGCTTGCGCCGACGTCTTGTGGGTACTTCGGGGCGGGGATTGTACAGGTGACCCGGTAATCTGTTCCCGAGTTTATGAGAATAGACCGCTGTTCTTGCGATTTCCCCCAACTTGAGAACAGTTCGGCCGCAACTCGAGCACAGTTTCCACTTTCCCCAAGCTTACCATTGGTTTTTGAAGAATTTCTTTCGTGCAACTTATCTAGATCGTTTTTTCACGATTTTCTGCACAGGTGATGGCGGCGGCCGTTCATATTGGTAGTTTTTAGAGATAAGCGATCTAGATCACGCCTCAAATACTCTAGATCGCTTTGGAACACCGCTGTTTACCTGACAATGGTCAATCTATGTACGCTCGTTTCTACACTGAACTTCAACCCATTATTCTAGCAACCATCGGCACCAAAGGTGCCGAAACAAGATCAGATGGACTTCGGCATACGTTTAGCAAGGATTGAAGGTAATCATTGAGGGTAGGTTTACTTAAGTACGGGAAATTGCTTTGTATTTGGAGGAAAAGCTAGTTTTTAAGGGGGGGAAGCGTATTGAAAATCTGTTTCCAAAGATCATTTATTTGGAAACAGATTCACCTATAAATGACCGTTTCCGTCTCATTTTGCTTCCAATCAATGGCTATCTGCTTCCAAACAGGCGGATATGGAAATAGATTCAGTGCTATAAAGAAAATGAGCCCAACTCTACTTCCAAAGCCTTCTACTGTCGCGCGCTTTGCTGCGCTAGTAGGAACAATACTCGGTAGAATCCCTTGCCTAATAAAGATGATGAAAGATACCTGCGATCAGGTGGAACGGGGTTTCGATCTAATCTCTAGACCGCTTTCCTACTAGACTTAGTCGGCAGAGCGGTCATTCATCTTTTTAATTAAGGAATAGATGTCTTCAGGTTTGTAAAACTCGACGGGTGTCGCGCCTTTTTCGAATGTAAGCTCATCGGCTTCGGCGATGAGTACATATCGTCCGTTTAGTTTGGCGATGTGTAAGCTTTCACCAAAGTCGGCAAGCAAGCCTTTTACTTCGGTTTCACCGAGCTTTACCTGAATCCGGGCTTCGGGGGTTTGTTCAACGATTTGCGCAGATGCTTCGACGACTTGATGGGTTTCAAGGTGCTCATTGATCTCACGCTTATCGCTCGTTTCCCACTCATCGAGGGAACGTTCCCAGTTTACTTTTTCTTCGCTTTCTTCTGCAAAGCTCTCTGAAATATGCTCGGTCATCATGCCCTTTACCTGTTCTCTCATCATGACGGGGACGCTGTCTCCGTACTCAACAAATGCGAGGAAGTCTTGGAAGTAACGAGCATGAGAGGCTTGGTGAATCTTCAGCTCCGCAGGTTGAACCATTCCTTCTTCAATCATGAACGGATATTGAATCGACTTCATATTCTTCGTAGTGATGGCGTACTCGATCTTTCGCAAAAGCGTCGATTCGTCGCTAATCGACGCCACCTTTGGTTCGAAATCACATTTTAAGATAAATACGAACTCATCGGAAAAATACTTTTTAGGTACAGCTGAAGCCACGAGAAAGACACCGCCACGAACCGCAGCAGTTTCGGTGTATAGCTTTGCGAAAGTGTTGCTATGTTCAGTGAACACGTCGCTCGTTTCTGCACGTATCGTCTTTTGAAACAATGCGTAATTCGGGTTCGAATCAAGCGGATAGTCGGCCTCTGTTAGAAATCGTCCAATTTTCGTTGGCACTTGATCGGACTTCGGATGGTGCTCTGCTTTTCGTTTAACAATTTTCTTTAACTCACCGTCGAGAAAGTCCTTCAGTTCACT
Organism: Geomicrobium sp. JCM 19039; assembly: GCF_000698145.1. Classification (GTDB taxonomy): domain Bacteria; phylum Bacillota; class Bacilli; order Bacillales; family Marinococcaceae; genus Geomicrobium_A. The sequence goes on from NZ_BAXB01000001.1 coordinate 130,818, forward strand.
TTCGTCAAATTGCTCTTGGTCTAAGGTTTGATAATGTTTATAGTGACGGCTCGCGTCATCGCCACTACCCTCAACTTCAATCACATAAAATGATAGAAACTTCACATTAAACTCCATTTAATCCCACCTCTTGATGTACGCAACAAGTATACGCACAGGAAAGGGACAAATCAATGGATGAATAATGGAATATATATAAAGATACCAAGCAATGAAATGACAGAAAGAAGTAGCATTCCTTTCCAGCGTTTCCGTCTAAGGATAAGAGTAGAGACAATGATCCCTTGGATGAAAATTAGCGTAGCGCCACTGACCGTCAAAAGCAATGAACCGGCAAACGCTCCCGCAATATTAATCAGTATACCGAGGGGCATTAAAACGATGAGTAGAATGAGGGACGAACTTGTTTTAATTTTTTGAAGAATTTCTTTGCGGTGTTCTTCCGAAAATGTATCAAATTCAACGAGGCAAACCATCCAGTAATCATAAGGATGGCGCCAGTTACCGTAATCGCTCTCATAAAAAAACCTCCTAGAAATGGTTTTTCCATTTGTGAAGGAGTTCAAACGTGCGGTGTAAATTTTTGGCTGTTCGACGCTTTGTCGAACAGCCAAACATGATTGTGTTGTCAGTGACGAGCGGCATCACGAACGGCGTGGTTTCGCTCAAAGTTGGTTAGATTCGTCCCAGCATTAAATGGGGCAAGAGTATCTTGGTCTAACGGTCGATACCGAACATGAAACTCTTCATCGTATTCAGAAGGCTCATCTTCAGTAACGACTTGCATCCCCCGAATCCACGTTTCCAAATCATAGTTTCCTCGTTCGATAATTTCTGCTAGCATCGACAGCGACTGGGTGAGTTCCGCTAAACAGTCAAGGCCATTGCTTAAAATGATGCCTTTGCGCCGTGCTTTCTGAACAGAATGTTCCATTCGATAGGAATTTTGCTGATACCGGAAATCAATTGAGCAGCCAATTCGGTCCCAGTTAAATTGGAAGTCTTTAATTTTAAGTCGTTTCATCGTCTTTAGAAGTTTACGTTCATACGAATTTTGTTCTTTTAACGGTACCCATTTCAGCAATCCTCTCACCTTCCCTCTCTTGTTATTACACATTTCTGCAAGAACTGAACATCCCCTCTAAATAAGTTTTTACACAAATCGACGGTTTCTAGCATTGCACGTTCGCAAAACGCGAAATGTCTACTGCGGAGAAGGTTTTCTTAGAAAGTAGCATTCGACAAAAAAGCGAGAAACCGTCAAAAAAAATGACAGCTTCTCGCTTCTAGAATTTATTCATCATCAAACGTAAACGTGTGAAATCGTTCATTCTCCAGACGTTCCACAGCCTCTTTATTTCCTTCACGATATAATCGCTCATGCTCAGGAAATGTTGCCCCGAACTGTGAATAATGAGCTTTCAACGTTTGAATCTTTTGTTCGATGTACGGTTTGATGGAATAAACCACATCTGGGTTGTCCTTTGTGATCGCCACGCCCCAAAATCGCGGGCGTGTTTCTTTTGTCATTGAAGCTAGAGCGTTTTTAACAGCTTCCGCTGTTGCATCATGGTCAGGGTGCACACCGTGTTCGGGATAAAATGAGATGACGACGGAAGGGTTTAATTCTTGTACAAGGTCCGTTACAACACTTTCCAATACGCCATCTTCTAGGAATTCCAATGTTTTGTCGCGAAAACCCATCATACGTAGGTCTGTGAGGCCCATCGCTTTTCCAGCTTCAAGTAACTCCCGCTCGCGAATGTCTCGAAGTGATTCACGGGTTGCAATTGGCGGGTTCCCAACGTTTCTCCCCATTTCACCGAGAGTAAGACATGCGTAAGTGAGCGGTGTTCCTTTGGCGACTTGCCCTGCCATCGTACCGGACACCCCAAAGGCTTCGTCGTCCGGATGTGGAAAAATGACAAGGACATGTGTTTCATCGTGCATGTTCAATTCCTCCTTAGTCATATTGAAACGGTTGCTCGGACAATTCAAGTGTAACCGCAATTTTTCCGTCTTGATTGAGGCCTGCGAGAATGAATTGTCCGTTTTGATTTACTTCGTAGTGAGTGAGCCCCTCGCCGTAGATCCAGCCAATTGGCAGTTCTAAACCGACGCGGTAAGGACCATCGCCGCGTATTTTTCCTTGCTTGTACTGAACGTTGGCATTGCGAATGTATGCACTTGCTGAGAAAAATGATTGATCAAAGTGCGAAGCATACGCGCCGTTCGTCGTTTCCAAGTGCAAGTAAAGATCTTTTTCAGCGTATTCTTCAATGAGACGCTGAACATCTTCAGCATTGATTGGTTTCACAGTATTGCCTCCAGTCTAAACAGTTCTTTCGTGTATTATATACGTTGTGCGGACAAAATCCCAATTCTGAGCTTGAGATTTGTGTGATATAGTAAACGAACAGCGAAGATATGAGGGATGTATGTGGATTTACAATTGTGGTCGTATCTCATTATATTTTTTGTCGGCATTGTAGCCGGGGTGATTAATACGGTTTCTGCTGGTGGGTCACTCCTAACGTTGCCGATGTTGATTTTTTTAGGATTGCCGTCATCGGAAGCGAACGGAACAAATCGAGTAGCCATCGTCGTGCAAAGCATCACATCGGTGTTAGCCTTTAGAAAGCGAGGGAAGCTTGAAACGAAAGTGAGTTCCCTCGTGGTATTGCCTGCAATCGTTGGATCCATTCTTGGATCGATGGCAGCGGTGAACATTAGTGATGGATTGTTTCAAATCATCTTAGCGATCACGATGGTCGTCACGATATTTTTTATCGTTTGGGACCCGACAAAACGGTCAGGAAAAGAAATGAACCTCTCACTAAACCGTAAAGCGTTAGGCGCCTTGTTATTTTTAGCGATTGGGTTTTATGGTGGATTTATTCAAGTTGGTGCAGGGTTTTATATCGTACTTACAGCAATGTTTATTTTTCAATTGTCGTTTATTCATGCAAACAGTGTTAAGGTGTTAGTAACGGGTGCGTACATATTCGTCTCACTGCTCGTTTTTGGCTTAAATGGCGAAGTGAACTGGTGGCTCGGTCTCGTACTGGCATTAGGAAATGCAACAGGCGCGTGGATTGGAAGCCAGATTATTATGAGTTCACAAACGAAATGGATTAAGTGGATTTTATTTGCTACGGTACTAGTAATGGCTGCACGTTTACTTTATGAAGCACTAGCTTAAAAGTGGGGTGTACAGATGTCGGATAAGTGGGATCGAAAAGTCGAATCTTCAATTCGCCAAGCAAAAGAGCAAGAAGATTTCCAAAAGCTAAAAGGGCACGGAAAACCATTGTCAGACGAGTATTTAAAGGGCGATACGTTAAATGGGATCTTGAAAAATGCCAACTATGTCCCGCCTTGGCTCGAGTTTCAACATGAGATTCGAGACGATATTAAAGCAGTCATTGACGAGCAGAAAATGCTCACGGAGTCGCAAAAGGAGCAGCGGCTTACCGAAGTGAATGAGAAGATTAAAAAGTACAACCGAATGGTACCCGTTCCGTCACTGCAGAAGATGAGAATCTTCGCCGAGTCGATGGAACGTCAATATGAAAAATGGAAGTAGACGAGGCCGCCCGATACGTGGGCGGCCTTTTTTTAGTGTTTATTCTAATCTGGAGTTTGCAAGGGATGATACGTTTCGTAGGCGTTAGACGAGCTTGAGTATAGATGACTGAAACTATACAGGATGAACTAAAGCAATTCGCTGAATCCTATGGTAGAGATCGCTATTTTTAGGTGAACACCTACATATTGACTACCTATGTTCGTCTTTTCATTTCTAAAGTTTCGGTGTGATCGTTGTTCATCCTTGAGATGGTTGCGGGGAAAAATAGAAACTTTTGCCGCAAGGTAAAAAGACTTGAACAGTAGTCATCACCTGGCGCAAGGACCGTGACGACCCTGACTTTTTAAGTGACAATCCAGCCTCAAACAGTGTGCCTTAGGGCTCAACAGTCACTTATTTTTCTCTTTGTGACAGTTGACGAAGTATATGTGACAATCCATTTTAAAAATGGTGACTTTTCCTTGCTCAAGTGTCTCATAAAATCGTTTATGGGACACTTGGAGTTCTTTCCCGAGCCAGTAGACAGCAAAGTGAACCGATGTCGCCTTCGTGCTCTGGAGTATAGAGAAAACACGGTGAGCGTACTTTGGTCACCGATGTTGCACTTGTGCTCTGGAGTAAAAGCTTCTGCTCGTAGTGGAATGCAAGAACCAATAGTGCAAATTAAAAAAATCAAAAGTTTAACCTATATTGATGAAAAATTCTGTTGGCTTACAACAAATGCGACAAACTACGCCCGACACCTACCGTACAGTGCGTAAAAAATGATGCATCGAATTCAGCGTAAAAGTACAAGAACGGTTGTGACAAGCTCCGTTCCAATCGGCAGCGCGCCCCACATAAGCAGTAAAGATGTGATGGTTAAGCTAAGCTTTAACGCTGGAGAATTACTCTTTACGATAGCTCTCACACCGTACAAGCTCAAACCAACTACCCATACAGCCATGATCAAGAAAAATTCCGGTGCGACAAAGGTTTCCGGACTGTTGCTCTCAGAAATAAACCCTGCAGCGAATCAAGAACTAAATAATAGTGAAACGGTGCCAGTAATGATGACGTTTATAATCATAATGATAATGATATGATACATTGTAACCCCTCCTTCTGAATCGTAAAAATATATAATTTAGATTATTCCAAATCAACACGCAGAATGGAAGCCATGATGATGTAAGAGTACAAAGGCTGTGCATAGTTTTTGCCCACTTGCAACAATATATAGGTGCATCAACTTGTCTGTGGGTAGCGAAAAAGGTTGCTGTAGACCCACTCATATAGCGATTGCTACGATACATATACATAGTCTGTTGGAGGAGGTTGACTGATGGGACGATATGAACGATTGCGAGAAGGGGAGAAAGGCGCGTGGTTAAGCATTGCTACGTACCTCGGTCTAGCTGGTGTGAAACTCACAATTGGCTATATGTTTTTTTCTCAGGCGTTAATCGCAGATGGATATAATAATGCGGCAGATATCGTTGTATCGATTGCTGTTCTCGTTGGGCTTCGAATTTCGCAAAAGCTCCAGATCAGGACCATCCTTACGGGCATTTTCGCGCTGAGAGCATTGCAGCACTGCTTGCAGCGTTTATCATTATGGTTGTTGGCTTCCAAGTATTATGGGGGGCAGGAACCTCATTGTTTGGAGAAACGAGGACTGAATCACCGAATCTGATTGCGGCCTGGGTAGCGATCGGAGCTGCAACGATAATGTTTGCAGTATCGTGGTATAACAAACGTCTCGCCAAGAAGATTAATAGCCAAGGGTTACTTGCTGTATCAAAAGACAACCGAGTGGATGCGTTTGTAAGCGTTGGGGCATTTATCGGAATTATTGCGGCGTATTTTCACTTAGGATGGGTCGATTCATTAGCTGCACTCATCATCGGTCTTGTGATTTGTTATACAGCTTGGCACATTTTTCGAGATGCGGCACACTCACTATCGGATGGGTTTCATGAAGAGGATTTAACGCCGTACCGTGCGACAATTGAAGAATTAGAACATGTACATGGATTGAAGATGATACGGGCACGAAAGCAAGGTAGCTCGATCCACGCTGATGTCGTTATTGAGGTCGAACCCCACCTTAGTGTAGAAGATAGTCATGAAATTGCAACTCAGATTGAAAACAACCTTAAAAATGAACATGAAATTGATCATACAAATGTGCATGTCGAACCTAAACGTAAAAAGTAATGAATCCAGGGGTATGTAAAAAATATAAGCGGATACAGGGCAAGGATGTAAGTGTTTACAGCAAGATTCGCATGTTTACAACTTCACAAACATGTGAGAAAATGTCGCTTGTGCTCATTGACATTTGGAAAGATTTGTCGAATATAGGTTTAAAGTCGGTTGAAAAAAGGGAAACACCTATAACTGTTGCTTAATACTTTTACGTAAAAAGGAGAGGATATGAACGACACGCTAGTTTGGGTTGTACATAATTTACCGTCTTTTTCAATCCAAATTGGTTAATAATATTCCAAAGACGATTTAGAGGAGGTTTATTGTGAAAAATAACAAATTAAGTATTGTCTTTTGGGTCTCTCTAGCTATTGCGGGCGTTTTTATTCTTTGGGGAGTTTTTCTTCCTGGCAATGTAGAGACAGTATTAGGATTTATTGATGGATTTTTAGCGAACAACTTTGGTTGGGTGTATATTATTGCAACAACCTTGTTTGTGTTACTCGCCTTGTTTCTCATATTTGGACCTTACGGGCGCATTCGATTAGGAAAGCCTGATGAAAGGCCGGAATACAGTTACTTTACATGGTTTGCTTTTCTGTTTACAGCAGGAATGGGTGTTGGCTTGGTGTTTTTTGGAATATCAGAACCGCTCACACATTATCACAATCCACCAGTAGTTGACCCGGGTACGGCTGCGGCTTTTGAGGAATCCACAAGATATACGCTGTTTCATTGGGGTTTTCATCCTTGGGCTACATACGCCATCGTTGCACTAACCCTAGCGTACTTTAAGTTTCGCCACCAAGCACCGGCGTTAATCAGCTCAGCGTTCACACCCCTCATTGGGCATCGAGCTCAAGGTGGCCTTGGACATAGTATTGATGTACTTGCTGTGTTTGCGACAATTTTCGGTATTGCAACGTCTCTTGGTTTGGGTGCATCGCAAATTACTGCAGGTCTAAGTTACACGTTTGATGGGATTAGTAATACGACAGCAACGACGATGATCGTAATTGCTGTAGTTACTGTTATCTTTATCATTTCCGCTTCAACGGGTGTTGATCGAGGCATTCGATATTTAAGTTGGATGAACATCGTTGTAGCAATTGCACTTATGTTCTTTGTATTCATTCTCGGTTCAACTGTGCAAATGATAGAGTCCCTTACAACAAACCTAGGTACTTACATCCAGAATATACCGCAAATGACCTTAGGTATGAATGCATTTGAAGGTGACCGTGAGTTCTTAAATGATTGGACTTTGTTTTATTGGGCCTGGTGGATCGGTTGGTCTCCGTTTGTAGGTACATTTATTGCTCGTGTATCTAGAGGCCGTACAATTCGAGAGTTTGTCATTGGTGTTACAGCAGTACCAGTATTGTTTAGTGCAGTATGGTTCTCTATTTTCGGTGTTGCCGGTATTGAGATGGATAATGCACTCGGTGGCGGTTTGTATGAAATCGTTAGTGAACAAGGAAACGAAGTTGCCTTATTTGCTTTCCTAGAGCAGTATCCTTGGAGCCCTGTCATTATGGGTATAGCAATTCTTCTAATTTCTTCATTCTTTATTACTTCAGCCGATGCGGCAACGTTCGTATTGGGAATGTTAACGACCGGTGGTCGGCTAAACCCACAAGTGAAGATTAAAGTCATCTGGGGTGTGATCCTTTCTGCGACAGCAGCGGCATTGCTTCTGTCAGGTGGATTGCAAGCGTTAGAGATGGCGATGTTGATTGCCGCGTTCCCGTTCACCTTTGTCGTTTTGTTCATGGCGATATCCTTACTCAAAGCGTTAAGTGGCGAGTACGACATCTTAAGGTTGGAGAGCAAGCATAAAGAATATGAACCGTCATTCCTTAAAGAATCGAAGGCAGAGCTTAAAGAAAAGCGTGAAGAATTTGAGCAAGGAATGCCAGATGAGTTAATTGATGATACGGAAGAAACATACGAAGAAACAATTGAAGAAGAAACAAATGAAGAAGAAACAAATGAAGAAGAAACAAATGAAGAAACAAATGAAGAAACAAAAGATAACAAGTAACTTCATTGGAGTGGAGAAAGGTGAGTCATCACCGTTTCTCCATTTTTTTATTAATATTTTTTTGGAATATATGTAACCAATAACTGGGAAGAGCGACTGATCCAATAGGAAGAATAAAGGAGCTCTGACGGATGAGAAAGAATAAATGGTTCATTGCATTTTCTTTGCTAATTGCAATGGCGGCCAGTTGCAGTGTAGAAGCAAATCAAAACCATGTGAATAACAAGCAACCATCCGAAGTTATTGAATTAAAACAATAATCCAATTCAGAAAATATCCATTGCTTTATAAGACAACCTTTCTTATGCTAGAAAGAACTAGCAAAAGCAAAGGTGGCGTCTGTTCAACATGAAATTACAATGTGTCGACTGCGGGAATACATACTCAGTGAATAACTTTCAATACCAATGTGAATGTGGAGGGCTTTTTGACATCGTTCACAACTTTGAAGGTGTGGATGCAGAAAAGTTAAAACATACGTTCCACGAACGGTTAGCTGAGCGAATGACGCCATTAGCAAGCGGTGTGTGGCGCTACAAAGAACTGATCTTCCCTGAAGTACAAGAAGAGCACATGGTGACGAAGTACGAAGGGAATACCGGGTTATATCATTCCGCACAGGTGCGTTCGTACACAGGAATGAAAGAGAGCGTCTTGCTTAAAGCTCAAAGTGAAAATCCTAGTGGTTCCTTTAAAGATAATGGCATGGCGGTTGCAGTTTCTCACGGAAGAAGCCTTGGATATAATAAATTTACATGTACGTCTACAGGGAATACTTCATCATCGCTTGCGATGTACAGTTCAATGGCTGGGTGTAAATCATACGTGTTCGTCCCAAATAAGAACATCTCGATGAACAAAGTGATGCAAACGATCGCTTACGGGGCAAAAGTATTTAGCACTGATGGTAAGTACGATGAAGGTATTGAGTTTTTGCAGCAATACAGTGAGGAACTTGGTCTTTATGTTTGCAACTCCATTAATCCGTTCCGCATCGAGGGCCAAAAAAGCATCGTCTTTGAGCTCGCCCAATATTTAGATTGGAAGTTGCCTGACTGGATCATTGTTCCAGGCGGAGCACTTAGCAATAGTACAGCTCTTGGGAAAGGCTTGCAAGACTTATACGAGCTAGGGTTTATCGACAAACTTCCACGAGTGGCGATCGTGCAAGCCGAGGGGGCAAGCCCTTTTCACCGAATGATGGCGACAGGCTCGCCGTATGAGCCTGAACGTGAGCCAAATACCGTTGCCAGTGCGTTAAATATTGGCAACCCGCCGAGCTGGAAAAAAGCAGCGCGGGTGTTAAAGGAAACTGACGGAGTGACCGTTGCAGTGACCGACGAAGAAATCCTAAATGCAAAAGCTGTCATTGACCAAAGTGGTATAGGGTGCGAACCCGCATCTGCTGCGACAGTTGCCGGTCTAAAAAAGCTCGTCGATAACCAAACTATTGATAAAGAAGAGCAGGCATTATGTATACTAACTGGAAATATGTTGAAAGATACAGACGTCTTAAAGAAATATCATACCGAACAACATGTGTTTAGTAACCCAATTGTTAAGACGCTACTTACAAAAGAAGAAATCGCAACAGAGCTATAGAGAGGTGAATCAATGGTGGTTGAACAATTTTGGAACGAGTACAAGAAGCAAAACCGAATGCGCCTGAACACCCTCCAGAGGCATGGAGCTTTGGCAGTGGGGCGGATATGGCCAATGAATTATTAGAACTTGCACTTACAGGCAGAAAGACAGCAACTTGCTCACTTCATGCTTTGTATGAAATTGACGATGAGGCGATTCCAGAAGTGGGTGGCTACAACATTATTCTTGATGGAGCGGGTGAGCCTACAGCGATTACTCGCCAGACATCTGTTGAAATCATCCCATTTAACGAAGTTGGCGAAGATTTTGCCCGAGCAGAAGGAGAAGGCGATCTAAGTTACTCGTATTGGCATGATGGACATGTTCGATACTTTTCTGAGCTACTAGAAACGTATGGTCGAACGTTTGACCCAACAATGTTACTCGTTTGTGAACGATTTGAGCTGTGTATGACTAGGTAAGATCATTAGCGTTGCAAGGTCCCCCCTTGTGGCGCTTTTTTATGTACTTTTTATTTTATTTGTTGGAAGTTGGGTCTTAAGTCATCGTTATCACAGAAATTTTATGCTATTCAGAAAAATACTAGACAGTTGAACCGACTTCCTGTACTATACTTTTTAAAGTTAGTGTTAAAAGATCGGGAAAGGGGTGGATACGTGTTCGCATGCTGAATCGAATTGCATCGCAAGTGTTTCATACCATACGTTTACAGAGAAAAGCATCAAAAAATCTCATCAGTGTACAAAATGATGTGAGTGCAACGACAGTAAATACGGTCGTTCAAAACCTTTTAGAAAACAATTTCATTCAAGAAGACGGCATCGGTCACTCGACAGGTGGAAGAAAGCCGCTGCTTTATAAAGTGAATGATGATATTCGATATGTGATCTGTGCTTCTTTGAAAGATTATACGATGACATTTGCTAAAGTGTCGCTTGGAGGCGTTGTGCTGGATCGAAAGACCGGCAGGGTGGAATCGTTAACTGGAGAAGCTTATATTCAGAATTTTTTACAAACACTCGATCAATTTATCGTTCATTTGGATGATTGTATGGCGATTTCGGTCATTTTGCCAGGTGTAATTGAAGCTGATCGTGGTGTGGTGTTGTACAACGCACAACTAAAAATTTATGAGTACCCATTAAAGCAATCGCTTCAACAGCTTTACGCGGTCCCTATCTATATCGAGAATGATACGAATTCATTTGTTACAGCAGAGCGTTACATGGGCGCATTGCATGAAGAGAATATGCTCTACGTTACGATTGGCGATGGTGTGGGTGGAGGTTTACTCGTCAACGGTTCCATTCATCGAGGCCAACATGGTGCGGCAGGAGAAATTGGGCACATGACCGTCGTTCAAAATGGAGTGCTATGCTCATGCAACAACCGTGGCTGTTTAGAAAGCTATGTGAGTTGGCCGGCGATACGAGGCCGGATTATTTCCTTGTTAATGGCAAGAAGATCAGACACGTGCCTACATGAATGGGTGGGCAATCAATATGAGAAGATTACACCTGAAATGTTTATCCGAGCCGTGCAAAACAACGATCCCCTTTCCGTTGTCATTAACAATGAAGTCGCAGAATATGTGGCAACCGCGTTTATCAATGTTCTTCACTTGTTAAGCCCGGATACGATTGTATTAAGCGGCAAAGTCGTGCAAGGGAATGATCAGTTGGTAAAGAAAGTTCAACAAATTGTTGAAGAGAGGAAGTTACCTGCGCTAGCTAGCAAAACGAATATTAAACTAACGTCATTGAGTGAGGAAGTTGAACTCTTTGGGGCACTATCTGTCGCCTGTTCTGATCAAATTCCATTTGCTCAATAGCAAATCAATTATTAGGAGGGAAACACATGCAACGTACACTTGTCATCGGGTTAGGAACGATGGGTTCTGTTCATACGAAAGCGTTCTATGAGATGCCAGACGCAGAACTTGTTGGAGTTGTGGACCGTAATCCGGAAAAGCGTCATCAGTTTTCAGAACGTTATGAAACAAATGAATACGAAACATTTCAAGAAGCGCTAATACAATTGAATGAACGTATTGATGTGGTCTCCATTTGTCTACCAACTGATGAGCATCCTGAATACGTCAAGCAAGCCGCTGATGCGGGTATTCATGTGATTTGTGAGAAGCCGATCGCAAGAACACCAGAATTAGCGAGAGAGTTAATTGATTATTGCAAAGCAAAGAAAGTTCAATTATTTGTTGGACATGTCGTCCGCTTTTTCCAAGAGTATGTTGAAGCGAAGAAAATAATTGATTCAGGTGCGATTGGTACGATCAATGTTGTTCGGACAAGGCGTGGTGGTGCATTTCCCCAAGTACCAAGTGATTGGTATAGTGACTACTCGAGGAGCGGTGGACTTGTTCTCGATACAATTATCCACGACTTTGACTTTTTACGCTGGTGTTTTGGAGATGTTACGCGGGTGTATGCAAAGAGCATTGCTGGACCAAAGGCGTAAATGAGAAAAAACGGGACTATGCATTGGTGACGTTGCGGTTTTCAAGTGGCGTCATCGCTCATGTGGAAGGAACGTGGGCGCATCGCCAGTTTTCAACGGCATTTGAGTTCTCCGGTACCGATGGTGTCATTGATTACGATAGTCAAAAACAAAAAGCCGTCATGACAGAAATTCACCAGACTGAAGGTAGTGGTGCTGGAGTTGCTGTCCCAGAAAGCCCGTTACAACTCTCCCCATATGACCGAGAACTTAGGCATTTTATTTCATGCATTGAAACCGGCTCTGAACCGGTCGTCACCGCTGAAGATGCGTATGAAGCCGTCGTCATTTCGCATGCTGCACTTGCGTCTATTGCCGATGGTGACGTTGTTGAAATTACTGCAGAAGGAGTGAAGTTGTCATGAGAGTAGGAATTATAAGTTTTGCTCATGGGCATGCGAATGCATATGCCGATGCACTCGTAAATATACCAGATGTTGAACTTGTCGGAATTGCAGATGATGACCGTGAGCGTGGCCAAGCGGCGGCTAATCGTTTTAAAACAGACTACTTTTCTTCCTACGATGCATTGTTAAAGGCGAGCGTGAATGCTGTAATCATTACTTCAGAAAACAGCCGTCATCGTGAGCATGTAGAAGCTGCAGCTTTGGCAGGTGTGGCCGTACTTTGCGAGAAGCCGCTTGCGCCGACAGCCGAAGATGCTAAAGCGATGATTAATGCTTGTAAACAGGCAGGGGTCTTATTGCAAACCGCGTTCCCTGTTCGTTTTAATGAAGCGATAAAACGTGCTAGAAACGTCATTCAAGAAGACAAAATTGGCGAGATTGTCGCCATTAAAGGAACGAATCGTGGGAAAAATCCAGGCGGGTGGTTTGTGGACAAATCGTCTTCCGGTGGCGGAGCTGTAATGGACCATACCGTACACGTCGCAGATATTATCCGCTGGATTACAGAGAAAGAATTTACACACGTGTATGCCGAAATTGAACAAACTGCGAAGAGTACGATCGACGACAGTGGCATCTTAACGATGACGTTGGAGGACGGGTCTTTTGCGACGCTTGATTGTAGTTGGTCACGTCCGAGTAATTTTCCGACGTGGGGCGATGTCACGATTGAATTTATAGGAACGGATGGAACGTTATTTGTCGATGCTTTTGCCCAGAAATTTGATGTGTATCACAGCAATGGACTGCAATGGACGTTCTGGGGCGATGATATGGATGCAGGCCTCGTTAAGGATTTTGTCGGTGCTGTTCGTGCAAATCGCGCACCTTCCATTACAGGGATGATGGGCTACGCACGGTAGAAGTCGCATTGGCGGCTTATGAATCTAGCAAACAAAAACGACCTGTAGCCATTACGTAAAGGAGGCGTCTGACATGCAAACGGGACTTAATCAATGGTGTTTTCCAGAAGGTACACCGCTTGAAGATGTGTTTTCATGGACGAAAGAAGCCGGGATGGATGTTGTGGAGCTGAATGTTGGAGAACCAGGCAGTGTCGGACTAACAACGGAAACGACAGCCGAAGAAGCGACTGCCATCAAACAGTTGGCCGATCGTTTTGATATTCGATTGCGGAGCTTATCGACCGCACTTTTATGGAAAACTCCACTGTCAGCAAATGATGAAAACATTCGTGAAAAAGGCAAAGAGGTCGTGAGAAAGATGTTGACCTTGGCTGACGTGATGGAGATGGAGACGATCCTCGTCGTCCCAGGCGTTGTTACAAAAGATGTATCCTATCGTGACTGTTACGAGCGTGCCCAAACGGCTTTACGAGAGTTGGCCCCTTACGCTGAACGAGCGAATATTTCCATCGGTGTAGAAAATGTATGGAATCGCTTCTTACTGTCTCCGATGGAAATGGCAGCGTTTATTGACGGTTGTGAATCCCCATTTGTCGGTGCATATTTTGACGTCGGTAATGTATTGCAGTTTGGTTATCCAGAACAGTGGATTGAAATTTTGAATGAGCGCATTTTGAAAGTGCACGTCAAAGATTTTAAGACGAGTACAGGAAACATTACAGGGTTCACTAACCTTCTATCTGGAGATGTCGATTGGGAAAAGGTGGCGAATGCTCTTAGAGAAATTGGTTATGACAGCACGATCGTGGCAGAACTGAGCCCGTATGACACTTCAGCCAAAGCGTTGGCGATAGACACGGCCCATCATATGGACGTCATCTTTAGTCACTGATTTAAGGAGGATCGTATGAACACACTTCGAATTGGTTTTATCGGTGCAGGTGGTGTTGCACGCGTGCACATGAAAAACATTGCCGAAATTGAACATACTTCGATTGTGGCGGTTACCGATATTCATTCAGAAGCTGCAAAAAGAGCAGCTTCTGAATATAAAGCACGAGCGTATGCAGATGCTGAACAGATGATGGATAAAGAGAACTTGGACGCAATTTTTCTTTGTGTACCACCGTTTGCGCACAGTGACTTGGAAGAAAAAGTTGTCGCTCGTAACATTCATTTGATGGTAGAAAAGCCGGTAGAGCTCGAATTGTCCCGGGCAAAAGAAAAAGCCGAAATGATTGAATGTTCAGGTATTATTAACGCCTCGGGATATTGTCTAAGGTATTGGGATCTCATAGCGAAGGCGAAAGAACTGCTCGGTGATCAAACGGTGGCGATGGTTAGAGGTCAATACTTGAGTTCGTTTGTTAACACACCTTGGTATCGGCATCAAGAAAAGTCCGGGGGACAATTAGTTGAACAGTCCACCACATTGTGGACCTTGTTCGCTATCTCGCAGGAGACGTTAAAACCGTCAGTGCTGACATGGCACTAACGGTTTCCAAAGAAATTGAAGCTTGGATATTCCTGATGTGAGTTCAGTAAACATGCGCCTTCACTCAGGAGCCATCGCCAATCTAACGAGTACATTTACGCAGCCGGATCATCGCATGGGCATTGAGCTTCTCGGGAGGGGATTTCGCATTGAAGTGAGCGGTCGTACGTTAACCTATGTCACCGCAGATGATACGAAGACGATATCATCAGATGAAGATTTCTATAAAGCCCAAGATCAAGCGTTCATCGAAGCCGTGCGGCAAGGAGATCAGACACTCGTCAAAGCTTCGTATCAAGAAGGTGTAGACACACTTGCCGTCACACTTGCAGCGAATCAATCCTTTCAGACCGGCAAAATGATACTCATCTAGTCAATTATAAGGAGGGTGGATATGCGTAAGAAAATCGGATTGGCGTGTGTAGCTAGCGTGTTGCTCGTTTCTTGTTCAGGTGAAGAACGCACGCAGGATACGTTGCAGATTGCCCTGTGGGATGAGGATGCCGATGATGCGGTAACAGCCGCCATCGCTTCCTTTAATGAGATTCACCCAGACATTGATGTGCAAGTTACATATACCCCATTCGCACAATATTGGACGAATCTAAGTACAAGCATGGGTGCGGGCAGTGGTCCAGATCTCTTTTGGATGAATGCCGTCAACTTTCATCGCTATGCAGATTCTGGGTTAATTAAAGATCTCGATCCATTCGTTGAAGCGGACGCTGAATACGATAAAGAAGATTACTACGAGAATGCAGTTGAATTGTACAGCTATGAAGATTCTTTGTATGCCGCACCTTATTTTGTCGATGCGATTGCGCTCGTTTATAACAAGGAACTGTTTGATGAAGCGGGTGTCGACTATCCAGATGAAACTTGGACGTGGGAAGACTTAGAAGAAGCCGGGGCAGCATTAACCGATGAAGAAGCAGGAGTTTACGGCTATGGGGCAACCATTACGAGTAATCAAAGAGGCTATTACAACCTCATTCATCAGGCAGGTGGCCAAATTGTGAGCGATGATGGACTGTATTCAGGCTTTGGGACAGAGGCTGCCTTAGAAGCGTTGCAATTCTCAGAGCATCTCATTGAAGAAGGGATTTCACCTGGCGTACGCATGCAAATTGAATCGGCAATGACACAGCTTTTTCAATCTGAGATGGTAGCGATGTATCCAGAGTTGTCCCCGATGCTCGGTGAGGTCGTTGAGGCGCTTGGCGATAAAGTAGAAGTGGCTCCTTTGCCCAGTCATAAAGAAGATGCTCCATCATCCATGGCATTGGATGGGCGATGAACGAAGATGTCGTTGATCCTAGTGTTGCCTGGGACTTATTGCGTGAGCTGACGAGCGAAACTGGAAATGCAGAAATTGCCGACAGTGGTTTTTCCACACCGGCGATGATTTCACAAGGAGAACGCTGGCTGGAGTCTACCCCATCAATCAATTTAGAAGTGTTTCTTGAGGCGCAAGAAACCGGTGCTCCTTACCCGGTGTCAAACAATACAGCCGAGTGGCAACGTGTCGAACAAACCGAGATTCAAGGCGCTTTCTTAGGCCAGAAGACGATTGAAGAAGCGTTAGAAACGGTTGCCAACGAAATGGATCAAATACTTCAAGAAGGCATTGATGTCGAGGAAGAGGGGGATGAGTAGATGGCGAACGTGGCAACGGAGCACCGGACAGGTACACGGCACACGAAGAAAAAGAAATTGCATGACCATAGGTTATGGGCAGTGTTGTTCGTCGGCCCAGTATTCCTTGGGTTGTTCACTTTCTACATGATGCCTGCCCTGGCTTCATTTGGACTCGCCTTTACGTTTTGGGACGGGCTTACTGCCCCATCTTTTGCAGGACTGGATAATATCATCGCTCTTTTTAACAGTGATATCTTCATGCGCTCACTCGTAAACACCATCGTTTTTACAGGGGTAGCTGTACCTGTCACCGTATCGTTGGCTACGATGATTGCGGTTTTGCTCAATCAACGAATTAAAGGCATGATCATTTATCGAACATTGTATTTCTTGCCCGTCGTGACGATGCCTGTAGCGGTAGGAATGGTCTGGTTGTGGCTTTATAACACCGAGTTTGGTCTGATTAACTATGTACTCGGAATCATCGGTTTACCTGAACCAGAGTGGCTCTTTAATCCAAACATTGCCCTTCTTTCGGTGATTGCCGTCTACGTATGGATGACGGTCGGTAACAGTGTCATTTTAATTCTCGCCGGTTTACAAGGGGTATCCACAACTTATTACGAGGCGAGCAAAATTGACGGGGCTTCAAAAATGGATCAGTTTTTTAAGATCACTCTTCCGTTAATTACACCTACACTCTTTTTTGTGACGGTTACTTCAATGATTACGTCACTACAAGTGTTTGACCTTATTTTCGTAATGATCGGTGACACACCTGCGATCGTCAATCCGATTCGGACGATTGTGTACGGCGTGTATGAATCTGGATTTATGTTAAGTCAAATGGGGTATGCATCCGCTCAAGCGTTCATTTTATTCCTAATGATTCTCCTCTTCACAATTATTCAGTTCTGGGGACAGAAGAAGTGGGTGCATTATGATGCGTAAACAAGGGGGTACGAACCATGAAAAGTAAAATCTGGATTCATTTGGTTTTGATTGTTGGTGCGGTTGTCATGGTTGTTCCTTTCTTTTGGATGATCTCTACTTCCTTAAAAACCTATGTGGAATCGGTTCAAATACCTCCAACAATTATGCCGAGTGATCCGCAGTTTTCAAATTATCTAGCCGTTTTTGAAAGTGCGGATTTCTTTCTCTATTATATAAACACGTTCTTAATGACAGCTGGGCGGACACTCGCACAACTGCTCCTCTGTTCAATGGCGGCTTATGCGTTTGCCCGTCTTGTGTTTCCATTTAAGAATACGATTTTCATTCTCATTTTGTCTGTCTTAATGGTCCCGATGCAAGTGATTTTGATTCCTAATTATGCACTTCTCACTGAATTTGGTTGGGTCGATACGTTTTACGCGTTGATTGTACCGGGCATGTTTAGTGCATTTGGAGTGTTTTTACTTCGGCAATTCTTTATGGGTATTCCAAAAGAGTTGGATGAGGCCGCCCTTATCGACGGCTGTTCCCATTGGGGAATCTATTGGCGAATCATCTTACCAAATGCCAAACCGGCACTTGTGGCGCTCGCGATTTTTACAATCTTAAACTCCTGGAATGACTTCCTTTGGCCGCTCGTCATGACCAACTCAGAAAGCATGCGGGTGTTGTCGGTCGGAATTGCTTCTTTCCAAGGCCAGTATAGTACAGACTTTCCACTTCTGATGGCAGCGGCTTTCCTATCTACCATTCCGATGCTTATCATGTTTATCTTCTTGCAAAAACATCTTATCGCTGGCATTTCACTCGGTGGTGTGCGCAGATAACCGTCAGGCTGCTGCTCGTTTATAATAACGGTGACAGCAGCCTGGCAATGTTCTCTTTAATTCGAACCCAATTGGAGCGTTGTTCATATTCTTCCAAAGTTAATTCATGGCAGTCGATGATGTCATCTTGAAACGTTGACTTCATTTTTACGGCCATGTCTTCGTCATACATAAATGTGTTCACCTCGAAATTCAGGCTCACACTGCGTACGTCCATGTTCGTCGTTCCAATCGTACTAATTCGGTCATCGACGACCATCGTTTTTGCATGCAGGAAGCCGCGATCATAAATATAAATCGTCGCACCGATACGAAGTAATTCACCGATATGAAAGTACGTTGCCCAATAAATGAACGGATGATCGGGCTTGTTAGGAATCATGATGCGAACGTCAATCCCACTTAAAATCGCGACACGTAAATTATCAAGTAAACCAATATCGGGAATGAAATAGGGCGTCTGAATGTAAATGTATTTCTTCGCATTCTGGATCATTTGGATGAAGCCATTTTTTACTTGATCGGTCTCAAAGCCAGGCCCGCTTGCAACAATTTGCATCGGTACACCGCCCTTTAAGGATGAGGAGACCGGAACAGCATAATCTTCAAAAGCTTTTGACCGGTACTTCTTTCCTTTATTCCAATCCGAAATAAATTGATCGTGCAGATGGTGAACGGCGCTTCCGGTCATGCGCAAATGAGAATCTCGCCAATAGCCGAGCGCGCTATCCTCCGTATTGTATTTATCCCCGATATTAAACCCGCCGAGGTATCCCACTTTTCCGTCGATAATTCCGAGCTTTCGGTGATTTCGATGATTTAAACTGCCGTACGTGAACATGGAACGCGGCGGGAAAAACGCGCGTGCCCTACCGCCTGCTTCTAAATATCACGCAAATAGCGCTTCGTAATCTTGTATGAACCGAGTCCATCGTACAACAACATCACTTGTACGCCTTGTTTTGCTTTGTCAGTGAGCAGTGAAATGAGCGTATCGCCAAGCTCATCTGTATTAATGGAGAAATATTGCAAATGAATGTAGTTTGTCGCGTCTTTAATGTCCTGGAATAGGGAAGCGAACTTTTGGTCACCGTCAGTCAAAAGATCGACGGACTGCGCGTATGTCAGCGGTGCATGACTATGCGTAAGGTGCATATAGATAAGGCTTTCCAGGCCGTCCATGCTCGGTGATTTACGGTATAATGTTTCCTCTTGAAATGCTTCTCTTTGATGCAACAGTAAGCTGTTTGTTTTGAACAACGCGTTCTCATTCCAAGAACTATTTCTCAATTCACGTCCAAAGATAAAGTAAAGGATTAAACCAACGACAGGGATAAAAAATAGAACCATTAACCATGCCCATGTAGCCTGGGCACTTTTTTGTTCTCGAAAAATAATAATAAGGCCAAAAATAATATTCAAAAGTAAGATGCTTAAAAAAACAATTGCAGGCCAAGACATGCCTCTTTTCACCCTTTCCCTCATTGTTTCAGCATTTCCCTGTGTGGATCGTTTTTAATCACAATCGTGCAAGGGAAATCACGAGTTTTGTCGAATAGTTTAGTAAGAATCACTCCAGTGGTTTATTTTCACATAATCTTCATGGTTTTTCACCTCAACTACAGACGAACTTCAGATCGTTCTTGTACAGTGAACGTATAACCTTTAGAAGGGGATGATTGACCATGAAGAAAATGACAACAGGAATGATTACTTCATTACTTGCGCTTAGTTCAGTTGCTCATATCAGTTACACCGATTCCGATACAAAAGAAAAGCAAGGTACGGCCGTATTCGGATACTACGAGACGGCAACTCCAGCCCTTTCCGAAGACATTGAAGGAACGGTCGAGACGATTGATGAGACAGGGCAAGTGCTCCATGTCGAAGATGTGACCAATACGATAGAATACGTAACATAAAACAGGAGGGTTCATTCATGAAGGATACGAATGCGCATCAAACCGTTTATGTCAACACATTCACAAATGGTCTTTTGGATCCGTCGAGTGAGATGCTCGGTCCAGTAAAAAGTGGCGGATATATCGTTGCGAACACAGCTCCTGGGTGTTGGGGTCCGATGATTACACCGAGCTTACGTGGTGGGCACGAAGTGACCGAGCCGGTGTACGTAGAAGGAGCGGACGTAGGTGACGCCATCGCCATTCGAATTGTCTCAATTCACCCGACATCAATTGCCACCTCTTCGGGGAATGATCAGACAGTTGAGGGGCGATTTTTAGGTGATCCTTTTGTGGCTGCGAAATGTCCTGGCTGTGGAACCGACCACCCAGAGACGAAGATTGATGGCATTGGCAATGGGGCGATTCGTTGCGTAGAATGCGGTGAAGATGTCACCCCGTTCACCTTTACGAATGGATATACGATGACGTTCAATGATACAAAAGATATCGGAATTACTGTTAATAAGGAAGTGGCGGAGAGAATTGCACGAGAAGGTGAGCACTATATGGCTAAACCTGAGAATTCCGTTCAAAACCCCGTCGTCACTTTTGCTCCTCATGATATTGTCGGAATGATTGCTAGATTACGACCATTTCTTGGGCAGTTAGGGACTACTCCGTCTAGAGTGTTACCAGATTCACATAATGCAGGGGATTTTGGCAGTTTTCTCGTAGACGCTCCCCACGAATACAGTGTGACGAAGGAACAACTCGAAGAACGTACAGATGGACATCTCGACGTAAACCGGTTACGCGCAGGTGCCACAATTATATGTCCTGTTAAAGTTCCAGGTGGTGGCGTGTATCTTGGTGACATGCATGCGATGCAAGGGGATGGAGAGATTGCTGGGCATACGACCGATGTTTCAGGCATCGTTACATTACAAGTGGAAGTTATAAAAGGGGTACACACATCTGGCCCCATCCTTCTCCCAGTCGAAGAAGATTTGCCTTTTTTGGCCAAACCGATCACTGAAGCCGAGCGTACGCGTGCCGAAGCGTTAGCGTTGGAGTGGAACATTCCTCAACAGCTCGAAGAGAGTCTGCCCATTTCATTTATCGGTACAGGCGAAGATCTGAATGTGGCTACAGAAAACGGTTTAGCTCGTGCTGCCGAGTTTTTAGGCATTACAGTCCCGGAAGTGATGAACCGCGCGACAGTGAACGGATCCATTGAAATTGGCCGACACCCAGGGGTCGTCACGGTAACGTTTCTCTACCCGGTTGAGAAACTAGAGCGCACAGGAATCCTGAACTACGTTACGGAGCAGTACAAATGATAACAAGGTGGTAATGAAAGTGGGACAAGACTATTTTGAAAATATCGACGGACGTCTCTCGGGCACGATTATTGACCATTTGAATATCGAGTTTATTGAAACCGATCCTGACCGGCTCGTCTTAAAGATGCCGATTACAAAAGCAACGCATCAGCCTGCTGGAATTCTCCACGGCGGGGTGTCAGTCGTTTTGGCCGAAACAGCTGCTTCGGTTGGGACCGCAATCAACATCGACTTGTCAAAAAAGATACCCGTCGGATTAGAGATTAATGCAAATCATGTTCGCAGTAAGCAGGAAGGGGAAGTGTACGCGACGGCAATTCCTGTACATAAAGGGCGAACAACAATGATTTGGGAAATCAAAATTACCGATGAACAAGATAAACTCATTTGCACATCCCGCTGTACAATGGCAGTGATTGATAAAAAAGAGTAGAATAAACACTGAATCAAATGCTGTGGAGGAAATAGACGTGTATGTGGAAAGAATTTAAAGCTTTTATCGCTCAAGGAAATGTGATTGACTTGGCGGTCGCTGTCGTTATCGGCACCGCATTTCAACAAATTGTTAGCGCACTTGTGGACAATATCATTATGCCACTCGTCGGAGTCATTCTTGGTGGTGTGGACTTTTCGACACTCGTCATCGGTGTTGGAGAAGCACAAGTGGAGTACGGCCTGTTCATTCAAGCGATTGTAGACTTCTTCATTATCGCTATGGCCATCTTTATTTTTGTAAAAGTGGCGACTAAACTTATGAAAAAGCGTGAAAATGAAGAAGAGCCAGCACCAGAAGAACCAACGGCGTCTGAACTGTATCTTAAAGAAATTCGCGATCTACTTCATGCTGAGCAAGAAGAGAAACAATCGTCAATCGAAAGTGAGAATGTCGATCTAGCTAGCTCAGAAGATCACGAAGAAGAAACTACCGAGGAACAACCAAAAGACGAGCGCTGACCATACGGTCGACGCTCGTTTTTGGTGACCGTGTCTGTCATTGGCGTTCGAACTTCTATAAGCTGATTTTATCAAAATTGAGCCATTTTTCAGGTAACATCTTACCATAGAACTTTCTATAGTAAGATTTTTAGTTTCTATGGTGTGATTCTCTCCGACTAACTGAGTAAAACAACAAAAATCTTCCCATAGACAGTGCTCTGGGAAGATTTTATTCGTGTAAGCATAGGTTAGAGAAACAACCTAGCTTTAGCGGTGTTCCTTACTTTGAATAATGGCATCTGTTGTTTTCCCGCCGCGCTCATCTGCGAAAAACATAATGGTATAGTCCTCTGTTGCATAGTCATAGGCGTACATCCCGCCTTCACTATCTAGCCTCACACCTTCTGAAACTGTGCCGAAATGTTGATTCAATTCAGTAGGAGTCATGCCAATGTGTGCTCCGAAAATATCGGTCGTTGGGTTACCGATCCAATAACCATTGACCGTAGGATTGTTTGCGAGTTCGTCATAGAAATAGCCATTTTGGTCATAGAAGATATAAGCTCCTCCCATAAACCAATCTTCCACTCGTGGAGTGCCTTTTACCTTTTTCACATCGCTGATCAATGTACCGACCGGCATCATGCCTTCGACGTCACTACTGCCATTACCAATAAATGAAAAACTCAATCTACCTTCTTGATAATAGAGTGTGTATTCAATGCCAAACGTATCGTCTGTCGTCACTAAGCGAATGACTGCAACGTCATCCATCGGTGTCGCATCCAATATGTCGAGATCGTTCGTGAAGGAGAAGTTATCCGGAGATAAGTTCTCAATCGTTTCGGTATAGTGGACATCAAATGTGTTTCGGTCGATTTGCTGAACTCTCGTAATGCCGAGAGCTTCTGTGTATTGAACGCTCAATGAACGATCAATAAAGCTAGCAAATTGTCCACGGCTCACATTTTCTCGTGGTCGAAAGTTCCCATCACTCGTTCGAGTAATCTCGTGTTGGGAGAGGATACCGATATTGGCTTGGTGGGCTTCGCTTGCTCGGTCAATATCGGTAATCGGTTCCTGATTCCCACCTTCAACTATGAGTTCTAGTTCAAAAGCTCGCACGAGAACCGAAGCCATTTGTTCCCGAGATATGTCTTGAAGAGGTGCGAATATCGTGTTTCCTTCACGGCCATTCATAATGCCTGCTTCTTGAACGGCGTAAATCGCTGCAGCGTGCGGGTGTTCGCTTGTAACGTCTGCAAAAAGGTTCTTTGGTAGTGCGCTTTGATCTGGTAGATCAAGTTGCAATGCTCTTGCAATAATGACGGCAACGTGGCCTCGGCTTATGGACGCTTGAGGTTGGTATGTACCGTCGGAGTACCCGTTAATAAATCCGTACTCTGCAACTCTCTCAATGGCTCCATAATGAGTGTGGTTCTCATTCACATCTAAAAACGTCGGGGATTCTGCGGCAATTGTCATTTGTGGCACGAGCGCTAGAGCACTCATCGCCAAGGCGGCTGTTACGCTTCTTTTCATCACATTGCTCCTCACGTGTAGGTATAAAAGCATATATCTCTATTATGCCATAAGTTTGTATAATTTTCTTTGAATTAACGAACGAAAAACTCTAGACCAATAGAAAGGTCTAGAGATACATGCGTTATGAAAATACAGGTGGCTTACGTAGTCGGGTGGCCTGTTCCAGGCTAGATCCAATTTCAATCAAGGTGCGCTCATGAAATGCTCGTCCTGTAAAGGTTACGCCAAAAGGTTGACCATTTGGCATGAAACCAGCCGGAATCGCTATGGACGGGAGACCAGCACGAGCGCCCACTGCAAATCCAGTGGCACTAGGGAACAAAATCGCATCCAGGTTGTAGTGTGTGAGCGTGTTTTCGATGCTCTCCTCATCATGCAACCCTTCGTTCTTGATTTTTTGTAAGAGCCATTCCCGGTTTGCGAGCGCTTCTTTTCGATCCGTTCCGGATAGTAAGCTGTCAAACCCATACGGTTGCTCAGAAGCATGTTCAAAATAATAAGCGAGCAGTTCATCGAAGTTTTGAAAGTTTGTTTGTGGAGTAGCTGTTTGAAAAAATGTAGTGAGTGCATGTTTAATTTCATAACGAAGTAATGACGGAATCTGTTTATGAATATCGGGAATATCAATGTTCTCAACGATTTCTGCCCCTCGCGATTTGACCGTTTGAACGATGGATTCATAAAGGGCATCGTTCACATGAGGGGTCATATCTTCAGGTATGGCTCCTCGGTAGATCCCGATTCGCTTATCTTTCAATCCATCTTCGTCCAAGTGCTCACTATATTTTGTCGGTGAACCTGGAACGCCGTGCGTCGTCGGATCATCCACGTCCACACCGGCGATCGTGTCGAGAACAATCGCTGCATCGGCAACGGTCCGCGTTAGTGGACCCGCAACATCTTGTGAATAAGACAGCGGGATGATGCCGGAGCGACTGACGAGACCAAACGTAGGCTTAATGGTGACTAAAGCATTTCTAGCTGCTGGGTTGAGTAGTGAACCAGACGTTTCTGTGCCAATGCTCACAGCGGCGAAATTGCTGGTGATTGCAGCGGCAGAACCAGAAGAACTTCCGCCAACATCAAAGGTCTCTGGTGCGTATGGGGCAAGAACAAGCCCTGCTCGGCTACTAAAGCTGTTTGGCATTCCTTCTTTACCGATGCGGTGTGCGAGCTCAGTCATGTTCGCTTTGCCGAGGATGATTGCACCGGCATTGCGAAGCTTTTTAACGAGAAACGCATCATTAGCGGCTTTCCAATCTTTGAGTGCAGTTGTCCCTGCACTTGTAGACAACGTATCCCCGGTTTGGATATTGTCTTTAACGAGTATAGGAATGCCGTGTAATGGACCTGTAAGACCGGATTGTTTGAACTTTTGATCCAACGTTTTTGCAATGGTGATGGCGTCTGGTGCAATATCAAGCACAGCGTTAATGCACGGTCCATCTTGGTCAAACAGTGCAATTCTCTCCATATAGTACATCGTTAACTTCTGAGCTGTTAGCGTACCCACGCGAAAAGCTTCATGAATGTCATGGATCGTTGTTTCTTCGTGCCAGTAGTTAGCGAGCATGTGATGTCTCCTCATACAGATGACAAGCGACAAAATGTCCAGGTTTTGCTTCTTGCCACACCGGTTTCATTTGTGAACAGATGTCCATAGCCTCTGGGCAGCGGGTGCGGAATACGCAACCACTTGGTGGGTTGACAGGGCTTGGCACCTCGCCTTTTACGATAATTCGATCTCGTGTCTGTTCAATAGAAGGGTCAGGTACTGGAATGGCTGATAGTAAGATATTCGTATACGGGTGTAATGGCTCTCGATATAAATCTTCACTCGTCGTCATTTCCACAAGGTTACCAAGATACATCACACCAATTCGGTCACTAATATGTTTAACCATTGCTAGATCATGCGCAATAAACAAATACGTCAGGTTATGCTCTTTTTGTAAGTTTTTCATAAGGTTAACGACTTGTGCTTGGACGGAAACATCCAACGCTGAGATTGGCTCATCAGCGATGATGAATTCAGGATTTACAGCAAGAGAACGTGCGATGCCAATCCGTTGTCGTTGCCCGCCACTAAATTCGTGTGGATAACGGCTCGCATGTTCCTTTTGCAGTCCTACTGTTTCTAGCAATTCGTGAATTCTCTTCTCACGTTTTTTACCCGGGTACAACTTATGGATGTCCATGCCTTCACCGATACACATGGCAACATTCATCCTCGGGTTTAAGGAAGCGTATGGATCTTGAAAGATCATTTGCACCTTCTGATTGAATTCTTTTCGTTTCCGGCCACGAATATGAGCCACTTCTTGACCGTTAAATTGCACATGACCCTCACTGCTGTTGTACAAGTTAATGATTGTTCTTCCGGTCGTTGACTTACCACAACCAGATTCACCGACAAGACCAAATGTCTCTCCTTTATAAATGTCAAAGGAAATGTCATCCACGGCTTTTAGAACTTGATTTTTACCGACGTGAAAATGCTTTTTTAAATGTTTGACTTCCAGTAGTTTTTCCGCTGTCATGTTTTCACCTGCTAACCTAGTCTCTTTGTATCTACAAAACCGACGGAAGGATAAAGCATGGGTGCCCGCATGCGGACACCCTATGAAGGATTAGTCTAAGCTCGCCCATTTCAGTTCTACGAAGCCTACAGCATGACGAACAACATCGTTCACTTCAGGTTTATACAAGAACGTATGGTTATAGAAGTACAGAGGTACAATTGGAGCTTCTTCCATAAGAATCGCTTCCGCTTCATAAAGCAACTCAAAGCGAGCATCTGGGTCTTCTTCAGTGTAACTTTCACTGATCAGTGCATCGTACTCATCGTTTGAAAAGTCTGTACGGTTCATCGGGTTGTTCGTTGTGAATACGTCTAAGAAGTTAATTGGATCATTATAGCCACCGAGGAACGAAGAGCGAGAGTATTGTAAGTCCACATTTTGTTGAGCTTCTAGGAATACAGACCACTCACTATTCTCTAGCTCAATATCAATGTCTAAGTTGGTTAACAACATCTCCTGCATTGCTTGGGATACGATGCTGTGTTGATCAGATGTGTTGTAAGAAAGCGTAACCGTTGGCAACTCGTCATAGCCTTCTTCTGCCATTCCTTCTTCCAACAGTTGTACCGCGCGTTCTGGGTCATACGCATAGAAATCTTCAACGTAATCACGGTAGTCATTGCCATCAGGCGTTAAGAAGCCGTACGCCACGAACCCGTGAGCAACGTTTTCATTCCCCTGGATAATCTGATCAACAATCACTTGACTATCAATCGCATAGTTAAATGCTTGGCGAATTTTCTTGTTATGGAACGGTTCTTCATTCACATCAAATCGTTGGAACTCAATTCCAGCACGAGGGGCTACGAATGAATCCTCGCTATCAACAAGCGTCTCCATCATGTCTGCTGGAATGTCGACAATATCTAACGTGCCATCCTCGTATAGTTGATAGGCAGTCGAAGAATCATCGACCATTTCAAACTGCACACCGTCAAGGTTTACACTGTCTGCATCCCAATAGTTTTCATTTTTTTCAAGTACAATGCGAACGTCGTGGTCCCACTCTACCATGTTGAAAGGACCGTTCGTTACGATCGTATCGATGCTTCCTGCCCAGTTTGCATCATTTTCAACCGTCTCTTGATGTACAGGGAAAAGCTGTGGCATTGCAGTGATTGAAGGGAAGAAGTCAGTAGGGTTTTCCATTACCACTTCCAACGTCTGATCGTCAATCGCTGTTACTTGAACGTCTTCTTCGTCACCTTCTCCGGCGTTAAATGCTTCAGCACCGGCAATCCAGTAAGAATGTTGGGCAGCCCCAGACGCTGTGTCAGGATCTGCTAAACGCTTAAACGAATATTCAAAGTCGTGGGCAGTTACAGGCTCACCGTTTGACCACTCAACCCCGTCACGAATATAGAATGTATACGTTAATCCATCATCTGATACATCCCAATCTTCTGCCATCGCAGGTTCAGGAACAGCTTCGTCTTGTGCTAGGCGGGTTAAGCCTTCACCTGTGTTGTTGAGGATCGTATAAGAATACTCATCGTTACCAATCGGTGGATCAAGAGACGTTGGCTCTTGCCCGTTATTCATGACGAGCACATTGTCGCCAACATCATCTGCGGCATCATCGGCCTCAGATTCAGTATCGTCTGTTGACGTGTCGTCTCCTTCAGAATCGGTTTCCTCACCTGAACATGCAGCGAGAAGGAGTACCATACTGAGAAGCATTGCGAATAGTAAAACAAACCATTTCCTTTTCATACAAATTCCCCCTTAGTTATGTGTGTTGACGACTTGCTTGTATAGAGTGAGCGCGCGCATCTTGCAACCAACAGTGGACATAATGACCATCCCCGAGGTCTGACTCTGGTGGAGCGTGCTCTTTACACACTTTCATAGCATACTCACAACGATAATAAAACGGACAACCTTCCGGTGGATTCATGAGGTTTGGTGGTGTGCCCGGCACTGGAATTAAAGGCTGGTCTCGGTCACCATCCAGGCGTGGGACCGATTTTAGGATGCCTTCGGTGTATGGATGTTGATGTTGCTGAAAAACAGCAGCACTCATCCCGGTCTCAGCAATCTTGCCAGCATACATGACACAAATGCGATCGGCAATTTGCGCAACAACTCCTAAATCATGGGTAATAATGATGATAGCAACGCCAGTTTTACGTTGTATTTCTTTGAAAAGATCAATGATCTGTGCTTGGATGGTGACATCCAACGCGGTTGTCGGTTCATCAGCAATGAGGATATCCGGCTTACAAACAAGGGCCATCGCAATCATGAGGCGCTGCCTCATCCCACCGCTAAATTGATGAGGGTGCTGTTTCATTCGTTTTTCTGGGTCAGCAATGCCGACAAGTTGAAGCATTTCAATGGCTTCTTTCGTTGCATCTGCTTTAGATATCTTTTGGTGTCTCATAAGCCCTTCACGGATTTGCTCACCGACGGTAATGACCGGGTTTAAGGAAGTCATCGGATCTTGAAAAATCATGCCCATTTCGAGTCCACGAAGTTTTTGCATTTCTTTCTCCGAGAGTGTCGTCAATTCTTTGCCTTTGTATCGAATGCTTCCTTCTTTATATTTGCCTGGAGGTTGTGCGATCAAGCGCATGATGCTCTGGGCGGTGACGCTTTTCCCACAGCCCGATTCGCCAACGATCGCAAGTGTCTCGCCCTTTGATAGGGAAAAACTAACGCCTCTAACCGCTTGGACCTCCCCGCGCTTTGTGGAGAAGGAAACGTGTAGGTTGTCTACTTCTAGAAGCAATTCCGGATTTGTTCGATCAGCCATAGTTTCACTTCCTCATCTTAGTCGAGTGCATCACGTAATCCGTCACCAAATACGTTAAACGCAAACATCGTTAATGATATAAAGAAGGCCGGGAAAAACAGTCGCCACCAATAACCGGTTTGAATGACCCTAATGCATCGTTGGCCATCGTCCCCCAACTTGCTACGGGTGCTTGAACGCCTAAACCTAAAAAGCTAAGAAATGCTTCAGCAAAAATCGCTGATGGAATCGTGAGGGTCATCGAGACGATAATCGGACCGGACGTATTCGGCAGGAGATGCTTGCGAATAATCCTTGAGTTGCTACCGCCGAGTACCCTTGATGCTAGGACGTATTCAGCTGATTTGAGTTGCAACACTTGTCCTCTGACGAGTCGGGCCATCCCGATCCAGCCAGTAATAGAAAGGGCGACAATAATTGTAAACAATCCAGGACCCATCACAACCATGAGAAGTACAACAACGAGCAAGTACGGTAGCCCGTAAAGCACATCAACAATACGCATCATCACATTGTCTACACGTCCACCGCGGTAGCCTGAAATTCCTCCATACGTGACACCGATAATAAATTCGATAACAGCAGCGGCGAGTCCAATAAATAAGGACACACGTGCACCGTACCAAACGCGCGTAAACACATCTCGCCCTAGCTCGTCAGTACCGAACCAATACGTGCCATTAGGTGAAGTGTTGGATTCCAATATAGATTGGGATCGATAAGTATGTTCCGTTAGCCACGGACCAATAATCGCCATAATGGAGAGAAGGATAATGAGAATTAAACCGAGTGTCGCCAGTTTGTTTGAAAATAATCGTCCCATTACATCTCGCCAATAACTATCGCCTTTTTGCTGCCTAGTATCGACCTGTTGTTCTTTCGGAAGAGGAACAAACAAGTCATCAGGAACGCGAGAAGGGCTTGTTTCCTTACGCTTTGATTCCATGTTATTCCTCCTTCTTATGAAGTTGTATTCTTGGGTCGATAATGCCGTAAACAACATCAACAATAAACATCATGACGATAAAAATCGTACTGTAAATAATCGTTGTCGCCATAATCATCGGATAATCTCGGTTCGTAATGCTGTCGACAAAATATTGACCTACGCCCGGAATTGCAAAAATTCTTTCAACGACAAAACTTCCGGTAAAAATACTTGCTACAAGTACACCAAGAATGGTGATGACGGGAAGTAAAGCATTCCTTAACGCATGCTTTACGACAATTTGCCAAGCAGATAAGCCCTTCGCCTTTGCCGTACGAATGTAATCTTCGGTTAACACTTCGAGCATATTGGAACGAGTCATCCGGGCAATAATGGCCATCGGTCCAGAAGAAAGTGCAAGTGCGGGTAAAATCATATGCCTCCACGTACCCCACTGAGCGGTTGGAAAGAAGTCAAATTGTGTGCTTATGTACTGGATGAATAACATTGCTTGAATAAAGTTCGGTATTGATATTCCAATAATTGCAATAAACATGGTTGCATAATCTATCATTCGGTTGTGTCGAAGCGCGGCGAGAACACCAAGAATGATGCCTGAAATCACCGCAAAAATTAACGTCACAAAACCGAGCTGCAACGATGCAGGAAAACCGCTAATGAGCATATCGTTGACTTCTCTTGAACGCGTGACCATCGACGGTCCGAAATTAAACGTGACGGCGTTCGTTAAGTACGTAAAGTATTGCATAATCACGGGTTGGTCTAAGTTATAATGTGCCATCATATTCTCACGAGCTTGTTCCGACATGCCGACATCATCAACATCTAGTGGCTGCCGGGTGCTAGTTGCATCAGAACAAAGGTAATTGTAATGATGACCCATAATGTCACGAGTAGCCAAAGAAAGCGCTTTCCTATGAATTGAAGCAAGTCATTGTTTCCTCCTTTCTCGTTATGGAGTGTGTTTTTAATGAGAATATTGAGAAAATGGCGTCTTGATAGTATTACAATAATGGAAGTAGACGCCCAAGTCAATTCATTTTCAGTGAATATTGCTAACTTTCATGATAGATTTGCTATCCATGTATAATGAAACGTTATCGATTTATTTTTCGTAAATCAGTTGTTTAAGAGTTCTATGTTCAGGGAAGAACATGACTAATAAGGCAGTAGCCTTTAACCGATCATGCAAAGAAAGGTTGAATATACAATGGCAAAGAAAGTAGCAGTACTCATCACAGATCTTTTTGAAGACAGTGAGTTTACAGATCCAGCCAAAAACCTTGAACAAGCAGGACATGAAATTGTAACGATAGAGAAAAAAGCAGGCAACGAAGTGACTGGCAAGAAAGATGGAACGAAAGTGACAATCGACAAAGGCATTGACGACGTATCGCCAGAGCAATTTGATGCGTTGCTCTTACCTGGAGGATTTTCCCCAGACATCTTGCGTGGCGATGACCGCTTTGTTGATTTTACGAAAGCATTCGCAAATGCAGGAAAACCGATTATGGCCATTTGCCACGGTCCACAACTGCTCATTAATGCAGACGTATTAAAAGGAAGAACTGTAACTGGTGTGAAACCGATCGTACCGGACTTAAAAAACGCAGGCGCAAACTTTAAAGATGAAGAAGTTGTCGTTTGCCAAGGAAATCTTGTCACGAGTCGAACACCAGATGATTTACCCGCATTTAACCGGGAGTCGTTAAAAGTACTCGAATCTTAAATCTATAAATGCCCTGCCCCCTGAATAACAGGCGGCAGGGCATTTGCATTTCAAGGGTAACAACCCTTAGGCTAGCTGACTTGTTTATATATATTTAGCGGGCAGAATACATGTACACACCGTGCTTATACTCCTTATCAACCATGTGCAATTGCTCCATGTAATCTAAATGACCA
The DNA here is from genome assembly GCF_000698145.1 of Geomicrobium sp. JCM 19039. Taxonomy (GTDB): domain Bacteria; phylum Bacillota; class Bacilli; order Bacillales; family Marinococcaceae; genus Geomicrobium_A. The sequence continues at coordinate 162,866 of NZ_BAXB01000001.1, forward strand.
ATGATTTCTGACATGACGAGGGGGAATTGACTCTTGTAACGCTTCTCGTACATCTGCTTTGCCACGTCACTAGCTGTGTGTTGTGATGTGTAAAGCAAATCGCGAATGGCATCAGTTTTTCTTTTGACCCCTTCAAGCCGTTCGTGAATGAGCGCTCTAGGGTCAGTGATTACTGAACCGTGACCGGGATGAACCGTATTCACATTCGTGTTTGCAATTTTTTGTAATGACTGCACATGTTGACTGAGTGCTTGGATTCGTTCTCCATCCTCGTTTGGTTCAACAATCGCATTACTGGATATATGTCCAATGAGCAAATCACCACTTATGAGCAAATCGTGATATTGAAATGCAATCTGATCGGGTGCATGCCCTGGCACTTCTAACACCTTGAATCCAAAAAGTGATTGATCCACATCCACATACGTCAATTCCCCGTCAATGGCTTGACTGGCATTCGCATCTAATGACGCGAGCAGATGTTGAATTTGTTCCTTGCCAACGTCACCACAACCAGATTCACGATAGAGTTGTTCATAGAAAGCGATGCGCATGTCCATAAAGTTCGGCTCACGTCGCAATCGAGATGTAGACTTTTCATGAACATATAAAGGAATTTCCACTTTGTCTCTAATGGTGTTTACGAGTCCGACATGATCAGGATGGTGGTGAGTAAGTAGAATTGCACTCAAATCCGTAACTTCGTAGCCTAAGCGATGTAATTCACTTTGTAAATCATCCCAACATGTTTCTGTAGGATAGCCCGCATCGAGCAGTAAAAGATCCCGATCCGTCTCAATGATGTAAAAGTTAATGCTTTTTAATGAAGACTTGGTTGTTGAATAGATCGGGTGTATCAAAATCAAAAGAAGTTCCTCCTTGCAATCAATGAAAGCGAAATATACAGTATATTCTATCATGAATATCGCTATGGAGGCATAGAAATGGATCAGACAATCTACCTTGTTCGTCATGCGCATGCAATTTATAAAGCCAATGAACGAACGCGTGAACGATCGGAAAGAGGAATGAAAGAGCGCCAGCTCCTCGCTGATTATTTTGAAGGGATTTCGATCACAGCAATTGTGTCTAGTCCTTATCGAAGAGCAGTTCAAACGGTTGAAACTGTTGCGGAAAAGAAAGGGTTGCCGATTACTTACGATGAGCGGTTTAGAGAACGTCTCATCACGAAAGGACATATTGAAAATTTTACTGAAGTAGTCAAGCAGATGTGGCAGAACCATCCTTCTCATTTCCTGACGGTGAATCCAATGAAGTAGGCACAAGTCGTATTGTTGATGGTTTTTGTGCACACGCACAAACGGGTTCGACACTCATTTCAACACACGGAAACATTCTCACACTGTTGCTCTATTCTTTTGATCGGGCATACAATTACCGACATTGGATGAATATGCCAATGCCGGCATTGTATCGTTTAGACAAAACTGAAGGTGCTTGGACGATTAGTCCACAAATGCTCCAGCATAGTCAAACTGTTTATCCCGCCAAATCGTGTGGAAATGAGGATCGCTAGCGTTAGAAGCTCCATCTTTTGCAGACCACTCTAGCCAAACTCTTGGACCATCAATTCTTGCGTAAGCACCAGGTTCATTCATGTCAGTGTGACCAGACCAAGCAATGGTTGTTTCGTCAAGCGCATCTTCTTCGAGGTAAGCATGTACGGTTTCGCTTGCAGGAGAAGCGACTGTCCAAGTAGTCACTACATCTTGAAAGAGCTCCTGCTGCTGAGCGGAAAGCGCGATGTATGCGATGCCCATTTTTTCTGGGAAGCTGTCGTCTTTCTCTGGACCGAGAACAACATCTTCATGTAGCTCTCCGAGTTTTGCCGCATCGATTTGCTCCTCACTTAGAGAATCAAATAACGTCTGTAGGCTGTTTTTTTCATCGTAAAGGGGTTCATAAGTCACCCCATCCCACCAGGTAAACTGACCCGGTTCTACCCCGAGAAATTGAGGGGTAACATGGGCGATGTTCTCGTGAATGACGATGTTTTTTGCAAGATGATGGCCGCTAAATTGAAGCATCCATACATCATCATCAGAAGGGGTTCCATGTATGGAAATCGAATAAAGCCCAGCACCGAGAGTGTCATCGGTATTGTCGGTGTGCAAAAACGCATCGGCTTTCATTACGTCTGTAAGCTGTTTGTACCCCTCTTCGCTTTGTGTGGAGCGAATGAGCTGTAATGCGGCGCGAATAGTTTCTGCATTTAGCTCATCAAAAGAAGCGCCATTTCTCGTTTCTTCATAAAGAGGAGCGTTATCCCAATCGATCGCTGTCTCTTGCTTGAAATCAAGCTGAACACGATGCTGTTCTTCTGGTGAGAGGGTTGAAAGAAAAACCTTCGCGGCTTTTGTTGGGGAATCAGGAGTAGGTTGTTCAAAAGAACCGTCAATCATTTCGATTAATCGTGCGGTTTCTTCTGATTGTGCCTTATGTATGGAAACGCCAGTGTCCTCTGATGCGACAATTGTGGTGAGTAATAGAGCAACGGTGAACAAGATCGGTTTTAACATGACCATGCCTCCTAAAAGATTTACTGTTAGTATTTCCAAAAATTGAGAAGAACATGCTTGGAATCTAAAGGCGAAGAAAGATATAATGAAGAGTATATCGATGATTAGAGGAGGGTTGATTAATGTCGAATGAATCAATGAAAGATGTTGTTCGTTTTCATAACGGCGTCATGATGCCGCAGCACGGTTTTGGGGTTTATCTCATTAATGAACCTTCGGAGGCAGAGACCGCGATTACAACAGCTATTGATGCTGGGTACCGATCTTTTGATACGGCTCAACTCTATGAGAATGAACGGCTTATTGCAGAGCAATTAAGAGGAACATCACCGTCGATAAACGACGTGTTTATGACAACGAAAATTCACAATGACCATCAAGGGTATGACAACACGCTCCAGTCGTTTGAGCGTTCGATGAACGAGATGCAGCTGGATCGTTTAGATCTTTTGCTCGTGCATTGGCCGAGTAGACAGCATCTGTTCGACACGTGGAAAGCACTAGAGCGATTGTATGATGAAGGTACGGTAAGAGCCATTGGTGTATGCAACTATCAAGTTGATCACTTGGAACGGTTAGCTACGAAAGCAAACGTTAAACCGATGATTAACCAAGTGGAATGCCACCCGTACTTGACGCAATACGCACTAAAAGATTACATGGATGAGCAAGATATTGTGTTTGAAGCGTGGAGTCCGATCGGGCGGGGAAGTGTTCTTGAAGATCCCGTTCTTCAAGAGGTTGCGAAGAATCACAACAAATCAGCCGCACAAGTCGCATTGCGCTGGCATTTGCAACAAGACTCCGTCATCATTCCGAAATCGGTGACACCAACACGAATTTATGAGAATACGAGCATTTACGACTTTCAATTAACAGAACAAGAGATGCATCGCATTGATGCACTAAATCAAGATGCCAGAAGAGGACCGGACCCTGACGAAGTGTACGAGAGAATCTAAATCGAATACAAAAATTCATCGTTGGTGACATGTGTATCGTTTGCAATCGCCTCAGTTGTTTGCAAATGAACGGATAGGATACAATAGTCCACAGCGATGAATAAAGGAGACCGGTCGATGATTGCGACATCTAAGAAAGATATACACGGACTAAAAGAAGCAGGGAAAGTCATCTCAGAAATCAGAGATGAAATGATTGCCCACACAAAACCAGGCATCACAACAAAGCAGTTAGATGAAATAGCCGAACGAATGTTCAAAAAGTACGGCGCCATTTCTGCACCGATCAGTACGTACAACTTCCCGGGCTACACGTGCATCTGTGTAAATGAAGAAGTGGCTCATGGCATTCCTGGTGATCGAGTCATCCAAGACGGAGAGCTCGTAAATATCGACGTGTCCGGAGCGTATAACGACTATTGGGTAGATACTGGAAAATCATTGATTGCTGGGGAGACGCAGAGTGAAGAGTTGGAACAGCTGTTGAAGGCGACGGATGTTGTATTTGATGCGGGTCTTCAGAAGTTTAAAGCTGGAGCGAAAATGAACGGTGTAGGTCGCGCTGTTCACCGTACAGCAAAAAAACTTGGGTATACAGTGATCAAAAACCTCACGGGTCACGGTGTAGGTTCATCCTTGCGCGATGAACCTGATCATATTTTTAACTACTATATACCGTGGGATAAAGAAGTTTTCACGAATGGTTCTGTTATTGCTTATGAACCGTTTGTATCGACCAAGGCTGAAGAGATCTATGAAAAAGACGATGGATGGACGTTGCTGACAAAAGAACGAGGATACGTCGCTCAAAAAGAACATACGATTATCGTTACACAAGATGAACCGATCATCGTTACGTAATGAAGCGCGCCCGGGTTCGGGCGCGCTCAACAACGCAATCGTCGTAATCTACTGAATAATCGGAGGGATAGCATGAAGAAGGTTGGATTTATCGGAATCGGTGTGATGGGTAAAAGCATGGCAAAACACTTGATGGATGCGGGTTTTGACGTAAGTGTTTACACTCGGACACCGTCAAAAGCAGACGAGCTCGTTAACGGCGGTGCAACTTGGAAAGATTCTGTCCAAGCACTGGCCCAAGATGTTGATGTTGTCATTACGATGATTGGGTACCCTAAAGATGTCGAAGACATTTATTTTGGCACAGAAGGGTTGTTGAATTCAGCTAATGCACACACAACGTTCATTGATATGACTACCTCCAAACCATCATTAGCTGTTAAAATTGAAGAAGCGGCAAAGGAGCGAGGATGTGCTGCTCTGGATGCTCCTGTATCCGGTGGCGACGTTGGTGCGAGAAACGGCGCACTTACAATTATGGTCGGTGGCGATGAAGACGTGTATGACGCTTGTCTTCCTCTCTTTGAAGTGATGGGCAGCAACATTCAACGACACGGACCGGCAGGGAGCGGCCAACATGCAAAAATGTGTAACCAAATTGCGGTTGCTGCAAGTATGATTGGTGCGGCTGAAGCGCTTGGTTATGCAAAGCAAGCAGGTCTGGATGAACAAAAGGTACTTGCCACCATCTCTTCGGGGGCTGGTGGCAGTTGGACGCTAAACAACCTAGCCCCACGAATGCTGAATGGAGATTTTGAGCCTGGCTTTTATGTGAAGCATTTTATTAAAGATATGGACGTAGCACTTGAAGAGCTAGAGTCCATGGACCATGACTTACCGGGACTTCGACTTGCGAAGCGTCTCTATGACGAGCTCGCTTTGAAAGGGGAAGAAAACAGCGGTACACAAGCTGTGTACAAGCTATGGCAATAAGGAGAACAAAATGAAAGAGATTTTTAAAGATAAAACGGTACTACTGCCATTGATAACAGCCGTGATGTTGACGATTGTCTCAGCAGTCATCATGTATTTCGGAAGCCTATTGTGGATTATCTTCTTCAGTTTGGCGCAAATCAATCTATTTCTCGGCATGTACCGAATCATGAAGCACGTACAATCATAAAAGGCTTGCGAACTCCGCAAGCCTTTTCATTTTAAGGAGGAGAGTTTCATGCAAAGCTTACAAGAAAGAAAAGCACTCATTACAGGAGCAGGTTCAGGGATTGGGCAAGCCGTTGCAAAACGGCTTGCTGAAGAAGGTGTTCACGTTGCTCTTGTTGGACGAACAGAGGACAAGCTACTTAAGACCGCTTCTTTGCTCGAAGCTTATGAAGTGAACGTTGTAACAGAAGTCATGGATGTTGGCGAAGCAAAATCCGTTGAAGCGGCAGTTGATCGTATTAAAGCAAGCATTGGCGACGTTGATATTGTTATTAACAATGCAGGCGCAGGAAAATCATCCCCGTTTCTTGAACTGACCGAGTCAGATTGGGAAGACATCTTAAATGTTAATGTGAAAGGTGTATTCCGGGTAACTCAAGCGGTACTGCCAGGCATGATTGAGAACAACCGTGGGGACATCGTCAACATTGCGTCAACGTCTGGTCTACGCGGAACGAAAGGATCAAGTGTATACAGTGCATCTAAATTCGCATTAAGAGGGTTGTCAGAAGCGTTAATGCAAGAGATGCGTCCACACAACATTCGTGTACAAACGATCAATCCGAGTAAAGTCATTACTGGATTTGGCGGCAGTGAGCCTGAGGAAAATACAGAGGACGCATTTATGCAAGCCGAAGATGTAGCCGATGTGATCGTTTCTCAGCTCATGTTACATCCTCGCATGTTCGTGAAACAATCCGAGCTGTGGGCAACGAACCCACGGTAAGCATGATTTTAGACAAAACCGCCAAAACTAGGGTACACTGTGGTTCGCAAGAAATACAAAGGGGTTGAAACAATGCAAACATTAACGAATAAAACAGCAGTGATTACAGGGGCAGGACGAGGCATTGGCCGTGCAACTGCGATTGCTTTTGCAAAAGAAGGCATCCATGTAGGGTTAATTGGGCGCTCTCTTGAAAACTTAGAAAAAACGGCTGAAGAACTAAAGCAATACGACATCAACGTTTCTGCCGCCTCAGCAAATGTGAGTGACCTAAACGCAATGGAAGAAGCCTTTTCGCACATTAAAAATGATCTTGGGACGATTGATATTCTTATTAATAATGCTGGAATTGGAAAGTTTGGTGGCTTTTTAGATCTTACCCCAGAAGAATGGCAAGAGATCATTGACGTGAACTTGAAAGGTGTATACAATGCGACGCGTATCGTGCTCCCAGATATGATTGAGAAACAAGCAGGAGACATCATCAATATATCCTCAACAGCAGGTACGAAAGGTGCACCAGCGACGAGTGCGTATAGCGCCTCCAAGTACGCAGTCATGGGGCTCACCGAGTCACTCATGCTTGAAGTGCGAAAGCATAACGTTCGCGTATCCGCGCTCACACCGAGTACAGTCGCTACCGACTTAGCCATAGAAAACAATCTCACTGATGGGAACCCAGAAAAAGCGATGCAGCCAGAGGATTTAGCGGAACTAATTACTGCGCAGTTGAAATTGCACCCAAGAGTTTTTGTGAAAACAGCAGGGTTATGGGCAACGAACCCGTAAAGAAAGAGCCCCGTGAAAAAAGCGGATGTTGCATAGCAGACATCCGCTTTTTTATTATGATGCGAGGCAGAGGTGGTGACATCTCGCAATCGTTCGAATCTTTGACCGGAATATAAGGGGTCTGGCGATCTACTCTTTCCTGACTCCTGCTTACGGTGTTGGATTTCCACGGAGGAGAACTTTTACCTGCTCACTACCGATGTTGAGGTAATGATTGTACAGAAATACTTCTATATAAGTGGAACGAAAGAAATTCACTGAATCGGATGACTGAGATCGGTCTTTGCAGGCAAACGCCTACCTATTGACTGTTGAAGTGCATATCACTTTGACAACTTCGTTGTCGCTCGTTGTTCGTCACTGCAAGGGTTGCGGGCAACACGAAAAACGTTACCGAAGGGTAAAAGGTCGTGACCGAGGCTCACCACCTGGCACAAGCATGTGATGGCCGGTCACGTATGTGACAATCCAGCTCAAACCGGGCACTTTTGGCACGCAACTGTCACAAATCGCACGATTTGTGACAGTTGACTTCGTTTATGTGCGCATTCACGTTTAAAATCATCATTTTTCTTTCTCAAATGTCACAAATATGAATATATGGGGCATTTGGACTTCTTTCCACACACCGTAGCAAGGAGGCAGCACCGAACCGATGTCGCCCTTATCGTCTGGACTGCATAAGAAAACACGGTGGGCGTTTTTTGACCACCGATGTTGCCCTTATACTATGGAGTACAACCATCCACCTGCAGTGGAAAGCAACAACAAACTGTGCAATTAGGAAAATGTTACGTTCATTCTATCTATATAAGTTGAACTAATGAAATTCTTCACAAACGAATGGTAGACCAACCGTTAAAGCCTGAAGTTCGTCAACTTTGAGATCGATTTTCATCGTTTACAATAGACGTAGCAATGATGGGTATCTACTGCTATTGGCTTCCAAAGTGTACAGATCGAGTTGAATGCCCATATTGAGCAACCCCAGTTCAGCGACGTCGTCCATTCAGTACCGTTGATTGGAACGAAAGGCGGTGACGCCTGCGGAAGAAGGGCCGAGACGAGACCCCGCAGATCGCAAGACCGAGGAGGCTCGGCCGGTCCTCCGCGGCAAGCATCCGCCTGCAGTGGAAAGCAACAACAAGATGCGCAATTAGGAAAATGTTAAGTTCATCCTATATAGATCGTTTATATAATTCTAAAGAGGGCATGGCGTAGGCCAGCGTCTCGGCCCGTCGCCCGAGAAGCGCATTCATCTAGCGACTTCTGTGTCTGCTATGGTAATTGATACTCCAGCATTTTTCATTGGGGCCAAGTGATCGTCAAGGGTATCGCTGTCTGTGATCACCTCATGAATACGTGCGAGCGGACAAATGGAAGAAAACATCGTCGTGTCGAATTTATGATGCTCAACAAGAGCAATCACTTTTGCGGATGCCGCATAGATGTGTTCATGAAAAACAGCGACTTCTGGTGTTGCGGTGCTTAACCCTTTTGCTGATATACCTCCAGCAGAAGCAAAGCAAAGGTCGACAGAGAATCGCCGACTGTTCTCAAGCGCTAAACTGTCGGTCATATTTCCTGAGGATTTAACTTCTCCTCCAATTAAATAGGTGGTCACGTGCGTATAATCACGCAAGTGATAGGCAATCTCAACAGAGTTTGTCACGACTGTATACGCAAAGTCTACAGGCAAATACTGAAGAAGAGCGTAGTGAATGGATGCACCACCGATAAATATGGTTTGCTCAGGTTCCATGCGTGCTACCGCTTCTTTTGCGATTTGTTGTTGTTGAGGCTAGCTTTGCCATATCTTTCTTGATTTGATCTGGGGCTTTGTCTGCTCATTGGCATTGGAATAGCCCACCGTGGGTCCGCTTGAGAAGGTTTAGTTCCTCCATCATCGACAAATCACGACGTACTGAATCGATGGAAATTCCGAACTTTTCTGACAGTTCTTTTGTTGATACGCGGCCTTTTGCTTTCAACATTTCCACGATCGTGTCTCTTCGTTCTTCCAAATACATGTGATCACCCTTTCGGTTTGGTTAATGGTAGTATACAGCATTAATTCTGTTTTGTGAATGTTTTTATGCTGTTTTATTCATTTTTGTTCTTTTTATTTCATGTTGACTCTAACGCCACGTGACAGTTTAACGTATTTATTGTAGGAGGTGACGGATTGCTTAAAGTCAAACAAGTAAGCCAGATTGTAGGGATTAGTGTGCGCACGTTGCACCATTATGATGAGATTGGGTTACTCGTACCCGAGACAACGACAGAGGCAGGGTATCGATTGTATTCGGAAGAGAATCTAAAAGATTTGCAACAAATTCTGTTTTTCAAAGAACTCGGCCTCTCATTGAAGTCAATAAAGGAAATTATAAGTAATCCTGAATTTGACCATCGAGATGCATTAATGCTTCATCGCAAAAGTTTGGAAGAAAAAAAGCGAGCGATCATTCAAATGATTGAAACGATCGATCGAACATTAGACGCTAAAGAAGGAGAGATTGATATGACAGATAAAAAACATTTTGCAGGGTTTGATTTTTCAGAAGGCGAGCAATATGAGAAGGAAGCGAGAGACAAATGGGGGGATAAAGCTGTGGACGAAGCAAAAAGTCACGTACACAAGCAGGAGACGAAGATGGCTGAGCGTATGAACGACATTTATCGAGATCTTGCTACAATGCGTGATACAGACCCGGCTTCACAAGAAGCTCAACAAGCAATCGCAACGTGGTATGAGTATTTAAATGAAATGGGTACATACTCACTGGATGCATTCGCGGGCTTAGGGGAGATGTACGTTTCAGATGAGCGGTTTAAGAACAACATCGATCAGTTTGGTGACGGATTAGCTGCTTGGATGCACGAAGCGATGAGAGCATATGCTGAACAAAACAAATGATTGGCGAACCTTGACGAGGGGACGGGCTCGATTAGAGTGGAAAAAATTAAAATTTGGAGAAGGAAAAATGAATCGATCTCACGTACACCTTTAATTGGGCTCATATTCATCTCAGCCCTTTTATATGGAATAAGAGTTATTCCTATCGCCATTTTTGCGATTCCCCTTGCCGACGTTTTAGATATTCTAAATACAAATTTCGCGAACGACGCTAGCAGTCCATTGCCTGCGATGTTGCTTCCTTTCACGATGTTGTCGTTTGTTATCGGACTCGTATTTTTCGTTCAGATCTAAGTAGCTGATGGAACGTTTAAGTAGCTCCAATCCATTACAATTGCCCGCCTGTGCATCAGCACTAGGCGGGCTTTGTGTGTCAGAAGGCGCTATTGTTAAGCGGAAGTCTTAGACCAAGAAAATACGCGAATGGCGATCGTAAATAAAATGACGATGGTGATAATAATCACGGTTAGGCTTAGCCATAACGGGTACTCAGCAGAATAATTTACGATTAAGAGGTCACGTTTTACGTCACCCAAATAGGTAAACGGGAAAAATAAAGCGATCGTGTTCATTACTTGACTGGAATAAATGCTTAACGGCATAAGTACGCCACTAAGAATGAGCACGGGTGCAGATAATCCACCGAGCAATGCACCAGCGGTTTCTACGGATTGTAAAATTGAACCAAAAATGAATCCGAGTGTAACCATCATGGCGAGCGTGAGCATCGAGATGGCTATTCCAGGGAGAAACTGGCTGAATGATATGATTCCAAGTAACACGCCAAGTAGCAAAAATAATACCATTTGAAACACGCCAATAAGGAAACGAACAGAAATTTGTGAGAGTACGTACGTACTTTTCTTTAGCGGTGAGATTTCTAACAGTCGAAGAACACCACTCTTTCGTTGCTCAATGAGAGGGATGGCTGTTCCAAGAAGACCAGATGATAACAACGCGAACACGATAAGTCCAGGGAATAGATACTCCATGAACGAGAGGCCATCGGCCTGGGCTGGAGTGAGCATATCAATCCCCCAAAACATGAGCAAAAATAATAAAGGGAATATCATGATTAGAAAGAATGTTCTTGGAACTCTTTTTATTTCTAACCATTGAACTTTGGACAGTTCAACTAACGTTTGTTTTTGCATATCAATCTACTCCTGTCCGCATTGTAGAACCTGTGAGACTCTTGAACGCTTCATTAAGTGTTTGTTTGTTTTTATTTGCGTATTTTCGAATGAGTTGCTCCGATGTATCTATGTCGAGAATAGCTCCTTCGTGCAAGACAGCAACTTGATCACTAAATTGTTCGGCTTCTTCCATATAGTGGGTCGTAAACACGATCGTTTTTCCTTTTGCTTTCATATCGGCGAGTACTTCCCAAATCAATTCTCTCACTTGGACGTCTAAGCCGGCAGTCGGTTCATCAAGCAAAATCACTTTTGGGTCGCCAATGAGGGCTAACCCAATCGCTGTTCGTTGTTTTTGACCTGTGGAAAGCTTGTGGATGCGCTGATGCTTCAAAGCATCCAAGTGTAAAAGATCTAGTAAGTGATCAGGAGATATCGGTTTTGAATAAAAGCTAGCAAACAATGAGTATAATTCTTGAACCGTGGTGCGTTCGAACATGGCGTGGTTTTGCAATTGGACGCCGACAGAATTTCGTATTGAAGAAACCTGCTTGCCATTAATGGACAGAGACCCGGAGTCGTAAGATGTAAGTCCGATGAGGCATTCCATGAGCGTCGTTTTCCCTGCACCATTCCTTCCTAAAATCGCAAAGGTCTGATTTTCTAAAATTGTGAGGGTCACATCGTTTAGGACGCGCCGGTCGTCGTATATTTTGACAAGATCTTGAATATGGATATTCATCATTTCTCTTTATCCTTTCTGTTCGTTGTGACGGTGGACTAGATAAAGAACAATACCAAAGAAGACGGTCCATCCACTTAATACGATGAGGGGCAGATAATAATCGGATACATTCCCTCCAGCGATGCTTAAGCCTAGTCCTTCGTAAGCGTATTTGATCGGGAAGAGTGCATTGATGGATGACACCCACCTTTGATCGATGAGTGGTTCGAATGTAGCCAAAAAGAAAAGGCCTAGTGCAACAGGCAAATGAATGCTCGTTGATTGGACTTGAGATGTTGACCACAGTCCAATTGACGTTGAAAGTAGCAAATAAAATGCACAAGACAGCAGGAAGAACAGAGCAAAAGGAAGTGGCTGAACGCTGAGCCCTTGAATAAATAAGCAGATGGCACAAATGATTACGGTGAGACCAAAAAACAAGATGCTTTTTGCCATGAGCATCTCCTTTACATTCGTTGGAGATGAGAGAAGCATGTGAAATGTCCCTTTTTCTTTTTCTTCGGCAATCGACGTTGCCGGCATTGTCCCGCAAAGAAACAAAATCGCCATTAATATCGGCATCGATACGAGTTCAAAGTTCTCTCTCGGTTGACTCGGGTCAGACATTAACGTATACAGCACCGCAAGAAAAACAGGCATGATTAACAACATGACGATGAGTGGATGTTTAAGGTGATCTTTCACATCTTTTATAAATAAATATCGTATTCTTTTAATGGATAAGTCCATGTTCGAATTCTCTCCGTTCAATGAGGGTGTGTACACACCGGCTCATGACTTTAGTGTCGTCCCTCCTTCCATGTTTCAAGTGTATGAAATGGTAGAAGAGATCGCATCATTTGAGCGACGAGTGGTGACGTTGATCTTGCCAGTGATGCAAATAGACAGGTGAATGGTTCACGTTTGGATGCCCAACTTCTCATACAAAGGCGAGACATTTGCTCGTGATAACGGCACGCTCGTATTTTCCACAGAAAGAATCAAGCTGTAACTGTTTCTCGTCCACTTCATCACTTCCCGCACTCGTTGTAAATTTACGAGATACGACCGATGTGTTCGAAAAAAGCCAAAGGGGAGTAGTTGCAACTCCAATTCTTGCAGTGTTAACGTCGAGCGAAATGTTTCTGTTTGGACGTGCAACATTGACGTGCCGTCAATACTTTCTATGTAATCAATTTCCTCAGGATCAAACAAAATGAGCTTCTCCTCAGATCGAGCAGGAATTTTTTTGAATGAAGGTGGCGGAGCCTGGCTTCGTTCAGGAGTTTCTGATGATGTATGTTCACCGTCGGTTTCAAGAAACGTAAGCGCGCGGTGTGTGAGCCGATACACAGCTGCCCCCATTGACAATGCATCTTCTAAAAATGTACTCGTCACGAGCGTCGTAATCCCTTTTTGTTGCCAGCTTTCGAGGTTTGCTCGCAAGATCAGCTTCGTTTCGTCATCAACACCAGATTCAGGATCTTCAAGAATAATCGTCTTTGGCTCATGAATTATTGCCCGGGCAATGAGCACCCGCCGTTTTACAGAGTGTGGCAATTTTTTATAAGGTTCATTCACATAATCAGAAAGTCCCCAATCCCCGACAACTGCCTTTATATCTATAGAAGAGTCGTACATTTGCGCGAATATCATGAGGTTGTCGCGAACGGAAAGTCGTTCATAAAGTGTATCGTTTTGTGTGAACACACCGATTGGGAAATCACCTACGGATATAGAGCCATTCGAAGGTTGGTCCTGTTTTGTGATGAGTGTAATGAGATGGTTCCCTTGCTTTTGACTACAATGAATCACCGTTGCCGATCCTTTTGGAAGCTCAAGGTTTATTGAAGGAATGATCGAGCGACCGTTTTCAACTTTTGTCAAATTTGTAAATGTAATCATATCAATCTCCTTACGATATGTTCGTCTTTACAGTATACAAAAAATACAGACAATGAAGGAAAGAGATTTCTCTGATCAACGAGTGAATCGCTTCTTTTACTTACGGAGAAGATTACGGGTTTAAACGAAAAACGCTCATCATACGTGAACGTATGATGAGCGTTTTTTGAACCCTATTGAAGAATGGCAAGGTAGCCGAAGTAACCCGCAACAACACCTAGCACGCCCCATACAACGATGCTCACCGTGTGCCAAAGAATAACTTTTCCACGGCTTGCGCCTGCAGCAAGGGAGATGAATGCGGCGATGTGGCCAGAAGCGATGAGCGGTGCAATGAGTGCTAATCCAGGCACACCGTACTTGTCGTAGTAGCCTTGCGCTTTCTTTGCACGTTTGCCGAAAAACCCTTCTTTTCCTTTCGCTTCGCGTCGTTCTCTAAGCATACGGAACAACGCATTAAACGGAAGGATGATCGCCATAACGGACAACCAGTTGCCAATCATACTGCTGATGGCGGCGGTAACAATCGGTACACCGATAAAGGCACCCACAAAGCTTCCAAAGAATGTCTCTAAAAATGGAATCATAGCAAGAAGAAGAATTCCGAGGTGTTGAACGAGCGGATTCACTTCAAGTAAATAGACTAAGAAATCGTTTATCATGGTCATGCACTCCTTGTTTTGTTGGTACGTTAACCATACACTGGATTTTGCAAATTGACGGTAGTTCAGATTGGAGACGTTCGTTTCATGTCATGAAACAGACGGTGATGTGCTGAAGCGACGTTAAAATGGCGCCAACCGTACGGGAGGTTACGAAACGTCCATACTGTGTCGCGAAACGGACAATTTGACAATAACTTTCATGTGTAATAAATTATTTACATATGAAAAAATAAATAGTCAGGAGGAATCATACGATGGAATCTTTTAATATTTTCGGTATTGTCGTACAGGTTCTTTTCGTATTGCCAATTATTGGTTTGTTCATTTACCTTATCGTCGTGCTTAGGCGAATGAGAAAACAAACAAACAATGAGGGCAACGAACAAAGTGCAGTTGCTCAAACGATTGAAGAACTAGACGAACGAGAAATTGTATTGAAGACAGAAATTGGAGAAGAGAGAAAGAAACTACAGCAAGCGATCGGAAACTTGGATCATCTTCTGCATGAGGTGCGAGAATGAGCGAAGAGAGAACAGGCGATGAACTGCTCGCTTTCTTTGAGGCATTAGCGAACCGTCACCGGTTACGAATGGTTGCCCTGCTCTATGAAGACCGCAAGTACGTAAGCCAATTGGCAAGAGAATTAGGATTAAGCCGCCCCCTCGTCTACATGCACCTCAATCGCCTTGAGGAAGCGAAAATTGTAACAAGTGAACGGGAAATATCTGAGAGTGGGAAAGCGATGAATTATTACGCACTGGAACCATTTTATGAAGAGATAACAGCGGCTTACATTGCTCGCGCAACGGAGACGCTATCGAACGAAAGAAAGAAAGGATGACGAGGTTTGGAGATTATGGAAGAAGGAATTCTTTGGGGAACCGTCATTTATTCTATTGCTGCATTACTCATGATGTTTATTATACTTGCAATTGTTGTTATGCTCGTCGTGTTGTTTGTGCAGTTGGTAAAGAGAAGGAATATGCCGGATCGTTATGCGTCGTATGAAAAAATGGCGACAAAGGAAGTAGAGAAGCAAAAGCAACGAATTCAAGATCAAGAAGCGCTTCTGGATGACTTGAAAAAGGCAAACGAAAAAGTTCATACAGTCAATCGTCGTTTAAGAGATGTATAATAGAAACAACTCTACAAAGTAGAAAGCGGTGTTCGTATGGACGCATCGATTGATAAACTAATCATTCCAGTCGTGAGAGTAAAAGATAAACGTATTGATTCGTGGAATGATGCTGCCGAGGAGCTGCTGGCACATCGTAACCGTTTGGAGGAAGTGCTCGGTCGAGGGGAAGAACGATTGATTTATGAACGATGGGAAATGGTTAAGGTAAACGAAACCGAAGCCGACGATCACAACGGCCAACTGTATTTCTTTTTCCCGATTACGCATTCTGATGTTCACGCTTTACGGCGTGAAATGGACAGTGTATTAGAAAGCGCTTATGATGGCATTTATATTACCGATACAAACGGCTTAACATTGTCGGTAAACAGCGCTGTTGAACGGATTACGAAGATTCCGAAACATTATTTTATCGGGAAAAATGTAACAGAACTCAAAGACAGAGGTATTCTTTCAAGGCCGGTTACATTTCGTGTCGTTGAGGAGAAACGTCCAGTGACGGTTCATGAACGTGGCAGAGGGAATCGAGAAATTATGATGACGGGTAGTCCAGTCATGAACCAAAATGGTGAAGTGGAGAAGGTTATTACGATCATTCGTGATATGAGTGATTTGCGGAGAATTAGTGATGAAATGCGTGAAGTAAGAGAATTGAATACGCTTTATCGAGCAGAATTGGAGCGAGTCAGGCAAGGAGAAAAAAAAGGTATGGTTTGTAAGAACGAAGCGATGCAAAGCATTTATGAAACCGGTGCACGCTTGGCGAATGTTGATGCGTCCATACTCATTCTTGGTGAAACAGGGGTTGGCAAAGATGTATTTGCAAGTTTCGTTCATCAAGAGAGCCCGAGGAATCATACTGGATCGTTTATTAAAGTGAATTGCGGTGCCATACCAGAAACGCTGTTAGAATCAGAGCTGTTTGGGTACGAAGCGGGTGCGTTCTCAGGCGCGAATAAAAATGGCAAAGCAGGCATGTTTGAACTTGCAGACGGGGGGACGTTGTTCCTTGACGAAATTGGAGAAATGCCACTCGACCTTCAAGTGAAACTTTTACAAGTTTTGCAAGACAAACAGTTAAGAAGAGTCGGCAGTGAGCAAACAAAAGCGATTGATGTTCGTGTCATTTGTGCGACGAATCAAGATTTGCAAGCGCTCGTCAGAGCCGGGCGGTTTCGAGAGGATCTATACTACCGAATTCATGTCATTCCCATTCGAATACCACCAATCCGCGAAAGAAAAGACGAAATCTTTGCTCTAGCTCAACTTTTTCTTGATCGATTTAATGAGAAATATGACGTTGAAAAACAACTTTCAAGTGAAGTGTTGGATTTCTTTTATAAGCATGACTGGCGGGGAAATGTGCGTGAACTTTCCAACGTCGTCGAGCGGCTTGTCGTTACGACTCACGATTCGTTCGTTACGATTGCCGATTTGCCAGATGATTTAATTGCAGGGATGAAAAAACGGCATTTACCTGCGACGTTAGAAGAGGCGAGAGACAGTGCAGAACGAGAATTACTCGTTGCAGCTTCGATGGAAACCCAGAATACGTATCGTTTAGCAGAACGGCTCGGCACGAGCCAAGCGACAGTCGTTCGCAAGTTGCAAAAATACAACATTCAATTCAAAAATGAATCGATAATGCAAGAGTAAATCGGTTCATTGTTCTAAACGAGCATGTTCCTCGCGTTTCATTGGCACAATGTTTGCATTTATTTACTCGAGAGAGGAGTGTTGTTATATGAAAAGCGAAAACGACGTAGTGATTGTAAGCGCAGTCAGAACAGCCGTTGGACGAGCGGGCGGAAGTCTTAAACATATGAACAGCGGTGTATTAGCCTCAAAGGTTATTGAAAGCGTCATCAAACGTTCAGGTATTGAACAGTCGAGTGTAGATGAAGTCATATTAGGAGAAGTTCGTTCCACAACAGAATCTTCCAATGTGGCTCGTGTTGCAGCGCTGCGCGCAGGGTTACCTGAAGAGACCCCTGCATTTACGGTCAATCGTCTCTGTGCGTCGGGCATTCAAGCGATTACGTCAGGTGTTCAACAGATCCAGTCTGAAACAGCACAAGTCGTCATTGCCGGTGGGACTGAAAACTTAAGCCAAGCGCCGATCTACCTTCGGAATTCGCGTTACGGTGAAGGGAATCCGAAACTCGTCGATTCCAACCTAGAAGCCGGGCAACAGCCTCAGGAAACCTACGGGGAGAACTTAGGAATGGGAATGACAGCAGAAAACGTTGCTGAACGATATGCAATTTCTCGTGAAGATCAAGATGCGTTTGCGCTAGAAAGTCAACGACGTGCACGAGCGGCAATTGACGCTGGAAATTTTAAGGATGAAATTGTGCCGCTGGAAGGGAAAGAACGCAAGAAAACGTTCGTGTTTGCTGTTGATGAGCATCCTCGAGACACAACGTTGGAGAAGCTGTCGAGCCTGTCGCCTGCGTTTAAAAAAGGTGGGTCTGTCACAGCTGGCAATGCATGCGGACGAAATGACGGGGCAGCGGTTGTGATGCTTATGAAGCGAAGTAAAGCAGCACAACTCGGTCTGCAGCCACTTGCGACAATTAGACGTTGGTCAACCGCTGGCGTTTCCCCTGAAGTGATGGGCATAGGTCCTGTTCCTGCTGTGCAGAAACTATTAGCGAACACGCAAATGAGCGCAGAGGACATTGGTGTATGGGAACTAAATGAAGCTTTTGCATCGCAAGCACTTGCGGTCATTCGTGAGCTGAACTTGCCTATGGATCGTGTGAATCCAAACGGCGGGGCAATTGCCCTCGGCCACCCGCTCGGGGCAACAGGTGCACGCATTACCATCTCATTGCTCTTTGAAATGATGAGAAAGAAACAACAGTACGGGGTAGCAACGCTTTGTGTAGGTGGAGGCCAAGGTATGGCGCTCTTGCTCGAGAGGGAGGAAGCGTAATGAATCGGATTGCTGTCATCGGTGCGGGTACGATGGGCCGAAGCATTGGCTATACTGCAGCGATTCACGGGTTTACTGTGCGTATTTATGATGTGCATGAAGCAGCTCTTACTCGTGCAAAATCAGCAAATGTGGAGCTTGCTGAGAAGAGCGCTACTCGTGAATTTATAACAGACGAACAAAAAGTATACGTCGAGAAGAATATCGTCTATGAACCGAACTTAGAGCGAGCAGTGAAAGAGGCTGATATCGTTATTGAAGCGGTGTTGGAAGAGATGGAGCTAAAAGTTAACGTATTCAAGGAGCTTGACGAGTTGACGGATGAGCAAACCATCCTCGCCACGAACACGTCCACACTCAGCCCTACAGAAATTGGTGCGGCCACAACTCGTTCAGATCGTGTCGTAGCGATGCATTTCTTTAATCCAGTCCATCGCATGAAACTAATTGAAATTGTACGTGGCCTAGATACATCGGATGAGACAGTCGAACGGGTACAAAAGCTTGGGCGACAACTCGGCAAAGAGACGGTGGAAGTACGTGAATTTCCTGGCTTTGTCACTAGCCGAATGAACTGCCTCATTGGAAATGAAGCGATGAACATGTATATGGAAGGCGTCGCATCTGCCGAGGATATCGATAAAGCAATTAAGCTCGGCTTAAATCACCCGATGGTCCATTGGAGCTTGCTGACCTCGTTGGGCTGGATAGTCGTCTTCGCAACATGAATTATTTGTATGAAACACTCGGTGAAAAGTACCGACCGTGCCCGATTTTAGTCCAATACGTGAAAGCTGGCCGACTCGGTCGTAAATCAGGTAAAGGGTTTTATGAATATTCATAGCCCAATCTGCACTAGGTTACCGTTTATAAAGTTGTGTATCTATATTTCATAAAAACCTTCCAAAATGTGATTGGGAGGTTTTTTAATTAACGTGCCATGAATCACACCCGTGAAAACCTGGACATGATTGTCCTTCCCTTCGCACTTTCCGCTAGAAACGCACACTGAAAATCTATGATAAGATGAATTTATTCAGAGTAGATTTGAGTGGATGTTATGTGGGAATTTGTTGTGGTCTTCGCTATTATTCTATTAGGTGCGATTGTTCAAGGCGTTAGTGGTTTTGGGTTAGGACTTGTCGCAATGGGCGTTTTACCCTTATTTTTAACAATTAAGGAAAGCACGTTGCTCGTCATATCTTTATTAGTCGTTGCTGCGGTGACGGTTGTTATTAAAAACGCGAAGCATATTGAGTGGAAAAAAGTACGAGCAATTTTAATTTTTGCACTTTTAGGCCGGATTGCTGCGTTCTTCATTCTGTCGAGATACGGTGATTTAGATATTTTGAAGACGTGGCTCGGAATTTTTCTCATTTTAATGGTTGGCTATCTTTTGTTTCAATCTGTCATGAAGCCAGAAAAGAAAGAGCCGACGTTGTGGATTGCGATTATGCTTGGGTTATTGGGCGGATTTATTGGAGGGCTTTTCGGCGTTGGTGGACCGTTTTTCGTATTCTACTTTCTCATGGTATTTGCGACAGATAAATACAAGTACTTAGTAAACGTCCAGTTTGTTACCCTTATCGTTTGTTTGTTTTCCATCGTATTGCACGCAATAAACGGTGACTTTCAATCTTCTTTCATCGGTTTATTTATTGCGGGTACGTTGGCGGTAATGATTGGGACATTTATTGGTTTAAGGTTATTTGCGAAGGTGAACAACGAAGTGATACGCAAATTGGCGATGTTTTTAGTCCTCATATCAGCGCTAAACTTAATTTTATTTTCTTAGAAAAAGATCGGTATGTGCCGATCTTTTTTTGTTACTACGCTTTAAAATATAATTTTAAATTGACAACACTTTATTAAAATATTAAAATGATTAAAAGTTTCAGAATTCAATAGTTGGAGCATATGCCATGGGAGAATCTTTTGAAAGCGTGACAGAATCAAGGAATCAGCGGTCCGCTCACATCGATCGACAAACGACTGGAGATATACTTCGTGCGATTAATGCAGAAGATCAACAAGTGGCATCGATCATATCCAATCACATTGATGTGATTGAAGGGATTGTACAAGATGCGGTGCGCGCTTTGCAAAAAGGCGGGCGCTTGTTTTACGTCGGTGCTGGAACGAGCGGAAGAATTGGTGTATTGGATGCGTCAGAAATTCCTCCAACGTATGGCACGGAACGAGAGCTAGTTCAAGCCGTTATTGCTGGTGGAGACCAAGCAATATTTGAAGCTGTTGAAGGAACGGAAGATAATGAAGAACTAGGCAGAGACGATCTTCTCGAACGAGGTGTTAAAGAAACAGATGTGGTAATCGCCATTACAGCAAGTGGGAAAGCCCCTTATGTTATCGGGGCACTTAAAGCGGCAAAAGAGCTAGGTGCGGTTACGGTATCATTTACGTGTAATCACCACGCACCGCTCCATGCTTATGCTAAACACGAGCTCAGCATTGAAGTAGGCCCTGAAATTGTTATGGGCTCAACACGCATGAAAGCAGGAACCGCACAGAAGCTCGTGTTGAATATGATTACGACGACGACGATGATTCAGCTCGGAAAAGTGTATCGAAATCTAATGGTCGATGTTAAACCGTTAAATAAGAAACTTGTGAGCCGTTCCAAACGGATGATACAGTTCGCAACCGACTGTAGTGAAGAGCGGGCAGAGCAATTGTTTCAACTTTCCGGCCAAAGACCGAAAATTGCATTGTCATGGAGCTGTTGAATGTATCAGAAACAGAAGCGGAGCAACATTTAGACCGAGAGGATGGCTTTGTGTATCGGGTGTTAAAAGAGGAATGATTCAGTATTTATGGAAAATGACAATGAACGATAAAATGTTTTAATACGGCATAGTTAAGGGTATATTTCATCAAGAAGATTGCATAGAAAAGAGGAACATGATGAAATGGCTCATAACTAGACCGAAGATTACCGTGTTGTTTTTTATTATGTTGACGATCATTGGGGCGATCAGTTTTTCACAAATGCCACAACGTGAAATTCCGGAATTCTCGCCTCCGATTGCGCAAGTGACGACGATATATCCTGGGTCTTCAGCAGAAGAAATTGAACAACAAGTGACCAACCCTATTGAGGATGCTTTAACTCAATATGAGGAAATAGAATCATATGAATCGGTATCTGCTCCAGGCTTATCACTCATTACAATTGAACTGGATGAATCCATTGACGATTCCGCCGTCATTTGGAATGAAATTAACCAGCAAGTAAATGGCCTCGCCTCCTCATTTCCAGACGATAGCAATACGCCTGAATTTACGACTACATCCGGTGATCAAGGGCTTGCTACATACCATGTGAAATATAACGATGATGACGCACTTCCTGCCATTCAAGAAATACTCGATGACTATGCAGAAAAAGTTGGAAATGCCCCCGACTTATTAGAACTCGATGTGCAAGGTGGTTTAGACAGAGAGGTGCTCGTTAGTCTTGATGCTGCTTTAATGGAAGACAATGATCTTACTTATGAACAGATCATTGGCGTATTGAACGGAGAAGAAGACCTCGCGCCTGTTGGAGAGTGGGAAGACGATAATTATATCTACCCAGTAGACGTGAGCAACTATTCATCTATAGATGAGTTTAATGAATTGCCTGTCGGCGTGAATGAAGACGGGGACACGATTCTACTAGAAGATGTCGCGACGATGGACGTCAGTTTCAAAGCGCGTGAACAAGCAGTGACTTATGACGGCGATCAGTCTTTAGCATTGACGTTTACGTTCGGCCCTGGGAGCAGTGTGCCAACGGCGCAATTACAGCTCGATGACATTGTTGCAGAACTTAATGAATCATTGCCAGAATCCGCAGAAGCAGAATTGCTATACACACAAGATGATCTCGTATCGGACTTATTTGCAGACTTGGCCTTGTCTTTTGCGATTGCGGTTGTTGCCGTTCTGATCGTTTGTTCATTAGGCTTACGTATCGGTTCCGCGATTAGTGTCGCAATTGCCATCCCGGTATCGCTAAGCATTGGGTCGATCGCCATTCCATTTTTTGACATTGGGTTGAACCAAATTTCATTAATCGCTTATATCATCGTGCTGGCCATACTTGTTGATGACGGGATTGTTGTGAACGACAACATCGAACGTCAGCTTCGAAACGGAAAAAGCCCGAAAGAAGCTGCGTACAAAGGAACGAAAGAAGTATTCTGGTCGGTAGTCACCTCGACGATTGTCGTCGTGTTTACATTTTTCCCGATCCTGCTGTTGCCAGGCGGCGCAGGGGAGTTCATCCGACCGCTCCCCGTCGTACTCATCAGTGCAATCATCGCTTCTACAGTCGTTAGCTTGTTTCTGATTCCGATTTACCGAACTTGGAAAGAGAAACGCAGAAAATCGTCCGTTAATGAAAAGCCTCCTGGGCTTTTAGGCTCATTGTTCGAGCGTTCAGGGAAAGTATACAGTGAGAAATTAATACGGCGCATCGTCAGACGCCCATTTGTCGTCTCCTTTATCGGGTTAGGGTTAGGAACCGCGGCATTTGCGCTCATTCCATTTATTCCGTTGGAATTCTTCCCTGATTCTGACCGCGAAGAAGTGTTCATTGAAGCTACGCTCCCGGATGGGACACCGCTGCAAGAAACAGAAGCCTATTCAGAGGAGATTGCTGACTGGGTTAATGAGGAGCCGTTTGTACGTTCGGTATCTACATTTACAGGTACGGCCATCCCTGATCTATTTTCATCAGATGGTGGGAGTGAGGAAAGTGAGAATCTCGCAAACTTCCTCATCTATATTGATAAAGACATGATTGATGCGCGAGACGCGATGAATCAATGGAGCGAAGAGCTACCAGAAGCTTTTGGCGATCTTGAGTCGTATGAAGTGTCGATCATTGAATCAGGTCCTCCAGTAGGAGCGCCAATTGCTATTGAAATTCAAGGAGAATCCATTGATGCACTACTTGATAAGAGTGGAGAAGCGCAAGAAATTCTCGCAAACACCGAAGGTGTGCTGAATGTAGATGATGATATTGGAACAGCTGTTGAATCGTATCAAATGCAGCTCGACCGAGATGTAATGGAGGAAAACAACTTCTCAAGTAGTGAAATTAGTGATGCACTTGCTGCAATTGGAGAAGGTGTCCCTCTGGGAGAGTTTGACGTTGACGGGGAACTACTCGATTGGCGTGTCGCTTATGATGGCAATGAAGTTGACTTGCTTGATGAAGTTACCTTAGAAGGTATAGAAGAGTCCGTTGTTCTTTCAGATATCGTCACGATTGAAGAAGCAGAAGTTACGCCGCGCATTCCGCATTCAGATGGCAATCGTATCGTAACGGTACGGGCTTTCCCTGGTGAACGGAGCGCTGACGATATTATCGCTGAAGTCGAAGACGATCTGTTAGCGTTAGAAGATGACGACACATCCATCACGATCGGAGGGGAGACAGCGGAGAGAACGGATGTGTTCATCCAAATCGGTCTAATCTTTATCGTTGTTGTGTTCCTCATTTTAATTGTGATGGCAATTCAATTTTATTCGCTTTCCATTCCGTTTATCATATTAAGCGCTGTGTATTTAGCGTTTTCCGGCGCAATGATTGGTTTATTTATCACTCAAACAGGACTTGGCTTCATGTCACTTATGGGTGGTGTGAGCTTGGCCGGTATCGTCGTCCGAAACGGAATTGTGCTTATCGAATTCATTGAACAGAGACGAAAAGAAGGGCTCGGTGCCAAAGAAGCAGTTACGCTCGCTGCAGAGCAGCGTTTCCGCCCGGTCGTGCTCACGTCCCTTACAACAATTGCCGGTCTAATGCCTGTCGCCCTTGGTAACAGCACATTGTTCCAACCGTTAGGGATTACCATCGTTTCAGGCGCGCTATTCTCCGCCATATTAACGTTGTTTGTTGTACCTGCACTCTATCTAGTACGTGAACGCTGGAAACGAGGAGAAATTTCCTAAACGAGCAAAGGTTGATGAGAAGATCACTTCTCATCAACCTTTTTTTAGAGTGTGCCGAGCTCCATGTGTTCATGTTGGGCGCTGGGTGGTTGCTCTCTACTGTGTTACCTATGTTCACTGAAAAAGGGAAATTAAAAATACGTATAACGATGTTTAGCTTGATTTTCATCAATTAGGAACATCTTTTAGTAGGAACCCCCCCATCAGTTGGACTCGGTGGTCTACTTTAGCAAGTAACTCAGAGAGACGTTTTTTTCAGTGACCTCTCTTACCTAGGTGAGGGAACCGTTTTTTTTAAATAGATGGGATAAAAAAACAGATACGATCATAGGCCGCTTTGTGCTGGTCGATGAATGGAGATTGTACCGTCCGAACGTGCGGTCATGTTTGTTTGACTACTTTCTGCTTCCAATCGGTGGGCATGTGACTTCAAAAAGGTGTCTATGGAATTAGAACCGTATGATGTTTGAGTCGCCCCCCCCCTTCGTTATGCTTGTATGAACTAACCAAGATCGAGATATAGAGGAGGTTGCTTACCATACTTGGCGGGCCAATTCGATGAGTGTTCCACTGAGAGGTGCCGGCTGCGTGTGGTCCGTTGGGAAATCCTACCATATCAAAGTTCAATGGCATGATTTTCGTTTTATACGCGATCAAACGAGAGAAAACCTTCCCTCACAAATTTCGGTGCCGCTAGCCCGTGTGAACGAGAAAAGGATTTTCTCTTTCTTACGTAGTGTTACTAACGGCATTGCTAGAAGTCATTGCTCATTTGGTGTGTGCATACAGTAATAGAAATGCATGTCCTGGGGGAGATTTTGTGAGGACCTGGTACTGGGTATTGTTCACGCTCTATATGGGCGCGTTGGTATACGTGACGTTTTTTGCTTGGAATCACGGGGCGTCCCTCGGGCCTGAAGGTCCTGGGGGAAGAAATTATAATCTCACTCCAGTGAGGAGCATTTACCGGATTGCTGTTTTTAGTCCTGAATGGGTAGCGCCTGTCCGTATTCTCATTGGAAATATCATTATGTTTATGCCGCTTGGTTTTTTTCTGCCGTTATTATTCAGACAGGTGCGTACGATCCTGCGCATTGTCCTCGTAGGTTTTTTTGTATCCTTGTGGATCGAAGTGATGCAGTTTTTGCTCACGTATCGAGTTGCTGACGTCGATGATCTTATTTTGAATGTGATGGGTGCCTTTAGCGGAGGTGTACTCTATTTCGCAATGCGCTCAGCCAAACGTCGTGTTTATTTGTTTAACGTATAACGAACCCATAAGCGATAGCAACTGTACACGACGAGTAAAAACAAACCGTAAAAAACGGCAACATAAACTAAGCCGAGAGGGTTATGTACGATCGTACTCCCGACCGTCGCAAATAAAATCATTGATGGAATTTTGCCGAGTGAAGAGGCAATGGCATAACTCCAAAACCCAACGCGGCTAAGCGCGCTATATATGTTTACAATAATTGACGGCACGATCGGAATTAACCGTGTCAAAAAGATCGTCATAAAGGAATTCCGTTCAAATAAGCCGTTGATACGCGCCAACGTAGCATACCGATTGAGCACGCGTTCTCCCCAATCTTGATAGCCGTAGCGGACGAACATAAACATAATTATTGAAGCGGCTGCAGAGCCGACCCATGTAACGAAACTTCCGAGAACAGAGCCGTAAATCGCACCTAAAATACCCCCGATAATCGGATAAGGAATAATTGGGAAAAGCGAGAGCAATGTAGCAATTGCTGCGGTGATGAATATTGACTCGGTACCTTCTTGGTCAATCCAAAGAGCAAGTTCTTCTCCATATAATAATGCAACAAGCGCTAATGATACGAGTATCATTAGCACGAATAATTTTCGTAACATCTGGTCACCTCCCGTCTATTCTAGCAGAATTCTGCTAGAATAGAATGGTCGAACGTTTAACAGATGAGGGTGAAAATACAGATGAAAAGAATTGGTTTGTTGTTAGGCTTAACTGTACTTCTCGTTGGGTGTAGCACAGAAGGGGAAGTTTCTGAAGACGGGGTTGACCGTAATGATGCGGTTGAAGTGACGATGACGATGGAAACAGGCGGGGAAGTCGAGATGCACTTGTATCCGAACAATGCGCCCGAAACTGTAGACAATTTCGTCTCTCTTATCGAAGATGGTTTTTATGATGGACTTACGTTTCACCGTATTGTTCCAGGGTTTATGGTCCAAGGCGGTGACCCTGACGGCACTGGAATGGGGGGCTCTCCTGAAACCATCACCGGTGAGTTCGCAAGTAATGAATTTGAAAATCCGTTAGATCACCAAGAAGGTGTGCTCTCCATGGCTAGAGTTCAAGGAGATCCCAATTCAGCATCATCCCAATTCTTCATTATGCTCGGGGAGCATGCATCTTTAGACGGGGATTACGCCGCCTTTGGAGAAGTCGTTGACGGAATGGACGTTGTCGAAGAAATCGCTCAATCGGAAACAACAGGGGAGATGGCAGTTGACCCGCCCGTCATTGCTTCCATGGAAGTGAACTAAAGTATAGTTAAAACGATACTAAATCGCTTGTGTGGTGCCCGAAATCAAAACCTCAATAAAACTAGCCTTCTCCGGCTAGTTTTTTATTATGAGAGTCCATCTATATAGAATGATCGTAAGAGTTTCCTGATTAGGCTGTTGGACGTTGGGGGAAGGGGCAGCGAGTTGCTGGGCGCCAATAAGCGAGCAATTTGTCGGCCCTAGCAGGGCCGAAACTAAGTCGGACTCGGTTCGGCGCGGCTCGCGCCGACAACTTGTGGGTACTTCGGGGCAGGGATGTACACATGAGCTTATGATCTGTTCTCGTGTTCGCACAATCTGTTCCCTAGTTTATGAGAATATACCGCTTTTCCTGCGATGTTCCTCAACTCGAGCATAGCTTCCACTTTACCAAGCTTACCATTGGTTCTTAAACGAAATAAATTCATTGAATCCGATGAAAGAGATCGGTCTTTACGGGCAAACGCCTCCTTATCGTCTGTTGAAGTTCATTTCACTTCGACTACTTCGTTTCCGATTGTTGTTCGTCACTGCAAAGGTTGCGGGGCAACACAGAAAACGTTGGCCGAAGGGTAAAAAGACGTGACCGATAGTCACCACCTGGAGCAAGCAAGTGATGACCTGTCACGTATGTGACAATCGAGCCCTCAAACTGGCCACTTTCGGCACTCAACGGTCACATATATCACGTTTTGTGACCGTTGACTCCGTTTATGTGCGGATCCACATTATAAATGATGATTTTTCTTTCCCAAGTGTCACATAAATGAATATATGGGGCATTTGGACATCTTTCCACACACCGTAGCCAGTAGCAGAAACGTGAACCGCGTCGCCCTTATGCTCTGGAGTGTCAAGAAAACACGGTGCTGTATTTTGACCACCGATGTTGCCCTTATGCTCTGGAGTACAACCATCCGCCTATATTGGAAAGCAACAACTAATTGTGCTTATTAGGAAAATGTTTAGTTCAGTCCATCTAGGAAAATTTCCGCGGATTTTACGTAGCGTCGTTTTCGTTCGTCAATTGGATAATCACCATACAGCATGTCCATGCCGACAGAAAGAGCGCTTGCAATTTCACTCACTTCCCACGAATTGCCTACACTCCACTCTTCTTGATCATTCCCCTCTTGAATAATGTCCATAAAGCATTCGGTGTAACGGTCGTCAATTTCTTTGATTTTGGCTTTAATCTCTGGTGAGTAATGACTTTCCAAGGCATAAAATTCAGCAACAGCACTTCTCATTGGATGATACGTCTGCCGGGTCGCACTATATGTGGCGAGTCCGATGAATTTCTCTCTTGCGTTGTTGAATTCATGACTTTTAAGAGACCATCCATGTAACCAGTGATCATCGTCTTCTTCAATAATCTTTAGGAATAAAGCTTCTTTGTTTTTGAAATGATGATAAAGATTCCCTTTACTACTTTCTGATGCTCGAACAATATCGGCAACCGATGTTTCTCGGTATCCTTTTTCAATGAACAGCTGCTTTGCGGCTTCAATGATGGATTGCTCTTTCAAGTGAAATTCCTCCTTGACGAAAGTTCTTTTATCGATTATATTATAGACCGACCGCTCGGTCTGTGTAAAGGAGGAATCATGATGGAGACAGAAGTTAAACTATCAAGGAACCGCACATTTATCCTCATGTTTATTGCTGGCGTCTTTGCAGTAGTAGGGTTTAGTATGTTTCTTACGACGGTATCATGGTATGCCGTTACAGAAATGGACTCGGCTGCAGCCGTAGGTTTAGTGCTGATGGCAGCGACCATTCCTCGACTGCTAATGATGGTATTTGGCGGTGTTCTTGCCGATAAATATAAGAAAACAACAATCATGTTTATTACGAACCTGACGCAAGGGTTTTTATTGCTTCTTTTGTATCTGTTTGTTGCAAGTGACAACCTGACATTAACGATTCTTTTAGTGTTGGCGGGGATCTTTGGCATGCTTGATGCCTTTTTTGGTCCGGCAAGCTCTTCGCTCATTCCAAAGATTGTTGCTAAATCACAATTGCAACGGGCAAATGCCGTGTTTCAAGGGGCTGACCAAATTTCATTTATCATCGGTCCAATTCTTGCTGGGGTGTTGATGGAAGCCTACTCGGTGGCCGGAAGCTTTCTCGTTGCCACGATTCTCGTGTTCTTTTCAGCGATATTCATCTTTCCACCACTCATTAAAGAAGCAGCTGTGGAAGAGCGCACACAGCAAAGCCCAATGCAAGATCTTAAAGACGGTTTGCAATACGTACGCAGGTCGCAATTTTTGCTCGTCGGTTTGCTCGTATTAATTACGCTTAACTTCTTTGTCTTTGGCGCACTTCATATTGCCATTCCACTCTTAGTCGATGTTCACGGAGGCTCTCCATTAAACCTCAGCTTCATGGAGGCAAGTCTTGGGATCGGCATGTTACTCGGAAGCATGATTCTCGGCGTGTATACAATTAAAAGGCGAAGAGGCGCAATGACCTATACGGGTTGCTTGCCGCTCTTGTGCTCTTTATTATCTTTAGCCTCATTCCGAACTTAACGGGGTTAACGATCTTAATCTTTTTTATTGGGTTTTCAATGGTGTTTGTCTATATTCCGTTCTTTACTGTCGCTCAAGAAAATACGGATCAACACATTATGGGAAGAGTCATGAGCATCATCTTTTTAGCCATGAATGGGTTTGACCCGGTATCTTACGGGATTGTAACCGGGATGGTTGCTTTCGAGATTCCAATTCAACTCGTGTTATTTGGTCTTGGAGTCGTGGGGCTCGTCATTTGGTTCTTTATCTTTTTCAAAGCGAAACAATTTCGTGAGGTTTAAAATGACAAAAGAACAGGAATGTCATGAACAGAGACTTTAGAAAGCTAGGTGAAACTGTGAACGAGTTATTTGCAAAAGGATCTATAGGAAATCATATATTAAAAAACCGATATATCGTTGGGCCGATGACGCGTGTGAGCTCTGAGGAAGATGGAACGCCGAATGAACGTGTCCAACAATATTATGAGCGCTTTGCTAAGGGTGGCTTTGCTGCGGTCATAACTGAGGGTGTTTATCCGGATACAAATCATAGTCAAGCGTATCGCTACCAAGGCGGTTTAGCGACAGAGAAACATGCAAGGGCTTGGGCACCGATTGTAGAAGGTGTGAAAAGTCACGGCGCGCTCATGATTGCGCAGTTAATGCACGGAGGGGCGCAAACACAAGGAAATCATTATACGGACGTCACGGTTGCTCCTTCTGAGTTTTCACCACCTGCAGATAAAGTGGAAGTGTATTATGGAAGTGGACCGTTCCCAACAGCCAAAGAATTGTCTAAACAAGAGATTGAAGAAGTCAAACAAGGGTTCGTACAGTCAGCGAAGCTTGCCAGTCAGGCTGGGTTTAGCGGCGTTGAATTACACGGGGCGAATGGGTATTTACTTGATGAATTCCTTTCTGAAGTGAGCAACAAACGTACCGATGAATATGGCGGCAGTGTGGAGAATCGTGTCCGTCTGCTCATTGAATTAATTGAAGAAGTACGAGCGGCTGTTGGCACTGAGATGATGCTAGGCATCCGCATTTCACAGTTGAAAGCGACGAACGGGTCGTATGTATGGCCAGGAGGAGAAAGTGATGCACGGATCATTTTCTCTGCACTCGGGAAGACGAGCGTTGACTACATCCACATCTCGGATATCGATGCGTCTGCTCCTGGTTTTGGTGAAGGAACGAAAACGATGGCGCAAGCGGCGAAACAATATGCGAACAAACCGATCATCACGTGCGGAGATTTAGGCGATCCAGAAAAAGCAGCAAGGGTATTAAAGCGAGGGGAAGCCGACTATATTGCTATCGCTCGCCAAGCATTAGCGAATCCAGATACGCCAAATCGGGTGAAAGAAGGTAAGCCATTGGATCACTTCGATGGCAAAGCGGTCATGACCCCGCAGGCGTATGTTAAGGATTTTGAATTAGAATACTAGAGCATTGAGGAGCTAACCGTAGGTTAGCTCCTTTTGAAAGTGTGTGAGTGCTGTCTTAATAGATCGACGGTTACTCGTTTGCTACATAACCCGTTCTTTCAACGATCGTTTGGCCTTCGGGTCCGATCATCCATTCGACCAGTGTAGCCACATTCTCGTCATCTTCCCCAACGCGAGTAATGGCATAGAATTCGGATGAGAGGGGATACGTATCGTTTGCGATATTTTCTCGTGTTGGTTCCACACCATCGATCGCTAATAATCGAATCCCGTCAGTATCATTCATTTCTGTGGCAAAGAATCGAAAGGAATAACCAATTGCTTGGGGGTGGTTTCTGTAATCAGCCGTTTCGGTTATGATGCCACCCATACCCGCTACACGATCCTCGGCAGGAGGATCCATTAGTTCCGCTTCACCGATGAATTGTTGTAAAGCGGTTTGGCTACCGCTGCCTTCCGGCCTTTGGAAAGCTTGAATCGTGCCAGATTCACTGCCTACCTCAGCCCAGTCGGTCACCTGTCCCGTATAAATCGATCGTAACTGTTCATGAGTGAGGGACTGGATAGGGTTCGTTTCGTTTACAAAGAAAACAAAAGCTTCTCTACCTAATGGGGTAAGCTCAAATTCTACACTAAGGTCTTCAGCTTCTGCTCGTTGATTGCTAGAAGGTGCTGGTGCAAAAATTATATCCACCTCTTCGTGTAGGAGCGCTGTAAAGGCGTTGTCGGTTTGCGTTCTTCGAACGGCACTTCGGTCAGGGTTATACGTACCTCTGGGTAAACAGCTTCTGCAAAAGCTGCATAGATGGGATAAAGAGCCGTCGCACCGTCTAGTACAGGAAGATCATCGTCAAACTGGATTGATGCTTCTTTATCGAGAGTGGCTAACGTATTGTCGTTCGTATAAGGGATGTAGTGATCAATCTCAACATCCGCCTCAGTGATCGTTTCTAGCTGAGATTCTTGATAAGATTGGAACTGTACGACTCCGAGTGTGAGGAGGATCAAACACAAACCTATGCCAAGACTGCTCCCTCGGACTTTTCTAGTAAAGATATCAAAAACAGCAAGGAACGTCCAAATAACGATCAATACGTACGCTCCAAAGTATAAATAAGCATGCATCGTATCAGTCATAACAAACAGTAAAAGAGATAACCAATGCCAGCAAAAAAAGTAATACCGAAGGCTGCGAAAATAAATCGAATGATTTTTTGGAAAAGTCGCGCCAAGATAAGTCCTCCTTTCCACTTAGTTTGCGGGGATCGGGAGTGCGCGTCAATGGCTTTTCTTGAAGTCTGTGTATGAGTTGGATATGCTGTAACGAGGAGGGACGAAAATGGAAAGAAAGCACACTTCAATTCCTATTGATCCAGCACGTTTGAAAATGATGAAGAATCAACTGACGAGGTTTTTAATGACGTACAAGTTTGCGTTAGATGAAATGAATACGAAGGTGGGCATCTTACAAGAAGAATTTCAATACGTTCATGAATACAATCCGATCGAACACGTTTCATCAAGGTTGAAATCTCCTGAAAGTATTCTTCAAAAAGTCCAGCGAAAAAGAATTCCAATGAACATGGAAGACATTCGAGAACATATTAAAGATATTGCAGGAATTCGCATTAGTTGTTCTTTTCAAAAGGATATATATGCAATTCAACACATGCTAGAGACGCATGAGGATATTCGTATTCTGGATGTGAAAGATTACTTGCAAACGCCAAAGCCGAATGGCTACCGGAGCTTGCATCTGATTGTGGAAGTGCCTGTATACATGTCTGACCGAATTGAACACGTCGCCGTCGAAATTCAAATTCGAACGGTTGCAATGGATTTTTGGGCGAGCTTGGAGCACAAGATCTTTTACAAATTCGGTGAGATCGTTCCATCAGAGCTGTCCTCAGAACTTAAAGACGTTGCAGAAGCAGCGGCGAGGTTAGATCAGAGAATGGAAAGCTTACATCAACAAGCAAACGAGTATAAGAAAGAGGCGATCGATGCTGATTCACTGCAATCGGTCAACGTACAAAATACACAATACGCCATCCCCGAGCAGTTAATTCGTGCACTAACCGATGACGACAAAAAAACCAGTGATGAAAATCACTGGTTTTCTGCTGGTATTTTTTGGCCCCAAAGTTTTGTAAGCAAGAAGGCGACGACCGTCATGGTTACAAGCCCTGTTAAAAGAGCCATCCACCATGAATTGGTGATGCCGGCAATGAAGAAGCAGAGCATCCCTACAATCCCAGCAGTAATGGCATACGGAAGCTGCGTGTTGACGTGATCGATATGGTCACTCGCAGCACCTGCAGAGGAAAGCACAGACGTATCCGAGATTGGAGAACAATGATCTCCGAAAATTCCTCCACTCAAAACAGCTGCAATTGCTAACGGTAAACTAATGTCCATCGATACCGCTAACGGAATCGCAATCGGAATCATGATGGCAAAGGTACCGTAAGATGTGCCCGTTGTAAAAGCGATAATTCCCCCAGCAATGAAAATAAGGATTGGAATCAACGCCGGTGAGATGAGGGACTCTTCAGCTACATTTACGAGAAACTGATCGGTACCGACTTCAGATGACACAGAGCCGATTGACCAAGCGAGAATTAAGATAACGAAAACGAGCATCATGCCTTTGATGCCTTTCATAATCAGCGCAACAGCTTCCATGAAGCTAAACATTTTTTGAGATACACCCATAATAAGTGCAATGAAAATGGCAGCGACAGCGGCAAGTAAAATCGAGATGCCTCCGTCCGCTTCACCGATTGCAACAACAAAGCTGTTTTCTGGGTAGTTTCCAGTCCACAAGAATAGAGGTGGAATGAGCGCTAGCAACACGAACATCGGAACGAGCAAGTTTCGAATTTTGGGTGTGCCAGTCACGGGTTCCGCTTGTGTAATTTCATCAGCTGTAGGCGGTTGACCTCCGTCACGAATGAGTTTTCCAGTTGTAACTGCACGGAGCTCGGCTTTTGCCATAGGTCCGTAGTCAAATCGTAAAAAGATGACGATAAATACGGTGAAGATCGCCAAAATCGCGTAATAGTTAAACGGAATTGTGGCTAAGTACATGAGATACTCGCTTTGGTCAATATCCATTCGCACAAACTCAGTGCCAATTAAGCCCATCACATAAACGACCCACGTTGAAACCGGTACTAATAGACATGTCGGTGCTGACGTTGAGTCAACGATGTAGGCAAGCTTTTCTCGAGATACTCTCAATTTATCTGTGATTGAACGCATGACGCTACCAACCGTTAATGCGTTAAAGTAATCATCAATAAACAACGTTAATCCTAAAAATCCTGTTGAAGCTTGAGCACCTTTTCGTGAGCGGATGCGGTTTGCAAAAGCATTCGCTAGCGCCTGGGCACCTCCGGTCGTCTGGAATACGACGATGAGAACACCAAATAAGCCGCAATACAATAAGACCGTTGCATTCCATTCATCGCCTAAAGAAGGTATGATAAAGTCATTAAACGTTGCGTATAGGCCGAGAAATGGGTTCCAACCACTAAGCATCGTTGCACCAATCCAAACACCTACAAATAAGGCAGGCACAACATTACGCGTTAAGATGGCTAGAATAATGGCTACCACAGGGGCAAAAGGGCCAATAATCCAAAGTCCATAGGGTACGCTCCTTTACTGTTTCTTATGATCCATTAGTGCATTATAAAGGACAGGTGGTCATTATGCACGATAATCTTGTCGAAAGGATAACCTTTCCTTATTTTCTACAAAACTTGCACTTTTACGACAAGGAGGCAGGTCGATGATTGACCTTAGAAGTGATACGGTAACGAAGCCGACAGAAGCGATGCGAGCAGCAATGGTAGATGCGGTTGTTGGCGATGATGTGTATGAAGACGATCCGACGGTGAATGACTTGGAAGAATACGCAGCCGAGCTGCTCGGAAAAGAAGCAGCATTATTTGTGTCGAGTGGAACACAAGGAAATCAAATTGCGGTTCTGGCACATTGCCAGCCGGGCAACGAAGTCATCATGGAAGCAGAAAGCCACATTTTTCACTATGAAGGAGCTGCCATTGCAGCATTTGCTGGTGTGCAACCTCATACGGTTTATGGGGTGCGCGGGGTGATGGACGCCGCGGATGTTGAAGAAGCGATTCGTCCAGATGATATTCATGCTCCTGAGACTGGGCTCATTTGCATGGAAAATACTCATAATCGACATGGAGGTACCATCATAACCCCTGAGGAAATGAGAAAAGTTACTGACTTGGGAAGGCGTTATCAAATCCCTACGCACCTTGACGGTGCGCGTTTGTTTCATGCGAGTGTGGCATTGGGAGAACCAATTAAGAATTTTACTAAATCATTCACGACGGTACAAGTGTGCCTCTCAAAAGGATTAGGGGCGCCTGTTGGCTCCATCATCGCTGGGGACCAAACTTTCATAAAGAGTGCAAGAAAGTGGCGAAAAAGATTAGGTGGTGGAATGCGGCAAGCGGGTGTGATCGCAGCGCCAGGAAAGATTGCACTCACCGATATGATTGAGCTCTTAGAGAATGATCACACGAACGCAAAACGTCTTGCTGAAGGGATTGGAAACATCCCAGGGATGGGCATTCACACACCGGTTGAAACGAATATTATTCTTGTCGAAACAGATGGACTCCAATGCACAGAAAAAGAGTTCTCACACCGACTCTATTCTGAAGGCGTTCTCGCAAACCCTTATAGAAAGAACATCATCCGTCTTGTCACTCATAAAGACGTGACCTCCACTCAAATCGAAGCGACGATTACAGCCGTGCAGCGCGTAGTTAAAGACACTATACATGATGAAAGGAAGGGATGAGCATCGAAACAGACGGGCTGTTGCATGCAACATCGCTGAACAATCAACTAGCAGATGTCATTCCCGAAGAACGATGGGGGGGATCTATTCTTGAACAATTAGGCACACCATCACAGTTGTTTGCCCACCTTATTCGGGTGCGCCTCGTGTACCGATCAGCGCTATTCTCGGGAAAAGTGCAATTCCCAGGCGAGAGGGTGCCAGATGATGCTCCTGTTCGTTCACTACTTCTGTCTAGTGCGGAGCGACTTGCGGAGGCTTTTTTGTATACCGAAAAGAACCGTATTACTTTTGACGATCGTACGATTACACCAGTAGAATTAATGCAGATTGCCGTTCAACACGAAGGAATTCATACGGGACAATATTATGTTGCACTCAAGCAAGCAGGCTACCCGCTTCCGACGCAATGGCAAACAGACTGGGCATTAACGTGAGGAGTTCGACAATGAAACGAATATTAATTATGACAGCAGTTGATGCGGAAAAAAAAGCTGTGGAAAAAGGCATCGGTACAAATCCGAACATCCAAGTGGAAACGGCAGGTGTTGGCCCCGCAAGTGCTGCAGCAAGGACAGCAATATGGTTGGCGAAAGGTGACTACGATCTCGTAATCAATGCCGGAATCGGTGGTGGCTTTAAGGAAAAAGTGGAACTATTAGAAGTTGTTATCTCTTCGGACATTGTTTGTGCAGATTTAGGGGCAGAGACAGCGGATTCTTTTATCCCGGTAGAAGAACTCGGGTTTGGTTCCTCCCGTATTGAATCCCCCCAAATTATGCAAACGATGAAATCAGGAGTTATCATCACCAAATCTACTGTGACAGGAACAGACGAGACAGCGCTAGATTTACTAGAGCGGTTTCCTAAGGCGGTAGCTGAGGGAATGGAAGGATTTGGCGTCGCTTCAGCTGCAAAGGAGTACGGCGTACCTGTCGTCGAAATACGGTCAATATCCAATTATGTCGGCAAACGCGATAGAGACGCCTGGAAAATTCCTGAGGCGTTGGAACAACTTGCGAAAACAATGGAGGTTTTACGATGAAAATCGCATTTTCACCATGTCCGAACGATACATACGTCTTTCACGCACTCACGCACGGTAAGATTAAAGGTGCACCTGACTTTCAAGTGACGTATGCAGATATTGATGTGACGAATACACTTGCTATTGACGGAGACCCCCATGATCATGACGTGATGAAGATTTCGTTTGCTGCACTTCCTTGGGCGTTAGAAAACTATCACCTTATCCCATGCGGGGGTGCACTTGGAAGAGGGTGCGGTCCACTTGTGCTTACAAACGGTGAGAAACAAGCTCAAGATATGATTGGGAAGCGAGTCGCTGTCCCTAGTGAAAGGTCAACCGCATATATGCTGTTTCGGTTATGGGCAAAGCAACAAGTAGAAGGTCAATTTGGTGAGATTGTCGTCATGCCGTTCCACGAAATCATGCCAGCGGTGAAAGAAGGTGAGGTGGATGCTGGCTCGTCATTCACGAAGCGCGATTTACGTACGAAAAATTTGGGCTATCTAAACTTGTTGACTTAGGCGATTGGTGGGAGACTGACACAGGCTCGCCGATTCCACTTGGGGCCATTATTGCCAAGCGAGAGCTTGATGTGTCCACAATTACAGACTGGATTCGCCAATCAATTGAATACGCATGGGCGCATCCTGAAGCCTCAAAGTCTTACGTGATGGAACATGCGCAAGAGATGGACGAACACGTCGCAGCGTCACACATTGATCTATATGTAAATGAGTTTACTAGAGATTTAGGCACTGAAGGGTATCGGGCGATACACGAACTACTAGCTCGGGCAGCTGAAGAAGGCATTGTCCCTCCTACTCCCACTAAGCGTCTATATGAGGCAAGGGAAATATAGAAAAAAGCACTCTCGTATCCGTGATTTACATTGAGTACATTTCTCAGTCTTTATAGTGTATTCGTTGAGCTGGACAGTTCATTTATAGGCGTGACTTATTAATCCCATCATTTTCCATCACAAAGGCTAACGAGAGGTCGGCATGAGTCATGCGACGACCGTTCGGTATATCTTCGGCACCGGAGGTGCCGATGGTTACTAGCGCTTGAGGTTTATATGAATAAACAGGTTTACGTTCGGTATAGAAACGAATGTTCATAGATCGTCCAGTATAAGGTGATTTGCGATGTTCTAAAGCGATCTAGATTGTTTCGTGCGCGATCTATATAAGCTGAACGAAAGAATTTCTTCACGAACGAATGGTAGACCAACCATTACAGCCTAACGTTCAACGACTTTGAAGATCGATCTTAATCGTTCACAATAGACGTAGCAATGAGGAATATCTACTGTCATTGACCTCCAAAGTGTACGGATCGAGTTGAATGCCAATATTGAGCAACCCCAATTCAGCAACGTCGCCGATTCAGTACCGTTGATTGGAACGAAAGGCGGTGACGCCTGCGGAAGTTGGGCCGAGACGAGACCCCGCAGGTCGTAAGACCGAGGAGGCTCGGCCGGTCCTTCGCGGTCAAGTAAACACGGTGGCTGTCTTTTAGCCACCGATGTTGCACTTGTGCTCTGGAGTGTAAAGAAAATACGGTGGGCGTCTTTTGACCACCGATGTTGCCCTTATAGTCTGGACTGCAAGTATCCGCCTGTAGTGGAAAGCAACAATCAACAGCGCAAATCAGGAAAATCTAAAGTTCATTCTATATAGAAGAAAAGAAGTATGAAATGTGCTATCTTTATTTTGAGGAATTCTCAACACCTAAGGCAAGATATAAGGTGAAATTATATATGCCTTTCCCCAACGAATCACATCACATGAAGATATTCAATACTTCTCTTCCATACTTGTGAATACTTTTTTCGTAATGACCTTGAGGGCTTAAAGAACGTACCTTGCTATATTTACTAAAGACTCGTGCTTAAAAAAATGCATTACCTTACATCTGTTGTGATACTTGGTACATGTTTCCATTTTCAAATTCAATATAAAGTTCAACTTTATATAAATCGCCATCCTCTAAATCAAGAGCGTTAACAACTTCTTGAACCATCTCCTCGGAGCCTTGGTCTCCATGAAGCTCAACATTTTTAAGTAAATTCTCTACTTCCTCAATCGCTTCATCTCCTTCTAAATCCTGTTCTCCCTTTTCCACATCCGCCTTCACATTCGTATTTTGATTTTCGTAGTCGTATTCCCAATCCTCACCATTTTGAAATTCAATATCAATTTCAAGTTCCACGACGCCCCGATCATATGCTGATCCGTTTTCATTCATCGCATTTTCGCCGTTACCAGACTCATTATTGTCTACTCGGCTATTAGGATTAGATAGGTTCATGCTCATATCTGTAGGTTCTTCAGAAGTTTCCGCACCATCAGTTCCTCCATTTCCGTTTCCATTTGTGTCTGTTTCATCCATGCCAGTTCCGCAAGCGGTAAGCATAACCATCATTGTTGTACAAAGAATTATCTTTTTCATGTTGTAAACCCTCCACAAAATTATAATATGAAGCTTCACTTTAGCCTGTCCAAAAAAATAATAATCAATCGACGTTTTTTTAAAAAATACATCTTTATCAACAGGTTTAATAAGCTATAGAGGGTATTATGATATGATGTGAGAAGTTTAAAACGATAGGAGTTATCACTGTGAAAAAGATTGAGATTGCCACTGAAACGTTTCGGGAACATGGGCACTTAATAGTTTGTCCGGCGTGCCACAGAAACTTGACGCTCCTTGATAAACAGCTCCAATGTGCTGGAGGGCACGTGTACGACCTCGCAAAAAAAGGCTACGTACACCTACTCCAAAAAGCGGTGAATAGTGATTACACGAAAGAGATGTTTACGGCAAGACGGGACATCTACAACCAAGGGTTATATCAACCGATGATTGAACACATTGGCGCATTGATTCAGCGGCATAAAGAAGATGCGCGAGAGCTGTTAGATGTGGGGTGCGGAGAAGGAAGTCACTTGGCATCTGTTCAACGTCAGCTTGAAGGTTCGATAGGAATTGGATTGGATTTATCTAAAGATGCAATTCAAAAGGCGACGGATTTCACAGAAAACCTTATGTGGGTTGTCGCTAACCTTGAACAACTGCCCGTTCAAGATGATTCTGTTGATGTGATATTGAACCTTTTTTCTCCGGTAAATAGCCGTGAATTTTCTCGAGTATTACGTTCAGATGGCTTCGTCATTAAAGCATTGCCGGGACCGGAATATCTAAAGGAATTGCGCGTCCGGCTGTATGGAGATCAGATTGGTCCTCTCGATCCTACTGATGTGATCGAGAACTTTGAAAGGCGGTTTTATATTTTGGAAAAAGAACAAGTCCACCATGTAAAAACCGTCGCCGATCAACACATTCCCGCACTTATACACATGACGCCAGTGAGTTGGGATGCGAGTGAGAATCGTAAAGAGCAGATGTTACGTCTAATTGAATTAGACGTAACGGTTGATGTGACCTTGCTTGTCGGTAAGCCGAGATCGTAATGAGTGAGAATGGCTCATCAGTTGTATTTCTAGTACAATTAGAATGATGGGGGTGAAAATTTGAGAAAAAGAATTGCATTTGATATGGATGAAGTGATGGCGGATCTCGTGTCTGAGTTACTCAAACGATACAATGAGCGTTTTGAAGACAGCATCCAACCTGACCAATTGGTCACACATAAGCTTCAAGATTTACGACCGCATCACACAAAAGAAATCTATGAAATTTTGCAAGAGCCTGGATTTTTTAGAGGGTTAGCAGTTATGGAAAATGCGGTAGAAGTCATGAAAGAGTTAGACGAACACTATGAACTATTTATTGCTACCGCAGCAATGGAAGTACCCACTTGTTTCAATGAAAAGTACGAGTGGTTGCGTGAACATTTCCCGTTTCTCACACCACAAAACTTCGTTTTCTGTGGAGATAAAAGCATTATTCATGCCGATTACCTCGTGGATGATCACGTATCAAAGCTAGAAGGATTTACGGGTGAAGGGATTCTCTACACTGCATTTCACAATCACGGAGAAGATCGATTCACTCGCGTCGATCATTGGAAAGACATTCGTAACTTCTTTTTGCCCGTTCATGCAAACACATAAAAAAGCAGACGAAGGATCGTTCCTTGTCTGCTTTTTTGCGTTTAAATGATTTGTAATGTTTTCGGATAGCGCGTGAGCACGAGTGGTCCATTCACGGTTACGATTATGTCATCTTCGATGCGCACGCCGATGTCCCCAGACTGGTAAATCCCTGGTTCAACGGTCAGCGCCATCCCGTTTTCTAGACGCTCTTCATTGTTCCCATGCATCGACGGCGCTTCATGAACTTCAATGCCTAAACCGTGACCGAGGCGGTGCGTGAAGTACTCACCAAAACCGGCACGCTCAATGATGTTTCGGGCCGCGATGTCGGCCTGTTTAATTTGATCACCTGCCACACAAGCTGAAATTCCGGCTTCATTTGCCTCAAGAACGGTTTCATATACGTGACGGTGAGCGCTCGTTGGTTCGCCGAAAAAGACCGTTCGGGTAATGTCGGAGGCATACCCTTTCCACATGACACCTAAATCCATCAATACGGCATCTCCACGCTTCAATGTTGATGTCCCAGGTTTACCGTGAGGATTTGCGGCATTTGGTCCAAACAACACAACGGGATCAAAACTCATTTTAGTTATGCCTTTTGCCTTCAATTCAGATTCAATATGGGCAATCACTTCAAGCTCACTAACGCCCTCGCGAAGGACAGATACACCAAGTTCAACAGCGATATCAGCAAACTCTGCAGCTTCTTGTAGACGGACAATTTCTTCATCCTCCTTAGCTGCCCGAAGTGCGAGCAGTGCGCCATCAATGCAAGAAAGCGTTAGACTTGGTTGAAGCCGCTTTAGCTCGTTGTATCTTCCGACAATGAGATGATCTTCCTCAATCGCCAATGATGTCACGAAAGGAATTTTCTCTAATGGATTCTCAGTATCTTCATAGCCGATAATGTCGTGCGTCCAGCCAGCATCAATCGCTAGGCTTGTCTCCATTTTAGGCAGATAATGGCAGGCTCACGGTCATCTGTATATAAAAGCAGGCCGAGAAATCGCTCTTTCGGGTTGCAATAAAAATCACTTAAGTAATATACGTTGGCTGTTGAAGTAATTAGAACAGCTTCTTGACCTTGTGATTTTGCCATTTGTTTAAGTTGGTCCAATCGTTTCTTCAAGGAAACACACCCTTCTCGTTATTTCTTAAAGATTACTACAATAATAAACATTTGTTAATTCATTTATGTTGACAAAATCATGAGAACAGTTTGATAATA
Organism: Geomicrobium sp. JCM 19039; assembly: GCF_000698145.1. Taxonomy (GTDB): domain Bacteria; phylum Bacillota; class Bacilli; order Bacillales; family Marinococcaceae; genus Geomicrobium_A. Next base: position 204,956 of record NZ_BAXB01000001.1, read on the forward strand.
TAGAGGGGTGCAATGATGAAAACAGGTCATCGATTGTATACGCTAGGTATTGGAATTGGAACGATTGCGATAGGCTGGGCGTTTTTCCCAATGTTATTCACACCAGGTACACAAGCACATTGGAGCTTTCTTGTCCTACTAGCCACCGCTGTTTTGTTTGTATCTTTAGGTGCTGTTTTACAAAAACGAACATATTCGACGTAAATCTTTTCCTAACAATTGCTAGCACTGGAATAGTAGGCGATTAAGGGATGTTAATTGAAAACACCAGGGTCCCATCATAGCTTGTCTATGTTGGGACTTTGATCTTCTATAAGAAGATCAGGACGCGCGGCAATTTTTAAAGAGGTGATACGAATGAACACAACATGTACTGTATCAAAGGAATGGCTCTTTGAGCATATGAATGATTCCGATGTCATGATTGCTGACTGCAGATTTGACTTGAAAGACGCGAAGGCCGGTCGTGAAGCTTATCGTAAATCTCATATTCCAGGTGCAATGTTCTTCGATTTAAAAAATGATTTATCAGGAACTGTCGGTACACACGGGGGGAGACATCCGCTTCCAGATCCAGAAGTGTTCGCTCAGCAGCTTCGTGAAAAAGGGATAAACAAAGAGAAGCACGTCGTCATTTATGACGACGATCATGGTCAGATGGCGGGCCGGCTATGGTGGTTGCTCCATTATGTCGGTCAAAAAAACGCATCGATTATGGATGAGAATTTTTCAGAGTGGATGAAGCAAGGGTATCCCGTAACAACGGAAGTACCTACACTTACACCGGTTTCTTTTGAATCCGATGTGAATGAGAACATGGTTATTTCTATGGATGAACTGAAACAAAGAAAAGATCGAAACGGTGTGTCGCTTGTTGATGCACGGGCACCTGAACGGTACAACGGTACAAGTGAACCATTGGACCATAAGGCGGGACATATCCCTGGAGCGATCAATATGTTTTGGAAAGATAACCTTGCGGCAAGAGGGACATGGAAGCCAGAGGAAGATTTGCGGGCAATGTATGATCATTTACGGAACGAAGAAGAAGTGATCGTCTACTGTGGTTCTGGGGTTTCCGCAAATGCGAACATTATTGCCATGCAAAAAGCAGGATTAAAAAATATTAAACTGTATCCAGGAAGTTGGAGTGACTGGATTTCTTATGGAGACAATGAGGTCGAAAAGGACTAAACCAAAGCCTAATTTTGATTTCGTGTTGATGATTGGCATGCTTATCGTCTTTATGTAACGAAAGGAGATGATAAGCATGGTAAGAATCTTTTTAGATCCAGGACACGGTGGTAACGATCCCGGTGCAGTAGGCAATGGTCTGCAAGAGAAGGACTTAGTGCTTGATATTGGCCTTCGGGTGAGAGATTTGCTCGAAGAGTACGCTGGGGTAGAGGTTGAAATGTCAAGGACAACGGATGTGTTTGTTGATTTAAGTCAACGAGCAACACTCGCAAACAACTGGGGTGCTGATTATTTCGTTTCCATTCACATCAACGCAGGTGGAGGAACAGGTTTTGAATCGTTCATTCATTCTGCTCCAAGCCAAGATGAGGTGAATTTTCAGCCGTTAATTCACAATGCGATCATGAGCCAAATTAGTGTATCTGATCGAGGTCAAAAATCACAAAACTTCGCGGTACTTCGTGAAACATCGATGCCAGCGATCTTAACGGAGAATCTATTCATCGACAATTCAAGCGATGCAGCGCTTCTTTCAGATTCTAGCTTTTTGCAATCGGTCGCTGTCGGACATGCAAACGGGATTGCTGACATCTTTGATTTAGAAGATGGCGGTGGTGGTGAGCCACCATCATCAACGTATCGTGTCATCGTTGACGGGACTCAAGAAGGTGCCTATGGGGACACAGACAATATTACGAACAGTGTGTCGTCAGCTTTAGGAACTGCTGGAGAAATTACCGTCCAACGCGTTGGAAGTAGCAACAACTATCAGTACCCGTCTCCTGGGTCAGGAGATGTGTATCAAGTGTATGTGGATGGAAGCGCAGAAGGTGCTTATGGTGAACACCAGAACGTGCTAAACGCGTTAACGACTGCACTTAACGCAAATGCAGACGAAATTCACATCGTAAGAGTATAAACTATTCAAACCAGGAGGTGCCTTAGCACCTCCTGGTTTGATATGACTAAGGAATTGTGCACAGTCGTTAACGACCGCCACACTCATAATCAGTCGTACATATGTTGACCTATTGATATTCCTGAATGGGATTGTGAGCTTGATTGCCAGTTTAGTCAGATGCTTGTACTCCGCAGCACAAGTGCGACATCAACTCTCGCCACCGTTTTACTGTGTATACCAGACCCCAAGTACGGCATGCGCTCGTTCCTCTTTCCGCTGTTCTTTAAAAACAGTGGATGAGGTTCAAATTGCCTTAAATATCAGTTTTTGAGGCAATTCATTGAGAAAAATCCGTCATTCTTAACCTAGGTTGTCACAAAAACTTTGTCAACTGTCACAAATCGTAATATATGGGGCAGTTAGCGTCCTAAAGTGACTCGTTTGAAGAGCGGATTGTCACATAAGAGAGTCAGAGTACGTAACTGCTCTTGTTTCTTATGATGACAGCGAAGCATTCAGATCACTTCTGTTCCAATGAGGAAAAAGACAAATAGTTACCCACTTAAACTCCGAGGCTAGTAACTACCGGGACCGGAGGTGCCGAAAAAAAACTTTGTGCAAAGCGTACCCATCCAAATAAGAACTAAGAAATATATGTTTAGTTCAGCATATCTATATATAATTATTGTATTGTAAAACCTAAATTAGCATAGAGTCACTTCACCTTTTATAATCGCTGCGGTATCTCCATCAACAGTATTTGTACCTTTTTCGCAGTTTTCTTCATTCTCCCATTCTATAATATAGTTCCCCCACCGTTTATTTATAGACAATATTTCCATTTCTGCGATGTCATTACTATGTTGATCTATGAAAGACGAAAGTGCTTCTTCTTCTGCTATTTCCGGTTCGGCATTAAATCGCCAAAATACAAAAAGTAAAATGGCACAAATTAATATGATCGTGAGTATTTTTTTCATATCATCTTTCCCCCTCGTCCTTTCATTAAAGGCATCATGTAAGTATTTTAAAACATAATTAAAATTTTTATGATTTAACTTCTTTTGCATACACCTTGATTCTCAACAGGCGAACACGTCCAATCAGTGGACAGAACGTACGTGTTTTAGCGATACAATCGAGAGAAGACCTATAGGACTCATACTTGCCGACCATCTGGATAGGAAAACTTACCGCTCTTAATGAAATGGGCCCTATGACTATAGAATAGAAACTTTGGCAAGGACATTGGATGGGTTGTAGCGAATCAAGTAATACATTCATTTACGAAACAGGAGGCGGTTATTGAAATGGTAGAAATGATTCATGATACATTAGGTCACCTTCTTGAAAACACAGCAAAAAAACAGCCAGAGCGGGAAGCGCTCGTCTATCGAGACCGAGGATTGCGGCTTTCTTATGCACAGTTTGAAGAGTTATGTCGGCAAACGGCTCGGGGATTTATGCAGCTAGGGATTGAAAAAGGTGACCATGTAGCGATCTGGCAACGAATAAACCGGAGTGGGTGACCACGCAATTTGCTTCTGCCAAGTTGGGCGCTGTTTTAGTTACAGTCAATACGAATTATCAAAAGAAGGAGTTAGAGTATTTACTGAAGCAATCTGATTCTTCGACATTAATCTTGATGGACAAATATAAAGAAACGTCTTATATCGACATGTTATATGATATTATTCCAGAACTCAAAGAGGCTACCCCTGGTGCGTTGCAATTGAGGAAGCTTCCGCACCTTAAGCGCGTCATCTTTATGGGGGATGAGAGGCATCCGGTATGTACAATTGGCCAGATGTTATCGCTGCTGCGGACAGTGTGACTGAAGAAGAATTGGACGTACGTATGGCTGACCTCGATGCGGATGAGGTCATCAACATGCAGTATACATCCGGGACGACCGGGTTTCCTAAAGGTGTGATGCTGACTCATAGGAACATCGTGAATAACGCCCGTAACGTTGCCGCTTGTATGGAGTTAACAAGTACAGATCGGTTATGCATCCCTGTCCCGTTTTTTCATTGCTTCGGATGTGTGATGGGGACGATCGCTTCTGTGTCTGTTGGTGCAACGATGGTGCCGGTTCAAGAATTTCAACCGCTTGAAGTGTTGCAAACGGTCCAAGATGAAAAGTGCACAGCTTTACACGGTTCCTACGATGTTCATTGCAGAAATGAATGAAAAGCGGTTTGATTCGTTTGACTTATCTTCGCTTCGTACGGGTATTATGGCAGGGTCAAACTGTCCAGTAGAGGTGATGCGAGGGGTAGTTGAGCGCATGGGCTTAACGGAAATTACGATTGCTTACGGGCAAACAGAATCATCACCTGTTTCAACACAAACGAGAGTCGATGATCCTTTGCAAGTACGAGTGGAAACGGTAGGGAAGGCGCTACCGAATGTTGAAGTGAAGATTGTTACCCCTGGAACAGATGAAGAAGTTCCAACAAATGTTCAAGGAGAATTGTGCACACGTGGCTATCATGTAATGAGAGGGTATTACAAAAATGAAGAAGCAACTGCGGCTGTTCTTCAAGCAGATGGTTGGCTACGTACAAGTGATTTGGCAGTCATGGATGAAAGCGGTTACTGCAGAATTACAGGGCGATTAAAAGATATGATCATTCGGGGTGGAGAGAACGTATATCCACGTGAAATTGAAGAGTTCATGTATACACATCCAGATATTTTAGACGTACAAGTAGTGGGTGTCCCTGATGCGAGACTAGGTGAAGCTGTAACAGCTTGGGTGATTCTAAAAGAAGAAGCGAGTTTAACGACCGAAGATGTAAAGGCGTATTGTAAAGACCAGATCTCGCACTTTAAAATTCCAAGAGACATATTCTTCGTGAGCGAATACCCGATGACAGCATCGGGAAAAATCCAAAAATATAAGTTGCGGGAACAGGCAGCTTCGTATACGACAGCTCGCCCGTAGAATCGTCTCATTTTTTCGTTGATTTTGATGATTTTTCTCTTTAATCTTCTCTAGCCTTTAGGTACAATGAAAGGGCACGTAACGCTTGGAATGAGAGGGAGAAATTGTATGTCAACTGAAGAGAAGATTCAAAAACTAGCCGATCAAATGAACAACAATCCTGAACATATCCAACATTTGGAGAGAACCTACCATTTTGAATTAAAGACCGAAGGGTTGCATGGCATTGCTTTTACCGGAGGTTCCGTTCAGGTGCAATCAAACCCGGTTCCTGGGGAAGCAGACTGTGTTTTGAAGATGAGCGACAAGAACTTTGAGAAGTTACTTGATGGGGACTGGAATCCTACAACCGCTTACATGACAGGCCAGTTAAAAATTGATGGTGAAATTAGCCATGCGCTAAAGCTTCATCATGTCGTCAAGCAATATCATTCATAAAGAAAACATCTAATCTTCGGATTAGATGTTTTCTTCTTGTTTTGATTCGAATAGACGGTTGGAGCAGTACTTAATAATATCTCTTCTGCGAACAATACCAATGAAGTAGCCAGAATCATCCATAACGGGGATGAAGTTTTGGTCAGATGATAGTGCGACGAGATCTTCCATCTCTTCATGAATGTAGATGGGAATATTCTTCACGCGCTGCGGAATATCTTTTAATCGCAAGTTCATAATATCTTCCATCGCTTGATTTCTATTATCCATAATGACCCAAAGTAAGTCACCTTCGGTTATTGTGCCGGCATACTTTCCGTCCTGATTCACAAGTGGGGCAGCTGTATACCGATGGTGCCGCATTTTTTCGATCGCTTGTCTAATTGTCGCATCCGGGCTTAAGTACTTGACCTCTTGTTTTGGCAGTAGGAAAAACCCAATATTCATGTGCGTAACACTTCCTTTTATCTAGGAACTCATATATATTGTAAGCGAAGTTGGTCTCGCTGTTAAGTCGAAAAAGCACTCCTATTGATTATACGACAAGATAACATAAAGGTTTCAAAATTTCTCATGGATCTTAGATGATTGACGAAAGATACGTGTATGACATGAAAAAGAGGTGCCAAAACGGTCATGAATGTACAACAAGATGCCCAGGAGTTTCTAAGGGGCTATTATCAAGAAACAAATCAACAAGACATTTGTCATAGCAGGTGGAACGATGTCCAATTAGAGATTGAACGTACAGGCACGTACGTTCAGACGACAGAAGAACTGACGTACGGTGCACGAGTTGCGTGGCGCAATAGCAACCGCTGTATTGGGCGATTGTTTTGGAATAGCCTGGAGGTCGTGGACGCTCGACACGTTGAATCGACCGAAGACATCTTCTTGCATTTAGAAAACCATATTGTTAAGGCAACGAATAACGGCCGAATTCGCTCGCTAATTACAGTGTTCCCAGCAGCTGGCAGTAACAATGAATGTAGAATATGGAACCATCAGCTCATACGTTACGCCGGTTATGAACGTGATGGTGAAATCATTGGAGATGCCGCCTCCATTCCCTTTACACAAGTTTGTGAACAGTTAGGGTGGCGAGGAAAAGGCACAGAATATGATGTGTTGCCATTCGTCGTTCAATTTGGAAATGCGCCGCCTCAACTAAAAGAAGTACCCGAAGGCATCGTACGAGAAGTAGCCATTAAGCATCCGAAAGACGAGCGATTCGACAACTTGCATTTACAATGGTATGCCGTGCCAATTATTTCTGATATGAGTCTTTCCATCGGTGGCGTAACGTACCCTGCCTCACCGTTTAACGGTTGGTATATGGGGACTGAGATTGGCGCGAGAAATTTGGCGGATGAATTTCGCTATCACAAACTTCCAGAAGTGGCCGATGCGCTAAATATCCCAAGAGGTCACCCGTCAACGTTATGGAAAGATGAAGCCCTCGTTGAATTAAATCGAGCGGTACTACATTCCTATCAAGAAAACGGTGTGACGATTGTTGATCATCATACGGCAGCCAAACAATTTGAGTACTTTCAGCAATTAGAAAAAGACGCGGGAAGGGAAGTGACAGGAGATTGGACTTGGCTAATTCCTCCCATGTCTCCGGCTACAACCGCCATTTTTCATCAAGAAATTGACGATCAACTAAAGTTACCCAACTACTTGTACCAGCGGGCACCGTACAAAGAAGACTGAGCACTGTGGCTCAGTCTTCTCCAATAATTTTCACTTCGGTATGCAAGTCGACGTTGAATTTTGTGCTCACCGTTTTTTGGATGTGCTGAATGAGCGAAACATAATCTGTAGCGGTAGCATTTCCACGGTTCACAATAAACCCAGCATGTTTCTCGGAAACCTCGGCGTCTCCGATTCGTGTTTGTTGAAGTCCGCTATCTTGAATGAGCTTCCCTGCGAAATGGTTTGGTGGACGCTTAAATACACTGCCGCAAGAAGGATACTCAAGCGGCTGTTTGAGCTCGCGCAAATACGTGAGCTCATCCATCTTCGCTCGAATTGCTGTCACATCGCCAACCTCAAGTTCAAAAACAGCTTCCAACACAATATAATGCTTTTTCGAGATCACACTACTCCGATAGGAAAGCTCAAGTTCATCATTCGTAAGTGTAATAATATCGCCTTCAAGCGTTAACAGTTTGGCGTGCTTCAATACGTTAGATATTTCTCCACCGTAAGCGCCTGCGTTCATCACGAGTGCTCCGCCGACAGAGCCAGGAATTCCACAAGCAAACTCCAACCCTGTTAGGTGCTCGCTTAATGCTCGTTGTGACACGTCAATAATCGGCGCACCGCTTTGAGCCATAAGCAAATTTCCATCTTGTTCAATCGCATCCAAATGGAGAAAGTGTAGAACAATCCCCCGAATTCCACCATCCCGAACGATGAGATTGGAACCGTTTCCGAGCATGGTCAGTGGAATGTTTTCATTATGCGCGAGTGCAGCTACATGCTGAGCTTCTTCGTACGTTGCAGGAAGAACAAGGTAATCCGCGATGCCGCCTGTGCGTGTATGTGTATAATGTTTAAGCGGTTCATTTATAAGAATTTTATCTTCAGGTATTGTTTTCGTTAGTGCATTATAAATCCAATCAGTCATGTCATTCACCCTTTTTGTTCAATCCAGCGTGAAAATACAACGCTCTGTCTTTGTTGTTGAGCGTTAGCCTATCTTCCATCATATCAAGGCTTTTATGTTTTTAAAAGAAAAAACTCATTTGGTTATACAGTGTATGACGTGGATTGAGAAGCTGTGAAATTAAGTAAGCGCTTTCGGCATTAGTGTTGACACGAATTGTATTTTTCAACCCGGATAGATCGTGTAGAATAAAAAATAAAAAATAAGCAAAATGGAGGACATGTATGAGGACCATTATTGTTGGCGGTGGCATTGCAGGAAGCAGTGTCGCATACCATTTAGCAGCACAAGGTGAGAACGTAACGGTCATTGATGCAAATCACGAAGGAAGGGCAACAGATGCGGGGGCAGGAATTATCTGTCCATGGATTACGAAGCGTAACAAAAACACAATGGCATATCAGTTATCAACATATGGTGCGCGCTACTACAAAAGATTGCAGCAATCATTAGAAGCGACAGGCTTTTCGGATACGAGCTATCGACAAGTGGGATCGCTTGGTGTATTTACTGAGGAACAGGCAGTCGATGACGCGTGATGAAATTAAAAGAAGAGCGGCGAACATCACCTGAAATTGGTGAAGTAAATAGAGTGTCTAACGAAGAGGCGAGACGCTTGTTTCCACCGTTATCTGACGCGTTACATGCGCTACATATTACCGGAGGAGCACGTTGATGGAAAGAAATTGCAACTTGCACTTCAAAAAGCAGCGGTAAATCATGGTGCAACGTGGATGAATGGTCAAGCATCAATCGTCATCGAAGGTGACGAAGTGACGGGTATTAAGCTCGAAAGCGGTGAACAGATTGAAGCCGAGCGAGTCGTTCTTGCTACCGGCGCTTGGGCAAATGAGCTGAATATGCCCGTTCAACCACGCCATGCAATTCGCGCGCAACGAGGTCAAATTGTGCATTTACGACCGAACGGAAAGGATACGAGTGAGTGGCCGATCGTACAACCAGAATCGAGCTATTATATGCTCACATTTGATGATGAGCGGCTCGTCGTCGGAGCGACGAGAGAGGATGATACAGGCTTTGATTATCGATTAACCGCAGGCGGACTTCACGAAGTGCTCAGTGAAGCAAAACGCGTCATACCAGGTGCTCACGAATATGAGTTACTAGAGACGAGAATAGGGTTTCGGCCTATACCTGCCGATAACAAGCCTTTAATCGGTCCAATGCGCGCCTATGACAATGTCTTTCACTGCAATGGATTTGGGGCAACAGGCCTCACGATGGCACCAGGAGCAGGCAAATTACTCGCCGACCTTATACTCGGTATCGAGCTTGAATTGGATTTGCGTCATTTCTATCCTGAAACGTAAGACAGATTTATTTTTTTCCTCTGGCGTGGTCAGCTAAGCCGTGTTTTACCGCGAGGCGTATTGTCCAATACAGTAGATAAAATCCAATAATAGAGAATACGATGAGTGTGAGTAAATTTGAAATATGGAACATAGGAAACCCTCCTTTAGGTGGTAGCATATCGCAATGATAACAGAATTTACAGTTTGCGTGTCGCTAGTGAAGGGTACGTATACGTATACCTTCTAAGGAGAGTGATGATGAATGGATTTTAAGTACGAGCTGATGAAGTTTACGCGAGAGGGCAATGAACTCAAGCACGCATGGGAGAAGCTTTCAGACAATGAGCGACACATCATTCTGAAAGAGTATCCTTTTGAGCAGTCTGTGGAAGAATTGCTCAATGGCATCAATGAGTGGAACGAGTCATTGGATAAAAAAGCGACGTAAACGAAACAGCTGATAAGCAGATCGCTCTCCCCCCAGAAGTTTCCGTTCGTTGTGAACTTTTGGTGTGCTTTGCTTAGAAAAGTACTATAATCCGATGAAAAGCCGACCTAAAGAAATTTCCTTAGGTCGGCTTTCGTTAGTTCAATTTTTCAGTTCCAATATTCTACCAATTCTTGCCCTTGTATACGCAATGTGTCGTAGGCTTGTTCAGAGATCAAATCGTTTTCAAGTTGGTGAGTGAGTAGATGTTGAAATCCACCCATGTGACGCACAATCTTTTCACTGCTTTGTTGGCTTTCATAACGACTGATTGCGATTAAATGTAGCTGCAAAGCGCGAACGGTTTCTTCGTTTTCAAAAGCACCCTCGTCAGCAAATTGCTGAATGTGTGATTGTATGCTGCCCGAAGAGATGGTCCAAGAATTTTCATCTCCGACAAGTGGCAGCGTGATGTTGCTGGCGCCAGGTACGACGGTTAATCCTGTGCCTGCAGGGGGACGAAGTGTATACTCATGATCGCTCGCCATTATGATGACTCCAATTTGATGCCCGGCTTCAAATACGTGATCTTTCGGTTCTATTTCCCATTCAAATGTGTACGTTTCTCCCGGGACAATGGCCTCGGAATGTTGTACAGAGTTGCGGTTTTGAGGGTCCATCCAACCTCGTGAGATAATTTCAGCATTGGAGCCACTGTAATTAACGAGCAGTGCGGTGAGGTTCGCAACCGGTTGGTCAATACTTGCTTCTAGACTTATTTTTGGTGTTCCGCTTAAACGTACATCTTCACTAAGTGCAGGAGACAGATAAGATAAGCGATGGGGATTGCTCAATTGAGGATCTTCGACAAGTTGATTCGCCCGTATCGCTGGGTTATCTGTGAACATTTCATTCACCGCGTCAGCATTTGCGTCAACACGCAACGTCCCTCCATAACCTTCATTCAGAGAATTAAAGTGAAGCGTCTTTTCTTCCATCTCTACGGCTGGCCAATCCGCTTCTTGATTCCAACTACCGTCTTCACGTTGAACGTCTACCATCGGTTCATCCACAATCCCGTTCTCAATTCCATATAACCAGTAGTCAAACCACCTGTGCTCAGTTTCTTGCCACATAGAAACAGGAGCACCGCTATGGCCACCTTGGTGAAGCCACATCTTCCGGGTTATGTCGTGTTCTTTCAGTGCTTCCCACCACTGCGCAAATTGTGTTGTTTTCACATTCCAATCTGCAAGACCATGCACAACAAACACACTCGCTTCAATTTGATCAGCGTCTTTCACGTAGTCACGCTCAGCCCAGAACTCGTTATAATCGCCAGAAGCCCGGTCTTGTCCTTCAAATAGAGAAGAAATCATCCCTTCACAAACTTCCCGGTTATCACGGGTGAGTACTCCTTCAGCGAGGTTGTCTGTATCTTCTCCTTGAAACCCTCCAGGTGCGACAACAGCGCCGTTTGCTCGAAAGTAATCATACCAGCTGCTAATGGCAACGACGGGAATGATTGTTTTCAGTCCTTCTACACCGGTTGTAGCCACTCCGTTCGGGAGGGTACCGTTATACGATGCACCGGTCATACCGACATTGCCCGTTGACCAATCGGCACCGACTTCCTCACCTTCTTCATTAAAAGCTCTCGCTTCACCGTTTAGCCAATCAATAACGGCTTTTGTACCTAAGATTTCATTCATGTCACCGGTCGTTGGACACCCTGTAGAAAGCCCGGTTCCGATACTCTCACCTAAAATGACGCCATATCCGCGGGGGACGTAGTAGTTTCCTAGCCTGCCAAGGTTTTGGGTGGTAGCTTCATTTGCAAAAGGCACACCGGCAAGCGCTTCAACTGGAGTGAGATCAACGTCAACATCATGGAAGTTAATCGGATTAATTCCAGAACGGTATGGACTCATTTCGTAAATGACTGGAACTTCTACATCTGAATCAGTATTCGGGCGCATCACTTGAATCGATACACGATCTAATTCACCGTCCCCATCGGTATCAACTTCGGTTTCCACGTAGAGATGCTCAATAATCACATCATCTGTAGAGTAAATCGGGGCTGTCTTTTCGTTTTCTAGTTCGATTTTTGCTGAGTCCACAGTTTCTGGGATTGTTCCATTAAGGGGCAATGTCTGCTTCGTTTGTCCTTCGGCTGGTAGAACAGACGTACTGGCGATGAACGTCGTGATAAATAAGAGCGATTTGATCTTCGGTTTCAATGTACATGCCTCCTCTTTACATTTTAATAGATGTTTAAATATTTTGAATTATAACGTGATACACGCAAAAGCCTTTATGTAATCATACAGCGCCCGTATAGATGATCAATAGGTCTATACCACTTAGTAACAGCAAGGTTTTATACTCGTTTCAGTACGAGTGAGAAGAAATAAGGAGTGGGTGTGAGTATTTGGCAATTGAAAAGCCAGATATTCAGTAAGAAAAGTCGTAGTATGCCGATGGAGGAAGGAAAAGAAATTGCTTCTATATAAGCTGAACGAAAGAGTTTCTTCAAGAGCCAATGGGAAGCTTGGTAAAGTGGAAATTGTGCTCCAGTAACGACCGAACGGTTCTCAAGTTGGGGAAAATCGCAGGAAAAACGATAGATTCTCCTAAAACTAGAGAACAGAATGCGCTAACTCGGTAACAGATCACCGGGTCATGTGTACACCCGCCCCGACCCGAGTTCGATTTGGGTTCGGCCCTGCTGGGGCCGACAGTACTCGCTTATGGGCATTGAATGTGCCCTCCAGTTGGAACAAACTGCGCGCAAAATGGCACCTAGTACCGCACTCCCCTCCAACCAACAACAAACTGCGCAACTAGGAAAATGTTACGTTCATTCTATATAGATAGGTACGTATAAATTTACGCTAAAACATAAAATGCAGAGCCAATTGGCTCTGCATTTTATGTTTTAGGTTCATTTAAGAACTTCTCAGACGGTTTCACGTGGTCGTCAGTGACGTGAACTTCAATCATTTTATTGTCTTTCATAAACTTAAATACGCCGTTGTTAAAATCGGTTCCGACTTCTTTAAAGAAAATGCCTTCATAAGCACAAGCCATCGTGTGGTTAAAGCTTAGTTGGTATCCATTTCCGGATGTATTTTTCACGAGATACGCACGAACACCTTTTTCAAAGTGCTCTTCTGTATAGTTTTTCAAGCCCCGTGTAACAGCAATGATGTGAAGGTCAACGAAAGGTAGCTCTTTTAGTAAGACATTAATGAGCGATCCTTTTGTAATTTCCTCCCAGCGGCTTTTAGCGGTTTGCCCGATAAGCACTTGCGTAATATCTTTTTGTTTGGCGACTTCTGAAATTACTTTTGCAGCAGGCCGCTTTTCATTGTCTTTAATAATAAATTCTGTGGCATCGACTTCTTTAGATAATTCTTTCCAATAATCAAGATATTGGCTCTTTTCATGGTCAAGCTCATCTACAGGAGCCGCGTCAACCGTGAGAATGTAAAGCGGACATTGTAGTTTCGATGCAATTCTAGCCCCTCTTCGAATCAATCGTTCGCCGTTAGGGCCATGGTAAACACACACAAGCAGGCTTTCTTCCATCTTCGCTTGAATTTGTTGTTCCATATGTTCTTCACCTCTATACGAAATGGGGGCTTTCAAAGGCCGCACCATGAATTCATGCAACTAATAGCTTACTCCTGTTTGTTTTATGCTGTCAATTGTAGTTTCGTTCTTTTTTATATTTTTTTATTTGACTGGTGTAAATCAAGGATAAAAACACGAGTGTCTATAAAGTTTGGCATGAGTGAATGGGAATTATACATTCAGACATAAATGTTACAATTCATCAACAACCTCTTAAATAGGATGCTTCTGTCGTGCATTGAATATCAATCTGTTATATACTCAGTGAAGAATTAAATAGAACAGCAAGCCTTTTGTGCGATTCTTGAAGCGTATCTTTTGCATCGAAAAGTACTGTATGAGTATAATATGATCGTAAAAGAACGCAGTATGAGGAACGATACTCTGGTATCGCTCTTTTAATAAGACAGATGAATAACCCTGTTGTCCCGAACATCCATGTGAGAAAATTCAGTCTTTTTGACGAACGTAAACCCCCCCCATGTTTCACACCCCGTTTTATGAACCGTTCTTCGGTTCGATTTCCAACTTGTACAATGAACAATAAAGCATATTCGGTCAGCAAGCGAAAGCTTCGTAATAACTATACACACAATCGGGGAAGTTATAATGACTGTGTATGATGACCTGATTCGATATAAGCAAGAGGAGGCCATAATCTATTGTCCTGGGTACATGTAATGATCGTTTTACCACTATTATTTGCTGTATTCATTCCGTTTCTATATAAGGCATTTCCGAAGATACATACAGGTTGGTTTGTATTGGCGGTGCCTGTCGCTATCTTTGGCTATTTAGCCAGTTTTCTACCGATGGTAGCTAGTGGGCAAACGGCAATGTTGGAAGTGCCGTGGATCCCCTATTTTGATATTAACTTTGATGTTTACGTTGATGGTCTTGGATTAATTTTCGCATTAATTATTTCTGGAATTGGTGCTCTTGTCGTCGTTTATTCGATCTTTTACTTATCGAAAGCGAGAGAAGCTCTTCATAATTTCTATGTGTATTTAATGATGTTCATGGGTGCGATGCTCGGTGTCGTACTTTCAGATAACATGATTGTGTTGTATTTGTTCTGGGAGTTAACAAGCGTTTCGTCATTCTTACTTATTGCCTATTGGTACCAGCGTAAGCAATCACGTTTTGGTGCACAAAAGGCGATGCTCATTACAGTGTTTGGTGGCTTCTCAATGCTTGCAGCAATCTTAATGCTGCATAATATTGGAGGTACATTTAGCATTCAAGAACTCATCGCACAAGGCGATGTGGTGATGCAACATGAGTTGTTTCTACCAGCGATGCTGTTACTGCTCTTAGGTGCATTTACGAAGTCCGCACAGTTTCCGTTTCACATCTGGTTACCAGATGCAATGGAAGCACCGACGCCAATTAGTGCTTACTTGCACTCGGCTACGATGGTGAAAGCAGGAATTTATCTTGTTGCTCGTTACACACCGATCTTCGGTGGTACGCCTGAATGGTTCTGGATTGTGACAGGTGTCGGGCTATTCACCTTATTCTGGGGTTCGATTAATGCTGTGAAACAAAGAGATTTAAAGGCATTGCTTGCGTTTTCGACGATTAGTCAATTAGGGCTTATTATGTCTCTTCTTGGAATGGGTTCTGCAGCGCTGTACTTCGGTTCGGGAGATGATGCTGCTCAAATTCATCTCATCGCGATTTTAGCAGCCGTATTCCATCTCATTAACCACTCAACCTTTAAGGGAAGCTTGTTCATGGTTGTTGGGATTGTTGACCATGAAACAGGAACGAGAGATATGCGAAAACTTGGCGGCTTAATGTCGATTATGCCGGTGTCATTTACGCTCGCATTGATCGGAAGTTTAGCGATGGCTGGTTTGCCACCATTTAACGGATTCTTAAGTAAAGAAATGTTCTTTACTGGAACATTAAATGCTGCTCAATTAGACATCTTTAACGTTGGAACATATGGGGTAATGATTCCGATTGTCGCTTGGATTGCGAGTATCTTTACATTCGTGTACAGCATTGTCCTTGTCGCTAAGACGTTTTTCGGAAAGTACCAACCAGAACGGCTTGAAAAAGAAGCACATGAAGCGCCTCTCGGCATGCTTATTCCTCCGTCAATTCTTGGGTTCTTTGTGATTGCGATCTTCTTCTTCCCGAATGTGTTGTACGAATACGTGCTTCATCCGATGGTGAATTCCATTGCACCTTCAATCGGTCCATCACTTGATTATACGATTGAAGCATGGCATGGGTGGGACGCAATTGAACTGTGGATGACAGTAGCGGTCGTTGCCCTCGGTCTTATCCTGTTCTCTACGCTTAAAAAATGGATGTGGATGTAGAACAATATCCCGCAAAGCATGCATCTGAACAACTGGTTCAGTGGGGGTATTCGACGTATGGAGCGAGTGTCTCATAAGATTATTGATTTCCATATGACTGGATACATTCGTGATTATCTTGTCTACATCTTGATTACATTCTTAATTATCGTTGGTGGAAGCTTCTTTTTGACAAACAGTTTCTCAATGCAATCAGATATTGGGGAAGTGAACTTGTTTGAATATGCGCTTGCATTTGGTCTTATCGGTGCTGCAGCGCTCGTCGTGATTACACGTTCAAGGCTAACAGCCGTTGTCTCAGTAGGTGTGCTAGGGTACGTAATTGCGTTATTCTTTATTATCTTACGTGCACCCGATTTGGCGCTTACACAGTTAGCGATTGAGACCGTGTCTGTCGCGTTATACTTGCTTTGTTTCTATCATCTACCGAAGCTTCGATCTCGAGAAGAAGAGCAAGGAGAGAAGTTCCAACCGTTTAACTTCATCGTGGCGTTAGCAACAGGAACACTCATTACACTCATTATGCTCAGTGTGAATGATCATCGATTGTTCGAATCCATCTCGTGGTATTACGAAGATGCTTATGAACTTGCGGGTGCTGCGAACATGGTGAACGCTATCCTTGCAGATTTCCGAGCGTTTGATACGTATCTAGAGATTTTCGTATTAGCGATCGCCGCGCTTTGGTGTTTTTGCGCTCATACGATTACGCTTGAATAGGAGGGGTCGCGATGAAAGCCAATGATGTGATATTGCAGACGGTTACGAAAGTCGTATCGTTTATCATCTTGTCATTTGCAGCCTATTTGTTTTTTGCCGGACATCACGATCCAGGCGGTGGGTTTATTGGCGGTCTTGTGACCGCCTCAGCTCTCGTCTTGCTATTTTTAGCTTTTGATATTCGCACGATAAGTAACGGAATTCCGATTAACTATCGACTGTTAGTCGGTATCGGACTGGCTGTTTCAACCGTTACTGCGGTAGGGTCCATCGTATTAGGGTTCCCGTTTTTGAGCCATACATTTGAGTATGTTGATTTCCCGCTATTCGGTGAGATTGAATTAGCGACCTCCGTCCTATTTGAATTAGGCGTTGTGCTGACGGTAGTTGGGGGAACTCTGACAATCATTCTAAGTATTAGTGAGGATGTTTAATTATGGAAATACTTGTATCCATTCTAGTCGGCATTCTCTTTACTGCAGGTCTTTATTTAGTCATGGCAAGAAGCTTACTAAGAATTGTTTTAGGTACGGCAATTATTGGTCATGGAGCACTGCTGTTGATGTTAACAACACCTGGACTGCAGCAAGGAGAACCGCCAATCACAGGTGGGGACGCCGTCAGTTTTAGTGACCCGCTACCTCAGGCACTAATACTCACCGCAATCGTGATTAACTTTGCGACGATGGGTTTCTTCCTCGTTCTTGCATACCGGTCATATAAAGAACTTGGCACGGACGATATGGATAAATTAAGGGGTACTGAAGATGACTAACATCATAATCTTATTATTAATCATTCCTCTTATAACCGGTCTGGTTTTAATCTTCTTTAGAAATCATTTGCGATTGCAGCGATGGACCAGTCTTATCAGTCTTATTATTAACGGGATTGTCGCCGTTGTTGTCATACAACACGTTCATATTCAAGGCACACAAACGTTGAACCTCGGTGGTTGGGAGCCGCCATTTGGGATTGTCATTGTGGCTGATATGTTGGCGATGCTGCTCGTGTTAGCGACGATTATCGTGGCCATCACCTGTTTGTTGTACGCGTTTAAAACCATTGGGGAAGAGAGGGAACGCTTTTACTTTTATACGTTCTTTCATTTTATGCTTGTCGGTGTTATGGGATCATTCTTAACCGGCGACTTGTTCAACTTGTTCGTATTCTTCGAAGTGATGCTCCTATCTTCTTACGTACTGATCTCTCTAGGGGGAGGGAAAAGGCAGCTTCGAGAGTCGATTAAATATGTACTCGTTAACATCGTGTCTTCAATGTTCTTCCTTGTAGCCATCGGTTACTTATACGGAATTACAGGAACGTTGAACTTTGCACATATGTCGATGCGCATTGCAGAGGCAGGACAAGATGGTCTCATTACAACGGTGGCGATTTTCTTAATGCTCGTCTTTGCACTTAAGGCAGCATTGCTCATGTATTTCTGGTTACCTGGGCCGTACGGAGCACCACCGATGGCAATTTCAGCACTGTTTGCCGCTCTTTTAACGAAAGTAGGAATCTATGCGATCTTTAGGATGTTTTCCCTTGTGTTTTATCACCAAGAGGGAATGACACACCAGATTCTTGCGTGGCTTGGAATTATAACGATGATTCTCGGTGCAATAGGTGCCGCTGCACATTGGAGCTTACGAAAGATTCTCGCGTATAACGTCGTTGTTGCGGTTGGTTTTATGATCGCTGGTTTTGCCATCTTTACAACAACGTCAATGGCAGGATCTGTTTTCTATATTGTGCATGACATGCTCGTTAAAGCGCTGCTCTTTATTCTCGGTGGAATCATGATTGGATTGACGGGCACAGACAAATTAAGAGAAATGAGCGGGATGATTCGAAATCACGCTGCGTTGGGGTGGATGTTCTTTATTGCGGCACTTGCACTTGCAGGTGTTCCACCGCTCAGTGGCTTTATGGGTAAACTGTTAGTGTTGCATGAGGCTATTGGTGAAGGCTTTTATGTCATTGCGGCCGTCGGTTTGATTACGAGTTTGATGGTTCTCTACTCTGTCGTGAAGATATTCATTAACGGCTTCTGGGGTGAAAACCAATTAAGTGTTGAAGATGAGAAGATGTCAACAAAAGGAACGCTTTTGCCTTGTGCGATTTTGACCGTCTTAGTTATTGGTATGGGTGTAGGTGCAGAGTTTGTCAGTCCATATATCATGCAAGCAGCAGAAGTGATGAGCAATCCTTCACTATATATTGATGCAGTGATGCAGATTACGGAGTAAAAGAGGTGAGAGAATGCCGATTCAGTTATTAGTTAACATTTTTATTGCTGTTCTATGGATGTTTTTGCAAAATGATTGGAGCATCAGCACGTTTACGTTAGGGTATATTCTCGGCCTCTTGTTAATCTTCCTCATGCGAAGGTTTTTCAACGCTCCTTTCTATCTGAAACGTGTCGGTGCATTAGTGTCCTTGTTAATCTTATTTGTACGAGAGTTGATTTCTTCGAGTATTCTCATTACAAAACAGATTATGAGTCCGAAACTAACAATTAAACCAGGGATATTCACGATGGAAACATCACTGGAGACAGATTTTGAAATTACGCTTTTAGCATTGCTATTAATGCTCACACCGGGCTCTGTTGTTGTTGAGCTTTCTGAAGATGGTAAGACATTCTACATGCATGCAATGGACATTCCGGATTCGAGTGACATGGTACTGCGCTCAAAAGATCAATTTGAAAAAGCGATTAAGGGGGTAACAAGAGATGTTTGATGTTGTACTTCTCATTTCGCTATTGCTTCTTACCCTTTCTATACTCGTTGGATTGTACCGAGTCATTAAAGGTCCATCGATGCCAGACCGCGTCTATGCTCTGGACTTAATTGGGATTAATATGATTGCACTGATTGCCGTCTTTTCCATTTATATGAGGTCGACCGCTTATCTCGAAGCGGTTCTCTTACTAGGGATCTTAGCATTTATTGGTACAGTCGCCTTTGCCAAATACATTGAGAGAGGTGTCGCCATTGAACGTAACGACGATTGAAGTGATTGTTAGTGTGTTGGTATTGTTCGGTGTCATCCTCGCCTTGATTAGTGCATTTGGTCTCGTACGATTGCCAGACGTCTATACGAGGTCCCACGCTGCGACCAAAAGTGCTACACTCGGCGTACTCGTCACGTTGACAGGTGCCTTTATGTTTTTTGGTCTTGAAGAAGGATTTTTTAGCATTCGTCTCGTGCTTGGAATTGTATTCGTCTTCTTGACCGCACCTGTTGCAGGTCATCTTGTCTGCAGAGCAGCTTATCGAAGTGGTGTCCCACTAGATAAGAGGACGGTTCAAGACGATTTAGAGCCAATTCTCGGGACGCAAGAAGAGCGACAAGCTGAGAACAAAGAACGACATCGTCGCCCGCATTCATAAACACGAAGACCTGCGCCTTAGACGAAAGGTGCAGGTCTTTGTTGTTGATTTGTAAACAATTCCTTCTTTTGTGTAAAAGTTCCTTCTCGTGTCTTGTCGATATATGAGATTTTGCTACGATAGAAGTAATCTTATAGGAGGTGGGAGAACGAATGAAAAAGAATATTGTAGCCTTCGGTCTAGGGGCTTCATTGCTTTGTCTACCCGCAGTGACAGATGCAGCAGATGTTTCTCGAGGGGAATTCTTGAAGAGTATGATGACGAGTTTAAATGTTGAGGTTCATCATTATGATACAGAGTCTCTTCCGTTTGAAGATGTGAATGATGAGTATAAACCTTATGTAGCGGCTGCTTTAGAGCTAGGAATCACAACCGGGAGAACGGAGACAACATTTGGGACAGATGACCCGGTTACCCGTGCGCATGCTTCATTATTTCTCACACGAGCGATGAATTTGCAAACAGATAATTTAGATGCAATCGAACGACTTACTGACATTCATGAGAACAGTTGGGGTGTTGAGGCAATAGCGGCGACCGCAGCGTATGGCATTATGACGGGATATTCAGACGGCTCCATACGACCGGCACAAACGATTTATCCTCACCAAGTCGAGTCCATTCTAAATCGGGTTGACGAGCAGTTTGATCGTTATTCGATTGTCCATACGAATGATATACACGGACGTGTCGTAGAGGAGCTTGACGAAGATGTGATGGGCTTACCACGTGTTCACACGATCTACAATCACATTAAAGAGACGAGCGAAGGTACGCTCCTCTTAGATGCAGGAGACACGTTCCACGGTACGAACAATGTCCATTTCACCGAAGGACAAGCAATGGTTGATCTGATGAATCACATTGGTTTTGATGCGATGGCTGCAGGCAACCATGAATTTAACTATGGATATGAGCGGTTAGTTGAACTAAGTGATCAAGCGAATTTTGACGTGTTAGCAAGCAACGTCATTGTTGAGGAAACGGGAGATCCTCTGCTTGAGAGAAACACCATTCTAGAGCTAGGAGATAAAACAGTAGGCGTTATCGGGATTGTAACAGAAGATACACCAATTCGTACGCACCCGAGTAATGTGGAAGGCTTAGCATTTTATGATGATGTCGAGATTGCCAAACGTGAAGTTGAAGCCATGCAAGATGATGTGGACCACGTCATTCTACTTACACACTCCGGTCACGCTGTTGAACAAACGATGGCTGAAGAGATTGAAGGCGTAGACCTAGTCATTGGGGGTCATAGTCACACAGCGGTTGAACGTCCGTTTTATGAATCGGGAACGTTCGTCGCCCAAGCGCATGAGCATACGAAAGCCGTAGGCGTTGTAAATATGTTTTATTACGAGGGAGAATTGGCGTCAATGAACGGGCAGCTCATCCGTGATGATGGCTCTAGGTTTGAAAACCATCCTGACACCGAAGATAAAGTTCGAGCGTCGTCTCTGAAGTGGAGGAAGCTCTCGGTGAAGTGGTTGGGCAGACGAGTGAGCGTCTCGTTGGCGACCGTGAAGTTGTCCGCTCAGCCGAATCCAATCTTGGTAACTTAATTACCGATGCGATGCGTGAGCGCACTGGCGCTGACATTGCTTTTATGAATGGTGGGGGAATTCGTGACAGTATTGATACAGGCGAAGTGACGATGCATGACGTTGTGAATGCATTCCCATTTATTAATCTTGTTGAAGCCCAAAAGATGACAGGCGACGTCATTGCTCAGGCACTTGAAGAATCTGTCAGCCTATATCCTGAGAGCAATGGTGGTTTCTTACATGTCTCGGGAATGAGCTTTACGTATGACCCGAATGCTGAACCGTACAACCGCGTGCAAGACGTTATGATTGGTGATGAACCATTGGACGCCGAAGCCGAGTATGTCGTGGGGACAAATGACTTTCTAGCAGCTGGAGGCGACGGTTATTCTATGTTTAGCGATCAGGAAGTCGTTTTGTCAACAGGTGAGCTGTTAAGTGAAATCTTGATTGACTACTTTCAGTCTGGTGCAACAATTCCAAGCGTTGAAGATCGCATCACACAAGTAGAATCATAAACGTACAACCCAATCACCACACCAAAATCTATTGAGATTTTGGTGTGGCTTTTCAGTACATATGTGGTTCGTACGATAAGGGGGGAATGTGTTGTCGCGTTGGCATCGGCATCTAGGGATCTATGGAGTTTGCTACGATCACAATAAACTACTCGTCATTCACAAAATTAAAGGTCCGTATAAAGACATGTTTGATTTGCCAGGCGGGTCTATAAATGAGTACGAAACGTTGAGGCAAGCTTTGAAAAGGGAATTTCTTGAAGAAACAGGTCAAAACATTTTGATCAATCATCAAATTGGCACGTTTGATTTTTTAGTTGATTATCGTTATAAACAGACAGACCTGACGCATCATATCGCCATTTTCGTCGATGTCTCAATTGAACATTGGACTACGCCTGAAATAGAAGCTCAGCTCAAAGGTCAAGCGGTGACGACAAATGATTCGAGTGGTGTTGAATGGATCGGGTTAGAGGAGATGACGGAGTTGAACAGTTCACCGCTCGTAAGAAAGGCTGCTGCATACATCTTAAATGGAAATGTGCCATTATAACGAATGTAAAAGGCTGCCTTCGTATTGAAGAGGCAGCCCAATGCATGAATGTGTATTAGAAATTCTTTTTGAACCATGCAGAAGCTTCGTTTACTTCAGTTTGAGTTAATTGGTGACCGCCTGGTTCCCAATGAAGGTGTACATCAGCATCTGCACCTTTGAGCAAGTTTGTTAGTTCTTCCGTTTCTTCAGGACGACAAATTGGATCATGTTCTCCAGCACCAATAAAGATCGGAGTGTTAGCTAAGTTTGGAAGATCAATGCCACGCCTTGGGACCATCGGGTGATGAAGCACTGCCCCTTTAAGTGCGTGTTCAAAATGGAAAAGCAAGCTAGCGGCAATGTTTGCCCCGTTAGAATATCCAACGGCAACGATGTTGTTGCGATCAAATCCGTACTGTTCTGCACTTTGGTCGAGAAATTCTGCTAACTCTTTCGTGCGAAAAATCAAGTCCTCTTCATCAAATACACCTTCTCTTAAGCGACGGAAGAAACGTGGCATACCATTTTCAGAAACGTTTCCTCTTACACTGAGTACAGAAGATCCAGGTGAAATTAATTGGCTGAGTGGAAGTAAGTCTTGCTCATCTCCACCCGTCCCGTGCAAAAGTAGCAGAACAGGTTTTTGGCTGTCGGTACCTTTTTGAAAAATGTGTTTCATAATGTTTCACTCCTTATGCCAAGTAGTATTCAATGGCAGTAGTTTGGCTTCAATTTGGTCTCGTTTATTCTCCAGAAATGGAGGTAATGAAAGAGATTCACCCAATCGATGTTCCGCTTCGTCTATCAGAAAACCAGGTTCATCGGTGGCAATCTCAAACAGAATGCCATTTGGGTCTCTTACATACAACGATTGAAAGTAATAGCGATCAACAAAACCAGAGTTAGGTATACCTAACTCATTCACATTGTCGACCCAGTTTAGAAGTTCTTCACGATTTTTTACACGAAAAGCAACATGGTGAACACCACCTCGACCGGGACGTTGAAAATGAAGTGCCGGGTCACGTATGACGTGCACCTCGTCGGTCGTCTGTTCGCTAGACATAGCGAGTCGATACAATGTTTTCTTTTCATCTACTGTTTCTTCGTGTACGACATGCATGCCAAATACCGTTGTGAGTAACTTTAGGGTTGGCTTTTCATTTCGCACACTAATCTCAATAGGACCCAACCCGTGAATCGCTTTTGATTCAGGACGGGAGAGTGCTGCCAAGGTGAACCATCTGGCGAGGGGGTGTCCGGATCATTCGAGACGATCCTCAATCGTTGCCCTTCGAAGTCTTGAAAAGGAAGGACGAGTTTTCCGGCCCAGCGACTGATTACTCCGTGTTCAATGTTTTTGTCGAGAAAGCGTTCTTTCCAATACTGCAACGCCTGTTCATTGGCCACTCGAAATGAAGTGCTTGAAATGCTACCTGACCCGTGTTTGTTCACTTCAGCTTCTGGCATTTCAAAGAACGTGATCTTTGATCCTGGGGTTCCAGTTTGATCACCATAAAACAAATGATATACGCCTAGGTCGTCTTGATTAACAGATTTTTTCACGAGTCTTAAGCCTAGAATTTTCGTGTAAAAGTCATAATTTGCGCTTGCATGGGCGGTGATGGCGGACACGTGATGAATGCCACGTAAGTGCAAGTTAATTCTCTCCTTGTTTATGAAGTATATTGAGCAGTCGAAGCAGTTCTTTTTGATCAGCCGTATCAAGCTCAGCAAATTGGTCAATTTGAAACTGTTCTTGCTGCGGAACAACTTCCTCGTAGAAGGTGGTTCCTTCGTCTGTTAAAGACAAGTATTTGGTTTTCCAATCTTGCTGCCTCATAATCAGGCCACGTTCTTCCATCTTTTTAACGAGGTGTGTAATGTTCCCTTTTGTAACGAGTAGCTTTTCAGCTAAATGTTGCTGAGTTACGGGCTGATGGGCGCCTACTTGTACGAGTAGATCAAATTGCGCGGTCGTTAACTGCCACTGTTCAAGGTGTTTATTGGAGGCTTTAATGCTTTGATTGTAGAAACGAGCCAACCTAAACCATAATAATATGGCGAGTCGGCGGTCATGTGTCGATGTGTGGTCCATAGAATGACCTCCTTATTTATCAGTATAAAGATAAACTGATAAAACCACAAACGATATGCTTGGGATATGATGAAACATTTGGTACTCATTGAGGGATATTCCGAGGCAGACGGAGAATAACTCTTGCTGTGAAAGCAAAAGTACTACATCGTCGTTAATGTTCATGATTAAAGTGACAAACGATATGGGGAAGAGAGGATTACTCTTGCATCGACAGTAATTCAAATTGTAAAACGATCGATGGTGAATAAAAAGAAATGCACGGAATGCGCTCATCGAGAATGCCCACGTGTAAAAAGATGTGCCAATCGTAATCGTTATAGAGGGCAAGGGCAGTCACTATCATCGCCTCCTTTATGCGAGAATCATCACCTCTAAAGCGGTATTTAAAGTTGATATCAAACTTATAATTCAGACTACAAGTGCAACATTGGAGGCCAAAAATCGGCCCCCGTGTTTTCAATGCACTCCAGAGCATAAGTGCAACATCGGTGGCCCCAAAAGACGTCCACCGTGTTTTCTTTATACTCCAGAACACAAGGGCGACAAGATTCACGTTTCTGCCTCTTGGCTACGGTGTGTGGAAAGAAGTCCAAATGCCCCATATATTCATTAATGTGACACTTGAGAAAGAAAAATCATCATTTTAAACGTGAATGCGCACATAAACGGTGCCAACTGTCACAAATATTGCGATTTGTGACAGTTGCGTGCCGAAAGTGCCAGGTTTGAGGGCTGGATTGTCACATACGTGACCGGCCATCACACGCTTGTGCCAGGTGGTGACCCTAGGTCACGACTTTTTACCCTTCGGCAAACGTTTTTCGTGTTGTCCGCAACCCTTACAGTGACGAACAACGATCGGCAAACAGATGAATTTCAACACCCAATATGCAAGCATTCACTCGCAAAGACCGATCTCAGTCATCGGATTCAGTGAATTTCTTTCGTTCAACTTATTTAGAAAACCCGAGCAGAGGCTCGGGTTTTCTAGTTTTTCAAATGTTTCTTAATTCGTTTCGTTTCTTTTTTAAACCAGTCAGTGTCTCGTTCATCAATCGTTCGGTGACCATAGCGGGCACCTTCGTACACATCAACGTACGATGTTAAATCAAAGTCAGTGAGATTTTTCGTCACAATGAGCAACCATTGATGAATGGTTTGCCTAGGGTCTCTTGGCACCTCTTTTTTCTTAGCGTACTGTTCCAATTTCTCGACTTCTTTTCGAATAAGCTGTTGTTTGTCTGGAGCGGAATAAAGGTTTTTAAATCGATTTGTTAATGTTTTTTGCAGTCCAGATGAAGCATTTTGGACGAGGTGGTTGTTTTGTGCGTAATCTTCATTTCCGCGGATCACTTTTCGTATGAAGATGACAGCCAACACGATACAAACGAGAAACGTGAGTGTCGCAAAGATCCAAGTGATGTCAAACAGTTCAGTTGGAACGTACGTTTCCTGTTCTTCAAGAGAACCTGCGCCCATCTCGATTTCTGCTTCAAGGGGAGGTTCCACATCTTCTGGAGCGATTAACGCAAACAGCATTCCAAATAGTTGGAAAATGGGTGTGACGATGAACGTTAGTAACGTGAGTAAACCTTCAATGATCATTGCTACCATTCGTTCAATAATGGATAAATTGAAATAGATGACCGTTAAAATGAGCAATAAAGCTCCAATGAGTCCACCTTGCCATGCAATGAGCGTTTGGTTACTTTTGCCGTTATTTGTACTCATAAAAGATAACGTTAAATACGTGATTGCGGTGATTGTCATACTCGCTAAGTAAAAAAACAACTCCGTTACTGGAAGTGTTGCCCCGAAACTTTGGAGAAAAGCGACGACCATCACGTTCATCCCGATTAAAACAAGGAATCTCCCAACGAGTCGCTCAAATACCGAAAACGGTTGATGAGAAATAATTCGATACATCACGAGCAATTGAATGAGAAGTACTGGAATGAGTATGATTTGATACACACCCCACCCAACGACAAATAGGAGAAGTAAAGCCCCAATAATGAAAAGTCTTTGCTTTTTTTTTGGCGTTTCTACAGCCCATACGAGAACGAATGAGCAAGTGAACACGAACAAAACGAGTTGGAGCAATGGAAAGCTCGGTGAAATGAGTGCATAGATCACATAGAATAATCCGAGTAATAGATTCACTTCAATTCCAGTGTAGAAACCGAACATAATCTTACGAGCCATGATCTCTCCCCCCTTGTTCGAGTGGCGTATACGGGGATAAATAAGCGGTTTCTTCGTGCAGGTGCAAAATGCTCAGCGGTTGACCGTTTCTATGCAAGTGATGAAGCATCTCATCAACCTCTTGGGTGCGCTCTCCAGCATGAATCCAATGAACGGGATGTTCCCGCTGATAGATGAGATGTGAAAGCAATTTCGTATAGGACGTTGTAAGTGTACGTCCCTTCGTTACAGAAGCCAACTGTTCGAGTAAATAGAGCAGCTGTTCATTACCCGTTCCTGCTTGCGTGTGCATGAACCGAAAACTGCCAAATGTCATTCGGTTCATGGCAAGTCCAAAAGCCATGTCCTCTCCTAATACTTCGTTCGCAATAAATGCGCTATGCTCTACGAGGGCATCTAAATCTTTAGAAAGTCCATAGTCGGAAGTGATGTTAACGGTGAGAAGTACACTTTGATCTGTAATCGTTTCATATTGTTTCGTTTGAAGCTTTTGCATTTTTGCACTCGCTTTCCAATGAATATCTTTGAAATCATCCCCAAATTGATAATCGCGAACGCTAACGGGCAACATGCGATCTTGAAACAATGCAAAAGGTTTAGGAAAGTCTCCTTCAAATTGGGTGAGTGGCTTTTCCGTTTCAGCAACAGGGAGAAGCTTCGGAAAAACAAGTGCTTCTTGCTTGAGCGTATGGTAATAGCGAAGTTCCACATGCCCAAATCCTGCCCAGTTCGGAATGTCAATGCGAATTGAACGAATGCGACCGATCCCCCGTTCAAAAGCAACAAAAGGAATATGGATTGTTTTTTCAGAGCGGTATCCTAACGTGATCCGAGTCCGAACCTCATGAATGCCTTCGCCAGAACTCGTTGTCTTCTCAACATCAATCGGATTGACATTGTTATCGAATTGAATGATGAGTGTTGCTTGGTAAATGGGCAGACCGTCATTGCGAATCGTAAATTCAAATGCACCTTCATGGTCGATATGATACCGCCTTTTGTTTCCAGTCTCGGTGAGTGCAATTTGCGTACCAAGGCGGTTGAGTATTACGTTTGAGACACCTACCCATAACACGCCAAAAACGGAAAGCAATAACCATAAGGCTTCGCTTGAATTAAAGCGAAGACTAAAGATAGTGAAAAGGCTAGCGTAGCGATGCCTGTGACACGCGAGCTCTCAACGGTCCGGTTCATGCTTCATTCGCCTCAACAGGGACTGGAACTTCATGAAGGATATCTTTTAGAATTTGATCGGCCCCTTTTGTCATGTACCCTCTGTGGACAAAAGAAGTCGGTGAGCGATGACATATGGAGCGGTGTCTTGTAGATCACTTGGATGAACGTAACTTCGCTCGCGTAGAAAAGCCATCCCTTTTGCTGCTCGAAGCCAAGCGAGCGTTCCCCGAGGACTGATACCCACTTCAATAAGCGGGTGATTTCGTGTCTCTTGGGCGAGTGTCAAAAGGTACGTTTCGATATCTTGGTCGACAGTAATAAGATCGACTTGTTCCTGGAGAGAGAAGATCTCTTCTTTTGTTAATACGGGTTCTATCTCTTCTGTTGAAGGGGAGGCATGTGTATGTAAAATTGTTCGCTCTTGCTCAACATCCGGGTACTTCATTGGGACTTTTAAGAAAAATCTGTCCAATTGAGCGGCAGGAAGTGCATATGTTCCTTGTTGAGATTCGACTGGGTTTTGCGTTGCAATCACGATAAAAGGCCCGTCGATTAGATGTGTTTCCCCGTCAATTGTCACTTGTCTCTCTTCCATGACTTCTAATAATGATGATTGTGTTTTCGGTGTGGCGCGGTTGATTTCATCAGCAAGGAGCACATTCGTAAATACAGACCCTTTTTCTAATTGAAACTCCTGATGCTTCGGATGAAAAAAACGTAAGCCGGTAACGTCGCTCGGCAAAATGTCTGGGGTAAACTGAATGCGACTAAAAGACATATGTAGCGCAGAAGCAAACGTTTTTGCTAATAACGTTTTTCCTGTACCGGGCACACTCTCAAGCAACACATGCCCATGATTTAATAAGGCGATTGT
Organism: Geomicrobium sp. JCM 19039; assembly: GCF_000698145.1. GTDB lineage: Bacteria > Bacillota > Bacilli > Bacillales > Marinococcaceae > Geomicrobium_A. Next base: position 233,905 of record NZ_BAXB01000001.1, read on the forward strand.
CATCAACTCAATCACCCCATCTTGACCGATCACTTTTTTCTGAATGGTCTGCTGCAACTGTTCGTAAGTCTTCATAATGGGTCCTCCATTCTTTTAAATCACGACTATTGTCTATTTTGACAAAAAACTGTCAAAACAACAAGCGCAAATGTACGTATGAACCGAAGCGAAAACGGGTAAATGTGGACTAAGAACGTTGAAGGAGGAAAACATATGAAAATGCGTAGACTAGGGAAGTCAGATATTCATGTTAGTGAAATTGGCTTTGGAACGATGAGTCTTTCTGAAAACATAGAAGAAGCAAGGCTCGTCCTTGAAGCAGGTATAGAAAAAGGCATGAATTATGTGGACACCGCAGATCTGTATCAATTCGGAAAAAATGAAGAGATCGTCGGTGAAATCATCAAAGGCAGAAGAGAGCAACTTGTGCTGGCGTCTAAAGGAGGGAACCATTGGCAAGAAGGCGGAATGATTGGTTTTGGGATCCTTCTAAAGCATATATTAAAGAGGCGTGTAAAAACAGCTTGCGACGATTAGGTACCGATTATCTTGATGTGTATCAATTGCACGGTGGAACGATTGATGATCCGATTGACGAGACGATTGAGGCGTTCCAAGAATTGAAGCAAGAAGGGTTCATTCGTGCGTTTGGCATTTCTTCAATTCGACCGAATGTCATAAAGGAATACGCGGATTCAGGGATGACGAGTGTCATGATGCAATACAACTTGCTGGACAGAAGACCTGAAGAATCGATGTTAGATTTTCTCCATCAAAATGACATCGGTGTCATCGTAAGAGGTCCGGTCGCAAAAGGCATGTTAACAGAAAGATCGGAAGTGAAGACGCCTAAAGAAGGTTTCTTAGATTATACGAAAGGCGAAGTGCAGTTTGCGGCGGATGCGCTGGCGTCAATGAGACACTTGGGTACACCCGCTCAACTGGCCATTCGTTATGTGCTTCATCACCCTGCTGTCTCAACGGTTACTGCGGGAGCAAGTTCAGTGGAGCAAGTGTTGGAGAATGTCGGAACGATGGACTTACCTTCACTTACTGACGAAGAATATGAGAAGTTGCAACGAAGCTCTCAAGCAATTGTTTATGAACAACACCGGTAATTTTTTTCGTGTTACGATGGAAGAAAACATGAAAGAACGGTGACAACATGAGAAGTCATGAATGGGTCGAGCAAAATGAAGAGCGCTTCGTTAGTTGGAGGCGAGAATTCCACCGAGTTCCGGAAGTAGGTTGGACGGAGTTTGTTACGACCGCCAAAATTGTAGAGAAACTTGAAGGCACGGGGTTCTTACTGCACGTAGGAGCGGATGCCATCGCTGCAGATGAGCGTTTAGGTGTTCCCGACCAAGAAGAGTTGGACGAAGCGATGCTGCGGGCGAAAGAGTATGGCGTTCCAACTGCATTGCTCGACAAGATGAAAAACGGAACGACAGGTGTTGTTGCGCGTCTAGATACAGGACGAACTGGGGCACATACTGTACTTCGCTTTGATATTGATGGACTGCCAATTACAGAGGCGACAGACGACAACCATCTACCGTTTAAAGAATCGTTTCAATCAACGATTGCCGGGAACATGCATGCGTGTGGGCACGACGGGCATACAGCGATCGGTCTAGCTGTTGCGCATTACATTTCTCATCATCAAGATGAGCTTGTCGGAACCTTTACGTTGTTGTTTCAACCTGCGGAAGAGGGCAGTCGCGGGGCAAAAACGATGGCAGCTAAAGGGTGGCTCACTGGTGCAGACTATTTTCTATCCGGTCATATCGGCATCCAAGATCGAGAAATCGGCCAAATCGCGGCAACGACCACTGGTTTTCTGGCCACGACTAAATTTGATCTCACGTTCACAGGAAAAGCTGCCCACGCCGGAGCATATCCCGAGACAGGTAAGAATGCGATGGTCGCGGCATCGGCGTTCGTGCAAAATGCTCTTGCCATCCCAAGGCATAGCGATGGAACAACGCGCATTAATATCGGCACGCTAAGGTCTGGAAGTGGTCGAAATGTCATTCCTGACCGAGCGGCCCTTCAAGGAGAAACACGAGGACAGACGGATAAGTTGGACACGTATATGTTTGACGAAGTACAGCGCGTGGCAAAAGCCGCGGCGTTAATGAGCAATGTTAAAGCCAATATAGAAGTAGTTGGCCATGGCATGACCGCTAGGTGCGATGACGTTTGGGTCAATCGGCTGACCGCTGCAACCGAGGCGAATCCGTTTGTGGATACAATTATACCGACCCTCCCAATTGGTGCATCAGAAGATGCCGCAGTACTCATGACAGACGTTCAAAATGAAGGTGGAGAGGCTACGTACATGATCTTTGGCACTCCGCTGGCAGCAGGGCACCATCACCCGTCATTTGACTATGATGAGCGGGTGTTGAGCGTTGGCGTGGCAACGTATATCGATCTCATCAGTCATTACATGAATAGCGTCACCCGTACAGCAAAGTTTTTCTTTGCTGTACATTTTTTTTTGATAAAAAATGGGAAATTGGAGCAGTCTAACAAGTAAGAAAACAGGAGGTGAACATATGAGTCCATTTAACGTCGGAATCCCAAGCCTTATCTTGATTTCTCTGTTAGCTCTTTTAATTTTTGGACCCAAAAAACTGCCGGAGATTGGTGGGGCCTTTGGTAAAACCATTACTGAATTCAAAAAGTCCACAACCCAGATCTTCGAAGATGCTCCGGCTGCTACTCCAAAAGAAGATACCTTGGATAAACCCGATCGTGAAGCTTAGTCATTTGCTTATGAAGTATCCTAAATAACCTTGCCAGTTGGCAAGGTTATTTACGTAGTTGGGGGTGAACCCGCTCTCCGAAAACAACCATGCCCTGTCTGACTGGGCAGGAAGACTACGTAAAATCGAGTGTTGCCAGTGTGAGGGTATAGTGATAATTACTCGGTTTTGTCTGGGGCGCGTTCGGTTTCAGCGCATGAACACGATATACCGCAATTTAGAAGTCTATATTACGTTAAAATAAAGAAATACATGGGTTCCGGGGGTTCTAACTACATCAGCCTCCATTCCATGTGTTCGTTGTAAGAAATCCCCCCCCCTTTTCGGTTACACAGCCAACAAGAGGTCGGTATGAGTCATGCCGGAGACCGTTTGGAGGGCCTTGGGCACCTCTGGTGCCCAAGGTTATTAGCTCTTGAGGTTGATATGAGTAGATGGGGATGTCTTTTGATATAGAAACGAACGTTAATCGATTGGCTATTCTCAAGTAAACTGCGGTGTTCTAAACGATCTACATAGAATGAACGTAAGATGTTCTTGATTTGCGCTGTTGATTGACGGGTTGGAGGGGGAGCGCGGTGCTGGGTGCCATTTTGTGCGCTAGTTTAACTTTTCGGCGCTCATATCCTCTAAACTTGCGCGCATTTTCAAGCAACCTGTCTGCCCCAGCAGGGCCGAAGCCAAACCGGACTCGGTTCGGCGCGGCTCGCGCCAACAACATGTTGGTACTTCGGGCCTGGGATGTACACGTGACCCGGTAATCTGCTCCCTAGTTTATGAGAATACACCGCTTTTCCTGCGATGTTCCTCAACTCGAGCACAGGTTCCACTTTACCAAGCTTACCACTGGTTCTTGAAGAATTTATTTAGTTGATCTTATCTAGGTTGTTGGCGATCTAGATCGCCCAGTCTTTGGTGAATATCATCGTTTGACCGCGATCTAGATTGTTTCGGACGTGATCTATATAAGTCGAACTGAAGAATTTCTTCACAAACGAATGGTAGACCACCGGTTAAAGCCTAAAGTTCATCGACTTTGAGATCGATCGTCATCGGTTACAATAGACGTAGAAAAGATGGGTATCTACTGCTATTGGCCTCCAAAGTGTACGGATCGAGTTGAATGCCAATATTGAGCAACCCCAGTTCAGCGACGTCGTCTATGCAGTACCGTTGATTGGAACGAAAGGCGGTGACGCCTGTAGAAGTTGGGCCGAGACGAGACTCCGCAGGTCGTTAGACCGAGGAGGCTCGGCCGGTCCTCCGCGGTAAAGAAAACACGGTGGCTGTCTTTTGGCCGCCGATGTTGCCCTTATGCTCTGGAGTACAAGCATCCGCCTGCAGTGGAAAGCAACAAACTCTGCAATTAGGAAAATGTTAAGTTCATTCTATAGAGATCACCCATCTCCTAAAAATCCCCAAATATCATGAGACTTGACGTTGATGTGAACAAAAATCACCACAACCTCGGCAAAGGACAGATGAGAACTCTTACTTCTTTGTATTGTTGGATGATGGTCGTTCTCCCTCAGCTCGAGGTGGTAGCGAACGTGACGGGGTGTGTAATTTTTATTACTGCAGAATGTAAAGTTCAGTATTTAGATTGCTCTCTAACATCTTCCTTCACTAAAATCAACAGCAGCACAGTCTTTCAGAGGGGCATATTTACTTTTTTTAACGAGAAACCCCACTCCTTTCGGGGTGGGAGTTATCAGTTAGTAGATTGACGTATACGTCAGAGAGAGCCAATCGCTAAAATCTTTGGTCGATGTCTTTTTTTGTGGTGTTGCGATGAGTTGCCGCAGTCGGTCAACTTTTGCGGACAACGAATCGGTGTCCCCTTCTTTTTGTACGGTTTGATAGAGGGTGGCTGCTTGTAGATAGCTCTTTAGTTCAACAGCTTGGGATCCAAAGTCAGCCGTGGCGAAATGATATTCTTGGAGAATACCTCCGAGGTCATGTGGTGTGGCAAGAGACAAATAGTCGCCTGCTTTATCTGCCCATACGTGAGGCAAGTCACGTGTGGCAATTTCCCCATTCATGATGGCTTTTTCTAGTTCATAGCCAATCTGCAGATGCAGAGGGGCCATGAGCTCGCTCGAATCATTTTTGACGATAGTAAAGTCAACAGCGTTCATGCCAGCGTGAAGTTCATCAATAGAGTAACGGTGAATGGCATCAGGTAATTGCTCTTTGCACTGTAGAAGAAATGATTTGCTTTTGCTAATAAATGAGGAGAACAGCAGCCCGTACGCTTGTTGCATGCTGGCAGGTACTTCTGCTTGTAGCAAGTGATTGCTCGTTTGCGCGAACAAGCTTTGTCCACATGAATAAAGCGTTTCTTTCATCATCTTCTTGAACTCTTTTGCAGATGGAGCAGAGATGCCTACGCGTACGTCCTCTGGTGATAATGAGACGAAGTAAGGATGAATTGATGAATCGATGCGTCCACTCTCAAAGTCAAAGTTTGTAAGTTCAAATAAAGATTTTGCAACATCCATTTGTTCTTCAATTTCGATCTCCTCGAATAGGAAGCCAGTTTTCGGTTGTTTGTTTGATTGTTTCACGTGGGAGAGTAGTGGTAAAACGACTTCTTGCAATTGTTGGAACCACGCATCTACTTGCTCAGAAGTTAGACCATCTTCTCGGAGATCTAAAATGGCACCGTACCGATCATCTCCGAAGCCTGCGTAATCGGCATAATCCATTTGCAATGCTACCAGCCGGTCAAAAAACGGCCGGAAAACGGAAAAGTCATTTGCTTTTCGTGCTTCTGTCCACATTTGCATCGCCTTGGCAGCGTGTTTCTCATATTTGGTATACCACTCGTAAGGAATCTTTTCTAAACGACGTGCTTGTTTTTGAATATAAGTAAAACTCGACAACATTCCAGTAGGTAAATCATTTGGATCTAATTGTTCAACGACTTGTTTTACAGATTCTGATGTGAGATGTCTGTACGTATCTTCGGCTAAAGTCCCCATTAAGTGTGCTCTCATTTGAGCACCTTTCGTAGATCCATACATATAGCTGTCCCAACGCAAAAGAGCTAGGCTATGTTCATTAGCAATGAATCGTTGCAAAACAAATTCGAATTCTTGTTCTAAACTTCTCGTTACAGGTGGCATCGTTTCACTCCTCAAAGGTAAGTTCTCTCTCAGCATTTGCCAAACATTGGTGTACTATTCCTTTAAAGTATGTTTTTTGGATTGCTGGGGATAGTAAGATCACTAGCAAAGAGGAGGGACTATACCGACGTGATGACGAATGAACAAATGGATAAACAACCTACCTTAGAACATATCACCGTGCTCAGAGGGGCCATTATCCGATCTTTAATTGTGTACGCGATTGCATTTATTGCTTTATTTATATTGCTGCGTTTTTATATGGATGTTCTCATTGGAGATGCAAATCTTGTTATGTTAGGACCGCTTGATGCGATTAAACTCTACTTCACACTTGCAGGTGTGCTCGGTTTAGGGTTTTCTGCACCATACCTTGCTTTAGAGGCTTGGAATTTCGTAAAACCTGCGCTAAGCAAAAAAGAAGCAAGTATTCTTTTTAACTACATACCGGCGATTTTTGTTTTTTTTATCATTGGATTAGCATTTGGTTTTTTCGTCATCCATCCGCTTGCTTTTTCATTTTTAATCGAATTGGGTGAGCTTCACTTTGATATGATGATTACCGCATCCGAATATTTTTCTTTCGTGGTGATGACAACCATTCCAGCTGGATTTTTGTTTGAGCTTCCGTTAATCATTATGGCGCTCACATCGTTTGGACTCATCGATCCTTATTCCCTCGGGAAAATTCGTAAATACGCTTACTTTGTACTGTTCTGTATTTCTGTCCTCATCACCCCACCAGACTTTTTGACCGATATTCTCGTCGTCGTTCCGTTTATTGTTCTTTACGAGATTGGAATTCTACTCGGAAAATATATTCATAAACGTAAACCGAATCGAGTTGCTGAGGGAACATAAAAAAACTGAAGGAACAAATGTTCCTTCAGTCTAAGTCTAGGTTGGCGACACGTGTATAATAATCACAAATGGCGCGCAGTCCTTGGTCGAAGTTTTCAAGGTGAAAATGTTCATTAGGGGCATGGAAGTTCTCAGATGGAAGCCCGAAGCCCATCAAGACAATCGGCACATCTAGAATCTCACTAAAGGTTTCGGCAATCGGCAAGGATCCACCCATGCGCGTGTATGCCGTTTTTTCATTGTATACAGACTCGAGCGCATCACCTGCTGCTTGGATGGCCGGGTGATCATACGGTGTTAAGAAAGGCTTGCCTTTATCAAATGGTGTCGTCTTTACTGTCACACCTGCTGGAGTGTGTGCTTCAATATGCGCATACAACTTTTCCAAAATGTCATCAGGATCTTGCCCAGGAACGAGGCGGCAACTAATTTTGGCAGATGCTTCGGATGGTAGAACAGTTTTCACGCCTTCTCCTTGAAAACCACCATGCATGCCATTCATTTCAAGCGTTGGTCGTACCCATGTTCGCTCTAAGAAACTGTACCCTTCTTCACCGTACAATTCAGGGACGTCGAGCTCTTTAGTAAGGGCTTGTTCATCGAAGTTCAACGCATCATAGGCGCGCCGTTCTTCATCTGTAAGCGCGATAACCCCATCATAAAAACCGTCCACAGTAATTTTACCGTTTTCGTCATGCATGGACGCGAGCAGTTTCGTTAATGCGTGAAGAGGGTTTTGTACACCGCCGCCGTAAAGGCCAGAGTGAAGGTCCCCTTTTGCTCCCTTTAGGTCCACTTGCAACCCAGCAAGCCCACGCAGGCCATAGCATACCGTCGGTTTCCCTTTCTCAATCATCGTCGTGTCAGAGATAACGAGAATGTCAGACTGGAGCTTTTCTTTGTACGTATCCACGAACGCGTCCAAATTCGGACTGCCCACTTCTTCTTCCCCTTCAATCATTACTTTTACATTGATTGGCAATTCACCGTTGACATTCAACAATGTCTCCAACGCTTTAATGTGCATAAACGTTTGCCCTTTATCATCTGTAGCCCCGCGTGCATAAATTTTGTTATCACGGATACTCGCCTCAAAAGGGGGCGTTTCCCACAGTTCAAGGGGGTCGACAGGTTGAACATCATAATGCCCATAAATGAGTACCGTCGGTTTATCGCTCGCACGGAGCCAATCACCGTAAACGACAGGATGGCCGTTTGTTTCCATAATCTCAACGTGTTCCAGACCGATTGTTTTCAGTTGCTCGGCAGTCCATTCCGCAGCTTTTCTTGTATCCTCTTTATGCTCAGATAGTGCACTCACACTCGGGATGGCAAGGTAGTTTTTCAATTCTTGCAAATGACGTTCACGATTCGCTTTTAAGTGCTGTTCAATTTGTGACATAGGCGCCCTCCTCAGTTTTTCTTACTCCTTACTATTTTGCCATCGGTTTTATAAGAGCGCAAACATTCTTAAAGGCACTTGTATTTATAGGATTTTCAGTAGTATAATTCCGAAAGCTTCTAAGCAATTGTAAAGCTCAGAAAGGAACGATGAAATGAACAGTTTAGGCAAATGGATGCCTGTGTTATGCCTAGCCCTTCTTGCGGTTGGCTGTGATTTTGAAGAGAGCAGGGGTGCAGAACGAGATACGGATGGAGAAAGTGCGTGGAACCATGCAGAAATTGTATTTTATGACGTAGGGCAAAGGGATAGTACACTGCTCCGCGACGGTGAAACTACAATTCTTATCGATACAGGTAGACATGACGATGATCGCATTCTTTCGTACTTAGAAGAGGATGAGGTTGGAACGATTGATCTCTTAGTTTTAACACATCCTCATGCAGACCATATCGGTAATGCGGATGTCATATTGAATCAATATGACGTGTCAGAAGTGTGGATGAGTGGGGAAGAACATACATCTTTAACGTATGAAAGAATCGTTGACGCCATCCTTGAGAGTGATGCAGATTATGAAGAACCACGCGCAGGGATGATACGAACGTTGGACAATTCCAGATTGAGGTTGTAGGGCCTGATCAACTGACGGGGAATCTTAATGACGGTTCAATTGCGATGCGCATTGAGGTTGAAGGTGTTCAGATGCTCTTTACAGGTGACGCAGAAGAGGATGCCGAAGAACAAATGCTACAACAGCCAGAACGTCTACAAGCCGACATTTTTCATGCGGGGCATCACGGTTCATCGACGTCAAACACGGCCCCGTTCTTAGATGCAGTAGATCCTGAAGCTGCGATCTATTCTGCTGGTGCAGACAATGAGTACGGTCATCCTCATGATGAAGTGGTCGAACGTATACACGAAAAAGGCATTGATTTGTTTGGAACCGCTGAACACGGCGAAGTGTATGTCATCATTGAAGATGGAGAATGGGAATTATATACCGAACGATAAAATTCAATAACCGGTGATCGGAGTACAATCTTGTTTGGGCTCAAGGTTTTAATAAATGGGAGATACGCGATCTACCGAGTTTGATGTGGCGTTTGCAAACATGAACCTCTAGTTGTGTAATGCTTGGGGATTTTTAGGGGGTAGCTGATCTAGATCCCCCCGAAACAATCTAGATCGCGGTAAAACGTCGGTTTTATCCAGATACTGGGCGATCTAGATAAGTTGAACGAAAGAAATTCACTGAATCCGATGACCGAGATCGGTCTTTACAGGCAAACGCCCACCTATTGTCTGTTGAAGTTCATCTCACTTCAACAACTTCGCTGCCATCCGTTGTTCGTCACTGCAAGGATTGCGGACAACACGGAAAACGTTGGCCGAAGGGTAAAAAGATGTGATTGATAATCACCACCTGGCGCAAGGAATATTATGACCTGTCACGGATGTGACAATCCAGCCTCAAACCGGGCACTTTCGGCCCTCAACGGTCACATATATCGCAATTTGTGACCGTTGACTCCGTTTATGTGCGCATCCACGTTTAAAATGATGATATTTCTTTTCCAAGTGTCACATAAATGAATATATGGGGCATTTGGACATCTTTCCACACACCTTATCCAGGAGGCAGAAACGTGAACCGATGTCGCACTTGTGCTCTGGAGTATAAAGAAAACACGGTGGACGTCTTTTGGGGCCACCGATGTTGCACTTGTGCTTTGGAGTGCATAGAAAACAAGGTGGGCGTACTTTGACCACCGATGTTGCACTTGTAGTCTGGACTACAACCATCCCCCAACAGTGAAAAGCACCAACTAACTGTGCTAATCAGGAAAAGGTTTAGTTCATTCCATATAGATCGTTTTCTTGATGATCTAGATCGTTTTTCACGATTTTCTGCACGAGCAGTGGCGATGGCTCTGTATTCTTGGGAATTTCTGGCGATGGGCGATCTAGATAGAATGAACATCAGATTTTCCTGATTTGCGCTGTGGTTGTTGGGTTGGAGGGAAAGCGCGGTGCTTGGTGCCATTCTGCGCTCATTCCGCTAAACTCCTGCGCAGTTTGTTCCAACTGGAGCGCAGATTTAATGTCCATAAGTAAACAACCTGTCGGACCTAGCAGGGCAGAAACCAAATCGGACTTGGTTCGGCGTAGCGCGCGCTGACAACATTTTGGTACTTCAGGGCGGGGATGTACATGTGACCTGGTAAGCTGTTCCCTAGTTTATGAGAATATACCGCTTTTCCTGCGATTTTCCCCAACTCGAGCACAGTTTAAACTTTATCAAGCTTACCACGGGTTCTTAAGGGAATTATTTAATTCAACTTACTATAGATTGCTTCTAGTTCGAATACATTATCTGTATATTTAAACTAGGAAAAAAATAACATCTTGTCTATCACGAGATAAAAAGCTACAATGATCTTGATCATATTATTGCAAGGATCGATAAGGGGGATAAAAAATGAGAAAATTCAAAAGGGGAATTGTTAGCGGTGTTGCTGTTTTAACGTTTGCAGGGTTGATGGCAGCATGTTCAAGTGATCCTGTTGATGATGACACGGTAGAAGAAGGCTCAGATACTGAGGAAACAGAAGATGATCCTGATGATGAAGCAGATGACGATGACAATGGGGATGATACTGCTGAGACGGGAGAGCACAACAAGGTGGGAATTTACAAATAGCTGTATTCCGTGATGCTGTATCCCTTGATCCGCATGGTTCGAATGACACGGCTTCTACACATATCCGAACGAACATTTATGAAAAGCTCGTCAATCATGATGAGAATATGGAAATCCAACCTGAATTGGCTGAAGACTTTGAACAATTGGATGAATACACTTGGGAGTTTACTTTACGTGAAGATGTAACGTTTACAGATGGCACACCGTTTAATGCGGAGTCTGTTCAAGCGACATTAGAGCGTGTACTCGATGAAGAGACGGCTTCACCGAAGAATTTTATGTATGAAATGATTGATGAGATTGAAATTGTTGATGACTATACGGTTCAAATTATAACTGAATTCCCGTTTGCGCCATTAGCAGCAAACCTTGCCCATGACGGTGGGGGAATGATCAGTGCCCAAGCGATTGAGGAAGAAGCGAATGGTGAGAGAAACCTCGACCTTGAGCCTGTCGGTACGGGACCATTTATGTTAGAAAACTGGGATCAAGGAAACGAAGTCGTACTCACTAGAAATGAAGACTATTGGGGTGAGCTAACCTACCTTGATACCGCAACTTACAGCGTCGTGCCAGAACAATCGACACGGATTGGTCAGTTAGAGACTGGAGAAGCACACGTTATTGATGACATTGAGCCGATTAACATGTCACAAATTGAAAATCTTGAAAACGCTGATGTATCAACTGTAGAGAGTCTACGTCTTGATTATATTGGGATGAACAATGAAGTGGAGCCATTTGATGATCCCGATGTTCGCCGAGCGGTTGCGATGGCAGTGGATAAATCAACGATCGTTCAAGGTATCTATGAAGGATATGGGTCAGAAGCGATTGGTCCTTTGAACCCTCTCGTATTTGGGTACAGTGAAGGGTTGACGCCTTTGGAGTATAACCCAGAAGAGGCACAAGAATTGTTAGATGCAGCTGGTTATGAAGATGGATTTGACGCTTCGCTACTCGTGGATGAATCGAACCCACTAAGCATTCAAATGGCAGAGATTGTTCAAGATCAGTTGAGCGAATTTAATATTAACATCTCTCTTGATCAACAAGAGTGGAGTTCACTACTCGATAATTCAGCGAATGGACAGCACGACATGGTCGTGCTCGGCTGGACGACAGTTACAGGGGACGCGGATTACGGGATGTACTCGTTGTATCATACCGATGAGCACGGGGCTTCGGGGAACCGTACATTCTATAGTAATTCAGAAGTAGATGACCTATTAGACGAAGCTAGATACGAAGAAGATGATGACCGAAGAGTAGAGCTATATGCGGAAGCTCAACAAATTATCATTGACGATGCACCAAAAATCTTTACGGTGCACGATGAGTTTAGAGTAGGTATTTCCAATGAAGTTGAAGGATTTATTCAACTTCCAAACGGTGTATATGACATTAGTGGTGCGTATTTAACAGATGGAGATGACGCAAGTTATTAACCATCTTTGAAAAATGCGCTCCCCCATAGGGATCGGGGGAGCGCATTTTTTCTTTGGATAAAAACAGTAAATTTTTAAAAAAAGTAGTTTGTTATTTATTTTGTTCTGTTAAAATAAGTGGATCAGTGTCGGTAATGACGATGGTATGCTCAAACTGTGCAGACCGTTTTCCATCCTGCGTCCGGACTGTCCAGCCATCTTCATCCATGTACATATCATAAGTCCCTTCGTTAATCATTGGCTCGATAGTGATGACCATACCTTCTTGGAGAAGAGGACCGGTTCCGGGCTCACCAAAATGCTGGAAAACAGGGGGCTCGTGAATGTGTCTACCTATGCCATGCGCGAGCAGATCTCGAGCTACGCTAAACCCATGAACTTCTGCATGAGTTTGAATTGCATAGCCGATGTCACCTGTACGATTGCCTACTGCCTTGTCAATACCTTTATAAAGGCACTGTTTTGTAACGTCCAACAGCCTCTTGGCACATTCATCGATTTGTCCTATCGCATACGTCCAAGCAGAGTCCCCTTTCCATCCATCCACATCAAAAACGGTATCTATCGTAACAATATCTCCGTCTTGAAGCGGGGTTGGATTTGGAAAACCATGTGCAATGACATCATTAACAGCCGCACAAGTTGCAAACGGGTAGCCTTTATACCCAATTTGTGCACACGTCACGCCGTTTCGTTTCGCAAAATCACGAACAAATTTTTCAATGTCAGCAGTAGATGTACCTGGTACCATCATCGACCGCAATGACTGATGCATGAGGGCTACATATGCACTCGGAATTTTAAGTTTTTCAATTTCATCGTTATGTCGTTGCATACACGTGTACTCCCTCCTAGTGTGAACTGAGAGTTAGTGTATGAATGCACATAGAAAATGGTGGCACCGGTTTTTACACATTCATATTTAGGACAAATGTTGGCAACCTTAAAAGCAACAGCTCATTAAAGAGAGGCAAGTGGAGAAATGAAAAGAATCGACAATGTGTTTTTGATTTCAGGAATTATTATTCTTTTGCTCGTGATTGTCGGGTCGGTCGTTCCGAATTGGTTGGAAAATGCAACGGCATTGGCGCAAGACTTTATTAGCAACACGTTTGGCTGGTACTACTTAATTCTCGTCACAACATTCCTAATCGTAACGCTGTATTTTATGTTCGGACCGATGGGGAAGATGAAGCTAGGAAAGCCGGATGAAAAGCCGGAATTTAGCCGGCTTTCTTGGCTATCGATGTTGTTCAGTGCCGGTATGGGTGTTGGGCTCGTGTTTTTTGGCGCTGCAGAACCTATAAGCCACTATGCAATACAGTCCCCAACTGGTGAGTTAGGAACAGATCAAGCAGTGAGCAACGCCATTTTGTTTACGGTGTTTCACTGGGGACTGCACGGCTGGGGAGTGTACTGTATTCTGGCGCTTGCCCTTGCTTATTTTAATTTTAGACATGATCGCCCAGGCCTTATAAGTTCCACGTTGCATCCAATTCTTGGTGACCGAATTAACGGACCGATTGGAAAAGCGACGGACATTATTGCGGTGTTGGCAACCGTAACGGGTGTCGCGACAACCATTGGCCTTGGTGCTATGCAAGTTAATGGTGGTATGGCTTTTGTGTTTGGTTGGGAGATGAACTTTTGGACACAAGTTGCATTGTTGCCTTAGTAACTGTGTTGTTCTTAGTCTCAGCTTGGTCAGGATTGGACAAGGGAATTCGTGTATTAAGCAACTTAAACATGTCGATCATAGCCATTATATTCTTGCTATTGTTGGCAGCAGGACCGACAATGTACGTATTAAATCTATTTACAAATACAATCGGTGAGTATTTGCAAAACTTGCCAAGATTAAGTTTTAGAATTTCACCATTTGACGAGGAAAACCGACAGTGGGTGAACGATTGGACGTTGTTCTACTGGGCATGGTGGATTTCTTGGGCGCCGTTTGTCGGCATTTTTATAGCAAGAGTTTCTCGTGGAAGAACGATCCGAGAATTCGTTACAGCAGTATTGCTTGTTCCGACGGTTATCGTATTTATTTGGTTCTCCGTATTTGGGGGGGCAGCCATTGCTTTAGAGCACGATGGAGTAGCAGTTATTTCTGATTTCATCACCGAACAGATGTTGTTTGCCACCTTTAGTAACTATGGCTTTGGTACATTAATGTCATTTTTAACATTGTTTGCGTTGTTTGTATTCCTAGTCACTTCAGCTGACTCCGCAACGTTTGTACTGGGTATGTTAACGAGTAATGGCTCAAACAGCCCGCCTAACCGTCTGAAGTTAATATGGGGTGTTCTTCTCTCCGCAACCGCACTTGTTCTTTTGTATTCAGGTGGTTTGCAAGCCTTACAGAATACACTCATTATCGCGGCATTGCCGTTTTCAATTATCATGTTGCTCATGCTGATCGGGTTAATCATTGTATTAACAAAAGAAGGGAAACAGTTAACAAAAGAAGGAAAACAAACGAAAAAGTCGAAGGCATAAATAAAAAGCCGCAGTGTTGTTCTCAACGAACGCTGCGGCTTTTTTCTTATGTTATGAAACGACCCTCAGCCAACGACAGCAATAATAACGAGAAGAATAAAGAAAATTCGAGCCCGATCTTTGGATTCTTGATAGAAGATCATGCCTATAAGCGCACTACCAACCGTCCCTATTCCTGTCCATACGGCGTAAGCGATACCGAGTGGAATTGTATTCATCGCTAATCCTAGCAAAGTAAAGCTAATGATAAAGCCGACGATCAGAACAGCGTACCCCTTTTTCTTTTGGCCAGCGGCGATCATTTGAATGCCTGTGACACCAACCACTTCGAACAAACCGGCAATAATTAATACGATCCAGCTCATTCAACGCCCTCCTTTTGCTCTTTGCTGTCTCCGGTCACGACTTTTAGGCCGATGACACCGATGAGTAAAAGCAGTAAAAACAGAAGCGTGCCCACGTTCATTTCGGCTCCGAAAAAGAAATAATCAACCATAACCGTACCCGCTGTTCCTAAGGCGACAAAAACGGCATATACCGTACTCGTAGGAAGTTGTGTTGCCGCTCGTATGAGTAACATGAAACTAACAATAATGGCGACGACCGTAAATGACCATTGTGTGAACGTGTCAGCATATTTCAAGCCTGTCGCCCAACCAACTTCAAATACAGATGCTATAATAACGAGTAACCACTGAATGTTCATAAGATATGTCCTTTCGATGTATTAACGAACGGTCGTTAGTGTATCATGGAGACATAGAAGAAGCAATACAAATGGAGAAGGTGATACAAGTGACAACGAAAGAGCGAATTATTCAAGCGGCACTGACTCATTTTGCAGAACATGGATATGAAGGAACAACATTAGCCATGATTGCATCAGATGTTGGCATTCAGAAACCTTCCCTTTATAACCACTTTAAAAATAAAGAAGAATTGTATTTGTTTATTGCAGACAAAGTGATGTCAGAGCTAATTGAAAACATGAAAAGTTGTATAAAAGCATTTGAAAATCGACCGATTGATGAAAGGTTAAAGCAACTGCTAATTTCGAGTTCTGATTTTATTATTCGTAAGCAGAAGGGAATGATGTATAAGCGATTTATGATTTTCCCGCCTGCCCCTTTGAAGGAATCAGTGAGAAATATTGCTGTTGCTGGAGATGCTGAGATTAATGCGTTACTTGAGCAGCTGTATGAACAAGGGTCGATGAAGGGTTCGTGAAAATTAGCCAATCGACGTTCCTATCAAGTTATTATGTATTACTAGACGGCCTATTTACAGAAGGATTTATTTATGAGGAAGAAGATTTTAGAAATCGTTTTGAAGATGCCTGGCATGTACTTTGGAATGGAATTTCAAGTTAGGCACACGTACGGTTTTCGATACATACGATGTCACAAATCCCTAGTATTGGGAAGGAGTGGCACGATGATCAGAGTTAGTTTGTGCATGATTGTGAAAGATGAAGAAGAGGTACTAGGTGGATGTTTAGCGTCTGTGAAAGATTGCGTAGATGAGATTGTTGTCGTCGATACCGGTTCCAGTGATCGCACGAAAGAAATCGCTGCTCAATACACCGAAAATGTGTTTGATTTTGAGTGGGTAAATCATTTCGCCAAAGCAAGAAACTTCGCTTTCTCAAAAGCAACAGAGCCATTCATCATGTGGTTGGATGCAGATGACATCATATCTGAAGAAGACCAATTAAAATTGAAAAAACTGAAGGAAGACCTTGATGAGACGACCGATGCGGTTTCGATGAAGTATCATCTTACCTTTGATGCGAATGGCGAACCGATGTTTACTTATCGAAGACACCGCATCGTGAAAGCTGCCTGTGGATTTGAATGGCAAGGAGCCGTACACGAATTTTTGCAAGTGGGTGGAAATATTGTTACTTCAGATGTTGCGATCACACACCGTAAAGAAGAGAAAACTGTACAGACGAATGCAGACCGCAATATTAATATTTATGAGCAAATGATCAACGATGATGAACCATTCACACCCCGAGATCTTTTTTATTATGCCAATGAGTTAAAAGAAAGAGGCAGACACGAAGAAGCGATTAATAAATATGAAGAATTTATGCAAACGAACAAGTGGGTGGAAGATGAGATTCGCGCCTGTCAAGCAATGACCCATTGTTATTTAGCCGTGGATGAGCCAGACCAAGCTGTTGATCAAGCGCTAAGGACATTGAAGTTAAAAGAACCCCGCCCTGAAAGTTGTTGTATGATCGGCAATCACTTTCAACAAAAGTTAGACTTTGAGAACGCCCTTTTTTGGTATCAAATGGCGGTCCATCAACGGGAAGGAGATTCTCTTAATTTCGTGAACCACGCGTATTCAACATGGTATCCGTATTTACAACAGTGTGTTTGTTATTTCAGGTTGGGAGACATTCCGAGTTCCAAAGAAGCAAACGAAAGAGCTGCTGAAACGATGCCAGAACATGAAAGTGTCATCCAAAATCGCAAATTGTTTGCGGATTTGGAAAAGCAAAACAAGGCAGAAGCTGAATCTCAAGACAAGTAGGCTTATGCAGGTTCCAACCTCCATTGTTTGCATAAGATGTATGGAATTCCAAATAAACATCGATCACTTTGGAGGTGAAGAAGCATGAATTTTAATCTATTCAACCCGAACAGAGGTAACCGTAGTAGCGGTTGTTCTGGAATAGAAATAAATAACAACTTAATTAATGGCCCAGGATTCGTAGGTAATGGCGGAGGGTTCCCGACAGTTCCAACAGTTCCAACGGTGCCAACTGTACCAACAACCCCAACGATTCCAACAACGCCTACGATCCCAACAATCCCAACAATCCCAACAATTCCAACGATCCCGACAGGCGTTGTAGGACCTACTGACACGTATGCTTTTGCTGCTAACCTAACGGCTCAGACGTTAACACTTGTCGCTGCTGGAACGAACGTACCCCTGCCAGATGGCCAAAACTTGAGCAACATTACAGTGGATGCAGCTAACGAAGTCTTTACAGTGAATGATTCTGGACAGTATCTCATTAGTTACGATGTCAACCTTACAGCTGCCGTTCTCGTCAGCGCACGCGTCACACAAAACGGCGTGGTCATTCCTGCATCTGAAGTATCCCCATTAGCAGCTGTTTCAAACTTGTCTGCGAGTGTGGTTGTACCATTAACGGCTGGAGACACAGTGTCCTTGCAACTAGCAGGACTCATTCCAACGGTTCTACAAACAGGGCAAGGAGCTAGTTTAACAATCGTACGTTTGAGTGCGACAGAAGGATAAGTTTAAGCTGTTGAGAACGTTTTGTTCTCAACAGTTTTTTTATGAAAAAACCCGTAATGAACGTCACTACGGATTAAGGCGGCAATAATCAATCGAGTCTTTTTAGCGCTTGCTTTATGTCACTCCAAATATCTACATAATGCTCAAGACCGACAGAGAGACGGATGAGGTTATCGGTAATGCCCATCTCCTGGCGTACTCCTGCAGGGATGCTGGCGTGCGTCATGGAGGCAGGGTGTTCAATAAGCGTCTCTGCATCCCCTAAACTAACCGCTAGAGGGATCATTTTTAGGTGATTCAAAAACGTGAACGCTTCATCTTTCCCCCCATTCAAGTAAAAGCTAATCATTGCGCCGCTTTTGTGCATTTGTTTTTTTGCAAGGTCGTAATCCGTGAATTGTGGGTTTCCAGGATATAAGACTCGGTCTACAGACGGATGCGTTTGCAGGCGATCGGCAATTTTCTTAGCATTTGAACAATGACGGTCCATGCGAACGGCGAGTGTCTTCATTCCGCGAAGCAATAGCCACGCATCAAATGGACCGAGTATTGCTCCGAGATTTTTTTGCGCATATGAGTGAATGTCTTTCATAACAGGAGTATTTCCTGCGACAACGCCAGCAATCACATCTCCATGTCCGCTAATGTACTTCGTTGCGCTGTGTACGACCAAATGTGCGCCAAGTTCTAAGGGGCGTTGTAAATAGGGAGTAGCAAACGTGTTGTCGACAGCGAGTAGTAAATCATGCTTCTTTGCGAACTCAGCAACGGCTCGTATGTCAGTCATTTTCATCGTAGGGTTAATGGGTGTTTCAACAAAAAGCATCTTCGTATTTGGGGTAATGGTTTCGACCAACGCCGTTTGGCCGTTCATATCCACATAACTTGAGGCAATGTTATAGCGACTTGAAAACTCTTCGAGCAATCGATATGTCGCACCGTAAATCCCATCCGAAACAATCACATGCTCCCCGCTCTTTAATTGTGAAAGTAAAGCGGCGGCAATCGCCCCCATACCCGAGCCAAATGCGAGCGCTTGATCGGCCCCCTCAGCGGTGGCCATCCGCTCCTCGAATGCTTTTACTGTAGGATTTCCCATGCGGGAATAGACAAAACCAGCATCGTTCCCAGCGAAACGATCTTCGCCAATTTCTGCTCGCTCAAAAGAAAATGTGCTCGTTTGATAAATGGGAGGAGTTAAACTACCATACTGATCTTTCGTCGTGTGATGTGAGCCATGTATATATTCGGTTTCTTTTCGCTTGCTCATAAAATAGCACACCTTCCATAAATTTCTATTCGCATGTATAAATTCAGAAATGTTCACCAAAACTAAAGGTAACCAAATAAAAGGGAGGCTTATCAATGAATAAATCCGAACTCATCAGTGTTGTTGCTGATAAAAGTGATTTGACGAAAAAGCAAGCAGAAGTTGCGGTCAACGCCACCTTTGAAGCAATCACTGAGCATCTGCAATCAGGGGACCGTGTGCAACTCATCGGTTTCGGTCAGTTTGAAACAAGAAAACGTGAGGCGAGAACCGTGCGTAACCCAAGAACTGGAGAAGAGATTCAAGTATCTGCAAGTTTATCACCCGCGTTTAAGCCTGGCAAACGACTTAAGCAAGCCGTTAATGTTTAGATTTTGCGTCTAAAAACAGTTTACGCTGAATAGGTATAATCTGTTCAGGGTGACCTCTGCTTTTTCTGTGTTTACTGTTCGACGTTGAAGGGTATAGTAGGTAGAACGTGAGTTCACCCTAACACCAAGAACATATTGAAAGGGTAGAAGAGTATGGCTGTTGAATATTACTCTCGGAATCAGCATTATAGTAAGGAATTCCTTGTGCAGAAACTATTGTCTTTAGATATTTATAAAGTCGGAGATAAACAATTATACGAACTAACCGCTCGAGAACTGAATGATGAATTCTCTAGACAAATGAATATAGGATAACTTTACGAAAATCCCGCCTGTTGTGAAAACAGGCGGGATTTTTTCATGAGTACTGATTTTGGCTAAAGCATTTCACGCAATTATAAACGACCTTATTCCCCGCAAAGCGTGTGACTTAAATTAAAAAAGATTGAGAGAATGAAGAAGGCTTTGGGTGTATAGACGGTCGGTCATTTTCTGTAAAACGCTTAATCTGCTCTCATAAACACCTGTTTGACTGCAGACGTCCATGGATTGGGAACAGCCGTCAAAACGGCATCGGTGGGTAATTCTGTTTTCCGATCCAAGCTTTTTGGAAGCAAAAAACTTTTTAGCTACCTCCAGCGTCGATGGCGAACTTCGACCTTTGAAAGATGACGGGAATTAAGTGCCAAAAGTGCAAATCAGGACAATGTAAAGATCACACACTATATAGATGCAAGCCTAGACGTATAGTTGTTATGAACTTCTTTGTTGTGTGAGTTGACACTGCCAGAATTCATGGAAGTCATGGCATCCGAGAGCTGTGTCAACTTACACAAACATCAAAGCTTGTTACATAAAGCTCCCATATTTGCTCGTAGCTATGCTTTATCTCATTTGCACACTCTTTTTCGTAATAAGAAAAGGCTTCTTTGCATGAATCTTACATGCGTTGTGCGAAAAATAAGCAGGGAAAGCCTTTAATATAGCATAAGCTAATATCGATGACAAAAGAGCGACAGACCTTCGCCAGAATAGGGACAATTGTGCAGTGCATAGTTGATTGAGGATGGGTGACTGCCTTCTTTTCACACGATGTGGGCATATGTCATATGAATAAGGAGGTGGTGATGTAAATGGTAACGAGCATAGTGATTCTCACATACAACCAATTAGAGCTGACGAAGCAGTGTGTTGAGAGTATTTATAAGCATACCGATCGGTCGTTATTTGAACTAATTTTCGTTGATAATGGCTCAACCGATGGTACGGTCGAGTACTTATCAGCAATGGAAGACGTGAAGTGTCAGTTTAACGAGACAAATCAAGGATTTGCAAAAGGGTGCAACCAAGGTCTTTCGATCTCTGAAGGCGATGATGTATTATTTTTAAATAATGATACAGTCATGACACCCGGCTGGTTAGAACCATTACAAAAAGAACTTCATGCAGATGAAAACGTAGGGATGGTTGGGCCGGTAAGTAATTATGTGAGCGGTGCGCAACTGGTAGGTGTTGATTATACCGACCTTGCTCATCTGGATGACTTCGCTGTACGTCATCAAAAACAATATGCAGGACAGACGAAACGGACACTGAGGCTTGTTGGTTTTTGTTTGCTTGCGAAGCGCCCATTAATGGAATCACTTGGAGGATTTGATGAGCGATACAGCATCGGGTCTTTTGAAGATGATGACTTGTCGGCACAAGTCGTTCATCGAGGATACCAATTAAAAATTATAAAAGAATCGTTTGTTCATCATCACGGGCACGCAACGTTTACCGGAAATGATGATCTGGATATCTATCATTTGTACATGACAAACCGCGTAAAATTTATTGAAAAGTGGCGCACGGATATATCGGCATACATGTTCCCGCGCAATGAACTTGTTAATCTTGTGCCCCTAACGGCAACGAAAGTGCTCGATATCGGGTGTGGTGCTGGGGCATCCGGTTTAGAGATTGTCGGGCGCAACTCGCGGGCAGATGTTTACGGGATTGAAAAAGAAAAGTCGCTGCGTGACTTCTCAAAACATCATTACGCACACGTTCAGATAGTTGAAAAGTATGAGCATATCGACTTTTCCCAACTACCGCATGACTTTGACGCGATCGTCATTCAAGATGTGCTTAATCATACGGTGAATCCGTGGAAATTTATAATGGATATTGCCGAATGTCTCAAACCTGGAGGCATGATGGTCATGAGTGTGCCCAACTTTATGCACAGTTCGGTCGTGGTCCCGATGCTGGAAGGAAGATGGCAAGTAAACGATGGGGGAGTGACGAAGTGGAGTCATTTGCGTCATTTCACACCATTTACTGTGGATGATCTCTTTCCAGCTGAACATTTTCATATGAACGTAAAGACGTACACACAGCTACAACAAGATGAAAAGCAACAAGCGTTTTTGCAAGACATACAAGAGGCTGGAAGAAAACACGGATTTTCAGTCGATCATCTTGCCCAACTCTCATCGATGTACCAAATCATCTTGCAAGTGGAGTGGCTTGGGGGTGAAATAAAATGAAGGGCATTATTCTTGCCGGCGGGGATGGAACCCGTCTTTATCCATTAACAAAAGCGGTTTCCAAACAGCTTTTGCCTGTATACGATAAGCCGATGATTTACTATCCTCTGTCGGTGTTGATGTTAGCGGGCATTCGTGAAGTACTCATTATTAGCACGCCTATGGATACACCAAGGTTTGAACAAATGTTAGGCGACGGTTCGTTTGTGGGTCTAGATATTACGTATGCTGAGCAAGCGCAACCTAAAGGAATTGCAGAAGCGTTACTCATTGGCGAAACATTTATCGGTGGAGAACCGGTCGCATTGATCCTTGGAGATAATCTGTTTTATGGAAGTCAATTTTCGAAACGATTGGAAGAGGCAGCTTCTTTAGAGGAAGGGGCGATCGTGTTTGGCTATTCGGTACGAAACCCTGAGCGTTTTGGGGTCGTGGAAATGGATAAGGATGGAAAAGCACTGTCGCTTGAAGAAAAACCAAAAGAGCCGAAATCTTCAATTGCTGTAACGGGGCTTTATTTCTATGATCATCGTGCCGTTCAGTTTGCTAAGCAAGTACGTCCATCCGCGCGGGGAGAGTTGGAGATTACGTCTGTAAATGAGCAGTATATGCGCGAAGGTCGTTTGCGTGTTGAGCAGCTAGGCCGAGGATTTGCATGGCTCGACACAGGCACACATCAGTCTCTTCTAAACGCATCGGCATTCATTGAAACGATTGAAGAGCGGCAGAGCTTAAAAGTCGCATGTATTGAAGAAATTGCTTATCGAAAAGGCTATATCTCGGCAGACCAACTCGTTGAGCTTGCTAAGCCACTCAAGAAAAATGCGTACGGTCAGTATTTGCTTGCGGTTGCGAACGAACGTTAGGAGGAGCCTATGAAAGTTCTTGTTACCGGCGGGGCTGGTTTTATCGGCAGTCATTTTATATTAGCGTTACTAAAAGAAAGGTCAGATGTTTCGGTCATCAATGTGGACCAACTCACTTATGCGGCAAAACTTGAGCATTTACAGGCGGTTGAAAACGATGATCGCTATCAATTTGTACGTGCGGATGTAACCGATCAAAGAAAGATGATCCAGCTGGTCACTGAACAACATGTCGACGCGATCGTACACTTTGCTGCTGAGTCACATGTCGATCGCAGCATCGCTCATACGTCCCCGTTTATACGTACAAATGTTCAAGGGACTGATGCGCTGTTGCAAGCGGCGCTAAGCGGTGATGTGAAGCGATTTATTCAAGTGTCTACCGACGAAGTATATGGAACATTGACCAGAGAGGATGAGGCGTTGTTCACAGAGCGTTCCCCGTTGCAACCGAACAATCCTTACGCGGCGAGTAAGGCAAGTGCTGATCTGTTAGTGAGGGCTTATCATCAAACGTACGGTTTGCCCGTGTGTATTACGCGTTGTTCGAACAACTACGGTCCTCATCAGCATGAGGAAAAGCTCATTCCGACGCTCATCAAAAAAGCAATGAACAATGAGCCTCTCCCTCTTTACGGAGATGGGCAGAATATACGGGACTGGTTATATGTAGAGGATCATGTACAAGGGATCTTGAAAGTTTTGGAATATGGGAAACCCGGTGAAGTGTATAACATTGGAGGCTACAATGAGCTCACAAATCAAACGATTGCAGAAAAAATCGTCGAAGCATTTCAACTTCCGATTAGCCAGATTCATTATGTTGAAGACCGCAAAGGTCATGACCGTCGGTACGCCATACAAGCAGATAAAATTGAGAGAGAGCTAGGATGGAAGGCAACGACAGACTTTGATCGCGCATTTCAGCACACCATTGACTGGTATGTGGGGGTGAACCGATGAACAATAGGCGGATACTAATCACAGGAGCTAAGGGGCAACTAGGCAGCCAAGTAGCGGAATTCTTACAGCAATATGAAAATGATGATGTCGTAGCATTAGGGCGTGAACAATTGGATATACGCGTGTTAGAGTCGGTAGAAAAAGTGATGATTGAACACGAGCCCGATGTTGTGATTCATTGCGGGGCATACACCGATGTGGACGGGGCAGAGAAAGATCCCGACCAAGCATTTGCGGTTAATGCCTACGGAACACGGAATGTTGCCATTGCTGCTCGTCAAGTTGGCGCAAAGCTTTTGTATGTAAGTACCGACTTTGTATTTAATGGAGAGTCTTCGACTCCGTATATGGAGTTTGATCCAACCGACCCTCAAACGATCTACGGTCAATCCAAACGTGCAGGCGAAGTTTTCGTCCAACAGTTGCACAATGAATTCTTTATTGTCCGCACGTCATGGTTATATGGAGATCGAGGTCATCATTTTGTGCAAAAAATTCTCGATCGTGCTCATGCACAACCCTACTTGGAAGTTGTTGATGATGAAAAGGGGTGCCCGACGTATACGTATGATTTGGCTGTCTTTATTGATCAACTGATCGGTACACGTGCGTATGGATTGTATCATTTTTCCAATGCGGGTTCGTGTTCACGGTTTGAATGGGCAGAGAAGATTGTTCAGCTATCAAGATTAGAAACTGCGGTACGAAGAATTCAGCGCACACAGCTAAAAGTACGCACCCCACGGCCAAAGTATTCTGTATTAAGTCATCAGTCGCTTGAAGCGAGTGGTTTTCCAAAACCTAGACGATGGGAAGAAGCGCTATACCATTATTTACATCGTCAACTATAGAAGAAGGTTGTATTTGGTTCTATTTAGCCGTATGATTAGGAGCAGATCATAAGTGGTACACAGGAGGTAGCGGTATGGACGGTAAGATGAGAAGCCAGGTGAAACCAGGGGCTGAAGTAGACATTGTGCTAAAGGCCGACCAGCGAACGGGGACGCTAACGAGGGGGACTGTTCAAAGTCTTCTAACGAAATCAAGCAGTCACCCTCACGGGATTAAAGTACGGCTAACAGATGGTCAAGTTGGAAGAGTCAAGAAGGTTCATGAGTAGAGTGATAGAAACTCCAAACGATTTCCGAAGGGATCCGTAGTAAAAAAACGCTCTGCATATGGCAAAGGAGTGGCTTCCTTTATCGGATACCCGGCTTTGATAAGAACGGCTTGAAGCGCACCCAAATCCTTTACTTGGAAAGCGGGATGGGCTTTTTTGTTTGGAGAAAAGGGCTCCTCAATACCAATATGAAGGTCAATTGAACCTATGGTGAACCAACACCCACCGTTGTCACGTAGTTCTTTGGGCTTTTCAATTTCTTGAAGTTGCAGTAGGTCTCCCCAAAACTTACGACACTCGTCTTCGCGACCGATGGGTGCAGTGATTTGTATATGATCAAGCGTGAGAATCATGAGCGAATCCCTCCTGTTTTATTCCTTCCCAGACGGTCCAGCGATCTCGGTCAATGACGTCTGAGGTTTGAATATGTTTTTTCATGTGAGCAATGAGTGCATGAAGATTTTCGTCGCTTAACTTATGAAGAATTGACCTTCCTTGACGACGATGAAATGAAGTGACCCAATTCTCTTGTTCATACACCGCCCGAGTTTCCCAAAGTGTGTGAATTGACAGACTCGTAAAACCGCTCGCTGCCAACGCTTGGCACATTTGTTCTGAGGTAGAGCGCCGCTTCTCTTCAATGTGTTTAAGCTGCGGGAAGCATTCAAACAAATACCCGCGCAAGTGATGGTTTGACCCGGGTAGCAAACAATCTTCGAGTGTTCGGTTTTGAATGATTAAGCGCCCGCCTTTTTTTAACACACGTGCGGCTTCTGAGAACGCAGGTTCAAGAGGGTCAATATGGTGTGTGAGCGCGCGCATAATCACCACATCTGCAAAGTTATCCTCTAAAGGAAGTTGAGTGGCAGAGCCACACAAAAACTTTGCATCAGGAATGTCTTGTCTCGCCGTTTTTAGCAATGCTTTTGACGAGTCAACTCCGATAACGTGAGCTCCGTGGTTACTCATCTCCCGCGCATATAACCCCCCGCCAGATCCAACGTCAATGATGGTTTTACTTTTTACATCTAGGGTTCGAAAAACATTTGTTAGCCAGTTTGGGTCGACGTCACGTTCACTATACATTTTTTGATACTGCGTATCCTGAAAAGAAAAATCCTCCATAATCTCACCGCCTTTAATGCAAGTATAGCGAAAAAGGTATATAATAAGAACAACAGTTATTGAATTAACATATATAAGAAAAAGTAATAGCATAGAGGTGGGCCTATGAAAGATTTTACACTCATCGTAGCGTTAGATACATACCGTTCCATGCAAAAAGCGGCATCGCATTTGTTTATTTCACAGCCCGCCATTAGCCAGCGTCTTAAAACAATCGAGCACAATTGGGGGAGAGACTTATTCGTCCGAACGAGCGCGGGATTGACACCTACCCCTGCAGGTGAAGTGCTCATTGAATATGCAAAAGCACAACTCCAAGCAGAGCAAACAATGAAAGATCAATTAGCAAAAATGGACAATCACGTTGCCGGATCATTAAAAATTGGTGTTTCTTCTGTAATCGCACAATATGTACTTCCAAACCTATTAGCAAAATATATGGAGGAATACCCAGAAGTACGCATTGAATTGCAAACAGGATTAAGTGCCGACCTCCTCCGCGAAACTCCAAATCGTCATCTTACAATCGTTCGCGGGGATGAACCTATGGTCGGCATGCACGTGGAGTCATGGTTTAGCGAACCGCTTGCTCTCGTTTATAAGAATCGCGACGCAACAGCCTACGACATTTTAACCGACCTTCCGTTTTTATCTTTCCAAGCTGAACCAAGCTACCATGTGAACGTGAGAGATGCCATCGTAAAACAATACGGGGTCTGGCCAGAAAGAGTGTTGGAAGTAAATAATATTGGGACATGCAAAGCTCTTACTCTAGCTGGCGTTGGGGCAGCTGTGCTCCCTGCATGTAGCGTGGCAGACTTGAGTGATCGTTGTGTCGTTGAACCGCTTAAAACATCTAGTCGTAAGACATGGCTACTATACGAAAAAGAGCTCACACACTTACCACAGCTTCGCACATTTTTACAGTTGCTTAGTGTTTAAAGTCCGACCAGCTCTGGTGGAATCCCTTCATAGTCACTGTAAACGAGCATTTCACTAATCGTCACGAATTCAAAGCCTTCAGCACGTAACTCCGTAAGAATTCGGTCAAGCGCTTTTACTGTTTCACTACGGTTACCTCCCGCATCATGAAACAATACAATATCACCAGGCGTAGACCCGGGTGCAACATTGTTCACAATCGTGTTCACGCCGGGGCGCTTCCAATCTCGTGAGTCTTGATGCCACGACCACATAATGGTGCGATAGCCCTCTTGAGCAGCGTAATCAACCGTAAGATCATCGTAATACCCACCCATCGAACGAAAGAAAATCGGTCGGACGCCGGTTGCATTCTCAATGGCCATTTCCGTAAGGTGAAGTTGATTCATAAACTCATCCTTTGATATGCCTCGCAACGGGCGGTGATCGTATGAGTGGTTACCGATTTCATGACCTTCAGCCATCTCTCTTTGCAAAATCTCCGGGTAACGCTCTGCATGTTTCCCAATGACAAAAAAAGTTGCCTTGGCATCATGCTTTTTCAGAACGTCCAAGATGAGAGGCGTATACATAGGGTGAGGGCCATCGTCAAACGTGAGCGCAATTATTTTTTCGTCTGTATGTACATTCCAAACAACTTCACCAGACTCGATAAACTCCGCTTTTGATTTCCCGAGTACATCGTTATGCGTTAAAAATATGAGCATGATCATAAAAGCGATAATCAAAAACTTTCTCATTAGCACAAGCCCCCTTTGCTTCTCTCCTTTAGCTTGTGTCTGATTGCTTGTTTCATGCGTCGACGTGTGGAGATTCTATACAATAAAAACAAAATGTTAAAAAAACTGTTGCATAAACCATACAACTTGAATTATAATCTGATTATTATAACTGGGATACAATGTGTCAGAAAGGAGGCGCAAATGAAGAGAATAGAGAATTTGTCGATAAGGGAGACTGTATTTCAACAGATTCGGCAAGCAATATTAATGCAAGATATACAACCAGGCGAGAAGTTAACCGAAGCAGAGATCGCAGAGCAATTAGGTGTCAGTCGGACACCGGTTCGTGAAGCGCTGCACAAGTTGGAGCAGGAGAATTTGGTTGAAATTCATCCGAGGCGTCATTGTAAAGTTATCGGTATAACACCTTCTGCGATAAGAGAAATCAACATGATTCGCGCGCAATTAGAACCAACAGCAGCTAGGCATGCGACCACTCGCTTAAGTGACCATGAGCTTAACTATATAGGTGGGCTACTCGAGAAGTCGAGGAGACATTCAGATGAAGCTGACATTAAAGGTCTCGTAGAAATTCACGATCAGTTTCATCAAACCATTGTTCAAGGGTCGAATCTTCCTAGAATCACAACAATACTAGAAAACATGCACGAATATATCGTTTCATTTCGTACGTCGTATATGTCTAGGCCAGAACTTGTTCAACGTTCAATAGAAGAACATGAAGCCATCTATTTAGCACTTAAGAATCGAGATGAAGACCTCGTTGAGGAACTATTTAAGAAGCATCTCGAAGGAATATTTGAATATGAGGATGTCGTAATCGAATCGAACCTTACGAACTAAGGGAGACAATCGTTATGCGTAAATTAACGGCGTTATTTGCAGGGCTCCTCATAATCGGTGTACTAAGCGGTTGTGGTAACCAAAGCGAACAAGTTGTACTCAAATTTGCTTATGAATTGCCACAATCCCACCCTTGGGGCCAAGGTGCTGAGCGATTTAAGGAAATTGTTGAAGAGGAATCTGATGGAGAAATTCAAGTTCAGCTTTATGGTGGTGGACAGCTCGGGGATTCCGGTAGGGAAGTACAAGAAAGCGTAGCAATAGGCACGATAGAAATGGGACTCTCATCTACACCATTGGAACAGATGAATCCATACCAGGAGATTTTCTCTTTACCTTATATTTTTTTAAATCGTGAACATGCATGGGCTTCATTAGATAGTGAGGCGGGAGATATGGTTGGAGAGCATTTGTTAGAGTATAACTTGCAGCATCTTGCTTTTTGGGAAGACGGGTTTCGCCAAGTAACAAATAGTGTTCGACCTATTGAAATGCCTGAAGATTTTGATGGTCTAAGAATACGTGTACCAGAAAGTCCTGTTCGCATGGCAACATTTTCGGCACTAGGATCAAATCCTCTACCCATGAGCTTCTCTGAGGTGTTTACCGCTCTTCAACAAGGCACTGTCCATGGACAGGAGAACCCATTGCCCGTCATAGTCAATTCATCATTTTATGACGTACAACCTTACCTGACACTCACAAATCATGTGTATTCCCCAGCATCCTTATTTATAAATGAGGATACTTGGCAGAATCTCTCTGCAGAGCATCAACATATTATTCAAACCGCTGCTGAAGCAGGACGAGATTTAAATCGGGAGTTAAATGAAAGAGATGAGATCGAATTGGTAGAGCGGCTCGAATCAGAAGGAATGGAAGTCTTTGAACTAGAGGATGTTGAGGCATTCCAGGAAGCCACTCAGCCCGTCTGGGAACCCGTCGTTGAAGGTTAGGAGAAGAAGGTCAAGAAATTATAGACATAATTGAACAACTCGGAGGTGATTACCATTAAATCATTTCGAGATGTATTATACCGATGTATCAAATACGTCAATGTAGGAATCATGTTCTTTATGTTCTCCGTACTTTTATTGCAGTTAATTGGTAGAAATTTGTTCGATATATTGCTTGAGTGGCCTGAAGAAATGGCTCTAATGACGATGATTTGGCTTACATTTTTCGGTGCCTATCAGTGTACGGTTGAAAACACGCATTTAAAAGTAAGTTTTTTGGAAGATCGATTGTCTGATAAGAATAAGCCTTACTTGGAATTGTTTTCGAAAGTTGCAATGTTAACATTAGTTTTGCTCGTCACATTTAATACGTATCCGTTAATTTCCATTGTAGGTGATATAGGTACTCCTGTTATGGCAGTCCCTATGTGGGTGCCTTACAGTTTCATATGGGTATCGGCGACGTTAATGTCGATGGAGATCATATGCCAGATCATTGATACGGTTAAAAAAATCGCAACTTTCAAAACAAGTAATGAGCAAGAGGTAGAAACGGTAGGTGAAGTGAGATGACCCCGTTACTTATGCTAATTGTCATACTCATTCTCCTCGTATTAGGGGTTCCAATTGCATTTACACTTGGACTTACTGCAGTATTGTTTATCGTTCTACAGAGTGATTTCTCACTTACATTTATGACACAGCAATTGTACCTAGGTGCAAACAGTTTTCCATTGCTTGCAATTCCGCTCTTCATATTGGCGGGATCGATAATGAATTATAGTGGAATTTCTAAACGTCTAATTAATTTAGCTTTATTAATTGTCGGGATCTTTAAGGGTGGACTTGCCTATGTAAATGTGGTTGCTTCGGTCTTCTTTGGTGCAATTACAGGAACTGCCGTAGGTGCTAGTGCAGCAGTAGGGCAAATCGTCATTCCAGCAATGGTTGATAAAGGATACCGACGCGGTTTTTCCGCAGCAACCACTTCTGCTGGATCATCGCTTGGTATTTTATTACCACCGAGTGTTCCAATGATTTTATATGCTTCGGTTTCTGGAATTTCTGTTTCTGCACTATTTATGACGGGAATTCCTATTGGGTTAACGATTGCTGCAGGCTTTATGGTTGTTGCTTACTTCTTGTCTGCAAAGCAAAAAGGTGAAATTGTAGAGAAATCTATAAAAGTTGAGAATGTGGGTGTAGAGCTACTGAAAAACATCCCTGCATTGCTCGTTCCTGTAATTATTTTGGGAAGCATCCTTACTGGGGTAGCCACACCGACAGAATCTGCGGCTATCGCTGTTTTTGTAGGAATTGTAGCCGCACTCATCTATCGAGAAATGAGCATGAAAGATTTCTTTGTAGCCATTGAAGATAGTGTGCGGACAACGGCATTTGTCATGTTCATCGTTGCCTGCGCAGGTTTGCTCGGTTTTGCTTTTGCAGGCTTAGGTGTCGGTCACCAGATGATGGAACCGTTGCTTCAATTTGCGAATGACCCAATTGCCGTAATGTTAATTACTAGTTTAATTCTATTTCTTGGAGGGTTAGTGTTTGACGGTACAGTAATGGTACTCGTCATCGTACCTTTGTTCTTGCCGCTTGCTGATGCAGTATCCGTTGATCCGTTGCAGTTTGCTATGGTTGTTCTGATCGTTTGGGCAATTGGGCAACAAACGCCTCCTGTTGCAAGTGGTCTGTATATTACGACTGCTTTAGCGAAGGCGACGATGTGGGAGACGAGTAAATATAACGTCTGGTACATTCTTGTGTTATTAATTGTGTTATTTTTCATGATTTACTTCCCAGAAATGATGCTCTATATTCCGAATTTACTCATTGATTAATGTGCTGATGGGGCCTTGTCAAGTCGGCACACACATACTATTTTATCTAAAGGAGACGATTGAATGATTTTTAACAGAATGGTGCAAACAATTGAAACACATACGTTTGGGGAGCCTACTCGAATCATTAATGGCGGTTTATTAAAGTTAAAAGGGGAAACGGTTGCTGAACAACGAGATTATATGGCGGCTAACTTTGAGTGGTTAAGAAATGCAATTATTCAAGAGCCAAGAGGTCATCGCGATATGTTTGGTGCTGTATTGCTGCCACCCACTAGGGAAGACGTTGACTTTGGTGTCATCTATATGGACAATACTGGCTTTTTAAATATGTGTGGTCACGCAACGATAGGTGTTTCAACGGCAATTGTTGAACTCGGAATGGTTGAAGTAACAGGAGAAGAAACATCTCTCGTATTGGAAACACCGGCTGGACTTGTGTATCCAAAAGTAAAAATGAAAAATAACCGTGCAGAAAGTGTTCGTTTTGAAAACGTCCCTGGCTTTCTAGAACATCAAGATCTTGAAGTAGAGGTCGAAGGCTTAGGTACGATCAAAACAGATATTAGTTATGGGGGCAACTACTTTGCCTGGGTGGACATCGCACAGCTAGATACGAAAATTCATGTTTCCAACGGTATGCAGTTGAAAGAATACGCTAGAAGAATTAAAGAAGCGGTAAATCAAAAAGTAAGTGTACAACACCCAACAAAGGATTATATCAATTACATTGATATTGTTACCTTCTTTGGCGAACCGACACTTCAGGAAGCTACGTATAAAAATGTTCATGTATTTAGTGATCGACAAGCGGATCGCTCACCAGGCGGAACAGGTACGACAGCAATGGTAGCTCGCATGGTAGGACGAGGCGAGATGAAAATTGGTGAGGAAATTGTAAGTGAAGGGTTTGTCGGAGGTACGTTTACTGGACGAGCGCTTGAGAAAGTCAAATTAGGTGAGATGAATGCGGTTCGAACGGAAGTAGAAGGAACAGCGTTTATCAATGGTTTCCAGAATATATTAATGGATCCGAATGATCCGTTCCGTGGCGGTTTTATCGTGAACTAATTGTAAAAAAGATAAAAGAGGGAATGAGTGTACACTCATTCCCTCTTTTATCTTTTTTTATGAAACAACCGAAGACTTTAACCGAGCGGGCCGGTTTTTAAGTTTGAAAAATGCTGGCTGAGTTTTTGCAATAAGAAGAATCACACCAAATGTAATGAGTGTTTCTGGCACGAGGTAAGAAGTATTATAAACGGCTGAGTAGAGCCAGACGTTCCATCCCTCTGGCGCATATTCGCCAAACCAAACCCCGCCGGAGATGATGTGGGCGACGAGACGGAAAAATGATGCAAAGAAAAGGCCGAACAGTGCCCATCGGATGTTTAGTTCTCCTTTTTTGTTCCTGAATGCAAATGCACCCGCCAGTCCTAATACGGTAAAGGCAACTGGATAGTCTAATAGAAATTGGATGGGGTGAATCATCGAGCTTCCTAAGATTAATTTAATGACACCTACGAGTAACCCTGTCATCAGCCGACTTTTAGGCCGCGCCGAAATGCCATGACAAAGATCGGCAACATAACAAGGGAGATTGAGCCTCCCATGACCCACGGACCCGCAAACTCAATGCGGTCTAAGATGAGCGCGAGTGCGACCATGAGCGCTGTTTCCACCATTATTAACGTTCTTGTTTGCATAAAAAAATCCCCTTTTTGTTTCCACAGGGGGATGCAGGTCCGCACATTAATCGTCGTAATGTGCTCTCCCACTTCCCTACGCTGGTGTTACCCAGATCAGGTTCTAAGAGTCGGGAACGAGTCCCTCTCAGTCTTGCGACACCCCTAGTGGTTGATAATATTCAGACGAATATAGTATATCTTATAGTACAATGAAAGCCAAGCTGTTTTTGGGGAGGTCACGGATGCTTAAAGCAATTTTGTTTGACTTAGATGGTACATTACATAACCGACCGGAATCATTAGTAACTTTTTTTCGAGATCAATGTGAGCGTTTCTCAATGAATGTCGACCTGAATAGGTTTGTCGAATTGGATAACGAGGGGGTGCGCTGGAAGGATGAGGTATATGAGCAGTTAGTCAAAGAATATAAGTTGCCATTGAACCCTCAACAACTATTAGCCGATTATGTTACTCAGTTTCCGAAGTTCGCACAACTGTACACTGACGTTGAGCACACACTGGAACAATTAAAGGCAAAGGATTATAAACTTGGAATCATCTCAAACGGAAAGAGAGGATTCAACGTGCTGTGTTCAATTCTTTAGGTATTAATAAATATTGTGACTCAGTAATCATTTCAGATGAGGTTGGATTAAGAAAGCCAGATGCCCGAATTTTCGCATTAGGTATAGAGCAGTTGAACGTACAGCCTGAACAAGCATTGTATGTCGGGGATCAGTACGACACTGATATTATCGGAAGTCGTAACAAGGGCTTGAAAGCGGCTTGGAAAACGAGCGAACAAGTGGATAGTGACGCACATTTCCAGTTTTCATCTTGGCGTCAATTCATCCTTAAATTACAACAGTTGGAGGGGAATACATGGTCATCCGCAATGCAAAAGTAGAAGATGCCCGAGGCATCGCTCACGTGCACGTGCAAAGTTGGAAAACAACCTACCGAGGGATTGTTCCACAAACCTATCTCGATGGGTTGGATGAAACAACGAGAACAGAACGTTGGGTAAAGATCATTACAGAGGTGAACAATACGAAGGTAGCCACGAATGATGAAGGGAAGGTTGTAGGTTTTGTCAATTATGGACGTTCTGAGCGTTATGCGGCGGATGGCCAAGTGTACGCCTTATACTTATTAGAATCGCATCAACGGAGAGGCATCGGTGCCGAACTACTAGAGGCGGCTAAAACGGAGTTTCAACGAGAAGGCTGGCATACGTATGCGGTTGAGGCGCTCGTCGATAATCCGTCGATGGCATTTTATCGCAACAATCACCCCGTGCATTATTTGCTCAGTTCGTTTACAATTCATGGAAAGGTTCTTCGCGAGTGGGTCATGACATTTAACGTTTGACCCTCCCGAATCAACGTAAGGAGGAAGCGAAGTGTACGAACGAAAGCCTCAGTTCGAATGCCTTGTGCCATTGAATGAAACGGCACGAGGAGAAAGAAAAGCAACACTTGTCATTAAAAACGCCAAACTCATCAACGTAGTGTCTGGTGAAATCTTAGAAAATACAGATGTGGCGGTATGTGAGTCCAGGATTGCATATGTTGGGGAGAACGCTGATCACACAGTTGGTGACGATACAGAAGTGATTGATGCAAATGGAAAATACTTATCCCCAGGCTTTATTGATGGGCATTGTCACATTGAAAGCAGTCAAATTACCCCGGCGCAATTTGCGAGAGCAGTATTGCCAAAAGGCACAACGAGTGGTTTTTTTGATGCCCATGAAATTACGAATGTTCTTGGTTTGGACGGGCTTAAACTGATGCTCAATGAGGCGCGGAAAACGCCGATGGCGGCCTATATGCAAGTGGCATCGTGCGTGCCGTCAACGAGTGCAGAGTTTGAAACCAATGGCGCGTCGATTGGCCCGAAAGAAGTGAAAGAGGCATTTACTTGGGGAGACGACATGGTTGCGCTCGGTGAGGTGATGAATTTTCCTGGTGTCGTTTACGGTGACGAAAAGATGATGGGTGAGCTTGAAGAGACGCTTAAAGCAGGCCGAGTAGCGGATGGTCATTATACGTGGGAACCAGATTCCGTTCGCTTGTCAGCATACGCTAGCACCGGTATTAGTGGTGATCATGAAGTGACAACCGCTGAAGATGTCATTGCACGCATTCGCCTCGGACAATACGCGAAGATGCGTCGAGGTTCTGCGTGGCATGATGTTGCAGAGACCATTAAAGCGCACACAGAACACGGCATTAATACTCGCCGAATGATGCTCGTCACCGATGATCGAAGCCCAGAATCGCTCGTTGATGAAGGGCATATGGACTTTGTCATTCGCCACGCCATTGAACAAGGGGTTCACCCTGTCGTTGCCATCCAAATGGCGACGATTAATACAGCTGAAAGATTCGGATTGAGTCAAGATGTCGGCATGATTGCTCCCGGTCGATTTGCTGATTTCGTATTGCTGGATGGCAAGCTAGAGGACGTTCATGTGGATGCAACGATTTGTGCTGGTTCAGTCGTTGCTGAAAACGGAAAAACGGTTGTTGAGATTAAAGGAATCGAGTGGCCAGAATATGCGACCCATTCGGTTAACCTGAAGCGTGACGTGCGGCGGAGCGACTTTGAAATCGAGGCACCAACTGCTGTAGAAAGCGTGCCGGTTCGAGCCATTCATGTTCAAGAGAATCAAGTTGGAACGAAAGAAAAGCACGTGAATGTCGCGACGAAGAATAATCAAATCCAACTCGGCAATGAGCTTTGTAAGATGGCAATTATTGAACGCCATGGCATAAACGGGAACACAGGTCTAGGTATTCTAAGCGGCGTGGGATTTCAAAAGCCTTCGGCTATTGCAATGACCGTCGCCCATGATTCGCACAACCTCATGGTGATTGGCAATGACGATGATTTGATGGCCCAAGCTGCGAATCACGTTGCGAGTCACCAAGGAGGAATTGCGTTTGTATCAGGTGATGAAGTGACGATGTTGCCATTACCTGTTGCTGGTCTAATGTCTGACCAACCGTATGAAGAGGTTGCCAACACATCAAAGAAGATTAGTGAAAAGCTAGCAGAAGCAGGTTGTACGATGAACTATGCGTTCATGACATTATCGCTCCTAGCACTCGTTGTTATTCCAGAAATCCGTTTATCGGATACCGGGCTAGTAAGAATTGGCGATCAAGGCTTTGAAAAAGTCGGATTGTTTGTGGATTGAAAAAAGTGCGAGCCTCTTGGCTCGCACTTTTTAAATATACTGATGTGTGTACTCGAGTGAAAAACAATCCGTACGTTCAATCCAATCTTTTAGTAAATACAAGTGAGAACCACCGATGAGGACAACAATGCGTTCTTCGCCGGTATGGGCCAGACGAGCAATGTTTGCGAGTATCGTCAAGTTCCTTTCATACCACCAATTAACCCAGTGCAACCCGACATGTTTTTCAGGATTTGAAACAGTTAACATTTGCGTGTACATTTGATCTAACTTTTGTGAAAGCTCCATGTTGTTCGCTCTTTTAAAGCGATTGTAAACAGACAGTTCTTGTGATGCAGCTTCTTCTTTTAACATCGGCTCTAATTGATTGGTTTGGAAAGATTCGTAAAAATGAGGCAAATGATCACGTGCCCAAGCTAACGCATCTCCGATTCCATATGCGGGATTTTCTCCCAAATGATCAATAGCGTGGATTCGTTTCGCCTGTAGTCGAAAGCCAATTTGCTCAATTTCCGTGCCATTTAGTGTGTGCTCGCCGGTCAAATACAATCTGTAGCGTTCCTCTAACTCTGCTTGCTTTTTTTGATCGAGTTCTACCGCAACGTCTGTCGGTTCAAAGACAGACGTTGCGGTAGAACTCGTCAATCGATTGTTCCGTCTCGTCATCAAAACGATGAACTCCTTGATGAATCAAGTCTGGACTCTCATCGAAGTGGAACGTTCCGGCGAGCAATAGCGTAGGTTTCTTCATCTTAGCACCATCCAATCGTTTGATTGCTGAATGAAAAGAAAGATGTTACGTTAGAAAGAACAATGAGGTGAGGAAATCATGACAGTCCAAGAACTTGAACAGCAGTTGCGAATGCTCAAATCTGATTATGCACGGGTGCAAGGAGATCTGGAAAAGATCGAATCCATCGGAGGAAACCCTCGCCCGGTTACTCGGCAATTGAAACAGTTAGAAGAAGAGATTTATGAAACAAGGCAAAAAATTCATGCAAATTCAAATGGAGAATAGGTAGTAAGCTAGCGCAAGGACGAGTGCTCTCATCCTTGCGTTTTTTATAATAACTCTTTTAAAGCGGTGCGAACGGTAGAAAACGTTCGGAATGTTGATGTATTGACGCCCCGCAAAACACTTTGCTGAGCCATATTCGGACGAATTCCTGTAATGATGAGTTCTGTTCCCATTAATGTAAGCATGCTTTGTAAAGACGCCAGCTTTGTACCAAAGTCTTCCTCAAATGTATGCAGCCCAGACACATCAATGATCAGCTGTTCTTCTCCTTCTGTATTCACCTGCTCTAACACTTGAGCGGTCATCATCTGCCAACGCTCTTCGTGAATGACACCAACGAGCGGGAGTACGGCAAGGCCTTCGCTTAACGGAACGACAGGTGTGGATAGATCACGTATTTCTTCCAACGATTCTTCTAATCTTTGCTCCGCTTCTTTTCTGCGTGTAATGTCCTTTTGGACACCAACAAAATATTCTTTGCCAGCTGAATCGACATATACAGGATTAATTAACAACTCATTCCAAAATGCTTGGCCAGATTTTGTATAGTTGATCATCTCTACATAAACAGGTTGATTGGCTGCCAAGGAACGGCGAAGCTTTTGCACATCCGCTTCGTCAGTATGCTCCCCTTGTAAAAACCGACAATTTTGACCGATAATATCCTCTGCAGCGTAACCGGTCAATGTTTCAAAGCCGCGGTTCGCGTAGATGATCGGATTATCGTCTACACTAGGATCGGTAATGACAATGCCAACTTCGGTATGGTCAAGAACGGATGTCATAAGATCCGTAAATTGCAGATTCGCAACAATCGTCATGTCATCCTCTTGTAGAATTCTTCTGCAGATAATAAAGAGAAGTGAACCGTGCTCATCCTCACCTTCAGTAATTTCCGCTGTAAAAGACAGGGCTTCCCCATGCTTATTCACCAAAATTAAAGCAGCCCCCGGTTCTTCAAGAAGCAGTGACACGTCAGATTTGGTTACTTGTGCTAAAGCTTTGTTTTGGAGCTCATCAACTGTATAGTGTAGTTGGTCACGAAAAGATGGGTTGCTATAACGAATTGTGAAAGTGTTATCTACGACAATGACTGGATCTTTATATTTATCGATAAAGCTCTTAAACAAGCAGTTTCACCCTTTTCAAATAAATTACTATCAGTTTACCATTGTTGGTGATAAACTTTCCACTCACAATCCAATCCAAATAACAATCACGTATTATACGCACGCAAAAAAGACCCCCTGTGCCATAAGGTCACAGGGAGTCGATTATCATTCACTGCTTGCGGCAGACTCTTCTTCAGCTTCTTCAGGGACGATTTGTTGCTCATGTGGCGGTTTGATGCGTTGTTCATCGTCTGGGTCGAAGAAGTGAGCTTTATTCATATCAAATCCGAGTTCTAATTGGTCGCCTTGTTGAATGTTGCTACGTGGGTTTACAATTCCGACAATCTCTTGCTCGCCGACTTTCGTATAGAGCACCGCTTCGGAACCGGTTAATTCAGCAAGATCAATCGTGACGTCAGCTTTTGAATCGCTCATTTGGTTTAAGAACGCTTCTTCGTCATGAAGGTCTTCTGGACGGATGCCGAGAATGATGTTTTTGTTGTCGTACGGTTTTAAGTAATCAAGTTTACTTTGAGGCAACTTCAGTGAAATGTTGTCATCAAACCAGAAATAGCCGTCTTTAAGCTTGCCATTCAAAAAGTTCATTGAAGGTGAGCCGATGAAACCACCAACGAAGACATTTTCAGGATACAAATACACTTGTCGTGGGGCTCCGATCTGTTGAATGAAACCATCTTTCATGACAACAATCCGAGAGGCCATCGTCATCGCTTCTGTTTGATCGTGGGTAACGTAAATGGTTGTTGTTTTTAAGCGTTGATGAAGTTTAATGATTTCTGAGCGCATTTGTACACGTAACTTTGCATCTAAGTTTGAGAGAGGCTCATCCATTAAAAATACTTTCGGATTACGAACGATCGCTCTTCCGAGTGCCACACGTTGGCGCTGACCACCGGATAACGCTTTCGGTTTACGGTTAAGATAGTCTTCCAATCCGAGAATCTTAGCCGCACTATCGACACGCTCCTTAATGTCGGGTTTCTTGAATTTACGAAGTTTCAAACCGAACGCCATGTTGTCAAACACGTTCATATGAGGATAGAGTGCATAGTTTTGGAATACCATTGCGATATCGCGATCTTTCGGTGATACGTCGTTTACGAGATTATCATCAATGAATAGAGAACCTTCTGAAATCTCTTCTAATCCGGCAATCATACGCAGCGTTGTAGATTTTCCGCAACCAGATGGTCCAACAAACACAATGAATTCTTCATCTTTAATCTTTAAGTTAAAGTCAGTTACTGCGGTTACGTCCCCGTCGTATCGTTTGTAAATATGTTCCAATTGAATCTCTGCCATAAAAAAATCTCCCCTCATCCACGTTTGAAAATTGTTTGATTATTCTAATCGTAAACGTTTTCAATGGGAAAGGCTATGAACAAACTGACCAAAATCTAAACCGAGACTTCGTCAATATGCACGAAAGGAACCGCTTCTCCGGTTAACCATAGGGCAAGATATACAGCAGTTGTGAGGGAGAAGTGCTGAAATACGGGACCGGTTTGCTCTTGAAATTTGTCTAGCCGGTATTGCAACGTATTCCGATGGATGTGAAGTTGCCTCGCGGCTTTCGTAAGATTCATTTGAGAATGCAAATATGTAAAAATCGTTCTTCGAAGCTCGTGATCTGTATTTTGTAGGAGTGATTTTTGCCATTGGGTGAGCGCTTCATGAGAATGAGTTTTTACTAAGTCAATTAATGGGGCATCGGTCGCATTA
This sequence comes from Geomicrobium sp. JCM 19039, assembly GCF_000698145.1. Classification (GTDB taxonomy): domain Bacteria; phylum Bacillota; class Bacilli; order Bacillales; family Marinococcaceae; genus Geomicrobium_A. The sequence goes on from NZ_BAXB01000001.1 coordinate 274,352, forward strand.
AAAGATCGACGGTGTTGGAACCAAGAAATAAAAAGGTGGAACCGTTCCCGTTCTGCATAAAACATTGCTTTTGCCTTTGAAATGTCGGTGTACGCGCGTGTCACGTAATCGTGAACATCTACACTCAAATCTTCCGCTAATGCTTGGAAGGTCGACTGAACGAGGGCGATTTGTTCAGCATGTGACGGGGTGGAACGTTCAACAACTAATACCCCTTCTTGATCATTCGCCCAAATGACGGAACCGTAATGGCGAAGCGCCTCTGTGAGTGCACCGCTGTGATCCGTAGACGTATTTAAGTAGTAAAAAATAAAAACATAATCACTATTTTCCATATGTTCGGGTAGGTTGTTGGCATCTTCTAATAATAATTGATACCAGCGTAATTCCTCTTCCGATTGTGAAAGTTCACTAAGCGTGACTCTTTGGAGAAACGTATGGAGCAAACCGCGCTCTTCTGTAGAGACCGTTTTAGGGAATCCGACAAGCTCTTTACGATCTGTATAAAACCAGAGAAATTCATTCGGATGGTCGGTATGTGTTGGGTCTAAAACCAATTGATCGTTGTATAACTTCATAAGTTGAGAACGCATAGAGAAAGCACCCGCCTTTGTTAGAGTGTAACACGGCGAGTGCTCGGAATGTTTATTCAGATAAGACATGTTTTTGGATGGCTTTTGCGACACCATCCTGGTCATGAGTGTCCGTTGTTGCATCCGTTTGACTTTTGATGTAGTCATCTGCATTTCCCATTGATATGCTAAACCCAGATGTATTAAACATCGACAGGTCATTGTAGTTATCCCCAATAGCAAAGGTATCCACAATATTTACATTTAAATGTTTGGAAATGAGCTCTAGCCCGTTTCCTTTTTCCACACCCGCAGGCATAATTTCAACGTTATCTGTGCCTGATGAGGTAAATAGTAGATCCTCATCTAACTCCCATTTATTGCGGATGCTTTCTAACCGTTCAGGAAACAGCGATAGTACGAGGAACTTGTAAGGCGTAAAGTCTTCGTTGAGAATATCTGACGGATGTCTGAGGGTATGCAAACCCATTTTCTTAATTTGACGATCTGCTTGTGTTCGTATCGCTTCTTTAACCTTATCGGTATCATCATGTGAATTGGCATAGTCTTCAAGCTCATTCAAGAAATACTGATATGAATCTTTAGAAGCGTAATGCCCGTTTGACGTGCTCAAGTGATAATAAAATTTTTGGTCATTCAACCATGTGCCTACCTGTACGGCGGTTTCACGGTCTAGCCGTTCTTCTTTTAATACGTGGCCGTGTTTATCAGCGACAATTGCACCGTTTGCACAAACATAACCATCTGCTGTAATCCCTGCCTCATGGACGATGTCGCGAGCATCGGTCAAACTCCTACCTGTCGCGACTACAAAATAATGATCCTTTTGAAGCGCATGGATCACCTCTGTTGTGTACGTTGAAATGTGACGATCAGAATGAAGAAGCGTTCCATCCATATCAATTGCAACTAGTTTCATGTTGTATTCTCCACCCATCTTTTATCTATAGTTCACTGTCCATTATACGAGTTTTTCTATGATTTTTCAGCGAATGGGCGTATGGAATATAAAGCTTGTTCCAGCGTGAGGTACGTTGTAGCATCTTTGAATTTAATTCCGAGTCGTACAATCGTTTGTGATAGTTCTGGTCGCATACCTGACAACGTAACGGTAATTCCGAGCAGTTTCAGTGCGTGAATTAGATTAGAAAGGTGTTGCGCGAACCATGTGTTAATAGAGTCAATACCTGATAAATCAATGACAATATAGGAAAGATTTAATTCGGTTGCTCGTTCGAGAGTTTGTGAGTGTAAGTATTGTGAACGTTCATCGTCTAAGTCCCCGATAATTGGAAGAACAGCAATATTCTCCCAAACAGGAACGAGCGGGATGGAGAGGGCATGCATTTCTTTTCTCGTTAGTTCCAATGCGTGAACTTGGAAGCTGATGTAATGGGCACTCACTTGTTCTACGAGCAACTCTGTTCTTGTGGATAGGTGATGAGCAATTGTGAAAGCATCTCGAACGGTTAAGTCGTCTGTAGAGACGTGCGTCTCAAAAAGGTGTTGAAATGTTTCACGATAAGCTCGTAATAATGCAAACAACGTTTGAGAAGAGATTCGATGATTAATAAAAAAATCGACGATTTGCTTTGCCCATCTTTGGATGGTTGCATGATTGTTCGTTAAGTTCTCCTCAGAGGTCATCATGTCAAACCATTGTTTATGAAACGGCTCTAATGAAGGTAAATCGTTGCCGAGGGATTCTGTAGGTGACTTTTCAAGAAGTGTATGTACTAATTGATCTCGCCAATTGTCCGCTTGATTGTGCAATGAAATGAGCTGTCTGGAATAGTGTAGATCTGACAAGCTAAATCCCTCCCAAAGTATAAATCTATAAAAACTCATTATGAACCGTACCCTTATACAGTTTGGTATAAACATCAGATCAGAAAATTTCACACTTTTTTAAAAAGATGTTAAGCAATCTATGAGCAATTACAAGAAAACTTCAAGCATTGTGAAAAAACATCAAAAGTCATTCAATACTGAATATCTTTCTGTTATCGTGGGTATTAATCAAGTAAGCAACACAAACTTACGAAATAATTTAAGGAGGAGAATATAATGAATAAGAAACTTATGTATGGAATGTTGTCAGGTGTATTCGCAGTAGGTATGCTCGCTGCATGTGGAGACGTAGATGGCGGTGACGACCCAATGGGCGAAGACGACGACATGGGTGGAGAACTAGATGATGGTGGTATGGACGACATGGAAGATGACGACGGAGATGCTTAATCTGTCCATCTAAAATAAAAAACACCTCCTAATTGTATGAATACAATTAGGAGGTGTTTTTTGTGTAGCAGAAGCGTTCGTGTTATTGAGAGGATGGATTTGCTATGAATCTTAATAATTCATATGATCTCTTAAGCCAATTTATCTTCCTGAAAGAATAGACCCTTCCAATGACAAGAGAAAGCACTTTTTTCAAATCGTGTATGTGAGCATCATAACTTTTCACCCTAGTTGCCAATGGAAGTGCTCTAAAAAGCAATGGAAGCAGTTCAGCGTGAACTACTCGCTCCGGGAAAAGGGGTTGGTGGAACAGCGTGTTCCGCCGTCGTATTGCTGTTCTGGGCAAAGGCTTATGCGGAACAGAATGAGCGCCCAGCCGAATTTTGTTCCGGAGAGAGGGTCTGTGCGGAACAGAATGAGCGTCCAGCCGAAATTTGTTCCGGAGAGAGGGTCTGTGCGGAACAGAATGAGTTTCCCGTCGTATTTTTGTTCCGGAGAGAGGGCCTGTGCGGAACAGAATGAGTATCGCGTCGTATTTTTGTTCCGGAGAGAGGGCTTGTGCGGAACAGAATGAGCGTCCAGCCGAATTTTGTTCCAGCAAAAAGGGCTTAATTGCATGGCACAATCCGACAGTAATGTACAACGGATCTGTTAACCGGGGAGCCTTTATGCTTTTTTGCTATGGGATTGACTCATGTATTATCGAACTCACCAGGTGATTCGGAATGTTCATTTTTATCAACCTCGACCTCTTCCTCTAGATCATAAAGCTCGTGCTCACTAACCATTTGTTTTTACACTCATCATGAAGTTAAATGAGTTTAGATGCCTTTGCGAAAACTTTAACTTCCAATTATACCCATTCCCTGTTACTGGATTGTTATACTGTTTAATGTAAATTAATTGGAATTTATATGGGATTGAAACCTTTGAAATATGGTTGAAATTTTCTTGCGTATTTTTACATAGAGTACCTGTAATTGGAAAATAAATCTCTCATTTTTCCCTTTTCAACGGGATCTGCTCTCGTCATAATGAGTGGCGGAGGTGTAGGAAATGAAAAAATACTTATTCGCTTTAACCGCGTTTTTATTAATCCCGACAGGAGCATTTGCTCAATCGGATGAAGCCCCAAATTGGAAAGGAGATGTAAAAGGAAAAGTATATGTGTACACCGCTGGTAGCCATTTCGGTGAGTGGTCAAACTCGTATTCTTTGAAAGAGTGGGACACAGTGCTTGCGAAGCTTCAGGATCGTTTAAACATTCATTGCCCAATGCCAGGTGAAGATGTAGAAGAAGAACCAGAAGCGCCATCTGAAGGCAACGAAGAAGAGCAACCAGAACCAGAAGCACCATCTGAAGGTAACGAGGAAGAAGGAACGAATGATGAGGACACAGAGACAGGCAATGATTCTATGTCTCAGTTTGAGCAAGAAGTTGTAGATTTGACGAACGAAGAGCGTACAGCAAGAGGTCTTGAGCCACTTGAAGCGTACACAGACTTAAGCGATGTTGCACGTGTGAAATCAGAAGATATGAGAGATAATAATTATTTCTCACATGATAGCCTAGATACGGGTCACCTTTTGATATGATGAATGAATTTGGCATTGATTACAGAAGTGCAGGAGAAAACATCGCAGCTGGGCAGACGAGTCCTGAACAAGTGGTGAACGGCTGGATGAATTCCGATGGACACCGTGCGAACATTCTTGATCCACAGTATACGCATATCGGTGTCGGTCACGCTGAAGGCGGAAGCTATGGACAATACTGGACGCAAATGTTTATGTCTCGCTAAAATGATTAGAATATGAATAAAAAAGCGTAAGGATTGGTTAATCATCCTTACGCTTTTTTATTTTGGGCAGATTAAACGTCGTCCATTAAGTAGGTGAGCGGGTGAAAATCTTACCATAGAAGCTAGAAATTCTCCCGTAGAACGGTCAATGGCAGGATTAGAGTATATAAATTATCTTAAATTTTAACAAAACAGACCGTTAGGTCGGAGCGCTCTTAAATTCTGAAAACTACTCCAAAGTATATGGATTACCCTTCAATTAGCGCTTGATAAATGAGCGTTCTGCCTGCCACTTCCGCGATTACAAAATATTGAACTGAACCTGTGTTCTCTGTCTCATAGATCGGGGTTCCTTCTGGAAGTTGTGTGGCCGACAACTCTCCGAAACGACTCGGATTATCTGTCGTTTGTACAATTTCTCCGATGAAGTCCCCTTTCTCGTACGTATCCAAATCGATGTGATCATAATCTGTTACATTGCTAAAGACTCTGGAATCGTACTCAAAAATATCGGCGCTTTGAGATTGCCGCAAAACATCTTCAGCAGTCGGGTTAGTTAGGATCTTCACAACTGATGAGCAATAATACTACCAAAAATAACACGATACGCTTCATAACGTTTACCTCTCTTTCCTACTCATATTAGGGTATGGATGGAAATGTGAGAGTTTGTCTACATACCAATAATATCTCTATGTTCAGCCCGATAAACCTGAAAAAACAGCTACCCACTGGCACCGTGGCACCAATAAGTAGCTGGTTCGTTTTTGGCACGTGCCGAAGCTACGATCCTAAAGCGGCAATACATACCGAAACACTGCAAAGAAATGTGCCGCTGAGCCTGCGATGACGAATACGTGCCATACGGCATGATGGTATGGAAAGCTTCGCCACACGTAGAATACAGTACCTACTGTGTAGAAAATGCCTCCCGCAAGTAGCAACATCATACCTTCGGGTGGCAATACGAGAGATAACGGTTGCCACGCGATGACGATAATCCAACCCATACCAATATAGAAAACGGTTGATAGCAGTACGAACCGTTTTACAAAAAAAGCTTTAAATGTAATGCCAATCGCTGCAATTCCCCAAACGATGCCAAACAGAATCCAGCTTAGGGCACCGTCAAGTGCTAGAAAAAGAAATGGTGTGTACGTCCCAGCAATAAAAAGGTAAATGGACGAGTGGTCAAAGATCTCAAACAAATTCTTAACTTTTCCTGTTGGAAAACTGTGCAACAGTGTAGAGTTAACATAAAGGAGCGTCATTGTCGCCCCGAAGATGGCAACACTCACGATGTGGAGCGCGGTCCCATAGATCGACGCATATACAATCAGGATAACAAGAGCGGTAACGCTCAGTAATGAACCAACGCCGTGAGTGATGGCATTAGCAAGTTCTTCACGTCTCGAAAACACATGGGTTTCGGATGCCAAGAGTGATCCCCCCAGTACTCATTAAACTAATACTTATTATACGGCATTGACGGCAAAAAGCATACTGCCACAAGTTGCTCGTGTTTATATAGAAGAAAAACGACTCAACTCTATTTTTAAGAGTTGAGTCGTTTAAATCATACATTATTTTGCAAATACGTGTTGACCGATACGTTTTGTTTCTTCACGAGTCGCATTCCAATGGTTAGTTGCTGTTTCAGGGTTGTAGAAGAAGATTGAGCCTTGCCCTTGGCCGTCAAATGCTATTGCTTCACGAGCAGCAAGCTTAGATTCTTCAGCAGCCGGTTCATAGATTGTTCCATCTAATACGGGGCTAAATGCATAATATCCGTTTACCACTTCATAAATGACATCGCGGATTGTATCAGGGTAGCGATCATCAGCAACACGGTTAAGAACGACAGTACCTACAGCAACTTTACCTGCATAGGGTTCTCCTTGTGCTTCAGAGTGAATGAGGCGTGCTAATAGATCCAACTCTTCGCTCGTTACTGATTCTGGCAACTGCAGGCGCTCTCCGATATTTACATTCGAATCGGGCTTGCCGTTTAGTTCTTGAATTTCTTGAATAGAAACTCCGTAATCAACACCGATGCTCCAAAGTGATTCCCCTCCGGATACCGTATGCTCAGAGTTGGCTTGCGTAATATTAGTAAACATAAAAAAGAATGCGATAGACATGATTGTCATTTTCAAGCGTTTCATCGTAAAACCTCCTGTGGGAATTGGTACGAGTGTTACCATAACAATCATCCAGGTCGGTTGCATTAGGAAAAAGAATCCAAAGAACTATTGCGGAATATGTGAGGTTGATATGACAAGGGTTAACGCCTGAAATTACAATTAGATTACAATGTTGTTATATATGATATATATCCTAATTTATAGGAGATATGAGAAAAAAGTGTTGGTTTTCCGAATTTTAGCATGGGAGTGAATGCGTTGTTACTTATCGTTACATTTATCGTATTTGGGTTTGTAGTTGCTTTACCTGTAGGGCCAGTAACGATAGAGATGATTCGTGTGAGTATGCGCAGTGGGTTTCTCAGTGCTTGGATGATTGGGATTGGCGGAATGGTCATCGATGTCGGAATGATTCTACTCATTTATTTTGGGCTGTCTACTGTCTTTGAATTGGAGCGGTCCAGACTGCCATGTGGTTTATAGGAGGTGCTTTTCTGCTGCACCTTGGAGTGCAGAGTATTCGAGAAGATTCTATGACGCTAGAGCAAACAGCAAGAACGAGAGATGGGCGTCTTCAATCATTTCTAAAAGGGGTTGTATTGGCGCTTACACCTGGGAATTTAATGTTTTGGATAGGCGTATTCGGAACGGTATTGGCTGCAGCATTGCAAGAAAGTGGCTTCGGCCAATTCCTCATTATTGGCGTGAGCATACTCGGGGGATCCTTCTCCACGACCTATTGCTTTTAACCGTTGTCTCCATCGTAAAACGTAAAATCAAGGGAAAATGGTTTAAGGCAATCTCTATCATTACAGGTGTTTTACTGCTTGTATTTGCAGCGTACTTCTTGCTGTCAGGCGTTCGCAATATTATTGAATAAAAGTCATAAAGATGCCGTCTGTATGATAAATAAGTCGGTTTCTGTATAAGTTGAACGAAAGAAATTCACTAAACCGTATGTTCGGGATCGGCCTTTTACGGGCAAACGCCTACTTATTTGCTATTGATGTTCACCTCGCTTCACTTCGACAACTTCGTTGCCAAACGTTGTTCGTCACTGCAAGAGTTGCGGCTAATCCGGGAAAACGTTTGCCGAAGGTTAACAAGACGTGGCCGATAGTCATCACTTGGCGCAAGGAATGTGATGCCCGGTCACTTATGTGACAATCCAGCCCTTAAAGCAGGCTCTTTTGGTCCTCAATGGTCACTTATATCGCGATTTGTAACCGTTGACTCCATTTATGTGCGGATCCACGTTTAAAGTGATGATTTTAGTTTCCAAAGTGTCACGTAAATGAATATATAGGGCATTTGGAATTCTTTCCACACACCGTAGCCAGTAGGCGAAAACGTGAACCGTGTTACTTTTGTGCTCTGGAGTACAAGCATCCGCCCGCAGTGGAAAGTAACAACAAACTGCGCAATTATGAAAATGTTACGTTGATTCTATATAAAAGGTTTTGAGGGTGATCTAGATTGATCACCTCCTGAAATTTCCCAGGTGATATACAATTAGAGGTATTTGTGAGCAAACACTACCTCTAGAAATTGAGTCCACTGGTGGTGTTCAACGATTTTATGCTCTAGTTGAGTTAACGATAGAAACCGATTGGAAAGAAACGACCAATTACCCCTTTGAGATCCAACTTAGCGAGCCTGAGATGATCCAAGCATAACGACATGAAATGCTATTGGAGATGGGGTTTATGTTTAAGTGGGTAGAGGGGTCAGAGCAAAATGGCGAAGTGCTGAATTGAATTAGTGTATGTCGTTGTTCTATTTGTGAACAGAGATAAGTAAAACCCCTTAGGTAGCCCTAAGGGGTTTTAACTAATTACATCTCCTCATAATCTTCTAAGCTCGTTTCAGGTTCATGAGGTGTTGAGCTATCGACGTGACCGAACAATGTGTCGGCGCTCTCCCCGTCAATGAGCACGAGTGCAGAGTCAAAACCTGCTTGTTGTACGAGGTGGGCAATTTGGTCCATGATGCCAATCTCAAATCCTGAGCCGACGTTAATGTCAGCGAATTCTGGTGAGAAGGACACGTGGGCGACACCGTCATGGTCTTCCACGTACTGCACAGAGACGTTATCGTCTTCAATAATTGAAATGAGCTCGTCTGAGTTAGGTCCTTCAATCCATTGCTCGATGGCACTTTGGGCAAGGCCTTCTTGTCCAGCGCCCGAGATGGTGTGTGTTTCACGATACATGTCGAGGACTTGATCATCATAAAAAACGATGTCAATAGATTCTTCCATCATTTCAGGCTCATCAGCAGCGGCAGAATCTTCTTCTGCGTCTTCATTTTGATCCGTTTCTTCATCGAGTTCGTCAGTGCCATCTTCGTCTAAGTCTTCATCATCTTCTTCATCAATATCGTCTTCATCTTCATCGTCTATGTCTTCGACTTCCTCATCGCTCGTTGTATCCGCGTCTCCATTTTCAGTTGGAGCTGGGTCATCTTCAGAACAAGCGGCAAGCATACTTACACCTAGCAGTGTGGCTGCGCAAAATTTGACAGGACGTTTCATTAGGTATCCTCCCTTATTGTGAGTGCTTGTAGATTTTAATGTTATTCCTTGTCAAAGACTACCTTTATATGTAAAAGAGGTCAAGTGAAAGAAAGATTCACAATTTAATAATTAACATAAAACGACACTTGCTTAATGTATTCTTCACATCCAAAGTTCTGATGACTTCCATAAAATACATAGGTTTTTCATTTTTTTAGCCTCGTGTGAAAAAGAAACATGATATAATGTTTTCGACTGGACGTAAAAGAAGGTGACAGAAATGAATCAACGTCGTTCAAATCTAAAATGGTTAGCCGGCATTCTCATTTTCATTTTGTTATATGCCGTCGCTTATTGGGCATTTATCTTTTTTGCCTCTTGATAGAATTGCCAACAGGAGCACGTTATGCCGTGATAACCGGATAACGTGCTTTACTTCATACAAATTAGGAATAAATCTAAAAAATCGTGTAACGCACTGAATTTAATAACGACTACAAAGGGGAACGGTACTTGTGTATGATACGTTCGACCGCCTTTATGAACAATACCACCAATCGTTGTTTCAGTTCATATACTATATGGTGCGTGATCGCCATATTGCTGAAGAACTTGTACAAGATGTCTATATAAAAGTTTTGCATTCATATGATCGTTTCGATGGCCGAAGCAATGAAAAAACCTGGCTCTTCTCTATTGCAAAACATGTGACAATTGATTATATCCGTAAGGAAAATCGACAAAAAAGGAAATGGTTCGGTATGGTTGTCTCTGATGAAAAAATTGATATTCAAGATGAACAGCCGCTTCCGGAGCATCACATGCTTGTAAAAGAAGAGCTGGAGACGATCTATAAAGCATTGAAGAAATGCTCCATTGATCAACAGCAAGTGCTCATACTCCGATTTATTGAATCGTTCTCAGTCAAAGAAACAGCGGAGACGTTGGGCTGGTCTGAGAGCAAGGTGAAGACGACACAACACCGCGCAATCCAAAAGCTAAAGAAAACGTTAGGAGAGGAGGAGAATAATGAGCAATAACAACACCGATGAGAAGATCATCAAGAAGCTTCATGACCTAAATGGCGTAGAAGACCACCGTTCAAAAGATGAAATCTACATGAACGTAAAAGCCGAATGAAGCGTAGTGGTAAGAAGCCTCAACCAGAGCGGTTTAAGAAGCCGGTAATTATTGGTCTGTCCTCGGCGGCGGTTCTCATTTTATCCGTTGTTGTTGTATCACAAATTTCTCCACCTGGCGGAAACCAAGAGTTTAGTTCAGATGCACCCCGTGAATCTGCACTTGATGAGTCAGATTATGAGGAAGATGCTGATCAAGATCAAGCGGACGAATGGGAAGGAACGGAAAACAACGAGGAAGACCAATCCCTTTATGTACAAGATGAAGATCGACATACAGAGCCGGATGAAGACCAGCCCGTCGTGGAAGAAGAAGAATTAACGCTTGATGAAGAACGTAGTGAGCGCATTGCGAGCTTTGAATACTACTCTGCAACGATCGACGCCGGAGAGCGTTTGTTTACACTCCCATTTATGGCTCCAGATGATCAAACGGTGGTGAATGTGACGTTGCAAAGCCCAGAAATTGATACAGGGCAGTTGGAGCAAGTGCTAGCCGCATTTCACCCAGAGAATTATGGTTTGAAAGAATCACCTATGAGAGAGTTCATTGAAGAAGGATTAACGGACGAGAAGTTTTTTGAAGGTTTAGCAGAGATCTCGAGGTTTGAGACATTTGCGACAGCTGAATGGCCGGACCAAGTGGAAGAAGTCTTAAGTGAAATCAGCAACCAATCCACGGAAGCAAACGGTTACTTCTTATTACCAGTGGAAGATCAATATGCTTATCTTGTGAGCGGCAATAGCTTGGACCTTAATGGCAGTGTAAGCGATTCACTAGAAGAGACCTTGAAATTCATGGAGAATGATGCCGATGAAGATCGCTACTTTTCCATCATTCCTGATGAAGTTGATTTGGAGTCTGTAAGTGAAGCAGGCGAAACGCGAGTGATCTTGACGTATGATGGGTTTGAAGATGTTACGCGTGAAGAGGAATTACTCATGTTTATTGAAGGCGTTCTTCTCGCCGCGGCTGATTTTGGCTACCAAGAAATTGAGTTTGATGGCGCTGAGCGAAGTGACTTTTCTCAAGTTGGGCCATATCAGCTAAGTAGAACACTCCAACCTCCGGCAGCTCCGAACTATTTAGGAGAAGTCGAGGTTACGAATTAGATTCGAATAAGCAATCAAAAAGACCTTCGACCTTTACGGGATCGGTCGAAGGTTTCGTTTCATATAGGGAAATGAAACCGAAGTTTTTTCCCTGTTGCAATTTCGACGGGTGGTTTGCCGCCATCCTCCCCGTCGACGTCGATATTTCCTTTAGGATTTACGTTTAAGGTGAGGTTCTGAACCTTACGATATATGAGGTTCTCTCCTTCTTGAAGCTCTTCATCTAATCGAGCTTCGCGCCAAGCATTAATGAGCGAGAGACCGGCTTCTTTTACAATATACATATGGAGATACCCGTCATTAATGTCGTGTTCTCGTGGCAAGGTAACAGAGCCAATGTAATTTCCGTTGGCAACAAGAATGAGCACGGCTTCGCCTTCGAGCTTTTCTGATTCGGTGGCAATTTCGTACGAATATTGCACCGGTTGCAGCGTCGTTTGCAAGGCACTCCAGAAGTAACTGAGCCGCCCAGTTGCACGCTTTAAGTCGGCATCGATGTTCTCCGACGTATCGGCGATTAGGCCGACAGCGAGGAAGTTTAAAAAATGGTTGTTATTGATTTTAGGGACATCAACGTTTCGTGTAGATCCTGAACAGAGCGCATCCACAGCTTCAATGAGGTCAAGGGGGATGCCGAGCGTTCGTGCAAAGTCGTTACACGTTCCCCCGGGCAAGATTGCGGCAGTCGGTGGCTGATCTTGTTCAGCGAGCCCGTTAATGCATTCATGGACGGTGCCGTCTCCGCCGAGAATGAAGACTGTATCTATGTCTGTTGCCTCCCGGCTCAGGCGCTTGCCGTCACCGGGTTGTTCTGTAGGAGCTAATTCAACACTAAACCCATGTTTTTTGATGGCTTCGCGAATTTCTTCTATTGAGGGTTCACGATTGTCCTTCGACTCGCCAGCTTTTTGATTGTATATTAATCGTGCCTTCTTCATCACATTCACTCCTATAGCTATACATGCCCGTTAAAACGAGAAGATTGAGGACAGAAGTCCGATGACGATCAAAACGACAAAGCCGATTCCGAGTATATTGTAGAGGGTTTTGCTTTTAAATGGCATGCGTCGCTTTTTGTTCCAGCGATTCGGGTCAAAACCGATATCATCGTTTTCGTCTCTGTACCGAGTCGGCGCGTACCTTGGAATTGAAAAAAAGTTCTTTGCTTTCCTCAAGAAGGTGCAGCAATCGCCATCCCCGCAATCAAACCGATAATATGTGCGAGAATGTTAATTCGTGGATTGAGGAACGTCATGATAATGCCGATGACAACCATAACGGTGACAATTTGCCGGCTTGCAGCATCAATGAGTTCTTTTCTAAAGATCATCATGTATACGTACATACCGAGCAACCCGTAGATGGCACCGGATGCACCTACATGCCTATACCCGAGTGGTTGCAAATAAAATGTGACGATATTGGCAATTACTGCGGTTAGGAGATAGAATAGCACAAATCGATACTTGCCGACCATTTTTTCTATAGGCGGACCGAATAGAAAGAGGGCAAATGAATTAAACAGCATATGGAATAAATCCGCATGTAAGAACACAGGTGTGATCAAACGCCACCATTCACCAGCAGCGATCGCCACGTTCCAGCCGAAGCCGAGTAAATATAGCCATTGACCAGGCGGAAAGATTCCTAAGTTTCCAAGGAACGTAAAAACGTATAAGATGATGTGAATGGCAATTAGTATGGTAACGATTGGATAGTTACGCCGGAATGTATAAAAGTTTTCGTTGCGAACAAACATTTAGCCACCTCATTGTGATTAGATCGTAGTATAGTTTAGCATATTCTCTAACGTTCTATCGAATGTTTAAGTACTCAGAAAGAAGTGATCCCTTGATTATCGGAAATGGCATCGACATCGTTGAGATTGATCGAATGCGTGCAGTATCAAAAAGACAACCAAAATTTTATAAACGAATTCTTGTTGTAAAAGAACAAGAACAGTATCTCAAGCTGTCTTCACGGCGAGCGGTTGAATTTTTAGCCGGGCGTTTGCTGCTAAAGAAGCTTATGCAAAAGCGCGGGGAACAGGAATTGGAAAGGTCGTAAGTTTTCAAGATGTTCATATTAAAAAGCATCAATCTGGACAACCTTATCTAGCGGTCAATGACGATATAGCGAACACCCGCCTTCACTTAACGATTAGTCATTCAAAGCAATTCGCCGTTGCGCAAGTGATCATCGAAACCCTTTCATCTCCTTCTTAATTTTCAAAGACGAGCTTGCATAACACGGATGGTTGTCTCATATGATGTAATGCGGTTAAGAGGGACCTGAAATGTGTGCAGTGATCAAATGATAGTGCGAGGGAGAGTCAAGAGTGTTCAACGCGCGTCGGTGTGAACACAATGAACAGGTGGAAAAAAATCTTAGAATGTGAGGTGCTGTCGTGATGAAACAACGGATGAATAGTTCATAAGTCGAGAACGTACATGTTTCAGAAGTCGATGTTTCACACGATAGTGCTCCAGTGCTCACTTAGGTGATCCGATCGTTGTTTCAATTATCGTCTCTTTACAGAATGTGCCACTCGTGCTGTGTGATTGCTTAAGTTGAACCTAAACTTCTAAGATGAATGTTCCTGCCCGCGCACATTTCGTAATCAAGTAAGTAGGTTCCTTCTTTGTCGTTACATCTAAGACAAAGGAGATGAAAGTAATGAATAAGAAAATCGGAATCGGTGCTGCACTCTTCCTGTCCATAGGGATGCTTGTTGCATGTGGAGAGAAATCAGAAGATGAGGTTGTCGAAGACCTCAATGAAACATTGCAAACGATGGACGGGTATCAAACAGAAGCGTCTATGACGATGCAGACCGGTCAAGAGCCCCGGGAGTACCATGTGAGCATTGCACATCTGCAAAATGAAGAGAATCGTTACTACAAAGTCGAGTTGCAAAATGAAAATGAAGAACCAAATCAGATGATTCTGAGAAATGATGACGGTGTATTTTTGCTAACGCCTTCGTTAAACAAAAGCTTCCGCTTCCAAAGTGATTGGCCAAGCAACAATAGCCAGATGTATTTATACGAGTCGTTAATTGCAGATATATTGTCAGATTCTGAGCGGTCATTTGCAATTGAAGAAGACAAGTACGTGTTTCAAACGAGAACCAATTACCAAAATCAGAACTTGCAGCAACAAGAAATTGTATTAAACGACGACCTAACGCCGCACGCGGTTCGGGTATTCGACCAGAATTATGAACCCCTCGTCGAAGTGGCTTTCTTAGACTTTGAATTAAGTCCGGCGCTGGACGAGGAAGAATTCAATATGGACCGTAACATGCCAGAGTCAGAAGATGCACCTGCAGCAGTTGAAGAAATGCAAGAAGAGGTCGAAGATGAGGTATTTATGCCTTCGTATGAACCATCCAATACGCAACTCGTTGAAAGCAAAGAAGTTGATACAGAAGACGGGACGCGGATTATCATGAACTACGATGGGGATCAGGCATTTACAATTATTCAACAGCCGATGAGTGTTCCTGCTGCATCAGGCATGACGATGACCGAGCTTGGGGAAGGGAATCCTATTGATCTTGGCGATGTCGTTGGCGTAGAAAGTGGTCAGTCGTTAACGTGGACCGTTGATGGTGTGGAGTTCATTATCGCATCTGACTCTCTACACATGGACGAGATGGCTGCCGTTGCTCGCTCGATGACAAGAACTTCTGAAAAATAGCATAGGCTTTTTAAGACGGTCGCGAGATTCTCGCGACCGTTTTTAGTAGTGCGCGTAATGCGATTTATTATGTAAGCCTTGGGCAGCTTTGTTCGATATGAGTAAGAACAAAAGGGTCTATGTGGCACGAGCGTGGGCATCATAGGCTTCTTGTTCCACTAAGAGGCTTGGTGAATCGAGACGAAAAAAATGTGCAAGGTTTGGGTCGAGGTAGAAAATCCGTTCACTTTTCTGGGCCCGGAATAGAAAAGTGTTTGCGGACGAGTGAAATGAAATAAACCAAGGGTCCAATCTGTGTTGGATTCCAGCGACATGGAGTGTCACGAACGTAAATAATCCCATCATAGAACCGTCTACGAGGGAGAGCGCCTTTCTATATAAGTTGAACGAAATAATTTCTTCAAGAGCCAGTGGTACGCTTGGTAAACTTGAAACTGTGCTCGAGTTGGGACAAAACTGTGCTCAAGTTGGGGAACATCGCAGGAAAAGCGGTATATTCTCATAAACTAGGGAACAGAATGAGGGAACTCGGTAACAGATTACCGGCTCACATGCCCCCCACGTACCCACAAGCTGTCGGCGCGAGCCGCGTCGAACCGCGTCCGATTTGGCTTCGGCCCCGCTGGGGCCGACAGGTTGCTTGCTTATGGGTGTTGCATCTGCGCTCCAGTTGGAACAAACTGCGCAGGAGTTTAGGGGATGAGCGCCAAAATCGTTAAACTAGGCAAACTTGCGCGCAAAAACTGTAAACTAGCGCGCAAAGTGGCACCGCGCTACGACTCTAACCCAACAGCGCAAATTAGGGAAACCTTACGTTCATTCTATATAGATATGGGGTTCAGCAAAAAATGGGTCCTCATCAAAGAAACTCCCATCAAAGACAGCGTCGATGCGGGATCTGCTATTTATAGCAAGCGAAACAATCGTATACGGTTTTCAAATTTCCTCTTTTAGCCCCCTTGCCAACATTCAGGATGGCGGGGATCTTACCATAGAGCTCCTTACGGTAAGATTTCTCTTCTTTTCCGCGTTTCGTTGTTGCAAAACCTACCATAGACGAAACAATGGTAAGATATTAGCTAAATCGTCTCCATAATAGAAAAAAATCCTACCATAGGCTGAAGCCACTCATGAGAATTCGTAAGTAAAGTGCGAGAACACGACAACAAGCACCTCACGATCTAAGCCACTTGTTAACACGAACCAGCTGATCCGATCTATTTACGGTTTTCAAAAACCTTTTTCAGTGACCTAATCTTAAAGGACGAGAGGTGTTATCTTTTCTCCCTTGTTATGTGACGATCCACCACTCAAACCGTTCACTTTAAGGCGCAAACAGCCACATATATTCCGATTTGTGACGATTTGCGAAGTCTATGTGGCAATCCACGTTTAATATTCATGATGTCCCGATGCAAATTGCCTCAAAAACCCATATTTGTGACAGGTATTATATAATTTGCATGCAACTATGGGCAGAAACCGAGCGGATGCCATTATACTCTGGAGTGAGTACATCTGCTTGTAGTGGAAACAAGTATCAACGGTGTAGGTTCGGGAAACTAAATTTCACCATGCGTAGATGAACATATTCCTAGCTCCTCGCTCGTTCGTAATTTGCAAAGCGACCGAACACCCCATTGACTTCCCCTTTTTTCCGCTCACATAATAGATAAAACGAATGTAGTTGAGGAGAATGCGCAAATGATGTACCGAGAAACGTGGGCAGAGATTGATCTACAAGCAATTCAAAAAAATATCCAAGCACTTAAAAACATACAAGCTTCCGATACACACATTATGGCTGTCGTGAAGGCGGACGGGTACGGTCACGGTGCAGTGAAAACGGCTGAAGCAGCGCTTGACGCTGGAGCGTCTCATCTAGGTACTGCATTAATGGAAGAAGCGGTCTCTCTTCGCGAGGCAGGAATTCGTGCGCCGATCGTGGTGCTCGGGAGAACGTCAGCGAAGGCAGCGGCATATGCAAGTGAGCACAACATTGCACTCACAGCATTTCAGCCAGATTGGTTGGCTGAAGCAGAGCAACATGTACCGACTGATCATACGCTGCAAATCCACGTGAAGTTTGACTCTGGTATGGGAAGGCTTGGCGTTAGAACAGTTGAAGAACTCGAGAATGTATTGCATCAAGTTGACCAAGCCGATCGGATCGCAATACAAGGGTTGTTTACGCACCTCGCAACGGCGGATGAGCTAGAAGAGCAATACTTCAATGAACAGATGGTCGCATTTGAAAAAGCGGTGCAGGTGGCGAAACATAAGTTGGGACGCATTCCCTATATCCATTGCGCAAATAGTGCTGCAGCGATGAGGTTTCCAAATGCTTGTTATAACATGGTTCGTTTCGGCATATCGATGTATGGACTGCTTCCTTCGGAAGAGCTGTGCGGAGAGCTTCCTTTTATGTTGTCACCGTCGATGTCGCTCTTCAGCACGTTAACCCACGTGAAAAGAGTAACTAAAGGAAGCGGTATTAGTTATGGCGCGACATTTATTGCCGAGGAAGATACGTGGATCGGTACCGTTCCAGTTGGCTATGGGGATGGTTGGGTTCGTGCCAATGCAAAGAAGGGAACGGTGCTCGTTGACGGGGAACGTGTGCCAATTGTTGGAAGGATATGCATGGATCAGTTTATGGTGAAGCTTCCTAGACCAATAGCTGTAGGATCTAAAGTGACATTAATTGGTGGAGATGGTGATGACGCAATTTCCATTGAAGAAGTGGCTGGACGTTTGGACACAATCACGTATGAAATTCCTTGCCTGTTAAACAGTAGAATCCCTCGGATTTACACGTAGGCTTAGGAGGAGGAAGGAAACGGTAGAAATCAAGACATGATGTTAGCTGCTGATCATATTCGTAATTTCCATAAAAAATAGTGCAGGATTTTAACTATCGGTGGCGAATTCTGTTCGTGTGGTAGTGCAAATGGCATAGGACAACGATCTTGGTTTTGTAGATCAGATTTTGCAAATTCATGTTCTGAATGCTATTATATGTAAAGGAGAACGAATTGGACGTAAAGGGTTGGAGGTGTCTTACCTTGTCTAATGAAGATTGCAGACAGATAACGATTCGCCTTCCTCAATATTTATTGCAAGAGGTGGACAAAATGATCAAACATGATGGTGTGAACCGTAGTGACTTTATCCATCAAGCTGCAACTAAATATTTATTTGAGCGTAAACAGCAGGATGTCATTGAGCATATGCGACAGGGTTATGTTGAAATGGCAAACATTAATTTGAACCTTGCAGCGGAGTCTTTCGTTATTGAAGAAGAATGTGAACTTCAGATTGGCAGAAGATTAGTAAGCGGCGTTTAATACCCCCTTTTCTTGCTATTATTATTTCATATGTGTGTAAAAGTTGTCGTATGTTATTAGCGGCAACTTTTTGTATGTTACAAATTGCTGAGCATTCGCATTGATTAGTTGATTTCACAGGATTAAAGTGAAATAATAAATGAAGTACGTTCATCTTAAAAATGTATGATTGGATTTTCTCGATGATGGTGGTGTAAATAAGGATGAAATCAGTAGTTTTGCAGCACTTAAAAGACAATAAATCCTTGTATATTGAAGAATGGCGAAAGTCATTAGAACAACATGAGTTTACAAAACAAGGAAGCACATTTTCCAGTAAAGATATGCAACAAGAAATGAAAGACGAATTTATCTCTGTCGTCTTCCAATCTATAGAGCTGAGTAGTGAAGAGAACAGAGATGCTGTGCATCGATTTGCGAATCGCCTCATATATAATGGGTGGGCATTCAGTGAATTTATACGGAGTCTTCAAGCGTTGAGAAGAGTTGTCTTGCATAACGTATCTGCTAACTTTACAAAGGAAGAGTTTGTGGACGTGTCTGTTGAGTTTGAAGATTGGTTAGACGAACAGATTACTCGGTTAGCAGAAGAGTTCTCGAAGATTCAAAACGAAGTGATGACGATGCAAAAAACCGCAATGAAAGAATTGTCTGCACCATTAATTCCAGTCTTTGACAAGATTAGTGTGATGCCAATCGTAGGGACAATTGACACAAAGCGGGCAGCGCAAATCATGGAAAACCTTCTAGAAGGGATCATCGAGCATCGCGCTCAAGTCGTTCTCATTGATATTACAGGCGTACCAGTGGTGGATACAATGGTCGCTCACCACATTATTAAGGCGTCCGAAGCTGTAAGACTTGTTGGTGCCGAATGTTTACTCGTCGGAATTCGCCCAGAAATTGCACAGACGATTGTCAATTTAGGTATTGATCTAGATGCATTCACGACGAAAAGCACGCTAAAAAAAGGAATTGAAGCAGCACTTGAACTCACAAATCGGACAATCGAAACGAGCGAGCAGATGCAATCTAATGGAGGGTTGAAACGATGAGAATCCCGATCCTAAAACTTGGCAGGTATTTGTTAATCTCTGTGCAAGTAGAACTTGATGACCAAACGGCACTTCAGTTTCAAGAAGATTTATTAAATAAAATACACCAAGAAGGCTCATTAGGCGTAGTTATCGACTTGACGTCGGTAGACATGATTGATTCGTTCATTGCTAAAGTGATCGGTGATGTCGTCGAAATGTCAAACCTAATGGGTGCTAAAGTTGTTTTGACAGGCATTCAGCCAGCAGTTGCCATAACATTGATTGACATGGGGGTATCTTTGCAAGAAGTACAGACTGCTCTGGACTTAGAACAAGGCCTTGAAAGATTGCAACAGGAATTGGGGGGTTGACTATATGAATAACCAATCCTGTATTGAAATCGGAAACGAATGGGGGATTGTATCTGCACGTCAGGCCGGAAGAGAGTTATCAAAGAACATCGGTTTTGGCAGTGTAGACCAAGCAAGAATCACGACCGCAATATCTGAACTTGCAAGAAATATATATCTATACACAGAAATTGGACAAATCGAATTGACCTCCGTTGTGAAAGACAACGATGGGCGTGAAGGAATAAAGGTGGTCGCTCGTGACAAAGGGCCGGGCATAGAAAATCTTCGGGATGTTATGGTAGATGGATTTACAACCTCTGGCGGATTAGGTGCAGGATTACCGGGCGTAAAGCGATTAATGGATGAATTTGACATTGAATCTATGCCAGGTGAGGGAACAACCATAACGACCGTGAAGTGGCTCCGTTAGAGGAAGGGATGTTCCGTCATGGACAGCTATGAATTGCTCCAAACCAGTTATAAAAAGATATTGTTCAATTTCTTACACAAGAAAAACGAACAAAGCTTATACGATGCACAACAATTCAGTAAGAAAGTGTTGGAAGAGAACGTTTCTCCAGAAGAAATTGTAAGTATACATTTGGAGGTCATCCAAGAGCTGTACCCTGACCTCCCTGAAGAAACACAAGAATCGTTTCAGTTCCTCTTAGAAGTGATGATCGGGTATGGAATGGCATATCGAGAACATCAAATCCTCCGGAATAAACAACGAGAATTGGAATCAGAAATTGATATTGCTGCAGACATGCAGCATACCTTTATGCCTCAGGAGATTCCTCAAGTCGATGACCTTGATATCGGGGTCATTACCGTCCCAGCTTCAAAGATGAGTGGCGATTATTATCATGTCATTAAAGATGTGAATGGGCACATTGGGTGGCCATTGCCGATATTATCGGCAAAGGAATTCCAGCTGCACTTTGCATGTCCATGATCAAATACGCGATGGATAGCATGCCCAATGAGCTGCTGCCACCCTCTGAATTACTCGAGACGTTAAACCGAACAATTGAGCAAAATATTGCTTCTCATATGTTTGTGACGATGATGTATGCCAGTTACAGTCATGATGAACATGTGCTTTATTATGGCGGAGCAGGTCATGAGCCTGGGTTTTATTATAATAAGCGAGCGGATCATTTTAGTGAACTTTACGCAAAAGGGGTTGCCCTAGGCATTTCCAGAGATGCGAAATACCGTCAATATGAACAATATCTAGACGAAGGAGACTTTGTCGTCCTATTGTCTGACGGTGTGACCGAATCGCGTACCGAAGAGCGTTTTTTAGAGCGCGAAGAGCTTACAGATCTCATTCGAAAATACGCACACCTCTCTGCTCAAGAAATTGTCGATAACGTATATCGGGATCTCGAGCGTTGGCAAGGTTTAGAGTTACGTGATGACTTTACATTACTGATTCTTCGCCGGACGTTTACTAAATCGACATAACGGGTAGAGTAACCTAGCGGCCACTGGCCGCTTTGTTTTATAAGTACTCATTTATCATTCATTTATTGGAATGCTATAGATTACAGCAAGAATTTTGGGGAGGGTTTTTTCAGCTATGAAGCTTGATCTAAAGAAAACAGCCATTGATAACGGTACGAAGTTATTCGTATCAGGAGAGATTGACGCATATACTGCACCACAGCTTAAAGAAGCGCTTGCCCCGTTAACGAGCGAAGAGAACAGTAAAACGGTCGTTGATTTGGCTGGCGTTGATTATATTGACAGTACGGGGCTTGGCATTTTTGTTGGCGCCCTTAAAGAAGCGCATAATCATAATGGAGAACTGAAGATTGTCTCACTCAACCATAGAGTAAAACGGTTATTCACAATTACCGGCCTGGACGAGGTTATGGACATCGATGAAGAGAAGGAGGAAGCCAAGAGATGAAGGCTAAACTCGACAAAATTGAGATGAAGGTGCCTGCAAAGCCGGAATATGTGAGTATTGTTCGTTTGACCGTTTCTGGAATTGCGAATCGTATGGGATACGCTTACGATACGATTGAAGATATGAAGGTTGCGATCGCAGAAGCATGTACAAATGTAGTGGATCATGCTTATGATGAGGGTCATGGAGATATTAACCTTGCCTTTACAATGTTTGAAGATCGGTTTGAAATGATGGTCTCTGATGAGGGTGGGAAGAATCCGACGCTCAAGAAAGCGAATGGACCAGTTAATGCAAGCACCCCTGTTCAGGATTTGCAGGAAGGAGGCCTTGGGCTGTTTTTAATCGAAACGCTGATGGACGAGGTAGACATTCAGCAAGGAAACGGTGTTACGATTAAAATGAAGAAGTTCTTACAAAGGGATGAGGTGGCTCAAGGTGCCGATGGACTCGAAGCAACAGTCAACGAAAAAGGCTGAGCAACCAATTTACGAATGGATTACCGAGTTTCAGCAGGACCCTAACGAAGACGTGCAAACGAAACTCGTCTTGCATTTCGAATCTCTTGTACAGTCATTGGCGAGAAAGTTTTCTAGGGGACAAGGTCATGACGACGACTTATATCAAGTCGGAATGATCGGGTTGCTCGCTGCCCTCAGACGTTATGATGCGTCGTTTAACCGGTCTTTTGAATCGTTTGCTGTGCCAACCATCGTCGGTGAGATCAAGCGGTTTATTCGCGATAAGACATGGAGTGTACATGTGCCAAGCGAATTAAAGAATTGGGCCCTAGAATTAAAAAAGCGGTTGAAGAACTGACGACTGAATTGCAACGCTCTCCTCAAGTGAATGAGATTGCCAATCACTTAGAAGTTAGTGAAGAAGAAGTGCTTGAAACGATGGAGATGGGTAAGAGTTATCAAGCATTGTCCGTTGACCGCTCGATTGAAGCGGATGCAGAAGGCAGTGCGGTGACGCTGCTTGATCTTGTCGGTTCAACTGACGAAGGGTTTGAGCAGACGGATCAACAACTGCTTCTTGAGAAGGCATTTGCAGTTCTTACAGAGCGTGAGAAAGAGATTTTAAAGTGCACATACTTTGAGAACCTTAGTCAAAAAGAAACAGGAGACTTGTTAGATATATCGCAAATGCACGTATCCCGACTCCAAAGACGCGCGTTGCAGAAGTTGCGCGAATCCATTCGAGTCGAACCATCGGAGTGTTACTAATGGTGCTAAATAAAATCATCGAAGAACAACATTCCAATGCCACAACAGCTGCATTCCAAGCCGGAAAGAATGGGAATGCAGTCTGCGGTGACATGTTTATTACTGTGGAGAATGAACGGTATTTTCTAGCGGCTTTAGCGGATGGTCTTGGAAGTGGCAAAGGGCTCGCAAGTCTTCGGAGATTGCAATGGATATCGTCGAACAGAAATTCGATGCACCGATGGAAGATATATTTGCTCTCGTGAATCGAGCGCTTGCTCACGAACGGGGCGTCGTTCTTACTGTCGTGAGGATTGATTACGTGAATAACCAGATTACGTGCGGGAACATTGGAAACGTTGAATGCCTCTTGCAAATTGACAATAAAGATGTGATGAGACTAATTCCGACTGCGGGCTTCTTATCTGGTCGATCATTCAAAGCAAGGGTGCATCACTTCACTTTTCAATCTAAGGTCGGCTTCGTTCTTCATTCTGATGGAGTGAACCACCTTGGCCAGAAGAGAAACTTAACAGATGTTTATGATCGTCCAGCAGATGTAGTGAAACATTTATCAAAGAAAGTTTCCATAGATAAAGACGATGTAACCATTATATCTGGATATGTGCACTAATCTTCTATACTTTATTCTGTCGAACGCGAAGCTCTCTGGGCTTGCGTTTTTTTTCGTTTTGAATCATGAAGTAACTATTGAATCTATGATACAGTATGGCTATGAAGCTGGGAGGTTTGTGCATATGGAAATGCTCAATGAAGAAGAGATGCTGGAACTCATCGCCGAAAAAGCTAACGTAAATACGAGTAAAGCGAAGGCGATGATTGACCTGCATAAAGAAGGGAATACCATTCCTTTTATCGCTCGTTATCGTAAAGAGCAAACAGGCAATGCTGATGAGATTGTCATTAAAGAAGTGCTTGATCTTTATCAATATGAAACACAACTTGCTGAACGAAAAAGTGAAGTGTACCGCTTAATCGATGAACAAGGCAAGATGAATGAAGATATTCAAACGAGCATTGTAAATGCAAATAAGCTGCAAACGCTTGAAGACATCTACCGCCCGTACAAACAGAAAAAACGAACGAGGCGACGACTGCCAAAGAAAAAGGGTTAGAGCCACTCGCTGAAGCCATTTATGCGCTGCCAAAAGAAATGAATGTAGAAAAAGAATCGGAACGTTACTTGAACGAAGAACTTGGCGTTGATTCAATTGAAGATGCCATTACTGGCGCACAAGATATCATTGCGGAATGGATTTCCGATGACGCGGGCATTCGCAAGATGTTCGATCCATCACCTATAAGCAAGGGATAATCGAAGCGAGCAAAAAGAAAAATGCTGTTGACGATGAAGGCATCTATGAAATGTACTACGAATTTGAAGAGCGTGTGAACCAAGTTCCGTCATATCGTATTCTTGCGATGAACCGTGGGGAGAAGGAGAACGTACTGCGTGTGTCTGTGAGAATTGACGCCTCTCTTATGAACGACCGTATTGAAAAGCGGATTGTGAAGCGTTTCGGTTCACCCGCCCTCCCCTATGTACAAAGAGCGATTGAGGATGGGTACAAACGGTTAGTTGCTCCTTCTATAGAACGAGAAATCCGGAATGAATGCACAGAAGCAGCAGAAGAAAAAGCCATTCAAGTGTTTGCGTCAAACTTGAAACAGTTGCTTCTTCAACCTCCGTTCAAAGAAAAAGTTGTACTAGGCATTGACCCTGCGTATCGAACAGGCTGTAAGTTTGCTGTCGTCGATGGGATTGGAAAAGTATTAGAAACAGGAGTTATGTACCCAACACCGCCTGTGAATGATACGAAAAAAGCGGGTGCTATTGTAAAGCGGCTCGTCGAGACGTACAGTGTGACAGTGATTGCAATTGGTAATGGGACCGCTTCTCGGGAAACAGAGACCTTTGTTGCCGATCTCATAGCTGAGGCTAATCTCGACGTTGCATACCTTATTGTGAATGAGGCTGGAGCAAGTGTATACTCCGCGTCAGAGAAGGCACGCGAAGAATTCCCTGATTTAGAAGTGGAAAAAAGAAGTGCAATCTCGATTGCAAGACGTTTGCAAGACCCACTATCTGAACTCGTGAAAATTGATCCAAAATCTATTGGTGTTGGGCAGTATCAACACGACGTTAGCGCAGGCAAGCTGTCTGACAGCCTTGATTTTGTTGTCGAGTCAGCAGTAAACCTCGTCGGCGTTGATGTGAATACAGCTTCTTCTAGCTTGCTCCAATATGTGGCAGGTCTTAATGGCACGGTTGCGAATTTGATCGTGAAGCACCGCGAAGAGAATGGCAAATACATGTCGAGATCCGATTTGAAGAAGGTACCAAGACTCGGTGCAAAAACGTTTGAGCAAGCTGCAGGTTTTCTGCGTATCGTAGAAGGCAAAGACCCTCTTGATCAAACACCGATTCACCCAGAAAGCTACAAAGTCACGAAGCAACTGCTCAAAGACATGAACATAAAACCACAAGAAATCGGCTCAGAAGACACGAAAGAAAGACTACAGATTGCAGAGCTCGAACAGCTGAGTAACGAACTCGACGTTGGTAAAATCACGTTACAAGACATCGTGCAAGCGCTCATGCGCCCAGGAAGAGACCCTCGTGAAGATTTACCGAAACCGATTTTAAAAACAGGCGTCATGGCGATGGAAGATTTAGATGAAGGGATGGAGCTTACAGGCACAGTTCGAAATGTCGTTGATTTTGGCGCGTTTATTGATATTGGCGTGAAACAAGACGGGCTTGTCCATATTTCCAAGCTCGCCAATCGTTTTGTAAAGAACCCACAAGACGTCGTCGCTGTTGGCGACATCGTGACTGTCTGGGTTGAAAGCGTAGATGAGCGTAAAGGGAGAATTGCACTGACGATGCTGCAACCGACCAAGAAGAAAGTGACGACCTAACAACACCATTAAAAACCTAAGCGAATGGAATTCGCTTAGGTTTTCTTATGCCTGTGCAATTGCTATGATTGGAAGAGATCTTTATATTCATTTTTACGTAAATACGAATACCAACATTGATTGAGCATGACGATTTCATAATGGTTTTTTTCGTAATACGCCTTTTCCAACTGTTTTCTTAACCAATAAGGCATGCCATCCCCTCCTTGCCGTATAGGATAAGGTACGGAAGGTGTTAGCCTTAGTATATGAGCACACGCTTGTATACGTTTACTAATTAAAAATAAAGTGTGGGTACGGGTATGGAGAATGAACAATTGCAACAATGGACCGAGCAGCTCTCTTTGAACGCTTTCAATAAACCCTTTCGTCATCAGATCACATTTAATAACCGGTTGCGAACGACGGGTGGCAGATACATGCTCTCCACGCATCATATCGAAATAAATCCAAAACAGTTAGACTATTTCGGGGATGAAGAATTAAAACGAATCATTTTGCACGAGCTATGTCATTACCATCTTCACTTAGAAGGAAAGGGCTATCAACATAAAGACAGAAGCTTCAAAGAACTGCTAGCTCAAGTCGGTGGATCGAGGCATTGTCAGACGATACCAGGAATGTACAAACCCTTGACATATAAGCATTTGTACGAATGTAAGTCGTGTAGCAGACAGTACAAACGCAAGCGGCAAATCAACACGAAACAATACGTTTGCGGAGGGTGCAGAGGACGTCTAAAAAAAATTTAGGAAAATCGTTGACGTTCTCTGAATCGCTATGATATATTATAACAGTCGCTAAGAGAGAGCGCGGAAAACGCGCCACAACAGCGATAAAGCAAGGAACATTACATAAAATGTTGTTGACATTGAAACAACTAAGATGTTATCATATTACTTGCCGTCATAAAATGACTGGCACTTCAATTGACAGATTCCACAGTAGCTCAGTGGTAGAGCAACCGGCTGTTAACCGGTAGGTCGCTGGTTCGAATCCTGCCTGTGGAGCCATTCGGAGAAGTACTCAAGTGGCTGAAGAGGCGCCCCTGCTAAGGGTGTAGGTCGCGCAAGCGGCGCGAGGGTTCAAATCCCTCCTTCTCCGCCATTGAATTACCTAACAAGTGGACAAGTATGGCCCGTTGGTCAAGGGGTTAAGACACCGCCCTTTCACGGCGGTAACGCGGGTTCGAATCCCGCACGGGTCACCAATATTCGGAGGGTTAGCTCAGCTGGGAGAGCATCTGCCTTACAAGCAGGGGGTCGGCGGTTCGATCCCGTCACCCTCCACCATTTTCACCATTGACACCAGACGGTGAAACGAGTACAATAGAAAAAGTCTGCACGGCGCAACGAGCAGATGAGATGACCATTAGTGATGCGATAATCGTAGCTAATTCATTCAAAAAAATAGTATTTAAAAGAAGCAAGGAGTTCGCGGAAGCAACTGACTGAACGAGTGAGTGTACAATGTACACGACTCGAGTGAGGAAAGGAAGCTGACAAAGAAATCCGCCGCTTATTTTAAATAATAGGGGCCTGTGGTGTAGCGGTTAACATGCCTGCCTGTCACGCAGGAGATCGCGGGTTCGATTCCCGTCAGGCCCGCCATTTACATTATTTGAGAAACCAATCCTTGAAAACTACAAAAATGAAATTGGGCCATAGCCAAGCGGTAAGGCATCGGATTTTGATTCCGTGATGCGCTGGTTCGAATCCAGCTGGCCCAGCCATTTTTTTCAAAAACCAGGTCGCTGCCGACCACAGATTTATTACACACATGCGGGTGTGGCGGAATTGGCAGACGCGCTAGACTTAGGATCTAGTGTCCTTGTGACGTGGGGGTTCAAGTCCCTCCACCCGCACCATAATTATTACCATAACGCGGTTGTGGCGGAATGGCAGACGCGCTAGGTTGAGGGCCTAGTGGGAGTTAAATCCCGTGGTGGTTCAAGTCCACTCAACCGCACCATACAAACACTCAGTGATACCAACGCTTTCAGCGAATTTGGTATTTTTTTGTGCGCTCATTTTTGCTTAAAAATGAGGGTGTTCTTCGTATCGTTTACTCCGTGTAAATAAATGGAAATCTATAGTTACTTAGTAAATGTTCGGGTTTTCTGATTAATGAAGAATTCGGTAAGGGATGTTTGGGAAATTAAATAAAGGTACATATACAGAAAAAATTAATCTGTATTGTACCTTACGTTGAATGAATATATATTCAAGTGAAAATGTATTTAGCCCTTTCTATTAAGAATACTGGTATTTTTTTTGAGTGATTAAACCTCCGATTATATTTCGCCACTCAACATTAACGTCATCCCAAGAGTCACCCCAATTCTTATTAATGAAATTATACGCTGTATAAGGCTTATTATTTTTAGGCGCGGTATACCCTAGAAGATCTTCCATACATTCTTCGAGAATAATAACTTGATCGAAACCAGCAGCGTCGACAATTGGCTGATTAAAGGCTTCTGCTCTGGCTGTACCCTTATCTCTATCGTGAATTACATATGGTGTAATACCAAGTGCCTTTAAGTATTTAATTAATGAAATAATAGTTGCTTTTCCTCTAGCCCTTATTACTTCCCAGTTATAGGAGAACTCTTTGTACATTTCTTCTGGCATTCTTGCCATTGTTTCTTTAATAACTACATCTTCTGTGTCACCCTCAATAATTAAAACATTCTTAGAGAAAAAGATCTTAGCTATATTGTCATCTATCTTCAGTAACATCTTAATATATGATTGATCGTTTTCCACAAGTTGCTTAAATGCTTCGCTAATATTAAAAGGATTGTAATATACTTGTTCAAATGGAAGAACCTCGCCTTCATGATCGAATGTAGTGTTTTCTACATGAAAGGCGTTCAATACTTGATTAGAGCTTTTACTTAAATCAATCATATATGGAGAATGGGTAGTACATATTATTTGGTTATTTTTGTCCTTAGCTAAGTCGTATATAGTATCTCTCATCTGTTTTGCTGCTTGAGGGTGTAAATAAATCTCTGGTTCTTCAAAAGCAATTATTAATGGCCTGATATATTCTCCAGATTGTTTCTTTTTGTTTTCTCTGATATTTCTATATCTTAACATTGCAAAAATAGCAGACCTTATTACGCCAGCCCCTTGATAATCAACACTTGTTACGATATTACTGCCTAGTTGTACATCAAAAGTAGGTTTAATTACCTCATCAGCATTCGACAAATTAGCTTTTGCTAAAAAAGAAGTCTCAGGAAAAACATCTCCTACCACTTTGTTTAAACCACTCAGGAGATCATAGAAATCGCTTTCAGTATCATCAGGATTTAACTCTTTTGCAAGTTCATCTAAATAATGTTGAGCTTGCTTGAAATTATCTGACTCATCTCTCACATCTTCAAAAAGTTGTTTCAAAGTTGACATAAGTGGGCCACTTTGTCCGGATAGAACCTCACTTTTTGAATTGTCAGCAATAAGAAGAAATTTAGGGAGTCTATGAGAAACATTTGGAGAAATTCCTCCTGGATTCTCAAACCATTCAATCTCATCATAATTTATATCGAAAATATCTTCTATTCCTTCATCTTTAAGAATTTTTTTATCACTGTCAGTCAGTTTCTGTGTAAGCTTTTTTTCAGGAAAGATTTGTTTAGCTGTATCTTCATCAAGGCCAGCATCCACGTAATCCTGGATAGAAGTACAGCCATTAAAAGCTTCTTTTATTGTGCTTTTATATTGCTTCATTTCTACTTTGCAATTTTGGTTAGGTCTATATGTTTTCCTGTAGAAAATACTATAGCTTTCATCCTCAGTAGATTTGAACATTCTTTGCTTATTAAATCCTTTCCATTTGTGCGCATATACCGGAACTTCTTTGAACTCTGCGGTCAATGTTACCTCGTCACTTATCTGGATATTTTCATTGTCTTCATTAAGAATACAACAAAAATCACTATTATTGATTTTTTTAGTATCATTTAGTAGGTACTCTATAGCTTTTAGTACCGAGCTTTTCCCTGCATTGTTTGATCCAATGAGAAAAGTAGTATCGGAACATATCACATTAGTATCTAAATGCCTTCTAAATCCTTGAATAGATAATGAGTGCAATATCATGGTACATACCTCCTATTCATTTGAGTGTAGCTTAACATAAATAGGGAATATATGTCTATATAATATGCTGTTATGCACATGTAATGATTTTAGATTAATAAAGTTTATACCCTTACTGCACCTAAACTTAATATTCCTCTTACGCCTTCTTTCTGAGTAAATGCGCATAGAGCTGTTTTTTTCTTTGCTTAATCTTGGTTGGTAATGGGACTTATTCACTGCTAGATATTTTCTGAAGAAAATTTCAAGCAGAAAATCACTGGCTGACATTTATAATATTTGATAATTGAATGAATTTCATAACTCGTAACCCACGTAGCCCAAGGGTTTTCAACCACGAAAAAAGGAGTACCTCTCCAACCAGTCGAATGAGTTAAGTACGACAAAAACCCCTACAGACTGGAGGAAGACTCCCTTATAGCTATTATACGACAAGAGAGCTTGTTTGACCTGCAAGATTATATGATTTAGAACCTACTCATCGATTTGATGAGATTTTTTCGGCGATTGAGATCAATCCTTTGATCGAGGTTGTGTCGAAAAATCTCATGATGGTGCCCCTTTACAGTTGAACTACCCAGCGATGATTCATGCCTTGCTCATTAGAATTCTTGAACGGATTCCGACCATTAAAGATTTGGTCCGTCGTTTACGGAACGACTTAACATTTCAACTAGACTGTGGCTTTCTTGTGTCTGACGCCATTCCTTCTGAAGCATCGTTTTCACGGATGGTGACGAAAATCCAGAACAGCAACGTCCTTGAAACCCTTCAAATGGAAGTCCTTAACCAAGCGTTTCACGAAGGGTTTATTACGGATGATACCGTAGCGATTGATGCGACACATATTCAAGCTCGTGATCGTGCCCCCGTAAAACCAAAACGTCCAAAGCCGACAACGAAGAAACGAGGGCGGAAGCCAAAAGCCGAACATGAAGTCTGGCTCAAGGAGCGAGCCGAGCGTCAAGCGTGCGCTCACGCTTTTTGAAAAGAACATCGACGATCAACTGGATGTTCCTCATGAAGAGTTACGAAAAAGAAGTGCCATTGCATCCAAGGTGGGGCATTAAGAAAAACAGCGCGGGCAAGAATGTCTTTTGGTTTGGCTATAAAGGCCATTTCGCAGTTGGCACACAAAGTCAATACCTCTTGCAATCCTTGTTTTAATCAGGAAACTTACATGATGGGAAGGCTACGATTCCTTTACTGAAAGGTGTGGTGCAATGCTTACCGTCTCTCCGAGTGACTTATGTAACCATGGATGCGGGCTACGATTCGCCCGCGATCTATGAACAAGTGCATCGAAACGGTTCACGCTCGGTGATCGCCTACAATAAGCGAAATGAGACTGAGCCCGTGGGGTTTGATTCCCATTTCGCCCCGACCTGTGTTCGGGAACATTCGTATCGCTATGACAGCTTTGATGCGCGCTACGAAACCCTCAAATACACACGTCCGAAAGAATGTGCGACCTGTCCCCTTGCGTCGAATTCCTTGTGTCAGAAGGTGTTCAAAATAAAAATCACCACCAACCTCCGCGGTATAGCGTACCTGAACGAGGCTCGAAGGCGTGGAGGAGCATCTACACACTTCGAACCGCCGTCGAACGTGTGATTGCTTACCTTAAAGAATTCTTTCAATTAAACAACAACCGTTCCGCACGGTGAAACGAGCCAAGGTCCATTTTAGTCTTGTTCACTTGCTATACAATGGCGCAAAACTCGCTTGCGATCGAATAACAAATCACCTGCAATCACCGTCCGTTTAACGTGTTTAAAAACGAGTATTTTTGACACAGGAATTCTTTATGCTTTTTTAGAAAGAGGACTTATGAAATTGACTCAATTGAGAATACCTCTACACTGAGTAGAAGTTAAAAGCGAAATTTTTAATCATTAGATAATTTAATGTTCATTTTTTCGTTTGCTTTCTTACTCCAGTTTTACTCCATAAGATCTGTAATCAACCGTAATTTTATATATTTAGTGTAATTAAATGTACATATACCAGGCGTTTTTAACACGCAATGCATTTTCTCAATATTGAGGGCTTAGTGGGAGTTAAATCCCGTGGTGGTTCAAGTCCACTCAACCGCACCATACAAACACTCAGTGATACCAACGCTTTCAGCGAATTTGGTATTTTTTTGTGTTTTCGTTTCGTTGGAGGAATGAGAACTTTTTTGTGTTGATTACTCCAGTTTTATTTCTTGGCATTAATTGTAATATTTTTTGCTTGATCCAAAGTTCGGATACTCGATAATGTGTCAGGAAAGAAGCTTAAATAATTCATCAAGACGATCTGCTGTTTCTTTTTGTTTGTTAGGGAAAAGGTGACAATGAGTGTCAATTGTCGTTTTTATAGAGCCATGGTCCAAACGTAGCATATATATTTTTCCAATCATGTGATAAATGTCACAAGAGAAATATACGATCAAGCAGACCTAGAAGCTACTGATGATGGTAAAACATGCAAAAAATTTTAAATAACAAAGAACAAAGTAAACACGGCGATGCATTTTAAATCAATTTCCATCGAAAAGACATGAATGTTTGGGCTAATGAAAATAAGTGACTTCTTAAGTGTCATAGATTAAATGAGCCATGAAAATACAAACTCAAACGAATGTGACACATCTGTGTTGAGTTATTACATACAGTATGGGGTGGCGCCAACATTTTAGCGGAAGGAAACATACGCCAAGCTAATACTTGGAACAAAACAAAAAAGGTCTCCATCACTATTTTTCAAGTGAAGGAGATGTTTTTGTATCAGAAGCTAGTTATGTTCCGTTCTCTAAATGTTTGCCGTTTTAAACAGCATGGAAATCGGAACCGCAAGGAACGATTCGCTCCACCTTTACTTGCCGAGACTAATGATATATTCTACGGTTTGTGGATCATAGTGGGAGAAAAATAAACTTTTGCCTGTATCGAGCGCCTCTATTTTCTCCATGTCCTCTGCTGTCAGTGTAAAGTCAAACACATTATAGTTTTCTTCCATTCTATTTTTATTTACTGTTTTGGGAATAACCACTACATCTCTCTGAATTAAGAAGCGCAATGCAACCTGGGCTGTGGATTTGTTATATTTATCGCCAACTTCCCGTAAAGTTGAGTTCGTGAATAAATTGTTTTTCCCTTCTGCAAAAGGACCCCAAGATTCAATCTGCGTATTGTATTTTTTCATAAGATCATGTGCTGCTGTCTGCTGATTAAAGACATGAGTTTCTACCTGATTCACAGTTGGCACCACTTCGCTGAATTCCACCAAATCGACATATCTGTCCGGATAGAAGTTGCTAACCCCGATCGCCTGATTTTGCCTTCTTTATAGAGTTCCTCCATCGCACGGTACGTTCCATAGTAATCATTAAGTGGTTGATGAATCAGGACAAGGTCTAAATAATCAAGCTGGAGCTTGTTCATGGATTCCTGAATGGATGCCATTGCTTTATCATAGCCAGCATTGGAAATCCAGACTTTAGTGGTGACGAAGAAGTCTTCTCTTGGCAATCGACTTTTTTTGATTGCACGGCCTACTGCTTCCTCATTCTGGTAGACCTGTGCGGTATCAATGGAACGATAACCGACGCTAATCGCATCAAACACGCATCTTTCACATTCTTCAGGATCGTGAATTTGGTAAACCCCAAACCCTAAGATAGGCATGTTTACCCCGTTGTTCAACGTTAAAAATTCCATTCCAATCCCTCCATTATTTTGACTTTTTAGTTTTTTGACTGCTACAATAAGCATATTACACCCTTCGTGTTACACGAAGGCAAGAGAAATCTTCAATTTATTTTTTATGAGGAGGAAATCCATGTACACGGTAAAAGAAGTGGCAAAAATGCTTGACTTAAGCGAGCATGCGATTCGTTATTACACGGATAAGGATTAATACCAAGCTTACAGAGAGATCAAAATAACAACCGTCTATTCAATGAGGAATCCGTCAATTGGCTTATCGGTGTGAAGATTTTAAAACAATGCGGGATGTCTATCGAAGATATTAAAACCTACGCTGATCTTTGCATAAAAGGCGATTCTACCATTAGGGAACGCTACGAGATCATCTTAAGACAAAAAGAACTTGCCATCCTTCAATTGCAGAAAGCGACAGATACAGTCGATTATTTGGAAAGGAAATCCAATTATTACCTTAACATTATAGAGGGGGTAATTTCAGATAGTTCCAACCCAGCTAAATGGCCTCTTAAGTATGAACTAAATGAAGTTTGGGATATTATCAAGCAAGTCAAAACTAAATGATGTGCTTTCGCAAATTGATGCAATTCTATATAGATTCATGTATGGTTGGTCATGTTCTGAACAAAGACTTCTCAAATAGTAAAGAATATATATATGATCAATTAACAGGTGGATTATAAGAGAATCAAAAACTCAATTTCAGTGTGAATCTAAGAGGTGTTAAATCACTAGCATTGCATGAATATAGTTAGAAATTTCATAATATTGTTTGCGGTCAACGAATGATAAAAAGATAACCCTGAACAAAGGGGCGCTCTGTCTTTTTGGGAAAATGATACATTTAAGACCCTAGTGCAGACAACAAGTAATGTCCTTTTTGGAACGGCACGGTTGTCAAAGCGGCGGATCCACACCCTAGATGGTTTCCACAGGGCAGCTTTGAGCCTCCGGGAGATTTGTAAAATCCTCTTATTGCTGTTGGTTTCCAGCTGGATAAGGACATGGAGACAATACACAATGAGCGCAAGAAAGATTTGATTGTGGACAGCAGTTTCGTCGAACCCGTACAAAGCCTTTATTTTCACATGCTGTTTCAACCATTTGAAAAAGAGCTCAATGGCCCAACGATCGTGATACATGTTTGCGATTTCTTCAGCACGTCCATCAAAACGATTTGTCATCAGGAGAAGTTGATCTCCCTCAGTATCAACGACTTTTAGCAGACGAAATACGTTCTCTGTGCCGTTTTGTGAAGTTCCGATCACGATCATCTGATGGGAAAGCACAGGACTGTCCTCTGTCAAAGGAAAGGATTCAAGAACCCGTACACAGGCATTTTTCCGATGCCTGGAGACGAAAAAGTACCCCTCATCGGTCATTCGGTCGAAGCGTTCGTCATCGATGTAGCCGCGGTCAAAGACATACATAGATTCTTTGTCGTCCACAAGTACGTCGAGTTGGCCGCGATCATGCTTCTTTGCCGGCGTTAACACCGCCTTGTCCGGATAAGTCGTGTCTCGATCCATATAGACCAGGCGCAAGTGGAGTTTGACGCCCGCTTTTGTCTTCCGGAACTTCGCCCATTTATACCGCTTGAGATCCAGGGGGATCGTGCTTGAATCAATGATCTTTAGCGGGATGCGTCGAGATGCTTTTCGGTGAAAGTGCCGGATTTGGTGCACGAGATCCACAAAGATCGTCGATAACAACGATGGGTCGACGCCTCGATGTTGTCGAGACAGTTGGGAGGGGCTAATCTCCTGAAAGCCTACCGCCTGTTGCAGATTGTCATCGACCAATCCGTCCGAAATCGCCGCAAGGCTATCGGTCTCTTTTAAGTGTGCAAGGAGAAACAATTGGATGTATGCTTGGGTTGTCATAATCGCGAATTCAATGAGGGAAATGTCGTTAGTTACTCAGCGGTCTTTGATGCTCCGATAGAAGAGCAAATTCATGTCATGATGGAAAGTTTCGATCTCATTTTAGATGTTCCCGTTGTCCAATCAGATGAAGTCATTGATACTGCGGAAGGATTTTTATATGAGAATGTGTTAGATACCACATCAACTTAATTGGAAGATCTTACGGAACAAATCTATCCATTGCAAACATACAATGAAAGTGTCAACGCTCCAGTAGGAACTTTAGTAGAGGAAGGGCAAGCATCAATTACATTAGATTCCGATGTGTTGTTTGAATTTGATTCTTCCGAGTTGCAAGATGATGCTGCGCATATATTAGAAGCAACAGCAGAAGAATTAGAACGTGTGAGTGGCGGAGATCTTATGATTGTAGGTCACACGGATGACCAAGGAGATGAAGCGTATAACCAAGAATTATCTGAAAGTCGTGCACAGTCAGTCTACGATGAGTTAGAAACCATCATGGATCTTGAAGTTTTTGATGGCGTAGAAACAGAAGGAATGTCATATAATGAGCCATTGCTTCTAATGAAGATGAAGAAGGTCAACAACTGAACCGCCGTGTAGAATTTCATTTCTCACAATCTGATGACATGGTGGAAGTGACAGAGGAAGAGTTCGAACTTCCTGACAACTTAGGACCTGTTGCCACATACAAAGATGGTGAAGTCATTGAAGTCCAACATAGCAATCAAAATCTCTTTGGAATCAATTATAGATTCTTTAACGAGAATAGACGGCTATATAATTGGGCGTGTTCGCTGGATAATACGAGTGACAAATCCAGCAGCATTCACAATCCTGTAAACAATGGATATGACCACGGTGCGAGAGGTCTTCATGTAGAAGGCGATTCCCTAACGTCAGGTGGCTTTCTTGATAATTATGACGCAGACGGTGTCACATTACTGTATGGGGACAAACGCATTTTTCCAATTGATTATTGGGCTCTAACTGCCTATGATGAGGTGGAAAAGGGAACAGAAGAATTGACCCCGTTAACCCTTCGTAATGTACGTGAAGGTTCAGGGAATACACTAGGCGAAGGTGGGGCAATGGTCGTCACTATCATTTGGCCTGATGTTCCGGGCGAGACGATTACGGTCGATAAAGCCCCAAGCGATAACTATGATTTAAACATTGATCAATGGATAGACTATCTCGTTCCTTGGAGAATTATTGATGTGCCTATCGACAGAGAATTTGAGCAGGGTGAATTAAATAATGGTGAATGAAGCAACTGAATAAAAGCACTTGCTGCGAGTTGTACGTAATCACCCATAGTAAGTGACATCGCGGAAAATCGGAAGAACGATCTAGCATTTTAGGAAAAGAATAATCTCTGCTTGCTTACTGTTTTGTTATTCCAATTCGCAGTGATTGCTATTTAGACTGTTTGCGTTTTAATAAATGGATAAGAGCTTTACAGATAGGATGACTGGGTGTGTTCAATGTTAAACGAAAAAGTGATAGTTAAAACTGAAGGCGAACATTAATGTTTATAAATTAATGTTCGCTTGATTATTTACCACAAATTCACCAAATTTCTTATCAGCTCATCAAAATGCATGGAAACAGTAAAACACAATGCTTACATATCAGGGGTTTGTATCATATAGGGTGGTTCCCCAACATTGAGGGCCTAGTGGGAGTTAAATTCCGTGGTGGTTCAAGTCCATTCAACCGCACCATTTATACGAACGAAGCAATACCAACGCAGATGAGCGGGTGGTATTTTTTGTGTGTTTATCTCAATAAAGACTAAAATTTTTTAATATTTTATTCACCAAAAATAATCATTTTTCTAAATGAGGTTATTTTGGATGATTTTGGTTTCCAGTTACATTGCGATAGATCAATCCTAACTCACGTTTCTTGACCGTTTAGTCCGAATAAGGTAAAATAATTTCCAAAGGAGGGAGGGAATTGGGAAGAAATAAGGAGTTCGACACTAAACTAGTGCTGCATAAAGCAATGGAGGTATTTGGTCACTATGGATACGAAGGAACTTCACTGAAACAGTTGCTTGATGGGTTGGGAATTGCAAGACAGAGCCTATATGATACGTACGGGACTAAGAGAGATTTATTTATCTCCGCACTGAAACATTACGTAACAGCCAAAAGTGACGATGTCATCTCTTACTTAACAACCTCAAACTCTGTTAAGCAGGGAATATCTGATGTATTTTATGAAGGTGCCTCTGTTTTGAAGGATGAAAACAGGCGTAAGGAGTGTTTTATTCTGTATTCTGCTTTTGATCGAATGCCCCACGATACGGAGGTTGCTGAATTCCTTACGAAAGATCTAAAGCGCTTAGAAGATGTGTTTTATGAAACATTAGTACGGGGTCAGAAACAAGGCGAAATTAATCAAAGACAGGAACTTAGAGCCTTTGCCCGTTACTTGAATTATTCCAGACATTCCATGACACAACTGGCTAAAATAACGAATGATCCCAAAGTATTAGATGATTACGTTAAGGTTACGTTATCCAACTTGGACAATTAATGAAGCGCTACCGCTTCATTAAATTTTGCCTATTTTAGACCAATCAGTCCGGTAAATAAATATAACAAAACAGGAAAGGTGTATAAAGATGCCCAATCATAATTTGTATCAACAAGCGAGAGATGTTCTTTATATTTTCCAAAACAGTCTTCTTGAACAGGATTTAGAACGTTGGATTGATCTTTTTGATGAAGCAATTGTGTTTGAATTTCCATATGCTCCAGAAAATTTCCCTCAAAAACTTGAAGGAAAAGCTGAAATTAGAAATCATATTGAAGAACTACCTATCTTTTGCAAATTCATAGGT
Organism: Geomicrobium sp. JCM 19039; assembly: GCF_000698145.1. Lineage (GTDB taxonomy): Bacteria > Bacillota > Bacilli > Bacillales > Marinococcaceae > Geomicrobium_A. Next base: position 312,969 of record NZ_BAXB01000001.1, read on the forward strand.
TCTCCTCCCCGAATCTGCATGTTGATAAATCTAATTCAACCATTGTTGCCGAGTATAGTTGTGAAGGTTTTGCTACTAAAACAAGGAAACCATATCAGCAAACATATATTTCTGTAATAGAACTTCAGAATGGTAAAATAAAACTTTTTAAAGATTACTGGAATCCGTTGGTCGTACTTGAATCAGTTCAATCATAATATATGAGGAGTGAGAGACAGATGGTACAAGAAAAAAACACCCTAATCATTGGAGCAAGCGGTAAGACGGGGAGTAGGATTGCCAAGAGACTTTTTGAATTGAAAAAACCTTTTGTTGCGGCGGGAAGGCATTTGCAATTGAATTCGGATGAATCCATAAATATCTATTTTGATTGGTATGAGGAATCAACCCATCTTTCTGTACTGAAGAATGTAGATCAAATATATTTGGTTGCACCAGTTGGCGATTTAGAGCCAGCTAAAGTGATGATTCCATTTATTGAAAAAGCATTGGCTCAAGGAGTAAAGCGCTTTGTATTACTTAGTAGTGCCTCTATATCTGAAGAAGGGCCCGCTTTCGGTCCTGTACATCTAGCGTTAAAAAAGTTAGCGCCAGAATGGACAGTGTTAAGACCCTCTTTTTTTATGCAGAATTTCACCCAGGTTCCGCATGTTGAAACGATTAACATGCAGAATTTGATCATAAGTGCGACAGGTCAAGGAAAAATAGGATTTGTAGATGCAAGAGATATTGCTGAAGTTGGGGTGAGGGCTCTAATCGATGTTAAACCGCACAATACAGAGCATATTATTACTGGTCCCGACGCTTTGACCTATAAGGAAGTCGGTCAAATTATTGGTAGAGTCGCTGGACGGCAAATTAAACATCAATCCATTACAGACAAAGAATTTATAATGAAATGGGTCGATGCGGGGTTTTCAAAAGATTATGCAAAATTTATGACTGGGATAGATCGAAGAATACGCGAAAAGGGTGCGGAATCACAGGTAACAGATACCATCTGGCAGGTAACAGGGAGATACCCGATTTCCTTTAAACAATTTGTGGAACACCATGAGAACGCTTGGGTGAAATAATATGGCACATTCAAATTAGTTAAAAATAGATAAATTATTTACTGTTCTTAAATAGTTACAGTTGAAATTCAAATCGATACAACTTAATGTACCTCATAACTTGATTTAGGTACACAAAAAATGAACATTTAGCCACAGTGTCGTTTATTGATTTACACTACAGGCGGATGCGTGTGCTCCAGAGTAAAAGGTCAACATCGGTGGTGAAACATCTGCCACCGTGTTTTTTAATGCAGTCGATTTTGTATGGGCGACATCGTTACGCCCTGCGCTTCGCTTGTATTCGCTGTGCCTATTTTACCCCGAAGAACCGGATGAGGCTCCTCGGTCACCCCGTTCCTTGCTGTGCCTCACTTCGGCCCTTTTCCGCAGGCGTCACCGTTTTCGTTTCAAATAAATTGTTCGCTTTATTGGCAGATATAATGACTTATGAAATTGAATCATGTTAGTGCATCAAAATGATTATAAAGTTCCATAGATATGTGAAATATGGTGAAGCTCATTCTATTCTCATTTGTGATGATATGAAAACAACCAAATCATAGGTTCAAAGCCTATGATTTGGTTGTTTTTCTTTTAAAGTCTTATATACCAGTTTATCATTTCAATTAGTTACAGTTACTTTTGCACTTTCTTTCCAGTCATGAAGCCTTTCTTGGTATAGACCTATTACTTTAAACGTTATTCTACACTCTTTTCAGTCGCTAATTTGTACTGCAAATAAATATATAAAGCCTAATCTTTGATTGTTCTAAACGGGAAATTAGGCTTATGATATGCAACAAATCAGTTTCAATTATCACGCAGTGACAATTATTTCATTCTCGATTTGATACCAAACAGATTTATTAATTTAAAATAATCCGGCTAAAATTTGCAACGGGAAATTCATTAAACCGTGAATGATGATAAGTACCCATACATTTCTGTATTTCGCCCATAAGAATCCTAAAAATAATCCGGTGACCCCCTGGTTAATGATTACATTTGAGAATGCAATATCTGCTGAGTCTCCACCTTGGATTGCCATATGCCAAATTGCCCAAAGCAAGGAAGACGCCATGATTGCAGGCCATGTACCGAGCAATACTTCAAGCCTTGTCTGTAGCCAAACTCTGTAAAATAGTTCTTCCAATACACTATTCATCAAAAAGGAGAACGATGCCCCTATGATCAATACAATCAAATCCATCTCGTACCCAGGAACTTCAGGACTGGCAAAGGGACTGAAGAAATATAGAATAATCCAAACAACTGTAATTATTGAAGGGTAAATCCATTGGTTATCTTTTAAATAAGTATGGCTTGATAAACAATGATTTTTTGAGCGTTTTTCTTTATAAATTCCGAACATTAAAACTGGTACAGTAAGCAACAGTAAAAATTTAAATATGGGGAAGTAAACAAATACATCATCACTAGGTACCAAAAGAAATCCGATGAAGAGTAGAAAAGCGAGTGTGGTTAATATGGTGGATTGATGAACCACCACTTTTCTATTCTCATTTTTAAATGGATTATTGTCTGAAGAATTTCCTGGTAACAATAGGATCAATAATAGCAAAGCTCCTGAAATCACCCAGTTGTGCCAAAAAGGAATTGTTATATCATGATCAGCACTAAATTGAATCAGCCCTTCATTTTGTATCATAATCCAGGCTGCTGCAATAAAAATTAGTATTAACCCACAGTATACAAGCCACTGGTATCTACTTTTCAACAGCTGATTATTATTCATGTAAACCTCACCTAAAGTATTTGCCTTTACTGTAAAGTGAATTTCTCACAATTGGTTTTTATCTTCTGTAACATCATGCACGATAATCATTATTTCGGTAAATGGTCCGTTTGCCTAACTGTATTGTATCAAATTTCCTTATAATCGTTATTTAGTCTCAGTGTTCGTAGCATTAAGACGAAGGATTTTAGTACTCTTTGCTTGGCCACAGGTATATCTTTGTATCAGCTAATAATCTACATTTTCTGCTTCTTCTTTTAGTTACTACGGTTCTTTTGAGCCTCTTGTACTTCCCAAAGACGGGATCAGCTCCTATGCTTATATCAACTTGATAACATTCGTTTAAAAGGTAGTTAATTTGTAATCGCAGAGATGAATTAATAGATAAGCGTAATAGATCAATTCACAAATACAATTGTGCATGCAACTTGCTAGGAAGGTATGAATTGCATAATTCATGGAAATAGGAGTGTTACTTTCAAGTGGTGGGCTCGACCACCACTTGAATTGCGGCTACATAAACTCTGTTCTGCATTTGAGGATTTGTACGGGAACATTCCATAAATACTGTGTTAGTATACCTTCTATGCGTCTCAACAAGTAAAGTCATTAGAGATTATAATTCTTAAAATAAGGCTAATTAACAGGGGTTTTTGGTAAACGGAATTTTAAAAATTAGGTCATATTTTCCCAACCTATTATGAATGTTTTAGTAAGTATAGCTATAAAGAAGCGAACAGTAAATTGTATTATAAACTTCATGTTCGCTCTAATTATCAACTGAAAAGTTAAAATCACTTGTCAAAATTGCATGGCATAAGTACAATGCACTGCTTATATACTAGGAGCTTGAATCAGTTTTCACGGTCTCCCGACATTGAAAGCCAATCTGGTAATAGTTGTTCGATATTCCTTAAAGGTTTGGTATTTCTATTAAACATTTTGTGTCTTCGCCTAATTCTGTATTTGAGGTGGATTATGGTAAAATTAAGTTATCTTGAAATACTTTACCTTGAGTTAGGAGGTTAATATGAAGAAACAATTATTCGCTTTATTAGCTGTATCTTTTACGTTGGCTGGGTGTTTTAACAATGGTGCGGATACAGAAGAAGAGGTTGATGGTGAAGCAGATGACGCCACCTCTGAAGAGGAAGAAGCAGACGAGTTATTGAATGAAGAAGAGGAAGAACATTCTCGCGAGTCCGAGAATGACGTTGACAGTGTTGCCCCAGAACCCGTTGTACATACAGAAACATTCGAGCGTGAAGGGGAAGAAGTTGAGGTGGGTGTAACGGTACATCCTATTGAGCGGGAAGATGACCTTGCTATTTTTACCGTTGAGTTTGAAAAAGTCAGTGGTGAGGCAAGGATTGGTTTAGATCACATGTTAAGTCATCCAAGTACAACAAGGACTTCCAATCAATCTACTGCACGGGGAAATCAATATGATCGTCTTGGCTATCAAATACGGTTGTTTGACAGTACAAACGATACGATTTCTCATACGTTATTTTATCAAGAGTACAGAGACGACAGAGGAGATCAATATCTTTCTACACATGCGTTGAAAAGTGAAGAGATTGATAATCGTGAATTCAATGAGGGAGATATCGTCAGTTATTCAGCGGTTTTTGATGCTCCGACAGAAGAGCAAGTTCATGTCATGATGGAAAGTTTCGATCTCATTTTAGATGTTCCCGTTGTCCAATCAGATGAAGTCATTGATACTGCGGAAGGATTTTTATATGAGAATGTGTTAGACACCACATCAACTTCATTGGAAGATCTTACGGAACAAATCTATCCATTACAAACGTACAATGAAAGTGTCAACGCTCCAGTAGGAACTTTAGTAGAGGAAGGGCAAGCATCAATTACATTAGATTCCGATGTGTTGTTTGAATTTGACTCTGCAGAATTACAGGATGATACTGAGCAAATATTAGAAACAACAGCAGAAGAATTAGAACGTGTAAGCGGTGGAAATCTTATGATTGTAGGTCACACGGATGACCAAGGAGATGAAGCGTATAATCAAGAATTATCTGAAAGTCGTGCGCAGTCAGTCTACGAAGAGTTAGAAACCATCATGGATCTTGAAGTTTTTGATGGCGTAGAAACAGAAGGAATGTCATTTAATGAGCCATTGCTTCTAATGAAGATGAAGAAGGTCAACAACTGAACCGCCGTGTAGAATTTCATTTCTCACAACCTGATGACATGGTGGAAGTGACAGAGGAAGAGTTCGAACTCCCTGACAACTTAGGACCTGTTGCCACATACGAAGATGGTGAAGTCATTGAAGTCGAATACAGTAATAATCCTATGGGGGTATCTATAGATTCTTTAAAGAGGTTAGATGGCTATATTATCGGGCGTGTTCGCTGCATAATACGAGTGACAGATCCAGTCACATTCACAATCCTGTAAATATTGGATATGGTCACGGTGCGAGGAGTCTTCATGTAGAAGGTGATGCACTTACATCAGGTGGTTTTCTTGATAATTATGACGCGAACGGTGTTACGTTACTTTATGGGGACAAACGCATTTTTCCAATTGATTATTGGGCTCTAACTGCCTATGATGAGGTGGAAAAGGGAACAGAAGAATTGACCCCGTTAACCCATCGTAATGTACGTGAAGGTTCAGGGAATACACTAGGCGAGGGTGGGGCAATGGTCGTCACTATCATTTGGCCTGATGTTCCGGGCGAGACGATTACGGTCGATAAAGCCCCAAGCGATAACTATGATTTAAATATTGATCAATGGATAGACTATCTCGTTCCTTGGAGAATTATTGATGTACCGATTGACGGAGAATTTGAGGATAGTGAAAATGAAACAAATCAATAATAGCATTTGCTGCTAGTTGTCCGTAGTTACCCATAGTAAATTACACTGTGGAGAGTGGAAGAACGATCTATATGGAATGAACTAAACCTTTTCCTGATTAGCACAGTTAGTTGGTGCTTTTCACTGCTGGCGGATGGTTGTACTCCAGAGCACAAGGGCAACATCGGTGGTCAAAGTACGCCCACCGTGTTTTCTATGTATTCCAGAGCACAAGTGCAACATCGGTAGTCAAAATACAGCACCGTGTTTTCTTGACACTCTAGAGTACAAGGGCGATACGGTTCACGTTTCTGCTACTGGTTACGGTGTGGAAAAAAGTCCAAATGCCCCATATATTCATTTAAGTGACACTTGGGAAAGAAATAGCATCATTTTAAACGTGGATGCGCACATAAACGAAGTCAACGGTCACAAATCGCGATATATGTGACCGTTGAGGGCCGAAAGTGCCCGGTTTGAGGGCTGGATTGTCACATACGTGACAGGTCAGCACATGCTTGCGCCAGGTGGTGATGATCAATCACATCTTTTTACCCTTCGGCCAACGTTTTCCGTGTTGTCCGCAATTCTTGCAGTGACGAACAACGATCGGCAACGAAGTTGTTGAAGTGAGATGAACATCAACAGACAATAGGTGGGCGTTTGCCTGTAAAGACCGATCTCGGTCATCGGATTCAGTGAATTTCTTTTGTTTAACTTATATAGCATTTTAGAAAAGGATAATCTCTGCGTGCTTACTTTTTTTGGTATTTCAATTCTCAGTGATTGCTATTTAGACTGTTCGCGAGTTAATCAATGGTAGCCAGTGGTATCGAGAGGGGATACTATCGTAACCTTCAAATTTTCGTACTCTTCATCTAGGTTATCAATGAATAGCGAATGAATTATATCCTCAAGTTTGGAGTTGATAGAGAGATGATGAAGGGAATTTACGACCATGTTGACGATGAGCAGCTGAAAAAGTACGCAACGCTTGCTGTCCGGGCAGGTGTGAATGTGCAAAAGAACCAATTGGTCATCATTCATAGTGACATCAAAGATGCAACGTTTGCTCGTCTAATTCAAACAGAGGCTTATGATGCTGAGGCTTCACATGTGGTTATAAACTGGTCAGATGAACAGGCAACTAAACTTTTTTTTTAAGAATGCAGCGGACGTTCATATCGATTGCATACCTGAGTGGGAGAAGGCACGTTTTAAGGAGTGGGATGATGCAGGTGCTGCCCATATCCGGATTATTTCTGAAAACTTAGATGTTTTTAAAGAAGTGCCCGCAGAGCGGATGAGCCGTTTCCAGAAGGCGTTTCGGACTAAGTTGAAGGATCATTACGAAAAAACTAGATCTCACCAGTTACGTTGGTGTCTTCTAGCTGTCCCATCATTTGCTTGGGCAACTCAAGTATTTCCCGATTTAGAACAAGAAGAAGCGATACAAACGTTGTGGCAACTCATCTTACGAGGTGCCCGGGCGGATGGGATAAATCCTATTATAGACTGGACAAATCATGACAGAGTCTTGGCGTCCCGAAAGAAGTATCTAAATGACAGCCAGTTTGAATCCTTACATTTTACGAATAGTCTAGGAACTGATTTAATCGTCGGTCTGCCTAACAATCATATCTATATCGGTGGAGGGGTTAAAGATTCAGAGGGAATTACGTTCTTTCCAAACATCCCAACAGAAGAAATATTTACAGCTCCCCACAAAAATAAGGTGAGTGGAAAACTCGTAGCGACTAAACCACTGATTTATGAGGGAAGTGTTATCAATGATTTCTATTTAATCTTTGAAGATGGGCGGATCACTAACTACCATGCCTCAATTGGGCAAAAGGCGTTACAAAGGCTAATTGAAACGGACGAAGGTTCACATTATTTAGGCGAAATTGCTTTAGTTTCTAACCATACTCCTCTTGCTCAGACGGACACGCTCTTTTACAACACTTTGTTTGACGAGAATACGGCGTGCCACATTGGAATTGGAAACGCTTCTCCATCCAACCTCGAAAATGGCAGGAGACGGTCAGTGAAAGAGTTAGAGGAAGCAGGCTCAATCGTTCCCTCCTATTAGTGAATGTGACCTTTGGTTCTAATGATATGAAAGTAATCGGAATGAAAGAAAACCGAGGTAGGGTGTTGTTAATGAAAGATGGTGACGTTCAATTCCAAGTTGGCGACTCTTCATAGCAAAGAAGTTTCGATGATAACACTATTTAGATAAGAATTTAGTCACTTAAATGCCACGGAAGTTAAATAACCTACTGAAACATAAATGAGTATAATGTGAAACGAATAAACAAAATATCACAGGTTTGTTGGTCATTGAAGGTATGACCGTAGAAGAAATCAGTTTTGATCACTTTAGACGTTGGTTCTGACACGGTATTGTCATAACGTGTTCCCTAGTCGTTAATCACAACCCTTACGATCGCAACCATTCAATGTGCCTGGCGAAGCGGAATGTTCGTGAAAAACGTTATCTTTCTATTGTGGTCTTTATTTCTCTCCTGCTCAAAAAAACGTTGATGTTATTTGTTTGGATAGAGATTCTGATACGTTTCTACTGTATGTTCTATTAATTCCTTTAACACCCTTGTATCAATATCAGCTAATTTATTTACGTAAACACAAGCCTTACTTTTCGAGTGCTTGCCGAATCTTTCTAACATCTTCTCTCTTTTTTCACTTTCATAGGCTAAATAAAGACTAATCTTGGCTTTTCTTGGAGAAAAACCTACTAGAGGTGCATCTCCTTCATGTCCGGATGCATACTTGTAGTGATAGCTGCCAAAGCCGATAATACTAGGACCCCACATTTTTGCGTCGTAACCCGTCACCTCTTCAAAGAGTTCCAATAACTGATAGGCATCTGCTTTCTTCTTCTCGCTCTCTACACTTTCAATAAATTCCTTTACACTATAGTCGTTTTCCTTCATCTTCGGTTCATACATACACACACTCTCCTACGCCTCAAAGGAATTTTTTACATTGCCGGTCAAGCACAAGCACCGTTTTTCCAAATGATCACTTGTGACTTATTTCTGTAATCTTACCTTTTTTTATCAAACGGTTCAAATTCATCTGTACTTTAAGAGATGAAACTTCTGAGAGCTGTGTACTGATAGTATGGTTGTAAGAATATCAAGGCATTGAATTAAAATCATTTCAATGATAGTTAGCAAAAGAAGATGTAGAAAGAGGCATTGCAAGAATTGTCCGCAATCCAGCAGAGGTGGTTGGTGAGAAGGATCGGTGAAAGCTTGGAGGAAGAAGAGCTCAACTAGTCCTAGCTTTTAGTCAATGTGACCTTTAGTTCTGAAGTAACCGGAATAAAAGAAAACGGAGATGGAGTGTTTTTAATGTAAGATGGTGACGTTCAATTCTAAGCTCAGTACGCTTTTTTAAAACGAATGGATCAGAGTTGTTTTTCCAAAGAAGACTTCCTGTTGTAGATATTTGAAGTGACTAGTTTTTAGAGACAGTAGGCGCTATACTACACGGGTTTGAATTATCATTCGAATTGATTTCAGCTTTTGGAGTGCAAAATATTTTCCTCTTTAATACACGGGTGTCCCATAAGAAATTGTGTAATGCGATGCCATCGGTTATAGTGGCCTCATTATGTGATACGGATTTAATTATCTTTGCAGTTTTAGGGATATGCGTTATCGTCATGACTGCATTTGCTGTTTCAACCATATTCTGTAGGTGGCGTTCTGTTTCTTATTTGCGTTGGATGGTCCATATAGCCAAGTCATCCAGGAAAGGTAAGTAAACAACATGGGGTTATAAATGAGAAACAATTGATATTTGCTATATCAGTTGCGTTTTTAAATCTTCATGCAGTTCTTGATACCGTAGGAATTAGTTGAGCAAATCCCTTAAGGTACTCAAGCAGTTCCGAGATAGTCGGTTCCACGCTAGATTCTATAAGGACCGCTCCAATATCAAGTAGCGTGCTCGCAAAAGAAGGTTATGAACCAAGTGTTTACTACAATGTAGGTGGGGATGTTATGCGAGGCAAGGTCATAGGCATATTTCTTTTCTTGCCGTTCGTCTATCTTCAGCATCAAATCGTAGAGAGGGCATATTGGTTGGGCATTGTTCCTGATGCCATCGTGACGGATGTGATTATCCTTTTTATTGTGTATCCAATGATCATTGGAATATCGATATTTTTAGCGATGGACGTCGTGAGCTTTATGGATTCTCGCCGTAGTGTTTGAAAATGATTAAGATATGTTCACCCACTCCAAATTTATTTTAGTTACCTATCCGTGTGGCAAAGTGCACGCTTTCGACATGCATGTGAACATAATCGACATGAGAGTGCACCCATTCGACACCACCTCCTCGACTAAATTTAAAAATCTCCCGCACCATTCAATTTATATAGCTAAGGAGATCGTGTACACTTGAATCAGTATTTCATTGAAGGAGAGGGGGATTTGTGATGCGCATTCAACGAGCAACGATCGACAACGTGCCGGGAATTATTCGTGTGTGCACGAAAGGGTACTGGGCGACGTACAGAGGGCTTGTGTCCGATGAATACATTGAACGAATTTGTACTGAATTTTACAACGAACAACGAGTTACAAATGAAGTGATGTTTACCGACGAACATTGGGGCGGCTACTTTGTTGCTCTAGAGGACGGATAAGTGATCGGAGCAGGTGGCGGCGGGATGCAGTCGGACGGTCGTTCTGAGGTGTACGTGCTTTACTTGGATCCAAACAGAAGAAATGAAGGTATTGGCTCAAAAATCCTTGCCGAAATAACAACGCAACAACTGAATCTAGGTGCCACTGAGCAGTGGGTAAGTGTACAAGAGGGGAATCAAAAGGGCATTCCCTTTTATGAAGCAAAAGGGTTTCATTATCAGTTTCAGGAGTTGGGGTACGCCAACTCCACTCACGAGAATTATATAAACTTAAAATTTAAAAGAACGATTGTTAACTAACTTATTGATTGTGAGAGTTTTCTGCTGTATCTTATGATAATAATTCTTAAAAGATTTTGCATAGAACTATTCACATACAAGTTAGCACAATAAACTAATGGAAATTTACTGTTCTACACTTAAGTCACGAATCATGTGAAGTGTCTCTGAAACAATGATATCCGGATTATCAAACATGACGCTGTGGCTACTGTCTTCAGCAATAATATGGCGATCTGCATTCATAGACAGCTGATGTTTGAGCCACTCTTGTTGTAGTAATTGTTCATATTGTTGTGAGAACCCTAATTCTTCCGCATTCATTTGTTGGTTATCAGGAATAATCACTGTAATTGGAATGTTATTGGGTAAGGGTTCAAGTTCGCTTTCAAGACGCTGTATATTGTTCACTTCTTCAGTTATGGTATCAAAAAAATATTTATCCCATAACACATCTTTGTAAAGCTGCTTATCAAATTCTTCTGGTAAGTGATTTAAGCTCATACTACTGTTCAAGAATCGAATGAATCCAATTTGTGCAAGAAAACTATTTAATTTTTGCGTTTCAGCAGCAAGCATTTTGAGCGAATATTCTGGATTCTCCTTAGAGAAATATTCATTTCGAGTATCGATTAAGACGAGACCCGCAACATCTTCAGGATATTCCTCTAAATACATACGAGCGTATACTCCGCCAGCTGAATGTGCCACAAGTATAATAGGTGTTTTAATATCAAGTTTATTAAGAAGTTTACGCAAATCTGATGTTTGTTGTTCGGCACTTTGGAATTCTGCTATTGGTGAACTCCACCCATAGCCTGCGCGATCATATGTGACAACTTGGGTGTACGCAGATAGTCGCTGTTGCACGATTTGCCAATCTTTTGACCAGCTTCCAATACCAGCTTCGATAACAATTGTTGGCTCTTTTCCAGTGTCTTTACCTAATACATTCGCATGGATTGTGCTGTTTTTAAGGTCATATTGTTTGCCTGGAGGTGGATAATATTGAGCGATGTTTTGATAGGTGTGAATTTCATAATATGTACCGAGTAAAAAGATAAAGGCAATCACAGCAAATGATATCCAGATTAAACGCATCAATTTCTGAAGGTAATTCATATAAAAGTCTCCCTTCTAATGTGTACGGGCATTGAATCATCATGACAACTTGCTTACTTAGACATAAGTAAGTTTTCACTATACTTACTTAATTAGAAAATTATCTAATTAATTAACTTATATCATGACCATTTTTATTCGTCAAGAAAATAAAAAAGTAAACCGCTTGTATGTAAAATGCTTAATGCACCTTAGGAATCTCGAATAACCGATGCATTTTCTACCCAGAAATTACTTTGATCTCACGGAGTACTTCGTTTAAAGTATTATGATTGTCTTCTCGCCAAACCCCACAAGCTCGGCATTCTGCAATTATAGAGTCATGTCCAATAGGTCGTTGGTACGATAGATAGGGAAGTTTCATTAATTCTTGGTCAATTGTTTGTGTCTGCTCGTTTCGAGTTTCTATCAGACATGATCTATCGGGTATGTACAAGAGTTAAAAACGACTCATTCACCAGCTGTAATTGAATGACGGTATTTTTCTGTGCTGTTGATTCACTGGAACCAAATTCTTGTTGTTCTACACGCGCTAATCTGTACTTCGTAACAAATAGATAACTGTCGAATTAAGGGTAAACGGCTATCTAAAACGGTTGTATCGTTTTTGGTAGTTACAAAACATCTATTTGTTTTTAGGTGGTTTCCAGTTTGGTCTTGTACAAAATTTGACTTTGAAATGGCTCGCTCTCTGTAGCTGATTTACCGTGAACTTTTCGTTATTGCTTTTGAATTTTAAATGCGCTGGGTCGGTCCTGAGGGATCGTGTCGTCCCGACAACCACTTGTTCATTTTCACTATCAAGTGGAATTAATTTAATGTTGTTTAGTAATACTCCTCTAATAAAGACGAAGTGTTCGCTGCCTGACTTCCGAAACACTGACATAGGAAGTTTAGGAATATCTTGAGTTTTCACGCAAAAACCATTATGCTAAAAGAGAATTGAATACGAACGCGGGGGTCTCTAATGTGAGGCTGAGATTACAGCGCAAGCTGTTGACCGATTGAACCTGTTGGATCATGCCAGCGCAGGGAAGGTGTTTGAATGGACGATAATGCATCTACACTTTTGCCTGCGCAAAAGTGTATTTTTATGGAAAGAGAGGAATTTGACGTGATAAAAACAGATGTTCTAAATTTTTTAGCGGGGAACGAAGAGAACGAAGACACGTTTAATGCCATCGCAATTTCACTGTTTTCGCATGCGTATGAACATAACAAACCGTATCGTTCTTATTGTAAGAAAAAAGGGGTCGTGGTTGCTCATGTGAACACGTGGCGCGATATTCCAGCGGTGTCCACCGATGCATTTAAAACCGCTGAACTTCGAACTGTGCCAAGCCAACAGTGTAATCGATCGTTTAAGACGAGCGGCACGACAAGTGAAGTACAGGGCGTTCATTATCATGAAGATTTGGAAGTTTATGACGTATCGGCTATAAAGAGCTTTCGGTCGTTTGTGGGATCAGAACGACGACCAACGGCGATTCTTTTTCCACATGAATCGAACATGATGCACTCTTCGTTGGCGCATTATTTATCGTTAATTCGCAAGGAATACGGAACGTGGGATTCTGACCACTTTATCACTGAAGAAGGGTATGAACACGAGCGCTTTCTTTCATGGCTGCACGCGCACCGTGATCAGCGACGTACATTTTAGGGGCAAGTTATAGTTACTTATCCGTCTTTGAGAAGGCCAGTCAAGGGTCTTTACCTATTCACCCAAACAGTATTGTTTTTGATACAGGGGGGCTGAAATACGCGGCAGGAACGATGACAATGGATCATTTCTACAAACAGCTCTACCGAACGCTCCCAGTATTGCCTGAAAACCGTATGAACATGTACGGCATGACCGAGCTTTCCACGCAATACTACTCTGTCGTTGATAATGAATCACCAATTAAAGTGCCGCCATTCTGGCTTCGCTTCAAAATTATTGATCCACTCTCTGGCGAAGAAGTACAGGAAGGTGAAGCCGGTGTGCTCGTACATGTGGATGTGGCGAATGTGACGAGTGTACCAGCCATCGTGACGAAAGATGTCGCCGTTCAACGAGGAGAAGGGTTTGAGCTAATCGGTAGGCAGGAACAAGCTGAGCCGACGGGTTGTTCATTATCCATGAAACAATACTTGGAGGGGAAGACGCAATGAGAGAAATTCACGTATCCGCCGGTTATATCCCTTCCATACTTCAGGATACAGAAATTTCCTCAGACGTTTTGACTTTTACATCTGAAGATGTAAGTGTCCATGTCACGGTTCCCGCACCAACAGCTGAAGAACTTCGGAACCTGAGTCTTGTCGTAAAAGAAGCGCAAGAGCAGGTTTTGTCTCTCCTGCATACAAACAGACTGATTGAAATTATTGATGAGGCCATGCTACGGCTGCTCGATCGAGGTCATCCCGTTAGAAAAGAGCTTGAACAGCTCCTGCCGGTCATTTCAGGGGACAGCACGGAGACCGTGCGTCATGCCTTACATGAGACATTTAAAATGTTTCGAAAACAAGAACTTACGCGCTTTTTGGCTTCCGCGTTTCGCGATTCTTCGGTTCTCGATGCGTTCACACCGAACATGTCCGGGGGCTTTGAAAAAGCAATCGGGCCTCGATTGACGACCCATGTTTGGGCGGGGAACGTGCCTGGTTTGCCATTATGGAGCTTCCTGTCAAATTTGCTTGTTAAAGGAGGGGCGATCGGAAAAATGGCAAGTGCTGAGCCCCTTTTTATCGGGAGCATTTGTCATGTGTTGGCAGACGTGGAGCCCAAGTTGTCGAATGCGTTTGCGGCGGTGTGGTGGTCTGGTGGAGATGAGCATCGTGAGCAGGTGTTGTTTAAAGAATCGGACGTGGTGATTGGGTACGGCAGCAATGAAACGATCGAGGCATTGCAGCAGCACGTGCCGGCTAGTGCCAAGTACATTCATTTTGGTCATAAGCTTAGCTTCAGCATCATTGCAAGCGAAGCACTAACGGGTGATCAAGCAGAGAAAAATGCTGCGCAAACCGCATGGGATGTGGTCTGTTTCGACCAACAAGGGTGTTATTCTCCTCAAGTGGTTTTTGTGGAAGCGGGCGGAAGGACACGAGCGAATGAGTGGGCAGAGATGTTATTTCAACAGTTGGTAACGAAAGAAGCTCACAATCCGAGTAGGCCAATAAAAATGGAGGAAGCATTACGCGTGTCGGAATGGGGAGAGAGCTTAGCGTGGGACGAGGGGTGGCATCATTGGCGAAGCGCTGACGGGAAGACCTCCGTGGCCTACAGTGATGGTGGCAAACTTACACCGTCGCCGTTATATCGGAACATTCAAGTGGTGGCGTTTCACTCATTTGAGGAAGTGTTGACCGCTCTTGAGCCGTATCGGCGTATTTTGCAAACCGTAGGAATCTCCGCAAATCGAAATAAACTGTTTCGTTGGTCCGAGCAGCTCAGTCAACTCGGCGTGACGAGAATTACCGGAGTAGGTCACATGACCTCTCCACAAGCGGGATGGCAGCCGGATGGCGCGCGCTGTTTCGTGAACTCGTGACGTACGCACAAGTGGAGCGCTTTGCCGAAGAGAATGCCGAGCTGTACAATCCGTACCGAGACTGAAAGGAGTAAAGCATGGAGTTGGAGTTAGATAAGGTTTCACATACATATCCAGATGGAACGCAAGGTGCCAAAGGGGTAAATTGGACGATCGAAAAAGGAGCATGTCACTGCTGGATTGGCAGAAGCGGCAGTGGGAAGTCAACCTTGTTAAAGCTGGCATCCGGTCTATTGATGCCAAGTGAAGGGACGGTAAAGCGCAGAGGAGAACGAGTGACGGGTCCGGTGGAAAAGGCAGGCATGGTATTTCAAGAAGCAACGCTCTTGCCGTGGAAAACCGTGCTTCAGAATTTGTATTTGCCAATTCAGCTGCACCGAAGCGTGGAGGATTATGACAAACAACGAGCCAGTGACCTGCTTGATAGGCTGAACATTGCTGATACAGAACGCAAATACCCACACATGTTGTCAGGGGGGCAACAGAGCCGTGTTGCGATTGCACGAGCACTCATGACGGAACCGTCGCTTCTCTTCTTTGATGAACCGTTCGCGTCGCTGGATCAAATGACGACAGAAGAGCTTCAGCACGAGCTTCTCTTGTTGCAACAAGAGAAGCAGTTGACGGTGCTATTCATCACCCATGATCTAATGGAAGCCACGTATCTTGCAGATTGCATTGGGATCATTCATCAAGCAAAGTCGTCCATCACCTTGAACCGCCACTTCGTCAGCATCTACATGACCATCGCAGAGATTCACGGGTGTTCTTAGATTTTTGTTCTCACGTAAGATCTTCTTTACAGGAACTGACTGTATGAGACGTACCTGGATTTATTCTTTAATACTGCTTATCGTAGTTATTTTCGGATGGGAGTGGTTTGCTCGTGGTTTCTCAGATCTTTTGCTTCCTGGACCGATGACCGTGTTCGTCGTGCTCATTGACGGGCTCATCACCGGTTACTTTTGGCCTCATATCGTGGTCACTGTATCGGAAATCCTGCTCGGCTTGGCGCTCGGATTAACCGTAGGGTTTGCAGGCGGCATCTTGATGGGTCAAAGTGAATGGCTTCGCCGTGTGCTTTTTCCTTACTTGGTCGCTTCACAAGCGGTTCCAAAGCTCGCACTTGCTCCGCTGTTTATGCTCTGGTTTGGCTACGGAATGACATCAAAAGTAATTATTACCGCTCTTGTATGCTTTTTTCCGATCTTAGAGGCGACCGTAAGTGCGGTCCAGCATGTGGACAAAAACCGCCGTGACCTTTTTCGAATGATGCACGCCAATCGCTGGCAAACACTCGTGCATTTGCAGCTGCCTGCGGGTCTGCCCATCCTGTTTCAAGGGCTACGGGTAGCTGTAATTCTAGCCATTGTCGGTGCGATTGTTGGAGAGTTTATTGGAGCTAATCAAGGGTTAGGCGCGCTAATTATTGCATCTCAAAGTATGATGGATACGGCTTTAATGTTTGCGGTTTTACTGCTTTTAACGGCGATCGGTCTCTTATTGTATGGGGGTGTCTACATAGCAGAACGAAGATGGATAGAAAAACGACATGGAGGTGAGCGTCAGTGAAGCGAGTGGTCGGGTTCGGGCTCATTTGGATACTGTTTAGTGGGTGTCAACATAACGACGATACCAAACCGTTGACGGTGGCGAGCTGGAGTCAACCAATTACGGAACAGACGCATCTATTAGCAGAGGAGGAGCATGGATTTTTTGAAGAGGAAGGAATCGACTTGCGTCTCGTTCCCGGAAGCGGAGGGGGTGATGCGCTCACGACAATGCTGGCAGGTCAAGCGGACATTGCTTTTACAGATCCTGGTGCTGTGTACAGCGCGTTAGCTCAAGGAGAGGACCTAATCATCATTTATACGGTGTACCCACAGAATGTCTTTAACGTCGTTACGCTGGAACGTGCGGGCATTGATGAGGTGAAGGACTTAAAGGAGAAGACCATCGGTGTGTACAGTCGAGCAAGCGGGACGTATCAGAATCTGATGCTACTTCTGCATGAGGCGGGACTGGGTGTAGAGGACGTTGACATTCTTGAGGTTGGGATTGCGAACTTCGCACCTTTACTTCATGAAGAAGTCGATGCCACCGCTGCTACGGATACAGCTTTGGCTGCTTTTGAATTCGCCGATGATGAACCGCTTAATGTAATCGAGCTAAAAGATTATGCGAACATCCCAAGTGATTTTTTTGTCGTGGAACGTGATACGTTTGAAACGTCTCGTGACGAGTTAGTGGCTTTCTTGCATGCGTATGAAAAGAGCGCGCAGTGATGATCGATGAGCCGGGCGAAGCTGCAGAGCTGGCCAATACGATTGCAGTTGATGGGAGGGAAACTGCGTTGAATCGTGAAATTATTGAGTTGCGGAATGCGGCGAGTCTGGATGATGAAGGCGTGCTTGGTGGACCTGATGATGCGATTGTACAAAGCGGCGCCGATCGGTATTATGAGCTTGGACTCATTGAAGAACCGCTTCACATGGAAAACCATATCAGACACATTATTGAGGAGTGATCCCATGTTAGAGAAAAAAGTAGTCATCGTCAGTGGGTCTAGTAAGGGAATCGGTTCGGCAATTGCAAAAGGGTTTGCTAAAGAAGGGGCGTTTGTCGTCGTTAACTATCGAAACGATGAAGTGGCAGCAGCTCGCGTTGCTGAACAATGTGAGCTGTTCGGTGGGAAAGCTTGTCTCGTAAAAGCGGATGTGACGACTGAGTCAGGCGCAAAGAAATTGGTTGAAACGGCGAGCCATCAGTTTGGTACGATTGATGTGCTCGTGAATAATGTCTTTGCTCCGTATGTCTTTAATCCTGAAACACGAAAAAAAGCATGGGAGATGAAATGGGGCGATTACACGAGTCAATTTGACGGTGGGCTAAAAGCCGCGCATTTGCTCGTGCAAGGGTCATTGCCTTACATGCGCCATAAAGGGTCAGGGAGCATCATTAATCTCGCTACAAATCTCGTTCAGCATCCGGTCGTACCTTATCAAGACTACATCACGGCGAAGGCAGCCATCATCGGGTATACGAGAAGCATGTCCAAAGATCTCGGCGCCATAGGTATTCGTATCAATGCGATTGCTCCTGGTCTCGTCTACCCAACAGAAGCATCAAAACAGACAAAGGAAGAACTGAAAGAACAAATCAGTGCGTCCACGCCGTTAGGTCGTATTGCCAAGCCTGAAGATATCGTTGGACCCGCATTGTTTCTCGCGTCCAAGTGGAGTGACTTTATGACAGGACAAACCTTGACCGTTGACGGAGGGCTTGTTATGGGATAGCTTGTGAACCGGCGCAAGACTGTTACGTCTTGCGCCGGTTCACAGGACGAGGGTGAGCAACGCTTTGGGGGAAGTATTACTAGGGTACGTGCACTTGAACCTGAATTTTTATATAGGTAATCTTCAAGGAAAATGAAAAACTAAACCACATGCATTCCAAATGCTCAAATTACCTTGAACATTTGGAATGCCCATCAATTTGTAGGTGATGACAAGAATACAAGTGCATGAATTTACTTTAAGTACTACATGATTCTTTGTTTGTGAATATATCGTTCTCGCAGCAATAAGAATAGAGGTAATCCCAAAGAAACACCAACTGTGAGGGTTGCTATTACGGGCACCCATAGGTGCTTCATTCCCACTCTCTTCCCTTCGTACAGTATAAAACCAATGAGAACAATAATAGAGATAAGCACATCCCACCAAGCAAATGCTCCCATTTTAGAATGATTCATTTCAATAAAAAACTGAGTTAGGCTAAATCCATAAGTAGATAGCCAAGGGATCAATTGTGAGTAGGTAATATTGTACCCAAAAGAGCTAACGTTCCATAAAAGTATTTCATTTTAAACCTCCATTCTAAATAATAGGATCCCTTTTCTATTAGAGGGTTCTATTATAGATACTACCGTTTAAATGTTTAGTATGTTCGTTTTAACAATTTTGTAAACGACATCACTCGGTGTCATCCACGAGCAGACGAGATGGTTCGTCAGGTAAAACAACTTCAGCGATCGTTTTTTATGGCTGTTTTGCGTACGATGAGTTGACTTGTATAGATCAATAAATTATAATATGAACTACCGTTAGTTACTTATAGTAGAATGAAACTTTCTAGGGTTCCGCTACTCAGTAGGTCTGGTCCGAGGGAAAGTGCAGCTTTTTCTAGTGCTGTTCACGGAGGGAAAAAAGCCCGGGAGATATTGTGTGATGATGTCACGCAGTATGTCCCGGGCTTTTTCATGTTCTCGACAGCCTTGGGAATAATAAAACATGAGGTGATTTTATGTGGATTGTTGTTGTGATTGCGGCGATTTTCGAAATCGGTTGGGCAACGGGTTTAAAATATGCGAATGATGCGTTCGCATGGACGTTAACGATTATCGCCATTGTCATTAGTTTTGGTTTGTTAATTCGGGCAGCGTCGACGTTGCCGACGAGTACGGTGTATGCGGTATTCGTTGGATTAGGAACGGTAGGAACGGTAGCTGTTGACATTATATTCTTTGGTACAGCGATTAATATTGGCGTGATCTTTTTCATTGTGATGCTTCTTTCTGGCGTGTTAGGACTGAAAATGGTCACAGGTGAAAAGGAGGAAGGTCAGTCATGAGTTGGATCATTCTCATTATTGCGGGGTTACTTGAAGTCGTTGGTGTCAACGGAATTCAACGTTATATAAAAGGTGAAAAGGTGAGCGGGATTTTGTTCGTTGTGTTTGGGTTTGCGATTAGTCTCACCCTCTTAGCCATTGCGATGGAGCAGATCCCTCTTGGAGTCGCATACGCGGTATGGACGGGTATGGGGACTGTCGGAAGTGCGGTCATCGGCATGATTTTTTACAACGATTCCAAAGATGTTAAGCGTATTGTATGTTTGGCCGTCATCGTCGTAGCGTCATTGGTTTGCGTGTGGTATCTAATTAACTATGCTCCCCATGGCGATTAACAACACTAGGTAAGCCATCGAAGGCGGAAGTTTGAGAATAAAGACACAGACACATTTTCCTTAGAATGGTTGAGTTTTACTTCTTTTTTCCTCTTTTTATATTGAACGACGAAAAAATAGGAAAGGGGAACGAGAAGATGACGAGAGAGGAATTTCTACAAGAAATCCGTGAGACAGTGATGACATTGTGGGAGGACTTTCAAATCTTACCTTCCATTGCTGCTGCACAAGCGGCACATGAATCGGGGAACGGACAATCTGATTTGGCACAAAATGGGAATGCACTATTCGGGATTAAAGTCGCGAACGGTGTATGCGATGGGCCAGGTGAGCCCGTATCCTTTGATGATCCAAGTTGGACAGGGGATGTGATTTGTCACTTAACGTGGGAGCATATTGATGGTGAAGATATTCAAGTGTATGATACGTTCCGAATTTACGATTCTTGGGGAGCGTCGATTCAAGATTATGCCGACTATTTGCACGTGCGTGGCTTGTATGATGCTGTCATTGGTGAGACCGACTATCTTGTCGCTGCACAGGCGCTATTTGATGCAGGCTATGCGACCGACCCTAACTATGTCGAGCGGATCACTACACTTATCGAAGAATACCAACTTACCGATTGGGATGAAGAAGCGCTAAGTGCTAGTGGTGGGTCTGAAGGCGCTACGTCTTGTTAGAGAGGACGTCGCTAGTACAAAAATCTAGTAAACAGACGTGCAATTGAGTTTAAAAATAATTATAAAATAACCCCACCTTTATATGAACTGCTAATAAGCATGTCAATAAAAACCTAACGCTAAATACTTGATAAAAATATAGCTATTCAGGCTAGATTATTTTATCGTACAATAAATCTACCCTAATGTACGACGTTTAGATTAAATGCTGTGAATGAAAGTAGTCAAAAGCTCTTAGTTATCAGGTTAAAAAACGATGATCGAGCCTATTGCAATATTGGTTCGATCCCCTTGTGTTATGCAGAATAATCCCGGGAATCGTAAGTCGTCACTCTCAGTCGAGTTTAACAATGCCAACCTTAATCTTTATAATTAAGGTGCCAATGTTACGATCATACGCAGGTGCTTAATACACACAGCTATTTAAATAAAAACTAGAATTGAAAGTTGACAAGCCATTGAAAAGGTTTTTATCGTTATTTTATTAACTGCTTGTCAAAGTTCAGAAAAACCAACAGCACAAGAACTCATTGAAAAAGAAGAGAAAGAACTGATAGCAAGGTTATTTAACGAGGAGACTTTACATGTACTGGGTCACTCTAATTGGTAGAAAATCATGAGAAGCATACTTAAGCTAGTGCTGTAGGATATCACCATAATTGGGGGAAAGATATCGTAATTAAAGTATTAAAAATGGGGGTCCATATTCATAGAATAAGACATCACATATATGGATACATAACGGATTTATAATCGACTTACATATATCGGAGGAGATATTTTGAAAAATGTTCTCATTATTGGAGCTACAGGTGTTCTTGGAAAGCTAGTATGTAATGACATTACAAACCTCATTCCAGAAGATGTTACCTTAATAATCACTGACTATAATAAGGAAAGAGGCGTAAATTTCGCTGCTAGTTTGGGTAATCATACAAAATGGCGGTACCTTGATGTAAAAGAAGATAAAAGTATTGAACAAGCTTTAATTGGAATTGACATGGCAGTTGTTTTAATTAAACAGTTTGAATCAAAGATACAAGAGATAGCTTTAAGAATGAGAATCCCTTCTTTAGATGTAACCCCGTCTTACTCTTTATATAGGCGAGTAATAAAATACCATGATGATGCTTTAAAACAAGGTACAGGAGTTTTGCTGTTATCGGGGTTCTTGCCTGGTTTGTCTGGATTACTCATCAAAAAGGCAATAGATGATTTCGATTATATAGAATCTGTAGATTTGGGATTTTTACAAAATAAGAATGCGGATGTCGGGATCGCGGGAATAAAGGACATGCTACGTTTAATAGATGAACCTATCATAAGGGGGGATCAAAAAATAAGTAGTTTCTCCCAGTCAAAAAAAATGTATTTTCTTGGTCATGCTAAATACAAAAAAGTTCGGAATATCGAACATTCAGAAAGGATACTTCTAAGTAATATGTTCCCGGTAAACTTTTGGACTGGATGGAGTAACCGTCCTTTTAATTACATGATATATCTCCTTAAGAAAACTCGGTTGTTACCATTTATATATAATCTCAATTCCGGTGTAATGAAAAGAATCGTTAAGCATAATCCTCAAAAAAAAGAAGATGCGATGCTTACTGTCGAAGTTAAGGGGCTTATTCAAGGGGAATACAAAAAGAAAGGCTATTATTTACAGACATTTTCCGATTATCGAACAACTTCACTAGTCATAGCCGCACTAGTAAAAATAATGTTAACAAAGAGAGTGAAAGGAGTAGCGACTCCTTATGATATAACTGAAATAGATGAAATTTTATCTATAATTAATCATGATAATATTAGATTAAAAACCGAAGCGCAGCAGTAAAACTTCAAGAATAACTCAATATCGAAAGTCATCCATATATGCCTAAAAAATAAATCTATTGCTTTTAATAATTCAAATCTAAGAAGCAATTCATTTAAAATAATAGAGAACAGATGTGAAGTGTTGGTTAATTTGCGGAAGCTTGTGTTGCTGCTGCTCCCATTGATGGTATGGTAAAGAGTATGAGGTTGTAGTAGAGGGAGTAAACGTAGTAGATCACTTAAAGCGAGAGGGCATGTTGTCGCCCTCTCTATAACCAAAATATTATGTTGGTCTAACAACTAGTTCGTTCACATCTACTTCACTCGGTTGCAAAATAGCATATGAGATTGCATCGGCGATAGCAGATGCTGGGAGAGCAATCTTGCGATACTCTACCATAGCTTCGCTTGCTTCTCCGTCTGTAATATGATCTGCTAATTCTGATTCGGTTACACCTGGTGAAATGAGGGTGGTACGGATGTTGTGTGTCAATTCTTGACGTAACCCATCTGTAATGGCACGGACCGCATATTTGGTTGCACAGTACACAGAGGCAGTTGGGGTGACACTGTACGCGCCGATTGAAGCGATATTAATAATATGACCCCGCTGTTGTACTTTCATTAGAGGCAGCACAGAAGCAATTCCGTGCAAGACTCCCTTTATATTTACATCAATCATTTGATTCCACTCTGTAATCTTTCGTTTTTCTAGCATGGATAAAGGCATGATACCTGCATTGTTTACAAGAACATCTAATTGTCCGTACGCTTCTTTGATCTCTTGTACGACTTGTTCCATCTGTTCAAAATTGGTCACATCCAACTGCTTATAGTCTACTGCATAGTTTTTATTACGAAGTTTTGATGCAAGTTCTTCAAGCTTACCTGTTCTTCTTGCTGCGGCAATAACCGTAAGTCCCTGTTCTGCCAATTTCTCAACAGTAGCTGCCCCAATTCCACTACTCCCACCTGTTACTAGAACAACTTTTTCATGTGTTGTCATGCTTTCTCATCTCCTTAAATAAATGAGTGTAGAATTTAATTTCGTTTGAACTTAGTCACGGTAAAGGACCATACCCGCATGATATAAAATGTTATTGTGAAACTCTCCGTCAGCTGTGAACCCAGTATCATCTTTATAGGCAATATAGTTGCCTGTAATTTGATAGTTCCCCTTATACGCGGCTTCAATAGTACCGCGAGCTTCAACGTATCGGCCATTGGGCAATAATTCATGTCGAATTCTACGATCTTTCGTAATCCAAATACCGACGTAGGGGTGGTTATCTTCACTCACTTCCTGTTCAACTCCTTTTTGTTATGATCTACTCTAAGTATTCATGAAGAACAAGGTGGAGCGGTAGCCTCTTACTCTTCAATTCTTGCTTTATTCTCTAAAACCCCCTATGCTTTCAAACAAGAGGAGGTGCTGATTATGGCGGAGCAGATGCACGTCAAACATCGAGAAGAAGAACTAATCAAGCTAGTCAATTCATTCGCCAGAGTTGACGGAATACACAATACGAATATAACGGGCCTTTCGATAATTCGATCTTCAACACCTCTTGAGCCAATAAAAACATTACATCAACCGGCATTATGTATGATCATACAAGGTGGTAAGGTTGTCTCGTTAAATGGTGAAGACTATTCATATGGAAATGGCGACTATCTTGTCGTCGCCGTCGACCTTCCAGTTGTTGGAGAAGTCGTGAAGGCAAGTGAGGAAGAGCCATATCTATGTTTACGGTTGGATTTTGATCAACTGCAGTTGGTTAACAGCATTGGCAGTGAGAAACAAAAAAACGATAATCTAAATATCTCAAAAAGAGGACTATTTGTTAGTCAGACAACCGGAGCTTTACTCGACGCCTGGCTACGTCTTTTGACACTATTAAAAACGCCTAATGATAAGGATTTTCTCGCTCCACTAATTACAAAGGAAATCTTATATCGTGTCATGAAAGGAGAGCAAGGGGAGAGGATCCAATTGTTTGCTGCTCGAGGAAGTAAAATGTCAGAAATCGCTAAAGCGATCAACTATTTAAAACAGCACTATGCTACTAAAATCAACATAGAAGAGCTTGCAAAACATGTAAATCTTAGCGCTCCTGCATTCTATCAGCATTTTAAACAGGTGACTGCGATGACGCCGATTCAGTACCAGAAATCCCTTCGACTTCATGAAGCCAGAAGATTAATGATAAGGGAACATTGGCTAGCTCCGACGCGGCATTTCATGTTGGTTATGAAAGCCCATCTTACTTCTCGCGTGAATATAAGAAAATGTTTAGCCGATCACCAAGAGACGATCTGAAAACTACATTCCAATAACGAGTAATGATGCCCGAATATATGCTCAGAATTGGGCTACGGGGATGTTTTACTTCCCTGTACGTAACGTGCTTATTGATCCGAAAACGAACACTCAATAAATTAATTTCACATACCGTGATATGCTATGTATGTTTCAGTCCTTGGAACAATAATAAATTGTTGTTTTTTTCAAATAAGGGTGTGCAAGAGTGAACTTTGGTCCATTTGCATGACAAGGCTTAGGTCTTTCTAAAGATGCTACGCAGATGGACCTCCTTCGTGCAACTGGCGGTATCTTAGCAACTGACTCTTATAAATTTGTTGCACCGATTTTCTTTTACAAAGATGAATTCACTTTAGATATGTTGTAGCATGTTGGCATCATGATAACCGAGATGAGATTATAAACAAACTTCAACGTGGGGATCATGTTAAGTTCACATATGACAAAGCTAATGGATTCAATAATAAAGCAATATAAATACATTCAACTGAAAATAAAAAGTTAGCGTATATCTATGTAGTTTACAGTGGTTGGATGTACGAAATGATAGTCAAAAACTGTGATTATGAAGCAGTAGTTTGGGAAGTTCACCCTCAGGCGTTCCCTCACCGTAAGGTGAATCTTAATGGTTAATGGTCAAGTGAATCCATCAATAAATTTTGATGAATGATTAAGAGTAAAAGAAGATGTAAATATCGTTTTGTCTTAAAAAGTGAAATGATTTACAGATTGTAGAGTGCCCGCCTCAAATAAATCATTTTGGGGGGTGTTTTTAGTTTTCAGAGTAATCTACAGAATATAAAGTTAGTACCACACTTTCATCGAAGTCGTCACTCCCTGTTTACAACCTTCACCGTTCTGTCTATCCTAAAAGTAAAGCACAAGGGGAATACGTTGATGACGATTCTACTCGTAGAGGATGACAAAACGATTGCGCTCGGTCTGGAATATTCACTCCAACAAGAAGGGTTTGAAACGATTCATGCTGTAGATGTTGCTTGTGCGAAATCAATGATTAGTGCATCGATCGAGTCAATTTCACTTTGTTTGCTTGATTTGTCATTGCCCGATGGTTCTGGATATGAGCTTTGTGAGCTCGTAAAAGGCAAGAAGGACATTCCGGTCATTTTCCTTACCGTCGTTGATGATGAGGTGAATGTAGTGATGGGGCTTGATATGGGCGCGGACGATTACATTACCAAGCCGTTTCGAATTCGTGAGTTAATCTCCAGAATAAAGTCGGTGTTGCGTCGTTATGAAAAGCAACACGGTCATGAGCAGAATACTCGTGTGGAGCTTTATGATGTTGAGGTTGCTGTTCAAGAGGCGAAGGTGTGGAAGGCCGGGCAGGAAGTCATGTTGACGGCGTTAGAATACCGTTTATTACTTATATTTCTGCAACATAAAGGACAAGTATTATCCCGAGCTCAATTATTGGAGCAGATTTGGGATGTGGCGGGTGAGTTTGTGAATGACAATACACTTACGGTTTACATTAAACGATTACGTGAAAAACTTGAAGACCACCCTCAACAACCCCAGATCATTCAGACGGTTAGAGGTCTGGGGTATCGGGCAGGTGAATGAAGATGTTGCGTAATCGAGAAATACGTCTGCTTTTAGTGAGTCAATTGATCATCTGTCTTGTCGCGATTACCGGAGTCCTTATTTTTCCAAATGCTGCACTCATTATGATGATTAGCTTGTCGATACTCCTCATAACGGTTCATCTGTCTTTTACACATTGGAAATACAAACGACTACAACGGTTGTCGGCATACTTACAACAAATCAATGCTGGAGACTATACGCTCGATGTACGGGATAATGAAGAAGGCGAGTTAAGTATCTTAAAGAATAACATCTATAAAGTGACAACACGGCTAGCAGACTACTCGGCTGGATTGAAAGGAGATAAAGAGAAGCTTACAGAAGCGATTTCGGACGTGTCTCATCAGTTGAAAACACCCATCACATCAATGATGGTGATGGCGGATTTACTTGAGAGGGATAACCTCGATGTTGCAAAGCGCCAGCAGTTCACAAAGGTCATTCAAGAACAATTGGAACGGCTAGATTGGCTAGTAAGTTCTCTGTTGAAGCTCTCAAAGATGGATGCAGGAACAATTGCGTTTAAGAGAGACCGGTTTGACATGAATACGTTGGTTGAAGATGCACTTAAGCCCATGCTCATTTCCATTGATTTAAAAGGTTTAACGATTAACCGGGTTGGCAACGATGAAAGTCGACTCGTTGCAGATTACCATTGGACAAAGGAAGCCCTTATTAACATTCTTAAGAATGCAGTAGAACATAGTCATCCAGGAAAGACGTTAACGATTCATTATCACGAGAATGCGTTGTATCAAGAAATTGAGGTTACTGACTATGGCAGCGGCATTCCAAAACATGACGTGCCGTATGTTTTTAAACGTTTTTACAAAGGGGAAAATGCTGGTGATAATAGTGTTGGCATAGGTTTGGCAATGGCGTATCAGATTGTCACAAGGCAAGGTGGCGACCTTGAAGTGCGAAGTGAAGAGGGCATAGGGACAACGTTTTCAATGAAGTTTTACAAACAGACGATCTAAGAGTAGTCGTTATGCAAAGAAGCATTAACGCTACTCTTATTTGCATTTCATTTTAAGTGACGGTATTGTCACTTGCCGAGTCACGAAGCCGTCACGTTGGACGCTTATGCTTAACGTATACAGATGATCTGGAGGGAACGTTATGGAGATTTTAAAGGTTGAACAATTGTCAAAAGTATACGGACAAGCAGATACAGCGGTGAAGGCGTTAGATGACGTATCATTCTCTGTGAAAAAAGGAGAGTTTGTGGCGATCGTGGGTCCATCCGGCTCAGGGAAGTCAACGCTTCTACATTTATTGGGAGGCGTGGATCGTCCGAGCAGTGGCAATGTTTGGTCGATAATACAGATATTTATCAATTAAATGAAACAAACTTAGCGATTTTTCGTCGCCGACAAATCGGGTTAATTTATCAATTTTATAATCTGTTGCCGATTTTAACGGTTGAAGAGAATATTACGTTGCCGCTTTTGTTAGACGGTCATAAGGTTGATAAGAAACAGTTTCAAGAAACGGTAGAGTTGTTAGGGTTGCAAGAGCGTATTCATCACTTGCCGAATCAACTGTCTGGGGGTCAGCAACAACGTGTGTCCATTGGTCGAGCGTTAATTAGCAACCCTGCGATTATGTTGCAGATGAGCCAACGGGAAACTTAGACAGTAAAAACAGTAAAGAAATTATTGATCTACTAAAGATGTTCAACCGCACGTACAATCAGACGTTGCTCGTCATTACGCACGATGACCGTATTGCTCTTCAAGCGGATCGAGTCATTTCGATTGAAGACGGGCGCGTGAGTAAGGACGAGGTGATTCGTCCATGAGCATCGTCAACAAAATAACTAGGCGTCATCTTAAAGAGAACAAAAAACGCACGCTCATTACAATCATGGGAACGATTATTTCTGTTGCCATGATCATGCAGTTGCGACGTTAGGGTCGACGTTTCAAGACGTCTTCAAGCGCAATGCCATTGAAAATGTAGGCGATTGGCATGCTGCATTTGAGCAGGTGAACCAAGCGCAACTTCAAGCAATTCAAGAAAGTGATTTGTTTGATGACGTCGCGCTATTACGTGAGTCTGGTTACGCTGAGCACGGGGCGAGTACTGATTCATTAAAGCCCTATGTATATGTCACAAAATTAAATGAAACAGGTTTTGAAACGATGCAATTAGAGCTTGTTGAAGGGCGATTTCCGAGTGGACCAGATGAAGTGATTGTGTCGGAACAATTGACGGACATCGGTAGTGAGATTGATCTGGAAATGGGGGAGCGTGTCGCAGAAGACATCACGTTCGATGGTGAGCGGACACATGCGTATGCTCTACACACCCTTAACGGCGAACGTGCCGAGCGACTAACGAATGTCACGGAAGATTCCTTTAATGTCGTTGGGGTTGTCCGGGAGCCTCTCTGGCAGCATTCTTGGACACCAGGTTACCCTATTATCGGTCATCTTGATGAAGGCGAAATTGCAGACGGCAGCACAGCGATGGCGTACATGTCAGTCAGGGATGTGGACCGTACGATTTATGATCAAGTGAGCACGTTTGCCGAGGGGGTAGGCTTAGAGCAACCGTTCTACAATGATTCATTATTACGTGCACATGGGCTCACTGCAAGCGACAATATGCAAACGACGCTGTATGGACTCATGGCCATTGTGATGGTAATTATCGTCATTGGATCAGTGGCTCTCATCTTTAATTCGTTTGCCATCTCTGTATCTGAGCGTTCTCGATATTTAGGGATGCTCTCAAGTGTTGGCGCGACGAAGCGCCAGAAACGAAATTCGGTCTACTTTGAAGGATTGATCATTGGACTGATTGCGATCCCTATTGGGATTGTAGCTGGAGTTGCAGGAATTTGGGTGACGACTTATTTTATTAACGATCTCCTTTCTAGCGCACTCGATACTGAACTAATAATGGTCGTTTCTAAAGAATCGGTCTTTATTTCAATCGGTCTTGCAGCATTGACAATTCTCATTTCCACGATTATTCCGGCCTTGCGAGCTTCACGAATTACCGCGATTGATGCAATCCGTCAATCACAAGACGTTAAGCTTACGAAAAAGAAGGTGAAAACCAATTCTCTCGTGCGAAAGCTGTTTGGGGTTGAAGGAGATTTCGCATTAAAGAATTTGAAGCGAAATAATAAGCGTTATTTCGTGACCGTTTCTTCATTAGTTGTCAGCATCATTTTATTTCTTTCGATATCATACTTTGCTTCAGCACTTTCGCAATCGATGCACATGTCTTTTGGGAACCAAAACTACGATCTTAGTATTCAAGTCGATCGTAATGATGAAGAGTTTGCAGCCATTGTTGATCAAGTACTAAACATGGATTCTGCAAATGAAGGCAGTGTAAACCGCTCCGTGACATTTCGAACGCTTGTTGAGCCGGAAAGGTGGCCTGAAGGCTTGACCAATCAGGTCGAGGATAACATCGATTACTTAATGGATGGGAACTATCCTTATCATGTCCAAGTGATTGGTCTCGATGCTAATAGCTTTTCTGAATACGTGACTTCCATCGGTGAAGATGTTGAGCGATTTATCGATGCAGATGAAACGCGGGCCATACTTGTGAGTGAGATTCTGTACGAAGATACAGAAGCGGGCAAATATGTAGAAGCGCCTAGTGTGCTTGCGAATGAAAATGATACGTTCACAGTAGAACAGGAAAATTACGATGAGGAACGAGAATTGTACGAATACGAAGACGTTGTTGAACTTGAGATTGGAGCGATTACGAATGATTACCCACTTGGTTATTTTGAACAATGGTTAGGGTCAATGGTTCTCATCGTTTCACCAGATGTATTTGAAGAGATTCAAATGGAAAGCGGTCAACCTTTGTATGATATGCTGTATGTAACGACTGACCAACCGGAGGCCTTACAACAAGAACTTGAAGATCATGCGCTCATTGATGAGTCAGCGATTCATAATACGTATGCTCAAGAGCAGCGGGATCAACAAGTCATCACCGTCATGTCCATCTTTTTATACGGGTTTATTACGCTCATATCAATGATTGCTATCGCAAACATTATAAACACAATTTCGACGAGTATTGCACTTAGAAGACGAGAATTTGCGATGTTAAAATCAATCGGTATGACGCCTCGGTCGTTTAACAAGATGATCTATTTCGAAAGCATCTTTTATGGTCTAAAGGCGTTGTTGTATGGGCTTCCAATTAGTATTGGGATTATGTATAGCATCTATATTACGAATCAAAATGCTTTTGCTTACGCTTTTACACTGCCGTGGCTGGAGATTATCATTGCCATTGTTGCGGTTCTGGTAATCGTCATCGTTGCGATGGTCTATTCCATGTCCAAAATCAAAAAAGACAATATCATTGAGACACTAAAACAAGAAAATGTGTAATCGGAGTGTGGAGCCTCACTTTTGTGGGGCTCTTCTTATTATCTTATTATCATATTATCGTGTTTCGTTTGACATTCAATAATTTAATAGTATCGTTTTATCTAAATATTTATTATATATAGATAGAGGAAAATGTGCGGTACAGCGTGCAGTATAGGAGGTAAAAAACATTGAAGACGACACTCCGTGTTGCTGGGGTTTATGTTGGTGCCGTCGTTGGTGCGGGCTATGCTTCAGGACAAGAAATGCTTCAATTCTTTGTTAGTCATGGTGTGTGGGGAATTGTAGGAACGGCGGTTACGATGATTTTGTTGCCGATTCTCGGTTACCAGCTCGTGATGCTCGGAGATCAGTTACACGTTCGCAATCACAAAAAGGTGCTGTATCATTTATGTGGAAAATATCTTGGACCGGTCATTGATATCGCGCTGACTTTTTTCTTGTTTGGCTTAGGAGCGATAATGATTGCAGGAAGTGGTTCATTATTTGAACAATCATTCGGCCTTGCACCGATTTGGGGCTATGTCTTTATGAGTCTCGTACTCATATCCACCTTATTACTCGATACGAATAAAATCATTACGATCATTAGCTCATTAAGTCCTTACATACTCGTGCTATTGTTCATTATTGTTGTGTATTCGATCTTTGCGAGCGAAGCGAGCTTCGCGACGTTGGAAAGCATCGCTAGCCAACAATTAACGGTGTCTCCACATTGGACACTCAGTACGCTCATTAGTGTCTCGTTTAACTTTATGGTCGGTTTTGCGATTATGGTTGTGATGGGTGCTGTTGAGAAGGATCGGAAAGGGTTACGAAATGGTGCGATCTTAGGTGGTGTGGTGTTAGGTGTAATTGCTGTTATAGTGGCACTGGGTGTGTACTTGAACTTAGATCGGGTTCATGAAGCTGAAATGCCAATCCTATTATTGGCACATGAGTTTAATCCAATTGTTGATTCTTCATGGCAATCGGTTTGCTCATGATGATCTATAGTACAGCAGCAACGTCGTTATACACATTCCTTGTGCGCTTCTTTGCACCGAACACGAACGCCTACAGAGGAGCAGTTGTTGTTGTTTGCTTACTCGGCTTAGGATTTGGATTTATCGGCTTTGTTGACCTCGTCAACACCGTGTATCCTCTGCTAGGGTATATTGGATTTATCGTCATCGTTAGTCTGATTATTAATATTGTAAAGCGGCCGAAGCAAAAGGTCGTATAAATTGGTAGCTTTGATAAAATCAAACAAAAAAGCTCGCATTGTGTAACCACAATGCGAGCTTTTTATTTCCTTCGAATACCCATCTGCACATTTGCGTGTGTTGGCCAGTGTTCTCTATCTAATTTAGGCAGAGGAGAGAGGCTTTGTTCAACTTCCTCTGGAAACGGTCCAGGGCGTCCAGTTGTCGTGCTCATCCCCATAACCATTTGTTCACTCGTTGCAATTGTGTCACCATCTTCATTTTCCATCTCAAACCAGAGGTGCATGCGTTTTGCATCTTGATCGAGAATGGTAACAGTCGTACGTAACGCTTGTTGTTCATGGGCTTCTTGTAAATAACGAATGTGCGCTTCTAGCGTGAAAATCGTGTATGCGTGGCGCTCTCGTCCAGATGCATCCAACCCGGTCGTTTCCATGAGTGCATCGAGGCTCTCACTAAACACCAAGGAATAAGATGCATCGTTCATGTGACCATTGTAATCGACCATGTCAGATTGGACACGACCGTTCCAAATGACTTTACGTTCTGTCATAAGCAATCACCTTTTCTGATGGCCAAAATCCTTCTTCTTCGAGTAAATCCATCAATTTTATTAAGAAACGATCGCGTCGATGTTCAAGGTCTGCGATTGATACAGTTCCACTTTGTTCAGCCGTTCCTTGAATGACTTTTTCGCTTAATTCTTCCGTTAGTTCAGGGGCAACGAGACGTGTCCACGGAAGTTTTAGCGCCGGACCAAATTGCTCAAGCATATGGCGCATGCCGGCGTTGCCGCCTGCTAAATGCAACGTCATAAACGGTCCCATTAATGCCCAACGAAGGCCAGGGCCATAAACGATGGCTTTGTCGACTTCTTCTGTTGTCGCAACGCCGTCATTGACGATGTGAAGACTTTCTCTCCAAAGGGCTTCCATCAGGCGATCACCAATGTGGCCATCGATCTCCCCGCTCATCATGAGTGGCTTCATGTTCATCTTATCGTACATTGCTTGTGCTTGCTCCATGTAACGACGATCCGTTTGTTTACCCCCGGCAATTTCGACAAGCGGCACTAAATAGACCGGGTTAAAAGGGTGAGCAACAATGACTCGCTCTGGATGTTTCGTGCAAGCCTCTTGCAGCAAAGACGGCAGATAACCCGATGTGCTCGAAGCGAGAACTGCTTCTGGTTTCGACGCAGCATCGGCTTGAGCGAGCACGGATTTCTTTAGTTCTTGACGTTCAGGTACATTTTCTTGAATGAGATCCGCATCTTCAACCGCTTCTTCCAAGGTTTCAAAGAATGTAAGATTGTTCAGCGATGCATCTTCGGAAATGCCATATTCTGTGAGTGTAGGCCAAATTTCTTCAAGGAGGTTCCGCGTGTTTTCTTCGGCACCTGGAGCAGGATCGAAGGCGTGTACGCGGTGACCATTCGCGATAAAACGAGCGATCCAACCGTTGCCAATAACACCCGTACCGAGTACTGCAAATGTCTTCATGTTTTACACCTCTATTGATTAAATGCTTTTAAATTCAATTGTTCACGTGCTTCTCTTGGTGTCATAGGTTCAAGGTTAACACTATTCAAGACGGAAACGGCTCGGTCGACAAGTTGCTCATTTGAACCGAGTACACCTTTTTCAAGGTAAAGGTTGTCTTCAAGTCCAACACGTACATTTCCTCCGAGTAACGCTGATTGTGCGACCATCGGGAGCTGCATACGACCAATTCCAAATGCCGACCAGTGTGCGCCTTCCACAGTACGTTTCCGCATATAATCAATCGTTTCCGCATCTGCATCGGCACCCCATGGGATCCCTAGACAGAATTGATACATGGGATTTCCTTCAATTAATCCTTCAGAGATGAGCTGATTCGCTAAACGAATATGACCCGTATCAAAAATCTCCATCTCAGGTTTCACGCCACTGTCTTTAATGAGCTGTGCATGCTTACGGAGCCATCCAGCAGGGCCAAGATAGACATCATCTCCGAAATTCAAGCTGCCACAATCGAGCGTACAGATTTCTGGTAGCAATTTGCTGACAGGTTCATGGCGTTCTTGAGGGGTCTGTATGTCTGTTCCAGAGCCACCTGCAGTTGGTGTTTCTAGACTTGGGACAAAGTCACCGCCACCGCCGGCAGTAATGTTAATAATTACATCCGTATCAGCTTCACGAATTCGTTCAACCGTTTCTTTAAAAAGTTCAACGTCATGACTTAGCTTTCCAGTTTTCGGATCACGGACATGGATGTGTGCAATCGCTGCACCCGCTTTTGCTGATTCAATGGCTGAATCTGCAATTTCTTTTGGTGTAATCGGTACGTGCTTGCTTTTGCTCGTTGTGTCACCCGCCCCTGTAAGTGCAGCGGTAATGATTCGTTTATTTTTCATGATGGTTGTCCTCCTTTTGGCTGTCGCGAATCGGTACATGATCAAAGATCTGGCCACTTTCAAAGAAGTACACGAGTCGATCAATCCAGTTGTAATACGCTTGCCACGCATCAAGTTCTTCGGACAGCGCTTCAACGCGATCGTTAATTTCAACGGGTGTTTCACTCGATAAGGAAGTCTTCATATGATCAACGCGCTCTCGTAATCGTCGTTCAAGCGTCATGTTACGTGATACAACTTCCCTCCAGTTCGTCGTAAACAACGAGATGAACGTCTGCGCATAATCGCTTTCTACATTGTAATGTTCTTTGCGACTGCCTTTGACAAATTCTTTTTCTGCAATGTTTAGTGCAAGCATCTGGCGCATCACTTGACTCATTCTCGTTTTGCTCATGCCTGTTTCTTCGGCAAGGGCATCTAACGTCATCGCTTCACGATTCATATAAATGATACCGAGCAGCCTTCCAACTGTTGATGAAACACCAAATGTCTCCATATTATCAGCAATTCGATCGGTAATTTGATCTTCTGCAGCTTGTAATTCAGTAAGTAGCTGATCGTTTGATAATGATTCCACTGACATGCCTCCTTCAATCACTGTGATTAACCTTACCATTCCTCAAATCAATTGCAAAAAAACAAATCAGGTAGAAAAAGTGAGGAATCGTTAGTAATTTTACGATATTACCTTTTGTGTACTTTGTAAAGTTTAAATTGCATAGATTAAACAAACTGTATCGGTTTTTTCGGGTTTTCCTAATTTAAGGTCGAAACATTATACTGAAAAAGTTGCAAACGAGAGTAAGAAATGATGGAGGTGCTTGATTTGCTAGAATTCAAAGACGTAACAAAAACCTTTGATGGCAGTAAAAAGCCTGCAGTAAATAAGCTAAACTTAACGATTGAACGAGGTGAGTTTGTCGTATTTATTGGACCAAGTGGTTGTGGAAAAACAACAACAATGAAAATGATTAACCGTCTCGTAGAACCATCGAAAGGTCAAATTTTAGTGGATGGGACGAATGTGTTAGATCAAGATTCTGTGCAATTGCGTCGTTCGATTGGTTATGTGATCCAACAAATCGGTTTGATGCCACACATGACGGTAGGCGAGAACATCTCTCTTGTAGGTTCATTATTAAAATGGAGTAAGCAAAAGCAACAAGAACGTGCGCAAGAGCTTATTTCTTTAGTGGATTTACCGGAAGAGTACTTACAGCGTTATCCACACGAGCTCAGCGGTGGACAACAACAACGAATTGGTGTGTTGCGTGCATTAGCTGCAAATCCACCGCTAATCTTGATGGACGAGCCATTTGGAGCGCTAGATCCGATTACACGTGATGGATTGCAAGAGGAATTCAAGAAGTTACAAAAAGAAGTGGACAAAACGATTGTTTTTGTCACTCATGATATGGATGAAGCCATTAAACTAGCCGATAAAATCGTCATTATGAACGCTGGAGAAATCGTGCAAGTGGGAAGTCCAGACGAGATTCTAATGAATCCTGCTAATGATTTTGTTGAAGACTTCATCGGCAAAGATCGTTTGCTTCAAAGTCGTCCAGATGTAACGACCGTTAAGCAAATCATGAATGCAGAGCCAGTAACAGTGAAAGAAGAGCGCACTTTAAAAGAAGCGATTCAAGTGATGCGTGACAACCGTGTCGATTCTCTGTTAGTCATTGATGAGATGAATACGTTAAAAGGATACATCGACATTGAAATGATTGATTCGCATTATAAGAAACGGAACTTCGTCTATGAAGCGATGGATACCGAAGAATATTCCGTTCATAGTGAGGACTTGTTGCGTGACTCCATGTATCGGATGCTTCGCCGTGGTAGTGCGTACGTGCCAGTCGTTGAAGAGAACAATCGACTTGTAGGAATCGTCACGAGAGCAGCGCTCGCGAATATGGTTTACGACACAATCTGGGGTGAAGAAACCACCCAAGTTGCCGCAACGGAATAAGGAGGTTACGACATGTTTGAAGCAATCATCGATACGCTAACAACGTACGGCTGGGATCTAGTCGAAAAGACCGGCGAGCATATGTACATTTCACTGGCAGCGATCCTTCTCGGAGTGATTGTAGCAATCCCTGCTGGCGTTTTATTAACGAAAATTCCAAAAGTCGCTGATCGAATCATTTCATTCGTCGGTATCTTACAGACCGTTCCTAGCCTTGCAATTCTTGCATTTTTGATGCCGTTTCTTGGCGTCGGTGTGTTACCAGCAATTATCGCTCTGTTTATCTACTCGGTACTGCCAATATTAAGAAACACGTATACCGGTGTGATGGAAGTTGATCATAGTTTAAAAGAAGCCGGAAAAGGCATGGGAATGAGCAGTTGGGAAACAGTTAGAAAGATTGAACTACCTCTTGCGCTACCCGTCATAATGTCGGGCATTCGCTTTGCGACGGTGTACTTAATTGGTTGGGCAACTCTTGCCGCTTTTATCGGTGGTGGTGGTTTAGGTGATCTCATCTTTGATGGCTTAAACTTGTATCAACCTGAGTTAATTATTCTAGGAACGATTCCTGCAACCTTGCTTGCCTTACTTGCAAATGGTTTACTTTCGATGATTGAAAAGAAACTAACACCGGTTGCAATGAGAGGTGAAACCGCATGAAAAAAATAATACCAACCGTGTTGGCTTCAGCACTTGTCTTATCAGGCTGTTCTTTACCCGGATTAGGTGGGCCATCCGAACAGACGATTCGCATTGCAACGTTAGATACCGTTGAATCCGAAATCTGGGGTTACACACTTGCTCATATGATTGAGCATTATACAGATTTAGAGACTGAATTAGTAACAAATCTTGGATCGACAATGGTGTTGCATCAAGCGATGATGCAAGAAGAAGTTGATATTACAGCAACCCGTTATACGGGAACAGATATCGCGGGCGTGCTCAATTATGAAGATGTTACAGATCCTGAAGAAGCGATGCAGATCGTCCAGCAGGAATTCGATGAGTTGTTCAATCAGACGTGGGCAGAATCCTATGGATTTGATAATAGTTACACGGTTTCTGTTACAGAAGCATTTGCAGAACAAGAGAATATTGAACATGTAGATGACTTAAAACCATTCGCAGATGAGATGAATTTCGGCGTTGATAATGCCTGGGTCAATCGAACAGGAGATGGTTATGCGGCATTCACTGAAACGCATTTTGCTTTTGGTGATGTGTACCCGATGGCAATTGGTCTTGTTTATGAAGCAGCGGCTTCTGGGAACATGGATGCCGTTCTAGGCTATTCATCAGATGGTCGTATTGCGGCTTATGATTTAACCGTTCTGGAAGATGACTTTTTTCCTCCATATGACGCTTCACCTGTGATACGTAATGAAGTGCTTGATGATCACCCAGAACTTGAAGGCATTCTTCATAAGTTAAGTGATACGGTAAGCACAGAAGATATGCAAGAGATGAATTATATGGGCGATGTTGAATTGGTTGGCCCATCAACGATTGCTCAACAATTTCTCGAAGCGCATAACTACTTCGAAGATGTCGAAGTCAACGAGGAGGATCAGTAATGGAAACGTTTATTACGTATGTTTCTCAAAATGGTTTTTACATCTGGGAAGAGTTTTACCGTCACTTCTTGATGGCTGCCTACGGAGTCCTTTTTGCATCGATCGTTTCCATTCCAGTAGGCATTCTTATTGCAAGGTACGGAAAACTAAGTTCTTGGGTACTCACTTTTGGTAGCATTATCCAAACGATTCCCGTACTCGGCTTTATGGCTATTACGATGGTTGCGATGGGACTTGGTACAACGACGGTCATTACGACCGTATTCTTTTACTCACTACTACCGATCATCCAAAACACGTATGTTGGCATTAAAGGTGTTGACAAGACAGTAACAAACGCCGCTTATGCTTCAGGGATGACACGCTTACAATTGTTAACGAAGGTGGAGTTACCCCTTGCAGTTAGCGTTATTATGGCAGGAATTCGTACAGCACTCGTTGTCGGAATTGGTATTGTCGCAATTGGAACGTTCGTTGGTGCTGGGGGACTTGGTGCCATTATCGTGCGTGGAACAAATGCAACCGACGGAACGGCAATTATTCTCGCAGGGGCGATCCCGACAGCTGATGGCAATTATTGCGGACCTTATCATGGGTAAAATCGAACGAAAACTAAACCCCGCCAATAAAGCTGCGGCTGCTTAAATGCCTAATTGATGAGAAGTGCAAACAAGAACAAGCGTCATGGCGCTTGTTCTTGTTTGTATAACAACTCAGGTTCTCTATATAGAATGAACGTAAGACTTTCCTGATTTGCGCTGTTGGGTTGGAAGGGTAGCGCGGTGCTGGGTGCCATTTTGCGCGCTAGTTTACACTTTCTGCGCGCAAGTTTGCCTAGTTTAACGATTTTGGCGCTCATTCCGCTAAACATGCGCGCAGTTTGTTCAAACTGGAGCGCAGATTCAATGCCCATAAGCGAGTACCCTGTCATCACCAAAGGGGCCGACGCCTCGTTTTCCTTTGTGACAGAAAAGGTTCGTAGAACTTCTTACGCCGAGCGGAAGGAATTGAGATTTGATGCAGTTTCAACATCAAGTACTGTTGAGTTTCTTTGGTTCAAACTATCTAGTAGCTGAATGGGTAACCGTTTCATTGTCATTAGCAAAGTGGGTGTTCGTTAAGTCTTCTGAAACAGTCCAAAGTTTACGCATCGTAGCTGAATGATAAACGTCGGTCTTTGGTTCCTCGATCGTTGGGTTTCCTTTCCTCCCACCTGCGCCATCGGGGCCAATGAGTTCACCACCTTGGAGCGAATCATCAGTTGCTGCCATAATCATCGGCAATGCCCCCATACTTGGCGGTTGGCTAAAGAGTTTAAGAAGTGGTTTGGCAAACCAACGGGTTTCATTTTTTCCAAGTTTAAATAGATTTGTGGAGGATAACCCAGGATGAGCGGCTACGCTAATCGTAGTGTAGCCGTGTGTTTTTAAGCGATCATTAAGTTCTTTTGCAAACAGGAGATTCGCTAACTTACTCTGGCTGTAAAATTTGGAGCTACTGTACCCTGATTCTCCGTCTAAGTTATCAAAATAAATGGTTCCGTAGCGATATGCAATGGAAGTTAACGTGACAATTCGGGATGCTTCTCCTATTTCTAATAAGGGGAGTAATCGTCCGGTAAGTGCGAAGTGACCGAGATGATTACTGGCGAATTGCAATTCAAAGCATCATCTGTAACGGTGTGGGGGGGCATCATGACCCCCGCATTGTTAATGAGCACGTCAATGGCAGAGAAGCTCTCTTGTATTCGACCGACAAACGGGTCAACGGTTTCAAGTTTCGCTAAATCAAGGTAATTTACGTAAACCTGAGCATTTGGGTAATTAGTGAGAATCTCATCTTTAGCTTCTTCACCTTTTGCTACATTTCTTACCGCGAGCACGACGTGACTGCCTAGTTGTGCGAAGTGTTTCGCCGCTTCAAATCCAATGCCACTATTGGAACCGGTGATAATGACCGTTTTATTTTCCATTATATCTCTCCATATTTTGAATTAATGTGAAAAACCATTTTCTAACGTGAGGAAAACATCATCCAAATAATCGTTAAAATGGCTTTCGGTTAGCTGCTCGGGAAGTCTTGTAAAACCTTGCGAATCGGTCGTAGGAATAATTGCAGAAATCACAGCACCCAAGAGAAGTTGATAATAATAATCAGGGTAACGATGACCAAAATGAGTTTTTAGCGCGTCAAAACTATGACGCTGAATTTCAGTGAATGTCCCATAAATATAAAGCATCAATGTTTGATTCGTTCTCCCGAGTTGAACAATTTGATGTTTACGTTCTATATTTTCAAAGACCCTCTGGTTTTTTAACCCGTACTTAATAAGAGATAACGGGGTTTCTTCATTAATGTCGACGCTCATAGACAACAAGTCAATATTTTTGTCGAACATAAAAGCTGCATGAGCAATGGCTTCTTCTTTACAAGAAAAGTAGTTTGAGAAAGTACGGCGGGAGATCGTTGCATCATTGGCAATGTCTTGAATGCCGAAGCCATCGACACCATATTTTTGAGCCAAGTGAAAGGCACAATTAGCAATTGAAGCCCTCGTCGCTTCTTTTTTTCTTTCACGCAAGCTGTGAGTGTCCATCATCATTGCCCCTTCGTCTTTCCTTGTATCGTAAACTAAAATTGCTCAATGTGCAATTTTTCTCATTCGGCAATTTGAAGTATTGAAAATTTCAAACACATAAGACAGTATTCTCTACGTAAATGGATGGATCTACCTATAAGAAGCAGGCATTTAATATTTACATTGAATCCAGAATTCAGTATCCTTGTAATTATATTCGGAAAATTTTCACGGAAAGGAATGAACCAGATGTACGCAACGGTGAATGGAACAAGGCTTTACTTTGATGTTGAAGGTGCAGAGTATGAAGTTCGAGAGGGAAATTTAGTGAAAAAGCCTGTTTGTTTTGTGCTACATGGTGGACCAGGAGGGAATCATATCGGGTTTAAGCCAACATTTCAAGCGCTTACTGATACGATGCAACTCATTTATGTGGACCAGCGTGGGTGTGGATTTTCAGACGATGCGCCCGAGGAGACATTACATATTGATTATAACGTTGAAGATTTGGAAGCATTGCGCGAGCACCTCGGATTGGATCGAGTATGGATTTTAGGCCACTCATATGGGGGATGGTTGCTCAAGGGTATGCACGGAAGTATGGTCAGCGTTTATTAGGATTACTACTCGTCACGACAGCGCCGAATCATCGTTTTCTTGAAGATGCAAAGGAGATTGTGAAAGAAAATGGGACCCCTGAGCAGATTGAGATTTGCGAAAAGCTTTGGAATGGGGACTTTCAAACGGACGAAGAGTTGGATCTGTTTTATGCACAAATGGGGTCTTTCTATTCAGTACGGGAGCAGAAAGAAGGGAAAGCCAAAAGGCCAAAAGTGCGTAGAAATTATCGGGCATTGAACCAAGGGTTTGGCGGTTTTATGCGGGAGATGGATTTTACAGAAAGCAATCGTTCGATCACAGTCCCAACCCTCGTCATCGCCGGTGCTCATGATTGGATCACACCTCCTAAAGCGAATGAAGCCGTAGCTGAATCTATACCTACAGCGACGTATGTGTTATTTGAAAATAGTAGTCATCGAGTGATGTCAGACGAATATGAGCGATTTATGCGTGTAGTGAAAACGTTTGTTCAAACAGCAACTACAGAGGAGAGGTAATCATGAAAAGAAGAACAAGTAAAAGTGCTGTCGCCATTATGCTGGCTGTCGCTTTAGCGGGCTGTAGCGAAGATGTTGACGAACAGGTTGAGGAAACGACTGAGTCAACGGGAGGAGATTCTGAGCTTATTTTTGCAATGTCTAGCGATGCGGTTGACTTGAGTCCGCACGGTTCAAATGATACGGCTTCTACACAAGTACGAAGTCAAATCTATGAAAGTTTAACGATTATGGATGAAAATATGGAAGTCCAACCTCACTTGGCAGAATCTTTCGAGCAAGTGGATGAACTCACTTGGGTTTTTGAGCTTCGAGAAGATATCACGTTCCACGACGGTGAGCCGTTAACAGGAGAATCGGTCAAGCAGTCGCTAGAACGTGTCATTGATCCAGATGTCGCATCACCACGGGCGTTTTTGTTTGACATGATTGATTCAATTGACGTTGAAGGGGAGAATGAAGTAACGATTACAACCTCTTATCCGTTTGCACCATTACCCGCACACTTAGCGCATAATGGAGGCAGTATCATTAGTCCGAAAGCTCTTGATGCAGTAGAAGAGGGGGAGTTTAATCTTGATACGGAGACGGCGGGGACAGGACCTTTTGTATTAGACACATGGAATCAAGGAAATGAAGCCGTTCTCTCTCGAAATACTGAATATTGGGGAGATCCTGTAGCCCTTGATGCTGTTACATTTAAAGTTGTTCCTGAAGAGCTAACGCGAATCGGAATGGTTTCTAACGGAGAAGCACATGTAGCGGATACAATTAGTGCATTAAATACGAGTCAAGTAGAAAGCACGGAAAATGTTGAGCTCGTCAGTGATGCGAGCTTAGGCATGACCTATTTAGGATTTAATAATCAGCATGAGCTGTTTCAAGATGCAGATGTTCGTCGAGCGATCTCTATGGCCATTGATAAGGAAGTAATACTCGGGGGAATTATGCAAGGAAACGGGAAAGTAGCAGATGGACCGATTAGTGATTTAATCTTTGGGTATGACGACAATTTAGAACCGATTGCTTACGATCCAGAAGCGGCTCAGTCACTTTTAGAGGAAATTGGCGAAGACATCAACTTTACTGTTTGGGTCGGCGATGCGGATGAAGTCACCCAGCAAATGGCGGTAATCATTCAGGACCAGTTGTCAGAAGTCGGTGTGGATATGAGCATTGAGTCGATGGAGTGGGGCACATTGCTAGACGGTACGGCGAATGGTACACATGAGGCAATGATTATGTCTTGGACAGCCGTTTCTGGAGATAGTGATAACGGCCTTTATAATCCTTTCCATTCAAGCAACTGGGGTGGTTCAGGCAACAGAACGTACTATGAGAATGCAG
Source organism: Geomicrobium sp. JCM 19039 (assembly GCF_000698145.1). Lineage (GTDB taxonomy): Bacteria > Bacillota > Bacilli > Bacillales > Marinococcaceae > Geomicrobium_A. The sequence goes on from NZ_BAXB01000001.1 coordinate 356,226, forward strand.
ACGTTGATGAACTGTTATTTGATGCACGCCAAGAGACCGATGTAGACACTCGCGAAAGTTTGTATCACGAAGCGCAAGCCATCATCGTTGAAGAAGCACCGATGGTAAACCTCGTTCACCAAGACAACATCTACGCGATTTCGGAGAATGTTGAGGGCCTTATTAAAATGCCAGACAACTTGTATCGTTTGTTTGTGACAGAAGTAAATGAAGATGACGCCTATTAGGATGTAAAGAAAAGCAACGTAGTTGTCCCAATACACTACGTTGCTTTTCTTTTTTTAACCGTTTTTCACCATCTTGTACACATGATAAGTCGTTGTAATGATATAAGCGATGGTGAGGAGAAGTGGTAAGATGAACATTAAAAAATTGGATGGGCTCGTAGACGATATGTTCCAGTATAAAAGGATCGCTGGGGCCATGCTAATTCCAAAAACAACTTGTCGTTTATCTTTGCTCACATCGTTTTTAATGAGCATACCGCAGGCAATCGCCGCAAACACAATCATTATAAAGATAAAATGATTCGAAAAAATAAAATCCATGGAAAACACTCCAATCAAAAACAACAAATATTCACAGAATACTCTTACACCATTATTGCACGAAAGAAATGTATCTTTCAATCACGATCGGAGTCCCGTGAACGATAGATTTTTGCAAGGGTGTTCATCAGCCATTTTGGGATTTGAGAAGGAAAGTAAGCTTTCCGGTAATGCTTGTAGTAGCCGGCTTTAAGATCGTCCCACTGTCGACATGGTTTTGGCTTAGAAAAGCGGGCAATATCAATGATACGTACTAAACCGTCGCTCGTAATTCATAGGTTGTGCAAGTGGATATCTGACGGGTAAAATCCTTGTTTGCGTGCGTAGCCTAACGCATCATCCACCTGATTAATTTGATCAGGGGAAATATGAATTCTTTCATGCAAACATTGAAACGCTGTCTTTCCCCTGATGTAGTCGAGAACAATATAATTGGTACCGACTTCATAAAGTGAAGCGTATTGAGGGTGATCCGTAATTTTCATATCGTTCATGTATTCTTGTATAGCGATCGATTCAGAGGAGGATAATATACTTTAATGACTCGATTCTCTTTAAGTACTTTAAAAAGAGCAGCGCTTCTTCCTACACCGCAAATGGACAAGTGAGGGTGTGATGAGTAGACTTCATACGTTCCTTTTACTATCCGAAATGAAACACTGTCAGCATATTGCTTATACATATGTGTCACAGCAGCCACTATCGTTTTTTCGTTCCTTTACGTTTGGCAAGTTCTTTCTTTACAAGTGGAACGACATGTTTTTGGGTTTCTTTAAACCATTCTCTAACTACTTTTGACTTGGGCCGTTTCTTTAGTGTACTCATTGAACATTCTCCTTCAAAGGTGGCAACAAAGGATACAAAAAAACCTTTGCCCACCAAGTTAGATGGACAAAGGTCTCGCAAGTAACAATAGTTGCCAGTAGTGCCGAGGATTTCTCCCGTAATGACGACAGCTACTCGAATGCTACTCCCCTTTGGGAAAATCTCATTTGTTTCATTATAGCTACATATAAACAGCTTACAACGGTTTCCATACCTTTACATCGGTTCTTAACATGATTGTATTATAAGAACTTCATTGTAATGAACAGCCCTTACTCATACAGTTTCGCTGTGCTCGGGCATGTCTTGTCGATGGAGAAGGCATTCAGAAACAATATCGTCTCCAAAAAGATAATACATTCGCTGATGTTCGGTTTCCGTACAGTTACAATCATGTGTAAAGTACTCTTTCGAAAAAAACTGACGAAACTTCTTATTGGTTTGATAAACGATACGCTTCATAATACCACCTCGCAAGTGTTAGTTTATGAGTTTTAATTCTTAAAACTTGCGTATATCATACAACCAGGAAAGATATGAAAGCAACAGTTTTTTTAAAAAATTTCGATGGAATTTCTTACTAAATAATTGAGGAAAGAAACGTCGCCTCGTTGAAAGACTAGCAATGTGAAATATATGGTAAAATCTGTAGTAATCTGTATTCGAATTAGGTGTTGTTTTTTATGGAGAATGTTAATTCATATGAAGAAATGAAAAGAAAAGCAGCCATTCGTACCTTTGTATACACTCCGATTTCTCTGTTAACAGGATTCTTCATTGCACAAGTAATTATAAACGAGCAATTGCCCACATTTATTCAATTCCTCCCGTATATAGTTGGTGCTCTGATTGGTGTCACGTGTAGCTGGGTGTTTAGAAGTGAAGAAAAAATTGTAGAAAAAGAGCGAAGGTATTTAACAAAAAAAGCGAATAAAACGAAAGCAAGAAAACGGATTGAAGCGGTTGTCTTCACAGTTATTAGTCTAATTTTAGTATTTGTAATGACTCATTGGCTGAATTAGTTAGGAGAGATGTGCATGTTTAAAAAAACGCTCTTAATCAGTAGCATGTTCGTACTCGTCGCCTGTACGAACGACCCAGACGACAACCCAGAAGTTGTTGATTCAGCAACATTTCATGGATCCTCGGACCATTGGGAGGTCGATGCTGTGGGGGAGATCTTTGAAGGGGAATCACCTGCGAGTGCGACGAATCTAGACATTGAAGTGACGTACGTAGGCAGCATAGAAACGTTAGAATCTCCAGTCACCATCGTTATTGAGGAAGACCGGCAAAGCGGTTCAGTCAGTCACGATGCTGACATGAACCCAAATGAACCGTGCGAACTAACGATGCCTGCCCCCGACATCATCCAGAATTACCGGCAAGATGTCGGCATCGAAACATATTTGGACATAAGTTGGGAAGAAGAGGGTGAGCAGTTAGAAGAGCGCGTGACATTTGTGTTGGAGGAATGATTATATAGCTTTACGACGTATGAGCATATTGCTCAACTGGTTCATGTAAAGACTGGCTTGTTGTAAAAAGAATGATGACAAGCCATAAAATACACACAAAACACAATATCTAAGTTAGATGTTGTGTTTTTGTGTGACGGTACATATTTGAATGATCTTTAAGGCTAGATAAGTTGAACTAAAGAAATACACTGAATCCGAAAACCGAGACCAGCCTTTACGGGCAAATGCCTACCTATCGTCTGTTGAAGTGCATCTCACTTCGATGTCGATCGTTGTTCGTTACTGCAAAGGTTGTGGGCAACAAGGAAGACGTTTGCTGAATGGTAAAAAGATGTGACCGATGGTCACCACCTGGCGCAAGCGTGTGATTTCCTGGCACTTATGTGACAATCCAGTTCTCAAACCTTGCACTTTTGGCCCTCAACGGTCACATATATTGGGATTTGTGACCGTTGACTCCGTTTATGTGCGCATTCACGTTTAAAATCATGATTTTTCTTTCCCAAGTGTCACAAATATGAACTTATGAGGCATTTGGACTTTTCCACATACCGAAGTGGCGAGGTAATGTCGCCCATATGCTCTGGAGTGCATAGAAAACACGGTGGGCGTACTTTGATCACCGATGTTGCACTTGTAGTCTGAAGTGCATAGAAAACACGGTGGGCGTCTTTTTACCACCGATGTTGCACTTATAGTCTGGAGTGTAAAGAAAACACGGTGGCTGTCATTTGGCCACCGATGTTGCACTTATAGTCTGGACTGCTACCATCCGCCTGCAGTGGAGAGCAACAACAATTTGCCCAATTAGGAAGATGTTAAGTTCATTCTATATAGATCTTAAAATTTAATAATCCTACAAACCGATCTTGTCTTTCACATCTCTTAAAATGGGACCTGTAATGGCTCGTGCTTTTTGGGCCCCTTCTTCCAAAATTTGATCAATCGTCTTCGGTGACGCCATGAATTGTTGGTATTTTCCTCTTGGTTCGGTCAACGCTGTATTCATTACGGTGAACAATTCATTCTTCACCTGTCCCCAGGAAATGCCTCGGATAAACTGCTCTCGCAACTCGTTAATTTGCTCAGGGGTTCCAAATTCTTTATAGAGAGTAAAAAGCACGGAAGCGTTTGGATCCTTAGGTGCATCTGGTGTGGATGAGTCGGTTTTGATCTTGTTAATGAGCTTTTGCAGTACTTTAGGTTCTGCAAACAGCGGAATCGTATTATGATAACTCTTGCTCATTTTCCGTCCATCTAATCCTGGCAAGGTCGCTGTATCTTCATCAATTTTATAGTTTGGAAGCTTGAACGTATCCCCATAGGTTGAATTAAAGCTTTGGGCAATGTCACGAGCAATTTCAATGTGCTGAATTTGGTCTTTGCCTACAGGCACAATCTCTGATTGGAAGGATAGTACATCTGCAGCCATGAGTATTGGATAATTGAATAGACCCATGTTTACATTCAAGTCTTGCTCACTTCCATTCAAGCGGTTTTTGTCGGTAATCGCTTTGTAAGCATGAGCGCGATTCATGAACCCTTTGTGGGTCACGCAGCTTAGAATCCAACTGAGTTCATAAATCTCCGGGACATCTGATTGCTTATAGAAGATGACTTTTTCGGGCTCTAAGCCAAGAGCTAACCAAGTAGCAGCCACCCCATACGATAACGTTTTAGAATCAGCGTGTGTGCGTGGGGTAGTGAGAGCATGATAATCCGCGATAAAGTAGACAGGTTGATAGGCTTGTTCTTGAGCTAGAAGCAATGAGGGTTTAATTGATCCAATGTAATTGCCTACATGTACGTCTCCAGTCGGTTTAATGCCTGTAAGCACCGTTTTCTTCATAGTAGCCTCCCTTTCTTATTTGAAATATAAAAAAGTTCCCCGTCCAAAAAAGGACGAGGAACTCCCGTGGTACCACCTTCATTCGTTTATTTTACAATAAACGCACTTATCCATACAAAGACCACAGGTGGTCTCGATATTTTGTCTCATGTAACGGTAAGACATTCCGCTAAGCCTACTCCGCAGTTCAGCTTAGGAGCTCAGAAGCCCATTCAACATTCACCCTGTACTGATTCGCACCAACCATCAGCTCTCTGCAACATTCGGAATGTTTACTCTTCTTCATCTTTGCTCGTATGATATTATCGCTCATTATAGAAGACGGGTGACAATTAATCAAGGCGGATTGTTGTGTCAGCAGTTAATCAGCACCCTCATTGGGGGCTTTATACGATTACACTTCGAGGGTCATAGCGAAATAACTTCCCCCCACCCATGACACTTGTCATACATGTGCTGTGACAGATGTGCCTTACGCTCCGTTCATTGATTGGATACACTAACGGTAACGTATCCGTTTGGGGTGAATTGATATGAGTAGGGAAAAACAACGGGCTTTGAAGAAAAGTGTTGCACCTTATGCAACGTCCAATACGAAAGCTGGTATTGTACAATTAATCAATACGATCGTTCCGTTTTTTATTACATGGTTTTTGGCGTATCAAAGTTTACAAATTTCTATTTTGCTGAGTTTGTTATTTTCAATTGTTGCGGCAGGATTTGTCGTTCGAATCTTTATTATTTTTCATGATTGTACGCATGCGAGTTTCTTTACGAGTCGGAAGTGGAATCGGATTATCGGGAATGTGTGCGGAGTGCTGACGCATTTTCCATTTGAAAAATGGAAGCATAGCCATGCCATTCATCATGCGACGAGCGGGAATCTTGATAAACGAGGCACCGGTGACATTTGGGTCATGACAGTGGAAGAATACGAATCGGCGTCGAAGTTTGAGCGGCTAAAGTACCGACTGTATCGAAACCCGATCATTTTGTTTGGACTCGGACCTCTCTATTTGTTTCTCGTAGAAAATCGCTTCAATAAAAAAGGAGTTAAACAGAAAGAGCGACTGAATACAGTGCTTACGAATGTGTGCCTCGTCGCTATTTATGTTGGAATGATGGCGCTCATCGGCTGGGAAGCGTTTTTAATCGTTCAACTTCCAATTATGTACGTATCAGGGGCTGCAGGAATTTGGCTTTTTTATGTACAACATCAATTTGAGGATTCTTACTTTGAAAACGATGATGAGTGGGATTTTGTAAAAGCCGCCGTGGATGGTAGCTCTTATTATAAATTGCCGAAAGTCATTCAATGGATGACTGGCAATATTGGGTATCATCATGTTCATCATTTGAGCCCTAAGGTCCCGAATTATCATCTAGAAAAAACCCATAACAATACCCCGCCGTTGCAAACGGCAACGACCATCACATTGAAAAAGAGTCTTGAATCCATTCGGTTTCGACTATATGATGAAAACAATCAAACTTTTGTGAGTTTCAAAGCGTTAAAGCGGGCTCGGCGTCAACGTGCCATGCTACGTGTTCAAACGAACAGTAAGCAAGCAGAACACAGATCGTAAAAAGAAAAGCTCTCCTGTCGAGAGCTTTTTCTGTGTTGCCTACGGTGAAAGGGGTTATTTTCGGTGTATCATTGGTTTCACATTTTTCCAAAGAATACAGGTCTGAGCTTGTTTGCTTGGATTGCCTTTTGTTTGCTACCTTTTTACTTTATTATTCGTTCAGCAACCATTTATGAAATCATTCTTGGTGTTGCCATGATCGTTTTTTTCTTTACCATTTATCGATTGTCCTTCATTAAAAAAGGGTGGACGGTTTATGTCGCGTTAAGCTTGAAATGCTTATTAGTATTGGCATGACGATCTACTTCGGTTACGTGTATTTCGCCTTGTTTATTGCCTTTTTTATTGGTAACTTAAAAAGTAAAGCAGGTTTTATTAGCTTATACGTCGTTCACCTATCCACAACGGTTATTGCCTTTCTTATTGGATTTCTGCTTGAATATGAGGAGTTTATGGCCCAATTGCCGTTCAACGTTTTAAGTATTTTAGGGGTTATTTTGTTGCCGTTTACGATCTATCACCGGAACCGTCGAGAGGAATTGGAAAGTCAACTTAAAGATGCCAATGATCGAATTTCCCAGCTTATGATTATTGAGGAAAGGCAACGGATTGCCCGGGATCTTCACGATACACTCGGACAGAAACTATCATTAATCGGATTGAAAAGTGACCTCGCTATGAAACTATTACCTACTAAACCAGACTTGGTCCACCAAGAAATCGAAGATATTCATCAGACGTCAAGAACGGCATTGAGTGAAGTGAGAGAAATTGTTTCCGACATGAGAACGGCCCGTCTTGAAGATGAGATCGTTCGCGTCCAACAACTGCTGCACTCCAGTCATATCACGTGTGAAATTCACGGGGAACAATCATTCAAACATTTGCCGCTGCTCATTGAAGATGTGTTTTGCATGTGTTTAAAAGAATCGGTAACGAACGTAGTTAAACATAGTCAGTCAAAAACTTGTGAAATTCGCTTAGCGGTACTCGCAAACGAATGGCGAATGGAAGTGCAAGATCACGGTGTAGGGATACAATCTGACAAGCCGTCAGAGCAGGGAAGTGGAATGATCGGCATGAAAGAACGTTTGGATTTTGTAAATGGTGAGTTAGACGTTCACTCAACTAAAGAGGGAACGAGGTTAGTCATTCGAATTCCTCGAATTATTCATCAGGAGGCGGGAGGTTTATTATGATTCAGATTGTGATCGCAGAAGATCAGGGAATGCTGCTCGGGGCACTCGCATCACTACTCGAGTTAGAAGGTGACATGACCGTTGTAGGTAAGGCAAAGACAGGGTTGAAGCGGTTGACCTCGTCAAGGAATTGAAGCCAGACGTTTGCATAATGGATATCGAGATGCCAATGATGACGGGAATAGAAGCGGCCGAGGCGCTCAAAGATGAGCAATGCAAGATTATTATCTTGACGACCTTTGCGAGAACTGGGTACTTCAACTATGCCCGCGCGGCAGGTGTGAGTGGGTATTTGTTAAAAGATAGCCCAAGTGACGAACTGGCGAGAGCAATCAGAACGATTATGAGTGGTCGGAAAGTGTACGCACCGGAACTTATGGATATGATCAATCAAAATGATAACCCGCTTACGGACCGAGAAGGGCAAGTCATTCAACTGATTGCTGAAGGAAAAAGTACGAAAGAAGTCGCCGATCACCTGAAAATCAAAACCGGCACCGTCCGAAATTACGTTTCTGTCATTTACGAAAAGCTAAATGTAAGCAATCGAATTGAAGCCATTTCTCTGTTTAAAGATAGAGGTTGGTTTAAATAACAGTTTACTAGAAGTGGGGATTTCACAGTCCCTCTCATTTTCATTTACAAAATTAAAGGAAGTGTGACGTTTGCAAGCAGAATTAACACGTGACTGTTTTCAGTGCTTTGGCCTATGCTGTGTAGCATTACCTTACCGAAATCTGCAGATTTCCCGACGACAAAGAGAGTGGTGAACCGTGTCGGCATTTGCGAAAGGATTTCTTGTGCAAAGTTCACGATCAATTACGAGAAAGAGGGTTTCACGGGTGCGTTTCTTATGAATGTTTCGGTGCTGGCCAAAAGGTTTCACAACTCATTTATGCCGGCAACGATTGGCGTACTCATCCGAGTACATCTGAAGAAATGTTCCGTGTCTTTCCAGTCGTCCAACAATTGCAAGAGATGATGGTCTATGTAAATCAATGTATGCAACTTGAGGAGACAGCACCGTTTCTCAAACAGCTAGGTGAGCTTTACGACACAATAAGCACGCAAACACATCAATCCCCAGCGGAAATTATGAACACGGATATCGCACACTATCGTACTGAAGTGAGTGGATGGCTAAATCGTTCAAGTGACGCGTATCGTACACAAAAAAAGAAAAGAAACGCACTTCTTCATAAAAAAGGAACCGATTGTATTGAAGCTAATTTCTCCAATCAAGATCTTTCTCATGAAAATTTTCGTGGAAGACTGATGATTGCGGCAAATTTCACGAACAGTGATTTACGCCGGTGCGACTTTCTCGGTGCGGATGTGCGAGGGGCAAAATTTCAGGGAGCGAACTTGAGTGGCGCGCTTTTCCTGACTCAAGCACAGTTGAATTCAGCAAAAGGCGATGCAAACACAATAATTCCAGAACACTTGCAAGTGCCAGACCATTGGTTGACGCACAAAGAACGGCGGTGATCGAAGTGAACCTTCATTATGATACATATCGAAGTGGGGACCGTCTCCCTCTACTCGTCTTTCTTCATGGCGGGGGAGTGAGTGGTTGGATGTGGCAAGAGCAAGTCGAGTATTTCAGAGATTATGAATGCATCGTCCCAGACCTTCTCGGCCATGGACGGAGCAGTAAGAGCCACTTTTCAATACACGATTGTGCAGATGAGCTTTTGGCATTGATTGAACAATATAAAGACGAACGCCAAGTCACCGTTATCGGTTTTTCATTAGGGGCGCAAGTGCTCGTATCAATGCTTAGTAAAAGTGCGTCACTCATTGACCGTGCCGTCATCATCAGTGCGTCGACGAGTGCAATGAAATTTCATAGAGTGGTCGCAACGATGGCAACTTGGAGCTTGCCACTCGCGAGAAACAAGGCCTTTGCGCGCTTGCAGGCAAAACAATTGTACATAAGTGACCAGTATTTCCAAGACTATTATAAAGAAACGATTGCTATGCCAAAAACAATCTTCCATCAAGTGATGACTGAAAATTTATCATTTTCAATACCTGAAGGTTTTGAAGACACAACCTGTAAAATGCTCGTCATTATCGGAGAAAAAGAAAAAGCACTGATGAAAAAATCGATGACCCAGCTAATAGAGTGTAATGACCAGTGCAAAGGGTATGTCATGCCAGATGTAGGTCACGGTGTTCCGTTGCATAGCCCAACGACATTTCATCAGTTGATGGGGAAGTGGATGGAAGAGGAGTAAGTGATATAGACTTGAAAACACACGTTGCAGAGGCAACGTGTGTTTTCGTGATAAGTATTCAATTTAGCCGTCTTATGATATGCTAAAAACATACTCGTTAGTATGTTTTTAGCACACTGAGGAAGGAAACCTTATGAAAACAAACGATAAAGTGGAAACAGCAATTGTGGCGTTACTGCATCATTCCTCAGTTGATCAATTAACGTTTGCAAAAGTTGCTCGTGAAGCCGGGGTACACTGGACGACTGTCAAACGTTACTTTGGGTCAAAAGAAACGATGCACGAGCGAGTTCGTGCAGCTGAAGGTAGTCAACATCTTGGGACAAAGGGAAGGTTACTCGCAGCGGCAAAGCAAGTATTTAAGCAGCGTGGGTATGATAAAGCCACATTGAATGACATCAGTTCCGAAGCCAAGCTTACAAAGGGGGCGATCTATTGGTATTTTGATAGTAAAGATGATGTGTTCCTAGCGTTAATGGATCTCGTCTTAACTGATTTACTTCGTGGAATTCCAGAAATGGTTGAACAAGTTTTTGAGCAGCCAGATCCTGAAAAAGCGCTTAAAGCGATGGTGAAGCATGAGTTTCAACGGTGTGTCGACGATCCTCCAACATTATTGTATGAATTCGTATCTAGACGGCGTGACGAGCGTGTCAAGCAACAACTAGATGGTTCATTCGCAATGCTCTTTACAGGGACCGAAGAAGTTATGCGAGCGTTGCAAAAAAGGGGAAAGGTTTCTGAGCAAGTAGATGCGAGGCAAGCGGCCATTACTTTACATGCCTTGATGAACGGCACGATACTCATGTGGGCCGTTGCGCCTGAATCCGTTTCTTTGTTTGATCTAGCGGATACGGTAGCAACAACGATGGTTAACACGATGATCAAACAATAGGGGGGATAAGATGACTGGAATCATCATCGTACTACTAATTTTTGTCAGTGTTCTAGCACTTGTTCTATTGAATCAATACCAATTCAAAAAAATTGAAAAACGAAATCCCCCAAAAGGAAGGTTTGTAGACGTTGATGGGTTGAAGTTACACTATTTACGTCAAGGAAAGGGGCAACCGGTTGTGTTGTTGCACGGCGGTGTCAATTCTTGTGAAGACTTTACTGAAGTGCTTTACTATCTTTCTAATAAAGAATATGATTGTATATCATTTGACCGGCCTGGCTATGGGCATAGTGACCGACCTAAAAAAGCAATGTCAGCAGACAAGCAAGCGGAACTTATCCATAAAGCATTATATGAGATTGGAATCGTTGAACCTGTAACCATCGTTGGCCATTCTTGGAGCGGCACATTAACGCTCTCTTATGCTCGTCAATTCCCTAAAGATGTGGCGAACATCGTTACTTTAGGGGCTGCCATGTACAAAGAAGGTTATCCTGCAGAACGAGGCGACTTGTTATCAAAGCTCATTATGACCCCATTTTTAGGCACGCTTTTAATGAATACGCTGTTAGCCACACCAGTGGCCAAAAGAATGGGGAAACAAACCGTTAGGGAGACGTTCAAACCAGAAGTTGCGCCGAGTGGGTATGAAGAACTACTCTTGGACTTATGGGGGCGTCCCAAACAGTTTCGGGCGAATCGCGAGGATGTGCTTCTTTTTCCTGAATGTGCTTACGCCAATAGCCATCATTATTGCAAAATTACGACTCCAATCACGATAATTGTTGGTGATAGTGACCCTTTTAACACTGTACAAATGGCTAACCGCCTCTTTAAAGAAATAGAGCATTCTAATCTGTTCATACTCAAAAATGTGGGTCATATGATTCCACAAAAACATCCTCAACAGGTAGCGGATCTGATTGATCGAACGTATTGGCGAAGAGAGGTGAAAGACAAAAGCCTGTCATCCTCCCCTGAAAAAGTCTTCATTACACACCAAAATGATGTATATTAAAGGTGCAGCGTATACGTATAGAAGTCAGTTTCGCGTCTGTAGTTTAATTTTTCGTACAAATGTTGGGCGCGGGTATTGTTAATGGCAGTGCTCAATTCAATGGCGTTAGCACCAGTCTCTTTACCTAATTGTTGTGCTCGTTTCATGAGAGCTTCTCCTACGCCATGTTTCCGAGCGCCTTCTAGTACGTAAAGGTCATTAAGTATCCAGCTTTTTTGCATGGAAATGGAAGAATATGTTGGGTACAGTTGAACAAAACCAACGTCTTCCCCGTCGATTTCAGCGAGAAAGATGGTTGAATCACTATTCTCCAGACGCGCTTGTATGTACTCCGTAGCGCCTGGAAGGTCGCTCGTTTGATGATAAAAGCCCCTGTACAAATCAAATAATGGAGCTACTCGGCTCAGGTCTTCGATCGTTGCTCGTGTAATATGCATCGTGTTGTTTTCCCCTTTTGGTTCAATATAATTTGTCATGGTCGCATGTCAATCCTAATGGAAACGATCAAGATTAAAAGGTTGCCCAGACACTTTTCCAAGCGTTGTGTAAGACATTAGAATTGTGGAGTGATGATGGATGGGAGAATTAAAAGCACATATTCAACAGCTAGAAGAAAGCCATTTATCGTATGAGATTCGCTCTTCTCCTGAACAACTTCGCGGATTGTTATCGAAGGATTTTTTTGAATTTGGAAGTTCCGGAAAGGTTTTCTATACAGAAGATGTCATTCAACCAGGTGTTTTTGAGGAGGTTGATTTAACGATGCATGACTTTTCCATACACCGATTGTCAACGCAATCCGTACTCACAACATATCGAGTGTTTAACAGCCAGACAAAAAGAGAGTCATTAAGAAGCTCGGTGTGGACATTCGAAGAGGGGCGCTGGCAATTGTACTTCCACCAAGGGACGAACATTCCTAAAGCATACGAATAAGCATATGGACAATAAACACTCTCCAGCGGGTAGAGTGTTTTTATATTCATCATGTGACACGTGTCACATAGAAGTGATGACAGTCGTGAATAGGTTTCATCATGAGTCTTCGCTACAATAAAATTAGCCGAATCAGAGGAGATCGTGTGGATGGATGTTTCTTTTTATCCGAATTATGCGAAGCGTTTTTTACTTTTGGAGCTCGTAAGTATTGTGTTTTTCTTTTTTAACGTTTTGACGTATGACAATGATTTCTCGTATGTGTGGAGAGTCTTGATTGTTCTCGTTATTTTAGCTCTATATTTAGGGACGCTCTGGTACTTTGATATGCGCTATGTGTTGTTTAGTGCACTTGCGTTTCTATTGTTTATTCTTCTAGCATTCGTGCTTCATTATTATTTACTCATCTTTATGATCTTTTTTACAGATTTTTATCGAAAAGTCCCTATTGTTCCTACGCTACTATGCCAACAAGCGCTGCTCGTTGTGACACACGGGGTTGTTTATGTAGTGGCTGTGCCACCGGCTGAGGGTGCGTATGTTTCAACCGTCCTTTTTCCGATCTTAATTATTCAGCTTCTAATTCCATACGTTTCTCGGTCCGTCATTCGAGCAAAAGAGTTGCAAAGAGAGCTAGAAAATACCCAGTCGCAATTGGATGTGTACATCCAAGAAGAAGAACGCAATCGAATTGCCCGTGAATTGCACGACACTCTTGGCCACACGTTAACGATGATGAAAGTGAAAAGTGAATTGGCTCTCAGATTTATCGATCATGATCCTGAACGTGCGAAAGCAGAAATGAATGACGTTCTACAAACAACGCGATTTGCTTCAAAACAAGTGCGTGAAGTTGTGACGACGCTTCGCTATACGTCCATTACAGAAGAAGTTATGCACGCTAAGCAGTTGTTTCAGACGAATCAGACGACGTTTAAAAACGATGGTATTGTAAATGTCCCCGAATTGAGCGATGTCATTGAAACGATGATTGCTCAATCCCTTCGAGAAGCTCTACTGAATGTATATAAACATAGTGAGGCCAGTGAAGTAAGTGTATCTTTTTCTACCGATCAGCAATCGTTTACCTCACGTGTGGTTGATAACGGCAACGGTTTTGAGCAACAGCTCATTCCGTCTGGAAACGGACTCGATTCAATCGTGAGCGAATGAAATTAGCAAAAGGGAACGCGACGATCCATTCAACACCAAAAGGTACGGTCGTCACGTTAATGATCCCAATTGGAAATGAGGAAAACAAATGATTCGACTTCTCTTAGCAGAAGATCAAGTGTTACTCCGTGATGCGATTCAGTCGTTATTGCAACTGTCAGATCATATTGACATCGTGGCCTCAACGGGCAATGGGAGCGAAGCTTTACAGCTAGCGGCTACGGAGCACGTCGACGTCGCACTACTGGATATCGAGATGCCGGGCCTCACGGGCATTCAAGTGGCAGAACAGCTGAAGAAAGGTGAAGAGTATGACGGCAAAGTCGCATTATTAACGACATTCTCACGTCCTGGGTACATTGAGAAAGCGATGATTGCCAACGTCGACGGTTATTTGTTAAAAGATGAACCAATCGAAACGTTAATTGAGTCGATTGTACGCATACATGAAGGAGAACGAGTCATATCGACCGATTTGCAACCGCTGCTATTTTCATTGGAAACGAATCCGTTGAATGAACGAGAAGTGATGTTGTTACACGCTGTTAAAGAAGGGCTTTCAACCGAACAAATCGCAATAGGGAAGCATTTATCAGAAGGAACGGTACGCAATTACTTATCGTCGGCTCTTCAGAAACTGCACGTCACTCATCGCCACGAAGCCGTCCGTATCGCCGAAGAGAAAGGGTGGATGTGACGTGAAGCGACGACAACAATTACTGTGGATCGGTGTGGTGGCGTGGGTGGCTTCATTACTTCCGATTCTCTACGAACCATTTGCTATCGCCGCCTCACCTGTGCCTTACGATTTTAGGATGCAACCAATGAGTGATCTTGGAGTGACGGTATGCGAAGAAAATGCTTACCCTATGGCGAGCTATATGATCTGTTCTCCTCATTACCTAATCGTAAATACGCTATTTGTTCTTTCTGGAATGCTTATTTCGCCGGGGGAATTATTATTCACCAGTTCACACGTGTACCGGTTGCTTTTCGGTTATGGGTCGTATTTTCAGTTGGGGCGGTCCTATCTGGACTCATTCCTGCGGATATTCATTTTACTGCGCACACACTTCCGGCATTGGCGATGTTTCTTGTGCCGATCATACTAGCGATGTATGCGAGACGTGAACGCGCGGGCAAGACGCTAAATTGGGTTTTCTTTAGTTTGCTCATTCTCTGTTTTATTGGCATGGCATTAACCGTGTTCTTTCCGTTAATCGGTGGGTTGCTCCAACGAAGTTTTTACGTGTTCGTTTCCGTTTGGGGAGCACTGTTTACCTTACAACTCGTTAGAAACGAGAAGCAACAGCTGTGAGTTCTATACTCGTCAGTTATCAGTGGGAATGGTTTATTATTGCCGAAATCTCGAGTTGGTTATCGCTTCTTTTGTTTGGGGCGCTTCGTTATTTGTGGCAAAGAAAAAATGCGAGCATACTCTTCCTTATCACATTTATCGGAATGACATTGTTTCAAGCGGTGCTCGCACTTGTCGTTTACCGTGAGACAGGAGAAGTGTCTCCATTCACAATCATCATCACCATCTTTGTGCTGTATGCGTGTACGTTTGGCATTAGTGACTTCCGTCGCCTCGATCGTTGGATGCGTAAGAAGATCGGTCAGTTTCGTGGCCAAGACTTATTAACACCACGAGACCGGGAACGGATGAGGAAACAGCGAGATCCCCGTCAGATCATGCGAAAAGATTTTCTTGTTACGTCAGTGCACGTCCTTATTTTTCTTAGTGTGCAAGTGTTCTTTTGGTCGCAAGGACCTGTGCCGGTCTCAAGTTGGGGTGAATCGCTCAGAGATATCGGTGAATGGTTTTCGGCAGGGGACTATGAACAGTCTCCGTATGCGTCAGAAACGGTTTTCGCCATCTGTTCTGTGTGGCTCATTGTCGTCGTCATTGACGTGATTTACTCAGCCAGCCATCTCTTTTCGCTCGGGTCTAGAAGCTGATGCGTCTTTGTATGTTGTGGGAATGTTGACGAATAAATAGCGTCTCACGCTCTAAGTTCCTCGTTAACGTAACATCGAATCCGTTCTATGTGGGGATTTTAGCAGCATGTACGTTGCGACCGAATATTATTCCATCATAGACATACTGCTTTTTCGGCCTGAGCATTGGCGCGGGCATGGGAGGAGAAACTTACCATAGATGGTTTTGTGGTAAGGTTCTCCTTATTTTACGAGGCGTATTGTTGAAAATCTTCCCATAGAAACGTGAAATTTTACCATAGAATGACCAATGGTAAAATTTCAGCCGAGTACGCTAGCAAGTTTTAGAAAATCCCATCATAGACAGGATGTATGATCTTACCTTGCCCCTCCTAACTCCCGGAACGACTCCAACCGTTTGATTTGCTCTCCTTTATTATCAAAGTTAGCGGGAGAGAGCCAACGGTGGAAGGCTTGTTTTCGATCTGGCCATTCTTCCAATAGCATAGAGAACCAGCTTGTGTCTCTTGAGCGGTTTTTGTAGATAACAGCGTTTCTAAATGTTCCTTCGTATGTAAAGCCCAGGCGTTTTGCGCTATGGATCGACGGGGCATTTAAGGAGTCGCATTTCCATTCGTAGCGGCGGTATCTGAGCTCTTCAAATATGTATTCGGCGAGTAGCGCGTGGGCTTCAGTTGCCATTGCTGTCTTTTTGAGGGAATCTGAAAAATGGATGTTACCGACTTCGATGACGCCGTTACGGGGATCGATTCTAAGCAAGCTAAAAATACCGACGGGTTTCTCGGTTAATTTGTTGATGACCACATAATAAATGTGGATGTTGCTTGCAATTTTCTTTTCCATCAAACGTTCAAAATCGCTAAAATGATTCGGACGCTCCTCGGAAAGGTACGTCCAATGGCTCGGATGAGACTGCGAAAAAGCGTCGTATAGTTCCTTAGTGTAGGCAAGACTCAATCTCGTAACGATCGTGTATCGACCGATGTACTTCATTTCAGTAGGGATGACACTCTCTTTCCAATTCGGAAGGGGTTTTCCTACAGGTTGATTAAATTCATTCGTATTCTCGTCCATCGAATCAGCCCTTTTCTTATGAGTATAGCGAAAATAAAAACACAATCCAACGGTTGTTGGATTGTGCGAGTGTTTTAGATGGATACGTTCGTGGATAAGAACTCCGCCATTTTTTGCTCGTGCTTGTCGAGCATCATTTGTTCTGGTTGAATGCCTTCGTTACGAAGTACATCGATGTTGTGAACGAGAAACTCATCGCTACCAACGATGTAGAAAAGACCGTTTTTGTCTGCGGCGAGTTTGCGGACTTCTTCGTAATAGTCCCCTCGGTTATCGACAAACTGGACGGTGAACTTTTTCTCGGGTGCGGATGCAAACATCGTTGTGAATAGGTACTCTTTTGACGAGTCAATGTTTAAAGAATGAATTTGATTTACATTGTCCGCACGCTCTAAATAATCAAGGACGAGCGGTCGGAATGTGGCTAGACCGACACCAGACGATAGCAAGTAAATATTCTTATCTTCTCTTTTCAATGGGACGTTGGAATGGGTCTTGAATAAGGCTACTTCATCGCCAATGTTTAGGTTTCTTAATATCGTCTTAAATTCTGAGCACTGTTCTTTTATACGCGTCGTAATGCCAATGGAGTTCTCATGTGGCAATGTGCTAATCGACATGTGGCGGATGAGGCTGCGGTTTGGTTTCTCCCCAGCATTAAACCCTTCAAATGCCAGGTGAGTGTGTGCGCCTTCTTCCCATGTGAATCCTTCTGGGCAGTCGAGCATGTACGTTTTCACTTCAGGTGACTCGTCAATAATTTTATTAATCTTCGTCCAATAGATTTGCATATCGGTTCCTCCCAATCAAGCAAAAGTGTAAGTACCTTCACTATATACTAATTGAGAACAATTCTCAAGGGAGAGAGGTGAATCTACTTGACGGCGCCCGTATCTTCTAGAGACACATCGACGTTTACACGAATGTCGGCATCTTGGAAATGGTCGGTTTCCCACTGTTGAATATCGAGCCCGCGAATATGATAACTCGCAATTTCTCCAATGCCGATTGCATCAATATTTTCATCTTGAAGAAAGCTAACAATGCTGTTCATCTCCGTTTCTGCCAATTCCTCGGTCAGACGTTCGATCTGTTGGACGTTTTCGTATTCATCGGCATCCACGTTTGTTGTTTCACGTAAGGACGCATGAATCGCAACATCAATGGTGACGTGGAAATCGTGGTCTCCGACCTGCTCAATTTTCCAATCAGGTTTCGTTTCAAGATCAATCAGTGTCACTTTCCGATTATTGTTGAACGGAACACTTAGGTTGCCGCCTGCTGTTTTTTCGAACAGTTGCCGAAAATATTTCGTTTGATCCATCGAAAGCGTTTGCTTATGTTCATCTTCTTTAAACAGTGCAAGACCTACGACTTCTACACGGTCATCTTGCTTTTCAATGAACGGCAAAAACGGCTCAGCCCCATCAGCATAGTAACGGTATAAGAATTCATGCAAGTTGCTCTTTGGAAGTTGAATCTCTTCATTTCGTTCGATAAGGTCTACGAGGTATTTTTCAGGTGTTGTATGAAACGGGTAATTAAACTCAAGAATGTCACGTGTTGAGCCTTCCGTTACAGCGAGGTGCATATCTTGCTCAATCATTGGATTTCTCTGTGTGTTATCTACAATTTGAAAAACGCCTGCTTGCGCAACTTCATCATTAAACAATTGCAAACTCGTCCGGCTCGTGTCCACAATTCGGGAAGACTCCGATTGAAATCCAGAATAGAGGGCTTCAAGATGTTCGTACTCGGTAACAAGGCTCTCGCTTTCAGGTATGACTTCATCCATCGGCATGATAACCGTCGTAATTCCTGTCGTTTCGAGTTTACCGTCATACAAGTCATGACCTAACGCTTGTAAGTATTGAACGTCTTCAATTTTTGTTTGTTCAGGACTACAACTGATGAGTAAGACGGTGACGAGCAGTAGTAACCATTTTTTCATCAAACCGATCCCCACTTTCGCTTTGCAGTTGTCCAAATGAACAGAAAAGGAATATACAAATAGAGCGTATAAAAACCAACGGTGCTTAACACGCGACTGAGCTGTAGAATGTCGACTTCCCTCTGAAAAAAAGAGGCAGTCACAATGCAAATGACTGTAAGAATACGCAAGGCCGGCCGTTGACGAATGGAGAATGATTGCTTGGTGATATAGCTACTGGACCATAAATATAGGCTCATCGTCGGTAACAATATGATTAACCAGAGGGAAATGCCTAAGTATTCCATTTGCCATACAGAAAGGGTAGGCCACATAATTTCAACCAAATGGTGTTCATGAAATATGAGGTAAGTGATTGTATAGATGAACACGTAAAGCACAATGTTAAATGCGAGACCCCACTGGGCAAAGCGATGGGAAGCTTGTCCATCTTTTAAAAATGGATAGGCGACGAGAAGCACTTCAATGCCTAACAGTTGAAACGTCATTTTTTTTGCACCTTGCATGATCTCGAGAACGGAATGGTTGAATACTGGGAAAAGGCTCCCCGTTTGCAGCATCCCAGAAGGGTAATGCGAAAACAACAACAAAGGAATAATCAAGAAAAAAGCGATCACGCAAACGCCAACAATCGTTCTCAGTCCGGAATTGGTGAATAGATATACGAGGCCAATGAGGATGATAATGAGTACCCAGTGATCAAGGCCTGGAAATAACCAGACGCGCACGATCTCTACATACGTTGTCGTGAGGACGATGACGAGCGCCGTGAAATAGAGAATAAAAAACAGATCAACAACTTTCCCGAATTTGTGAAAGGCTTGTTCATGGATGGATGTGAGCGTATTCTCATGGCGAAGCATTCGGTACATTAACCATAAAATAAGGTGGGTGCTACGCCTGCGAGCAGGATGGAAATCCAGCCATCATTTCCTGTAATTGCAGCAATCTCTCTCGCATACGTAAATATGCCGACTCCGATCTGCATGACAGCGACGATAAAAAATGCAAAAAATGGGGAGAGTTGTTTGGAAATCATCATGTCACCTTATTCTTCAATGTCCTCGGATTGATGGTTTAAAGGCCTGGGTGAAAATCGCTTTGTTTTTTGCGGTCTTAAAAAACTCGGCCGCATGTTTTGCATACGGACGGGCAAGACCGCTAAGCTGTTACGTAAATCACCCCACCTGAACGGATAGATTGGGGCCATATATGGATTTCCTAATGATTTGAGATTCAAGAGATGCACGAGGAACAATAGTGAACAAATTGAAATCCCTAGAAACCCTAACCATTGTGAGAAAAGGATAAAGGGAAATCGAATAAGACGGATCGTATTTCCCATCTGATACGTGGGCGTCGTAAATGATGCGAGTGCGGTTAACGACACGATAATGAGGAGAACACTGCTCGCAAGAGAAGCTTCAACAACAGCTGTTCCGATGACGATCCCTCCGACAATACCGATCGTTTGCCCAATCCGATTCGGTAACCGTGCACCGCCTTCGCGAAGCAATTCAATCGTGATCTCCAGAAATAACACTTCCACTATGGGTGGGTAGGGGACTTCGATTCTTGATGAAATCATCGTCGTTAACAAATCATTCGGAATGAGTTCATGATGATACGTCGTGATGGCAATGTATAAAGAAGTCGAAATTACAGAGAACAAGACACCGAAGATTCTCATCATCCGAATAAAAGAACCGACAGGCCATAAAACGTAATTATCGTCAGGTGAAGAAAAGAACTCGTACAAGTTTGTCGGACCAATGAGTGCCATTGGAGATCCATCAAGCATAGTGACGACTTTTCCTTCATTCAATGCAGCTAAAACCCGATCGGGTCGCTCTGTTCCGAGTAGCTGAGCAAAAGGAGAGTTCGGATTGTCAGAGATGAGATGCCCGAGTTGTGAAACATCAATCGGCTCATCATAGCTCAAATCTTCGAGGCGCTGGATCATTGTGTTTACGTTTTGTTTAGAAGCAATCGTTTCGACGTACATGATGGCTGCTGTATTTTTCCCTTCACTTCCAACCGTCTGTTCGCGAATGATGAGATGTGTGTTATGAAACTGCTTGCGGATGAGGTTGATGTTCACATCCAACGCTTCAATAAAGGCTTCTTTTGGGCCCAGTACCGTAAATTCGTTCTCCGTAATCTCCACGGCACGCTGCTCAGTTTTTCTAAGGGGAATGGACAAGAGCGTTTGCGGATTGTTTTTTTCCACTACAATAAGGTTGCCGCGTAACAATTCATCTTGAACAGAATGTTGGAACCCGAGCTTTTTAATCCCCTCCACGGGCAACAATTCCTGCACTTCTTCCAGTGTGTTCATGTCTTGGCTTTTCAGATAGCGTAAAACGATATTATGTATGGATCGTTGATTGACGAGTGTTTTGTAATAATGAATGCGAAACGGGTTGCTCGCCGTCAATTCATCTGTCACAAAGTCAGCAGAACGATGGAGCTGTTCGATGGTTGTCTTGGCTGACTGGGAAATAGAGTGACTGTTCGTCTGATATTTTCTCTTTAGCAACATGTGTGACACCGACTTTACGAATGGGAATAGGAAAAGCTTGGCTGTGTGTGTAGTTTATGTAAGCGAGTGAAGTCTATACAAAAAAATCCGGCCCGAGCAATGATGATGCTCTTCGGGCCGGACGGAAGTTATTTACACTCGTCTTCTTTTTCTTTACATGAACAGAAATCGAAACAACCACAAGGAATTCGAATGGACTGATTAATGATCTGATCGCCTGTTACAACAGGACCAGGTGGCACTGGAGGATTGATTTGCTGGAATACAGCAGTCAGCACGAGATCTCCAGTTGTTCCTTCAGGAATAACCGTGATGAAATTGCCAAACTCATCTTGCCAACCGATAAAAGTGAGGCCTGGAATTGGGTCAGGATCGTTTAACACAATTGGCAAATCTAAGACGGTATACGTCGGCGGATTATTGCTTTGGCCGCCTTGTAAGTTCAAATACGTAATTGTATACACGACTGGTGCAATTTCAACCGCAGTCCGGTCTGCATTTAGTCGAACTTCCCAACCGTCAAAACCGACGACTGGCTTTAAAAAAGCATCTGCGTCACTTTGGCTGAGCAATGGGTATCCCAGTGTTGCGACAGCGACCGTGATTGGTACACCTTGTGGATTTGTCACGACGTAACCTGTGTTATTTAATTGAATCACCGAGCCGGCGAGCGGTCCTTGAATTTGTGCAACATTTTCAGCAGTTGGAATGTAAAGGCCGTTTGTGATGCTTTGCACGCCACTTACATTAAACGTTCCACCATTAAATATTCCAGGGCCAATCGGCGCAACATTCGGAACCGGAACACCGATGACCGTAGCGTTTGACAATGTTAGAATTCCACCTGTACTTGTATAGATAGCACCCCCGGAGAGACCAGCTTCATTTCCGGAAATCGTACCGCCAGTTCCGGTAGCACTAGCCCCGTTCCCAATGAATATACCGCCGCCTAATCTACCTGCTAAATTGTTGCGAATCTGCGTAGAATTCTCAATAATAGCCGTACCTCCGACTACAGCGATGCCGCCACCATTATTCGCCGCCAGTTGGAGGTTATTGTTCGCTGCATTCTCTTCAATGACAACTGGACCTGTGACGAGCAGCGTACCTGTTGTGGCGTTGAAATAAACACCCCCGCCATTTCCGTTAATGGTCGTATTGCCAGCAACGGTCGTGCTACCGTTCAACGTCACATTTGCATTTGGATCACTCGCCCAGATGCCTCCGCCATTTCCGTTCGTAGAAATGTTGTCGGAAACGTTCGTGTTGGAAATGCTTGCATTCAACACGCCCCCGCCTGCAGAAAAGTGAATCCCTCCACCATCAATTGTTGCTGTGTTGTTCGTAATCGTAGAAGATTCAATGGCAAACGTATCATTGCCGTTTGCACCTTGACCGAAGAACAAACCGCCGCCATCCACGCCGGCCGTATTGTTTGTAAACTGCGTTCCAATAACTTCAGTCGTTGAGCCACCTGAGCCACTCGTAATCGTTAATCCGCCTCCGCTACCTGCGGCTCCTGCAATATTATCCGTGAACAGACTGTTTAGAACGGTAACGTTTAGCGGGCCCGGACCGCCGTTAATAATCGCTCCGCCACCGTTAGTGCCCGCCGAATTACCTTGGAATGTAACCGCATTAATCGCGATGTTTGAAGGATTGGTTGAACTATCTGAATATAGGAATCCCCCGCTTGTGATGCGCCTGCGCTGTTTCCTGAGAAAATGACATTGGAAAGGTCACACGTTCCTCCTCCAGCTGAAGAGACTTGAAAACCACCAGCGGCGAAATTCGCTGTGTTATCGGTGACTGTCCCACCTGTAATTGTTACATTTGCTTGACTTGGCGCTAAGAAATTCAAAAATCCAGCCGCCCCGTTATTGCCAGCTGTGTTGTTTGTAATGGAAGGTGTACCCGTTTGAATATACGCATCATTACTGTTTGTAGCAAAAAGGTAAAGACCCGCACCGTTATTCGCTGTATTTTGATTGATCAACGCATTTCCCGTGATGGTCAATGAAATAGGGACGGTGTTTCCAGTGATGAAGTTGGATACATAAATCCCCCCGCCATTTGCAACGGCGGAGTTCGCTGCAATCTGAACGTTATCACCGATCGTCAAATTTCCACCGACACCTTGTACGTAAGATCGAAAATAAACGCCACCACCAAATTGTGCTTGGTTTGAATCGATGAGGGCATTTTCAGCAATTGTGACAGAATCCCCATTATTTCGAAGTGCAGCCATAATGCCGCCGCCCGTTACACGAGTATAGCCGCCCGTAATGCGAGCATCTCCTCTCATGACGAGCGTGTTAACAAAAGCAGGATTTCCCCTTAAATAAACGCCACCACCTTCTAAAAAGGCATTGTTGTTCGTTAAGATCGACCCTGATTCTAAAAATAAAGATCCGCCAGTAACTGCAATTAAGCTCCGATTTGTTGTGTCTGTAATCGGATGATTCGCTGCATCCCCATCTAAAATTAGATCAATCACTTGCATGGATCCGTTTAATACGATATTGAACATATAATCGGAAAATGTAAGTGCGCGAGTTAATGTATACGGCCCACCCGCTCCACTTACGAAGGTGACACCATAAGTGATGGTAATCGTTTGACTAATGGTAAAGCTGTTCTCAATGATAATCGGATTTGTTTGCACACTCAGCTCTTGCAAAAGTTCCGTTTGATTTGAAGCCATCCCCTCACCCCATAATTTGTGTTGTAACAGTTTATGCCTGGACAAGCGCTGATGGGTGGTTAAATGGCGGGGGACAAATATGGAAATGTGTATATTGGGGGGGTTACGCCAATGTGGATTGTAAATTGGTGTTGAAACTGATATAACTACAGAAATGTAACAATCAACTTAAACATATAGAAACAAGCCACGAGTAGGAACTTGTGGCTTGTTTTCAATGAGTTAAACGCATTAAGAAATTCATTGAAATTTATGGTTGAGAGAGTATCGAACCACCTCTTTATAATCTCGACGTAGAAAAGTCAAAAAGATTACTTCCGAATCCCGTCCTGGTTCATTTTGGCACCTTCAATGCAGGTCGTTGATAACGTCCGTCTCTAGTGAGTGATGTGAAAAAGTAAGAGAACTGGGGATCATTGCATAGAATAGGGGGCATTCATCTTATCTCTTTGACTATTCTATGTGACAATTCTCCTCTCAAACGGCGCACTTTAAGGTGCCAATTGCCTCATATATTTGTTTGTGAGGTACTTCATTTAGCAATACAAGCGATTATTAACGAGGGTTGTCACATAAACGTTGCCAACTGTCACAAATCGTAATATATGAGGCAGTTTACAACATTAATTCATCCATTTCAGTTTGGACGGTCACATAAAAGGGCAGAGAAGCAGGAAACTTTACTCTGCTCCCTCTCTCTTCCCTAGTGGACAAAAACGTTCTGTTTGAGCGAAAAGATCAGTCGACTTTTCATTGCCAAACGTTAGAAAGCATAGGTGGTTTGAAGCGCGTACCCTATTATTGGAGGTCATTCTTCTATTCAATATATCGTTAGACTAAGTTTGCGCAATTGTAATACTAAAGGCTGCAAGCCTCTGCCTGCAGCCGCAATGGTGTAACGGTCACCAATTACTTTTTATTGATCCGATTCATACCGCACTATGCAAACGAACGCGAAGTATTTAATCGAAAAAATTGAAACAAAGTTTAGTATGGTCAACGTTAGAGACTTAG
This sequence comes from Geomicrobium sp. JCM 19039, assembly GCF_000698145.1. Classification (GTDB taxonomy): domain Bacteria; phylum Bacillota; class Bacilli; order Bacillales; family Marinococcaceae; genus Geomicrobium_A. The sequence continues at coordinate 381,226 of NZ_BAXB01000001.1, forward strand.
AAGATCCATGCCCCAAATTAGAGGAACTAACAAAGTGACAACGCTTACAATTAGGATCGCAGATATAATATTAAGTACGCCACCAACCTTTATCATATCCAAGCTTGTAATTTTTCCAGTACCAAACATAATCGCATTTGGTGGGGTTGCCACAGGCAACATAAATGATGCATTCGTAGCGAAGGCACAAGCAACCATTAATACAACAGGGTTAACACCGAGTGCTAAGCCAAGTGAACCGACGATCGGCATGAGTAACGTAGCTGTAGCTGTCGTTGAAGTGATTTCAGTGAGTAGCAGTACTGACAACGTAAGTACAATAATAATAACTAGAAAATGCGTTCCCTCTAGTAATGTAAATTGTATACCGATCCATTTGGCCAATCCAGTGTTCTGAAAAGCAGCTGCAATAGCCAATCCTCCTCCAAAAAGAACTAATATCCCCCAAGGAATCTTAGCTGTGTCTTTCCATTCGAGGATTCTTTCTTGTAAGGAAGAAGCAGGAATAGCGAAGAGTAAGAGTACAGCAACCATAGCAATCATCCCATCGGTAATCTGTATGAACACACTTTCCCAAATGAAAGTTCGCGTAATCCATAAAAAGGCAACAGTAAGGAAGACAAAAAGTACGATCTTCTCTTCGAAATTCATGCGCCCTAGTTTCTTCTTTTCTGATTTAATAATGTCTGAACCGCCTGGTAAGTAGTGAAGCGATGTACGGTATTTTATTTTTGTAATGTACCCCCAAGCGAGGACGATAAAGACTGTGACAAAAGGGATACCAATTGCCATTATTTGACCGAAAGTAATGTCAATTCCGAACATTTGACTTGCTTGACCAGCCATGATTGGATTCGCCGTCCCGCTAATTAATGTTCCAGATCCGGCAATAGTTGCAGCATAACCAATACCGAAAACAATCGACTTCTCGAACTTTTTTAAGTCGTCCAGAGGTTGGTTATGATGTTTGAAAGACTCTGTTGCTTGAGTAATGATCGCAAGACCAATTGGAATCATAAGCATAGCAGCGGCAGTGTTTGAAATCCATAGAGATAAAAAGCCAGTAGCGATCATAAATCCTAAAACGAGTCGGTTAGGGCTCGCACCCACGAAATTAATGATGGTGAGGGCAATTCGTAAGTGCAAATTCCATTTCTCCATTGCCGCTGCAATGAGAAACCCTCCTAAAAAGAGAAAGATGATATCATTTCCATAAGAGGAAACAACGCCATCTGCTTCTAGCGCTCCGAAAAGCGGAAACAAGATCACTGGAAGTAAAGCACTAGCAGGAATGGGGATCGCTTCTGTAATCCACCACGTCGCAACCCACAGTGTGATAGCCAATGTAGCTCTACCTTCAAAGCTTAATTCAGGTGGATGGAACAGAAACAGTGTCACAAGAAAGAGTACAGGACCTAGAAGTAACCCGATAAATTTTGTTTTTGAATACGTACGCACTGGTTTGGGTTCTTTGTCAGTATTTAAAGATGTAGATTTTTCATGATTGTGTTCATCTTTTTCTAATTGAAGATGTTGAGAAAAGTGGAGCATTCTTCTCATAATTAAATGTTGGTCCAAAGTGCATTCCATACTCGGTGAATAACGTTGTAGCTAGACATCAACCTTCTCCTTTCGCTTTGTTGAAAAAGAATCTCCTAACGCAGTTAGGAGATTGGCATGTTTAAGAACTGGCTGTATGCTCATCAATTGCTTCTTTCGCTACCCGAAAACTATCAATGGCTGCAGGTACACCACAATATATGGCGGTTTGTAGCAAAACTTCTTTAATCTCATCTTCTGTAAGCCCGTTTCTTAGCGCCCCACGAACATGAAGTTTCAGTTCATGAGGTCGATTTAAAGCGGTAATCATCGCTAAGTTGATGATGCTTCTTGTTTTTCTTGGTAGACCTTCTCTCCCCCAAACTTCTCCCCAACAATACGAGGTCACGAGTTCTTGTAGATCTTTATTAAAGCTAGTAGCGTTGTTTATGGAATTCTCGACATATTCACTTCCAAGCACTTCTTTACGGATTTTAAGCCCTTTTTCAAATTGTTCATTCATCACTTTTCTCTCCTTCAAATAAGTTTTGTTTTGCTAATTGCTCAAGAAACTTAATGATCTCGGTGTGGTCTTGATTCTCTCCGCCCATTAGATGGGCAGCTTCATAGATCTCAACTAGTGAAGAACCGAGCAGCATCGGCATGTGAACATCATTTGCTAAAGATTTGGCCATTTTTATATCTTTGAGTAAAAGCTTTAAAGAAAAATTTGAATTAAAGGTTCTAGGCAAGATGAAAGTTGGGTACTTGTACGACGTTGAATGGCTTTGCCCAGTACTTTCGTTAATGATTTCTAATGCAGAATTGAGCTCAATACCCATTTTTTTAAGTAAGACCATCGCTTCTGCTGTTGCATACATCGATGAAGCTGATAAATAATTATTAATTGATTTCAAAGCATGTCCAGAACCTGATTGGCCAACCCAGCGAATATTGGTGCCTAAATACTGGAGAATAGGCTCGATCTCATAATAGTCTGTTTCTTCTGCGCCGACCATGACCGTAAGTTCACCACTAATTGCTTTTCTTACACCACCTGAGACTGGTGCGTCTACAAAACGAAGCGTCTCCTTTCGTAAAATTGTCGCGATCTTCTGAGTTTCAACGGGATACGAACTACCCATATCAATAATGATCGATTCTTTACTAAGCGATGTGACGAGTCCGCCGTTTCCGAGAATCACGTCTTTTACAATTTGAGAGTCTGGAAGCATGAGAATGACGATGTTACAGTTCTCACCGATTTCTGTTACAGAACGTGCAACGCCTATTGGTTGATTTAAAAATGGTTCTAATGCTTCGGGGTTTGAATCGAAAACGGTTACATCTAATTGGTGATCTAACAGGCGTTTGACCATCCAGTGACCCATAGCACCAACGCCAATAAAACCAATTCTATTCAACAAAATCACCTCCTTGTATCATAATATGATACAGTGTATCGTTAATTAGGAACAGTTTATACTAGCAAAAGATAGCTGTCAATTACTTGTTTAAGATTTCGGAATTATTGTACTGGGTAATCATTTGAGGTTAAGGGGGATTGTGTTCACATTGCAACTGCAATCATTAAGTTGAAGAGTTTGCAAAGCGGGTGAAATGCCCGCTTTACAAACTTGAACCGAGGATGGAAGAGATCTCTTTGGCAGCATCGCGTATATCTACAGAAGCATTCTTAACAACATCAGGTGTAACTCTAGGGGTTGGAGCTGTTAGCAGAAGGCTACCGACGGGGTGGTTTTCATGATTAAAGATAGGAGAAGCAATTCCTGTTGACCCTTCCAAACGTTCACTAACCGTGCTTGTGACTTTTTCGTTCCGAATGTGCTGAAGTTGCGTTAATATGCTTTCTTTCTCTGTTGATGTAAACTTTTCATCATTTAATATCTCTTCAATAAGATCGTTTTCTAAAAACGCCAAAATCGTTTTTCCACTACCCCCATAAGGGATTGGCTGCATTTCTCCGATAGGAATGATATATTGCAACGGTTTCGGGCCATTCACTTTATCAGCCCAAAAGATTTGTTTTTTATCTTTTCGAAGCATAAGTAAACAAATGGTTTCTTCATACTTTTCAGCTAACGTTTTTAAGAAGGGCTTTGTGATACTTTGCAGAGGGGTTGTATTGGCTACTTTAGCACCTATACGTATCAATTCAGTGCCTATATAGTATTTATTCTTATCCGTTTGGTATTCGACAATCCCGTGATCTTTAAGCTGCAGCAAGATTCGATGAGTAGTAGGCACGGTATAATTCATTGCAGCAGCAAGTTCTCTAACCCCCCAACCTTCGTTAACATCAACAAATGCTTGGATGATTTTTAGAGATTTATCTAATAAGTTGTCTTTTGTTCTGTTTGTCATAGTCCAACCTCCATAAGTAGAGAGTGTTATTCGCTAAATAAGGTCGAGCTCCTTTACAAATCGCACGCGATCTTGTCCGGGCCCGTCATAATTTTTGTGTATATGAATCCCATTTTCCTCTTTACCACGCTCAATCGAAAATCCCATTTTAACATGATAGGCAATCGACGCTTCGTTAACAGGGGAAGTAACAGCGCGAACGATGCTACGCCTTTCTTGTTGCGCGGTAGAGAAAAAGTGCTCGTATAAGTTTTTGCCGATACTTTTCTGACGGTGGTTCGGGTCGACGCCAACGAAATGTATATAAGCTTCATTCGTCCGGGCAGGGGACAAGAAGCCGATAAGAAATCCAAGAATTTCACCGTCCTCATCTGCAATAAAGCTTGTCGGCTGAAAATGGTCAAAGAACAAGCGGGGCACCATATCAGCCATTTGTCTTCCCGCCCACCAGTCATTGATTAGGGGGACGATACGATCATAATCGCTTTCTCTAATGTGACGAATTTTCATAAGTTATTCCTCCTGAGTGGATCTGCACGTATGTCTATTCTAGCATGCTTGGACGATTGACCCGGTTATAGATCTATGAAATAATGAACCTACTACCGGTAGGGAGGGGAGACAATGACAGCAACAGCCATTCGGAACGTCGCGCTTCAGTACCTGGCGGCGTATGATTATGATGCATTTTCAATGAACCAAATTGCTAATGAGGTCGGAATTAAAAAAGCATCGATCTATGCCCATTACCGTAGTAAGGAAGAGATCTTTTATGCGGTCTTAACCGAGGCGCTACACGATGGAAAACAAAAGATTGTGCGTTTTTTTCTTGAACAACGGGATCAACCGTTAGATGAAACGTTGCATGCATTTTTAGATGGTTTGTAAAAGAAAGCGAGGACCACCTACAGTTGAAGTTTTTACTGCGGATGCTGTATTTTCCACCGAGTCACTTAAAGTCTTACGAGTCCTCTCAATATACAGGCGCCTTGCTCGTCTCATTTGAAAAATTACTGGCGCGATATATTCGCGAGAAGAAGCGAACCGATCACTTCCGGCTTTTGCAAAGTGAAGCAGACGTTTCAATTGCCTTTTTGACGGTTGTTGAAGGTTGTTTTATTGAATTATTCTTTGGCGATGTTGGCCGATTTGAACGGAGAGTTCAAGCAATTTTACCATTGTTCTTAAATGGCATGAGAAAGTGAGGAGATGAAAACATGAGCGGGAGGAAAAATTGCACATAAAGGTGTCGTAGCCGTTATTCTTTCTGCGGCATTTTTGTTTACGTTCAGTCAATTTTTATTGATCACAGCATACCCGACAATTATGGAAGAGTATGGGGTTAATGCTACTCAAGTACAATGGCTCACAACGGCGTTTTTGCTTACGACCATCGTGCTCATTCCGATGTCGGGGTATTTATCGAATCGTTTTTCAACGAAAGCACTTGTCGTATTCGCGCTTGGGTGTCTCGCTGCTGGAACCGTCTTGGGAGGGGTATCAGCACAATTTGGGACACTTGTTCTTTCCCGAGTCATTCAAGCCGTCGGCGCGGGCATTATTTTGCCTCTCGTCCAAACAATTTTACTCACGGTATTTCCTTATGAGCGGCGAGGGTTTGCGATGGGTCTACTCGGTGCGGTTATTAATGTTGCGCCGGCCAGTGCACCATCAATTTCAGGCATGATTATTGATGTGTTTGATTGGCGATCCCTTCATTGGGTGATCTTGCCACTCATTATCATCACGCTCGTGGCCGCCGTCTTTACGATGAAAGATGTGATAAAAAAACAAGCGGCGCGATTGGACGTATTGTCCATTATCGTTTCGGCACTAGGTTCTCATTGCTTATTTTAGGAATGAGTAACATCAGTGTGTATGGATTTACGCATTTGCTCGTCGCCGGTCCAATTGTCGCAGGTGCGCTAGCATTAGTCGTGTTCGTAAAAAGACAAATAAACCTTGATATGCCGGTGCTTAATTTGATGTTACTTAAAAATAGCACCTTTCGTTTAGCGATGATTCTTGTCTTTTTAAATATGATGTTGTTACTATCCGCAGAAACGATTCTACCGATGTTTGCTCAAGATGTACTCGGGACAACGGCGTTTCTTTCTGGTTTCATACTCGTTCCAGGAACGATCTTGTTAAGTGTGATAACGATCATATCTGGGAATTTATACGATCGGTATGGAGGAAAGAAGATTTCATTTATTGGTTTTTCATTTACGTTATTGTCTCTCGTTTTGTTGAACACCGTCGGTATGGATAGTTCACCGTATTGGGTAATGTTCCACTTTTGCTTCTTTATGATCGGTTTTGGATTAACGCTTATGCCACTCGTGACGGTAAGCATGAATGCACTGGATGATGAAGATATCCCACATGGTCGGCACTCGTCAATACGGTTCGGCAATTTGGGATGACGTTTGGCATTATTGTGCTATCAACGATCATCAGTGTTACAGCAACAACGATGGACGCCCCGTACGAAGTGGGTACGTATTGGGGAACTTCACTTGCCTTTTTCATGATGGCACTCATTGCCCTTCTAGCACTCGTGCTCACCCGTTTTATTAACGAGAAGAGAGCGTAAATGCATGGACTTTCCAGTTTTGGGAAGTCCTTATGTTATGATATGTAGTAAGAGAAATTGCTACTCTGAATTGCATTTAACAAATATACTTCTCAGACGATCGTGAAAGGAAGTGCCCGTGCCATGAAAAAGAAAATACTTTCGTTTATCTCTATGGGTTATGGGTATTCGACTGCTGTTTTTTATTGATTAGTCAAAAATTGGTGAAGTGTGTCTAATTCGTAAGAAATACGCAGAAAACGTATAGTGAGAGAGGTTATATTCATGGAGAGAATTGTTCGAACGAACCCCCGTCTAATGCATGCACCGGTTGGGAACTACAGTCACGTTACAAGAGTGCCAAAAGGTGCGGGTTTCATTGTAACCGCGGGTCAAATCGGGACAGACATGAACGGGAACGTCCCAGATCAGCTAAATGAGCAAATCAAGAATACATTTGCAAATATGAAACAAGTGCTCAAATCAGAAGGATTGTCGCCAGACAGCGTGATTAAAGTGAACGTGTGGGCAACTGAAGAGATCGATTGGGATTATTTTTATCAGTTGTGGAATGAATGGTTCGCGAATGAATACCCGTCAATGACGATTGCATATATAACCGCACTCGGGCTACCTGAATTAAAAATCGAAATCGAATTATGGTGCGCGGAACTTTAAGTTTTAGGGAAAGAACAGTGAAAAGCTGTTCTTTTTTCATTAAACCATCGTAATTCCTACACTTGCATTATCTAATTCTGCGACTCTAACCTTCGGTAGTTGTTAGTATTTAACAAGCAAATGTCGCGTGGTAGGATTTTTACATTTACGCGCTCCAATTTCTTGAGTGAAGTCCCCGTTATTCTCCACTCTTATTTTGTACTATACAGTAAACTTAAAACTGTCCAAATGATTACAGAAAGGTTCAACTACAAAAGCGTACGACTAAAGTTGCGTATCGAAACCTCCTTTAGATTGAACAAAAAACAGTTTAATTAAATTACAATTTTCATATCCAATTAATCTTGGGGGAGGTGAATTCTTATGAAAATGAATGTTAATGGGATATCAGAATTGGTAGTGGAAGTGGAGTCAATGGACAAGGCTATTAAATTCTGGCATCAAAAGTTAGGTTTTCCAATTGTGGACCAATGGGGATATACCGATGGTGGATCTGCGACCGTCGACAAAAGTAGTCTTTGGGCAACGTGGTTGTATGTTGGAGGTAATACACGCTTAGGCTTATGGCTACCAAGGAAATTCAATGAACAAGAACGAATAGAAAAGCAGAAAGCAATCTCATCCTGGTCAAATTTATATGATGAGGGAGGCGTTCATGTGCATTTCGCATTACATGTTGCCATTGAAAATGTGGAAGAAGTATTGCATGTTCTTCAGACAGAAGATATTGATTATAAAGTAATCGTAGAAGAGATGGACAGTCAGAGAGAATATAGAATTTACTTTAAGGACACAGAAAAGAACATTATTGAATTGTACACAAGAAACATGGTTGAAACGTATAAAGGTGTTGTCATAAAATAATGGGCTTCAATTTATATTCATTTCACTTGATACGTGGGATAATTGCTTGCATTACGTCAAGCTAAACACTGCACAAACAAATAGGTTACTAGTAATGAGGCTGTATACTAAATGTTGAGGTGTAACAGCAACAACGACCCTCGGAAGTTGCCGTTATTCAACACTAAGAAGGGTGGGACTAAAATGGAGGTTTCACGAGCGGACTTAGTTGAAGCAAAACGTCAGATTGACTCGACATTAAACAAGTTAAGAGAAACAGTAAAAACCTTTGAATCTAAAGAAAAACCTGATCAGTATAAATCTCAAATCACTCTAGCCAAACGGCGAATACAAGCCTTTGAAATTTCTGTGTTTCTCATTGAAAGAGAGATGAATGGTTTGAGTGAGTAAAGAGAAACATTCGTTCTTCAAACAGAAGAGTAGAAGATGTGCTAAATGTTCATTAATCGAAAAGTTAACTGTCTTAAGCAAAATATAATATAAAAAAAAGGTCGTTAATCACTCAAGAAATAATCATCTCATTAACAGGTTAAGGTAATGAGGTGATTCAAAACGCTTGCTTACAATTACGCTTTAGTGAAAGGAATAGTCTCATCAACATGCCGAACTAAGCCCCCCTCTCATATTACAAATCATTGTTCTCCTCAGATAATAATTCCTCTTGATTTTACAAACCTTTCTAGACGCGCATCCGTTAACACATTTAGAGTTATATCCACAATTGATGAACCAAATTTAGAGGTCAGTTTTCTCATTTCGTTTACAATCGCTAGAATTGACTCTGTCATTTCTTATTCCGCATAATTCTTTGGGGTGCCTCCGAAAAAAATAATGAAAGCTTTATATCCTTTATAAATGTCCCCTAATTTACTTATTCATAGTAGTCGGCGAGCTTGAATTAACCCAAAGTTAGACATCTCGTGATGTTCTCGTTATCTCGATATGACACTATAGAAATTGGAAGATGGGGAAGGCGATTTTTTGATAGCGTGGCTTCAGTAGTGCTCATTGCAGCAGTAACTAAATTATTTCTTATCATTTACTGCATGTATAACAAAGAGGGTGTGATCGCGTGGAAAAGCTATTTTCGAAGGACATGATTAGAAGAACTATTTATTTCTTTTTACTATCAATCGCAATGATAATCGCTACTTTTCTATGTGTTGCGCTTATCAGTCCTGACTTTGATTCTTTGTTTAACACACTCGAATCATCTTCTACTGATCGTGACTCGAACTCATGGGAGCGCTTTATGGCTTATGTGGTCAATAACAGTGTCTACGTTCCGATGCAAATGCTTATATTTGCATTGATTCCCATTCCGTTTCTTTATGTTATTAATATAGCGATGACTAGTTTTTCTGTCGGGTTAGCGCTGTACTTGCCTATGGCATTTGCCAATGAAGAGCTACTTTTCTCAGATATTCTTATCGGCATCGTTCCTCACTTTATGTTTGAGTTTCTAGGATTTTGTATTGCTGCAGCATTACTCTATAAATTAAATAAATCAATTATTAGATCAATAACCAATTTGTTTAGAAACAAGAAAAAAGAAAACAGTTCGATTCTAGGTAACGTAAAGAATTTCTTTATAGGCTATTTTGTACTCGTATTCCCCGTGTTAATATTTGCGGCTGTAATAGAAGCGTTTATTACTCCGCTATTTTTATAGTGAAAAGTAGCTTATGAGTTAATTTGACATGGCACAATAATTATAAAGTTAGACAATTTTATAAGAGTCATTGAGCATAACAAAACCCCCGATCTCCAGTATCGGAAAGACCAAGGGTTATTGAAATTATTTCACGTGCAGGATATGATTCGTCCCCGTCTAGTTAATTGGTGGATTCTTCTTTTTTCATTTTAGCTACGAAACAATCAAACATGATGCGTGCTGCCATAGAGGTTGTAATATCTTGATGATCATAGAGTGGGTTTACTTCTGCAATATCAAAGGCATCTGTAATTGGATACAAGGCTTCAAGCATTTGAAAGCATTGAACAGGGGTTAACCCCCCGGGTTCGTTAGCGCCGACACCGGGGGCGTAGGCCGGTTCAAGTACGTCCATATCAAATGTGACGTAAATGAGGTCAACTTCTTCCATTGCCGACAAAGCGAACTGAATGGTTTCTTCAATCGGCTGGGTGTGCACTTCAGCGGCCGTCACTTGTTTAATGCCAGAGTTAGCAAGGTAAGAACCATACCATGGATAGTTGTAACTGCGAACGCCGATTTGCACAATATGCTCAGGGTGAATGTGTTCCAGTTCTAATGCTCGTCTCATTTGACTGCTTTGCGAATATTTTCCTTGGATAGGAGAGGAGTCAACAAGATCAAGATGGGCATCAAATTGAACAATCCCTATCTTCTTTCCAGGATGTTGATCATGTAATGCTTTAATGACAGGATAAGAAATTGAGTGGTCTCCACCAAGAATAAAGGGGAAGGATTCAGTTTGTAATATTTCCGTTACTTTTTGCTCTGCATTTTTGAACGTATCTTCTGTGCTGTAGGCAACAATATCTATGTTGCCGAAGTCTTGAATGGGATCTTCTGAGAAGGTATAGACGGTTCGTTTTTCAACATTGTACACTTTATTTTCCTCAATACGATTGGCAAACCATTGAAAAGCTTCGCGAATTTTCTTAGGAGCAAAGCGGGATCCTGGTCGCCCAAGCGATGCCCCTCCATCCCAAGGAAACCCTAAAATTCCAAATGATTGATAACTTTTCATTATGATGCACTCCTTTTTTTAAGTGAATGTAATTGTGTGACGTTATTTCGCGTATAAAAAATATAAAATAAAGCACCAATAATTAGCCAGACCGCAAATAAGATGTACTCAACGGAACCCATCGAGATCGGTGTACCTGGGATGAGCATAGCGAACAGCAGAACACCGGAAAATAGAGAAGCGATGTACGCCATCGTGATGCCGCCAGGCATCTTGTATGGTTTGGCTAGTGAAGGTAGAATCTGTCGCACCCGAACGGCACTAAGTGCCATACAAAACCAAGCGATGAGAAAAGAAATACCACCCATAATGACGAGAGGTAATAAAGCACCGCTCCCAAACAATACGCCTACAAAAGCGATGGCTGCCATCGTCCATAACGTATAGGATGGCGTTTTGTAGCGGCGATGTTGCTTCGCAAAAAACTTAGGTAAATACCCTTCTGCTGCGAAAGAACGAACTAACCGACTGCCTGCCAAAAGAAAGCCATTAAAGGTCGTAATTACACCTAATAAGACTCCGAAGACAACGATTAGCGGAAGCAGCTTTGAACCCGTTTGATATTCTAAAGCATGAATAAGGGTAATGACCCCATTGAGCCCATTTGTTCAGCGGGCATTAAAAAAGAGGATGCAGCGACTATGATGATGTATAGCCCGCCACCTACGATAATGGTGCTAAGTGTGACTTTTCCTAAATTTTTATAATTAATGCCTTGATCTGCTTCATCAATCGTTTTGGAAATGGTATCAAAACCATTCATAAAGAACAGGATGGAAGCAACCGCAAGGACAATGCCGGTTACCCAAGAGTCTTCACTGTTTGTTTGCATCAGTGGAGTCGCATTCTGAGCATCTCCGAAGAAAAATCCACCGACTAAAAAGGCAATAAAGGTAAACAACATGACGAACGTAGCCGTGTTTTGAAAGCGAGCAGAAAGTTTAGCGCCTTTGTAATTGATGTACGTCATTCCTACAATCATGGCGAGGCTAAGAAGAATGTGCGGCAAGTATACCGTTTCTCCAATGATCGTATACAAAGGAATCTGATTTAAAAATGGAAAAACATAAGCAAATAGAATTGGAACAGATATCGCAACCCAAGGTAAGATGATTAGATATCCTAATATAAGGAACCAACCGCATAAAAAGCCTGCAGTCTTTCCTAATGATTGTGCCGTATAAGTAAACTCACCACCAGCAAGTTTTAAACTAGACGTTAATTCAGCGTACACATAGCCAATGGGGATGACGATCGTCATCGTAACGAGTAGTGCAATGATTGCACCAAGGCTACCCGCTGAACTTATCCATTGTGGGACGGAAATAACCCAACCGATTCCAATCATACTCCCAAAAGCAAGACCAAAGAAATCTACATTCGTCATACCCTTTTTCCCCATAGTATTCTTCTCCCTATCCTTCATGTATAAAAATGCACTTTGATTAATTATAATACTTGTAAAATATATTATTATCAATAGGCAATTTCAGAATTGTAGGAAGTAGCAACCCTATTTTATAAACGCAGACAGCTTAATGGAGGAGAGTTACTACATCTGAATGATATCCATGTTAAGGTTTAGGTTTATGAACTTATAGATCAACTTCTCTCTACTGTTATAATCAAATATTCATTTTGTAGGGGGAGGTTCTTCGATCTACTATCAGCAGTTGAGAACATAATCGTCCCTAATAAAGGCGTCTACGATTTAGGAGCTTCAGCGAGAGTTTCAATAGCGGGAATTCCGTTTGTTAAGATAAACGGAATGAAAGGAGAGGAGAATTGATGATGGTGGAGACCACCTTTGTGCAATGCAGAGGATAAGCTTTAGGATTCTTTAGACAAAGGATAGGGTGCTAAAGAAGTAGAGAACTGAATTCGACAATCCGTGTAAGCTCTATTATACTAATGTCAAATTTATAGAATTATCATTGAAAGAAAGCATGAAACCTGGTAATGAAATTGGAGGGATGTTTTCTAATGAACCTGAATGTGTATATTATCGAGGATGATTCGCTTCTCTTGAAAGCTTTAAAGGAAGGGTTGAACCAATGGTCATATGAGGTGAGTCACCCGAGTGATTTTTCTCATGTTATGGAAGACTTCGTCGCCCACAACCCTCAACTCGTCATCATTGATATACAATTGCCAAAGTACGACGGTTTTCACTGGTGCAGGGAGATACGAGCTGTCTCCAAAGTGCCCATTATCTTCCTTTCTTCAAGAGATCACCCGACGGATATGGTGATGGCGATGAATTTAGGAGCGGACGATTATGTTCAAAAACCTTTTCATATGGAAGTACTGCTTGCAAAAATCCAAGCGATTTGTCGACGTACATATACGTATGAAGAAGCATCCTCTGATGTCGTTAAATGGAATGACGCGATTCTCGACTTTAAGAGTGGTGGAATATATAAAGAAGGTAAGAAGGTTGACCTTACCAAAAATGAATTCTTTATTCTTTCGGTTTTAGTAAAAGCGAATAATCAGGTGGTTTCTCGTCATGAATTGATGAAGATGCTATGGGATGATGATCAATATATTAATGACAATACACTAACAGCCAACATCACTAGAGTACGCCAAAAGCTCTTAGCTCTTAATTTAGCTGATGGAATCGTCACAAAGAAAGGACTCGGATATATGGCTGTGACACTTTAGGGGGTCTACCATTGTTTATTCATTATCTTCTGTATAAAAAAAGCTGGATTGGATTACTCGGGTTCCTTCTTATCCTTACGAACACGCTCATCTTGCTTGATATGGGGATTCGAGTAGAACCCAATTCTCTCCTATATTTAAATGTATTGTTTCTGACTGTTTGTTTCGTATTTATATTCTGGAGGTACAAAAAAGAAACCGCATACTATAAACTATTATCTTCTCTTGCAACAGATTTGGGTGAGAATTGGTTTGAGCGTATTCCATATCCAGACAGCCGTTTTCCTGACGGTATCGTGAACAAGCTAATTGAAAAGATCCATGAGCAAAATCAAACATTACGTCATCGAGAAAAATCCAATAATCTTTTGGAATATAATGATCTTGCCTCCTGGATCCATGAAATGAAAACGCCTCTTACTGCGATGAAAATTACGATTGATGCCCATCGTTCGAATGAGCTAGCTCAGCGGCTAAGCTCAAGTTGGTTGAAAATGCACTTACTTCTCGATCAGCAACTCTACATATCACGTTTAGCTACGTTAGAGTCAGATTTGCTTCCAGAAGAGCTGGACGTAAATCTTGTAATAAAAGAAGAAATTCGTGAGTTATCGACTTGGTGTATGGAAAAGAATTTGGCGATTGACGTAAGCAGAAGTGATGCAGCTACGAGTTACACCGACAGAAAGTGGTGTGCATTTGTCATGCGCCAACTGTTAACTAATGCAATTAAATATAGCCCAGACAATGGAACCATAGTTATTACTACCGAAGTAGATCAAAAAAATGCTGTAACTGTTACTTTTAAAGATGAAGGGCCAGGCATACAAGGGCATGACCTCCCACGAATTTTTGATCGAGGTTTCACAGGAGATAATGGGCGTGTGCAACATGCCTCAACCGGTATGGGGCTTTACCTCGCAAACGAAATTAGCAACAAACTACACATCCAACTAAACGTTCGTTCAATCGTTGGCCAAGGTTCATCATTCTCCATGATCTTTAAGCCAGGCAATTCATTTGAACAGACGAGACGAACACTTTTGCAACCGAAATAGCGTAGCAGTCAGGACATGTTGAAAACCTGACTGTTTTTTTAAAGTGACAAAAATATCACATTCACCGTTTATTTATCATGTAAAACCTACGACCTTGTTTCTTAAAAGAATTACACTTTGTATAGAACAACTTGACTGGAGTGTAAGACATGACAAACGAAAGCACACCTAGATCTGTTCTTATTGCTGAGGGAATTCGTAAAACCTATAGTTCGCATCAAAATGCCCAGAACGTGTTAAACGGAATTGATCTTCGCGTGACAGAAGGTGAGTTTATTGGAATTATGGGACCGTCAGGCTCTGGAAAAACAACACTACTTAACACACTTGCCACGATTGATCGAGCAACAGATGGAAAGGTCTTTATTAATGACTACGAAATAACAGCCATGAAGGATCGCAAACTTTCAAACATCCGACGTGAACATCTAGGATTTATTTTTCAAGACTATAATTTACTGGACACGTTAACGGTAAAGGAAAACATTTTGTTGCCTATCTCCTTAACACCAATAACGAACAGTCAAGCTGAGCGCGCATTTCATGACATTGCCACAATGTTGGAGATCGAAGAATTAGCGAATAAGTATCCGTCCGAAATCTCAGGAGGGCAAAAGCAACGAACTTCAGCCGCACGGGCATTAATTCACTCCCCTTCGATCGTTTTTGCGGACGAACCTACTGGCGCATTAGATTCAAAAGCAGCCTCGAATTTATTAGATAATCTATACGAAATTAATCAGTTAAGAAAAGTAACGATCGTGATGGTATCCCACGACCCGTTGGCTTCTAGCTATTGTAGCCGTGTAGTGTTCTTGCACGATGGGCATGTGTACTCTGAATTGTATCGGGGAGATAAAACGAGGGATGCGTTCTTTAAAGACATCCTTGATATGCAGGCAGTGCTCGGAGGAGGTCATGTAAGGTGAGCATTCAGAAGCTCGTCATTCGGAGCGTTCGAAAAAATATAAAAATGTATTACCTATACTTTTTTGCCATGATCTCTTGCATCAGTTTTTACTTTATCTTCTCGACGCTTCAGCATGATGAAACGGTTGTGATGATGGCTAACGCAAGTGTGAACTTTTCTGCAGCCTTTCAAGTAGCAGGTCTACTACTTATTTTCATCTCGGTCGTATTTAGTTCCTATGCCACGAGTATCTTCATTCGAAGGCGCAGCCAGGAGATTGGGTTATATCAGCTGATCGGTTTATCGAAAGGGTGGGTTTCGCGCTTATTAATATTTGAACACATCATCCTGGGTATTGGAGCCCTCGTAATTGGTCTTATTGTTGGGATGTTATTTTCCCGAGTCTTTCTGTTGCTGTTCATGAACCTTATCGGTGTTGACGGAATGTTTGGCTTACCTTTTTCTAGCCAAGCGGTAATTCAGACAATGGTTGTATTTATAGGCCTTATTCTCATTACATCTGTACAAATTATCTTGATCGTATACCGAAGTACGTTGTTGCAATTATTTCATGCCACAAAACGGGCAGATCGTATAAATAAGCGACCGAATATGTTGTCTGCAATCTTAGCGTTAACAGGAATTGGTCTCATCGTTTTTGGATACTTTATCTCAACATTAATGATTGAACATGCTGATTCACTCCTATTTCTAATGCTACTCGTTCTCTCAAGCACCATTTTTGGGACATATCTTATTTTTCACACAACGATTAGCTGGATGTTGTATTTGTTTAGAAGAAAGCAAAGAGGAAACCTTGGTTTATATCATAGTTTATCTGTTGCGTCATTAATGCACAGGCTAAAAGGCCACGCGAACTCGTTAACCTTAATTACCGTTCTTTCGGCGATGACAATTACGATGATTTCCCTCTCCTATTCGTTATATTACTCAACCGAAAATGATGTCAGATTGCGATGCCCTTTGATTTTGCCGTGGAAGATATGCCACAAGAAGCTGGTACGATTTCAAATCGTCTAGAAGAGGAGCAAATCGACTTTCATTATGCAGAGCTTCATGCAATTCGATTTGATGGTACATGGACTTCGAAGGAAAATAATGCAGACGAACGTCAAAGAACATTTCTGCTTTTTTCATCGGAACAACTCGCGCAGGCTGGGGTGGATGTAGAACAACCTGAAGAGGGGGAAGCGATCTATTATAATACTCGAGCGATTATTGAAGGAATGGAGCTTTCATTTCCGAAAGAAGTAAAATTCATAGCAACAAACGACGAAGAAATGCAACTAACTGTCTCTAATTTCAAACTTGAAAACGTGATGAACTACAGATTTTTTGGCGATCAACTCATTGTTTCGGAAGCAACCTTTCAAAGCATAAGGGAAAATATTCAAGTTGGGGAATTCGCAGAGGTGTTGACTTATGAGACGTTTCAGTTGTTAGATGCTGACCAGTCAGATGTCGCTTCTAATATCTTTCTGGGAAATGTAGAAAGTGATTTGTTTATTACTGACTTCCATACTTCGTACGAACAATCCATTCAAACCTTCGGTCTACTCATTTTCATCGCCGGCTTTTTAGGGATTGTGTTTCTCCTCTCTACAGGTAGCATTTTGTACTTTAAACAAATGACAGAAGCTGAACAAGAAAAAGAGCATTACCGGACACTGCGTCAACTCGGATTTCAAGTGAACGATATTATGAAAGGAATTATCCGTAAGCAGCTTTTTGTTTACATCATTCCTCTAGCAATTGGGTTATTACACGCTGCTTTTGCTTTAAACGTAGGTTCTGTTCTAATTGTCGCAAGCATGCTTACCCCAATTATTATGAGTATGGCAGCTTATATTACGATCTATTTGATGTTCACCATCTTGACCATTCGTTATTACAGAAGCATCGTTCGAAAAGCTTTATAGAAAGGAAAAATAGTTATGAAAAAAAGATGTTCATCTTTAGTCTTATTTCACTTGTTTTTATCGCTAGTGCCTACCTAATCTTTCGCGAAACAGTGGATCGTTATAATCCTCTAATAGAAGCAGAATACGTCTACGTCGAGATCCAAGGCGAGCCCGAAGAAGATAATGGAAGATATAAATACTCAATGCAAGGGGTTACTGAGGGCAACGAGACAAAAAGAGTTGTATTTACGACGAGCACTCCACTTGATCACGGCACGTATGTAAGAGTACTTGCTAAAGGTACGTTTGCAGAAGAATATGAGTTTATTAAAGAAGAACATATGCCTGTACATTGAGGGGAATCCAACAGTGGTACAAGTAGTTTAGGGAACAATAAAAACCTTTGATTTTCAGTGCCGGGAACATCAAGGGTTTTTGAAACCGTCGTATAGGAAAACGCGTAAACGCAACAAGTGCGACTTTTTTAAAGGTAGCTACTCATAAAAACTAATTGCATTATTATTAATATCAACGACTGTAAAATCTGTTTCTCCCCAAGGCTGCGCTATTAAATGACCGTTAGGATGGATAATGTTCTTTTCTTTATAGTCGTCATAAAACTTAGCAACGTCTTTAACCCGAATACGACAACTTTGTGCAATCAATTGTGATACGCCATCTGTTGTAAACCACTTAAAAATGTGCAGCTCTACTTTGTCATAGGTTAAAATCGCATACTCCTCATCACTGTATATGAGTGTAAACCCCAATTGATACTCATAGAAAGTAATACTTGATGTGATGTTATGAACCGGTAGTTTTGGAATTGCATGTATCATTTTCAAATAGATCATCCATCCTTTGAAGGAGCTTTCTAAAATTTAAGAAAGCCCCTCCCTTAATGTATTACCGACTCAAGGTCAGATATGATTGGTGGGATATTCGAATTCAAACCATCATAACTTCGCACAACTTGGCCTTCGTCGTTAATTAAGAAGAAGTTGGTCGTATGAATAATATCGGGATCTGCTGGATCGTTTAATACAGTAGAGTGAAAAGATTCTTCAACAAACTGTTCAATCTCATTAGGGTCGTACCCGGTTAAGAAGTCCCAGTTTGAGAAATCTACATTGTACTGCTCCCCGTATGTTTGCAAGACGTCAGGGGTATCGGTGGCTGGGTCGACAGTAAAAGAGACAAAGGATAATGCGAGTCCTTGTTCCTCAGATGCTTCTTGGATTTCAGCCATATTTGGCGTCATCATGTTGCAGATCGTCGGACAGTCGGTGAATGTCATCGTCGCTAACCAGTATGAGCCGTGAAAATCTTCGTCAGTAACAGCGTCTTCGTCTTGGTTCACAAAAGAAAACGATGAAACGTACAAGGATTGTTCGCTTAGATCGCGAGCAACCTCAGCCGTTGTCTCGTTCGAAGGCGTGAAAAATGACGCGCACCCCCCCAGTATGAGACCTACAAGTAGAGGGAGAGCATAGGTGAAAGACTTTTTCATGTGTTTTCACTCCCTTTCTCGTTGTCCTCGTCTACATATTCTGGGAGTTCGATTTGAACGACGGTCCCGACGCCTAAGCGCGAAGATACGGTAAATGTCCCTCCGTGTTTCTTAACAATCTCATCTACAATTGCGAGTCCAACCCCACTACCCCCATCTGATCTTGAGCGGGCACTGTTGACCCGGTAAAATCGTTCACTAATATGCTGAACTTTCTCCTCTGGAATTCCAACGCCTTCATCTTGAATGGTGAAGAGAAAGCAATTATCAAATGTTTTTAAAGTAACCTGTATGGAGGATGATTCGTTAGAATAGTTTATGGCGTTATCCAAAAGGTTGCGAACGACTTGAGCTAACCTCTGCGTGTCACCATGTATGATGCAACTGTCATCAATGTCCCGATGAATAACAATGCTCTTCTCATCAGCAACTTGTGCAGCTCGATTCAAAAGATCATGAACAATCTGTGCAAAAGCTACCGGTTCAAAGTGGAGCTCATACGTATCACTTTGTAGTTTGGTGAGATCTAATAGGTCATTGGCTAAATGAAGCATCGATTCCGCTTCCTGCCGAATAATAGGAATCCCGTCTTCACTTTTTATTATCCCTTTTTCAATTCCTTCTGCGTACCCTTTAATGTAACCAAGAGGTGAACGTAATTCATGAGATACGTTACCGATAAATTCTGTACGGTTCTTTTCTTCCGACTGAAGTGTGCCCGCGAGATGGTTTAATGATTCACCAAGCTGGTTGATTTCATTGGTTTTGGACGTGGCAGTTATGCGAGCATCATACTCACCATTTGCCATCCGTAGAGCGGCTCTTTCCATTTTCTGAATCGGTGTAATCATTTCTTTTGAGATTAATTTCCCGGTTATAAAAAATAAAATGACGAACATGAAAAGCAAACCTAAGCCTACAGTACGAAGTTCTGATAGAGGTTCGTAAATGCTCGTGAGGGGTTGGGACAGTAAGATCATCCCTGTAAATTGTTCATTTTCTATGAGAGGAACAACGACACCGAGCACTTCTTGGTCGTAGCTTGGGTGCGTACGAATAATTTCGATGGTCTTTCCAGATAGCAATTCGTTCTGCTCATCCGAGGTGAAGAATTCAATCATAAGGTTGTCTCTGCTGTCGGGTTCGAGTAGAGGGTGCTCTTGATCAAAGTAGAACACATCGGCACCAGAGCTTTGGTCGGTCCATTGCACACGCCATAAAAAGGAACTCTCTGAGTCGTATCCATAATAGATGGATGCAAGTTCTTCTCCCGACTCAGTCAGTGATTGAATGTGTTCGTCGACATATAGCCGTTCATATAAATACGAGGCGACGTATACGCTGAGTAGCGCTAACAGAAGGAATACAGCAATGAGCGTTATCCAGATGCGTGTTCGCAATGAGTGGTGGCGTTTATTCATGTTTCCTTTTGAAATTTGTAACCCACTCCCCAAACGGTCTGTATTAAATGTTTCGCGGATTTTAGTTTTATTCGTAATGTTTTTATGTGTGTATCTACTGTTCGCAAATTCCCCTCTGTCATATCCTTATCCCAAAGCAACTCGTGAAGGTGGTCTCGAGAAAATACTTGCGCAGGGTGTTCGGCAAGAAATACTAACAGGTCAAATTCTTTCTTTGACAAGGAAATATGCGCTGTGTCATTCGTAACGGTTCGTGATTCGACATTGATAACAAGGTTGCCCACTTTAATGAGCGTCCGCTCGTTTCGATGACCTAAGCGTCGAAGGACTGCGTGAATTCTAGCTACGAGTTCGTCTAGGCCAAACGGTTTGACAATATAGTCATCAGCACCTAATTGAAGCCCCCGTACTCGTTCTTCTTGTTCCCCACGAGCGGTAAGCATAATGATCGGAATGTCCGATCGGTGTCTAACTTCTTGGCACAGTTCAAAGCCGTCCATACCCGGCATCATTACATCCATAATGACAAGATGGATCGACGACGTGCGAAGTTTTTTAAGGGCAGCCAAACCATTCGTTGCACGTTCGACGTTGTATCCGTTTGATATTAATACTGAAGTTACGAGGTTTAATAATGGCTCCTCATCGTCTACGACGAGAATCGTCTTTCGTTCACTCATGGTAGCCTCCTTCTCATTTCAACTGCATTATAGCTAATTTTTCACTAGATTGTACAACGTGATGAGTTAGTAAATGTTTCTACTTGTAGTGTAGGCACGATTTGTGAAGAAATTGTGTGGCATAAAAGCCAGAATTGAAGATTTCACATAGACTTCACAACGCTTATTTAGGATGGATATACATACGGTAGCGGGCTTTGTGGAAGTCACACGCTGTCAAAACCGTTAGGCACTACATCGCAGAACAACGAACAATCTTTACAAAAGTGGTAGTTGAGGGGAGCGTACCGATGGCAAAAAAATCAAAACAGATGAATGTGCAAGTAATATGGCGCTGGCATTTATATGCAGGTCTACTATTGGTTCCTTTTTTGCTCGTACTAGCGATTACAGGGGGAATTTATCTTTTTAAATGGGATATTGAAGCTGCAATCTATGCTGATTATTACGAAGTAGAAGCGTCTGGAGAGACGCTACCACCTGAGGAGCAAGTAGAAATTGCAGCGGATGAACACGGCGGCGAAGTGGTTAGATATCGGCCTGGGGAAGATGCCAATCGCTCTGCTGAAGTAGGAATTGTTGATGAAGCGGGTGAGTCGTTAACGGTGTTTGTCAATCCTTATACGGGGTCGATTCTCGGTACGTTGCAAGATCGCGATCGTGTGATGGATCGGTTGGCTGACTTACATAGTGAACTTATGGCAGGGACAACCGGGGATCGAATTGTCGAGCTCGTCGCTTGTTGGACAATTATTATGATTGTGAGTGGCCTGTACTTATGGTTTCCTCGTAAAAAAAATAAAGTTCAAGGAGTGATCGTTCCCCGCTTTAGAAAAGGTAAACGCACACTCATTCGTGATTTTCACGCGGTGCCAGCATTTTGGCTTTCCGGAGGCATGATTTTCTTACTCGTCACTGGCTTATTGTGGACCGGCTTTTGGGGAAATGGGGTTCAACAACTAGTGACGAGCACAGGTGCAGGGTATCCACCTTCAATATGGGTTGGTTCTGCTCCCGAATCTGAAGTCATATCTGAAGATGTAGCTGATGTGAGTTGGGCTGCAGAAAATCTGCCTGTACCAGAATCACAATATATTGCAGGATTTGAACAAGTATCCATTACCGAAGTGACGAGGGTGGCAAAACAGCTCGATATTCATCCGACATACGATATCTTATATCCAAGTGGACAAGAAGGAGTTTTCACACTTTCTGTCTTCCCGCATCGAGCTCAAGATGAAGCAACCGTTCATATCGATCAATATAACGGCGCGGTTTTGGCCGATTACCGATACGATGATTATGGAACGATAGGTAAAGCGATGGCGCTTGGCATTACGATTCATAAAGGATTACAATTTGGGTTTTGGAATCAGATAGCCGGACTGCTCGTTTGCGTAGGGATGGTGGTCATGATTTTAAGTGGTTTTTGGCTATGGAAACGCAGGAAGCCAACGACCCATTCTGGTGCACCGAGATCAATCCGAATTACCGAAGCGAGAGGGATATTGACGATTCTCCTCATCTTTGCCGTCATCTTCCCACTTGTTGGTTTGTCTCTTGTCGTCGTTTATCTCATTGATCGCTACATTATTCGAAAGAGCAAAAGGTTAAGAACATGGCTCAATGTTCAAGAGGAGGAACACCATGCGTAGAGGAATGATCGTGGGCTTCCTACTGGTAATGTTGTCGGGTTGTTCAATGATGGAATGGTTCGTGGACGCCAACAATCATGATGACTACAATGACAGGGACAGACTCGTTGTAGATATGATGACAAATGAGATTGTCACCGCAAACGAACAGCAACGGCTCTCTGTTCAAGTGACAGCAGACTACATTCCTGTCGTTGATGCAGAACATGTCGGTATCCGCATTTGGCCGGTGTTAGCAGGGGAAGAAGAAGCAGATGAGTACGAGCTCTTCCACCATACGATGGGCGTGTATGAAACAGAAGTAGAAGTCTCTCGGGAGGGTCTCTATTACGCGGAGGCTGTCGTAGAAATCGATGACCAAAAGCTACGACCGAAAAAATACTTTGCCGTTGGCAGGCTCTATCAAGAGGAAGTACTTTTGTTAATGGAAAATGGATCAGAGAAATTGGGAGATAAAGATCATGGAGCTCATCACTAGATAAAAAATTTAAAAGACAGTTGACAAAATAAATTTTGTCTATATAATAAAAGAAAATTCATAACTAAATATTTCTTATCCAGAGAGGTGGAGGGACTGGCCCTTTGAAACCTCGGCAACAGGCTTACTCTTAAGCACTGTGCCAATTCCTGTAGCATGTATGCTGCAAAGATAAGAAGAGCCTAAACGGGATAAAGACCAACCATCCTCTCTTCTTATTTTTAAGAAGGGAGGATTTTTCGTTTCCAAAAGGATACGATTGAAGAGATTTTTATCGTTAAAACTAAGTAAATTTATATGTTAACTAAGAATTTGTCGTTAGAGGGGAATGTAGATGATTACATTTGAAGACGTATCGAAAACATACGAAACAAAAACTGGTGCGATACATGCATTGAAAAACGTGAATGTCACGATTGATAAAGGAGAGATTCACGGTGTTATCGGCTTGAGTGGGGCAGGGAAAAGCACGCTCATTCGTTGTGTGAACCTCATTGAGCGTCCAACATCGGGGCGCGTGCTCGTGGATGATATTGACTTGAGTCAGAAAGCGGGGAAAGAACTTCAAAACCAAAAACAAAACATTGGCATGATCTTTCAACATTTTAACTTGTTGCAATCCCGAACGGTGTTTCAAAACATTGCGATGCCGCTAACCTTACAAAAGAAGTCGAACAAGGAAATAACGGAGCGTGTGGAAGAGTTGCTCCAGTTTGTTGGTTTGGATCATCATAAACATCATTATCCAGAACAGTTATCAGGTGGACAAAAGCAACGGGTGGGTATTGCTCGTGCGCTTGCTTCTAACCCATCAATTCTGTTGTGTGATGAAGCGACATCCGCACTCGACCCGGAGACGACGAATTCGATTTTGCAGCTCATTAAAGAAATTAATAAACAATATCAAATTACTGTGCTACTCATCACGCATGAAATGTCGGTCATTCAACAAATTTGTGATCGGGTGTCGGTCATGGACGATGGCGAGGTTGTTGAGAGTGGTTCTGTTATCGATGTATTCTCTAAACCGCAAGAAGAAACGACGAAGAAGTTTGTAAAGTCAGTATTTCAAGCCGATATCCCGAGGCGCGTTATGGAAGCTGTGAAGACACAAGATGAGCATTCAAAAGTGATTCAGATTGAGTTTATTGGCTCGTCATCGAGTGAACCGATTTTATCGCAAATGGTCAAGAAGTTCGGAGTTGATGTGAATGTACTGTACGGCAATATTACCGAAATACAACAAGTGCCTTTTGGACATCTCGTCATTCAAATCCAAGGAGAAGAACAAGCGATCGAGCAGGCGATTGATTTTGTATACGAAAACGACCTTTCCCTAAAGGAGGTGGCATAAATGTTAGAAATGCTACCGTCTGCAATCCAGCCGAATATTACGACCGCTCAACTACTTGATGCTTTATATGAAACATTGTATATGGTAAGCATCTCTCTCGTATTTTCGGTTCTTATTGGCGCGGTATTAGGCGTGATTCTTGTTGTCACAAGAGAAGGCATATCCTTTCATCACCATTCATTTTTAACCTTTTAAATCCAGTCATTAATGTGTTGCGTTCGATTCCATTTATTATTTTACTCGTTGCAATTATTCCGATTACTCGTGCCATTGTTGGTACGTCGGTCGGCACAACGGCAGCCATTGTGCCCCTTGTTGCCTATGCGGCACCGTATGTTGCAAGACTCGTTGAGAACTCATTGCTTGAAGTTGAACCTGGAATATTGGAGGCAGCTGATGCGATGGGGGCATCGAAAGTACAGGTGATTACAAAGTTTATCTTACCTGAGGCGATGGGCTCGCTCATCCTTACGATTACGACGGTAACCATTGGTCTCGTTGGGGCGACTGCGATGGCTGGTGCGATTGGAGCTGGAGGAATTGGTGACGTTGCGCTCACATACGGGTATCAGCGGTTTGATAATATGACGATGCTCATCACCGTCGTACTGCTCGTCTTAATTGTTCAAGCGGTACAAACATCAGGTAATTATTTTTCGCGAAAAGCAAGAAGAAGATAAAACAGATAGAGGAGAATGCCATAATGAGAAAACAATTGAAATTCGTAGGGGTAACATTTACTGCAGCGGCACTCGTTGCGTGCGGCGATGATGAACAATCACAAACGGAGGCAGGAGCGTTTAGCCCTGATGACCCGGTAACAGTAAAGATTGGCGTGAGCGGGACCGACACGCCGCAGTGGGACTATATTGCTGAACTTGCTGAAGAGGAAGGCATTGAGATTGATTTAATTCGTTTTAGTGATTATGTGCAACCGAATATCGCACTTGCCGAAGAGGAGATTGACGCCAATGCTTTTCAAACCGTTTCTTACTTTGACAACTTTAAAGAAGAGCACGGGTTTGATCATTTAGAAGCCATTGCAGCGACTGTGCTCGCTCCTTTAGGCTTGTACAGCGACGAGTATGAGCGCGTGGAAGACATCCCAGAAGGGGCTGAAATTGCCATAGCCAATGAAGTGACCAATCAAGCGAGAAATCTTATGCTTCTCGAAGAAGCCGGGCTATTAGAGCTAGAAGACGATTTCGGGGTAACGAGTGGGCTTGATGACATTAAAGAGAATCCTTTAAACCTAACACTCACACCTGTTCAACCGGCGAATGCGCCTCGCATCATGGCAGACATTGATGCCGCAATTATTAACAACGGAATCGCAGTAGATGCAGGTTTAAGCCCTCCTGATGATGCCATTGCCATTGAAGATGAGACGCTACGCCTTATATCAATATTATCGCTGCACGTGAGGACAATGCTGATGATCCAGCGTTGCAAAAGATTATCGACATTTACCAAAGCGAAGAAGTTGAACAATTTATTTTAGACGAGTATGAAGGTGCAAGTATTCCGACATTTATTTCAGTCGAAGAATTGCTCAATTACCCAAAATAGGAGGTCATTACGATGACGAGAGAAGCGTTAAAACAAACCATTACCGATTACGCAAAAGCGCACCAACAAACCTTTATCACCATTAGTCAGCAAATTCATGCACGTCCGGAATTAGGAAATGAAGAAGTATATGCATCTGCACAATTATCGAAGCAATTAGAACGTGAAGGGTTCTCCGTCCAGCGAAACATTGCGGGACACTCGACTGGATTTATTGCAAAAAAGTCATCTGAAAAACCAGGTCCAACCGTATACTTTCTTGCTGAGTACGATGCGTTGCCAGAAATCGGGCATGCTTGTGGCCATAATATCATCGGGACGACGAGCGTATTGGCAGCCATTCTTCTAGGGAAAATTATTGAAGAAATTGGCGGTACGGTGGCTGTTGCTGGAACGCCTGCAGAAGAAGGTGGAGATAATGGCAGTGCGAAAGCAAGTTTTGTTAATCGAGGGTACTTCGATGATGGTGATGCTGCAATTATGATTCATCCGGGCAAAGAGACGCGCGTGTCTGGTCATTCTCTAGCGGTTGATCCTGTTGATTATCATTTCCACGGACGAACGGCTCATGCATCTGCAACACCTGAAAAGGGAATAAATGCCCTTGATAGTGTGATTCAATTATTTAATGGTATAAATGCATTGCGCGAGCATTTAGCAGACGATATTCGAATTCACGGTGTTATTCCTGATGGAGCAAGGCGCCAAATGTTGTACCTGACTACGCTCGAGCTCGGTTCTTCCTGCGGGCTGCTTCAAGGCATGACCTAAATGAAGTAAGGAAGAAAGTTGATCGCATCGCTGAAGGTGCCGGTTTCATGAGTGGGGCCGACCTTGAAATTACTGAATTCCAAAACGCTATCGATGAACTGCTACCTAACGATCCATTTAACGAATTATTTTATGACATTTTTACAGAACTCGGTCACGATGTACAAAAGACACCGTCTCAAGCAGCTGGATCAACGGACACAGGCAATGTGAGTCAAGTTCTTCCTACAATCCATCCCCATATTAAGATTGGCGATAACCTTGTCGGTCATACAAGGGAATTCGCGGAAGCGGCTAGTTCGCCGAAAGGAGACCAAGCGGTCATCGATGGCGGTGTAGGGCTCGCGCTGATTGGATTAGAGTTGTTCCTAGACCGAGAGCGATTAGTAAACATCAAACAAACTTTTGAATTGTCTCGAAGCAAGCAAAGAGAAGCATTAAGCATATAAAACCCCTACAATTCTTTGCATAAATATTTCTTCTGTCGTTCATGATAATGAACAGGGGTGATATTTATCGCACGGAGAATGTCCAAACCGAAAACCCACCGCGCTCGTTTAATGTTCAAAGATAAGCTCGGTGAGATTAACCGTATTGTAAAAGCTGCATACCAAGATGACTCAGAAAGAAGATAACGGCAAGGGCTGTCCTATTGGGCGGCCCTTTGTTGTAGGGGGGCGGCGTTGTGAGGTCGGGGAGGGGAGAGTGCACGTATTCGACACGGAAGTGCACGCATTCGACGGGTGAGTGCACACAATCGACCCCGGAGTGCACGTATTCGACAATCCTCCCGCACCATGCCCCCGCCTCATGGTGTACACAACCGGATGTTGGTCTCAGTAAGTATATGACAGTTAATTCAAAGTTCAACAATCGTATTGGGTCAATAAAGGTCGGCATCATAGTGCCCCACAGGTTTTGTTTTTCCTACTAAAATAGATTCTAGGCTTTTGTAATGAACGTGTCACTTCTTATTTTGAAAGGGAAGGAGTTTCTTTAAAAATGTCAAACTATTTGATGTAGTAACAAATGATAAAAGGGGGTTTGAACGTTGAAGGACTGTTGTCATTCTTCTCATAAGCAAGTGATAAATAGCGAGTGGAGCAAGTCGATGTTTGAATTTCGTGAGCTAGAGAAGGCGTACATGAAAAAAGGGGATGAGCTCGCTGCCATGCGAAGGAAGCTTCCCATGACAGAAGTTGATCATTCATACTCGCTAGCGGGAGAAGATGGTGAAGCTTCTCTAGACGAACTTTTTGATGGCAAAGATCAATTGATTGTCTATCATTTTATGTTTGCCTCAGACTGGGATGAAGGGTGTGAAGGTTGTTCTATGATGGTCGATCATTTTGGCCATCCAGCGCACCTCGAAGCAAGAAACACAAAACTTGTTCTCATTTCAAGTGCACCTTATGAAAAACTTAGGGCATTTAAGAAGCGAATGGGGTGGTCTGTACCGTGGTATTCATCGGAAAAATCCACATTTAATCGAGATTTTGGAGGAACAACAAAAGCAGGAGAAAATCACTTATATTCTGTGTTTTTGCGTAGAGGTGAAACGATTTATCTTACTTATCAGACAGAAGCAAGAGGTGTGGAGAAGTTGGGAGATACGTGGAGTTTGCTTGATATTACACCAATGGGCAGGCAGGAATTATGGGAAGACTCTCCCGACTGGGTAAAACAAACGAGTACTTACAATTGGTGGAAATATCATGACAGGTACAATTAGAATGTCCTAAATATATTCTCCTCCGTGATCGCTAACCGCGGTCACTTTTTTAAATGAAAAGGTTGACAGTAAAAAAAAATACGGGTAATCTATAAAACGTAATCATTACGATTTATATGCATGTATAGTGAATAGCGACGATCACGGGAGGTTGGGACATTGAAAAAATTACTTTTTTTAACCATAGCAAGTAGTGTAATACTTACAGCATGTCAAGATTCTGGAGATGAAAGCGATGAAGGCACGACAGACGAGGACCCTTTAGCGGTTTCAACGACGTTATATGCGCTTGAGGATTTCACGAGTCGGATTGGCGGGGAGTATGTAGAGGTCGAGAGCATCTATCCACCTAATGCCGATGCCCATACATTTGAACCTTCATCGAGTGAATTTGTGATGTTGGCAGAACAAGATCTGTTTATTTACTCTGGCGTAGGGATGGAGCCTTTTGCTGATACAGCGGAAGAAGTTCTCGA
Source organism: Geomicrobium sp. JCM 19039 (assembly GCF_000698145.1). GTDB lineage: Bacteria > Bacillota > Bacilli > Bacillales > Marinococcaceae > Geomicrobium_A. The sequence continues at coordinate 410,205 of NZ_BAXB01000001.1, forward strand.
AGATGAGAACGTCCATGTGTTTGCAGCTGGAGAGAACCTCGATCTTCGTGGTGAGGGGCATCATGAACATGACCACGGACATGAGGAAGAAGGTCATGATTATAGTCACGACCACGCCCATGAAGAAGATCATGATCATGCACATGATGAACAGCATGCAGATGAGGATGGTCCTGTCATTCAAGGCGTTCAAGCCCACTATCATACAGGTGACACGATCGATGTCCACATTGACGATGCGGATGACGCTGGCGATGGTGAGTGGCACTGGTACACTCGCACAGCTGAAGCTGGTGATTGGCAACGTACGGATGTCGAAGGACTCGAATACTCAGGCGAGGCTACGGAAACGAAACAATTAAAAGCGGTTTTGTACGATGAAGAGGACGAAGTTCTACTTGAAACAAATGAAGTGAGCGTGATTATTGATGATCATGACGAAGAACATGGCGTGGGAGATCCACATGTTTTCCTCGATCCTGTGCTCAGTCAGCAAATTGCTGAAAACATTAAAGAAGTCCTCATTGAATTACGACCAGAACAAGAAGATGATTTTACGGCAAACTATGAAGCACTTATTGACGATCTTGAGCAGTTGGATGAAGCGTTAACAAGCACTTTTGAGGAAGCCGACCACAACCAAATCATTGTTTCTCACGCAGCATACGGGTATTGGGAAGACCGGTACGGCTTGGAGCAATTAAGTGTCCACGGTTTGTCATCGACGCAAGAACCATCACAGTCTGAACTTGTGAACATTGTAACGATTGCCGAGGAGAACAATTTAGACTATGTGATTTTCGAAAACAACGTTAGCTCCACGATTACCGAAGTGATTCAATCTGAGATTGGTGCAGAGAGCTTAGTTCTTCGGAACATGGAGAGCATCTCTCAAGAAGACAGTGATAATGACGAAGATTATGTAAGCATGATGCAAATGAACATTGAGACACTTCAACAAGCGCTAAATGATTAAGTCATTTATATTTTTGCCACCTATTACAATAATAGGTGGCCAAAAAATTGATGACTAGACGATGCCTTGGGCAATCATTGCATCGGCGACTTTCTTGAAACCGGCAATATTGGCGCCATCTGATAAGTTGTCTTCGCATCGATATTTTCGACCTGATGCTAAACTTTTGTCGAAGATTTCTTTCATAATTTCTTTTAGCTGTGTGTCGACTTCTTCAAATGACCAAGATACGCGCGAGCTGTTTTGTGCCATTTCTAGCGCCGATACGGCAACCCCACCGGCGTTTGCAGCTTTACTTGGCGCAAACTGGACGTTGTTGTCACGGAAATGATGAAACGCTTCAAGTGTACAAGGCATATTAGCCCCTTCTGCAACAACGCGCACGCCATTCTCGACGAGGCGTTTAGCGTCTTCCTCGTCTAATTCGTTTTGTGTGGCACAAGGCAAGGCGACGTCACAAGCGACTTCCCAAATCTTCTTATCCTCGTAATACTCTGCTTCTGGATGATGCTCGGTATAGGCGTGAATGCGTTTCTTCTCGACTTCTTTAATTTGCTTGATTGTTTCTACGTTGATTCCGTTTTTATCATAGATGTAGCCACTAGAATCATTACAAGCAACGACTGTGCCTCCGAGTTCTACCGCTTTTTCCATCGCATAGATGGATACTTTACCAGCTCCGGAAACGACAACTCTTTGCCCTTCTAATGTCTTGTTTTCTTCTTTGAGCATATTCTCAACAAAGTACACGACACCGTAACCTGTCGATTCCGTGCGGGTGAGGCTACCACCGATGTCGATTTCTTTACCGGTAAAAGCACCGGCCTCTTTTGTGCCGTTAATCTTCTTGTATTGCCCAACCATATAGTTGATTTCTCTGCCGCCGACGCCAATATCTCCTGCTGGAACGTCAACATTTGGGCCGATATATTTTGCTAACTCGCTCATGAAACTTTGAGTGAATCTCATAATTTCTGCATTGGATTTGCCTTTAGGATTAAAATCGGCACCGCCTTTTCCTCCGCCGATTCCTTGGCCTGTAAGTGAGTTTTTGAAGATTTGTTCGAAGCCGAGAAATTTGATGATGCTGCTGTTTACGGAAGGGTCAAAGCGAAGACCGCCTTTATACGGACCAAGAGCAGCATTGAATTGGACGCGGTACCCGCGGTTCACTTGAACCGTGCCCTCATCATCGACCCAAGGGACACGAAAGGTAATGAGTCGGTCAGGCTCGACCATTCTCTCTAAAATCCCAAACTTCTGATACTTCGGGTGCTCAGCGAGTAGAGGGACGAGAGACTCGAGGATCTCCTCTGTCGCTTGCTGAAATTCTTCTTCGTGGGGATTTCTCTCTTTTACAGATGCGAGAACCTGATCGACATAGGTTTGCGCTTGTTCTTTAGACATTTGAACCACCCTTTCACTAGGACAATTTATCGAAAAGTTGGCTTCAGTATAACATAGTAAGTTACATCAACTAGTGAAATTGCTCGGTATAGTTCAATGCTATGGAGGAGAAGGAAACTATTGATTCATAAGACGTAACCTTCGACATAAAAGTGCATAGAATCGGCTGATAGGCATGTAAATTTCGTCGTGATATATTTTTACTATTACTAATAGTCTAAAAAGGAGGAATGTTGATGTATAGCAACGGGCTGAAGAAGTTGATGATGATTTTTATGTGCTTTTTAGTCGTATTTAGTTTAATTCCACCCGGAATAAGTAATGCAACAGGGGGTGATATTTCCGAATATTTGGAATTAGAAAAGAAACTCGAACAAGAGGAGACTTCTCAAGATGTTGACGAACCTTATTCCCATGTGCAAGGAGGCCTAGAAGAATGGGTGGAAACGCGTGAAGGGGACACGGCAGACCGTGAGCGTACGGATAAGGTTGATCAAGATGTACAGGAAGCTTTTGAATCAGAAGATGACGTGAGCGTGATCGTACATATAGAAGATGGTGAAAGCGAAGAATTCTTAGATGACGCTCAAGCAATTAATCATCGAGCAGAACGCATTCAAACGATTATTGACCAACTTACAGACAGAGCAGATACGACACAAACAGAAGTGTTGTCGGCGCTAGAGAACTTGGCGAGTCAAGGAGAAGCGAGTGAAGTTGCTTCATTATGGATTATTAATGCCATTTCTGTGCGTGTTACAGAAGCTGCACTTGCTGAAATAAAGCAACTTCCAGATGTGTCTCATATTACTAAAGAAGAGACATTTACTGTACCAGAGGTGGAGGTAGAAACAGAGCCGCGCCTTCCTGAATGGGGGTTAGAAAAAGTATATGCACCTGACGTATGGGAGACGTACGGCATTGAAGGAGATGGCGTAGTTGTCGGAATTATGGACACAGGTGTTGAAGGAGATCATGAAGCGCTACACGAAAACTACCGAGGCTCAGCAAATAATCACGACTATTCTTGGGCAGACTTTTCATCGAATGGATATGCAGATCCTCAAGATGGTCATGGCCACGGCACGCACGTTGCAGGTACGGCAGTTGGGGGCAATGACGGGGAGCCGATCGGTGTCGCTCCAGGAGCTGAGTGGATTGCTGTAAAGATTTTTAATGATAGTGGGTCTGCCACAGAGACAGGCATTCACCAAGCGTTTCAATGGTTTCTCGCGCCAGGTGGTGACCCAGAGATGGCGCCTGACGTAGTGAACAACTCATGGGGAAATGCGAATACGTACGCGACCACATTTCTAGAAGGGGTACGAGCTTGGGAAGCCGCCGGGATTTTCCCGTTGTTTTCTGCAGGTAATGAAGGACCAGGAGGGGGAACGATCGGTTCTCCAGCCAGTTTCCCTGAATCGTTTGCTATAGGAGCAACAAATCGATTGGATCAGATTGCCGACTTCTCAAGTCGAGGGCCGGTAGTGTGGGACGGAGAATCTTACATCAAGCCGGAAGTGTCTGCGCCAGGTGCGCAAATCTATTCTGCGTGGCCAGGGGGAGGGTATCATACGATTAGTGGGACATCAATGGCAGCGCCCCACGTTGCCGGCGTCATTGCTCTCATGATTGAAGCCAACACAGACATGACGATCCAAGACATTCGAAACGTATTAAAAGATACTGCAAGAGCAGAAACACATATGGGCAGCTTGCCAAATGTCATTTACGGAGAAGGGATTGCGAACGCCTATCAAGCGGTAACCATCGCAGGTTACGCAGGCACTGTCGAAGGAACACTTACCGATTCTGATGGTAACGCAATTCCCGGCAGCATCGAAGTCGAACAAGAGCAAATCCACGTGGATACGAACGATGACGGGACGTTTGCTTTTTCAATAAGAGAAGGCAGTCACGTCGGACTTGCTCGAGCGTTCGGGTATGAGACGAGTGAATTTTCCTTTGAAGTGACACGTGGGGAGACGGTTGAATTGGCCGTCACCTTAAATGAAACTGCACAGACGGATCTCTCAGGATTGGTCGTTGATGAAGACGGGGAAGGGGTGCCCGCTGCGAGGATTCGGGTGCAAGACGCGCCGCTCTCTGCCGTTTGGACAGATGATAACGGGGCATTTACGATTCGTGGCTTGCCTTTAGGTGTTTACACATTGAGTGTGAGTGGGCGTGGAATTGCCAACACAACATACGAGGTGGATGTTGCCGCTACCGATGAAGTGACGATTACCGTCCAACGAAGTGAAACATCGGAGGAGCCGTACTGGCAAACGAGAAATCAGAATGTTGAAAGAAATGCCGTTGCGGATTCACATGTTGATTCATCCTTTGTAGACTTAGCGTGGGAATCATCAGCCCCGGGAAGAACGATTTTCTCCTCACCGGTTGCGAATGAGGACACGATCGTTTATACGACAGATGCGGGCTATGTGCATGCGGTGGATCGTGATCGTGAAGAAACAAGGTGGTCGTACCGTACGCAAAGTTTGAATCGTTCCACGCCGACCATTGCCGGTGATTATGTGTATGTAACAGGAGGCAGAATCAACGGCTGTATCGTATTCATCTCGATACCGGGGTCGTGGATTGGGAAATCGTTCTCGACAATGTGCCGATTTATGAGTCACCTCTGTATCATGACGGTGTTTTATATTTAACGTCGAACATTAGTGGAAACACGACGGTCGTGGCGATTCAAGCTGAGAATGGCAGTGAATTGTGGCGTACCGAAGTTCAAGGAGATACGTATTTTGGTGCGGCGATTGCCGAGGAGCAATTGGTCGTAGGTTCATACTCAGGCAGAGCGATTTATGCCTTGTCTCTTGAAGATGGGTCTGAAAACTGGCATGTACAAACGGGTAGCCAAGAAGGGTTTGCGGCAACGCCTGCAGTGAAAGATGGCACAATTTATGCGTTTAGTACGAATTTCTCAGCAAATGGGACCCTGTATGCGATCGAAGCGAATAGTGGAACTGTTCTATGGGAAGCTGATGGGATGGGTGATACGCAAGCCGCTGGACCGGTAGTCGCTGGATCAGTTGTGATTGCGAGTTCCGCAACTGTAGGTGGTGTACGGGGATTTGATACCGACACGGGTGAAATGATTTGGGAAAACCGTGAGGTGGGTACAACGGTGAACAACGGGGCAATGGACGGGAGCGGCACCTTTTACTTGTCCGACAATACGAACACATTGACAGCCATTGATAGTGCGAATGGTGAAAGTCTCGGTCAATGGGGAATAGGTGCAGCGAGTAGCTCCACCCCAGCCATTCTTGATGGGAACTTATTTATGACGACTCATGATGCGCTCCTTTCATTTTTGTCCCCAGGTATGCTCACTGGTGTGATTGCTGATGAGTCCGGTGAAGCTCTTCAAGGTACGGTTCGCGTTGTGGGAACGGATCAAGTGGTCACCGCGGACGAGCAAGGAGAGTTTCTTCTCGAAGTATTGCCTGGAGAACATGAGGTGCGTGTCGGTGCGTATGGATACGAGCAAGTTATCGAGACGCTCGAGTTTCGATCTGGGCATATTCATGAGCAGGAGTACTCTTTGGCGCCGGTTGGAGATGGAAGGTTTATCGGTACAGTTACAAATGAAAGAACTGGAGAACCGATTTCTGGTGTCGAGTTCTCACTGCAAGATACTGAAATTAAATGGACAACGAATGAATCAGGCCGATTTGAGTTAGACAATATTGCTGCCGGAACGTATACAGTAACAGCAAAAGCAGGTGGATATGAAGATTTTCAGTCTGAATTGACGATTGTTGAAGGGCAGCGAAAAAGAGTGGATTGGCAGATGGCACCTTTTGATATTGCTGTGTTAAACGACTACGAGTCATCAATAACAGATCTAATCACGCAGCAAGGGTACCGTGTCGAAGAGCGTGAGTGGGATGGTTTTGTTGATGACATTGAGCGATATGAAGTGGTGTACTTGAACGGGGCATATGTTCAGGCGGCTGGCAACCGAGTGATGAGGAAGTACGAGATTTAATTGATGAGGCGAATGCCGAAGATGTTGACCTCGTGTTCGCTGATACGTGGGGACCGAGTTATGGATCGATTCAACATCTCGTCGAGTACTACGGAGACCCTGACTCACATCAATCAAACTATGGATCGACTTCTCTTACATTAGAGGTACAACAAGCTCATCCGATATTGCAAGGGTTAGCGCCAGGGAACCGGTTACCCTTTGCAAGTAGTGCAAACGCATCGTGGTTTAACGGGTACAGCGGCATCCATTTGGGAGATATTGAGAGTGGTTTGATCGGGACTGCAGGAACTGGCGTTGCTTACAAACCTGTGTCTGAAGAGAGCGCACATGTGCTGTTATCAACATTTACAGCAGCGAGTTGGAACCAACCTCAACAACATTGGCTACATGGCCAACACGAAGTGTTGCTCGCAACGTTGGATTATTTATTAGATGAAGAAACACGATTTGGAGAACTGCGCGTAACGATCGTGGATACGAATGGGGATCCTTTACAAGCAAGAACGACGGTTCGTGAAACAGGTTTGCAAACGACAGCTGATCGTGACGGTGAAGCCGTGTTGCATCATGAAGAAGGTGAATTTACTGTAGAAGTTCGTCATTCGGGATATGAGATCGAAACCGTTGACGTTGACTTTGTTTACGGAGAAGCCGGTGTAATAGAAGTGGAGATGGGCGAATCTGACGGCAGTCAGATTAGTGGGGATGTCGTGAACGCGCAAACCAACACTCCGCTAGAAGGGGCTAAATTGCAGCTGCGTGATGAAGGTGGGGAGGTCATTCAAGAAACGACGTCCGATGGAGAGGGATCCTATGTCTTTACTGAGCTAACAGAAGGCGAATATCAATTAACGTCACAACTCGAATCATTTGTCCACTTCGAGACGACAGTTACGGTCGCGTCTTCCTCGGTTGAGCAACAAATCTTCATGGAGCCGGTACCGAACGTCGCCATTATAGGAGACCGTGCGATTGGTAATGATCACTTACAAGCCATTTTTGAGGAAGTAAATATCGAAGCAGAACGGTACAGTTCAACAGCCGACATCGTAGAAACCGTCGGAGACTATGATGTGGTTTGGTTTAACAATGAAACCAATGTCAGTGCATCAGACTTTGCCGCTTTTGAAGAAGCAGCGATAGCGAGGGAAACGAGCGTAGTGTACGGAGACACTTATTTTAGTGGTGGTGGAATTTCGCATCTTCACAACCACCGGGACCATCCTGGGGAACGTACGAGAGTTGACCATCGTCAAACGGCTGCTGAGTATGTTGTTGAAGACGAACATCCGATTTTTGCTAACGAAACAGGCAATATTGGACTGTTAACGCCAACAGCGAGCAGAGTAACTGCGTTTAATGAGTATGATGGATTCTCCCTTGCTCAGGTGGCACATGTAGGTGAAGCGCCTCACGGAACAGGTGTGGCGTTCACGCCGACATCACCGGAGAGTGTTGAACTTCTCATGAGTGCTCATGCCGTTGAGATCGCCAAGTCTGGTGATGATTATACGGCATCCGGGAAGGACATGTTCATCGACGCAACCCTTTGGGCCGCGTACGAACAGTTTTACGAAGTAGCAGGAACGGTAACCAATGAAAATGGCGAAGCCATTCGCGCGGATGTGACGGTTTCAATCGATGATGCGACGCTCGCAGATCGAACAGCTGAAGATGATGCTTCTTTCACCATCCCATCCATTGCTGGTGAAGCAAATGTGCGCGTGGAGGCATTTGGTTATGCGACAGAAGAAATTGAGGTAAGCATAAATGAAGATCTTGAAATGCTTGATATTGTGCTACCAGCGGCTGAAGATGCGGGAAGCATTCAAGGCAGTGTGAATCAACTGTTTGAGTACGGTGCGATTGCTGATGTGGAAGTATCACTTCAGCCAACGGAGCGCACTACAGCAACGAACGCTGATGGTAGTTTTAGATTTGATGCAGTGGAGCCAGGTTCTTATACCGTCTCTCTTTATAAAGAAGGCTTGTTGCGTCAAGAAGTTGATGTGGACGTAGCTCCGAATGAGAATATCCAATTAGAAATAGGAATGCGGAGCTCACCAACTGTAGGCATCATTGTCGACCGTTCATCAGGAACAGGTGCTAACCTGAGCAGTTATTTACAATATCAAGGTTACGTTACGGAAGATTTTCTGTATACGGACACAGAAATGATTGAAGAAGTGGATCTCGTATTTGCCAATTCTGATTTCAATAACCAACTCATTCCGAGCGAAGAGGAGTTTATCCGCTTTACAGAAGCGTTAGATGCGACTCGTACGCCTGTGATTTGGACAGGTCAACATGGGGGTAGAGGAAGCATTCGTTATCTCGTAGATTATATGAATGATCCTGAAATAGAGTACCGGGGAAATGTGGCCGGTGAGAATGCAGCTTTGGTGACAGCGACCGATCACCCGATTTTTGCCAATGTGGATGAGACATTTACATTTACGAATCAATCAAACTACTATTACGGTTTTGATGGGTATAGCGGTCATATTTTAGCTGAGCAAACAAAAGAAGGCGTGGACAACATCGGTAGCATGGTCGGGATGAAGGGGAGGACAGCGGAGAGTATTGAAATTCTGCTAGCAGGCATGACCATTAATACTCACTTCTATCCTGGGCATGAGAACTATGATGACAATCGCGCGCAAATTATTGATAACGCGATTCTTTATGCAATTGATACAGAAGAAAGTTACGCAGGCGAAATTCATGGGACGCTCATGAACAACTTCGGTACACCGGTCCAAGGAACCATTCACATTGAAGAGACTGGAGATGAAGTAGAAACACGTGCTAATGGCGAATTTTTTATCGCGTTGCCTGAAGGCACGTACACGCTTCATTTATCTGCGTTTGGACATCGAGATGTTACGTATGAACAATCGATCGAAAATGGTAACGTTATTGAGCAAGTATTTGAAATGGAAGTGGATCAATCAGGGCAGCTGATCGGAGAAATATTAGGGGCAGGTGAACCGTTAGAAGGGGTAGTCGTTGACGTTATAAACAGTGGTGTTACAACATCGACGGGAGAAGACGGGACATTTGCCGTAACGCTTCCGGAAGGAAATTACGATATTCGTTTTTATAAAGAAGGATTTCAACCTGTAACAGAGCAAGTAACGATCACTGAGGGAGAGGAGACGTCAGTGCAAATCAATCTAATAGGGCAGATGATGTTGCGCTGTTTGCCTCTCCTGTAAATCATGATCGTTTAGGACCACTGCTTGAAGAAGAAGGGTATGATGTGTCCGAGTATGCAAGAAATCAAGTTGAACAGCTGACAGAACAAGCGGGTGATTATGAGGTGATTATTATGAATGAAGCACCTGCACCTGCCTCAGAACAAGCGTTTCAACAATTGATTCAAGCAGCAGATGATGCGGAGACGAGTCTTGTGTTTTTAAGTCAATTCGGCGCAAGTCCGATTAATGCATTGCGTGATTACACCGGGAACCCGAGTAGCACGTCTCAAGGGTTTGTAGCGAATACCGTTCGTTATGAAGTTGCCGAAGAGCATCCGATTTTTGCAGGGTTCGAAGAAGGAGAGCGGATTGATGTACTTCATAACGCGAGTGGGAACCAACAGTATGCGGTATTTAATGATTACGATGGACAAGTGATTGCAAGTAGTGTAGGCCTTGAGCAACAAGAGCTCGGTTCTAGCATCGGATACGAATTCCGTTCAAGCAATCATGTTCATTTGCTTATGGCCGGACTCGCATCGTCCACATACGGTCATCCGAATCATCGCTGGACAGAAGATGCAAAAACGATATTCATTAATGGGATTCGATGGGCTTCGCAATCGGCATCTTCAGAAATTGTGGGCGTTGTCACAGATGAAGATGGTGAGAGATTGGAAGGCGCAACCGTGCGTATTAATGCGCTTGATCGTCAGACTGTAACCAATGAAGAGGGTGAGTATCAGCTTAGTGTCGCAGCAGGTGATTACACAATTCGAGCGGAGCGAGACGGCTATGAATACGAAGAAAAGCAAGTGACTGTCGCAAGTAATAGTGAATCAGTAGAAGTGAATTTCACATTGCAATCACTGCCGGTTATGCAAGTGGCGGGTGTTGTTACAGATGGTACAACGGGGGACTCGTTACAAGAAGTGAGCGTAGTATTGGATAACGGAGAAACGAGAAGTGCCGAAACAAACGCTGGTGGAGAATACGTATTCGAAGGATTGGTGGCAGGATCTTATACACTTGAATTCCACAAAGAAGGATACATGAATGTAATAAGAGAAATCACTCTAGAAGATGGGCATGATGAAACGGTAAATGTGGAACTGTCAGCACACGATGTTGCTGTTGTTGGTGATTACCGAGGAGAGCTAAGCACATTCTTACAGCAACAGGATATCGCAGCAGTACCGATTCAAGCAGACGGAGAACTCAACGTAGAGGCGTTTGACCTTGTGATTGTCAATGAAGCGACAGACGTTGCCCAACTCCAACAAATTATTGATCTTACGGACGCTGCTAATGTGAGTCTCGTCTTGTTGGATACGTGGGGGAATAGTGGCACATTCCAAGCATTAAGCGAAATCTTTGACGGGTTTCATCGAGACGAGCAAGGATACGGTGAAGGGGCAGTGTCGATCCAGACCAAAGACCATCCAATCTTTGCTTCGTTCGCCGATGAGCAAATTCAGATTCTAGCTGAAGGAAGTCCGTACGCAACGTTTACAGGTTATGAAGGAACCGTAGGTGGACAAGTTGTTGTCGGTGATACGGAACGAGGTACAGGGTTTGGGTATGAATACCGAAGTCAATCTCATGTACACGTATTGCTTTCTATGTTTGCCGTCAATAACATGACAGGCCCTGAACGAGGGTGGGCGACAGATGGAAAAGAATTGTTCCTTGAAGCCGTTACTTGGGCGAAGGAAGCGGAAATGGATGAAGTACCACTTCCGAACGCCCCGGTTTGGAAAGAAACATCAGGTGAATACCGGGAACGTTCCATAATTGTAGAAGGAACAGCGGATCCGAATACACGCATTCAAATCTACACAGGAGAAGAGCGATTGGAGGCGGTATACAGTGACGAACATGGCGTGTTTTCTACCAGGTTAACACTCGCTCCTGGTGAGTATGTACTTCATGCAGAAGCTGTAAACGAAGCAGGAAGTGTTCGATCCGATGATGAAATGGTCATTACAGTGTTACCGGCAATCGAGCTGCCAGATCCAAGGCCGCGGATCAAGATGCCGCCGCATAACGGAATAGTGACATGATAATGAAGGAATCCCCCTGAATCATCGGATGATTCAGGGGGATAGTGTGGTGAAGATTAGTTTGGTTTTGGGACGTGAACGTAATATGGAGAGAATGAAGGAGGCTTTGGAAGGAGGAATTCGTTCATTTTTTTAGGCGCTCGATCTGAGTGAGTAATTCTAGAGAGAACTCGCGCCAGCCAAGTATAGCATTCGTTCTCTACCGAGATGAAGGTGGTGTTTGCTCACATAAAACTCTAATCGTACAACATTTGGGAATCATTAGGAGATTGGTGATCTATATGAGTTGAACGAAAGAATTTCTTCAAGAACCAGTGGTAAGCTTGGGAAAGTGGAAACTGTGCTCGAGTTGGGGGAATCGTAGGAAAAGCGGTATATTCTCATAAACTCGGTAACAGATTACCGGGTTATGTGTACATCCCCGCAATGAAGTATCCACAAGACGTCGGCGCGAGCCGCGCCGAACCGAGTGCGGTTTCGTTTCGGCCCTTTTGATGCCGACGTGTCGTTGGCACTTCAGCTTGGAATCTGCGCGCAAGTTGGAACAAACTGCGCAGGAGTTTAGCGGAATGAGCACCAAAATCGTTAAACTAGGCAAACTTGCGCGCAACATTGCACCCAGCACTGGGCTATCCCTCCCACCCAACGCCCAACAACGCAAATTAAGAGAATGTAAAATCCATTCAATTTATCTTGGTTGAACGAAAGAAATGCACTGAATCCGATGACCGAGATCGGTCTTTACGGGCAAACTCCTACCTATTGTCTGTTGAAATTCATCTCACATCGACAACTTCGTTGCCGATCGTTGTTCGTCACTGCAAGGGTTGCGGACAACACGGAAAACGTTGGCCGAAGGGTAAAAAGATGTGATTGCTGGTCACCACCTGGCACCAGCAATGTTATGACCTCTTACTTATGTGACAATCCAGCCCTCAAACCGGGCACTTTCCGCCCTCAACGGTCACATAT